>NZ_JADCNB010000004.1:0-304202 GCF_014982455.1 Serratia sp. X3
GGCGCGGGCTGCGTATACTACGCTTTTCACCCGGAGAGTCAAGCGTTTATTTCGCTTTCCTCTCGCTGACCCGGCGGCTTGTCAGTCGTTGTTCCCGGTCAGTGGAGGCGCATTATAGGGAGTTCTCAGCGGGCCGCAACCCCTAAATGCAAAAAACTTTTCAAGCGCGGATTTTTTCGGCAAAAGAGCGAAAAAGCGGCGAATTTATGTCACTTTTTCAGGCAAACAGCCATAAAAGCTGGCGATCACTGGAGTAAAATAGAAGAAACGAAGTCAGTAAGGATCCGCAGCCATGCCATTAAATGCACAACAACAGGCCGCCCAACGCAATCTTTCTTATCTGCTTGCAGAGAAACTCGGCCAACAAATTCTGGCAGGCGATTATCAGGCCGGCAGCATCCTGCCCGGTGAAATGGAACTGGGCGAGCAATTCGGCGTCAGCCGCACCGCGGTGCGCGAAGCGGTAAAGATGTTAGCCGCCAAAGGCATGTTGTTGCCGCGCCCGCGCATTGGCACCCGCGTGATGCCGCAAAGCCAATGGAATTTCCTCGATCAGGATTTACTGACCTGGTGGATGACGCGGGAAAACTTCGATCAGGTGATGCAACACTTCCTTATATTGCGCACCTCGCTGGAACCGCAGGCCTGCGCGTTGGCGGCAGACCACGCCAGCCCGCAGCAAACCAAACTGCTGGCGGAACTGATGGCGGAAATGCGCGCGCTGCATACCCAGTTTGATCGCGAGCGCTGGATCCAGGTCGATACCCAATTCCACCAGCTCATCTACGAGGCCAGCGGCAATCCGTTCCTGACCTCGTTCGCCAACCTGTTCAGTTCGGTGTATCAGAGTTACTTCCGAGCCATCACCGGCAATGAAGTGATCAAGCTGCGCCACCATCAGGCTATCGTCGATGCGATACTCGCCGGAGACAGCGCAGGCGCCCTCGTCGCCTGCCAAGTTTTGCTGAAAGAGAAAGACTAGACACGCTCCCCGCTTATAGATAGAAGAAAGAGATGAGGGAGAGACGACCATTTAACCAGGACCGACCATGACCCAATCCGCGCGCAGTATGGCAGGACTCCCGTGGATCGCCGCAATGGCGTTCTTTATGCAGGCGCTGGACGCCACCATCCTCAACACGGCGCTGCCGGCGATCGCCCACAGCCTGGGGCACTCGCCGCTGGCGATGCAATCGGCCGTCATCAGCTATACGCTGACGGTGGCGATGCTGATCCCGGTCAGCGGTTGGCTGGCGGACCGCTTCGGCACCCGCCGCGTGTTCATCTTCGCCGTCACGTTATTCACCCTCGGTTCGCTGTTGTGCGCCCTCTCCCCCACGTTGAGCGTGCTGGTTGCCTCTCGCGTGCTGCAGGGCATCGGCGGCGCGATGATGATGCCGGTCGCGCGACTGGCGCTGCTGCGCGCCTACCCGCGCAGCGAACTGCTGCCGGTGCTGAATTTCGTCACCATGCCCGGCCTGGTCGGGCCGATTCTGGGGCCGCTGCTGGGCGGCTGGCTGGTGACCTACGCCACCTGGCATTGGATTTTCCTGATCAATATCCCTATCGGCCTGCTCGGCATCTTCTATGCGCGCAAATACATGCCGGACTTCACCACGCCCAAGCGCCGCTTCGATTTTCTGGGCTTTATGCTGTTCGGCCTGAGCCTGGTGCTGATCTCCACCGGGCTGGAACTGTTTGGCGAGCGGGTGCTGGCGAGCTACGTTTCGCTGGGCATTCTGCTCAGTGGCTTCGTGATGCTGTTCGGCTACATCGCGCACGCCCGCCGTCATCCTCAGCCGCTGATCGGCCTCGACCTGTTCAAAACCCGCACTTTCTCAGTCGGCATCGCCGGCAACGTCGCCTCCAGGTTGGGCACCGGCTGCGTGCCGTTTTTGATGCCGCTCATGCTGCAGGTGGGATTTGGCTACACGGCGATCGTCGCCGGCTGCATGATGGCGCCGACCGCCATTGGCTCGCTGATGGCGAAATCCACCGTCACTCAGGTGTTGCGCTGGTTCGGCTACCGTAAAACGCTGGTCGGCATCACCGTTATCATCGGAGCGCTGATCGCGCAGTTCGCCCTGCAGAGCCCAGGCATGCCGCTGTGGCTGATGATCCTGCCGCTGTTCGTACTGGGCATGGCGATGTCCACCCAGTTCACCGCCATGAATACCATCAGCCTGGCGGATTTGAACGACGCCAACGCCAGCGCCGGCAACAGCGTCCTGGCGGTCACCCAACAGCTGTCCATCAGTTTCGGCGTCGCGATCAGCGCGGCGGTGCTGCGTTTTTACGAATCCCTGTCGTTAGGCACTATGATCGACCACTTCCATTACACCTTTATCACCATGGGGATCGTCACCGTGGCGTCGGCGCTGGTATTTATGTTGCTGAGAAGGAAAGATGGCCGCAACTTGATCAGCGGCCAGGAAAGCAAGAAAGAAGCGAAGGCGGCCAGTTAACGGCGGCCCACCGAGGCGCGCTCCACCAGCTCGGGCGTCAGCACCAGCACCTGGGGAGCGCGCTCCGGGTTTTGCAGGCGGTTGATCAGCGCATCGATCGCCAGCTCGCCCAGCGAATCCTTCGGTTGATGAATGGTGCTCAGCGGCGGCGCCAGATAACGCGCCAGTTCAATGTCATCGTACCCCATCACCGCCATATCCTGCGGCACGGAAAGCCCGGCCTGATACAGCGCCTGATAAACGCCTACCGCCACCGCGTCGTTGCCGGCGAACACCGCATGCGGCGGCTCTTTCAGCGCCAGCAGCTGGCGCATGGCGGTCACGCCGCCTTCAAACTCAAAGTCGCAATGCACTTCATACCCTGGCGGGATCGGTAATCCGGCGCGACGCATCGCGTTGCGATAGCCTTCCAGTCGGTGACGAGCGGTGGTTTTGTCCTGCGGGCCGGCGATGCAGGCGATCTTGCGATAGCCGCGGGCGATCAGATGATCGGTCGCCATCTCGCCGCCCAGCAGCGAGTTATCCTGAATAATGTCGTTCGCGCCCTCGAACGGCGCCCAGTCCATCATCACGATCGGCAATGACGGGTAGCGACTCAGGGCATCCTGAGATGGCCGGTGATTTTCGGTGCACATCAACAGCAAACCGTCGACGCGCTTTTGCAGCAGCGTCTCCATACTGCGGTTCATGCGCGCGGCGTCTTCTTCGGTATTGCACAGGATCAGGCTATAGCCGCGTTCATAGCAGCTGCGCTCCACGCCGCGCACCACTTCAGCATAAAACGGGTTGTTGCTGGCGGTCACCAGCATGCCGATGGTGCGGGTCTGATTAAGCTTCAGGCTGCGCGCCAGCGCAGAAGGCGCATAGTTCAACTGTTCCACGGCCGCCATGACCTTGTCGCGCACGCTGTCGCTGACAAAGCGATTGTTGTTGACCACATGCGAAACGGTAGAGGTTGAAACGCCCGCCAGGCGGGCGACATCTTTCATGGTGGCCAAAGGATCACCCCTGTTGCTGCAAGAAGGCGTCGATCTCTTCGCGCCACGGCACCGAAGGCTGCGCGCCGGGGCGGGTGACGGCGATCGCCGCCGCCGCATGGGCGAAACGCACCGCGTCGGCCATGATCTTGCCTTCCAACAGGGCAGTGACCAGCGCGCCGTTAAAGGTATCGCCGGCGGCGATGGTATCCACCGCTTGCACTTTGAAGCCGGGCACCCGTTTGCCGTTGCCGTTTTCGCTCAGCCACACGCCGCGGCTGCCGAGGGTGATGATCACCGTCGCGATGCCTTTGTCGTGCAGCGCCTGCGCCGCGCGCGCCGCATCGGCGTCGCTGTCCACGGCGATGCCGGTCAGGCGCTGCGCTTCGGTTTCATTCGGGGTGATCATATCAATCATCCCCAGCAGCTCGTCCGGCAGCTCGCGCGCCGGGGCCGGGTTGAGGATCACCTGCGTTTGATGTTGCTTGGCCAAGCGGGCGGCGGCGATCACCGTCTCCAACGGCGACTCCAGCTGCATCAGCAGGGCGTCGGCGTCGATGACTTTTTGCCGGTAGCGCGCCAGGTAATCCGGCGTCACCGCGGCGTTGGCGCCGGCATTGATGCCGATCACGTTCTCGCCTTCGGCGTTGACGAAGATCAGCGCCACGCCGGTGGTGCTGTCGGCGATGGCTTCAATCGGTTGGGTATCAATGCGATCGCTCGCCAGCTGCCGGCGGACACGCTCGCCGATATCGTCGGCGCCCACGCAGGCGATAAAGGCGATCTCCGCCCCACTGCGCCCGGCCGCCACCGCCTGATTCGCGCCCTTGCCGCCAAACGCCACCTTATACTGCTTCCCGATCACCGTTTCGCCCGGGTGGGGGAATTGTTCAATATTGAGGATATGGTCGGCATTGATGCTGCCCAGAACCACCAGCTTACCTGTTTCCATCGCATTGATTCCTGAATTGCGCGCCATCGTAAACGCCCCGTCCCGATGGCGCTGGTATGACTTACTGAGTGACCAGTTTCAAATCGACCGGAATGGTCGCCGGCACTTTTTCGCCTTTCAGCACTTTATCGGCGGTTTCCACGCCTATCACGCCGATCTGATCGGGACGCTGCGCCACGGTCGCCGCCAGCTTGCCGCCTTCAACCGCTTTCACGCCGTCGGCAGTGCCGTCGAAGCCTACCACGATCACGTCGGTTTTACCGGCGGTTTGCAGCGCACGCAGCGCGCCCAGCGCCATTTCATCGTTCTGGGCAAATACCGCCTGCACATCCGGGTGAGCGGTCAGCAGGTTCTGCATCACGTTCAGGCCCTTGGTGCGGTCGAAATCGGCCGGCTGGCTGGCCAGCAGCTTGAATTTATTCTGATCCAGCGACTGTTTGAAGCCTTCGCCGCGTTCACGCGCGGCGGAGGTGCCGGCAATGCCTTCCAGCTGAATCACCTTGGCGTCGGCGCCCGCTTTCTTGGCGATGAAGTCGCCGGCCATTTTGCCGCCCACGCGGTTATCCGAAGCGATATGGCTCACCACTTCACCCTTGCTCGCCACGCGGTCCAGCGTGATGACCGGGATCTTAGCCTGGTTGGCCATCTTGATGGCGTTGCCCACCGCATCGGAGTCGGTCGGGTTGATCAACAGCAGCTTGGGCGCCCGCACCATCAGATCCTGCACGTTGGCCAGCTCTTTCGCCGGGTTGTTTTGGGAATCCAGCACCACCAGGTTATAACCCAGCTTGTTGGCCTCTTGCTGCGCCCCATCCTTCATCGAGACGAAGAACGGGTTGTTGAGGGTGGACACCACCAGCGCGATGGTGTCTTTGGCCATGGCATTGGCGCTCAGGGTGGCGCTCAACGCGATGGCGGAAGCTAAGGTTGCCAGTTTTTTCATTTTCATCATCGTGATTCCTGTAGGGGGAGGTTACTTGTTGCTTTTGTTATCTACCAGAACCGCCAGCAGTATCACCACTGCCTTCACGATCATTTGGTAGTAGGAAGAAACACCCAGTAAATTCAGGCCGTTGTTCAGAAAACCGAGGATCAGCGCCCCGATCAGCGTGCCGACGATGCGTCCCTTGCCGCCGGCCAGGCTGGTGCCGCCCAGCACCACGGCGGCGATGGCGTCCAGCTCATAGCCGGTGCCGGCAGTCGGCTGCGCCGACGAGAGGCGCGCTACTTCGATCACCCCCGCCAGCGCCGCCAGCAGGCCGCACAGCGAATAGACGATAATTTTCACTTTATCGACGCTGATACCGGACAGGCGTGTCGCCGCTTCATTGCCGCCCAGGGCATAAATATAGCGGCCCAGGCGCGTATGGTGCAGCATATACCAGGCGGCGATGAACACGATCGCCATGATCCAGATCGGCGTAGGCACACCCAGCGGACGGCCGATGCCGAACCAACCAAAGGTGTCGGCCACGTCGGTGAAACCGGTATTGATCGGGCTGCCGTTGGTGTACACCATGGTGACGCCGCGCAGCAGCAGCATCATCACCAGCGTAGCGATAAAGGCTTGCACCTTGCCTTTGGCGACGATCACCCCGGTGCAGGCGCCAATCGCGGCGCCCAGCGCCAAGGCCGCCGCCACCGCCACCAGCGCGTTGACTTCAAAGCCGACGATCGACGCTGCCACCGCGCCGGTCAGGGCCAGCAGCGATCCCACCGACAGATCGATGCCGGAAGTGAGGATCACCAGCGTCATCCCCACCGCCATGATGGCGTTGACCGAGGTCTGCTGCAGAATATTGAACAGGTTGTTCAGGGTGAAGAAGTTCGGGCTCATGGAAGAGACCACGGCGATCAGCACCAGCAGCGCAATCAACGACTTCTGCTCTAACAGCCATTCTTTACTGAACCAGCGCTTAGCTGCGATAGTCTGGGAACTCATATCTGATTACTCCTGCTTTACGCCGTATTGCTTGCCGACGGCTGCCGCCATCAACGCTTCCTGGGTGGCCTGTTCAATCGGGAACTCGCCGCTGAGATGCCCTTCGTGCATCACCAGAATGCGATCGCTCATGCCCATCACCTCCGGCATTTCCGAAGACACCAGAATGATGCTCAGCCCTTCCTGCTTGAACTGGTTGATTAACTGATAGATCTCTTTTTTCGCCCCGACATCGACGCCGCGCGTCGGCTCATCGAGGATCAGCACCTTCGGCCGGGTCATCAGGCCGCGGGCGATCGCCACTTTCTGCTGATTGCCGCCGGAAAGCAGACCTATCGGCTGCTCCATCGACGGCGTTTTGATATTGAACAGGCGGATGAAATCTCCCACCGCCTGCCGCTCGTCGGCCTGTTTCAGGCTGCCGTCGGCGCGGCTGAAGTAGCGCAGCGCGGTCAGAGACATGTTTTCCTTCACCGACATGCCCAGCACCAGGCCGTCGCGCTTGCGGTCTTCCGAGATATAGACGATGCCGTTCGCCAATCCATCCTGCGGCGAATGGGTGACCACCTCGCGGCCGTCGAGGTTGACGGTGCCGGCCTTGCGCGACGCGGCGCCGTACAGAATCTTCATCAATTCGGTGCGCCCGGCGCCCATCAAGCCGGCCACGCCGAGGATCTCACCGCGATACAGCGTAAAGCTGACGTCTTCAACGCCGGGTCCGGAAAGATGACTGACTTCCAGCCGCTTTTCCCCGCGCGGTAAATCAAGGCGCGGGTATTGTTCTTCCAGCTTGCGACCGACCATCATCTCAATCAGCGAATCTTCCTGCAGCTCGCTCACCGGCCGCTCGGCGATGAACTGCCCGTCGCGAAATACCGTCACGTCGTCGCAGATTTCAAAGATCTCTTTCAGACGGTGTGAGATATAGACGATGCCGCGCCCTTCGGCCTTCAGCTCATTGATCACCTTGAACAGCGAGGCGGTTTCGGTGTCGGTCAACGCATCGGTTGGTTCGTCCATGATGATCACTTTCGATTCGAAGCTCAGCACCTTGGCGATCTCCACCATCTGCTGATCGCCAATCGACAGCTCGCCCACCAGCCGGTGGCTGCTGTAGCGCAGGTTGAGGCGCGCCAGCAAGCGATCGGCCTCGGCGTACATGCGCTTCCAGTCAATGCGGCCGAAACGGTTGACGAACTCGCGGCCGAGGAAGATGTTTTCCGCAATCGTCAGCTGCGGGATCAGGTTCAGCTCCTGGTGGATAATGCCGATGCCCGCTTCCTGCGAATCCTTAGGCCCGTTGAACGCCACCTCTTTACCGAGAAAATACTGACTGCCTGCGTCTTTCTGGTAGATGCCGGTCAGCACTTTCATCATGGTGGACTTCCCGGCGCCGTTTTCCCCCACCAGCGCCATCACCTTGCCGGGATAAACGCTGAGAGCGGCGCCGGAAAGCGCCTTCACGCCGGGAAAGGCTTTATCAATCCCTTTCAGTTGCAGTAAAGGTTGCATAAACGCCTCAGAAAGTTACGCCGGCGCACAGGATCACGTTCGCGTAAGGCGAACACTCCCCGCTGCGGATCACCGCCCGGCTGTGCTCGGTTTGCGCTTTAAACGCCTGATGGCTGATATAACGCACGCCGATGGTATTGCCCTGGCGTTGGCCCAGTGCGGTCAGTTCAGCCAACAATGCCTCGTGGAGCGACGGATTTTGTTTCACGATTTCTTCCGCCAGGATGGCGCTTTCTACCTGCATCTCTTGCGTGACCGCCGCGAACACCTGCATGAAGGTCGGCACGCCCTGCGTCAGCGCCAGATCGATGCGCTGCGTCGCCGCCGGTATCGGCAAACCCGCATCGCACAAGGTGAGCTGATCGGTATGCCCCAGCCGGGCAATCACGGCAGACACGTCGGAATTCAGTAATACGCCTTTTTTCATCTTCTCACTCCGCTAGCGAAACGTTTCGCTCTCTGGAGGAGTGTAAAAAAACGGCAGGGGAAGGCAACCCGGACAATGCAGAAGTGTGATCGTCATCGAAACGTTTCGTTCGCGCACGGAGAAAGCGCAAACAAAAGGGGCCCAGCCTAGCTGAGCCCCTGTCAGGCGGGTTAGATCTCGACCTGCGTGCCGAGCTCGATGACCCGGTTCGGCGGGATTTCGAACTGATCCGGTGCGCGCAGCGCATTGCGGCTCAGAGCAACGAACAGTTTGCCGCGCAGGTAGAGGTACCATGGCCGCTTGGTGAGGATCAGCGATTCATGGGACATGAAGAACGACGTCTCCGACATGCGGCACGGCAACCCTTCCAGCCCGCAGCGGTGGAACACTTCCTCCACGTTCGGCGTTTCGCGCCAGCCGTAGCTGGCCACCACCCGCCAGAAGGTCGGCGACAGCTGCTCGATGGTCACCCGGCGCACGTTGTGCACGTAAGGCGCATCCTCGGTGCGCAGCGTCAGCAGCACCACGCGCTCATGCAGCACCTTGTTGTGCTTCAGGTTGTGCAACAGCGCAAAAGGAATGACATTGGTGGCGCGCGACAAGAAGACCGCGGTGCCCGGCACCCGTACCGGCGGCGATTTCTCCAGCGAGGCAATCATCGCCTCCAGCGAGTTGCCGTGCTCATGCAGACGGCGCAACAGGCGGAAACGCTCGCTCTTCCAGGTAGTCATAATGATGAACATCACCAGCGCCAGGGTCAGCGGTAACCAGCCGCCGGAGAACAGCTTCAGGGCGTTGGCGGAGAACATCGGCACGTCGATGATCAGCAAGATGGTTACGATGCCGATCGCCAGGAAGCGGTTCCAGTGCCAGTTATTAATCGCCACCGAAGTGACCAGTATGCTGGTCAGCACCATGGTGCCGGTGACGGCGATACCATACGCCGCCGCCAGGTTGCTGGAGTGTTCGAAGCCGATGATCACCAGCACCACCGAGATATACAGCGTCCAGTTGATCACCGGAATGTAGATCTGGCCGGATTCCATTTCCGAGGTGTGAATGATGCGCATCGGCGACAAATACCCCAGGCGCACCGCCTGGCGAGTCAGCGAGAAGACGCCGGAAATCACCGCCTGCGAGGCGATGACCGTTGCCAGGGTTGCCAGAATCAGCAGCGGGATCAGCGCCCAGTCGGGCGCCAGCAGGAAGAATGGGTTTTTGATCGCTTCAGGGTTTTTCAGCAGCAACGCCCCCTGGCCGAAGTAGTTGAGCACCAGCGAAGGCAGCACCACGGTGAACCAGGCCAGGCGGATCGGGAACTTGCCGAAGTGCCCCATGTCGGCATACAGCGCCTCAACGCCGGTGATCGACAGCACCACCGCCCCCAGCGCGAAGAACGACACCTTCTTATATTCCATAAAGAAGTTAAGCGCCCATTTGGGATTCAGCGCCTGCAGCACTTCCGGGTTCGAAATGATGCTGCGCGCGCCCAGCACCGCCAACACGATGAACCACAACAGCATTACCGGGGCGAACAGCTTGCCGACGCTGCCGGTGCCGTGTTTTTGGATAACGAACAGCAGGGTCAGCACCAGAATCGAGAGCGGCACGATATAGGCGTCGAGCGCAGGCGCGGCGATTTCCAACCCCTCTATCGCCGACATCACCGAGATCGCCGGGGTGATCACCACCTCGCCATAGAAGAAGCTGCCGCCGATCAGGCCCAGTATCACCAGCACTGCGGTGGTGCGCGCCGAGGTATTGCGCCCGGCCAGCGACATCAGCGTCAAAATTCCGCCTTCGCCGGCGTTGTCCGCCCGCATCACGTAGGTGAGATATTTGAGGGAAACGATCACGATCAGCATCCAGAAAATCAGCGACAGGAAGCCGAAAACCACGTCTGGACGAACATCGAAGCCGTAATGGCCGGAGAAACACTCTCTCAACGTATAGAGAGGACTGGTGCCGATATCGCCGTAGACCACGCCGATGGCAGCCAGGGTTACCGCCGATAGGGACTGCTTATGCTCTGCGCTCATAATTCGTTTCTTTATCAGAACATCCGTTAGCGATGCATCCGCATCAGGCAAAATACGGGCTCAAAGATCCGTCACGCCCACCAGAAAGCCGCACAGTATGCACCATTTATACGGCTTGCCTACCCTTATATCAGAGCCGAAAAATAAACAAAATGTGAACCGGATATCCGGCTGAACTGAGAAAATTTTTACTAATCAATAAGCTATACCATTAAAAATAATGGTGGTTTATCATCGAATTATCGACCAAGATTGGCTAACTCTCGGACAATACGACGATTATATGACGCCATCATCCCTTCTGGCAGAACGAATTTCCCGCCTCAGCAGCGCGCTGGAGAGCGGCCTTTATGAGCGGCAAGAGGCGATCCGCCTGTGCCTGCTGGCGGCGCTGAGCGGCGAAAGCGTATTCCTGCTCGGCCCGCCCGGCATCGCCAAAAGCCTGATCGCGCGCCGGCTGAAGTTTGCCTTCCGCAACGCCCTCTCTTTTGAATACCTGATGACGCGCTTTTCCACGCCGGAAGAGGTCTTCGGCCCGCTCTCGATTCAGGCGCTGAAAGATGAAGGGCGCTATCAACGCCTGACCGCCGGCTATCTGCCGGAAGCGGAGATCGTGTTTCTGGACGAGATCTGGAAGGCCGGCCCGGCGATCCTCAACACCCTGCTGACGGCGATCAACGAACGACGCTTTCGCAACGGCAACAGCGAAGAACCGATCCCGCTGCGCCTGCTGGTCACCGCTTCCAACGAACTGCCCGAAGCGGACAACAGCCTCGAAGCCCTGTATGACCGCATGCTGATTCGCCTGTGGCTGGACAAGGTGCAGGATAAACAGAATTTCCGCTCGCTGCTGGTCAACCGCCAGAGCGAAAGCCAAAACCCGGTGCCGGCGGCGCTGAGCGTCAGCGACGAAGAGTTTCTGCAGTGGCAGCCGCAGATCGATAAGGTGGCGCTGCCGGAAGCCTGCTTTGAGCTGATTTTCCAACTGCGCCAGCGGCTGGACGCGCTGGAACAGGCGCCGTACGTCTCCGATCGACGCTGGAAAAAAGCCCTGCGCCTGCTGCAGGCCTGCGCCTTCTTCAGCGGGCGCGACGCCATAGCCCCGCTCGATCTGATGCTGTTGAAAGACTGCCTGTGGCACGATCTCACTTCGCTGAAGCTGCTGCAACAGCAGATCGATCAACTGCTGACCGAATCGGCCTATCAGCAGCAGTCGATGTTGATCCAACTGCAACAGATCCATACCCGCTGGATGCAGGACCAGCAGCAACAAAGCGACCGGCAGGCCATCAGCCTGGTGAAAAAAGGCGGGATGTTCAGCCGCAAACCGCAATACGCGCTGGCCACGCCGTTCGCCGGCGGCACCCTCACCCTGCTGCTGCAAAAACCGCTGCAGCTGCATGACATTCAGGTCAATCATCTGAGCATCGAAAGCAGCGCGCTGGACAACTGGCTGCAAAAAGGCGGCGACGTGCGCGCCAAGTTGAACGGCATCGGCTTCGCGCAGCCGATCGATTTGGACGTCGATGACCAACTGCACCTGACGGTGCTGGACGTCAGCCGCCAGCCGTCGCTGCTGGCGCTGCCGGGCAAACAGGCTACCGCTACGCCGCAGGCGCTGCTGGATGAAATGGACGCATTGGCCCAGCGCCTGGCGGAGCAGCGCCGCGCCTTCAGCCAACATCAGCCCTGCCTGTTCACGTCCGCCGCCGGTCTGGCCAAGATCGAAGCCAGTCTGCTGCAGGTCGCGGAACAGGTTAAACAGCAACAGCAGCAAATGCGCGGCCAGTAACCATGCTCAGTCTGGAGACGCTCGATCTGCTGCTGGCGATCACCGAAGGCGAGATGATCGAGGAGATGATAGTCGGCATGCTGGCGGCGCCGCAGCTGTCGGTATTTTTTAAAAAGTTTCCGGCCCTACGCCGAGCGCTGGATCGCGATCTGCCGCGCTGGAAGCTGCAGCTCAAGGAACGTTTGCAGGAGGCCATGGTGCCGCCGGCGTTGGCGCAGGAATTCTATCGCTACCAACAGTGCCAGCTGGAGAACAATACCCAGTTCTATCACAACCTCAACGACACGATGGAGCTGCTGCGCCAGCTGGTTTCCCCGTTTTATGAACAGGCGCGCGCGCTGGTGGACGCCGCCGATCTGCCCAATCATCCGTTGGACGACAGTTTTCAAACGCTGTTTCTGCAGCGCTGGCGCATCAGCCTGACGCTGCAGGCCACCATGTTGCACCACCAGTTGCTGGAACAAGAGCGCGAGCAGCTGATGGCGGAACTGCAGGAACGCCTGGCGCTGAGCGGCGCGCTGGAACCGCTGCTGTCGGAAAACGACACCGCCGCCGGCAGGCTGTGGGACATGAGCAAAGGCCAGCTGCAGCGCGGCGATTACCAGCGGCTGGTGGAGTACGGCAACTTTTTGCAGCAGCAGCCGGAGCTGAAAAAGCTGGCGCAGCAGCTGGGCCGCAGCTATCAGGCCAAGGCGGTGCCGCAGCAGGACGCGCAGCCGGAGCCGTTCAGGGTTATGGTGCAGGTGCCGGCCACGCTGCCGGAAGAAGTGAGCGGCATTCATCAAAGCGACGACATTCTGCGCCTGCTGCCGCCGGAGCTGGCGACGCTGGGGATTGAAGAGCTGGAATTCGAGTTTTATCGCCGCCTGCTGGAAAAGCGACTGCTGAGCTACCGCCTGCAGGGCGACGTCTGGCAGGAACAGATCTTGATCCGTCAGGTCACCCACCAGCAGCAGGATCAGCAGCCGCGCGGGCCGTTTATCGTCTGCGTGGACACCTCCGGATCGATGGGCGGTTTCAACGAACAGTGCGCCAAGGCGTTCTGTCTGGCGCTGCTGCGCATTGCGCTGGCGGACAACCGCCGCTGCTATATCATGCTGTTCGCCAACCAGATCGTGCATTACGAACTCACCGCCGCCAGCGGCATCGAACAAGCGGTGCGCTTTCTCGGCCAGCAGTTTCGTGGCGGCACCGATCTGGCGGCCTGCCTGAACGCCACCGTCACCAAAATGGCGGAGAGCGGCTGGTTCGACGCCGATGCGGTGATCATTTCCGATTTTATCGCCCAGCGGTTGCCGGAGGAGGTAATAAAGAAGGTGAAACAGCAGCAGCAAAGCCACCAGCAGCGTTTCCACGCGGTGGCGATGTCCGCCTACGGCAAACCCGGCATCATGCGCATCTTCGATCACATCTGGCGCTTCGATACCGGGTTGAAAAGCCGGTTGATGCGCCGCTGGCGGCGCTAGGCGGAATCAGAGCAGGCCTTCAACCGCGTCGCGCACTTCCGGCGACCACACGCCGCACTGCACCTGGCCGATATGCGACAGCTGCAACAGCAACATCACCAAACGCGACTGACCGATGCCGCCGCCGATGGTCTGCGGCATATCGCCGCGCAGCAACGACTGATGCCATTCCAGCTTCATGCGATCTTCATCGCCGGTCAGCGCCAGCTGATGTTTCAGCGCTGCGGCGTCGACGCGGATGCCCATAGAAGAAAGCTCGAAAGCGTCCTGCAGCACCGGGTTCCACACCACGATATCACCGTTCAGGCCCGCCAGGCCATCCGCCGTCGGCGTGGTCCAGTCATCATAATCCGGCGCACGCACATCGTGCGATTTGCCGTGCGACAGCTTGCCGCCGATGCCGATCAGGAACACCGCGCCCAGCTCTTTGGCGATCGCCCGCTCACGCCCTTTGGCGTCCAGATCCGGATAGCGCTGCAGCAGGGTTTCGCTGTGCACGAAGTGGATCTGTTCCGGCAGGAACGGGGTCAGGCCATGCTCACGGCTGACTTCCGCTTCCGTCGCCTTGATCGCGGCGTAAATGCTGCGCACGGTACTTTTCAGATAGTCCAGACCGCGCTCACCGTCGCCCATCACCCGCTCCCAGTCCCACTGATCGACGTACACCGAGTGGATTGGCGTCAGGCGGTCTTCATCCGGGCGCAGCGCCTTCATATGGGTGTACAGGCCTTCGCCGGCACCAAAATCGTAGCTGCCCAGGGTCTTGCGTTTCCATTTCGCCAGTGAGTGCACCACTTCGAAGGTAGCGTCCGGCAAGGTTTTGACTTTGACCTGCACCGCTTTCTCGCTGCCGGAGAGGTTATCCTGCGTGCCGTCGCCCAGGCGGCTAAGGATCGGGGCCTGCACTTCGATCAGACCGAGCTGCTGTTCCAGCTGGCGGGAGAAGAAGGATTTGACCTGGCTGATTTGTTGTTGTTTTTGGATAAACTGTTTTTTCATTGCCGTATCTCTTGTAAACCTGTCTCTGTTACCATCGATTAAGCAACAAAACGATACGCCAATTCAATATCCGTTAATCAATATTGCCTTTTCACTTTTAATCGTTCATTTTTACCCGGACTGAATTCAACAATCGTTAATTAATGGGGAATTAAATGGCGGAAATTTATCAGATCGATAATCTCGATCGCGGCATCCTCAACGCCCTGATGGACAATGCGCGCACACCGTACGCCGAACTGGCGAAAAACTTCGCCGTCAGCCCCGGCACCATTCACGTGCGGGTGGAAAAGATGAAACAGGCCGGGATCATCACCGGCGCGCGCATTGACGTCAGTCCCAAACAGCTGGGCTACGACGTGTGCTGCTTTATCGGCATCATATTAAAGAGCGCCAAGGACTATCCTTCGGCGCTGAAGAAGCTGGAGAGTCTGGAAGAAGTGGTGGAAGCCTATTACACCACCGGCCACTACAGCGTCTTTATTAAAGTGATGTGCCGCTCGATCGACGCGTTGCAACAGGTACTTATCAACAAGATCCAGACCATCGACGAGATCCAGTCTACCGAAACGCTGATCTCGCTGCAGAACCCCATTATGCGCACCATCGTGCCGTAACCCGCCAAATTGCATACCCACATTATCCACAGGTAGATCCCAGCCGATTCACAGCGTACAATGCAGCCACTTTGAGTGAGAAGGTTGGGATCGTTGGTTCATGGCAGACATTACTCTGATCAGTGGCAGTACGCTTGGCAGCGCCGAATACGTGGCTGAACATTTGGCTGAAAAGCTGGAAGACGCGGGTTTTTCTACCGAGATGCTGCACGGCCCTGAACTGGATGAACTGCCGTTGAACGGCCGCTGGCTGGTGGTCTCTTCCACCCACGGCGCAGGCGAACTGCCGGATAACCTTCAGCCGCTGTTGGAACAGATCGCTGAGCAACTGCCGGATCTTTCCGAGGTGCAGTTCGGCGCCGTCGGTTTAGGCAGTTCGGAATACGACACCTTCTGCGGTGCGATCAAACAGATCGACGATCTGTTGATCGCCAGAGGCGCTAAAAGGATCGGCGATCGTCTCGAGATCGACGTGACCGAGCATGAAATTCCCGAGGATCCGGCCGAGGAATGGGTAAAAAACTGGATTAATTTACTCTAATCCGTCTAAAGATCGCGCGAACGATTGTGGATAACTAAGCTTAAAAGCAGGGTAAAAGCCGTAGTTATCCCAATAACAACCGTAGTGCGCTTTTTGTACTGTGTATAACAAGCCTTTTAGATCCCAGCTTATCTGCGTCGGGATCACCGATCATTCACAGCAAACGATCCTCCTTAATCTGCTGATCTTCATCGTGAATAGTCACTTATCCACAGAGGATCGCGATCCTAATAAGAGATCTAATAAAGAGATCTTTAAATAAAAAAGATCTTCTTTTAATTACCGACGATCCTGACCACTTGGTCGATCGTCTAAACTTGAGTAGAATCCCCGACCCCAGGGCAAATACGATCGTTCGCAATACGGCGAGGTGCAGTTCCATGTTTTATCCAGATCAATTTGACGTCATCATCATCGGTGGTGGTCATGCAGGTACCGAGGCCGCCATGGCCGCGGCGCGCATGGGACGTCAGACTTTATTATTGACACACAATATCGATACGCTGGGACAGATGTCCTGTAACCCGGCGATTGGCGGTATTGGTAAAGGGCATCTGGTTAAGGAAATTGATGCACTCGGCGGCCTGATGGCAACGGCGATCGACCATGCCGGCATCCAGTTTAGGATACTAAACGCCAGCAAAGGCCCAGCCGTTCGCGCCACTCGCGCTCAGGCAGATCGCGTCCTGTATCGGCAGGCGATCCGTACCGCGTTGGAGAACCAGCCCAATCTGATGATCTTCCAACAGCCGGTTGAGGATCTGATTGTCGAAAACGATCGCGTCGTGGGCGCCGTCACCCAAATGGGCCTGAAATTCCACGCCAAAGCGGTGGTATTGACCGTAGGCACCTTCCTGGACGGCAAGATCCATATCGGCCTGGAAAATTACAGCGGCGGCCGCGCCGGGGATCCGCCTTCGATCTCGCTGTCTCAGCGTTTGCGTGAACTGCCGCTGCGCGTCAACCGCTTGAAAACCGGGACACCGCCGCGCATCGACGCCCGCACTATCGATTTCAGCGTACTGGCGCCGCAACACGGCGATACGCCGGTGCCGGTATTCTCGTTCCTGGGCGATGCCAGCCAGCATCCGGAACAAATGGCGTGCTATATCACCCATACCAATGAAAAAACCCATGACGTGATCCGCAATAACCTCGATCGCAGCCCGATGTATGCCGGGATCATCGAAGGGATCGGCCCACGTTACTGCCCGTCGATCGAAGATAAGGTCATGCGTTTTGCCGATCGCAACGCGCACCAGATCTTCCTCGAGCCGGAAGGCCTGACCAGCAACGAGATTTACCCTAACGGGATCTCCACCAGCCTGCCGTTCGACGTGCAAATGCAGATCGTCCGTTCGATGGAAGGGATGCAAAACGCGCGTATTATTCGCCCTGGTTATGCTATCGAGTACGATTTCTTCGATCCGCGCGACCTGAAACCGACGCTGGAAAGCAAATTCATTCAAGGCCTGTTCTTCGCCGGCCAGATCAACGGCACCACCGGCTATGAAGAAGCCGCCGCACAGGGGCTGCTGGCCGGTCTGAACGCCGGTCGCTTCGCCGCCGAGCAAGAAGGCTGGGCGCCACGTCGCGATCAAGCCTATCTGGGCGTGCTGGTGGACGATCTCAGCACCCTCGGCACCAAAGAGCCATATCGCATGTTTACCTCGCGTGCCGAGTATCGTCTGATGCTGCGTGAAGACAACGCCGATCTCCGTCTGACGGAAAAAGGCCGTGAACTTGGCCTGGTGGACGACGTGCGTTGGGCGCGCTATAGCGAGAAGCTGGAGCGAATCGAACGTGAACGTCAGCGCCTGCGCGACATCTGGATGCATCCGCACGCCGAGAACGTCGAACAGGTCAATGCGCTGCTGAAAGCGCCGCTGTCACGCGAAGCGAACGGCGAAGAGCTGCTGCGCCGCCCGGAAATGGACTACGCGCAATTGACCGGCATCGACGCCTTCGCGCCGCCGCTGGAGGATGTGCAGGCTGCCGAACAGGTCGAGATCCAGGTCAAATACGAAGGCTATATCGCTCGCCAGCAGGAAGAGATCGAAAAACAGCAGCGCAACGAGAACACCGTGCTGCCGCTGGATCTCGACTACCGTCAGGTGTCGGGGTTGTCGAACGAAGTGATCGCCAAACTGAACGATCACAAACCGAACTCCATTGGCCAGGCTTCACGCATCTCCGGCATTACGCCGGCGGCGATCTCGATTTTGCTGATTTGGCTGAAAAAGCAGGGGCTGCTGCGCCGCAGCGCATAAATCCCGCATCCAGGCGGCCGTTTGCTCAACCCGTAGCCAAACGGCCGCTGACATCACTTACGCGCTGAATTATCATAGGCGCCTCATTGCGCCAGCTAACCATCCGCTGGTCGTTCAGCGCCTGCCAAAGGATCCGTTGTGCAAAAAAAATTAGACTCGCTGCTCGCGGCAGCAGGCATTGAGCTGCCCGATCAGCAGAAACAGCAACTGCTGGGCTATGTCGGCATGCTGGATAAGTGGAACAAGGCTTATAACCTCACGTCGGTGCGCGATCCGCAGCAAATGCTGGTGCGCCATATCCTCGACAGCATCGTGGTCAACCCGCATCTGCAGGGATCGCGTTTTATCGATGTCGGCACCGGCCCCGGTTTACCGGGTATTCCGCTGGCGATCGTGCGTCCGGATGCGCATTTCACGCTGCTCGACAGCCTGGGCAAGCGCGTGCGTTTCCTGCGCCAGGTGCAGCATGAACTGGGCCTGAACAATATCGAGCCGGTGCAGAGCCGCGTTGAGGCGTTTCCGGCCGAGCCACCGTTCGATGGCGTGATCAGCCGGGCGTTCGCTTCGCTGCAGGATATGTTGTCCTGGTGCCATCATTTGCCGGCGAAAGGGCAGGGGCGTTTTTACGCCTTGAAAGGCGTGCGCCCGGATGAAGAATTGGCGCACCTGCCGGAGGGCGTTAGCCTGGAGTCTATCGTGCGGCTGCAGGTGCCAGAACTGGAAGGCGAACGCCATCTGGTGGTGCTTAAGGCAAACTGAGTTTGTTTTTGATCAAACAAGCGTGAATTAACGCTAGTACGGCGTGTAAAAGTAAGCAGGCTAATTAATTGGTCGCTTTTTTTAGTTAATTTACTTTCCATTAACACAAAAAACGCGGCTAATTAGCGACAATAGAGTAATTGCAATTAGAAATAGTCACGTTAGCAATCATGTGCGAAAGATTGGCCTTTGCTGCTAATGTTAATTGGCTGTTGGAATATTGCCCCGTTGCTTGTCAATAAAAGGTTTTCATCGGGTATACGGATTGTTTTTGAACAGTTAACTGATAATGTTTTGATTTATATAATCTTTTGATCGCTCAAATTGCTAAAGACGGTTTGATTGTCTATCGGCTATAAATCAGCGAAGGGCATTATTGTGATCGGCTTCGCGTTTCTAAACGCAACGCTGGAATAATCAGACAATTAAATGCGCCCTATTATTCCGACCGTTTTCTTGTGAAAATAGGCTGGAATAGGGAAATTTAAATAATTGTTCACCTTTTCGCTACTTATCGATTGAATTCGTTGGTATGCCCCGTATAATTTGCTCGTTTTTTGCTGCTTGACTCAGGACAGCAAAAACAGTTGTATACGTCACTCAGCATACCCCCTCTGGGGTACGGAGAGAACAAACGTCATGTCTGTGTCCCTATACAGCGGGAAAGTCGCACGCAAACTGCTGTTTTTGCAGTTAATGACTTTTGTTCTGATCAGCGTTGCTTTCTGGCTGAAAAGCCCGGAATGGGGCGCTTCGGCGTTGGCAGGCGGTCTCGCCGCCTGGTTGCCGAGTGCAATGTTTATGCTGTTTGCCTTGCGCCATCAGGCGCAAACGCCGGCGCCCGGTAGGGTTGCCTGGTCGTTCGCCATCGGCGAGGGGCTAAAGGTCGTGATCACCATCGTTTTGCTGATCGTGGCGCTGGGGGTGTTCAAGGCGGAGTTTATACCGCTTGGCCTGACCTATTTAGCGGTGTTAGTGGTGCAAATAGTGGCACCGGCCGTGATTAACAGTTACCGAAATTAACTAAATAAAGGGTAGAGGCATCATGTCTGCAGAGGGATACAACAGTCCACAGGAGTATATCGGTCACCACCTGACGCAGCTTCAGGTCGGGACTGGGTTTTGGTCGATTAACCTCGACTCGATGTTTTTCTCCGTCGTCCTCGGGGTTCTGTTCCTGGTGATCTTCCGCAAAGTGGCCAAAAACGCCACCAGCGGCGTGCCGGGTAAACTGCAAACCGCCGTGGAGCTGGTGGTCGGTTTCGTCGACAGCAGCGTGCGCGACATGTACCACGGCAAGAGCAAGGTGATTGCGCCGCTGGCGCTGACCGTGTTCGTCTGGGTGTTCCTGATGAACCTGATGGACCTGATTCCGGTAGACTTCCTGCCGTTCATCGGGGCGCATCTCGGCCTGCCTGCGCTGCGCGTAGTGCCTACCGCCGATGTGAACGTCACGCTGTCGATGGCGCTGGGCGTGTTTATCCTGATTCTGTTCTATAGCATCAAAATGAAAGGCGTTGGCGGGTTCGTTAAAGAGTTGACCATGCAGCCGTTCAACCACCCTGTATTCATTCCTATCAACCTGATTCTTGAAGGTGTCAGCCTGCTGTCCAAACCTGTTTCACTGGGTCTGCGACTGTTCGGCAACATGTATGCGGGTGAGTTGATCTTCATCCTGATTGCCGGCCTGTTGCCGTGGTGGTCACAGTGGGTCCTGAGCTTGCCTTGGGCTATCTTCCACATCCTGATCATTACGCTTCAAGCCTTTATTTTCATGGTTCTGACGATCGTCTATCTGTCGATGGCGTCTGAAGAGCACTGATTTTCTTAAAACACTTGCACTTTTAAACTGAAACAAACTGGAGACTGTCATGGAAAACCTGAGTATGGATCTGCTGTACATGGCTGCCGCTGTGATGATGGGTTTAGCGGCAATCGGTGCTGCGATCGGTATCGGCATCCTGGGTGGTAAATTCTTGGAAGGCGCTGCTCGTCAGCCTGACCTGATTCCTCTGCTGCGTACACAGTTCTTTATCGTTATGGGTCTGGTCGACGCCATCCCGATGATCGCTGTAGGTCTGGGTCTGTACGTGATGTTCGCCGTCGCGTAAGTAGAGCAACCCTCTACGACGTAACCAAACTATTAACTTTTAAAGAGGCATTGTGCTGTGAATCTTAACGCAACAATCCTCGGCCAGGCCATCGCGTTCGTTCTGTTTGTCTGGTTCTGCATGAAGTACGTATGGCCGCCGATCATGGCTGCCATCGAGAAACGTCAGAAAGAAATCGCTGACGGCCTCGCTTCTGCAGAGCGTGCCAAAAAAGATCTGGACTTAGCGCAAGCCAATGCGACCGACCAGCTGAAAACTGCCAAAGCAGAAGCTCAGGTGATCATCGAGCAAGCGAACAAACGCAAAGCTCAGATCATGGATGAAGCGAAAGCCGAAGCCGAGCAGGAACGTAACAAAATCGTGGCGCAGGCTCAGGCTGAGATCGAAGCCGAACGTAAGCGCGCTCGTGAAGAGTTGCGTAAGCAAGTCGCGATGCTGGCAATTGCCGGCGCCGAGAAGATCATCGAACGTTCCGTGGATGAAGCTGCTAACAGCGACATCGTTGATAAACTGGTCGCTGAACTGTAAGGAGGGAGGGGCTGATGTCTGAATTTGTAACTGTAGCTCGCCCCTACGCCAAAGCAGCTTTTGACTTTGCCGTTGAGCACCAAAGCGTAGAGCGCTGGCAGGACATGCTGGCGTTTGCGGCTGAAGTCACTCGCAATGAACAGATTTCTGAACTGCTGTCTGGCGCGGTTGCGCCAGAAACGCTGTCCAAGACGTTCATCGCGGTTTGTGGCGATCGGCTCGACGAACATGGCCAGAACTTTATCCGTGTAATGGCCGAAAATGGACGTTTACTGGTTCTTCCTGCCGTGCTGCAGCAGTTCATCGAACTGCGCGCCTCGCTGGAATCCACCGTCGAAGTCGAAGTGCTCTCTGCGAGCGCGCTGAGCGACGAACAGCAGGCGAAGATCGCCGCTGCGATGGAAAAACGTCTGTCACGCAAAGTTAAGCTGAATTGCAAAATTGACAAGTCTGTACTGGCCGGCATCGTTGTTCGCGCCGGCGATATGGTGATTGATGGCAGCGTTCGCGGTCGTCTTGAACGCCTGACAGACGTCTTGCAGTCTTAAGGGGACTGGAGCATGCAACTGAATTCCACCGAAATCAGCGAACTGATCAAGCAGCGCATTGCTCAGTTCAATGTAGTGAGCGAAGCTCACAATGAAGGTACTATCGTTTCCGTCAGCGACGGGATCATCCGCGTACACGGCCTGGCCGAAGTTATGCAGGGCGAAATGATCGCGCTGCCTGGCAACCGTTACGCAATCGCATTGAACCTGGAGCGCGACTCCGTCGGTGCCGTGGTCATGGGTCCGTACGCGGATTTGGCCGAAGGCATGAAGGTTAAATGCACCGGCCGTATCCTGGAAGTTCCAGTCGGTCGTGGTCTGCTGGGCCGCGTAGTTAACACCCTGGGCGCACCAATCGACGGCAAAGGCCCGATTGAAAACGATGGTTTCTCTCCGGTAGAAGCTATCGCCCCAGGCGTTATCGAGCGTCAGTCCGTTGATCAGCCGGTTCAGACTGGCTACAAATCCGTTGACGCCATGATTCCAATCGGCCGCGGCCAGCGTGAGCTGGTGATCGGTGACCGTCAGACCGGTAAAACCGCGCTGGCGATCGATGCGATCATCAACCAACGCGACTCCGGCATCAAATGCGTTTACGTGGCTATCGGCCAGAAAGCGTCCACCATCGCTAACGTGGTGCGCAAACTGGAAGAGCACGGCGCACTGGCCAACACCATCGTGGTGGTAGCGACCGCTTCCGAATCCGCTGCACTGCAATACCTGGCGCCATACGCCGGTTGCGCAATGGGCGAATACTTCCGTGACCGCGGTGAAGATGCGCTGATCGTGTACGATGACCTGTCCAAACAGGCCGTTGCTTACCGCCAGATTTCCCTGCTGCTTCGTCGTCCGCCAGGTCGTGAAGCTTACCCAGGCGACGTATTCTACCTGCACTCCCGCTTGCTGGAGCGTGCAGCGCGCGTTAACGCCGAGTACGTTGAAGCCTTCACCAAAGGTGAAGTTAAAGGTAAAACCGGTTCACTGACCGCTCTGCCGATCATTGAAACCCAGGCGGGTGACGTTTCCGCGTTCGTTCCGACCAACGTAATCTCGATTACCGATGGTCAGATCTTCCTGGAATCCAACCTGTTCAACTCCGGTATTCGTCCGGCAGTTAACCCGGGTATCTCCGTATCCCGTGTTGGTGGCGCCGCGCAGACCAAGATCATGAAGAAACTGTCCGGTGGTATCCGTACCGCGCTGGCGCAGTATCGTGAACTGGCTGCGTTCTCCCAGTTCGCCTCCGATCTGGACGACGCGACCCGCAAACAGCTGAGCCACGGTCAGAAAGTGACCGAGCTGCTGAAACAGAAACAGTATGCGCCAATGTCGGTTGCACAACAGTCTCTGGTGCTGTTTGCCGCAGAACGCGGTTACCTGAACGACGTCGAAGTCGCCAAAGTGGTGAGCTTCGAAGCCGCGCTGGTGGCCTATGCGGACCGCGAGCACGCCGAGCTGCTGAACCACATCAACCAAACTGGCAACTTCAATGATGAGATCGAGGGCAAGTTGAAAGACGTCCTCGAGACCTTCAAGAAAACCCAGTCCTGGTAACGCCGAACGGTCCTGCTGTTGAAAGACAGCAGGCCGTCTGGCACTGAGGAGAAGCAGAGATGGCCGGCGCAAAAGAGATACGTAGTAAGATCGCTAGCGTGCAAAACACGCAAAAGATCACTAAAGCGATGGAAATGGTCGCCGCCTCCAAAATGCGTAAATCGCAGGATCGCATGGCGGCCAGCCGTCCTTATGCAGAGACCATGCGCAAAGTGATTGGTCACCTTGCGTTAGGGAATCTGGAGTACAAGCACCCGTACCTGGATGAGCGTGACGTTAAGCGCGTTGGGTATCTGGTGGTGTCTACTGACCGTGGTCTCTGCGGCGGCTTGAACATCAACCTGTTCAAAAAGCTGCTGGCGGAGATGAAAGCCTGGTCCGAAAAAGGCGTCGAAACCGATTTGGCGCTGATTGGCTCTAAAGCAGCCTCTTTCTTTGGTTCCGTGGGTGGCAACGTGGTTGCCCAGGTGACCGGCATGGGGGATAAACCTTCCCTGTCGGATCTGATCGGGCCGGTGAAAGTGATGCTGCAGGCCTACGACGAAGGTCGTTTGGACAAGCTGTACATTGTCAGCAACAAATTTGTTAATACGATGTCCCAAGAGCCGCAGGTGCTTCAGCTGCTGCCGTTACCGCCAGCCGATGACGAAGAGCTGAAGAAAACGCCTTGGGATTACCTGTATGAACCGGATCCAAAAGTGCTGCTTGATACCTTGCTGCGCCGCTATGTGGAGTCGCAGGTTTATCAGGGCGTCGTGGAAAACCTGGCCAGCGAGCAGGCCGCACGAATGGTCGCGATGAAAGCCGCAACCGATAACGGCGGTAGCCTGATCAAAGAGCTGCAGTTGGTATACAACAAGGCGCGTCAGGCCAGCATCACTCAGGAACTCACCGAGATCGTTTCGGGAGCCTCCGCGGTTTAAGCTAGGTTTACGAATTACGTAGAGGATTCAAGATGGCTACTGGAAAGATTATCCAGGTAATCGGCGCCGTGGTGGACGTCGAGTTCCCTCAGGATGCCGTACCAAAAGTGTACGACGCCCTTGAGGTAGAAAACGGCACCGAAAAACTGGTGTTGGAAGTTCAGCAACAGCTGGGCGGTGGCGTGGTTCGCTGTATCGCAATGGGGACCTCCGACGGTCTGCGTCGCGGTCTGAAAGTGAACAACCTGGACCACCCGATTGAAGTGCCGGTGGGTAAAGCTACCCTGGGCCGTATCATGAACGTATTGGGTCAACCGATCGACATGAAAGGCGACATCGGCGAAGAAGAGCGTTGGGCGATTCACCGCGCGGCACCAAGCTACGAAGAGCTGTCCAGCTCTCAGGAACTGCTGGAAACCGGTATCAAGGTAATGGACCTGATTTGCCCGTTCGCCAAGGGCGGTAAAGTCGGTCTGTTCGGCGGTGCGGGCGTAGGTAAAACCGTAAACATGATGGAGCTGATCCGTAACATCGCGATCGAGCACTCCGGTTATTCCGTGTTTGCGGGCGTGGGCGAGCGTACTCGTGAGGGTAACGACTTCTACCACGAAATGACCGACTCCAACGTTCTGGACAAAGTATCTCTGGTTTACGGCCAGATGAACGAGCCACCAGGTAACCGTCTGCGCGTTGCGCTGACCGGTCTGACCATGGCGGAGAAATTCCGTGACGAAGGCCGTGACGTTCTGCTGTTCGTTGACAACATCTACCGTTATACCCTGGCCGGTACCGAAGTGTCCGCACTTCTGGGCCGTATGCCATCCGCGGTAGGTTATCAGCCGACGCTGGCGGAAGAGATGGGCGTTCTGCAAGAACGTATCACCTCGACCAAGACCGGTTCGATCACTTCCGTACAGGCCGTTTACGTTCCTGCGGATGACTTGACTGACCCGTCTCCAGCCACCACCTTTGCGCACTTGGACGCAACCGTGGTACTGAGCCGTAACATCGCTTCTCTGGGTATCTACCCGGCCGTTGACCCGCTGGATTCCACCAGCCGTCAGCTGGATCCGCTGGTCGTTGGCCAGGAGCACTACGACGTAGCGCGTGGCGTGCAGTCCATTCTGCAACGCTACCAGGAACTGAAAGATATCATCGCGATCCTGGGTATGGACGAGCTGTCTGAAGAAGACAAACTGGTCGTATCCCGTGCGCGTAAGATCCAACGCTTCCTGTCTCAGCCGTTCTTCGTGGCAGAAGTCTTCACCGGTTCTCCGGGCAAGTTCGTATCGCTGAAAGACACCATCCGTGGTTTCAAAGGCATTATGGACGGCGACTATGACCACCTGCCGGAGCAGGCGTTCTACATGGTTGGCACCATTGAAGAAGCAGTGGAAAAAGCCAAGAAACTGTAACGCCTTGAGAGGAGGGTGATATGGCTATGACTTACCATCTGGATGTAGTCAGCGCGGAAAAACAGATGTTTTCCGGCCTGGTGCAGAAGATCCAGGTGACAGGCAGCGAAGGTGAACTGGGGATCTTCCCTGGCCATGCGCCGCTGCTGACTGCCATCAAGCCTGGCATGGTGCGTATTGTTAAGCAGCACGGTGAAGAAGAGTTCATCTACCTGTCCGGCGGCATCCTCGAGGTGCAGCCGAGCGTGGTTACCGTGCTGGCGGACACTGCTATCCGTGGTACTGACCTCGACGAAGCGAGAGCGTTGGAAGCTAAGCGTAAAGCTGAAGAACACATTCGCAGCTCTCATGGCGATGTCGACTATGCTCAGGCATCCGCTGAACTGGCGAAAGCGATCGCAAAACTGCGCGTTATCGAGCTCACCAGAAAAGCGATGTAATGTTTGGGTGCAGAGCACCCAACTTTAAGAAAGCGGCCTATAGGGTCGCTTTTTTTTTACTTTAAAATAAGCATTTCAGCCCGGCGTACAGAGTGGTGTATAACCCCTGATATCGGGAAAGAAACGTCGCCGATCGCCGACAGTTTTTTCGTCCCGGCGTCGAATTGGCCGCGATAGCGGCAGGCCAAGGCCCGCGCGGCCTGCGCCGGGTTCGTGCAGAGAAATATGTAGTAATATCGCCGCTAAACGGTTTTACTTTCGTCTATCAAAATGGAGTTATCAGGTTGCTTATGTCGAACAGCGCAATGAGCGTGGTTATCCTCGCCGCGGGCAAGGGAACACGCATGTATTCCGATCTTCCCAAGGTCTTACATCCGTTGGCCGGCAAGCCGATGGTGCAACACGTCATTGATGCCGCGATGAAACTGGGCGCGCAACATGTACACCTGGTATACGGCCACGGCGGCGATCTGCTGAAAAGCACGTTGACCGAGGGCGCGCTGAACTGGGTGCTGCAGGCCGAGCAACTGGGCACTGGCCATGCGATGCAGCAGGCGGCGCCGCATTTTGCCGACGATGAAGACGTATTGATGCTGTATGGCGACGTGCCGTTGATTTCCGTGGATACGCTGCAGCGCCTGTTGGCGGCCAAGCCGCAGGGCGGCATCGGCCTGCTGACGGTCAAGCTGGACGACCCGAGCGGCTATGGCCGCATCGTGCGCGAGCAGGGTGACGTGGTGGGCATCGTCGAACACAAGGACGCCAGCGAAGCGCAGCGTCAGATCAATGAGATCAATACCGGCATCCTGGTGGCGAATGGGCGCGATCTGAAGCGCTGGCTGGGGATGTTGAACAACGACAACGCACAGGGCGAGTTTTACATCACCGATATCATTGCGTTGGCGCATGCCGACGGCAAGAAAATCGAAGCCGTGCACCCGTCGCGTTTGAGCGAAGTGGAAGGCGTGAACAACCGTCTGCAGCTGGCGACCCTGGAGCGCGTGTTCCAGTCGGAACAGTCTGAAAAACTGCTGCTGGCCGGCGTAATGCTGTTGGATCCGGCGCGTTTCGACCTGCGCGGTGAACTTGTTCACGGCCGCGACATCACTATTGATGCGAATGTGATTATCGAAGGTCACGTCAAGCTGGGCGACCGGGTGAAAATCGGCGCCGGCTGCGTGCTGAAAAACTGCGTGATCGGTGATGACTGCGAGATAAGCCCTTACAGCGTACTGGAAGACAGCGTGCTGGAAGCCGACTGCACCGTGGGGCCGTTCGCCCGCCTGCGCCCTGGCGCGGAGCTGGCAACAGGGGCCCACGTCGGCAACTTCGTGGAAATGAAAAAGGCGCGTTTGGGCAAAGGCTCCAAGGCCGGTCACCTCAGCTACCTGGGCGATGCCGACATTGGCGATGACGTGAATATCGGCGCCGGCACCATCACCTGCAATTACGATGGCGCCAACAAGCACAAGACGCTGATCGGCGATGGCGTGTTCGTCGGTTCCGATACTCAGCTGGTGGCGCCGGTGTCGGTCGGCAAAGGCTCCACCATTGCCGCCGGTACCACGGTGACGCGAGATATCGCCGAAAACGAACTGGTCCTGAGCCGCGTCAAGCAGGTGCACATTCAGGGCTGGCAGCGCCCGGTGAAGAAGAAGCCATAGTGTGTTTTGCGTTGGGCTCTATTCACGAGCCCAATACAAAACATAATAACCCCACCATCTACAGGCTCGGGGACGCACGGTAAAACCGGCAAAAATCAGGTCAAGGCATCGAAAACGTCCACGAAGGACGTTCATTAGGAATACAACTGATGTGTGGAATTGTAGGCGCAGTAGCGCAACGTGATATCGCAGAAATTCTGTTGGAAGGTTTACGCCGTCTCGAGTACCGCGGTTATGACTCCGCCGGTCTGGCGGTGGTCGACGCGCAGGGTAACGTCAGTCGCCTGCGCCGCGTAGGTAAGGTGCAAAAACTGGCCGAAGCGGCGGAGCAGACCGATCTGCATGGCGGTACCGGCATCGCTCACACCCGTTGGGCAACGCACGGTGAACCGACCGAGGCGAACGCGCACCCGCATGTTTCCGACTACATTACCGTGGTGCATAACGGCATCATCGAAAACCACGAGCCGCTGCGCGAACTGCTGATCGAACGCGGTTACCGCTTCAACTCTGAAACCGACACCGAAGTGATCGCGCACCTGGTGCACTGGGAACAGCTGCAGGGCGGTACGCTGCTCGAAGTGGTTCAGCGCGTGATCCCACAGCTGCGCGGCGCTTACGGCACCGTGGTGATGGACAGCCGCGATCCGAGCGTATTGGTCGCGGCGCGCTCCGGCAGCCCGCTGGTTATCGGCCGCGGCGTCGGGGAAAACTTCATCGCCTCCGATCAGCTGGCGCTGCTGCCGGTCACCCGTCGCTTCATCTTCCTGGAAGAGGGCGACGTGGTGGAAGTGACTCGCCGCACCGTCAACATCTTCGACAAGCAGGGCAACGCCATCGAGCGCCCTGAGATCGAATCCCAGGTGCAGTATGACGCCGGCGACAAGGGCGCTTACCGCCACTACATGCAAAAAGAGATCTACGAACAGCCGCTGGCGCTGAAAAACACCCTGGAAGGGCGTTTCAGCCATGGCCAAATCAACCTGAGCGAGCTGGGCCCGCACGCCGACGAGCTGCTGGCCAAGGTGCAGCACGTGCAGATCATCGCCTGTGGGACTTCTTACCACTCCGGGATGGTGGCGCGTTACTGGTTCGAAGCGCTGGCCGGCGTGCCGTGCGATGTCGAGATCGCGTCCGAATTCCGTTACCGCAAATCGGCGGTGCGTCCGGGCAGCCTGATCATCACTCTGTCGCAGTCCGGCGAAACCGCCGACACCCTGGCGGCGCTGCGCCTGTCCAAAGAGCTGGGTTATCTCGGTTCGTTGGCCGTTTGTAACGTTGCTGGTTCGTCGCTGGTGCGCGAATCCGATCTGGCGTTGATGACCAAAGCCGGTACGGAAATCGGCGTAGCCTCGACCAAAGCCTTTACCACGCAGCTCACCGTGCTGTTGATGCTGGTGGCACGCCTGGGCCGTCTGAAAGGCATGGCGGAAAGCGTGGAACAGGAGATTGTGCACGGCCTGCAGGCGCTGCCGGCGCGTATTGAGCAAATGCTGTCGATGGATAAAGAGATCGAAGCGCTGGCGGAAGGTTTCTCGGACAAACATCATGCGCTGTTCCTCGGCCGCGGCGATCAGTACCCGATCGCCATGGAAGGGGCGCTGAAGCTGAAAGAGATCTCCTATATTCACGCTGAAGCTTATGCGGCGGGTGAGTTGAAACACGGCCCGCTGGCGCTGATCGACGCCGATATGCCGGTGATCGTGGTGGCGCCGAACAACGAACTGCTGGAAAAGCTGAAGTCCAACATTGAAGAAGTGCGCGCGCGCGGCGGTCAGCTGTACGTGTTCGCCGATCAGGACGCCGGCTTCGTCAGCAGCGAAGGCATGACCATCATTCCTCTGCCGCACGTTGAGGAAATCGTGGCGCCGATCTTCTACACCGTGCCGTTGCAGCTGCTGTCTTACCACGTGGCGCTGATCAAGGGCACCGACGTTGACCAACCGCGCAACCTGGCGAAGTCTGTCACCGTAGAGTAACCTGCCGCAGGTAAACTGCAAAAGCCGGCCTTCGCGCCGGCTTTTTCATGAGCGACGTAAAAGAGGGCTGCGATGCCGATTCGGCGATAAACATTGTCATATTCAAGCGGATAGGCCGCGCCCAAACGGTTTTTTTGTTGTTTGGCAATTGTGCTATTTTTGAGTTAATTGATTGATTTTTAAATAAACAAACTCCATCCAAACGCACTGTAATATAACTGTCATATTGCGTACATTTTTCTGTCACCAAACTGTCCTATTTTCCCTCCTGCAGCAATACTTACTCTGATTAAAACGACTCGAAGTCGATTTTAAGTATCCCATTAGGAGGGATTATGAAACTGATGCGTACCACCGTCGCCAGTATTGTGGCAGCGACCTTCTCCCTGACCACCGTGTCCGCGTTCGCTGCTGCCAGCCTGACCGGTGCAGGTGCGACATTCCCCGCTCCGGTTTACGCCAAGTGGGCAGATTCTTATCAGAAAGAAACCGGCAACAAAGTTAACTATCAGGGCATCGGCTCCTCTGGCGGCGTGAAGCAAATCGTGGCCAACACCGTTGACTTTGGCGCTTCCGACGCCCCGCTGTCTGACGACAAACTGGCGGCCGATGGCCTGTTCCAGTTCCCGACCGTGATCGGCGGCGTGGTGCTGGCTGTGAATATCCCGGGCATCAAATCCGGCGAACTGACGCTGGACGGTAAAACCCTGGGTGATATCTACCTGGGCAACGTCAAAAAGTGGAACGATCCGGCTATCACCAAGCTGAACCCAGGCGTGAAACTGCCTGACCAGAACATTGCCGTGGTGCGCCGCGCCGACGGTTCCGGCACCTCGTTCGTGTTCACCAGCTACCTGTCCAAGGTGAACGCGCAGTGGAAAGAGAAGATCGGCGCCGGTTCTACCGTTAACTGGCCGACCGGTCTGGGCGGCAAAGGCAACGACGGCATCGCCGCCTTCGTTCAGCGTCTGCCTGGCTCTATCGGCTACGTAGAATACGCTTACGCCAAGCAGAACAACCTGGCTTACACCAAGCTGGTGTCCGCCGACGGCAAACCGGTCAGCCCGACCGAAGAGAGCTTCAGCAACGCCGCCAAGGGTGCGGATTGGAGCAAAACCTTCGCTCAGGATCTGACTGACCAGAAAGGCGACAACGTGTGGCCAATCACCTCCACCACCTTCATCTTGGTGCACAAAGAGCAGAAAAACCCTGCTCAGGGCGCCGAAGTGCTGAAGTTCTTCGACTGGGCCTACAAAACCGGCGGCAAGCAGGCTAACGAGCTGGATTACGCCACCCTGCCGAAAGAAGTGGTTGAGCAGGTGCGTGCGGCCTGGAAAACCAACGTAAAAGACAGTTCAGGTAAAGCGCTGTACTAACAACGCAGGGGCGCGGGTTCGCCGCGCCCCACACAGTTCTTCAGGCTCCGATCCCGGTTGGGGCTGCCAGGGTTCAAACAGAGAGTAATCTATGGCTGAGTACAAGCCGACCATCAAAGCACCGGGCAAAAACGGTGACATCATTTTCAGCGCGCTGGTGAGACTGGCTGCGCTGATTACCCTATTGTTGCTGGGCGGCATCATCGTTTCGCTGATCTTCGCCTCCTGGCCAAGCATGCAGAAATTCGGCTTCGCCTTCCTGTGGACCAAAGAGTGGGATGCGCCGGCGGAGCAGTTCGGCGCGCTGGTGCCGATTTACGGCACCGTGGTCACCTCGCTCATCGCGCTGATTATCGCCGTGCCGGTGAGTTTCGGCATCGCGCTGTTCCTGACCGAACTGGCGCCGAACTGGTTGAAGCGGCCGCTGGGCATCGCCATTGAGCTGTTGGCGGCCATCCCGAGCATCGTCTACGGCATGTGGGGGCTGTTCGTGTTCGCCCCGCTGTTCGCCGAATATTTCCAGACGCCGGTGGGCGAAGTGCTGTCGGGCATTCCTATCGTCGGCGAGCTGTTCTCCGGCCCGGCCTTCGGCATTGGCATTCTGGCCGCCGGGGTTATCCTGGCTATCATGATCATTCCTTACATCGCCGCGGTGATGCGCGACGTGTTCGAACAGACGCCGGTAATGATGAAAGAGTCGGCCTACGGCATCGGCTGCACCACCTGGGAAGTCATCTGGCGCATCGTGCTGCCGTTCACCAAAAACGGCGTCATCGGCGGCGTGATGCTGGGTCTGGGCCGAGCGCTGGGGGAGACCATGGCGGTAACCTTTATCATCGGCAACACCTACCAGCTCGACAGCGCTTCGCTGTACATGCCGGGCAACAGCATCACCTCGGCGCTGGCCAACGAATTCGCCGAAGCCGAGTCCGGCGTGCACACCGCCGCACTGATGGAGCTGGGCCTGATTCTGTTTGTTATCACCTTTATCGTGCTGGCGCTGTCGAAACTGATGATCATGCGTCTGGCCAAGAATGAGGGGCGTTAACATGGCGACGATGGATATGCAAAACGCAGTCGTTCTGGCGGAAAGCCGCCGCAAAATGCAGGCCTGGCGCCGGCAGAAAAACCGCCTCGCGCTGTTCTTGTCGATGGCGACCATGGCGTTCGGGCTGTTCTGGCTGATCTGGATCCTTATCGCCACCGTGACCAAAGGCTTCGACGGCATGTCGCTGGCGCTGTTCACCGAGATGACCCCGCCGCCGAACACCGCGGGCGGCGGCCTGGCCAACGCCATCGCCGGCAGCGGACTGTTGATCCTGTGGGCGACCATTTTCGGCACGCCGCTGGGCATCATGGCCGGTATTTACCTGGCGGAATACGGACGTAAATCCTGGTTGGCGGAAGTGATCCGCTTTATCAACGATATTCTGTTGTCCGCACCGTCGATCGTGGTGGGCCTGTTCGTTTACACCATTGTGGTGGCGAAGATGGAACACTTCTCCGGTTGGGCCGGCATCGTGGCGCTGGCGCTGCTGCAGGTGCCGATCGTCATTCGAACCACCGAGAACATGCTGAAGCTGGTGCCGGATACGCTGCGCGAGGCCGCTTATGCGCTGGGCACGCCGAAATGGCGCATGATTTCCGCCATCACGCTGAAGGCGTCGGTGTCCGGCATCATCACCGGCGTGCTGCTGGCGATTGCGCGCATTGCGGGGGAAACGGCGCCGCTGCTGTTCACCTCGCTGTCGAACCAGTTCTGGAGCACCGACCTGATGCAGCCGATCGCCAACCTGCCGGTGACCATCTTCAAATTCGCCATGAGCCCGTTCGCCGAATGGCAACAGCTGGCCTGGGCCGGGGTGCTGTTAATCACCCTGTGCGTACTGTTACTGAATATCCTGGCGCGCGTGATTTTCGCCAAGAAAAAGCATTCATAAAATTTTGAGCGCCGCTTTGGCGGCGCTGATGAAAAGAGAGAAGTCTTGATGAGTATGGTTACTGACGCTTCCAGCAGCAAAATTCAGGTACGCGATCTGAACTTCTACTACGGCAAATTCCATGCGCTGAAGAACATCACGCTGGATATCGCCAAGAATAAGGTCACCGCGTTTATCGGCCCATCCGGCTGTGGCAAGTCCACCCTGCTGCGCACCTTCAACAAGATGTACCAGCTGTACCCGGAACAGCGAGCGGAAGGCGGCATCCTGCTGGACGGCCAGAACATCCTGACCGACAACTCGGATATCGCGCTGCTGCGCGCCAAGGTCGGCATGGTGTTCCAAAAGCCGACGCCGTTCCCGATGTCGATTTACGACAACATCGCCTTCGGCGTTCGCCTGTTTGAAAAGCTGTCGCGCGCCGATATGGACGAACGCGTGCAGTGGGCGCTGACCAAAGCGGCGCTGTGGAACGAAACCAAGGACAAGCTGCACCAGAGCGGCTACAGCCTCTCCGGCGGCCAGCAGCAGCGTCTGTGCATCGCCCGCGGCATCGCCATTCGTCCGGAAGTGTTGTTGCTGGATGAGCCTTGCTCGGCGCTGGATCCGATCTCCACCGGCAAGATTGAAGAGCTGATCAGCGAGCTGAAGGCTGATTACACCGTGGTGATCGTGACGCACAACATGCAGCAGGCGGCGCGCTGCTCCGACTCTACCGCATTTATGTATCTGGGCGAGCTGATCGAGTTCAGTGATACTGATAACCTGTTCACTGCGCCGCAGAAAAAGCAGACTGAAGACTACATCACTGGCCGTTATGGTTGATAGGAAGCATCATGGATAACCTGAATTTAAACAAACACATTTCCGGCCAGTTCAACGCAGAGCTCGAGCATATCCGCACCCAGGTGCTGACCATGGGCGGGCTGGTGGAGCAGCAGCTGACCGACGCCATCACCGCGATGCACAATCAGGATGGTGAGCTGGCCAAGCGCGTGATCGAAGGCGACGCCAAGGTCAACATGATGGAAGTGGCGATCGACGAAGCCTGCGTGCGCATTATCGCCAAGCGCCAGCCGACCGCCAGCGATCTGCGTCTGGTGATGGCGATCATCAAAACCATTTCCGAGCTGGAACGCATCGGCGACGTGGCGGACAAGATCTGCCGCACCGCGCTGGAGAAGTTCTCGCACCAGCACCAGCCGCTGCTGGTCAGCCTGGAGTCGCTGGGGCGCCACACCGTGCAGATGCTGCACGACGTGCTGGACGCGTTCGCGCGCATGGATCTGGACGAAGCGATCCGTATTTACCGTGAAGATAAAAAGGTCGACCAGGAATACGAAGGCATCGTGCGTCAGCTGATGACCTACATGATGGAAGATTCGCGCACCATTCCGAGCGTGCTGACCGCGCTGTTCTGCGCCCGTTCTATCGAGCGTATCGGCGATCGCTGCCAGAACATCTGCGAATTTATCTTCTATTTCGTCAAAGGACAGGATTTCCGTCATTTGGGCGGCGACGCCCTGGAAAAGCTGCTGTCTCCGGGCGGTAAAGACGAAAAAGACGACTAACCCTTTCCGGGTAATATCCTTCCAAGGCGCGGTTTCCCGCGCCTTTATTCCATCTTAAGCGCGTAAAGATAAAAAGGTTATAAATATAGCTTTTTATATTATTTCCTGACCTATGTGGCGCTTGCTAGCTTATCCGCCAGCAGGACATCAACCACTTAGGAGCTTTTTATGAAACATCGCGCTTTGGCCTTAACGTTGTTAGCCAGTCTGACCGGTTTCGCCGCCGGCGCCGCGCACGCGGACAAACTTGACGATATCAAGCAAGCCGGCGTGGTGCGCATCGCGGTGTTCGACAGCAACCCGCCGTTCGGCTACATCGATCCGCAGAGCAAGAAGCTGGTGGGCTACGATGTGGATGTCGCCGACGCGATCGGCAAAGCGCTGGGGGTGAAAGTGGAGCTGCGCGCCACCAACCCGGCCAACCGCATTCCGCTGCTGGTGTCGAAGAAGGTTGACCTGATTGCCGCCAACTTCACCATTACCGACGAGCGCGCCAAGGAAGTGAACTTCAGCGTGCCGTACTTCGCCACTGGCCAGAAATTCATCGCCCGCAAAGGCGTGTTGAAAACGCCGGAAGACATCAAAAAGCTGCGCATCGGCGCGGATAAGGGCACGGTGCAGGAAATCACCCTGCGCGAGCGTTTCCCGACGGCGAAAGTGATCTCCTACGATGATACCCCGCTGGCGTTCGTGGCGCTGCGTAACGGCAACGTGCAGGCGATCACTCAGGACGACGCCAAGCTGGTCGGCCTGCTCGGCAACCTGCCGGCGGCGCAAAAGGCGGAGTTTGAAATTTCGCCGTTCAGCCTGACCAAAGAGTATCAGGGCGTCGGCATTCCCAAGGGCGAAGATCGCCTGACCGCCGCGGTGAACGAGACGCTGATCAAGCTGGAAAAAGACGGTGAAGCGGTTAAGATTTACGATCGCTGGTTCGGGCCGGAAACCCAATCCGCCCAGCCGCGCGGCGATTTCAAAATCGCGCCTTTGGATCAGCAACCAAAAGCCTGACTTAACCGCTTGCGGTGAGATAGGCACGGAGGGGCGCAGCTTGCTGCGCCCCTGATGCATTCTGCAAGACAAGGATTGAACATGAACCTGGACTGGCTGCTGGCGCCGCAATATTTGAGCTGGCTGTGGCACGGTTTTCTGCTGACGCTGTGGCTTTCCGCCTGCGCAGGGCTGGCGGCTACGCTGCTGGGCTTTGTGCTGGCGGCGATGCGCGACAGCAGCCTGCGGCCGTTGCGCTGGCTGGCGATGGGGTACAGTTCGCTGTTTCGCAATACGCCGCTGCTGGTGCAGCTGTTCTTCTGGTACTTCGCCGCCGGGCAGATCCTGCCGTCCGCCGCCATGCAGTGGCTGAACAGCGCCCATCAGGTTGGCCCGCTTGAGTGGCCGTCGTTCGAGTTTCTCGCCGGTTTCTTCGGCCTGACGCTGTACTCCACCGCCTTTATCGCCGAAGAGATCCGCTCCGGCATTCGCGGCGTCGCCGGCGGGCAGAAATATGCCGCTCAGGCGCTGGGGCTGACCGGCTGGCAGGCGATGCGCTATGTGGTGCTGCCGCAGGCGCTGAAAATCGCGCTGCCGCCGCTGCTGGGCCAATACATGAACGTAATCAAGAACTCGTCGTTGACCATGGCGATCGGCGTGGCCGAACTCTCTTACGCCTCGCGTCAGGTCGAAACCGAAACCCTGCGCACTTTCCAGGCGTTCGGCGTGGCGACGGTACTGTATATCGCCATCATCGCGCTGCTGGAAGGCTGGGGCATGTGGCGACAACAGCGTAAACCGCTGGGAGGACATTGAGATGGATTTCAGCGTGATTCACGACAACCTGGGCTACCTGCTGTGGGGCACCTGGCCGGATGGGCCGCTGGGCGGCGCGGCGCTGACGTTGGCGATCAGCCTGATGGCCGGGGGCGCCTCGGCGGTGCTCGGCACGCTGCTCGGCGTGGCGCTGGCGATGTCGCGCGGCATCGCCGCCGGGCTGCTGGCGGCGGTGTTGGGCTTTTTCCGCGCCATTCCGGTCATCATGCTGATCTTCTGGACCTATTTCCTGTTGCCGATGGTGTTTGGCGTTGAGATCCCGGAAATCACCACTGTCGTGTGCGCGCTGGCGCTGATCGCCTCGGCCTATCTGGCCCATGCGGTGAAAGCCGGCATCGCCGCGATCGGCCCCGGCCAGTGGCAGGCCGGGCTTTCTCTGGGGCTGACCCGCTGGCAGACGCTGCGCATGATCGTGCTGCCGCAGGCGCTGCGCATGATGGTGCCGTCGTTCATCAACCAGTGGATTTCTCTGATCAAAGACACCTCGCTGGCTTATATCGTCGGCGTTGGCGAACTGACCTTCCTGGCGACCCAGGTCAACAACCGCAGCATGGTCTACCCGATGGAAGTCTTCCTGTTCGTGGCGCTGGTCTATTTCGTGTTCTGCCTGGCGCTCGATCTGCTGGCCAACGCGGTCAACCGCCGCTTCGGCGCGCAAACCCGCGGCCTGAAGCGCTCCTGGCGCTGGTGGCGCAACAAGCCGCCGTTGCCGGCCAGTTAATCGGCCGTCAGCCGCCAGCCGCGTTCGCGCCACAGCGCGGGCAATTGAGCCAGGTCGTCAAACGTTGTCACCAGCGGGTGGTCGATCGGCGGGTTATGCGGATCGGCGCAGAAGTAAAAGACCGGAATGCCGGCATTGATGCCGGCCTGCGCGCCGGCGGGCGAATCGTCCACCAGGATGCAGCGCGTCACCGGCACCTGCATCTGTTCGGCGGCGTGAAACACGATCGCCGGATCCGGCTTCCAGCGCTGAATGTCATAGCCGCTGAACAACCGGTCATCAAAATAAGGCAGCATGCCGGTCAGGCCGAGCGAGTGCTGCATCTTGCTGACCGGTCCGTTGGAGACGGTGCAGACTGGCACCGTCACCTGCGCCAGCAGCTCGCGGGCGCCGGCAATCTGTTGCAGTTCGCTGTCGAACAGCCGCGCCACTTCCTGCCGATACAGCGGCTCTAGCGTCTCTTTTGCCAGGTTAGTGCCCTGCTCGGCGTTGACCCGATCGATGATCTCGTACAGCTTCACCCCTTTGTATTTCTTGAATACCTCTTCCAGCGACAGATGAATGCCGTAGCGGGCGAACATATGGACATAGGCTTTGCTGCACAGCACTTCGCTGTCCACCAGCGTGCCGTCGCAGTCGAACAAAATGCAGTCAATCTGATTCATGGGGGACAGGTTCCTTCGGGTTAACGCCGCTGAGGCCGCTCAGCGATCACTTGATCAGGCTACGCGCCTTGAGATCGTGCAAAATCAGCGCGGCGACGTGTGAGCACTGCGGCAGATCGCGGCTGTCGCACCATTTCAGCTCGGCGATTTCGGCGGCCGGCTGCAACTGCCCGGTAAAGTCGGCCTGGTAGCAACGAATGCGCACCTGGGTGCCGTCCTGCTTGCCGTCCGCCGGGCCGGTGAACTCACCGTAAAACGCGATGGATTGCGGCTGCAGCGCAACGGTCAGCTCTTCGTCGATTTCGCGGCACAGCGCCTGCTCATCGGTTTCACCCGCTTCGCGCTTTCCGCCCGGCACATAAAAAAGCGTCTTGTTGTGCGAGCGCACCAGCGCCACTTTGTCATCTTTCAGCGCGATCAACGCGAGCTTATCGATAAAGGTCGAAGACATGCGGGTTCCTGTTTTTTTAGCGGGTAGGGTAAGAGATGCGATAGGCTATTTTATCGGCCGTGCCGGCAAACGGCAACGCGGCGGGCTGTGATGGAGAATGAATGCCTGTAAATACAAGCCGTTGACGCGTTTAGCCGTAAAGATGGCGAAAAAAACCTGTGACCGGCGTCAAAAGCCCCATTTTTTGTTATAGGATAGCCGGCGACTGTCCATTCCCATTTTCGGAATTCTGATAATGACCAAACCAGTATCTGGCCTTGACGCTGAGCAAGGCTTGCTTGGGCGCGTGTTTAAACTCAAGCAACATGGCACCACGGCGCGTACGGAAACGATTGCCGGTATCACCACTTTCCTCACCATGGTGTATATCGTGTTCGTTAACCCGCAAATTTTGGGCGCGGCGGGCATGGATACCCAGGCGGTATTTGTCACCACCTGTTTGATCGCCGCCTTCGGCAGCATCTTTATGGGCCTGCTGGCGAACCTGCCGGTGGCGTTGGCGCCGGCGATGGGCCTGAACGCCTTCTTCGCCTTCGTGGTGGTCGGCGCGATGGGCATCTCCTGGCAGGTGGGCATGGGCGCCATCTTCTGGGGCGCGGTCGGCCTGCTGCTGCTGACCATTTTCCGCATTCGCTACTGGATGATCGCCAACATTCCGGTCAGCCTGCGGGTCGGCATCACCAGCGGCATCGGTCTGTTCATCGGCATGATGGGGCTGAAAAACGCCGGCATCGTGGTGGCCAACCCGGACACGCTGGTGACCATCGGCAGCCTGACCTCGCACAACGTGTTGCTGGGGGCGCTTGGCTTCTTCATCATCGCCGTGCTCTCTTCGCGCAACTTCCACGCGGCGGTGCTGGTATCTATCGTGGTCACCACCCTGATCGGCTGGATGCTGGGCGACGTGAAATACGGCGGCCTGTTCTCCCTGCCGCCGAGCATCACCTCGGTAGTGGGCCAGGTCGACGTGGCCGGCGCGCTGAACATCGGGCTGGCCGGGGTCATCTTCTCGTTTATGCTGGTGAACCTGTTCGACTCCTCCGGCACCCTGATCGGCGTCACCGATAAAGCCGGTTTGACCGACAATCAGGGCAAGTTCCCGCGCATGAAGCAGGCGCTGTACGTAGACAGCATCAGCTCGGTGGCCGGTTCGCTGGCGGGCACCTCTTCCGTGACCGCTTACATCGAAAGCTCATCCGGCGTCGCCGTGGGCGGCCGCACCGGTTTGACGGCTGTGGTCACCGGCCTGCTGTTCCTGCTGGTGATCTTCCTGTCGCCGCTGGCGGGTATGGTGCCGGCGTATGCCGCCGCCGGCGCGCTGATCTACGTCGGCGTGCTGATGACCTCCAGCCTGGCGCGGGTGAAATGGGACGATCTGACCGAAGCGGTACCGGCGTTTGTCACCGCGGTGATGATGCCGTTCAGCTTCTCGATCACCGAAGGCATTGCGCTCGGCTTTATCTCCTACTGCGTGATGAAGCTCGGCACCGGCCGCTGGCGTGAAATCAGCCCGTGCGTGGTGGTCGTGGCGCTGCTGTTCGTGCTGAAGATCGTCTTCGTCGACGGCCATTGACAGCCAAAGGGCCGACGTCCGTCGGCCCTGAAACCTTAGACTCCCGGCGTCGCATCCGGCGCCCGATCCAGCACCCATTGCAACGGCCGCCTGAAGCGCGCCTGCCAACTGCCGGCGGCATCTTCTCCCTGGGCGAAGTGCAGCGTTTGCACCTGATTATCCTCTCCGAACAGATTGGCGAAGTGCAACGCCAGCGCCTGCTCGCTGAAGTTCTGCCGATCGTAATACGCCATCACGATTTTCTTTTTCGCCGCCAGCGACTGCTGGGCCGGCTTGATCTCGCCGTTGGGGGCGATCAATAGCGCGCCGGCGTAAAACTGCGGGTACTTCGCGATCAGATTGGCGGCGTGCAGCGCACCCTGACCGCGAGCGCTGAGATAAATCCGTTGGGGGTTCAGCTTTAACTGAGGAGCCAGCTGTTGCACCGTACGCTGAAGGGCGGCCTGGGTGCTCTCGTCGCTGTAATTCGACCAGCGGAAGCTGTTTTCCGACAACATCTGCGTGCCGTTGATCTCGATATAGGCCACGCCCATTTCGCCGAACAGCAGCCGTTCCTCGGGGCTGATGGCGGCGGCCTTGCCGTAGGTATGCAGGAAGATCACCGTTGGCCAACCTTCGGGCGGCGCTTCGCCGTCCGGTATCGCGTAGCTGGCTTTGCCTTCATAGCGGCGGGCGTGCTGCAGATAGCGCGCTTTGGTGGCGGCCAGAATGGATTGGTAGGTGGCGGAGTGCTGGATACTGTCGAAGGCGTCGTCCTCCAGCAGATTGTAGTAGTACCACAGGCCGCGATCGGCGCTCAGCTGCAGATAGCGCTCCGCCAGCTCGGTTTGCCCTTTCTCCGCCGACGATACCGCCAGCTGGTAGGGGGCCCAGACGTTGCGGCCGTCTTCGCGCATCAGCGTCAGGTACAGCGACATGGCGCCCAGCTTTTTATCTTCCTGGTTTTGCGCGGATCGCGACAGTTGGGCGTTAAGCGCACTGTGCGCAGGCAGCTCCAGCGGCTCTTCACCGGCGGGATAACGCATGTCTGCGGCGAAAGCGGGACTGGTGATGGAAACGAAAAATAACGCTAAAATGAAAAAATACATGATGCTATGGCTTTAATTTCAATAAATTGGCGGACTTCATGTCCTGTTGCGGCGCCCGGCGGGCGCCGCGAGACCGTCATTCCACGCGGCGAATGAAATCGCTGAACGCGGACAGCTGGCCGGTCAGGAAATCCAACGTTCCCTGATCGCTCAGTTCACCGGCCTGTTCATCGACCTTGTTCTGGATCACGCCGCCCATAAACTCGGGCTTGTTCATCACCATCGCATCCAGGAACACCAGGATCTGGCGCAGGTGGTATTGGCAGCGCGCGCCGCCGATGGGCCCCATTGAGCTGGTTTGAATGGCCACCGGCTTGCCGGCCAGCGGTTGATTCGGCAAGCGAGACAACCAATCGATGGCGTTTTTCAACCCGCCGGGCACGGAATAGTTGTATTCGGGGGTGACGATGATCACGCCGTCGGCCTGGCGGATCTGCTCTGCTATCGCTTCGACCGCGGCAGGGAAACCCTCACCCTGTTGCATGTCGGCGTCGTACAGCGGGATATCGCGGATGGAAGGCAGCGCTTCAATGGTGACGCCCTGCGGAGCCAGGCCTGGCAGGGCGCGGGCCACCATGGCGTTGTAGGAGCCTTTGCGCAGGCTGCCGAGCAGAGTGACGATTTTTAAGGCTTGGTCTGACATGATGATTCTCCCTTTCGAATGAGCAGATTCAGCGGACAACATGGGCGAATAGTAGGCTAAAGCTCGGGTCGAGAATAGGCGATTGCTCAACATTTAGCTGTTTTTACAAATTACGGCAGAAATTCGTGCGGTAAAAACGGCTTTATCCGCCTTGCGCCACGTTAACCGGGCGTCTTCAGGCCCGTCAGTTTGACGAAGCGTGAGGACGCCGCCGGGCTGCGGGGCGAGATTTCCCCGTCTTTGTGCAGGCCGCGGCGCTCTTCGTAGCGCCAGCACAGCAGGCGATCCAGCCCGGGGCTGCCGGCGCAGGCCCAGCTCAGGTATTCATCGGCGTCGCTCATCACCTGAACGTCCGGCGTGGCGCTGGAGCGCAGGTGCCCGGAGAACGGATGCAGACGCAGCGTAGACTGGCCGCTGTTGCCCAGGCCGGAAATTTTCAGCACGCTTTGCCGGATGCTCCACAGCTGAGTCTCCGCCTCCAGCCGATCGTCCTGCGCGCCGATCCAGGCGTTTTCCGCCGGCGTCTGATGCGCGTGTTGCAGCGCGCTTTGCCGGGTGCCGCGCGCGCGCATCACTTCGATATCCAGTCCGACTTTGCCTTCGTCGCTGAGCAGCACGCCCACGGTGTTACTGGCGTAGGCGAGGCTAAAATCGGGCAGTTGATGATCGGCGAAGCAGGGGCGGCCGGTCGGGGTGGTGGCTATAGGGGGAAGCGTCGGCAGGCCGTACAGGTAAAACATCATTTCGGCGAGCAGAATGCGCCCTTGCAGGTAACGCGTGCGGCGCTTAACGGAAAAGGTGCGGGTGGCGGCTATCACTTCGTCGGAGAGTCTCTGGGTATCCAGGACAGCGGAGGCCGGGGTCCATCGGGCAAAATGACACGCCATTGTTCACTCCATGACAGAGGGTCGCTAAGAACGCAGGGGTGTTAGATTAAGACTAAGTTGAGGATTTATCATCAAAAAACACTATGCGTTTTATCCGATTTGTTGCCGGTTTCAGTGATGAGCGGCGCAGGCGTTATTCCAGGATCCAGCTGTCGCCGGTGGCCGGCGCGATCCCTTCCGGCAGCCATAGCCGGCCCCAGGCGCCGGTACAGTGGCAGCCCATAATCTTTTCCGGCTGATGCTGGCGCAAAAAACGGCGGACGCGCCAGAGCGTGCGCGGGGAAGCGCAGCGCAGATGAAAACCGCCGATCAAGGCGTGGATCCTGTCGATTCCGGTGATTTGCTGGCAATGGCGCACGATATTCTCGATCCCGCGGTGCCCGCAGCCGGTCACGATCACCAGACCGCGATCTGATTTGTAAATCAGCACGCCTTCGTCGATAACGTAATCCACCGCTGCGTTCTCCCCGGCGATCACCCCGTAGGCGCGCGGTGTGGGCACCGTGATTTCGCCTGACCACATAAAGCGATCGCCGATCGCCAGCGGCTCTCGGCTGTATTGCATGCGGTGGCGTGAGTAGTCGATATCCAAAGAGAGCTTTTTGATTTTTCGAGTGTGGCCCAGCACCTTCAGCGCCGCATAGCGCTCATCGCCGACCTGCGGGTGGCAGATGATACGGCTGTTGTCTGGCAGCCAGGCGACGCCACCGCAGTGGTCATAGTGGCCGTGGGAGAGCACCGTCGCGGTGATACGGGAGAGATCGACGCCCATCAGCGCCGCATTGTGCAGAAAGCTGTCGTCGGGGCCGGTATCGAACAGTATGGACGTCGTATCATCCTCAATCAGCAGGCTTAACCCGGCCTTGGCCTGCAATAGCGGGTTGGCGCCGGCGGCGCGGCGGTTTTCCAGCAGTACCTTGAGGGTCAATGCCATGTTGACTCGTTCCTGAGAGAGATTCCTGACTGGCCAGTATAGCGCGGGGCGCTGCGGCGGCTCTGTGAGCCGGCGCGCAGAGCGAGAGCGGAAAAGAAAAACGGCCGGAACAAGGGGTTGTTCCGGCCGTGAAGGCGTCTGGCGGTGTTATTTGCCGATGCAGAAGCTGGAGAAGATGCGGCCCAGCAGATCGTCGGAGGTGAATTCGCCGGTGATTTCGCTCAGGGCCAGCTGTGCCTGGCGCAGTTCCTCGGCCAGCAGCTCCCCCGCGTAAGCGCTCACTAACTGTTCTTTGCCCTGCACCAGATGCTGTGCTGCCAGTTCCAGCGCCTGCAGGTGGCGACGGCGTGCCAGGAAGCCGCCTTCCATGTTGCTGGTGAAGCCCATGCTCTGTTTAAGATGATCGCGCAGCACATCGACGCCTTCGCCGGTGCGGGCCGACAGGCGAATAAGTGAGTGGTTATTCACTTCCGTCATACCCAGCGTTTCACCAGTGATGTCGGCTTTGTTGCGCACCACGGTGATCGGCAGCGTGTCCGGCAGGCGCGCCATAAACTCCGGCCAGATCTCCGCCGGCTCGGTGGCGGCGGTGGTGGTGCCGTCAACCATAAACAGCACTCTGTCGGCCTGTTCGATCTCGTTCCATGCACGTTCGATGCCGATGCGTTCCACTTCGTCGCTGGCGTCGCGCAGGCCGGCGGTGTCGATGATGTGCAGCGGCATGCCGTCGATATGGATATGCTCGCGCAAGACGTCGCGGGTGGTGCCGGCGATATCGGTGACGATCGCCGCCTCGCGCCCGGCCAACGCATTGAGCAGGCTCGATTTGCCGGCGTTGGGGCGCCCGGCGATCACCACCTTCATTCCTTCGCGCAGCAGGCTGCCCTGGCGCGCTTCACCGCGCACGTTGTCCAGATCCGCCATCACGTCGTTGAGCTGCGCCTCGATTTTACCGTCGGACAGGAAGTCGATTTCCTCGTCCGGGAAGTCGATCGCCGCTTCCACATAGATTCTCAGGTGAGTGAGCGCTTCCACGAGCTGGTGGATGCGGGTGGAGAACGCGCCTTGCAGCGAGTTCATCGCCGAACGCGCCGCCTGCTCGGAGCTGGCGTCGATCAGATCGGCGATCGCTTCGGCCTGCGCCAGATCGAGTTTGTCGTTGAGAAACGCGCGCTCGGAGAACTCGCCCGGCCGCGCGATACGCACGTCGGGCAGCGCCAGCACGCGCTTGAGCAGCAGATCGAGGATCACCGGCCCGCCGTGGCCCTGCAGTTCCAGCACGTCTTCGCCGGTAAAGGAGTTCGGCCCCGGGAACCACAGCGCGATGCCCTGATCGAGGGGGGCGCCCGTAGCGTCGCGGAACGGCAGATAGTCAGCGTAGCGCGGCTTCGGCAGCTTGCCGAGCAACGCCAGGGCGACGTCTTTGGCCTTGCTTCCGGAAATGCGCAGAATGCCGACGCCGCCGCGTCCCGGCGGGGTGGCTTGGGCTACGATGGTATCGGTGGTGCTCATAACGGTTCTCTCTGACGATTAAGATGCAAAAAGGCGGTCTAATGACCGCCTTTGGTGGGACTGCAAGGGTCGGCGCGCCGAACCCCTACAATACGCTTAGCTTTTTTTCTTGTCGCGGCTGTGCAGACCGCGTTTTTCCAGACCACGGTAAATCAGCTGCTGCTGCAGGATGGTCACCAGGTTGCTGACGATGTAGTACAGCACCAGACCGGACGGGAACCACAGGAAGAACACTGTGAAGATCACCGGCATGAAGGTCATGATTTTCTGCTGCATCGGGTCAGTCACGGTGGTCGGCGACATCTTCTGGATGAAGAACATCGTCACGCCCATCAGGATTGGCAGGATGTAGTACGGGTCTTGCGCCGACAGGTCATGGATCCACAGGGCGAACGGCGCGTGGCGCAGCTCGACCGAACCCATCAGCATGTAGTACAGCGCCAGGAAGATCGGCATCTGAATGATCAGCGGCAGGCAGCCGCCGAGCGGGTTCACTTTCTCCGCCTTGTACAGCGCCATCATCTCTTGGCTCATGCGCTGTTTGTCATCGCCGATGCGCTCGCGCATCGCCTGCAGCTTCGGCTGCAGCATGCGCATTTTCGCCATCGAGGTGTACTGCGCCTTGGTCAGCGGGTACATGATGCCGCGCACGATGAAGGTGATGATGATGATGGAGAAGCCCCAGTTGCCGATAAAGCCGTGGATGAACTTCAGCAGTTTGAACAGCGGCTGGGAGATGAACCACAGCCAGCCGTAATCCACGGTCAGGTCCAGGTGCGGCGCCAGTTGGGCCATCTGGTCCTGCAGCTCTGGGCCGACCCACAGGGTCGCGTTCAGCTGCTGCTGAGCGCCAGGCTGCACCACGACCGGGGTAGATTTGAAGCCGATGGTGGACAGGTTGTCACCCGGTTTGGCGGTGTAGAAAGTGTTGTCACCCTTGGTCGCCGGTACCCACGCGGTGGCGAAGTACTGCTGCAGCATGGCGACCCAACCGTCTTTGGTGGTGACGCTCAGGTTTTCGTCTTTGTCGAACGCGTATTTCTGGTACTTGTCCTCGCTGGACGAGTACGCCGCGCCGCGGAAGGTGTGCAGCGCGAAGTTGCTGCTGCCGGTGTCGCGGTGCTTAGGCAATTCGGTGGTCTGCTTCAGCTGGCCGAACAGGGTCAGCTCCAGCGGCGCCGCGCCTTTGTTGTCGATGCTGTAATCCACGCCGACCGCATAGTGGTTGCGTTTGAGCACGAAGGTCTTGGTGTAGACCGCGCCGTCTTTATCGGTGTAGGTCAGCGGGATGCGCAGCTCGTCCTGGCCTTCCGGCAGGGTGTAGCTGTCCTGCGCCGCCTGATACAGCGGGCGTTCGCCGTTGGCCGGGTTGTCCGGGCCGTTTTTACCGGTCAGGCCGCTTTGCGCCTGATAGACGAACGACGGAGTGGTTTCCAGCAGTTGGAACGGAGTCGATGAACCCAGAGTTTCCGGGTAGGCCAACAGTTTAGCCTGCTCGATATCGCCACCACGGGTGTTGATGGTCAGTGACAGCACGTCGGTGTTCACGGTAATCAGCTTACCCTGACCACTGGCTGGCACGGCCTGGCTGGCGGCATCACCGGCTACTGCGTTCGAAGTCTGTTGCGTGGTCTGTGCGGCCGGCTGCGGAGCGTTGTCCGTTTGCCATGCCTGCCAGATCATGAAAGACACGAACAGCAGAGCGATGAGGAGAAGATTGCGTTGCGAATCCATCGTTAGTGTTCTCTGTTATCGTCGGTTTTTGGCGGCACCGGATCATCGCCACCTGGGTTCAAAGGGTGGCATTTTAATACGCGTTTCAATGCTAACCAACTGCCTTTTATCATGCCAAACCTGCTTAATGCCTCAATTGCGTAATGAGAGCATGTCGGCTGGAAGCGACAACGAGGCCCTAGCAGCGGACTGATGACGAGCTGATAGGCCCGCACCAGCCCGATCAGGATGCGGGAGCCTGGCGACAGTGGCGACGCCATAATTTATCCAAAGCTTCCGTCAGCGCGCGGTTATCCAAATCCGCTATCCCCTTTTTGGCCACCACGACAAAATCCATCGCCGGTAATTCGTGCTGGCGCAAACGGAAGCTTTCGCGGGTTAGGCGTTTGATCCGATTACGCTCGTGCGCGCGTTTGACGTGTTTTTTGGCGACGGTAAGACCGATGCGGGGATGCCCCAGCTGGTTCAGGCGGCCGAGGATGGTGATTTGCGGCGTGCCAGCCCGTTGTGGCTGCTGGAAGACGAAAGTGAAATGAGTGGGAGTTAACAAACGTAACTCCCTGGGAAAAGCGAGCTTAACCACTCAGCGGGTTAGCTTTATTACTTAGAAACAGTCAGACGAGCACGGCCTTTCGCACGACGGCGGGCCAGAACTTGACGACCATTTTTGGTTGCCATACGAGCACGGAAACCGTGGCTACGGTTGCGCTTCAATACGGACGGTTGGAAAGTGCGTTTCATAGCGATTTCTACCTAAACTTAAAATAATTACTGATCAGTAAACGCGTTTGGCTACTCGGCGTGAAGATGACCGACGCCTCAATCGCAATACATAAAGAAGCGGGATTGTAATAATTGTACAGTCCTGAGTCAATTCGCATCGCGCCAGCCTACCTGGTTGTCTGCCAATAACGGAACAATATCCGATCTTGGCCCGTGGTCACCGCAGAATCCTGTCTGGCTAATGACGCACCATAAGGAACCAGGTATCACACGTAGGGCGAAGATTATACGGACTCGGGGTGAAATCGCAAGGATCCCCGTGAGATCCTTTGCGCGCGATCCCAGGATCCGACGTGGATAACAGGGTATAACCGGTTGACAATGTAAAAAATGCGGCGCAGCGGCCGGGATCTGCGCGGTCATTCGGCGCCGGCGGCGAAAAGATCGCCGCCGGCCGCGGCCTGTGGATAAAATGGATCTAATCTGTGAGGAAGGGGAGGATCTCTTGCGCGGATTGCGCTATGATCCGTCATTCCGATCGCGATCCCTCATGCCGGGATCGTGAGGGACACAAACCGTGAAAGGCGGTTCGCATCCCCCACAGGCAAACAGCCGATGCCGGGTATGTGTCAAAAATCATGAGTTATAAAAAAGTTGCCCGTTTCTTTTCTTTATTGATCTTGTTCGAGTGGAGTCCGCCGTGTCACTTTCGCTTTGGCAGCAGTGTCTTGCCCGATTGCAGGATGAGTTACCTGCCACAGAATTTAGTATGTGGATTCGCCCATTGCAGGCGGAACTGAGTGACAACACCCTGGCGCTGTACGCGCCTAACCGTTTTGTGCTGGATTGGGTTCGCGATAAGTACTTAAACAATATCAATGGTCTGCTGAATGATTTCTGCGGCACGGATGCGCCTTTGCTGCGTTTTGAAGTCGGCAGCAAGCCGATCACGCAGGTGATCAGCCAGACCGTGACCGCCAGCGTCAGCAGCGCCCCTGCGGCCCCGGCGGCGCGCATGGCCGCGCCTTCGCGTCCGAGCTGGGACAATGCGGCGGCGCAGCCCGAGCTCTCTTACCGCTCCAACGTCAACCCTAAACACACCTTCGACAACTTCGTCGAGGGTAAGTCCAACCAGCTGGCGCGCGCGGCGGCTCGCCAGGTGGCGGACAATCCGGGCGGCGCCTACAACCCTTTGTTCCTGTATGGCGGCACCGGCCTGGGTAAAACTCACCTGCTGCACGCGGTCGGCAACGGCATCATGGCGCGCAAGGCCAACGCCAAAGTGGTCTACATGCACTCGGAACGCTTTGTACAGGACATGGTCAAAGCGTTGCAGAACAATGCCATCGAAGAGTTTAAGCGCTACTACCGTTCGGTCGACGCGCTGCTGATCGATGACATCCAATTCTTCGCCAACAAGGAGCGTTCGCAGGAAGAGTTCTTCCATACCTTTAACGCCCTGTTGGAAGGCAATCAGCAGATTATCCTGACCTCGGATCGCTACCCTAAAGAGATCAACGGGGTGGAAGATCGTCTGAAGTCCCGCTTCGGCTGGGGGCTGACGGTGGCGATCGAGCCGCCGGAACTGGAAACCCGCGTGGCGATCCTGATGAAAAAGGCCGACGAAAACGACATTCGCCTGCCGGGCGAAGTGGCGTTCTTCATCGCCAAGCGCCTGCGTTCCAACGTGCGTGAGCTCGAAGGGGCGCTGAACCGCGTGATCGCCAATGCCAACTTTACCGGCCGGGCCATCACCATCGATTTCGTGCGCGAAGCGCTGCGCGATCTGCTGGCGCTGCAGGAAAAGCTGGTCACCATCGACAATATTCAAAAGACGGTGGCGGAGTATTACAAGATTAAAGTCGCGGATTTGCTGTCCAAGCGGCGTTCGCGATCCGTTGCCCGCCCGCGCCAGATGGCGATGGCGCTGGCGAAGGAACTCACCAACCACAGCCTGCCGGAAATCGGCGATGCGTTTGGTGGCCGCGACCATACCACGGTGTTGCACGCCTGCCGGAAGATCGAGCAGTTGCGTGAGGAAAGTCACGACATCAAAGAAGATTTCTCCAATTTAATCAGAACATTATCTTCATAGCGCTATGAAATTTATCGTTGAACGTGAGCATCTGCTAAAACCGCTGCAACAGGTGAGCAGCCCGCTGGGCGGCCGCCCGACCTTGCCGATCCTGGGCAACCTGCTGCTGCAGGTGACGGAAGGCTCCCTGCTGCTGACCGGCACCGATCTGGAGATGGAGATGGTGGCGCGCGTCGCCCTGTCCCAGCCGCACGAGCCGGGCGCGACGACTGTGCCCGCGCGCAAATTCTTTGATATCTGCCGTGGCCTGCCGGAAGGGGCGGAGATTGCCGTCACGCTGGAGAGCGAGCGCATGCTGGTGCGGTCCGGCCGCAGCCGCTTCTCGCTGTCCACGCTGCCCGCGGCGGACTTCCCGAACCTGGACGACTGGCAGAGCGAGGTGGAGTTCACCTTGCCGCAGGCGACGCTGAAGCGCCTGATCGAAGCCACCCAGTTCTCGATGGCCCATCAGGACGTGCGTTACTACCTGAACGGCATGCTGTTTGAAACCGAAGGCGAAGAGCTGCGCACCGTCGCGACCGACGGCCACCGCCTGGCGGTGTGCTCGATGCCGATCGGCCAGCAGCTGCCGTCGCATTCGGTGATCGTGCCGCGTAAAGGGGTGATGGAACTGGTGCGTCTGCTGGACGGCGGCGATTCGCTGCTGCAGCTGCAGATCGGCAGCAACAACATCCGCGCCCACGTTGGCGATTTCATCTTCACGTCCAAGCTGGTTGACGGCCGTTTCCCGGACTATCGCCGCGTCTTGCCGAAGAATCCGGACAAAACGCTGGAAGCCGGCTGCGATCTGCTCAAGCAGGCGTTTGCCCGCGCGGCCATTCTCTCGAACGAGAAATTCCGCGGCGTGCGGCTGTACGTCAGCCAGAACCAGCTGAAGATCACCGCCAACAACCCGGAGCAGGAAGAGGCGGAAGAGATCCTCGACGTCAGCTACGACGGCGCGGAGATGGAGATCGGCTTCAACGTCAGCTACGTGCTGGACGTGTTGAACGCGCTCAAGTGTGAAGACGTGCGCCTGCTGTTGACCGACTCGGTCTCCAGCGTGCAGATCGAAGACGGCGCCAGCCAGGCGGCGGCCTACGTTGTCATGCCAATGCGGTTGTAGTCTCGTTACCTTGAATTACAGCACCGTCATCGGTAAAGAGATTGCATGGCTCTGACGCGTTTATTGATTAAAGACTTCCGCAATATCGAGGCGGCGGATTTGGCGCTGGCGCCGGGATTCAACTTCCTGGTCGGCGCCAACGGCAGCGGCAAGACCAGCGTGCTGGAGGCGGTGTATACGCTCGGCCATGGCCGCGCCTTCCGCAGCCTGCAGGCCGGTCGGGTGATCCGCCACGACCAGCCGGAGTTCGTGCTGCACGGCCGCATCGAAGGCGCGGAGCGCGAGCTGTCGGTAGGATTGAGCAAGAGCCGTCAGGGTGACAGCAAAGTACGCATCGATGGCAGCGACGGCCACAAGGTGGCCGAGCTGGCGCAGCTGCTGCCCATGCAGCTGATCACCCCCGAAGGTTTTACCCTGCTGAACGGCGGGCCGAAATTCCGGCGCGCTTTCCTGGACTGGGGCTGTTTTCATAACGAACCCGGTTTTTTCACCGCCTGGAGCAACCTGAAACGGTTACTGAAGCAGCGCAATGCCGCGCTGCGCCAGGTGAGTCGCTATGCGCAGATCCGCGCCTGGGATCAGGAACTGATCCCGCTCGCGGAGCGCATCAGCGAATGGCGGGCGGAATACAGCGACGCGATCGCCGCGGATATCACCGCGACCTGCGCGCAGTTTCTGCCTGAATTCGCCCTGAGCTTCTCCTTCCAGCGCGGCTGGGACAAAGAGAGCGACTACGGCGAGCTGCTGGAGCGCCAGTTTGAGCGCGACAGGGCGTTGACCTATACCGCGGTGGGGCCGCATAAAGCGGACTTTCGCATTCGTGCCGACGGCACGCCGGTAGAGGATTTGTTATCGCGCGGTCAGCTTAAGCTGCTGATGTGCGCGTTGCGCTTGGCGCAGGGTGAGTTTCTCACCCGGCAGAGCGGGCGGCGTTGCCTGTATCTGATTGATGATTTTGCCTCCGAGCTGGACACCGGCCGTCGCCGGTTGCTGGCCGATCGCCTGAAAGCCACCCAGGCCCAGGTTTTTGTCAGCGCGGTCAGCGCTGAACAAGTGACCGACATGGCCGGTGAAAAGGGCAAGATGTTCCGCGTGGAACAGGGTAAAATAGAGGTTCAACCACAGGACTAAAATGAGCGAGAAACGTTGATGTCGAATTCTTATGACTCCTCAAGTATCAAGGTATTAAAAGGGCTGGATGCGGTGCGCAAGCGCCCGGGCATGTATATCGGCGATACCGATGACGGCACCGGTCTGCACCACATGGTATTCGAGGTTGTGGACAACGCTATCGACGAAGCGCTCGCGGGCCACTGTAGTGACATTCAGGTCACCATCCATGCCGACAACTCGGTATCGGTGCAGGATGACGGCCGCGGCATTCCGACCGGCATTCACCCGGAAGAAGGGGTTTCAGCCGCAGAGGTCATCATGACCGTGCTGCACGCCGGCGGTAAATTCGACGACAACTCCTATAAAGTTTCCGGCGGCCTGCACGGCGTGGGCGTCTCGGTGGTTAACGCCCTGTCGGAGAAACTGGAGCTGGTGATCCGCCGCGAAGGCAAAGTGCACGAACAAACTTACAGCCACGGCGAGCCGCAGGCGCCGCTGACCGTGGTGGGCGAAACCGAGCAGACCGGCACCATGGTGCGCTTCTGGCCGAGTCACCAAACTTTCACCAATGTGACCGAATTCGAGTACGACATTCTGGCCAAGCGTCTGCGCGAGCTGTCCTTCCTCAACTCCGGCGTGTCTATTCGCCTGAAGGACAAGCGCACCGACCGTGAAGACCACTTCCATTACGAAGGCGGCATCAAGGCGTTTGTCGAGTACCTGAACAAGAACAAAACCCCGATCCACCCGAACGTGTTCTACTTCTCCACCGTGAAAGACGACATCGGCGTGGAAGTGGCGCTGCAGTGGAACGACGGTTTCCAGGAAAACATCTACTGCTTCACCAACAACATTCCGCAGCGCGACGGCGGCACGCACCTGGTCGGTTTCCGTACCGCGATGACCCGTACGCTGAACAGCTACATGGAGAAGGAAGGCTACAGCAAGAAGGCCAAAGTCAGCGCCACCGGCGATGACGCGCGTGAAGGCCTGATCGCCGTGGTGTCGGTGAAGGTGCCGGATCCGAAGTTCTCTTCTCAGACCAAGGACAAGCTGGTCTCTTCCGAGGTGAAAACCGCGGTTGAAACGCTGATGAACGAGAAGCTGGTGGATTACCTGATGGAGAATCCGGGCGACGCGAAAATCGTGGTCGGCAAAATCATCGATGCGGCGCGCGCACGCGAAGCGGCGCGTAAAGCGCGTGAGATGACCCGCCGCAAAGGCGCGCTGGATCTGGCCGGCCTGCCGGGCAAGCTGGCGGACTGCCAGGAACGCGATCCGGCGCTGTCCGAACTGTACCTGGTGGAAGGGGACTCCGCGGGCGGCTCTGCCAAGCAGGGGCGCAACCGCAAGAATCAGGCTATCTTGCCGCTGAAGGGGAAAATCCTCAACGTCGAGAAAGCGCGTTTCGACAAAATGCTCTCTTCGCAGGAAGTGGCGACGTTGATCACCGCGCTGGGTTGCGGCATCGGCCGCGACGAGTACAGCCCGGACAAGCTGCGTTACCACAGCATCATCATCATGACCGATGCCGACGTCGACGGTTCGCACATCCGTACGCTGCTGTTGACCTTCTTCTACCGCCAGATGCCGGAAATCATCGAGCGTGGCCACGTGTTCATCGCACAGCCGCCGCTGTACAAGGTGAAGAAAGGCAAGCAGGAACAGTACATCAAAGATGACGAGGCGATGGATCAGTACCAGATCGCCATCGCGATGGACGGCGCTACGCTGCACACCAATGCCAGCGCACCGGCGCTCGGCGGCGAACAGTTGGAGAAACTGGTGGCCGAGCACTACGGCGTGCAGAAGCTGATTGGCCGCATGGAGCGCCGCTACCCGCGCGCGCTGCTGAACAGCCTGATCTACCAGCCGACGCTGAACGAAGGCGATCTCAGCGATGAAGCCAAGGTGAAAACCTGGATCGCGTCGCTGGTGCAGGCGCTGAACGACAAAGAGCAGCACGGCAGCAGCTATGACTTCGTGATCTTCGAGAACCGCGAGCGCCAGATGTTCGAGCCGGCGTTGCGCATCCGCACCCACGGCGTGGATACCGACTATAAGCTGGACTTCGACTTCATCCACGGCGGTGAATACCGCAAGATCTGCCAGCTGGGCGAGCAGCTGCGCGGGCTGATCGAAGAGGGCGCGTTCATCGAGCGCGGCGAACGCCGTCAGCCGGTAGACAGCTTCGAACAGGCGCTGGAGTGGCTGGTGAAAGAGTCGCGCCGCGGCCTGTCGGTACAGCGTTATAAAGGTCTGGGCGAGATGAACCCGGAGCAGCTGTGGGAAACCACCATGGATCCGGAAAGCCGCCGCATGCTGCGCGTGACCGTCAAGGACGCCATCGCTGCCGATCAGCTGTTCACCACGCTGATGGGCGATGCGGTTGAACCGCGTCGCGCCTTTATCGAAGAAAACGCCCTGAAAGCGGCGAACATCGATATCTAATGCGTTAATGGCCGTGAAAATCCGCGCCGGGCGACCCGCGCGGATTTTTTTTGGCCTTTTTTGGCGCTGACAGCCGAGGCTGAAACGCGTTAGCATGAATAAAAACCACTGGGAGAAGCGTTGAATGGCTATTGAACTGATTGCGATCGACATGGACGGCACGTTGCTGGATCCGCAGCATCAAATCACGCCGGCGGTAAAGCAGGCTATCGCAGCAGCGCGGCGCAAAGGGGTGCACGTGGTGCTGGCCACCGGGCGGCCTTATGTCGGCGTGCAGGATTATCTGCGCCAGTTGGACATTCAAGGCCCCGGTGATTTCTGTATCACCTATAACGGCGCGCTGGTGCTGCGTGCGGCCGACGGCGCCTGCATTCTGCAAGAAACGCTGGGCTTTGAGGATTATCTGCATTTCGAGCAGATGGCGCGCGAGTTCGGCGTTCACTTCCAGGCGTTTGATTTCGATACCCTGTATACCCCGAACAAGGACATCGGCAAGTACACCATACACGAGGCGGAAATGACTGGCATTCCGCTGAAATACCGCAGCGTGGAAGAGATGGATCGCCAGATGCGTTTTCCTAAAGTGATGATGATCGACGAGCCGGAGCTGCTGGACAGCGCTATCGCGCGCATCCCGGAAGCAACGCGCGCGCGTTACACCATCCTGAAAAGCGCGCCTTACTACCTTGAGATCTTGCACAAAAACGTCGATAAAGGCGCCGGGGTGAGAATGCTGGCCGAGCATCTCGGCGTGGCGCGGGAGAACATCATGACGCTGGGGGATCAGGCCAACGATACGGCGATGATCGAATATGCCGGCGTCGGCGTGGCGATGGGCAATGCCATTCCCGAGCTGAAAGCGGTGGCGCAGTTTGTCACCAGCGCCAATACCGAAGACGGCGTGGCGCGCGCTATCGAGAAGTTCGTGCTCAACGTCTGATAACGCGGGGCGCTGCGGCGCCCCTTCATACTTTCGCCAACACCCCTTTGGCGATCTGCAGATCCTGAATCGCCAAGCCGGTGAGATCGGCGATGGTGATGTGCTGCGGCTCGCATCGTACCCGCCCTCCCTGCGCCAAGGCGGCGCCAATTTCGACGATTGGCGTTGAAATCAGCCTGTTTTGCCGATAAGCCGTCGCGATCTCGCCATAGTCCGCGCACTGCGCCAGCGCATCGACCAGCAGCGCGTCCGCGCGGGCCACCAGCTCGGTCGCCAGTTCCTGCTTGCCGGGCGTGTCGGCGCCCACGGCGGTGATGTGCGTGCCGGGCCGAATATCCGCCGCCTGCAATATCGGCTCGCGGCTGGGCGTGGTGGTGACGATCAGCCGACAGTGCGCCGCCAGTTCCGCCGCATTCTGCGTAACCCGCACCCGAAAACCCTCGGCTTCGGCATCGCGCCGATACGCCGCCAGCGCCTGTTCGTCTCGCCCCCACACCCATACCTCGCGGCAATCGGTCACCGGTTTCAGGCATTGCAGCTGCAGCCGCGCCTGCAGGCCCGTGCCGATAATGCCGATCGCCTGGATATGCGGCGGCGCGCACAGCTCGGCGACGATGCGGCCGGCCAGGGCGGTGCGCAGCGCGGTCAGCCAACCTTCATCTTGCAGCAGCGCCTGCGGCTCGCCGGTCTGGGCGGAGAAGGCCATCATCAGCCCCTGATTGCTCGGCAGGCCGTGTTCGGCATTGCGATAGAAACCGGTAGAGATCTTGACCACGAACAGTTCGTCGCCTTCCAACCAGGCGGACTTGATGCAGCAGTCGCCGTCGGCCCGCTCGAACAGGAAATGCTGCACCGGCGGCTGTTGCACCCGCTGTTGCGAGTAGGCGATAAAACCCTGCTTCAGCAGCGGCGTTATGGTCTCGGCGTCGAACGCGGCGAGGATTTGCTGCCGATTAAGGATGTGCATCGGCGATGGCCTTGAGGTATTTCTCCAGCACGATGTTCTTGCCGCACAGCACCACCGCCACCTTTTTACCCTGGTATTCCGGCGCCAGCTTGATCGCCGCCGCCAGCGCCACGCCGGCCGCGCCTTCGATAATCCAGCGATCGCTGGCGGCTATCCGGCGCATCGCGTGTTTAATCTCCGCCTCGCTGACCAGCACTTTGCGGTCGATCAGCCGTTGGCACAGCGGAAAGGTCACGGCGCCCGGCTCGACGCCGCCGGCGGTGCCGTCGGACAGGGTTTCTTGCTCTTCCACCGGGAAGATATGGCCCGCTTCCAGCGCGCTGTACAGGCTGGTGGCGTTTTCCGGCCAGCAGGCGATAAGCTGCGTGTTCGGCGACAGTTGCCGCAGAACGGTGCCGATGCCGGCGATATAGCCCCCGCCGCCGACCGCCACGAACACGGCGTCCAGATCGGTGAGCTGTTCAACCAGCTCCATGCCGCAGGTGCCCTGGCCGGCGATCACCTGCTCGTCGTTATACGGCGAGATATAGGTTTTCCCCTGTTCGCGTGCGGCCTGTTCCCCCGCCAGTTCGGCGTTCAGCGCATCGCCCGGCACCAATTCCACGGTGCCGCCCAACGCGCGAATGGTGTCGAGCTTGATGCTCGCCGCCGTCTCCGGCGCATAAACCGTGACGCCAACGCCCATCAGTTGCCCCGCCAAAGCGACGGCCTGACCGTGGTTGCCGGTAGAGGCGGCGATCACGCCGCGCCGGCGTTGCTCGTTATCCAGCAGCCGCAGCTTGTTGCTGGCGCCGCGAAATTTAAAGGAACCGGTGTGCTGCAGGTGATCGCATTTCAAATACAGCTCGCAACCCAATTGCTGAGATAGCAGCACGCTGCGCTCCAATGGCGTGACTCGCACCTGAGGGCGCAGTTGCTGATGGGCAGAAACAATGGCATCGAAAAGGGGGTTCATACCGGCTCCGGATTTTTAGACTTAAAATCCAGTTTGTACTTTTTTGTATTGATTGTAAACCCCGTCGGGCAACCCGGCCAGAAAGTGGAAATGGCCGGGGGGTACGCATCGCGTATGCGGTGAAAATAAACATTACCTGGCGTTTAGCGGCACAATTTTTTATTTATTTGCGTTAAGTAAGGTGTCGCTGTGGGCGTATTTAATGAGGAAAAGGATAATCAATAAAATAATGCTCGATTCCTTTACTTATACCGTTTGGGCGTCGTTGAGTTTCCCCATCAGTAATGTGGCCGGCTAGCCGGGCGTTTATTTCCTGCCGGTGTCGTCGATAGGCTTAACGGATAAGTCTCATGGAAATTTCGACGCGGGAAAGCCCCGGCTCATCCTCGCCGGCCATATGAAACGCGGCTGTCGATCCGGTAAGATGGCCGTTCAGTGCCAGCATGCGCAGGAGAGCCGTCATGAGCCATCGGGAAAAACAACTGACTTTCGACCCACGCGGGCATCAGTTAACCAATATCAACGTCTGGACGCCGGACAGCCAATGGCTGGCTTATGACGTGCGCCCGCGCGGCGCCTCTTTCACCGGCCTGAGCATCGAGCGGGTTAACGTCGCCAGCGGCGCGGTGGAAGTGGTTTATCGCGCCCAGCACGGCGCCCACGTCGGCGTGGTCACGGTCAGCCCCGATGCGCCGGCGCGTTACGTCTTCATCCACGGCCCGGAACATCCGGACAGCGCCTGGCAGTATGATTTTCATCACCGCCGCGGGGTGATCGTCAGCGAACCGGATCGCGAATTGGCCATTACCCTCGACGCGCTGGATATCACGGCGCCCTACACGCCCGGCGCGCTGCGCGGCGGCAGCCATGTGCACGTTTTCAGCCCGGACGGCAGCCGCCTCAGCTTTACCTACAACGATCACGTGATGCATGAATGCGATCCGGCGCGCGATCTGCGCAACGTCGGCGTGGCCGTGCCGCTGCACGGGGTCAATCCGCCGAAACAGCATCCCCGTGAATATGACGGCAGCCATTATTGCGTGCTGGTCAGCGAGACCGTGCCGCAGCCGCAGCCGGGCAGCGATCAGATCAATCGCGCCTATGAAGAAGGCTGGATTGGCCGCGAAGGCTACCGTAAGGCCGACGGCAGCCGGCAGCGCTGGGCGCTGGCGTTCATCGGCGATACGCTGTCCGCCGCCGGCGAGAAACTGCCGGAGGTGTTTATCGTCGATCTGCCGGAGAACGACGCCGACTACGCCAGGGCCGGCGCGGTGCCGCTGCAGGGGACGGAAAGCGAGCTGCCGGCGCCGCCGCTTGGCGTCAGGCAGCGGCGGGTGACCTTTACCGGTGAACGCCGTTTTCCGGGCGTGGTCGGTGCGCCGCGCCATTGGCTGCGCAGCTCGCCGGACGGCAGCCAGATAGCTTTTCTGATGAAGGATGACGGCGGCGTGGTGCAACTGTGGACGGTGTCGCCGAACGGCGGTGAGCCGCGCCAGGTCAGCCGCGGCGAGCATGACATCCAGTCGGCGTTCAGCTGGCACCCGCAGGGCGGGACGATAGCCCTGGTGTGTGACAACAGCGTGATGCTGTGTGAGGTCGCCAGCGGCCGCCTGCAGCGTTTAACGCAGCGCAGCGTGCAGCCCCCGTCGGGGGATGCCGTGGTGTTTTCGCCGGATGGCAAGAAAGTGGCGTTTATGCGCGAGATTGCCGGATTCAACCAGATCTTTGTGGTTGAGGCGTAAGGCGGGCCTGATGGCCCGCTGCGTGCGAGATTAGTGTGTGGCGGTGCTGTCGTTTCCCTCGCCGGGGTTGCCGGTTGCCGCCAGATTCTGCTGCTCGCTGCGCAGGATGCGCGCTTTTGGCGAGTCTGCGGTGGCGTCATTGCCTGAACGCAGATAGTCGTAAGGCAGCAGCACGGTATCCATCACTGCGGAGAACGGCAGATCCAGCGCCACCAGCGGCATCATCGCCCAGCTGGTGTTGTCGTCCTTCAGCATGTCCACGCTGGCGCGGGTGCCGGGATAGTAACCCTGATTCGGGCCGGTATGGCTCATCACGCTGGAGCAACCGCTGGTCGCCAACAACATGCAGCCCGTCGCTATCGCTTTCATCGTCGTCATTAATCCATCCTGCAGGGTTGCTGTGCCCTTAAATTAAGCTGATTTATAACATCCTGTTGCTGCTTTAAAAGAAGCAAAATCCCGCTCTGTGGCGGCTCTCTCACTTTAGTGTAAGTGGTAAAAAAACTTTCACCTAACCGAAAAGCGCTTTTTTTGATCCTCGCCCGTTGAATTGATGAAATCAACCCCCATTTTATCATCAGAGCCGGATTGAGAATTTGCCGTAAGGGAATTCTGGCTTAATTAGCCTGTCCAGAATGGAAGGCGTATTTATTTCAACCTCGCTGAAGTGCCTTAGGAGGCTGTTTTATGCGTAATTTCGATCTTTCTCCGCTATACCGTTCCGCCATTGGTTTCGATCGCCTGTTCAACGCGCTGGAGGCCGGCCAGAGCCAGGGCAACGGCGGTTATCCCCCTTATAATGTCGAGCTGGTGGACGAGAATCATTATCGCATCGCTATTGCGGTAGCCGGGTTTGCCGAGCAGGAGTTGGAGATCACCACGCAAGATAATCTGCTGATCGTGCGCGGTGCGCACAATAACGAACCGGCAGAAAAAACCTATTTATATCAGGGCATCGCTGAGCGTAATTTCGAGCGTAAATTCCAGCTGGCCGAACATATTCAAATTAAAGGCGCCAAACTGGAAAACGGTCTGCTGTATATCGATATGCAGCGCATCGTGCCGGAAACATTAAAACCGCGCCGTATCGAAATTAAATAATTCCGTTTTTGCCGGCAGGAACGCTGTCGGCAAATATGCAGTAATAATCCGCCTGCCGTCAGGGGGCTGAATAAACACATCTCGCTTAATGAAAGGAGTTGTTCCTATGCGTAATTACGATCTATCCCCGCTTCTGCGTCAATGGATTGGCTTTGATAAACTGGCCAGTTCCATGGGGGGCCAGGAACCCCAGGGGTTCCCGCCGTATAACATCGAGAAAAGCGATGACAATCACTACCGCATTTCTCTGGCGCTGGCCGGTTTCCGGCAGAGCGAACTGAATATCGAAGTGGAAGGGCCGCGGCTGACCGTCAGCGGCAAACCCACGCCGCCGGAAAAACAGGTCGAGTACCTGCATCAGGGGCTGGTGTGCAAAGAGTTCCAGCTGACCTTCACCCTGGCGGAGCACCTGCAGGTGTCCGAGGCCAAATTTGAAAATGGCCTGTTGCACATCGATCTGGTGCGTCAGGTTCCGGAAGCCTTGCAGCCTCAGCGCATCGCCATCGGTGCGACGCCGGAGCTGGAAGCCAAATAACCGACTGAAAAACAGTCATCATCATGCGGGGGAGATCCAGACGGATCTCCCCCGCTGCGTTATGTGGCGCATGCCACAGTCCCCCCGTCTGTCTGATGCCATAATCCTTGTTAATTGTGTGTCTTTGGCCGCAAATCCCATGTTCAACTTTGGCAAGGATGTGACCTATGAGCGATATCGCCCTGACCGTCAGCATGTTGGCGTTGGCGGCCGTCATTGGGCTGTGGATGGGGAACTGGAAGCTGTACGGTATCGGGCTGGGCATTGGCGGCGTGCTGTTCGGCGGCATCCTGGTCGGCCACTTCGCCCAGAGCGGGCAAATCAGCCTGAACGGGGACATGCTGCACTTCATCCAGGAGTTTGGCCTGATCCTGTTCGTTTACACCATCGGCATTCAGGTTGGCCCCGGCTTCTTCTCTTCGCTGCGCGTCTCCGGTCTGCGGCTCAACGCCTTCGCGGTGCTGCTGGTGCTGACCGGCGGCGCAGTGGCGGCGGCGGTGCACAAGCTGTTCGACGTGCCGCTGCCGATCATCCTCGGCGTGTTCTCCGGCGCGGTCACCAACACCCCGGCGCTGGGCACCGGTCAGCAAATCCTGACCGATCTCGGTTCCGATCCGGCGTTGGTGGACGGCATGGGCATGGGTTACGCCATGGCCTATCCGTTCGGCATTTGCGGCATCCTGCTGGTGATGTGGCTGATCCGATTGGTTTTTCGCATCAACATCGAGCGCGAGGCGCAGGCGTTTGAAAGCAGCCTGGGCAATCAGCGCGAGCTGCTGCACGCCATGAACGTGGCGGTGCGTAACCCCAATCTGCAGGGCATGGCGATCAAAAGCGTGCCGCTGCTCAACGGCGAAGCGATCGTCTGTTCGCGTCTCAAACGCGGGGAGCTGTTGATGGTGCCGGCGCCGCATGAGCGGCTGGAGCTCGGCGACTACCTGCACCTGGTGGGCAAACGCGAAGATCTGGAGAACGCCCGGCTGGTGATCGGCGAAGAGGTCGATGCTTCGCTGTCGACGCGCGGCACCGCGCTGCAGGTGGTGAGGGCGGTGGTGACCAACGAGCAGGTGCTGGGGAAAAAAATCCGCGATCTGAATCTGAAGCAAAAGTATGACGTGGTGATTTCACGCCTCAACCGCGCCGGCGTCGAGCTGGTGGCCGGCAGCAACGTGACGCTGCAGTTTGGCGACATTCTCAACCTGGTCGGTCGGCCGGAGGCCATCGACGCGGTGACGGCAATCGTCGGCAACGCCCAACAAAAGCTGCAGCAGGTGCAGATGCTGCCGGTCTTTATCGGTATCGGCCTCGGGGTGCTGCTCGGTTCCATTCCGCTGTTCGTGCCCGGCTTCCCGGCGGCATTGCGGCTGGGGCTGGCCGGCGGGCCGTTGGTGGCGGCGCTGATCCTGGGGCGCATCGGCAGTATCGGCAAGCTGTATTGGTTTATGCCGCCGAGCGCCAACCTGGCGCTGCGCGAGCTAGGTATCGTGCTGTTTCTGGCGGTGGTCGGTTTGAAATCGGGCGGCAATTTTATCGATACGTTGCTGCACGGCGAGGGGCTGACATGGATTGGTTATGGCGCGTTAATCACCGCCATTCCTCTGCTGAGCGTCGGCATTCTGGCGCGCACGGTGGGCAAAATGAATTACCTGACGCTGTCCGGTATGTTGGCGGGGTCGATGACCGATCCGCCGGCGCTGGCGTTCGCCAACGGCCTGCATCCCACCAGCGGCGCCGCCGCGCTGTCTTACGCCACCGTTTATCCGCTGGCGATGTTCCTGCGCATCATGTCGCCGCAGCTGCTGGCGGTGCTGTTCTGGACGCTGTAGTGCGGATCGTCTACAGCCGATAAGGCATCAACACGCCATTGTCAGTGCCGAAATCTTTGGGGTTGCGGGAGATGAGCATCCGGAATCCCACCTGCGCTGTGGCCCAGATAATGGCGTCTGGCAGTTTCACATGCTGTGAGTGGCGCAGTTCTACGGCGCGTTCGGCGACTTCATCGGTAATAGGCAGCAGCAGAAATTGCCCTAAAAACTGACGTGTTTTCAGCTCCAGTGCCGGACCCTGTTTTTTAGCACCTACCATCACTTCCATCCAGGTGATGGCGCTGATGGCCGGATTGATGTGATACTCGACCAGAACGTCCCTGGCTTGAGGAATGCCGTTGAGATAATCGATCAGGATATTGGTGTCGAATAACGCCCGTTGAGCCACCATTATTCCCACTCCTCGCGCTGACGATTTTCGTACTCCACGCCATCTCCCATCGCCCCGGACCAGAGCCCGAAAGCGTTGCTGGGATCTTCCACGTGGTTCTCCGTCAGATAGCGAGAGACTGCTTGACGAATGATCTCGGCCCGGGGAACGTGGCGGATATTTTTCAGATTATCGAGCTGCCGCAGGTCTTCTTCAGGTAAATCGATCACGATGCGAGTCATCGTTGGCCCTCCAAAAAAAAGATATACGATATATGCATCGTATATCTTTATCGGTCGATTTTCAATCAGTCGGCGTTAGCCTTCCTGATGTGCGCGCTCGATCTCTTCCGCCAGAATAGCCACGCCGCGCTCGATTTTCTCCGGGTCGGGCACATAGTTCATGCGCATGCACTGGTGGGTATGCGGCCATTCATGCTCCAGCCCCGGGAAGAAGTAGTGGCCGGGCACCATCAGCACGCCGCGCTTTTTCAGGCGCTGATACAGCACTTCGGTGGTGATCGGCAGATCCTTAAACCACAGCCAGAGGAAGATTGCCCCTTCCGGTTTGTGGATCAGGCAGCGTTCCGGCGACAGGTAGCGGCGAATGATCTCGATGGTGTGCTCGACGCGCTGTTTGTAAAACGGGCGAATCACCTCGTTCGATAGGCGCAGCAGATCGCCGCGCGCGATCATTTCCGTCGCCATCGCCGGCCCCATGCTGCCTGGCGACAGGCTGATGATGCCGTTCATGTTGGTCAGCGCGGTGATCACCTTCTCGTCGGCGATCACGATGCCGCAGCGCGAGCCGGGCAGGCCGAGCTTGGACAGGCTCATGCACAGAATGGTGTTCGGGTTCCACAGCGGCGTGGCGTCGCTGAAGATGATGCCGGGGAACGGCACGCCGTAGGCGTTGTCGATGACCAGCGGAATATCGCGCTGTTGCGCCAGCAGATCGAGCTTCATCAGCTCTTCGTCGGTGATCACGTTGCCGGTCGGGTTGGTCGGCCGTGAAACGCAGATCATGCCGATGTCATCGCCGATGGTGAGATGTTCGAAATCGACGTGATACTTAAACTGGCCGTCCGGCAGCAGCTCGATGTTCGGTTTGGCGGAGACGAACAGCCCTTCATCCAGCCCGGCGTCGGCATAGCCGATATATTCCGGCGCCAGTGGGAACAACACGCGGCGGCGCGAGCCGTCGGCATAGCGGCCGGCGAACAGGTTGAACAAGTAGAAAAATGCGCTTTGGCTGCCGTTAGTCAGAGCAATATTCTGCTCAGAGATCTCCCAGCCGAGCTCGTCGCGCAGCAGATTGGCCAGCGCTTTCAGCAGCGCGTCCTTGCCTTGCGGGCCGTCGTAGTTGCACAGCGCTTCGGTCAGTTTGCCCTGGTCGAGCATCTCCTGGCACAGCTGTTTGAAATACGCTTCCATCTCTGGGATCTGTGCGGGGTTGCCGCCGCCGAGCATGATGGCGCCGGGGGTGCGCAGGCCTTCGTTCAGGTCGTCCATCAAACGGGTAATGCCCGCATAACGGGTAAATTTTTCGCCGAAAAGTGAGAAAGTCATAGGTGCAGCAGTACTGTTTTTTAGCAGGTAATCACCCACCATACCGCCAGATAAACCCCGCTGCAATGCGGCTGACAAATTGAGCGGTGGGCACAAGTCTTGCCCTGCGTTCGATTAGCAGCATATTACGCTGGATTATTGTGACCGTTCGCCGGCCCACACCATTATCACCTCAACCTTTCAGCTACGCGATCTTAGGGTTGGCACAGGTTTTGCGGCCTCGACCCAGATCACACTTTTTCGCTGCATTTAATTAACACTATGGCAATTTATAACCATATCGAGTAACTTCCGCATCCGTTAAATTTAGCTTAACAATAAAGATTATCTAAACTAATGCTCGGGAAGGGATGAGTAGTGCGGTAGCGTGGATGAAGCCATGCCAAAAGCACGCCTTTCAAGGTGATTTTACTTGCCTGACCATAGGTTGATTGCCAGTTTCGTCTCTGTCTCTCTACAGAGTAATCTGTTTGATGAGCGGTGTCTCCTGCTGGCCGGCATGGGGCATGTACGTTGCCGTTGCTGAAAATTGGCTATTTTGTATAAAAATTACTAATCATACTGCCCGCGAGGGAGCCGCAAATAGCATTCAGCGGCACAACGCCAGGGTAGGGCGCTCTGTGTCTGGCAGATGCGCATCGCCAAACCTCGCAGCCCATTAGGCGGGTAGGGTTGGAGGATAAAGGTTTCGCGCCGATTCACCTGGCGTCATTTGAAAACCCGTATGCAGCGTAGACTTTCGCTCACCGCGCATAAGTGAGATGAGGTCAGGTAGCAATGAAAAACAGCGCAAGTCTGGTTTCGATAAATAAGTGGAAAAGAAATCTATAAAATTCTCTTTCGCACTTTTTAGCGTGCAGGAAGTTTAAAGAATAAATAATCAAGCTCTTTTATTTGTGAGATGAATTACTTCACTTGAAAAACAGGGAAGCATTTGCTGTTCAATGTTCATGAGCATTGCGGTGAACATCAATATGTCGTTATTCCAATCAGAGTAAAAAGGAAGATTGCACGATGATTCGTGGTAACATTAAAGAGTTTGAGAACACACTTGAGTGCCGTGTGAGCGCATACCCCATGATGACAGAAGTAGGGTATTGCAAATTGGCTTCGGATGACTTTAACCTTACCGATGCGCAAAAATCAGACTTAAGTATTATTCAGCGGCATTTCGATACGCTTGCTCTGGATCCCTACGGCGAAAATGCGGGGCGCTATCGGCAGCACAGTAAATATGTATTTTTACCTTGCTTTAATCTCTTGATTCCTCAATCTTCCGAACACGCCTACAGTTACAAACAAGATGTCGGATTTAATGATGAAGTCGTTGAGGAGGCAAGGAAGTTTCAGCCTGTCCCAAACGAAATTTTGTCAAATAATCTGATCACGTCGCTTGTCCTGCATGATTTTAAAAACTCCCCGTTACATGAATATGCTTCCACGATTCCCATGGAGGTCGGCATTCACTTCATCAGAATGAAAGCGACGGTTGATGCGCCGGGGATTTCCGTACCGAATCGACTTCATAAGGATGGCGAGCCTTGCACCTGGATACATTTGATCAATCGTGATGGTGTTTCTGGCGGTGAGAACATCATCACAGATAACACCAAGACGAACATCCTGTGTAATGAGGCGATGCTCAAACCGCTGGATTCCATCGGCATCGTTGATGATTTGGTCTGGCACCAGGTGAAACCGGTTCATGTGGATGGGCACGGTAAGGTGGGCTTCCGCGATGTCATATTAATCGATTTCACCCCGATGTTCGCGGTGCCAAATAACCCATCGTAATAAAGACTCACATGAACGGGGGGAGCCTTTATTCAAGGCATGCCCCCCACTTCCTGATACTCGAAAATAGGCAGTAACCGTGTTAGCAAAAGAAACTCTTGCCGTTCACAGCGGGACCATTATCGACGAAATGCATGGTGGCATTCTTTCTCCGCTATTCTCCGCGAGTTCTCACAAGCATCTTGATATGACAGAAGATGTCTATCCAAGACATGGTAACTTACCCAATCAGCGCGCCGTTGCCGAGAAGATGTGCGCATTGGAAAGCGGTGGTGAGGCCGCTCTGGTATTCAGTTCCGGTATGGCGGCTTTCGCGACGGCGATGCTTTCGCATTTAAAAGTCGGTGACCATATTGTTTTACAAAACGGCGTGTATTCAGGTGCGCTCAAGTTTGTACAGAATCATTTTGCAAAATTAGGCATCACATACAGCGTTTCGGAGAGTTGTGAAGTAGAAAGCATCATCGCATTAGTCAATTCGAATACGCGAATGATATATATCGAAACACCGACTAATCCATTGCTTAAAATCCTGAACATTGAGCTATTGACCCGATTCGCCAAGAGTCGGGGGGTGTTCACCATTATTGATAACACCGTGGCGACGCCGATCAACCAAAACCCTCTGGAATATGGCGTCGATTTGGTATTGCACAGCGCCACCAAGTTTTTGGGCGGCCACGGCGATGTGTCAGGCGGCGTGGCTGTCGGCAGTGAAGAGTCCATTGCTGCAATGGCCGAATATATGAATGACTTTGGCGGGTGTCTGAACGCGCAGTCATGTCACCTGCTTGAGCGAAGCTTGCGCACGTTGGCCATTCGAATGAATGCCATTAACCGCAACGCGATGGAACTGGCCAGCCGTTTAAATGAGCACCCTAATGTGACGAACGTGTTCTATCCGGGGTTGCCGAGTCATCATAATCATAGCGTTGCCCGCGAACAGATGCGGGGCTTCGGCGGCATGGTCAGCTTTGAAATCGCCCCGCGGTTTGACGCGACAAGTTTTCAGAAGAAGTTAAATCTCATCGTCCCTTCCAACAGTTTGGGGGATTTGGAAACCACGCTGAACTCGCCTTATCAGGCCTCATCGTCGTTCAGAAGTCTTAGCGAGCAGGAGCAGAAAAAATCAGGGATTACGAGGCAATTAATACGAATGTCAGTCGGCATCGAAGACGTTAATGACTTGTATGAAGATTTGCATCAAGCGCTCAAGTGAATGATATGGAATTAGAAATGCAAACAGGCTCAACGTTGAATAGTGATGAAGTTCACCGCATAGAATCTCTTTATGGGCTGACGGTAAAAAGCAGCGCCTTCTTGGGGATGGGATCCGGCAATACCAATTACTGCCTCGAAACGGATATCGGCCGCTGTGTTTTCAGCATTATTGAAGAGCAAAGCCGTGATGACGTTGAGATCATGGCAAAGACGCTGGTATGGCTGGAAGCACACGATTATGAGACCTCCTTGCTGGTCAAACCCAAAGGGCAAGAAAGCTATTCGATCATTTTAAGGGGTAAGCACTCTCTATTAAGAACCTATATGGATGGCGCCGTCCGCCGGGATTTCAACGAACATATGCTCAGGCAGCTCGGCGTTGCCATGGCGAAACTGCATACGATCCCTGTCCCTAATTTCTTAACAGACTCAGTCTTCTATGAGCAGAAAAAGTTCATGGATGCCCTCGATGCCAATATCGATCAGGATTATGAGCGCTGGGCCAAAGACAGACTCAGGCATCTTGCCGTAGAACGCATCAGCGGCTTGCCTACCTCTGTCATCCACTCCGATCTTTTCTACGACAATATGCTGTTTGAAGGCGAGCAGTTCGTCGGCATGATAGATTTTGAGTTGACCTGTATTTATCACTCCGTTTTCGATATCGCCATGGCGATTGTCGGCACCTGCGGCATCAATGGGACGCTGTCGCCGGAAAAAGCGAAGCATATCATCGCGGGTTATAATTCTATAAGAGTGCTTGAAGCGCGAGAAATTAAGGTGTTGAAAACCTATACGGAATACGCCGCCATTCTGACATCTCTTTGGCGTTATTGGCGGTATAGAATCTATCAGCCGGGTGGTGATAAATCTGATAAATATCGCGAAATGACAAGCCTGGCTAAAAGCATTGAACGCACCGACTTCTCACAAATTTGCTGACACGTTCCCTCCATAAAGTAAAAGGGCGTCGAGCGTAAATTCGACGCCAAGACAATCGAACGTTAATATTCGGCCCTGATTATAGTACGGAGTAACCCGCTGCATGGACATCAAAGACACGAAAAAAATCGTCATCCTCGTTGACGCCTACTCATCCGGCAATGATGTGGCACCGGAATTCAATAAAAAAGGATACGGGTGCGCGCACATTCAAAGTCGAGAAGATATCCCGGCGAAGCTGTTGAATAGCTACAGAGGGGATGATTTCTTTATCAGTTTGCAATACACGGGGGATGACATCCTCAATCAATTGCAAGAGTACGATGTTATCGCGGTGATTGCAGGCTGTGAAACAGGCATTGAACTCGCAGATCATCTGGCTGAGCTTCTGGACCTGCCCGGTAACGATACCAGCACGAGTCGTTCTCGCAGGAATAAATACCTGATGCAGGAGTGCCTGAAAAATAGCGCGATCAATCATATCCCCACGCACCGGTTAACTACCGTTAAAGACGCCACGCAATATGCGACCGAGCTGTTTAAAAAATACCGGAAGCTGGTCCTAAAACCCGTTGACAGCGCAGGCACGGACTCCGTTTTTGTTTGCAAAACGGTTGAAGAAGTTGAAGCTCATGCAGGTGATTTGTTCAAAAAAAGCAATCAGCTCAATTTAAAAAATGAAGTCATTATTCTGCAGCCTTTTATTGAGGGTGAAGAGTACGTCGTTGATACTGTCAGTTATCAAGGCCGTCACAAGATCTGTGCGATATGGAAGATGGGCAAAGGCAGTTACAACGGGGCCGATTCCATCTGTGAGTTCACCGAACTGACCTCCTTCGATGCGCAGAATCACGCTCAGCTCAAAGATTACATCTTTAGCTGTCTGGATGCTTTAGGGATCACGTTTGGCGCAGCGCACTCGGAACTGTTTTTAACCAAAGACGGTTGGACGTTAATTGAAACCGGGGCCAGACCGCACGGCGCGGGTTTTCCGGCGTTGTCATCCCTGGCGTTGAAGCGCACGCAGATTGACGAACTGGTACTGAGCGTGTGTTCAACCGAGGCATTCCTGGAAGCGGTCGCAGAGGAATATAAACCGTTAAACTATTTAAAAATTAAAGAGCTGATATCTTTTAGCGCTGGCACTATCAAGGCCGTTAAGCATGTCGATACCATCGCCGGTTTGCCATCCTACAAGAAATCAAATCTGCCGGATGTTGATCAGGAAATAAAACTCACGACGGACGTTTACAGCTCTCCGGGCTGGATTGCGTTAAGCCACCGTTGCGCCGATCAGCTCAATGCCGACTATCAATATATCGTTGGCCTTGAAAGCAAGGGCATGTTTGAAGTCTATGAACAGTAAAATCAAGGCGTCTGGCCCAACGTACATTCTTGGATATTGCATCCTGGGTGCGGCCATAGATGTTTTTCTCTCAGGTTTGTTGCAGAGCATCGATCTGTTCGTATTATTGTTTTGGACTTTCACCTTGACCTGGCTCGGTTTCTTTGTGATCTCCGTGCTGTTTTTCCCCGTCAAGCTGCGAGCTTGCCTCAACGCCTGGAAGTTAATTCTATTATTGAATATATCTACGCTGGGAGCTTGGGTTGGGCTTTTCGTTGGGTTGAAATGGACGGAGCCCTCCATTCTGGTGGCCATGCTTTTTGGTCTGAGCCCGATCATTTCTGTTTTCATTGAGATTTATAACCGAAACTCGGTGGGGGTAAAAAACATCGTTATAGCCGTGATGCTGGCTTTTATTGTCGCCGTGCTGATGATATTGGCCGTGAAAGGGCAGCGTTTTAATCCCTTCGATTCAAACACCCTATTTGTTCTGGCGCTCGGCTTAGTGTGTCTCGTCACCTCAACCTGTATGGCTGTCGGCACCTATATTGCAAAATCATTGTCCAAAAAAGCGTTTAACGCCGTCAATATTCAGTCGTTCAGATTTCCCTTGCTCATTGGCGTTTGCGCGCTGATGTTGCCGAGCGAAGGCGTATTGGCAACGACACAATCCAGCTTCTGGATGTACCTGCCGATCATCGTCATATTAGGGAATATATTGCCGCTATGGATGCTGCAAAAGGGTATTGAACTTACCAGCGCTTTGACCACCAACATTATTGTGAATGTTTCACCCTGCATTACGCTGTTGCTGGAGGCTTTTGACCCGTCGATAGCCTACAGCCATATGAAACTGGTGGTGTTGGTGATGCTGCTGCTGGTCATGCTGATCGCCAATGACGACGTTGGCAAATTTGTCGTCAGCAAGATAAGGGGGAAGCCCGTGAGGTTGACGGAGTGAAGATACTCCGTCGATAGCCGCAAAAAGCGGCGCGGCCGGCAATCCGCAGATCGCCGGCCGCGCTAAGTTATTTCTGCAACAGCTGCGGGTTGACGCAGTTTTCTTTCACTGTGCCGGTCAATGCCGCGATCAAGTTATCCACGGCGCAGGCGGCCATGCCGTAGCGCGTTTCATGGGTGGCGGAACCGATATGCGGCAACGCCACCACGTTCGGCATGCTGAGCAGCGGCGAGTCGGCCGGCAGCGGTTCTTTCTCGAACACATCCAACCCCGCGGCGTGGATCACGCCGTTTTGCAGCGCTTCGATCAGCGCCTGCTCATCCACCACCGGCCCACGGCCGGCATTGATCAGAATGCCGCTTTTCTTCATCTTCGCCAGCTGATCGCGGCCGATCAGATGGAAAGTTTGTTCGGTCAGCGGCAGCGTGATGCAAACGAAATCCGACTCGGCCAGCAGGGTATCCAGATCGCAGCGACGGGCGTTGAAGCGTTGCTCCGCCTCTTCGTGCGTGCGGCGGGCGTTGTACAGCACCGGCATGCCGAAGCCGAAGTGCGCGCGCTGCGCCAGCGCCAGGCCGATGCGGCCCATGCCGAGGATGCCGATGGTTTTGTGGTGCACGTCGACGCCGAACCAGTCCGGCCCGATGCTGCCGCGCCATTCGCCGGCATTGACCCGTTCCGCCACTTCCACCACCCGGCGCGCCGTCGCCAGCACCAGGCTCATGATGGTGTCGGCGACGGTTTCGGTCAGCACCGTCGGGGTATGCATCAACAGCACGTTATGCGCGTTGAGCGCCTCGACGTCGAAGTTGTCGTAGCCGACGGAAACGGTCGAGGCCGCGCGCAGTTTGGGCGCCTGCTGCAGGAAGGCTTCGTCAATTTTGCCGCCGGAACCGATGATCCCTTCAGCCTGCTGCAACGCCTGGCGCAGTTCCTCGCGGTTCTCCGGCTGCAGGCCGTTGAACGCGTGTACGGTGAAGTGCTGTTCCAGACGTTCACGCAGGTCGGCGGGCAGGCTTTTGTACAATACGATAGAAGGTTTCATCACGAACTCCAGCTGGGCCAAAGGGGGCCTGGCGCCCCCTCGGGTTGATTGACAGAGAAAAAGTATAACCGGATCAAGCCATCTGCGGCTGGATCTCGTTGCGGGCGGGCTTGACGATCAGCGTCAACACCACCGCCACCACCAGTGCGATGGCCATAAACATGTAGGAAGCCGCCGGGCTGCCGGTGGCGCCGTTCAGGTAACCGACGAACCAGGAACCGAAGAACGAACCCAGCGCGCCCATGCTGTTGATCAGCGCCATGGCGCCGCCGGCGACGTTTTTCGGCAGCATTTCTGGAATGATGGCGAAGAACGGCCCATAAGGGGCGTACATCGCGGCGCCGGCGACCACCAGCAGGCCGTAAGAGATCCAGAAATGGTTGGCGCCGACGGCGTAAGAGCCGAAGAACGCCAGCGCGCCGATCAGCAGCAGCGGCCAGACGAACAGCTTGCGGTTTTGCATTTTGTCCGACGCCCAGGAGACCACGATCATGGCGATGGTCGCCGCCAGGTAAGGCACCGCCGACAGCCAGCCGGCTTCCACCATACCCATCTGCATGCCGCTGCGCAGGATGGAAGGCAGCCACAGCACGAAGCCGTACACGCCGATGCTCCAGGCGAAGTACTGCACGCACAGCAGGATCACGTTGCGCGAACGGAAGGCTTCGCCGTAGTTGCGCACGGCCTTGATGCCTTTCTGTTCTTCGTCCAGCTGCTGTTGCAGCGCCTGTTTCTCATCGGCGCTCAACCAGCCGGCCTGCGCCGGTTTGTCTTTCGCCAGCACCCACCAGCAGAACGCCCAGATGACCGCCGGAATGCCCTCGATGATGAACATTTCGCGCCAGCCGAAGGCGTGGATCAGGTAACCGGACACCACCGACATCCACAGCACCGTCACCGGGTTGCCGAGGATCAGGAAGGTATTGGCGCGTGAACGCTCCGATTTGGTGAACCAGTTGCTGATGTAGATCAGCATCGCCGGCATCACCGCCGCTTCCACCACGCCGAGGATAAAGCGGATGGCGGCCAGCATCGGGATATTGCTCACCACGCCGGTCAGCGAAGCGCAGCCGCCCCACAGCACCAGGCACCAGAAGATCAGTTTTTTGACGCTGCGGCGCTCGGCGTAGATGGCGCCGGGAATTTGGAAGAAGAAATAACCGAGGAAAAACAGCGCGCCCAGCAGCGAGGCCATGCCCTTGGTGATGCCGAGATCCTCATTGATGCCGGCGGCGGAGGCGAAGCTGAAGTTGGCGCGATCGAGATAGGCCAGGCTGTAGGTGATAAACACGATGGGCATGATGTACCACCAGCGTTTGGCCGCGACAGTCGCTTTGTTCATGTTCAGTATCCTTCAGTGGTGTTGCATCCCCTTCGCCCAGCCCGTTGGGCATGAAAGACGAAGGGGCAGATGCTCTCCCGACGCGTCCCGGTTGTAGGGCCAGAGGCTGACGTCATGCGGAGAAGTCGTTTTTTATTGTTATTCGGCCAGCGCCGCGCGGGTCGGCAGGCCTTCGCTGTCGCCGATGGCCTGGATCGCCAGCGAGCCGATTTTGTTGCCGCGTTGCACCGCCTGTACCAGCGTTTTGCCTTCCAGCAGGGCGCTGAGAGTGCCGACGGCAAAGCCGTCACCCGCCCCTACGGTATCCACCACGTTGTCGACCTTGACCGCGGCCACCGCCGCCTTATCGCCGGCGGCGGTTTTAAACCAGGCGCCGTCCGGGCCGGTTTTGATGATCACCGCCTGCACGCCACGCTCCAGATAGAAATCGGCGATGCCTTCCGGCGTCGACTGGCCGGTGAGGATCTGTCCCTCTTTTAACCCCGGCAGCACCCAGTCGGCGGCGAACGCCAGCTGGTTCAGCTGCTCGATCATCACCTCGCGGCTGGGCCACAGCACCGGGCGCAGATTGGGATCGAACGAAATGGTTTTGCCCATGGCGCGCATCTCGCGCGCCGCATGGTGGCACAGCGCCAGCGATTCGCCGGACAGCGCCGCCGCCACGCCGCTCAGGTGCAGGTGGCGCGCGGAACCGAAATATTCGCGGTTGAAATCGGCGACTGACAGGCGGCTGGCCGCCGAGCCTTTACGGAAATATTCCACGCTGGGATCGGTACCATCGGTAGTCTTGGATTTCACCTGAAAACCGGTCGGATAGTGGCCGTCGACCGTCACCTGCCGGTAGTTGATGCCTTCTTTTTTCAGCTGCTGCAGGGTGAAGCGGCCAAACGAGTCGTTGCCGACGCGGCTGACCCAGCCGACGTTCATGCCCAGACGGGCCAGGCCGATCGCCACGTTCAGTTCGGCGCCGGCGATGCGTTTGGTGAAGGTTTCCACCTCCGCCAAATCGCCGGTCTGCGCCGCCACGAACATCGCCATGGCTTCACCCAGCGTGACCACATCCAGGGGCGCCTGCTGCGCCGTGGTTGCCGTTAACGTTGTCATCATGGGTTACTCCGCACGCAAAATATTGACGTAATGGCGGGTGACGGCTTCCAGGTCATCACCCTGCAACGGGAATTCGATGCCGCGCGGCGCCTCGTGCGGCAGGCGGGCCAGCAGATCGCGCCAGCTGCCGTCGGTATCGTCCAGCGCAATGGCGCGCCAGCCGCGCGGGCCTTGCGTCGCGGCCTTGACGTGCACGTAACCGACGTGGCGGGCCAGGCGCTCGGCGGCGGCGAAGGCGTCTTGCCCCACCCACAGCCAGTTGGCCATATCGAAGGTCATGCTGACCGGCAGGTGGCTATCTTCCGCTGCATGGAAAAAGGCGTTCAGCATCGACAAAATGCCGCAGTCCGGCGTTTGGTCGTTCTCGACCACCAGTTTGACCGGATGTTGCTCCAGCGCCACTTTCAGCTCGGTAAAATCGAAGCCGGGGCGGAAATGGCCGAGGGAGAGCTTCAGCTGGCGCGCGTTCAGCGCCTGCGCTTCCGCCAGCAGCGTCGGCAGGTTGGGATTCAACGTATGTTGCGGAGTGAACAGCGCCTCAGGGGCTGAATAGACGGCGAACAGCTGCTGGCGTTCTATCTCCTGGGCCAGCGCAGGCAGGCTGTCCAGTTCGCCGGCAGCGAACAGTTCGCGGCGGATCTCCACCCCGTCGGCGCCCGCGCCGGCGATGATGGGCAACAGCGCGCGCTGGCCGCCCTGTTGTTTGACGGTATCGGCGCCGTAGGCGCCAGTGACCACGATGATTTCTGTTTTCATTTTGACTCCTGAGGCGGCATTGTCGCCGCCGCTGCTGTTACCGGTACGTTAAATGGAACCGGTTCCAGTAGAAAGCGACAGAATGTAAAAATATGATCGCAATCACGAAGCTGAGCAAAAAACAGCCGATGAAGGCGGGGCGGTTAAGGCCCCGGAGAAGGCGGGTTAGCGGGTGGTAGAGCCGCGGACGATCAGCTCGCCGGAGAACATCTGCTCGCCGCTGGGGGCGGCCAGACCCTGAATACGCTGCACCAGCCGCTCCAGCGCCGCGTGCCCCATTTGGTAGGTGGGTTGTTTCAGCGTGGTGATGCCGACGCCCGCCAGTTCCGCCCACTCCAGCTCGTCGAAGCCCAGCAGGCCGATGTCGTTGCCCCACTGGATGCCGAGCCGGCGCATGGCGCGCGCCACCTGCAGCGTCAGGGCGCCGTTGGCGGAGATCACCGCCTTGCGCATGCCGCGATGACGGCCGCTGAAATCGCCCAGCACCTGTTCCAGTTTTTGCCGATCGTTGAGCGGCGTTTCGGCCTGCTCCGCCAGCAGCGCAGGGTGCTGCGCCATGGTATGCCTGAAGGCGTGCAGGCGTTCCAGGCGGGTATTGACCGTACCGAGCGGTTCGCTGAGGAACAGGATCGCTTCGAAGCCTTGTTGCAGCAGGTGCTCGGTGGCGACGGTGGCGGCTTCGCGGTTGTTCAGGCCCACTACGTCGCAGGCGAAGTCGGGGATTTTGCGGTCGATCAGCACCATCGGCAGCATCGACTGTTGCAGCGTGGATAAGGCTTCCTCGCGCATGCCGACCGCGTTGACCACGATGCCTTCCACCCGGTAACTGCTGAGCAGCTGCAGGTAGTGCTGTTCCTGATTGACTTCGTTGTTGGTGTTGCACACCAGCAGGGTAAAGCCGTGTTGGCGGCAGGCGGCCTCGATGCCGCGCATCACGTCCACCGAATAGGGGTTGGTGATATCGGCGAGGATCAGGCCGATCAGGCGCGTTTGGCCGCCCTTCAGGCTGCGCGCCATCTGGCTTGGGCGGTAGTCGAGCTGCTGGATCGCCTGTTCTATGCGCTGTTTGAGATCGTCGGAAAGCAGGTGCTGTTCACCATTCAGATAGCGTGACACGCTGGTCTTGCCGGTTTTGGCGATGCTCGCTACATCGCTGATGGTGGCGCGTCCTGAGGCGCGCGTTGCCTTGACAGTGCTCACAGCCGATCCCTCCTGCGGTTAATTGCCAAGGAGACTACCATACCCGGCGTGCGGGCGGGAATGTTGAAGGATAAGGAGAAAATCGCAGGGAAGCGGCGGGGCGCCGGTGGCGCCCCGCGCGGGATTACTGCAGCGGGCTGAGGGTGATCTCGACGCGGCGGTTTTGCGCCTTGCCTTCCGCGGTGCTGTTGGACGCGATCGGGTTGTCCGGGCCGGCACCGGCGGTGCGGATACGGTTCGCCGCCACGCCCTGGGTGATCAGCGCGCTGGCTACGCCATCGGCGCGCTGCTGCGACAGGTTCATGTTGAGCGAACGGGAACCGGTGCTGTCGGTGTAGCCGATGACGTTGACTGCGGTTTTCGGATACTCTTTCAGCACCATGGCGACGCCGGTCAGGGTGTTGGCGCCCGCCGGTTTCAGCGTGGCGCTGCTGCTGTCGAAGGTCACGTTGTTCGGCATGTTCAGCACGATGTTGTCGCCCTGACGGGTGACGCTGACGCCGGTGCCTTTCATCTTGTCGCGCAGTTTGGCTTCCTGCACGTCCATGTAATAGCCAGCGCCGCCGCCGAGCGCCGCACCGGCCGCCGCGCCGATCAGCGCGCCCTTGCCGCGATCTTTCTTGGAAGAGGACAGTACGCCGACGCCGGCGCCCAGTGCGGCCCCGAGGCCCGCGCCGATGCCGGACTTGCCGACTTCGGATTCGCCGGTGTAAGGGTTGGTGGTACAGGCCGACAGCGTGAGCGCGACGCTCACTGCGCCGGCAATAATTGCAATGCGTTTTTTCATGTTCTTGTCCTTAATGGCATCAATATCTGTACGCGCCGGCCCAACACGGGGGCGCAAAAAAGTAGGCGACGCAGGTGGGGCCCGCATCACCGCGCTACTATGACGCGTTGGCTCGCCGGCAGTTCCGGAGAAAAACGTGACAAATGATGAGCGCGGGTAAGTGCTGGGGGAGTTATGCGATAAAACGCCGGGCGGCGCCATGCAGCGGATTCCTAATTGCGCGCCGCCAGGGCGCGAATGCGCCTTTTTTAACCGTAACCGGTTGAATTCTCGATTGCCGGCCAGTTCATGATCAGCGTATAGGCCTGGGTTTCGTCGTTAAACAGGCGCTGCGTCACCTGAAAACCGTGCTTGTGGTAAAACGCGCAGGCGCGCAGGTTTTGCTGATAAACCTCCAGGCTGAGCCGGCGGTAGCGCTGCTGCACGTGCGTCATCAGCGCCCGGGCTACGCCGCGGCCGTGATACGCCCGATCGACAAACAGCGCGCCGATGAATTGTTCGTCCAGCACGCTGATAAAGCCGACGATCTCGTTTTCATGCCAGCAGGCCCAGCTCTGCGCGCGCGGCAGGTAATTTTCCCGCACCAGTGTGGCGCTTTCACGCCAGTATTTTTCCGCCACGAATGGATGAGCGGCGATGGTGCTGGGCAGCCACAGCGCCATCAGCCGGTCGATATCCGCCGGGCCACAGGGGAGGATCACCGTGGCTTTGGGTAGCACATGCACCCCGTGAGATGATCGTTCACCAGCCCGCTGGCCTGCATGAAGGCGTAACAGATGGTGGAGCCGATAAACTTGAAGCCGCGCTTTTTCAACGCCTTGGACATGGCGTCGGACTGCTCGGTTTTGGCCGGAACCTGGTTCAGCGCCTGCCAGCGGTTGAGCTGGGGCCGGCCGCCGACGAAGTCCCATATGAAGGTGACGAAATTCTCGCCGGCCGCCTCCATCGCCAGATAGGCTTTGGCGTTGGTGATGATGGCTTCTATCTTGCCGCGGTGACGGATGATGCCGCTGTCTTGCAGCAGTCTTTCCACGTCTTGTTCGGTCATGGCGGCGACCCGCTGCGGATCGAAATCATGGAAGGCGCGGCGGTAGTTCTCGCGCTTTTTCAGTACGGTGATCCAGGAAAGACCGGCCTGTTGCCCCTCCAGACACAGCATTTCAAACAGCTCGCGCGCGTCGGTGGTGGGCGTGCCCCATTCCTTGTCGTGATACTCGAGATACAACGGATCGGCCGTCACCCAACCGCAACGTTCGTCTGCCATCCTGAATGTCCTTATGCTGTATTTATGAACAGTAATCATCGCTCGAAGCGGCGAACTTGGCAAGCCTCTGATTGTTTTGTCCGCAGCCCCGCTTGACGTGACGAAAAAGCCGACAATAGTTACTACATGGCCGGTGGAAAACCGGCCAACGATAAAAACGACATTGCCTTCATTTGCAGGCTCTCAGGAGTCGATTCATGCCTCTAAAAATAACATGCATGCCCCGCCCGGCGGCGCTTGCAGTGGCGTTACTTTGCAGTGTGACCCTTCCGGCTCAGGCGTACGATCAACTCTACGTCTTTGGCGACAGCCTGAGCGATACCGGCAACAACGGCCGGTTCACCTATGACGGCAGCCAGCACCTGCTGTACGACGAAGCGTTGGCGCAACGCATCGGGGCGGCGCTGGTGGCTTCGGACAACGGCGGTGAGAACTACGCCGCCGGCGGCGCCGTGGCGGTGCCGGGCCTGAACCCGGCCGACAACACCCAGGAGCAGGTGCAGCGCTACCTGAATCGGGTTAACGGCCAGGCCGATGGCGACGGTTTGTATATTCACTGGATCGGCGGTAACGATTTGGCGGCGGCGGCGCTGAACGCCGCTACCGCGCCCGGCGTGGCCTATAACAGCGCCGCGGCCGCCGCCGCGCAGGTGCATTCGCTGCTGAACGCCGGCGCCGGCACGGTGATCGTGCCGACGGTGCCGAACATCGGCTCCACGCCGCAGCTGATGGAGCTGATCATTCAGCAGGCGCTGCCGCCGGTACAGGGGGCGGCGATTCAGGCGGCCTATGCCACGCTCAATTCGGTGGCTACCCCGGACAACGCTTCGCGCACGCAGGCAATCCATGCGGCGTTGACCGCCGCGGCGAAGCAGGGCAGCGCGATCCCTCAGGTGCAGCAGGCGATCGCTGCCCAGCTTGTGGCGGCCTATGACAGCCTGAGCGCGCAGGCCGCTCAGTTGACCGATTTCTATAATCAAAGCGAAGACCGTTTGCTGGCGCAGGGGGGCGGCAATATTGTGCGGGTGGACGTCAACAAGCTGTTCGCCGAAGCGATCGCCAATCCGGCGCAGTTCGGCTTCGCCAACACGGCCGGCATGGCTTGTCCGCCGGGCGTTTCCTCGGCGGTTTGCCGTTCCGACATGCCCGGCTTCGACGCCGGCCAGTCCTATCTGTTCTCCGACCATTTCCACCCCAGCCCGCAGGCGCACCTGCTGATTGCGGATTATATCCAGGCGGTGCTGGATGGCCCGGCGCAGGTGGTGGCGCTGAATCAGGCGACGGCGGCGATGGCGCGTGACAGCCGCGCCACGCTCGACAGCCGTTTCCAGCAGCTGCGCAACGGCGACAATCCGCAGGGCTCGCTGGGCGTGTTCGGCGGCTACGCAGGCCAGCACTATGACTATGCCGATAACCGGGCGGCGGGAGATGGCAACGCCACCACCCACAACCTGACCGTCGGCGTGGACTATCAACTGACCGACAGCTGGTTGATCGGTGCGTTGATCGCCGGTTCCAACGACGATCAGCATCCTTCCAGCCGCTATGACTACAAGGCGCGTGGGGTGCTGTTGTCCGCCTTCAGTTCGCTGGCCATATTCGAGCAGGGTTGGGTCAATGCCGATCTGCACTATGCGACGATGGATTATGACGACATCCGCCGCAGCATGCGGTTGGGGCCGCTGACGCGCACCGAAACCGGTTCGACCTCCGGCAAGCAGTGGGGCGCGCGCGTGACCGCCGGCTACGACTTCCCTATCGCTGCTTACCTCACCACCGGGCCGGTGGCGCAGTTCGCCTGGGATTACAGCCAGGTGTCCGGCTACAGCGAAGACGGTGATGACAGCACCGCCATGCGCTTCAACGATCAAACTTATCATTCGCAGATCGGCGCGCTGGGCTGGCGGTTGGATACGCAATTCGGCGTGTTTAACCCCTATGCGGAAGTGAGTTATCAGCATCAGTTCGGCGATGACGTCTACCGCGCCGGCGGCGGCCTGAAATCGACGCAAACCTCATTTACTCGCGACAGTGCGGGTCAGGACAAAAACTGGGTGGATGTCACGCTGGGGGCCAACATGCCGTTGACGGACAGAGTGTCGGCCTTCGCCACCGTCTCGCAAACCGGCGGTCTGAGCAGCGGCGAGCAGTTTATGTATAACGTCGGCGTCAGCGCGCGCTTCTGAGAAACTCTCGGGAGGGGGGGGGAGCCTGTGACGGCGAGGCGATGTGGGCGGATAAGACTGTACTTTAGTACAACTATCATTTATCGCTGAAAGTTCTTATCGTTATTGCATAACGGTAAAATACAGCGTTACAAAAAAAAACTGATCCTATAAAGGATCAGGTAGCCACTTGGCCAACACCAGGGAAAATTTTGGTTATTATTGTATATCCAAATCTTCACTGTCAATGGCTTTTTCCCTCCATCATCTGATGCGGGGCGTTTTCGCCTGCCTGTCTGGCCCCCTCTCATCTTCAACGCGACAGAACGCTTTTGTCAGATGCATGTCATGATGCCGGGTTGTTATGATTTTGTTTTATTTGTGTTTCTTTGCCGGATAATGCCCTCCGCCGCCCCTTCTTCAGCGACGCGCTTATTTCTCGATTAAATTAATTCCCCTCCCGAAATTATTTTAATTGACTCTTGAAAACACCTGTTGATTATTAACGCTTCCCATTATGCTTGTCGGTTTAATTTACTTGGCGGCGCAACCGGGTTATACTCTTCTCAGTTTTATAGTGATGTTATTTCTTGAAGAGGATTGGTGAGTGTCTAACTTTTTTTTCAATAATGAAACCATTAATGCCTCTATAAAAGAAGAGTTGGAACGCGGGCTGAGCAAATACAATAATATAAAATATGCCTATGCTATAATGAATAAAAGAAATCCGACTAGCTTTTCAATCATTTCCAATAGGACTGAGTGGTTCGAGTTTTATATCAAAAACAACTATCAGTTTATTGATCCCGTTTTGATTACCGCATCACATAGAATCACCCCGTTTACCTGGGATAAAGATTTGGAAATTGGCGCAGGATTAAAATTGCCAAAGATTTTTGATATGGCCAAGAACTACAATATTATTAATGGGTATACTTTCGTCTTGCACGATCATCATCATAATCTGGTGGTGTTATCCATTATGTTGGATAAGCATTGTGATGCGGATGTTGAACAGCAGATTGACAATAATAAGGCCGAAATTCAAATGCTGCTGATTACCATGCACGGAAAAATGACGGCGCTCTACCAGGAAATGAGCACGCCTGCTGACTTTGAAAAAATGAACCAGCGGGAGTTTTTCTCCAAGCGTGAAAATGAGATCATCTACTGGGCGAGCTTAGGTAAATCCTATCAAGAAATTGCCCTTATCCTGGGAATAAAACTCACCACCGTAAAATATCACATCGGTAACGCCGTCAAAAAGCTTGGCGTCACCAATGCCAAACATGCCATCAGGTTAGGTGTGGAGCTGCAGCTCATCCGGCCGCTTCTCGCTGACTCGGAAGGATAATGGCCAGGAATCCAATGGGTTATCCCACTTTGTGGCGTGTTGGTTGATGCGCGCCAGCAATCTGTTCCGGTTGGCATCGTCTATCGGCAGATAGATCAGATAAATATTTTTATTCTTTTCGGAGCATCCGGTTTTTACCACCGAGATATGCCAGCCGGAGCGTTGGAAAATAATGCGCATCGGGTGACTGATAATGGCGTATATGCCTTCGTAGCCGCAGCTTCTTGCATAGTTTATCATCGACAGGAAAAGCATGGTGCTAATTGGCGCTTGATGGAGTTGAAGTGCTTGAATGCGCGCCTTGTCTATAAATAATCTGCTGGCTTCAACGTAATTCCCTTCGGGGAGTTTTATATCGTTAAAGTAATTGTCGAATACGCCATCGCTGATCATGTTTGGGTATTTCGTTTCGATAAATCGCAAGCTGCAAATGACGTGATCTTGGTAGGTGCCGAAAATATAGGTGGCGTGACGGTTGTCGTATTCGTCAAACTCCATGTTATTTTCGCAATTAACGAGCCAGTCTAAACGGTCTTTAAACGTTTTTTTTCTTAAGGAGAATAGTTCTTTCGATCTGTTATCTGGCAGCAAATTATAGTCTACGTCAAAGAGCTCTATCATTTTCAATCTTTTTCCTAAGCGACTTAAATGGCTTTTTAGCTGCGGCTGTTATTTGTTCTTGTTATACTACCAGAGTCACTATGGCAAGTAAATTTCAGTCGATGCCGCGTCGGTGAGAATAAAGTAAATATATAACACTGAGTTATGTTTTTTTTCATTCCATTCACTTATTTGAATGTTGTTCAACACGCCTGTTGTTTGTCGAAGAAGCCTCAAGCTGCCGGTAGTGGAAGCAAGCGGGGGATGAATCGGCGTTTCTCTAAAGCCAGCCGATAGCGAAAGCGGTGCGGTTATCTCGCCCTCTGCGGCGCCGATGCCGCCGACGGTTTTCTTGACCGACGGGTGAAAATCCAGCGCTTCTCGCCCCGATTCGCACTTGTTGCCGGATTCTGGCTGTATATCTTACGGTCAAAGGGTATACTGGCGCATTCCATATAAATCCACTTGTATCGCGTGCGAATTCAACATGCAAAAGTTTGATACCAAGACCTTCCAGGGCCTGATCCTGACACTGCAGGATTATTGGGCGCGCCAGGGCTGCACCATCGTTCAACCATTGGACATGGAAGTCGGCGCGGGAACCTCACACCCGATGACGTGCCTGCGCGCACTGGGGCCGGAGCCGATGGCCGCCGCTTATGTGCAGCCATCCCGTCGCCCGACCGACGGCCGCTACGGCGAAAACCCGAACCGTCTGCAGCACTACTACCAGTTCCAGGTGGTGATTAAGCCATCGCCGGACAACATTCAGGAACTCTACCTGGGCTCGCTGAAAGAGCTGGGTCTGGATCCGACCATCCACGACATCCGCTTCGTGGAAGACAACTGGGAAAACCCGACGCTCGGTGCCTGGGGCCTGGGTTGGGAAGTGTGGCTGAACGGCATGGAAGTGACGCAGTTCACCTACTTCCAGCAGGTCGGCGGCCTGGAGTGCAAGCCGGTGACCGGCGAGATCACCTATGGCCTGGAGCGTCTGGCGATGTACATCCAGGGCGTGGACAGCGTGTACGATCTGGTGTGGAGCAACGGCCCGCTGGGCGTCACCACCTACGGCGACGTGTTCCATCAGAACGAAGTGGAGCAGTCCACCTACAACTTCGAATACGCCGACGTCGACTTCCTGTTCTCCTGCTTCGAGCAGTACGAGAAAGAAGCCCAATCGCTGCTGGCGCTGGAAAAACCGCTGCCGCTGCCGGCCTACGAACGCATCCTGAAGGCGGGCCATACCTTCAACCTGCTGGACGCGCGCAAGGCGATTTCGGTGACCGAGCGTCAACGCTACATTCTGCGTATCCGCACGCTGACCAAAGCCGTTGCCGAAGCCTACTACGCTTCCCGCGAAGCGCTGGGCTTCCCGATGTGCAACAAGAAGAACGAGAACTAAGAGGCAGCCATGACTCAACAGACTTTCCTGGTGGAAATCGGCACGGAAGAGCTGCCGCCGAAGGCTCTTCGTTCCCTGGCGGAATCTTTCGCCGCCAACTTCACCGCCGAGCTGGACAACGCCGGCCTGGAACACGGTAACGTGAGCTGGTTCGCTGCACCGCGCCGCCTGGCGCTGAAAGTGGCCAACCTGAGCGCGGCGCAGGCCGATCGCGAAATTGAAAAACGCGGCCCGGCGATCGCTCAGGCGTTCGACGCCGAAGGCAAACCGAGCAAAGCGGCCGAAGGCTGGGCGCGCGGCTGCGGCATCACCGTCGATCAGGCGGAGCGCCTGGTGACCGACAAGGGCGAGTGGTTGATGTACCGCGCCCATGTCAAAGGCCAGTCGGCGCAACAACTGCTGGCCGGCATGGTCAGCACCGCGCTCGGCAAGCTGCCGATCCCGAAACTGATGCGCTGGGGCGATTCCGACGTGCAGTTCGTGCGTCCGGTGCACACCGTCACGATGCTGCTGGGCGCCGATCTGATCCCGGGCACCGTGCTGGGCATCGAATCCGCGCGCACCGTGCGCGGCCACCGCTTCATGGGCGAAGCCGAGTTCACCCTCGACAATGCCGACCAATACCCGCAGATCCTGCTGGAGCGCGGCAAAGTGGTCGCTGACTACGAAGCGCGCAAAGCCCTTATCAAACGCGACGCCGAACTGGCGGCGCAGAAGATCGGCGGCAAGGCCGATCTGAGCGACAGCCTGCTGGAAGAAGTGGCCTCTCTGGTGGAATGGCCGGTGGTGCTGACCGCCAAATTCGAAGAGAAATTCCTGGCGGTGCCGGCGGAAGCGCTGGTGTACACCATGAAGGGCGACCAGAAGTATTTCCCGGTGTACGACGCCGCAGGCAAACTGCTGCCTAACTTTATCTTCGTGGCCAACATCGAGTCGAAAGACCCGCAGCAGATCATCTCCGGCAACGAGAAGGTGGTGCGTCCGCGTTTGGCCGACGCCGAGTTCTTCTTCAACACCGACCGCAAAAAACGTCTGGAAGACAACCTGCCGCGCCTGGAAACCGTGCTGTTCCAACAGCAGCTGGGCACCCTGCGCGACAAAACCGATCGCATCCAGGCGCTGGCGGGCTGGGTTGCCGGCCAGATTGGCGCCGACGTCAACCACGCCACCCGCGCTGGCCTGTTGTCGAAGTGCGACCTGATGACCAACATGGTGTTCGAATTCACCGACACCCAGGGCGTGATGGGCATGCACTATGCGCGCCACGACGGTGAGGCGGAAGACATCGCCGTTGCGCTGAACGAGCAGTATCAGCCGCGCTACGCCGGTGATGCGCTGCCGCAGTCGCTGGTGGCCTGCTCGCTGGCGATCGCCGACAAGATGGACACCCTGGCCGGCATCTTCGGCATCGGGCAGCATCCGAAAGGCGATAAAGACCCGTTCGCGCTGCGCCGCGCCGCGCTGGGCGTGTTGCGCATCATCGTCGAGAAAAACCTGCCGTTGGATCTGCAGACTCTGACCGAAGAGGCCGTGCGCCTGTACGGCAGCAAGTTGACCAATGCCAAGGTGGTCGACGACGTGGTGGAATTCATGCTGGGCCGCTTCCGCGCCTGGTATCAGGAAGAAGGCCACGCGGTCGATACCATTCAGGCGGTGCTGGCGCGCCGTCCGACCAAACCGGCCGACTTCGACGCGCGCGTCAAGGCGGTATCCCATTTCCGCACGCTGGACGAGGCGGCGGCATTGGCTGCGGCCAACAAACGCGTCTCCAACATTCTGGCCAAGTCTAGCGAAACGCTGAACGACAGCGTGCGCGCCTCGGTGCTGAAGGATGCGGCTGAGATCCAGCTGGCGACTCACCTGGTGGTGCTGCGCGACAAGTTGCAGCCGTACTTCGCGGCGGGCAACTACCAGGAAGCGCTGGTGGAACTGGCCGCGCTGCGTGAGCCGGTGGATGCGTTCTTCGACAACGTGATGGTGATGGCGGACGATGCGGAAGTGCGCGTTAACCGTCTGACGCTGCTGAGCAAACTGCGCGAGCTGTTCCTGCAGGTGGCGGATATCTCCGTGCTGCAATAAGCGATTCTTTGCTGTGAAAAGGCGCCCTCGGGCGCCTTTTTTATGGTTGGCGTAACAGTCTGATACCGGCAGCGGTCAAGCGATAGCGTTGTAAACGGCTCTTGGGTTTATCCGGTAGCGTCATTTCAATCCAACCCGCATTCAAGGCCGGCTGTAGATAGCGCTCGCGGAAAGATTTTCGATCTTGCAACTGTAGAACATTCTGGAGCGCTTCTCGCGACATCTCCCCTTGCAGCGCCGCTAGCAAGTCAGCGACTTGGGGGGTGACTTGGGGGGTGACTTGGGGGGTAATGCTCAGCTCAAGCGCTTTTAGAATCATTTCCAGCATGAATTCAACGAAGGGTGAGCAATCGGTCTTTTGGTTGCTGGCATTCAGAGCCTGGTAATATCCGGGCTGGTTATCATGTACCAGGCTCTCAACCGGCACGTTGGCGAACAACGGATCCCAGCGTGACAAAATCAGCGTTTGCCACAACCGTCCCATACGGCCGTTTCCATCGGCAAAGGGATGGATAAATTCGAATTCATAGTGAAATACACAGCTGCCGATCAGCGGTGGCAGGTCGGTTTGTTGCAGCCAGATGAGCAATTGACGGATTAGCAACGGTACGCGTTCCGCCGGTGGAGCCATATGGATCACAACATTGCCGTTCATCACGCCGACGCCGCTTTGACGATAGCGGCCAGCATCAGGCAGTAAGCTGTTCATCAACATCCCATGTGCGGCAAGCAGATCGCGTTCATTTTCGGGATGCCAATGATTCAGGTTGGTATAGCAATGGATGGCATTCATTGCTTCCTGAACGTCACGCGGAGGGGCGATGACGCGCTTACCTGCGATGATAGCGGTGATCTGCTCTTCGCTCAGGGTATTGCCTTCGATCGCCAACGAACCTTGAATAGTGCGGATCCGATTGATGCGCCTTAGCCGCAACGCATGCTCTTGTTCCGCTTGTATCGTCAAACGGGCCAATGCGGCGCCGACGTCTGTCGCCAGATGCAGAATGGAGGGCGTGATGGTCAACGGTGGCTGATAAGAGGACATGAGCAAGTTGGCCCGACGATAAACGTAGGAAAAGTGTACCATGCGTGCGTGGCACGTGCAGTACGCCGTTTTCAACCGCCTCCGGCCGAGACAATGTTCACCGCAAGTGGAATCGCGTATCGGAACGCCGCCAGTTGATCTATTCTTATAGGCGCACGGAGTGCGGAAAAAGGGGCGGAGTCCAATGAAAAAGCAGGTTTATAACAGGAGTTATGTCACATGGCGGTAGGGATCCAGAGCAGAGGTTTCGCGCGTTGGTTGGCACCGGTATTGGCATTGTTGGTGGTCATGCAATTGACCGCCTGCGGCGATAAAGAGCCGGAACAGCGCAAAGCATTTATCGATTACTTACAGAATACCGTGATGCGCAGCGGGGCGAACATCCCCACGCTGAGCGAAGACCAGAAACAGAAGTTCGGCAACTATGCCGGTGATTACGCGATTTTGGTCGGTTTTTCTCAGCAGTTGTCCAAGTCGGTCGGCGCCAGCCTGACCCCGGCGCTGGATCAGATTAACCAGATCCGCACCGCGCAGGACTACCTGAACAAACGCGACGCGCTGCAGCAATCGGTCGGGGCGTTGAACCTGTTGGGCCAGCAGATCCAGTCGGCCAAATCGCAGGCGGATACTGCCCACGCGGCGCTGAAGCAGCCTGACGATCTCAAGGCGGTGTACAACCAGGCCTATGACAAGATCGTCACCGCACCGGCCAACGCCTTGATGCCGGCGATCCCGACCACCGCCAGCTTTGTGCAGGATCTGGTGCAGGTCGGCGACTTCTTGCAGAGCCAGGGCAATCAGGTCAGCTTCAACAACAACGGCGTGCAGTTCCGCACTGCGCAGCAGGTGGCGCAATACAACACCATGATGTCGAATCTGGTGGCTAAGCAGCAGAACCTGATGAATGCGCAGAAAACCATTCAAAGCGTGATGCAATAACGCGCCCACGCATGAGACAGGCCAGCATTGCCGGCCTGAGGTTAATACCAACCTTGAAGACGTTGCCGGGTTTATAGAAGGCAACATATAAGAATAAGGAAAATCAATTCATTGATTTTCGGCTGCTCACCACAAAGGAGGAAAAACCACGCTTTTTCCTCCTTTGTCAGCAGCTAAAGGCCGGCATTGCCGGCCTGTTTTATTTCCCCTCAGCGTTTCCAATAGCTTGCTGGCTTATTGCGCAGGCTTCTGTACTACACTTCAATTAATCCATTCATTAGGCAATGTAGTTTTCTTTCACTCATCACTTCGCTAGTTCCCGGCGGGATGAGTGCTCACAGGGAAGATCAAACAGCGCGTGGTTATCGGGCGCGGCAGCTAAAAATAAATTGTGATGTTTGTCGCAATTTAAAAACAAAACACAAAGTTGAAAGTGTGACTGACATCACTTTATTTCGGGTTTTAAGGCGATTTTTTTCTCGTTGTGCTTTTTTTACACGTCATAAATGTGATCTAAATCACTATAAATGAGGGTTTGCTGGGGTGTTGTATGTGATTTGTATCACAAAAAATCCGTGAAGTTCGCGTGACAAAAACAGCGTGATAGAGTCCGTTTCGCATACAGCGGCAACACGGCTGGATCGTCACAACAATAATCACGCGCTCTATTGTCAGCGCGTAACAATAGGGGTGTGTTTTATGTTTTCACCAGACATCAAGGTTAAAGTGCAAAACTTTGGCCGCTTCCTGAGCAACATGGTGATGCCCAACATCGGCGCCTTTATCGCCTGGGGGATTATCACCGCGCTATTCATTCCAACCGGCTGGCTGCCGAATGAGACCTTGGCCAAGCTGGTCGGCCCGATGATCACCTACCTGCTGCCGCTGCTGATCGGCTACACCGGCGGGCGGCTGGTGGGCGGCGATCGCGGCGGCGTGGTCGGCGCCATCACCACCATGGGCGTCATCGTCGGCGCCGACATGCCGATGTTCCTCGGCGCGATGATCGCCGGCCCGCTGGGCGGCTGGGCCATCAAGCATTTCGACCGCTGGGTGGACGGCAAGATCAAAAGCGGCTTTGAAATGCTGGTGAACAATTTCTCCGCCGGCATCATCGGCATGCTGCTGGCGATCCTGGCCTTCCTGGGCATCGGGCCGCTGGTGGAGGTGCTCTCCAAACTGTTGGCCGCGGGCGTGCACGTGATGGTGACGAACAACCTGCTGCCGTTGGCGTCCATCTTCGTGGAACCGGCGAAAATCCTGTTCCTGAACAACGCCATCAACCACGGCATCTTCTCGCCGCTGGGTATTCAGCAGGCCACGGAAGCCGGCAAATCGGTGTTCTTCCTGATAGAAGCCAACCCAGGCCCGGGCATGGGCGTGCTGATGGCCTACATGTTCTTTGGCCGCGGCAGCGCCAAGCAATCCGCCGGCGGTGCGGCGATCATTCACTTCCTGGGCGGCATCCACGAAATCTACTTCCCCTACGTGCTGATGAACCCACGCTTGCTGCTGGCGGTGATCCTGGGCGGCATGACCGGCGTCTTTACCCTGACGATGCTGAACGGCGGCCTGGTTTCTCCGGCTTCCCCGGGGTCGATTTTGGCGGTGCTGGCGATGACGCCGAAAGGCGCTTACTTCGCCAACATTGCGGCGGTATGTGCTGCCTTCGCCGTCTCCTTCGTGGTATCCGCTTTCCTGCTGAAAACCTCCAAGGTGAAAGAGGATGACGATCTGGAAGCCGCGACCCGTCGCATGCAAGAGATGAAATCGCAGTCCAAAGGCGGCGCGGCGGCGCCGGCATCGGTCGACGGCGATCTGAGCACCGTGCGCAAAATCATCGTCGCCTGCGATGCGGGCATGGGTTCCAGCGCCATGGGCGCCGGGGTGCTGCGCAAGAAAGTGACCGACGCCGGGCTGAAGAATATCTCGGTGACCAACAGCGCCATCAACAGCCTGCCGGACGACGTGGATCTGGTGATCACCCACCGCGATCTGACCGAGCGCGCGATGCGCCACGCGCCGCAGGCCCAGCACATCTCGCTGACCAACTTCCTCGACAGCAAGCTGTACAGCGATCTGGTCGAGCGTTTGGTGGCGGTCAACAAAACCACCGACAACCAGCAGAAGGTGATGGGCGCGTTGGACGACAGCTTTGAAGCCGGGGAACCGAACCTGTTCAAGCTGAGCGAGAGCAACGTGTTCCTCAACCTGCAGGCCAGCGACAAAGAGCAGGCGATCCGCTTCGCCGGCGAGCAACTGGTGAAGGGCGGCTACGTCGAGGCGGAATACGTGCCGGCGATGCTGGAGCGCGAAAAGCTCACCTCCACCTACCTGGGCGAGTCGATCGCCGTGCCGCACGGCACCATCGAGGCCAAAGACCGGGTGCTGCGCACCGGCGTGGTGTTCTGTCAGTACCCGCAGGGCGTGCGCTTCGGCGATGGAGAGGACGAAGTGGCGCGCCTGGTGATCGGCATCGCCGCGCGCAACAACGAGCATATTCAGGTGATCACCAGCCTGACCAACGCGCTGGATGACGAGAGCGTGATCGAGCGGCTGGCGAATACCACCAGCGTCCAGGAAGTGCTGGACCTGCTCGGCGGCAAAAAAGCCGGATAACAGAATCATTTTAAAGGGTGCAGCTTGCTGCACCCTTCGACATTAAGAAGGTAGAGTTATGAAAGCATTACATTTTGGCGCAGGGAACATCGGCCGCGGTTTTATCGGCAAGCTGCTGGCGGACGCGGGCGTTGAGGTGACCTTCGCCGACGTCAATCAAACGGTGCTGGATCTGCTGAACAGCCGAAAAAGCTACTCGGTGCATGTGGTGGGCGAGCAAGAGCGCGTGGAGAACGTCACCAACGTCAGCGCCGTCAACAGCGGCGGCGAAGCCGCGGTGGCGCTGATCGCCGAGGCGGATCTGGTGACCACCGCCGTGGGTCCGCAAATTCTCGCCAAAATCGCCGGCACGATCGCCAAAGGACTGGTGCTGCGCCATCAGCAGGGCAATGTGCAGCCGCTGAACATCATCGCCTGCGAGAACATGGTGCGCGGCACCAGCCAGCTGAAGCAGCACGTGTTCGCCGCGCTGCCGCAGGATGAGCAGGCATGGGTTGAGCAGCATGTCGGCTTCGTCGATTCGGCGGTCGATCGCATCGTGCCGCCGGCGGACAGCAGCGATCCGCTGGAAGTGACGGTGGAAACCTTCAGCGAATGGATCGTCGATCAGACGCAGTTTAAAGGCCAGCCTCCGGCGATCGCCGGCATGGAGCTGACCGACAACCTGATGGCCTTCGTCGAGCGCAAGCTGTTCACCCTCAACACCGGCCACGCGATCACCGCCTACCTCGGCCAACGGGCCGGGCTGCAAACCATTCGCGACGCCATTCTCGATCCGGCGATCCGCCGGGTGGTGAAAGGGGCGATGGAAGAGAGCGGCGCGGTGCTGATCAAACGCTACGGCTTCGACGCCGACAAGCACGCCGCCTACATCAACAAAATCCTCGGCCGCTTCGAAAACCCGTATCTGCACGATGACGTCGAGCGCGTGGGGCGCCAGCCGCTGCGCAAACTGAGCGCCGGCGATCGCCTGATCAAACCGCTGCTGGGCACGCTGGAATACGGCCTGCCGCATGCCAACCTGATCCAGGGCATCGCCGCCGCCATGAGCTACCGCAGCGAACAGGATCCGCAGGCGCAGGAACTGGCGGAACTGCTGAACACGCTCGGGCCGAAAGCCGCGCTGGCGCAAATTTCCGGCCTGCCGGCGGAAAGCGAGGTTGTAGAACAGGCCGTTGCTGTGTATAACGCCATGCACAAGTAGAATCGTGATGATGAACACCCGAGCGCAGCTTGCTGCGCTCCTGCAACCCGAGTTCGGCATCGACGGCCCTCCCCACGCCTTTCGAAAAGCGACGATGGAAGAAGCACAGGCATTTGAAAACCAGGTTCTGGAAAAGCTGAACGCGGGCAAAACGGTGCGCAGCTTCCTGATCGCAGCGGTAGAGCTGCTGGCGGAAGCGCTCAACGTGCTGGTGGTGCAGGTATTCCGCAAGGACGACTACGCGGTGAAATATGCCGTCGAACCGCTATTGTCCGGCAGCGGCCCGCTGGGGGATCTGTCGGTGCGTCTGAAGCTGATGTACGGGCTGGGGGTGATTTCCCGCCACGAATATGAAGACGCCGAGCTGCTGATGGCGATGCGCGAAGAGCTGAACCACGACGGTTCGGAATACCGCTTCGTCGACGACGAAATCCTCGGGCCGTTCGGCGAGCTGCACTGCGTGGCCGCGCTGCCGCCGGTGCCGACCTTCCTGCAGCCGGGCGAGGCGGATGAAGCGCTGATCGCCATGCAGCGCCAGCGTTATCAGCAGATGGTGCGCTCCACCATGGTGCTGTCCATTACCGACCTGATCGCCGGCATCGGCGCCAAACAACCTTCCCGACTCTCTCCTCTCGGCCGCGGCTAAGCAAAGGCCGCGCGCCATTCGTCGAACAGCAACCACAGCGCGGTGGCGGCCATCAGCCCGGACATCACGCCGTTGAAGGCGCGCAGTTTCCAGGTGACCCGCAGCGCGTTGCGCAACCGGTCACCCAACACCGCCCACAGCAGCACGCACGGCAAGTTCAGCAGCGCGAAACCGGCGATGATAGACAGCGTATGGACGAAAGTGGCGCCTTCGCGCGGGGTGAACAGGATCGCCACGTTGATCACCATCAGCCAGGCCTTGGGGTTGACCGCCTGAAACAGCGCGCCGCTGAGCAGGCTCATCGGCTGCGCCTGTTCTTTGGTGTCCGGCGAGGCCGCCTGAAACAGCTTCCATGACAACCACAGCAGATAGGCGCAGCCGATCACCGCCAGCGGCAGGCGGATGACGCCGGCCCAGCTCAGCGCCAGCGCCAGCAGCGGGATAATGATCGCCAGCTGTACCGCACAACCGACGCAGATGCCGAACAGCATCGGCAGGGTGCGGCGCAGGCCGAAGTTAACGCCCGACGAGGCCAGCAGCAGGTTGTTGGGACCGGGGGTGATCGACATGACGGTGACGTAGCTGACAAAGGCGGAGTCCAGCATGGCAGGTTCCTTGAACGTGAAAATGACGGTAATAACGAGAGGATCAGCATAATCGCTGCGATGGGATGGTGACAGAATCACAAATCGGATATTGTCATGGTTACAGTTGTATGAAATGTAAACTGTACCCATTGCCTGGAGAGAAACTGTGACCTTGCTCGATGAAACCCCGGATACCCGTTACCTGCAGCTGGCGGATACGCTGGCCGAAGCCATTCGCCGCGGCACGCTGCAGCCCGGCGACCGCTTGCCTTCGGTGCGGCGCTGTGCGCAAACCCATCGCGTCAGCATCAATACCGTGGTGTCGGCTTACCGCACGCTGGAGGATCGCGGGCTGATCGAAGCGCGGCCGCAGTCGGGGTTTTATGTCCGCAGCACGCTGCCGGCGCTGAAGATGGCCTCGGCGCCCAGCAGCCGCATCGAGCCGCCGGCGGACGACGTGCTGGCGTTGATCGATACGGTGTTCGCCGCCCAGCAGAATCCGGCCTTCACCAACATTGCGCTGGCCTGCCCGCAGACCAGCGATTTCTATCCCGGCGGCAAACTGGGGCGCATGCTGTCTTCCCAACTGCGCCGCCAGCCGGGTCTGATCGGACAATATCCGTTGCCGCCCGGCAGCCTGCGGCTGCGTCAGCAGATCGCCCGCCGCTCAATGACGCTCGGCATGCTGTTGGAGCCGGGCGACGTGGTGTTGACCCACGGCTGCATGGAGGCGCTGCAGCTGGCGCTGCGCGTCACCACCAAACCGGGCGACTGCGTCGGGCTGGAGTCGCCGACCTACTTTTATCTGCTGCCGCTGCTGGCCAGCCTGGGGCTGAAAGCGCTGGAAATCCCTACCGATCCCCAGCTGGGGCTGTCGCTGGACGCGCTGGAGCTGCTGCTGAACGAGAAGCGGCTGAATGCGGTGATCGCCATGCCGACGGTGCAAAACCCGCTGGGTTGCACTATGCCGCTGGCCGCGAAAAAGCGGCTGGCGCGGCTGATGAACGATCATCAGGTGCCGTTGATTGAAGACGGGCTGTATGCCGAGATCCAGTTCGGCGGGGCGCTGTCGCCGGCGGTGAAGGCGTTCGATCGCGACGGCTGGGTGCTGTTTTGCTCCAGCTTCACCAAAACGCTGGCGCCGGATTTTCGCGTCGGCTGGATCTGCGGCGGCCGTTTTCACGAGGCGTTGCGCAAGCTGAAGGCGGTGTCGTCGATGTCCGAGTCGCAGCTGCTGTCGGAAACGCTGGCGACCTTCCTGGAGAGCGGCGGCTACGATCACCATTTGCGCAACCTGCGCAAGCGCTATGCGGCGCAGGTCGACGAGGCGAGGGCGCTGATCGCCCGGCATTTCCCGCGCGGCACGCTGGCCACGCAGCCGGCGGGCGGCTTCGTGTTCTGGGTCGAATTCCCCCCCGGCGTGGACAGCGTGGCGCTGTTCCATCAGCTGCTGGAGGAGCAGATCTGTTTGACGCCGGGCACCCTGTATTCCCCGAGCGGGCGCTACCGCAACGCGCTGCGGCTCTCCTGCTGCTACCCGTTCAACGCGCGCTACACCCAGGCGCTGGCTCGGCTCGGCGCCAGGGCCTGCGAGATGAGCGGCCTGCCGCCCGGCATTGCGCAGGACGGGTAACGGCGCGCGCCTTTTGCTACAATGCCGGTATCATTGATTAGAGTGCCATTTTGGGCACAACGGGCCAGAGACCATGAAAGAGAAAGAAAAGGCAGAGATCAAGCGCCTGAGCGACCTGCTGGACGCCTTGAACCACAAAGACGCCACCGTGATCCAACAGGGCAACCCTGACTTGATCGCGCAGCACACCAAAGAGAAAGAGAAGCTGGCGACGGAGATCGAGCGCCTGAAAAACGTGCGCGGCGAGAAGCTGAGCGCCGAAGCGCAGAAGCTGAGCCAGCTGCCGTTCAGCCGCGAGATCACCAAGAAAGAGCAGGCCGATATGGGCGCGCTGAAGAAAAGCGCGCGCGGGCTGATCGTAGTGCACCCGATGACTGCGCTGGGCCGCGAGATGGGCCTGAAAGCGGTCACCGGCTACGCCAAGAAAGCGTTCTGAATCCCGGGCGTCAGACCTTGGTGGTGAAATACGCCTTGGTCTGATAGGGCACGGTGACCGTGTCCTGGCCCCGCAGTTCCTCTTCTTCCGCCACCAGTTGGCGCAACCGATCGATAACCTGCTCCTGTTGCGCCTGCGGCAGCGCGGCGATAAAGCTGGTTGAACGCACGCGGTTGTAGATCACGTCCTCCACCGCCCCCCGGTGGCCGAGCATAAACACCTGCTCCTGCAGCGGTTCAAAGCCTTTGAACGGGAAGAATTTGCGCCATTCGCCGGTATAGAAACGCGGCGCATCGCCTTCATGGCTATCGACGATCTGATTCAGTTTACGCACCCAACCGACGCGCGCATCGCGCATGTTCCACACCAGGCCGAGTTTGCCGCCGGGCTTGAGAATGCGCTGGATTTCCGCCAGCGCCTGCGGCGTGGCGAACCAATGGAAGGACTGGGCGCACACCACGGCATCCACCGACTCGTCCGGTAGCGGGATCGCGTCGGCGGTGCCCGCCAGCGTTTTCACCTGCGGCAGCGCCGCCGACAGTTTTTCCAGCATTTGCGGCACCGGTTCGACGGCGATCACCTGCGCGCCGGTTTCCAGCAGGCGCGGGGTGAACTTGCCGGTACCGGCGCCGAGATCGATGACCGTCATGCCGGCGTGCAGGCCGATGACGTCACGCAGCCAGTCGGCGATTTCCGGCGGGTAATCCGGCCGGCCTTTCACATAGCGATCGGCATTGGCCTGATAGCCCTCGGCGGCGGCGTGATGAATCGAATGGGTCGGGGTGGTCATATACCTGGCTCCTGGCTGAAAAAACGTGCGGCTACAGTATAGGCGGAAGAAAAGGGTTAACGCGGCATTCGGCGCACGTTTTTCATTTTCCGCCCGCGCTTTCAACGGCCGAGCAGGCGGCGGTTGAAATCCTCAAGGCGCCCTTCGGCGAGCCGCGTGAGCATGGTCTTGCTCCAGCTGGCGGAGAGGCCGGCCACCGCCAACAGACGGCGATACTGTTCCGCATCGAACGGCATGTGCCAGGCGATGGCGATGGCTTCGGCCACCGACACATCGCTGTTGCGCGCCGCCAGCGCCAGCGGACGGTCGCCGCTGACCGCGCCCGGCGACACCACCCGATACAGCCAGCCGCAGCGGCCGCTTTGCTGCATCAGCACCGAAATGTCCTCGATGGCGAAGTGATAATTGAGCTTGAAGCACGGCGAGCGCGGCTGGGTGACCTGGATCAGCGCCTCGCCCCAGCGGAAGATGTCGCCCATAAACACATTGTGTTCGGTCAGCCCTTCGGTGGAGATATTCTCGCCGAAGGCCGGGGCGCAAAATTGCTCGGCCTGCGCCGGAAACTGCTCGCGCCAGTGGGCATAATGCTCGCGCGGGTAGTGGCACAGCGCGCGGTCCGGCCCGCCGTGGTAGCTTTTTTCGGCCTGTTCGTCGCCTTCCAGCCCGAGCGGCGTGAGCCGGATGGCGCCATCCACCTGGCGTTTGGCGATGGCGCTGGGGCGCCCGCCTTCATAGGGTTGGATGCTGCCGATGTAAACGTCTGGGTGATGCATGTGCGCCTCCGTGTCTCGCGTCGAGGGCTCAGCATAGCCTGAGTTGTTCTCGTACACTACCTGGCGTTTACCTGTACGGAAGGATGTGTTTTTCCTGTCTATATTTAGGTTTTTATCGTCGAGAAAAAACCATGCGTTTCATTGTATTGAGGCATGCGGAGTCAGAATGGAACCGCTCGGGGATTATTCAGGGACGAAGTGACAGTCCGCTGACAGAAGAGGGGCGACGTCAAATCGCTGGGCTTGGCGCTCGCTTGCAAATGTTATCGGTCACTTCGTTGATCAGTTCACCGGCTGGCCGGGCTTTTACGACAGCGGAGACGTTGGCTGAGAGATGTGGCTGCACTGTGCAAATGGATGAGCGTTTGCAGGAGCAAGATTTTGGCCGACTGGAAGGATTATCTTATGCGCAGGCCATGCGCGATTATCCAGAAGCGACGCAGTGCCTCTTTGCCGGTAAGGCAGAGGCGTCGGCTCCGGGAGGGGAGAATGCTTATGAGGTTGCCTGGCGCCTGATGGCTTGTCTGTCCGATCTGGCTGTCGATGGACAAAATCAAACGCTTGCTGTTGTTACGCACGGCCATGCTCTGCAGGCACTGATTTGGTGGCTTAAAGGGGCCGACCCGCAGGAGGACCTCCGCAGATACGGTCATCGCAATTGCGGCTACGCAATGCTTGATGCGACCGCCTCTGGTTTTAACTTGTTGAATTGGGGAGTCGCGACCCACCTGTTGCCACAAAGATAGGGCGAGGAACGGCTATTCCTCGCCTGAGGGCGTCAGAAGGTGGTCCAGTTCTCTTCCGCTGCGGCGTTGGCGGCCGCGGGTTTTACGGCCGGCGCTTTCGGCGCGGCGGCTTTCACGGCGGCGGGTTCGGTCTGCTCCGCCAAACGGAACACCGAAACGCTCTGCAACAGCATGTCGGCCTGCTCTTCCAGCGAATCGGCGGCGGCGGCGGACTCTTCCACCAGCGCGGCGTTCTGCTGAGTGGTATGGTCCATTTCGACGATCGCCTGGCCAATCTGGGCGATGCCGCGCGTCTGTTCATCGGAGGCGGCGGCGATCTCGGCCATGATGTCGCGCACGTGGGTAACCGAGCGGACGATCTGCTCCATGGTATTGCCGGTGCTTTCCACCAGTTCGGTGCCGGTTTTCACCCGGCTGACCGATTCGGCGATCAGCCCTTCGATCTCCTTCGCCGCCTGGGCGCTGCGGCTCGCCAGGCTGCGCACTTCGCTGGCGACCACCGAGAAGCCGCGTCCCTGTTCGCCGGCGCGCGCCGCTTCCACCGCGGCGTTGAGCGCCAGGATGTTGGTCTGGAAGGCAATGCCGTTGATCAGGGTAGTAATTTCGGCGATACGCTGCGAACTGCTGGAAATATCGCGCATGGTGCTGACCACGTTCTCCACCAGCTTGCCGCCCTGTTGCGCGGTCTGCGAGGCGTCGGTGGCCAGCTGATTGGCATGATGGGCGTTGTCGGCGTTCTGTTTCACCGTGGCGGTCAGCTGTTCCATGCTGGCGGCGGTTTCCTCGACCGCCGCCGCCTGCTGCTCGGTGCGGGAAGAGAGATCGGTGTTGCCGGCGGCGATTTCCGCGGAGGCGGTGGAGACCTGGCTGACCCCCATCTGGATCTTTTCAATCATGGTGCGCAGATTTTGGCTCATCGCCGCCACCGCGTTCAGCAGCTGCCCCAGCTCATCGCGGCGGGTGCTGGTTTGCGCCTGGCGCAGATCGCCGCTGGCGATGCGTTCCGCCATCGCCAGCGTGCTGTGCAGCGGACGGGTGATCTGCAGCGTGATACGCCAGGCGATAAGCACTCCGGCGATGATGGCGATCAGGGTGGTGATGCCCATCTGCAGCTGCGCCAGATTGATGTTGTTGCGCGTCTGCACCAGCTCGTCCTGCATAAAGGCGTTCACCAGCGTGCCGATCGCCTGCGCGCGTTCACCGAGCTGCCGGCTGATCTGCTGCTCGTGCTCATAGGCCGGCAGGTAGGCCGCAATGCGGTTTTTGTAATCGTCCAAAGCGGCGAGCAGCGGTTGCAGCTGCGGGCGTTGCGCGTCGCTGACCCGGCGGCTCAGGGCGTTGGCCGCGTCACGCGCGTCGTCGATGGCCGCCATCAGCGGCGCCTCGGTTTCCTTGTTCAGGCTCAGCAGCAGGCCGCGTGCGCCGTAGCGCACCTGGGTCAGCTTCTGGTTCAGCTGGATAAAGGCCAGCTGCAGATCGCCGTTGGTCAGCTGACGTTCCACCTGGCTTAGGCTGGCCTGCACTTCCGACATGTTCCAGCTCTGGCGCACCGCGTCTTTGGCCGCCACCGCCTGCTCAAAGACTTTTTGCTGCTGCTGATATTCCCCGATCAGCGTCACCAGACGCTGCAGATCCTTGCGGCTTTGGGCGTCCCAGTCCAGCGCCTGCCCCTGGTCTATCAGTTTGACGGCGTTGTCGATATTGGCGCGATTGTTCTGAATGTATTCCGGCTGGTAGGTCTGGCCATACATGGCGCGGTTGTATTTGGCCTGATTGATCTCCTCGTTCAACCGGTTGCTGAAGTCGATGCGATCGGCGCGGGATTCGATGATGTGCAGGTATTGCGCTCCGGTGCCGGCGATGACGACCGCCAACAGCAGCAACAGCGCGAAGCCGAGACCGAGCTTTTTACCTACGGTGAGATGAGTGAACTTTCCTGCCAATGCTTGCAATGCCGCCATAGCGTTTTTCCTTCTCCGGGCGAACGTCAATTGAACAAACCATCGGCAAGAAGTGGTCAAACTTTAGCGGGTTTCAGGCAAAAAAATACCCGCCGGTGGCGGGCATCTTCATCAGCGGGGGCGAATTACTTCTTCGCGGCGAAGCGTGCGGCCGCTTCGTCCCAGTTGACCACGTTCCAGAACGCCTTGATGTAGTCAGGGCGTTTGTTCTGATATTTCAGGTAGTAAGCGTGTTCCCACACGTCCAGACCGATGATTGGGAAACCGGAAGCGCCGGCGACGGCTTCGCCCATCAGCGGGCTGTCCTGGTTGGCGGTAGACACCACGGCCAGTTTGCCGTCTTTCAGCACCAGCCAGGCCCAACCGGAACCGAAGCGGGTGGCTGCGGCTTTCTCGAACTCTTCCTGGAATTTCTCAACGCTGCCGAAATCGCGCTCGATGGCCGCTTTCAGATCGCCGCCCAGCGTGGTGCCGGTTTTCAGGTTCTTCCAGAAGAAGCTGTGGTTGGCGTGGCCGCCGGCGTTGTTGCGCATGAAGGTGCGTTTGTCGGCAGGCACTTTATCCAGATCCTGGATCAGCTCTTCAACGCTGTATTTGGCCAGCTCAGGGTAAGCTTCCAGCACGGTGTTGGCGTTGTTGACGTAGGTCTGATGGTGTTTGGTGTGATGGATTTCCATCGTCTGCTTGTCGAAATGCGGTTCCAGTGCGTCGTAAGCGTACGGCAGGGATGGCAGTGAATAACTCATAATCATCATCTCCAGTGGTGTATGGGCGGCGCAAAGGGCGAGCACCGCGTAAGCAGTCGGATCATTATAGTTAATTAAATGATATTGAAAATGATTATCAATGCCCTGTGAACTGTGTGGTTAATGAACAAATCGTTGCGTTAACATGCTGATAGAAGAGGGCGCTGGGGGGCCGCGTCGAACCGCCGCCCCGGCGCGTTGGTTACTCTCTATACTGTAGGGAGCGCCAACGCCGAAATGTATCGAAATGTGCCAATGCGTTCACTGAATGAGCACGAGTGTGTAACAACCACAAGCACGCTGTGGTAATATGGCCGGCGTTCGTAGCAAGCATAACAACAGTGACATTCGCGTTTGCCGCGCTAGCGGGCAGGCGCATTTGAACAATGTGACAATCGAGAGTAAAGGAGACCCCCATGCAGGTCAGCAGAAGGCAGTTCTTTAAGATCTGCGCTGGCGGTATGGCAGGAACGACGGTGGCCGCGCTGGGCTTTGCCCCCGAAGTGGCGTTGGCGGAAACCCGGCAGTACAAACTGCTGCGCGCCCGCGAGACCCGTAATACCTGTACGTATTGTTCCGTCGGCTGTGGGCTGTTGATGTACAGCCTTGGTGATGGCGCCAAAAACGCCAAAGAAAGCATTTTCCATATCGAAGGGGATCCGGATCACCCGGTAAATCGCGGCGCGCTTTGCCCGAAAGGCGCCGGCCTGGTTGACTTTATCCACAGCGAAAGCCGCCTCAAGTACCCGGAATACCGGGCGCCGGGGTCGGACAAATGGCAGCGCATCAGCTGGGACGACGCCTTTACCCGCATCGCCAAGCTGGTGAAAGAAGACCGTGACGCCAACTTCATCAAAACCAACGACCAGGGCGTTACCGTCAACCGCTGGCTGACCACCGGCATGCTGTGCGCTTCGGCCGCCAGCAACGAAACCGGTTTTCTGTCGCAAAAATTTAGTCGCGCTCTCGGCATGCTTGCCGTAGACAACCAGGCGCGTGTCTGACACGGACCAACGGTAGCAAGTCTTGCTCCAACATTTGGTCGCGGTGCGATGACCAACCACTGGGTTGATATCAAGAACGCGAATTTGATTATCGTCATGGGCGGTAATGCGGCGGAAGCGCATCCGGTGGGGTTCCGCTGGGCGATGGAAGCCAAAATACACAACAATGCCAAGCTGATCGTGATCGATCCGCGCTTTACCCGAACCGCATCGGTGGCGGACTTCTACACGCCGATCCGCTCCGGGACCGACATCGCTTTCCTGTCGGGCGTGTTGCTGTATCTGATGACCAACAACAAATTTAACCGCGAATACGTCGAGGCCTACACCAACGCCAGCCTGCTGGTGCGGGAAGACTTTGCCTTCGAAGACGGCTTGTTCAGCGGCTACGACGCGGAAAACCGCAAGTACGACAAAACCACCTGGAACTACCAGTTCGACGAGAACGGCTTCGCCAAGCGCGACGTCACGTTGCAGGATCCGCGCTGCGTGTGGAACCTGTTGAAGCAGCACGTGAGCCGCTACACGCCTGACGTGGTGACCAACATCTGCGGCACGCCGAAGGACGATTTCCTCAAGGTGTGCGAATACATCGCCGAAACCTGCGTCGCGGATAAGACCGCTTCTTTCCTGTACGCCCTGGGCTGGACTCAGCACTCGGTCGGCGCGCAGAACATCCGCACCATGGCGATGATCCAGCTGCTGCTCGGCAACATGGGCATGGCGGGCGGCGGCGTCAACGCGCTGCGCGGCCACTCCAACATCCAGGGGCTGACCGATCTCGGCCTGCTGTCGCAGAGCCTGCCGGGCTACCTGACGCTGCCGTCGGAGAAACAGACCGATCTCGAGACCTACCTGAAGGCCAACACGCCGAAGGCGCTGCTGCCGGGCCAGGTGAACTACTGGGGCAACTACCCGAAATTCTTCGTCAGCCTGATGAAGACCTTCTACGGCGACAAGGCGCAGAAGGACAACAGCTGGGGCTTTGACTGGTTGCCGAAGTGGGACAAAGGCTACGACGTGCTGCAGTACTTCGAGATGATGGCGCAGGGCAAGGTCAACGGCTACTTCTGCCAGGGCTTTAACCCGGTAGCGTCGTTCCCGAACAAAAACAAGGTGGTGGCTTCGCTGTCCAAGCTGAAGTTCCTGGTGACCATCGATCCGTTGAACACCGAGACCTCCAACTTCTGGCAGAACCACGGCGAGTTCAACGAAGTGGATTCCTCGCAGATCCAGACCGAAGTGTTCCGCCTGCCGTCCACCTGCTTCGCCGAAGAGAACGGCTCGATCGTCAACTCCGGCCGCTGGCTGCAGTGGCACTGGAAAGGCGCGGACGCCCCGGGTGAAGCGCTGAACGACGGCGAGATCCTGGCGGGCATCTTCAGCCGCCTGCGCGAGATGTATGCGCGCGACGGCGGCGCGGTGCCGGAACAGGTGCTGAACATGCGCTGGGACTACCTGACGCCGGACAACCCGGCGCCGGAAGAGGTGGCGCAGGAGAACAACGGCAAGGCGCTGGCGGATCTGCTGGATGCCGACGGCAAAGTGGTGGTGAAAAAAGGCGAGCTGCTCAGCTCGTTCGCGCAGCTGCGCGACGACGGCACCACCGCCAGCGGTTGCTGGATCTTCGCCGGCAGCTGGACGCCGGCCGGCAACCAGATGGCGCGGCGCGACAACGCCGATCCGTCCGGTCTCGGCAACACGCTGGGCTGGGCCTGGGCATGGCCGCTCAACCGCCGCATTCTGTACAACCGCGCCTCGGCCGATCCGCAGGGTAAACCGTGGGATCCGAAACGCCAGCTGCTGGAGTGGGACGGCGCCAAGTGGGTCGGGGCCGATATCCCGGACTACAGCACCGCTGCGCCGGGCAGCGACGTCGGGCCGTTCATCATGCAACCGGAAGGCATGGGCCGCCTGTTCGCCACCGACAAGATGGCGGAAGGGCCGTTCCCTGAACACTATGAGCCGTTCGAAACGCCGCTCGGCACCAACCCGCTGCACCCGAACGTGGTGTCCAACCCGGCGGCGCGCGTGTTCAAGGACGATCTGGCGGCGATGGGCAAATCCGACAAGTTCCCGTACGTCGGCACTACCTATCGTCTGACCGAGCACTTCCACTACTGGACCAAGCACGCGCGGCTGAACGCCATCGCGCAGCCGGAGCAGTTTGTGGAGATCGGCGAGAAGCTGGCGGAGAAGAAAGGCATCAAGCAGGGCGATACCGTGAAAGTCAGCTCCAACCGCGGCTACATCAAGGCCAAGGCGGTGGTGACCAAGCGTATTCGCACGCTGCAGGTGCACGGCCAGGAAGTCGACACCATCGGCATCCCGATCCACTGGGGTTACGAAGGGGTGGCGAAGAAAGGCTTTATCGCCAACACGCTGACGCCGTTCGTCGGCGACGCCAATACGCAAACGCCGGAGTTCAAGGCGTTCCTGGTCAACGTGGAAAAGGTGTAACGGAGACGAATTATGGCCATGCAATCTCAAGACATCATTCGTAAATCCGCCACCAATGGCTTCACGCCGGCGCCGCGCGCCCGTGACCACCAGGAAGAAGTGGCCAAACTGATCGATGTCACCACCTGTATCGGCTGCAAGGCCTGTCAGGTGGCCTGTTCCGAATGGAACGACATCCGCGACGAAGTGGGGCACAACGTCGGGGTGTACGATAACCCCGCCGATCTGACCGCCAAGTCGTGGACGGTGATGCGCTTCTCCGAGGTGGAGGAAAACGGCAAGCTGGAATGGCTGATCCGCAAGGATGGCTGTATGCACTGCGCGGATCCGGGCTGCCTGAAGGCCTGCCCGTCGGAAGGCGCGATTATTCAGTACGCCAACGGTATCGTCGACTTCCAGTCCGAGCACTGCATCGGCTGCGGCTACTGCATCGCCGGCTGCCCGTTCGACGTGCCGCGCATGAACAAGGACGACAACCGGGTGTACAAGTGCACCCTGTGCGTCGACCGCGTGGACGTCGGCCAGGAACCGGCCTGCGTGAAAACCTGCCCGACCGGCGCGATTCACTTCGGCACCAAGGAAGCGATGAAGCAGGTGGCGGCGGATCGCGTCAGCGAGCTGAACACCCGCGGCTACCAGAACGCCGGTCTGTACGATCCGGCGGGGGTGGGCGGCACGCACGTGATGTACGTGTTGCACCACGCCGACAAACCGCAGCTGTACCACGGTTTGCCGGACAACCCGAGCATCAGCCCGGCGGTGACCTTCTGGAAGGGCGTGTGGAAACCCCTGGCGGCCATCGGCTTTGCCGCCACCTTCGCGGCCAGCGTGTTCCACTATGTCGGCGTCGGGCCTAACCGCGTCGAGGATGAGGACGAGCACGACGAGTCGCACGACGAGGAGACGCGCAAATGAGAAAGGAAAAGCCCATTCAGCGTTACAGCGCACCGGAGCGCATCAACCACTGGATCGTGGCGTTCTGCTTCGTGTTCGCCGCCATCAGCGGGCTGGGGTTCTTCTTCCCCTCCTTCAACTGGCTGATGAATATCTTCGGGACGCCGCAGCTGGCGCGCATTCTGCACCCGTTTGTCGGGGTCATCATGTTCGCCGCGTTCCTGCTGATGTTCCTGCGCTACTGGAAGCATAACCTGATCAACCGGGAAGATATCGTCTGGGCCAAGAACATCCACAAAATCGCCATGAACGAGGAAGTGGGTGATACCGGGCGCTATAATTTCGGCCAGAAGTGCGTGTTCTGGGCGGCGATTATCAGCCTGGTGCTGCTGCTGGCCAGCGGCGTGGTGATCTGGCGGCCGTATTTTGCGCCGTCGTTCTCCATCCCGCTGATCCGCATCGCGCTGCTGGTGCATTCGCTGGCCGCGGTCGGCCTTATCATCGTGATTATGGTGCACATTTACGCCGCATTGTGGGTAAAAGGCACCATTACCGCGATGGTGGAAGGCTGGGTGCCGGCGGCCTGGGCCAAGAAACATCATCCGCGCTGGTACCGTGAGGTCCGCGAGAAACGACAGGAAGATAAACCCTGATGAGTATCCGCATCGTTCCTAAAGAGCAGTTAGGGGCACAGCGTGAGAAGTCCACAACGGCGGAGAACATCCCGCCGTTACTTTTCGCCAACCTGAAAAGCCTGTACAGCCGCCGCGCCGATCGTCTGCGTCAGCTGGCGGTCGATAACCCGCTGGGCGACTACCTGAACTTCGCCGCCGAGCTGGCGCAGGCGCAGCAGCATGCGTTGCACGATAACCCGCTGCAGCTCGATCTGAGTGAAGCGTTGGCGCAGGGCGCCACCAGCGGCAAACCGCCGCTCGATCTGAGCGTGTTCCCGCGCAGCGAGCACTGGCGCAAGCTGCTGACGTCGCTGATCGCCGAGCTGCGTCCGCAGGCGCCGGAACACATTCTGGCGGTGCTGGACAACCTGGAGAAGGCCTCGGCGCACGAGCTGGAGCTGATGGCCGACGCCTTGCTCAACCGCGAGTTCGGCAAGGTGGGCAGCGAGAAGGCGCCGTTCCTCTGGGCCGCGCTGTCGCTCTATTGGGCGCAGATGGCCAGCCTGATCCCCGGCAAGGCGCGCGCCGAATACGGCGAGCAGCGCCAGTTCTGCCCGGTGTGCGGCAGCATCCCGGTTTCCAGCATGGTGCATATCGGCACCGTCAACGGCCTGCGCTACCTGCACTGCAACCTGTGCGAAAGCGAATGGCACGTGGTGCGGGTGAAGTGCAGCAACTGCGAGCAGACCCGCGATCTCAACTACTGGTCGCTGGACAGCGAACAGGCGGCGGTGAAGGCGGAAAGCTGCGGCGACTGCGGCACTTACCTGAAGATCCTCTATCAGGAAAAAGACCCGCAGGTCGAAGCGGTGGCCGACGATCTGGCTTCGCTGGTGCTGGACGCCCGCATGGAAGAGGAAGGCTTCGGCCGCAGCAGCATCAATCCGTTCCTGTTCCCGGCGGAGTAACCGCCCGGCCCCGTTCGCGCGGGGCCGGACAAGCAATTTCAGAACGGGCTTCTGGCATTCGCCCGGGCGAGTTGCTACGTTTAGGCCATGACGCGCCAAGCGAAAGGAACCACGATGTTAAACACCCTGGCAAAACTGACCGCGGTCGCCGTGCTGGCGATCGGACTGGCGGCCTGCGACAACAAGGACGACACCAAACCGGCGGTGCCGCCACCGGACACCAAGCCGACCGTGACGCAGCCCGCGCCACCGCCGCCGCCTGCGCCGGTAGAAACCCCACCCGCGCCGCCGGGGCTGAACGTGTCGCTGCAGAAGGGCAAGATCACCTTCGAGTTGCCGCCGGGCTTTAGCGATCAAACGTTGAACAGCGGCATCGTCAATGACAGCACCTCCACCATCCAGCGCTTCCTCGACGGCAAGTCGCGCCAGAGCGCGGTTTCGTCCGAAGTGATCCCGCCGGACGGCATGAAGATCAATACCAGCGACAAAATGCTGAAAGAGCTGACGCAGAGCGCCATCACGGTGCTGGCCGAGCGCTATCAGAATATCCAGACCACCAAAGAAGAGAACTTCACCGTCGGCAAACAGAAGTTTCGCCGGGTGGATACCGAGCAGACCGTCAACGGCCAAAAGGTGGTGTCCACCCTGGTGTTGACGGTGTTCAACAAACGGGTGGTAACGCTGCAAATGCTGTCGCCGGCCAAAACGCCGGAAGTGCATCAGGCGCTGGTGCAGCGGATTATCGATACTCTGGCGGTGAAGTAAGGGCATTGCGCCGCGGCCAGGACGAAGCGGAGGAGACCGGATGAAGCTTATCGGCAGTTACACCAGCCCCTTTGTGCGCAAGATTTCCGTGATGCTGCTGGAGAAGGGGATCGCGTTTGAATTCGTCAACGATCCGCCGTATGAGCCCGGCAGCCGGGTGAAGGAGCAGAACCCGCTCGGCAAAGTGCCGGTGCTGATCGCCGATGACGGCGAGGTGTTTTACGACTCGCCGATCGTGGCCGAATACCTCGAACTGCTGACGGTGGAGCCGGCGTTTTTGCCGGCCGATCGCGCCGCTGCGCTGCGCGTCCGCCAGGTGGCGGCGCTGGCGGACGGCGTGACTGAGGCGGCGGCGACACTGTTCCGCGAAAGCCGGCGCGCGCCGGAAAAGCAGGACGAAAACTGGATGCTGCGCCAGCGTGACAAGCTGACGCACGGCCTGGATGCGCTGGAGGCGCTGGCGCGGGAAAAAGCGTGGCTCAATGCCGAGCGGCTGACGCTGGCGGATATCGCCGTCGGCTGCGCGCTGGGCTATCTCAATTTCCGCCGCATCCTGCCCAACTGGTGCGTCCAACGTCCGGCGCTGGTCAAGCTGGCCGAACGCCTGTTCGCCCGCGAAAGCTTCGCCCGCACGGCGCCGCCCTGAACATTCTTTTCTCCCCGCCGCGGCGGGGTTTTGCTATGCCGATACGTCTAAACTGAAAACCGAGCGACCATGAGCACTGAATCCCACCTTCTTTACAGCCAACTGCCCGCCATCGACCGCCTGCTGCGTGAACCCGCGATTGAACCGCTGGTGGCGCAGCATGGCCAGACGCTGATCGGCGAACTGCTGCGCCGGCTGCAGGCCGAGGCGCGCGCCGCTATCAGGCAACAGCAACGTTTACCGGCCTGGTGCGGCGACTGGCCGCAGGCGCTGAGGACCGAGCTGGCCCGGCAGCAACGTCCGGCTTTGTTGCCGGTGTTCAACCTCAGCGGCACCGTGCTGCACACCAACCTCGGGCGCGCCCTGCTGGCGCAGCCGGTGCAGGATGCGGTGAGCGCGGTGATGGGAGAGGCGGTGACGCTGGAGTACGATCTGGACGGCGCCGGGCGCGGCCATCGCGATCGGACGGTGGCGAGTCTGCTGTGCCGGCTGACCGGCGCAGAGGACGCCTGCATCGTCAATAACAACGCGGCGGCGGTGCTGCTGATGCTGGCGGCGATCGCCCCCGGCAAAGAGGTGGTGGTGTCGCGCGGCGAGCTGGTGGAAATCGGCGGCGCGTTCCGCATTCCCGACGTGATGCGCCAGGCCGGCTGTCAATTGGTTGAGGTCGGCACCACCAACCGCACCCATCTGAAGGATTACCGCCAGGCCATCAACGAGCAGACTGGCCTGTTGATGAAAGTGCACACCAGCAACTACAGCATTCAGGGCTTTACCGCGGCGGTCGATGAGGCTGAACTGGCGCAGCTCGGGGCCGAACAGGGCGTGCCGACCGCCACCGATCTGGGCAGCGGCTCGCTGATCGATATGGCGCAGTACGGCCTGCCCGCCGAACCGATGCCGCAGCGGTTGCTGGCCGCCGGTGTCGATCTGGTGACGTTCTCCGGCGATAAGCTGCTGGGCGGCCCGCAAGCCGGCATCATCGTCGGCAAAAAGGCGCTGATCGCGCGCCTGCAGCAGCACCCGCTCAAGCGCGCGCTGCGCGTCGGCAAGCTGACGCTGGCGGCCCTGGAGGCCACGCTGCGGCTTTATTTGCAGCCGGAAAAACTGGCTGAGCAGCTGCCGACGCTGCGGCTGCTGACCCGCCCGCAGCAGGAGATGCAACAGGCGGCCGAGCGGCTGCTGACGGCGCTGACGCCACGGTTCACCGCCGATTTCGAGCTGCGCGCCGAACCGTGCTGGTCGCAGATTGGCAGCGGTTCGCTACCGGTGGATCGCCTGCCCAGCTATGCGCTGACCTTCACGCCGCGTGACGGCCGTGGCGCCACGCTGGAAGCGCTGGCTGAACGCTGGCGCCGCCTGCCGCAGCCGGTGATCGGTCGCCTCGGCGACGGCCGGCTGTGGCTGGATCTGCGCTGTCTGGAACAGGAAGGGGCGCTGATCGACGCGTTGAGCGCATCATGATCATCGCCACCGCCGGCCATGTCGATCATGGCAAAACCACCCTGCTGCAGGCGATCTCCGGGATCAACGCGGATCGCCTGCCGGAAGAAAAGCGCCGCGGCATGACCATCGATCTGGGCTACGCCTACTGGCCGCAGCCGGACGGCCGGGTGCTGGGCTTTATCGACGTGCCCGGCCACGAAAAATTCCTCGCCAATATGCTGGCGGGCGTCGGCGGCATTGACCATGCGCTGCTGGTGGTGGCCTGCGACGACGGCGTGATGGCGCAGACCCGCGAGCATCTGGCGATCCTGCGCCTGAGCGGGCGCCCGGCGCTGACGGTGGCGCTGACCAAGGCCGACCGGGTGGAGGCGGCGCGTGTCGATGAGGTGCGCAGTCAGGTGCGCGACGAACTGGCGCGCCAGGGCTGGCCCGATGCGCCGCTGTTTGTCACCGCGGCGGCAGCGGGCGAGGGTATCGAGGCGCTGCGCGCGCATTTGCTGGCGCTGTCGCCCGGCGAGCATGCGCTGACGCGCCGTTTTCGTCTGGCGGTAGACCGTGCGTTCAGCGTCAAAGGGGCGGGGCTGGTGGTGACCGGCACCGCGCTCGGCGGCCGGGTGAAGGTGGGGGATACGCTGTGGCTGACCGGCGCCGACGCGCCGGTGCGGGTGCGCGGCCTGCATGCCCAGAATCAGACCGTGGAACAGGCGCAGGCCGGGCAACGCATCGCGCTTAACATCAGCGGCGATGTCGATAAAGATCGGATCGCGCGCGGCGATTGGCTGCTGGCGCAGCGCCCGCCGGAGGCGGCGGAACGCATTCTGGTGGCGCTGGAGACGGATTGGCCGATCCGCCATTGGCAGCCGCTGCATCTGCACCATGCCGCCAGCCACATCACCGGGCGCATTTCGCTGCTGAACGACGGGCTGGCGGAACTGATCCTCGATCGTCCGCTGTGGTTGGCACAGAACGATCGACTGGTGCTGCGCGATATCGGCGCGCGGCAAACGCTGGGCGCGGCCCGGGTGCTCAGGCTGAATGCGCCCAAGCGCGGCAAGCGCCAGCCGGACTATCTGGCCTGGCTGCAGGCCCTGGCGCAGGCGCAAGACGATGCGCAGGTGCTGGCGCTTGAGTTGCCGCACGGCGCGCTGTCGCTGGCGGCGTTTGCCTGGGCGCGTCAGTTGACCGACGACGGCCTGGCGGCACTGCTGGCGAACCGCGATCTGCTGATCGTCGGTGACCGGGCGCTGGCGCAGGATCAGGTGCAACAGGCGGAAAGCCACCTGCTGCAGGTGCTGGCGGAGTACCACCAACAGCACGCCGATCAGCTGGGATTAGGGCGCGCCCGCCTGCGGCGCATGGCTCTGCCTCAGCAGCCGGAGGCGTTGGTGTTTATGATGATCGATCGGCTGCTGAAGGCCGGCGCGTTGCGCAATACGCGCGGCTGGCTGCATCTGCCGGAACACGGCCTGGCGTTCAGCGCCGAAGAGGCGCCGCTGTGGGCGCGCATCGAACCGCTGTTCGGCGACGAACCCTGGTGGGTGCGCGATCTGGCGAGCGAGCTGGGCGAAGAGGAAAGCCGGGTGCGCGCGCTGCTGCGCAAGGCGGCTCAACTGGGCCATGTGACGGCGGTGGTGGTGGATCGCTACTACCTCAGCCGACGCATCGATCAGTTCGCGGCGCTGATCCGCGAGCTGGATGCGGAGCGCGGGGGCGCCAACGCCGCCGATTTCCGCGATCGGCTCGGCGTCGGGCGCAAGCTGGCGATCCAGGTGCTGGAGTTCTTCGATCGCAGCGGCTTTACCCGCCGTAAGGGCAACGAGCATCTGCTGCGCGACGGCGGGCTGTTCGGCAACTGATTGCGTGTTTTTTGTTCTCTGATGGCGGTATAATCAGCTTTAATCACTTTGATTGATGTTGATTGTACTGAGGAGCAAGACGATGAATACGAAAGTCATCACCGCTCATGTGCCGCTGCCTTTGGCTGAAAAGGTGGATGAAATGGCCGCCAAACTTGACCGCTCACGGGGATGGATAGTGAAGCAAGCCCTCGCCGCCTGGCTTGAGCAAGAGGAAGAGCGCCGTCGATTAACGCTGGCGGCGCTGGCCGATGTCGAAGAGCAAAACGTTATCGATCATGAGTCGGTAGAAGCCTGGGCGGCCAGCCTGGACAGTGACGAGCCGCTCCCGGTACCGCGCTGATGGAATTAAAATGGACGAGTAAGGCGCTATCGGATTTGGCGCGTTTGTTTGAGTTTCTTGCCTTGGCTAACCGCACTGCGGCAGCGAATTCGGTGAAGGCCTTGGTCGCTGCTCCTAAAGCGTTGCTCGATAATCCCCGCCTGGGTGAAAGACTGGACGAGTTTTTACCGCAGGAAGTGAGGCGTATTCTGGTCGGCCGCTATGAGATACGTTACCAGGTGCAGCCGGCAGCGATTTATGTTCTGCGTATTTGGCATACCCGCGAAGAGCGATAGGCGGAATTCCCCTACCCGATAAATCTGACGGCGGCCCGGCGGGCGATCTCCGTCCTGTCGGCGTTGCTGTTGTTGGCGGTAGCGGTGGTGGGCGCGGGGTATGCGCTGGGGGGGCTGCTCGGCTGAAGCCGCATAAAAAACGCCGGTCGGGAAACCGGACCGGCGTTTTATCGTCGCGCTTATGCCGCGCCGTTCGGCTGCGGCGTGGGGTCGCCGTTGCGGCGTTTGGCGAGGAACAGCGCCACCAACGTCAGCCAGCACAGGCCGCTGATGAGGTTGAACAGGTTGAACAGCCCGCTGCCGCCCCAGACGTAGGCGACCTTGGCCAGCTCGATGCCGACGGTGAACACCATCATGCTCAGCATGCCCATGGTGGCGGACACGGTGCCTTTGCTGACGTTGCTGGAGAACAGCGTCAGGCGGTACAGCCCGGCGTTGGCGAGGCCGATGCCGAAGGCGTACAGGCTCAGGCCGGCGGTCATCCACAGGTAGGCGTGGCTGGAGAACTGGGTCGCCAGCGCGGCGATCAGCAGCCCCAACAGCATCGGGCCCGCGCCCAGCTTGATCAGGCGTTCCACGCTGTTTTTGCCAGTCAGGCGCGCCAGCGTCAGGTTGCCGAGGATCAGCGCGCCGAACACCGGAATTTGCAGCAGGCCGTAATCCAGCGTCGACAACGACTCCCCGCTGATCAGGATCACCGGCGACTGGGCGATCCAGGCCAGCAGCGGCAGGCTGGCGAAACCGATCGCCAGGGCGCCGCACAGGAAGCGGCGGTTGCCCAGCACCTGGCGGTAGTCGCGCCACAGGTTGGCGGCGGAAAACGCCTCGCCCTGCAGCGTGGCGGTTTCCGGCATGGCTTTCCACAGGCCGTAGAAGGCGATGGCCGCCAGCGCCGCAAACAGCACGAACATGCTTTGCCACGGTGCGACGTGGATCAGCGCCGCACCGGCCAGCGGCCCGAGCAGCGGGGCGATCAGCGCCACGTTAGCCATCAGGGCGGTGATTTTGATGCACACCGCCTCTTCGAACGACTCCTGGATCGTGGCGTAGCCGACCGCGCCGATAAAGCACAGGCCGATGCCCTGCAGGAAACGCATGGCGATGAACTGCTCGATGGTGGTGACCAGCAGGATCGCCAGGCAGGAGACGATAAAGAACGCCACCCCGGCCAGCATCACCGGGCGGCGGCCGCGGCGATCCGACAGCGGCCCGAGCAGCCACTGCAGGAAGATGCCGCCGGCCAGATAGGCGGTCATCGAGGTGGGCACCCACTCTTCGCCGGCGTTGAAATCCGCCACGACGGCCAGCATGCCGGGCTGAATCATATCGTTGCCGATATAGGTGGCGAACTCGAACAGCACCAGACAAAGAGGGAATAAAAGCGCCTGTCGGCCCAAACGTGCCGCAGGTGGTAATGTCGTTTTCATATTATTGTACTGATAGTAAAAGAGAAAAAGGAACTGCCAGGGCGGGAAGCGCAAACTGAGCGAGTTATGGCGGCTATTTTGCCGCCAATTGTTCACCTTCGCAATCATAAGGTGTTGTTTAAGTGCATTCTGATATTTCGCTTTTGGGTTGTCGCCGAACGCCGTGCCCGATAACCTCTTCTTAACATATCAATATGACACAAGATCGGGCGAGCGTTTGAGCGAGAAAATCGGCTGGATAGACAACCTGCGGGCGATGGCGTGCATGATGGTGGTGATGATCCACGCCACCACCTATTACGTCACCAACGGCGCGGCGATAGGGTTGCACAACTGGGACATCGCCAACGTGCTGAACTCACTGTCGCGCGTGTCGGTGCCGCTGTTCTTCATGATTTCCGGCTACCTGTTCTTCGGCGAAAAGAGCGCCGGCCGGCGGCATTTCACCCGCATCCTCTGCTGCATTCTGTTCTACAGCGCCATTGCGCTGATCTATATCGCGGCTTTCACTAAGATCGGTTTCTGGCCGTCGCTGCGCGGCATCCTGCAAAAGCCGGTGTTCTATCATCTGTGGTTTTTCTACGCCATCGCGGTGATTTACCTGCTGTCGCCGCTGATTAGCGTCAAACCGGTATCGCGCCGCTACCTGGCCGCCGCGCTGGTGGTGTTGGCGGCGATCGCCAACCCGAATACCGATAAGCTGACCTTCGGCAACGCGCATCTGCTGCCGGTTAACCTGTATATCTACGGCGATACCTTCTACTACCTGCTGTATGCGTTGGCCGGACGGGCGATTGGCATGATGGAGGCGCGCGGGCGCGCCGTGGGCTGGCTGGCGGCGTTGGGATTTGCGCTGTGCGTGGCGCTGATCGCGCGCGGCACCAAGCATCAGCTGTTCATCAACGGCAACTTCGCCGATACCTACTACATCTACAGCGGTCCGCTGGTGTTTATGGCGGCGGTAGCGCTGCTGGTGTGGGTGAAACACTGTCTGCCGCAGCCGATCGGCTGGCTGAGCGTATTTTCCCGTCATTCGCTGGCGATTTACGGTTTTCACGCCCTTATCGTCAATGTGATGCGCAATCGGCACCTGGATTTCACCGGCCACCCGCTGCTGGACATCTTCTGGGTGTTCGGCGTGGCGCTGGGGGGCAGCCTGCTGCTGTCTGTCGGCCTGCAGCGGCTGGATACCCGCCGGCTGGTGTCATAGCGACGAGCGCTGGCGCTGCTGGGCGCGGCGCAGCTGCCGCCCGGAAGAAAACCCAGCCGCCAGCGCGGCCTTCTCCAAGCCATACCCTTGCTGCAGGCGCTGTTGCGCCACCGCCAGCCGCAGCTGCTCATGATATTCCCGCACGCTGATGCCGACGTGGTTGCGAAACAGCCGCGCCAGGTGGCGGCTGCTGACGTGCGCCTTCTCCGCTATCTGCGGCACTGACCAGTCGGCCTCCGGCTCGGCGGCCATCACGTCCTGCGCGCGGTGCACCGCCGGGTGCAGGTGGTTGCGGTAGCGCAGCCAGGGCGACAGCTGCGGATCGTCACCGGCGCGGCGGAAATAAACCACCATGTCGCGTGCGACGTCGCGCGCCCGGCCGGAGCCACAGTGGTGGTGGACCAGGTGCAGCGCCAAATCGATGCCGGTGGTTATGCCCGCGCTGGTGTAGACGCCACGGTCTTCGACGAAGATGCGGTTTTCTTTCACCTGCGCCGCCGGCGCCTGCAGGCGGATACGTTCGATGACGTCGTGGTGGGTGGTGCACTGATAGCCGTCGAGCAGCCCGGCCTGCGCCGCCAGCAGCGCGCCGGAACAGATGCACACCAGGGTGATGCGCTGCCGTTGCAGATCGGGCCGCAGCGTCGCCAGCCAGCGGCGCGCCTGCTCGGCCTCCTCTCCGGCGAAATAGCGCTGCGAATCGCCGACGCCCGGCAGCACCAGGATGGCGCCGTCTTCCAGGCGCTCGGGCAACGGCTGCAGGCCGCTCAGCGTCATGCCGATGGAGCAGACGATCTGCGGCGCCGGGCTGAGGTAACGCAGGCTGAACTGCCCGGCGAGGCGCAGGGTTTCCGCCGGGCCGCTGACGTCCAGCGACAGCACGTTGGGCAACAGCAGAAAATAGACGGCCTGCGACATGGTTACTCCTGTGCGAGTTGCGCCAGCGCCTCATCCACGCTGGCGATGCGGGCGAAACGATCGACCAGTACGGTTTCAGTATGCCGCTTCAACTGCGCGGGGGTAAAGACTTCGCCGTCGGGATGGCGCATCGGGAAGGTCAGCGTCGCCTCGGTGACGAAAGTCACCCGATAACCGAGATCGGACGCCACCCGGGTGGTGGTTTCGCAGCACTGTTCGGTGCGGATGCCGGAGACGATCAGGTGGTTGATGTCCCGCTCGCGCAGCCAGGCGTCGAGGCCGGATTCGGTCAGCGCATTGTGCACATGCTTGTGTACGGTGATATCCGCCTGATGGGTGAGGAACGGCAGGCGCTGCACATGGCCCGAAGCCAGTGAGAACGGACCTTGCGGCGAAACGTGCAGCACGTCGACCAGGGCCGCGCCGCGCTGTCGGCAGCCCGCAATCAGGCGGGTCAGCGCCTGTTGAAACGCCGGCAGATCGTCCTCCTGCCAGAATGGACGGTGCTGGAATGATTGCTGGACATCGATGATCAATAACGCGCTCTGTGACATTTTCGGCCCTCCGCCAGTGTGTGTGGCGACCATCTTGCGCCGCGCCTTACTCTGGCAGAAGGCCAAAAACGGCCATCATGATGACAACAACGGACCGACCTTAGGCTTTGCTCACCTGACCGGCCACCAGGCGCCCCTGATGGAAGGTGGCGCTGCGCGCCGGCAGACGGGCGACCGCCTCGGCGGAACAGCTGGCGTTGACCAGCACGAACTCCGCGGCATCGCCGGCTTTCGGCCAGGCGCGCTGGCCCTTATCGTCCAGCGGCAGCACGCCGCCGGTGGAGATGGCCATGGCGCGCGACAGGTGATACTCGTCGGAACCGCGGTACAGCTGGGCGTAAAGGTTCGCCTTCTCCAGAATGTCGCCGGTGCCGAACGGCGACCAGTGGTCGATTACGCTGTCGGTGCCGGTCATCACGAACACCCCTTTCTCGCTGAGCTGCGGCAGCGGCATCATCAGGCCGCCGATCGGCACCGTGGAGGCGATGGTGATCTGCTGCGCCGCCAGCCGGGTGGCGGTTTCCGCCAGTTCACCCGGCGTCAGCGTGGTCAGGGCGAAAGCGTGGCTGATGGTGACCTTGCCGCGCAGCGCCGGGTTTTTCTCCACGGTGGCGATCATGTAGTTGATGGCGGCGACCCCGGCCGGGCTGGTTTCATGCAGGTGGATATCCACACCTTTGCCGGTATCGAGGGCGATCTGGAACATGGCGTCGAGCGATTTCTCCATCGCGCCGTCGACGTTGGTCGGATCCAGCCCGCCGACGTACTGCACGCCCATCTGCATCGCTTCACGCATCAGCGCATCGACCCTGGAGTGCAGCAGGCCGTGCTGCGGGAAAGCGACGATTTCACAGCTGAAGTCCGCCCGGTGGTTTTCCAGCGCGCGCTGCAGGTGTTCCAGGCTTTTCAGGCCGCTGACCGGATCGATATTGCAGTGGCTGCGCGCCACGGTGCTGCCTTTGGACTGCAGCAGGGCGATCAGGTTTTCCGCCCGTTGCTGCGAGGTGGGCAGCAGTGTCGGGATCAGCGTCTGCTCCAGCGCGATCATGTCCATGATGGTCTTGCCCTGACGCGGGCGCGGCGCCTGCCACGGCCCGCTGTAGAAGGTTTTGTCAAGGTGGATGTGCATATCGCGAAACGCCGGCAGCAGCAGTTGGCCCTGCGCCTTATAGCGGGGCGCGCCGGCGGGCAGCGCGGCGTTGGCGGCGTGAATGGCGGCGATCTTGCCGTCTTTGATCTCCAGTGTGTACAGCGCGGTGCGGGTGCCGATCACCGTGTCGCCGTCGTATTCAAAGCCGTCTTCCAGCCGCACCTCGCTCAGGCAGTAGTGACGATCGGTCAGGGTCATCGGCGTTGGCGCACACGGCTCGCCGCCAAGAGACGCGGCCTGTGCCACACCGCCGGTCAGGCCGATCACCGCGCAGGCGGTGGTGAGTTTGCCGGTTTGGCTGAGGAAGGCTCTGCGGCCCGGTTGTTGAGGGTTTTCCACGTTCGGTTCCTTAATCCAGAGGTGAGGGGTGAAAACATCCTCCAATTTAGGAGAGGAACCGGCCGGTTGGCAGCGACATTTGCCACTGGTGACTATTCGATTTGGTAATGATCGGCGTGCGGCCGGGGCAAGGATTTTCCTGGCTTGCTCTTTCGTAGCTTTAATAGCTACATTTGTAGTCATTAAAGCTACATGAGGTTAGCGTGATGCACGATCCGATGCTCGAATTGCTGTTCAGCGAATACCGTAGAAAAGTGCTAAGCCTGCTGTTTATTGAAGCCGGGCGTGCGTTTCATGTGCGAGAAATTGCGCGGCGCACCGCAACTCAGGCTGGCACTTTACATAAAGAGTTGAGCAGGTTGGCGGAGAGCGGCATCTTGCTCAGGCAGCGGCAGGGTAACCAAATTTGCTATCAGGCCAACGCCGATTGCCTGATTTTCCCTGAGCTGGCGGCGATTTTCCGCAAGGTTTGCGGGCCGGCGGAGTGCTTAAGGCAGACATTGGCAGCGTTTGGCGAAGCTATTGAACGCGCTTTTATTTTTGGTTCTGTCGCCAGTGGCAAAGCGACGGCGGCCAGTGATATCGATGTTCTGATTGTCGGCAAACTGTCTTTTGCGGAGGTGATTCAGGCGGTTTACCCGCTGCAGGAAACGCTGGGTCGGGAAATTAACCCCAAACTGTACTCGCCAGAAGAGTGGCGAGCGGCTTTGGCCGAGAACTCCGCGTTTATACAGGACATTATGCAGAAACCCCAACTTTGGATTGCGGGAGACAAGGATGACGCTGGACAATCTGGTCGGGCTGGGACTGGAGGTGATAACGCCTGACGCGGGGGCGATTAAAAAATTGCTGGCCGCCGCCGCTCGCAATCGACGCGATGCGGGTATCACTCAGCTCAGCAATGAGAGCCGTTTCGACACGGCATATAAAGCGGTCATGCAAATGGCGAATGCCGCTTTGCAAGCCAAAGGATACCGCACGCTGACCAGCAAACCCGGCCATCACCAGATCATGATCCAATCGTTGCCGCTCACCGTAGGGCTGCCGCGAGAGGAAATGATCTGCCTGGATGCATTGCGAAAGCAGCGCAACGTGGCGGATTATTCCGGCGACTTGGTGACGGACGCGGCGGTACAGGCTTGCCTTGAGCAGACAGAAGCGCTGTGGGTACGGATTATCGACTGGCTGCAGCGCGAATATCCGCAGATAGTGGCGTAAGCTGCCTTACTTAAGCCCGCAAAACGCCGCCAGCCGCTGGGCCAGCGCCAGCGTGGCGGCGGGGGCGCCGTCGCGGTAGTAGAGCGCCAGTTCGAAGCTGTCTATCGGCGGCAATCCTTCGGCCGCGCCCAGCACCCGGTGCGTTGGCAAACGGCAGCCGGCCGGCAGCAGGGTGACGCCCAGCCCGGCGGCGGAGGCGGCGGTCAGCGCCGCCAGGCTGGCGCTGCTGTAGCCGATGCGCCAGCGTTTGCCGAGGTTGTCGAGCGCCTGGCACAGCTCGTCGCGGTACAGGCCGTTCAGTGGAAATACCGCCAGCGGCACCGGCGATTGCTCGATGGCCGGGAAGGCCAGGCTGTCCAGCCACAGCAGCGGTTCCGGCCGCGCGGCGCGCGGCGGTTGCCGGCGGCGCTGCTTCACCATGATCAGATCCAGCTCTTCACGCGCGTAGGCGCTGTGCAGATCGGCGCTCAGGCCGCTGGCGACGTCCAGCCGCAGGTGCGGGTGCTCACGGTTGAATTCGGCCAGCAGCCCGGTGGTGGGCACGGCGAAATCTTCCGGCATGCCGATCCGCAGCACGCCGTCGCGCCAGATGCCGGTCAGCGCATCGTGGGCTTCTTCATTCAGCGCGATAATGCGGCGCGCGTAGCTCAACAGCTTGACGCCTTCTTCGGTCAGCAGCACCTGATGCGAGGAACGCTCAAACAGCGACTTGCCCAGCATCTCTTCCAGCCGGCGCACCTGCTGGCTGACGGTGGACTGCGACAAAAACACCCGCTCTGCGGCACGGGTGAAGCTGTTGCTGTCGCACACGGCGACGAAGCTGAGCAGCAGCTGCGGATTGAACATCGGGTAACGATTCATTTTCCCACTGTTGGCTATTTTATTATTTAATTTCCCAATACTAGCGGCGTTGCCTACAGTAACGCAACGCTGCGGCGATCGCGCTGTGACGCCGCACTCTTCATTTCGCAGTACCAGGAATATACCGTGTTAAATCATTCTGTTAATTCATCTTCTCCACGCCGCTGGCTCAATCCTCTGCTGCTGGCGCTGGTGTTGATCGGCCTGAACATGCGGCCGCTGTTGACCTCGATTGGCCCGTTGCTGCCGACGTTGCGCCAGGCCACCGGGCTGAGTTTTGGCGGCGCGGCGCTGCTGACCACGCTGCCGGTGCTGATGATGGGGCTGATGGCGTTGGCGGGCGGCGCCATCAATCGGCTGTTCAACGAACGCAGCGCCGTGGCGTTGAGCCTGCTGGCGATCGGGCTGGGCGCGCTTTGGCGCGAACTGGCCCCCGGCAGCGTGCAACTGCTGATGAGCGCGGTGCTGGGCGGGCTCGGCATCGGGGTGATCCAGGCGGTGATGCCCGGCATCATCAAGCATCACTTCCTTAAAAGCATGGCGCTGGTGGCCGGGCTGTGGTCGGCGGCGCTGATGGGCGGTGGCGGGTTGGGGGCGGCGATCACCCCGTGGCTGATGAGTACGGGGCACGACTGGCACAGCGCGCTGGCCTGGTGGGCGTTACCTGCCCTGGTGGCGCTGCTGGCCTGGTGGCCGGTCAGCCGCGGGCTGTCTCGCCTGGGCGCGGCGGGCGAACACCGCGGGCCAGGCCTGCTGCGCAACCGGCGCGCCTGGCTGCTCGGCGCCTATTTCGGCCTGATCAACGGCGGTTATACCAGCCTGATCGCCTGGCTGCCGCCGTATTACATGCAGCTCGGCTGGCAGCCGCAGGCCAGCGGTTCACTGCTGGCGCTGATGACCTTCGGCCAGGTGATGGGCGCGCTGCTGCTGCCGGCGCTGGCGCGCAATCATGACCGGCGGCCGCTGCTGTTGTTGGCGCTGATGATGCAACTGATCGGCTTTATCGGCCTGATTTATCTGCCGCAGACGCTGCCGTGGCTGTGGGTGTTGCTTTCCGGGCTGGGGCTGGGCGGCGCGTTCCCGCTGTGTTTGGTGCTGGCGCTCGATCACCTGCACCAGCCAGCGGCGGCCGGGCGACTGGTGGCCTTTATGCAGGGCGTCGGCTTCCTGCTGGCGGGCGTGACGCCCTACCTCTCCGGCCTGCTGCGCGACTACAGCGGTGGCTTCGTGCTGGACTGGCAGATCCACGCGCTGCTGGTGGTGGTGTTGATCGCCATCACCTGGCGCTTCCATCCGCACAGTTACCGGCGGGCGTTCGCCGAATAATATTTCTGTCATTGCCGCTCCCTATAGTGACGTTGCTTTTACTTCTGGGCGATAACAACGAAAAGGGACAATGACATGCACAACACCAAAACCCGGCTGGCGCTGCTGGTCGGCTGCATGGCGCTGAGCGCCAACCTGTGGGCCGAGGCGCAGCCGGTGCCGGCGACGCTGGCGGGGCATGCGCTGCTGCCGGTGAAATCCGCCGTTTCCACACCGAAGGACGCGCCGAGCGATCTGCAACAGAGTGGCAAATACACCAGCGGTAAACGCGTCACCGAGTTGGGCAGCGTGGCGGGTAAATCCGCCGATCGCCTGACCGGCATCGGCCTGCCGATCAACGGCCAGCCGCTGCAGGGCCACTCCGGCATCAAACACATGCCCGACGGTACCTACTGGGTGCTGACCGACAACGGCTTCGGCAGCAAGGCCAACTCCCCGGACGCCATGCTGTACCTCAACCACTACAAGATCGATTTCAAAGACGGCACGGTCGCGCCGCTGAAGACGGTGTTCCTGCACGATCCGGATAAAAAGGTGCCGTTCCACATCATCAACGAGAGCACCGAGCAGCGCTATCTGACCGGCAGCGATTTCGATCCGGAAAGCTTCCAGTTTGCCGACGATGCCTTATGGATCGGTGAAGAGTTCGGGCCTTACCTGATCAAGGCCGACCTGAACGGCAAGGTGCTGGCGGTGTTCGACACCAAAGTGGACGGCAAGGTGGTGAAATCGCCGGACAACCCGACGCTAACCCTGCCGGGCGCGCCGGACGGCAAACAGAACTTCCAGGTGGCGCGTTCCAAAGGCTTTGAAGGCATGGCCGCCTCGCCGGACGGCAGCAAGCTGTACCCGCTGCTGGAAGGGGCGCTGTGGGATGGCGAACAGTTCGAGAACGTCGACGGCAAACGCTACCTGCGGGTGCTGGAGTTCGACGTCAAACAGCAGGCCTGGAGCGGCCGCAGCTGGCAGTACGTACTGGAAGACAACCAGAACGCCATCGGCGACTTCAACATGATCGACGCCAGCCACGGGCTGGTGATCGAGCGCGACAACGGCGAAGGCACGCCGGATAAAGCCTGCGCCGCCGGCGCGCCAACCGACAACTGCTTCAGCCAGGTGGCCAAGTTCAAGCGAGTGTATAAAATCGCTTTCTCGGACGCCAACGTCGGCAAACCGGTCGAAAAACTGGGCTATATCGACCTGATGAACATTCAGGATCCGAACAAGCTGGCGCGCAAGCCGCTGAACGACGGCGTGCTGACCTTCCCGTTCTTCACCATCGAGAACGTGGACGTGGTGGACGCCAACCACATCATCGTCGGCAACGACAACAACTTCCCGTTCTCCTCCAGCCGCCAGCCCAATATGGCGGATGACAACGAGTTCATCCTGCTGGACGTGAAGGATTTCCTGAAGTAGCGCTCCCCGGCCGCCGAATCGCCGGCGGCCGCCATTTCCCGCTTAGCGCAGCGAACAAACTGCGCTATAATCAGCGCCTTGCTTCTTCTCTTCTCCAAGGAAGATCCTCGTCCCCGGTGGGGCGGCCGGACTTCAAATCCGGTTGGGGCCGCCAGCGGTCCTGGGCAGGTTCGACTCCTGTGATCTTCCGCCAAAGCTTGTCCGGGTAGTTCCTGAAAAGTCAATTAAAATGCATAAAATCAATTGATTATATGGTTTTCTTGTCCGCTGGAGTCCGTGTATAACCGCCTGAATCCGAGATAAATGTGTATAATGGTGCGTATAACATTTTTATACACAGAATCCACTTATACACATGCTTCTAACTGACATACAAATTCGACGTTCCAAACCGCAGGAAAAACCCTACACCCTCAACGACGGCCAAGGCCTGTCCCTTCTTATCAATACTGATGGGAGCAAAGGTTGGCGTTTTCGCTATCGCTATGCCGGAAAAGCCAAGCTGATGTCCTTTGGCACCTACCCCTTGGTAACGCTGGCCGACGCACGAGAAAAACGCGGGGAGGCCCGTAAGCAGGTTGCGAATGGCATTGATCCAGTAGCCGAGAAAAAGGCGCAAAAGCTCGCTCAGCAGCTTTCGGTTGAGAATTCCTTTGAAGCAATTAGCCGCGAGTGGCACAAGCACAAGGCTGATCGGTGGACTTTGGCCTATAGGGAAGAAATCATGCGTACCTTTGAACAGGATGTGTTTCCGTATATTGGTCAACGCCCCATTGCCGAAATTAAGCCCTTAGAGCTGCTGGAAGTGCTACGGCGCATTGAGAAGCGCGGGGCATTGGAGAAGACCCGTAAGGTTCGCCAGCGTTGCGGAGAGGTCTTCCGCTACGCAATTATTACCGGCAGGGCAGAATACAATCCCGCTCCGGATCTCGCCAGTGCTCTGGCCGTCCCTAAACAAAAGCATCACCCGTTCCTTTCGGCCGAGGAACTGCCTTACTTTGTTAAGGATTTGGAAGGATATACCGGCAGCATCATCACGAAGAATGCAGCTAAGATCGTTATGCTGACCGGCGTCCGCACGCAAGAAATGCGTTTTGCTACATGGGAAGAAATTGATTTTGAACGGGGTATCTGGGAGATCCCAGCCGAACGTATGAAAATGCGCCGTCCACACATTGTGCCGCTCTCTACTCACGTGGTTGAGCTATTTAAACAGCTACAACCGATCACCGGTCACTATCCTTACATTTTCATTGGACGAAACAACCGCAAAAAGCCTATAAGTAAGGAAAGCGTGAATCAGGTTATAGAACTGCTGGGATATAAGGGACGAGCCACCGGTCACGGTTTCAGGCATACGATGTCTACTATCCTGCATGAAAATGGGTTTGATTCCGCATGGATTGAGATGCAATTAGCGCATATAGATAAGAACGGTATTCGGGGTACTTATAATCATGCTCAATATCTTGAGAACAGAAGAAAGATGTTAGAATGGTATTCCAATAGCGTAATAAATGGGTTTCGAGAATGAAAAAAATAGTGAAACAGGATGGTTTTAATGAGTCTGAAAGGTATTTAGCAGACTTGTGCAGCAAGACTTTCTTAAGCTTGTGGAGTTATCCTAACGTCTATACTGATGAGGGTAAGAAAAGTGATAGTGGTGATGGTAAAGAGCTATGTGATTTATTGGTGGTATTTAATCATCATGTCATTATCTTTTCTGATAAAGATATTAGTTTTAAAGATACCGGGAATATTGAAGTTGATTGGGGTAGATGGGTTAAACGAGCAGTTTTAAAGTCGGCAAGCCAATTGTACGGCGCCGAAAATTGGATCAGGGAAAGGTCAAACAGAATATATCTCGACCCTAAATGCAAGGATAAGTTTCCACTTAGCTTCCCTAGCACAGAAGTTATTAAAATACATAGGGTCGCCGTAGCTAAGAATGCGACCAAGCGATTTTCTTCGATAGTTCAAGGTTCAGGAAGTCTGATAATCAACCCATTAATAACAGGAGATGAACACTTTAAAAACCCATTTATGATTGGCATGCCTATACCAAATAAGCCATATGTTCATATTTTTGATGATGTCGCATTAGATGTTGTATTAAATGAACTGGATACGATATCAGATTTTATTGATTACTTAGAGAAAAAAGAAGAGCTCATAATCTCAGGGAAATTAATTTCTGCTGCTGGGGAAGAAGATTTACTAGGTCATTATTTAATGAGTGCAGAGAAAGGCCGTGATCCTGGGTTTTATATCGAGCATAATCATAAGGCAGTGATTGTAGAGGGTCAGTATGAGTCTTTAATAAAATTACCTCAATACGTACGAGGTAAAGAATATGACAGAATATCTTATTTCTGGGATGAATTCATTGAGCATTTCTCCAGACATGCTTTGGGAGGGACTTTACTATATGAGAACAAACACCCATTATCAGATGCAACTTTAGGCCTACAAATAATGGCATCAGAGAGGAGAGTAGCCCGTCGAGTATTATCAAGATCAATTTTAGAAAAAATAGAGAGCACTCCACCACAAAAAAAATCAGTTCGTATCATGGGCTCACCCACCAATCCAAATTATGGGTATGTTTGGCTGATATTACCCATTCCACCTCAAGCTCAATCATATGAAGATTATAGGCACTATAGAAAGGAGTGCCTTTATATTTATTGCACATCCGCAAAGTTATTATACCCGAATTTTAGTAATATCGTTGGAGTAGCTACTGAGCCACGTGACGGTGGGGGTGGAGAGGATATGATCTATCTTGATACTAATAATTGGGAAGCGGCTGATTTCGAGCAAGCGGAGCAAGATCGAAAAAATTTTGGGATATTACTACCTGAAAATGTTCAGCAGTTCTCTGGTGTTGAATATCAGTATCCAGTAAATGATGATGAGGGTTTGTATTCAGAAAAACAATTACGGCCCGTTATAAATATTAAGCAAAAAAAGAAAAATAAAAATAAAGCTCAAAAGAAAGCTAGAAAATTAAATCGTAAGCAAAAGTAGTCATAAGTTAATTGGAATAAATCTAGGAAAGCAAAATATAGTTAATAGGAATTAATTATGGATAAATACTTTAGAATACGCCCTCAGTGGAGCTTAGTAGAAGCATTTGAAGAGACAAATAAATACTATCAGCCAGGGAGCATGGTAACAGGTGCCGCCCGTAACGTTCAAATTGAGAATTGGGGTATATTGATCGGTAGAACTAGGGCATTAGCTGAAATAAAATATGCCATTAGTTTATTCGGTTCGAAAAGTAAACTATGCGAGCATATAAAAATGTCAGCAAAATACTTTAATATGTTGGTGGATTTCTATCAAGAATTACCGGATGATAAAAAACCCGGAAAAATTTATCAAGGAATGACTATATCAGGATATTTCCTTTTAAAGAAAATTGGTGGTGGTGGTAATGCTGTAGTTTGGGAGGTAAGGGATCCTAAAGGCAAAGTCCACGCTTTGAAAATCCTAAAAAGACCTAATGCCACATCAATAAATCGCTTCAATGACGAAATTTTAACATTAAAAAAAATTGAAGACTTAAATGATAGCATGATGAATGTTATCAATGTTACCGATAGCTATCAACTTGGTTCCAAGGATAATCTGCCATGGTATGCAATGCCTAAGGCCATCTCACTAGATAATTACATTGAAAAACATTCCCCCTCGCCGTTGAGCATACTAAAAGGAATGCTAGAGATATGCATAACTATTGAATCCCTTCACAAACAAAAAATATTTCACAGGGATATTAAACCTGACAATATTCTTATCTACAAAAATAAATGGCATCTATGTGATTTTGGAATTGCCACTTTCCCGAACAGACAAAGGATCACAAAGGAGGGGGAGAAATTAGGCTCATTGCACTTTCATGCCCCAGAAATGCTAATGACTTCAGAGCAAGACTCGGGAGAGAGTGCAGACATATATAGCTTTGCTAAAACACTATGGGTTCTTTTGAGTGGACACAAATATCCGATTGCAGGCGAATTGCGTTTAGATCGAAGTGAAGCTTTATTATCAACTTATTGTCAGATGAAAAACATCCATTATCTAGATTCAGCTATATCTGAATGTACACGGTTTAACCCAAGTGAAAGACCAAAAATGGAGTCGGTAAGGTGCTACATTGAAAAGGTATTATCGGAATAAATATTATTGAAGGCAGCGCGCAATGCTATCCCCGCCTCGCCTGCGCGCTTCATGTGTCACTTTTCATGCAGTTGCATGAACGGCCGTAGGCCGCGCCAGTACTGGTGCTGGCGGGGATGAAAAGTGCATTTTCTTGCATGCAAAATCATGCACCCTATGCATGCACGCGCAATTTGAGGCTGGCTAGCCAGGAAAAAGGCTGTTTTGGGCGAGGCGGAAGGGGAATGCCCCGCGAGGCTGTCGAGAGCGGCGGGGCGGAGTGTGCTTAGTGCAGGGTAGGATTGCTGTTGTAACGGCGATAGCGGTTCAACGTCCGTTTCTCGGGCGGTGGCAGGGCATTCTCATCGACCGGTTGCGCTTGTATCGGCTGGCACAGGATTTTATCGACGCTTTCCACCGTCTTGAATGTGCAAGAACAGGTCAGGCTCTGACATTGGTAATACGCCTCTTTCGTCCGCTCCGTGATATAGCGGCTGGTTCGTGTATAGGACGCATGAGTGCACAGCGGGCAGCGCATCATGATTTGGCCCCTTTCTGCTGCAAGCGTTGACGTTTTTCCTTCAGTTCTGAGATAACCTGCATACGCTTGGCAGGACTGCTTTGCAGTTCCGGCAATGCGCCGGTTTCTTGCGGTATCGTCAGGCCAATCTCATTAAGCACCGGGTGGTCGATATTTTGCGTAGCCATGGTAGCGCGAATGCGGCCTTGTAGCGTGCCCAGTACCTGTTGCTCAATCATCCTCATCGGATTGTCCGCATAGACGCCGTAAGCCCGTGAAGCCAGTGCACACGCCTTGATAACGTCAGGGCTGATAAGCGCTGTGCTCAGCGCATCCACCGCCTGATGCATCGCATGAGCAGCAAAGGTCGTGAGGGCGTCTTTGTGCGCGTTCACCACCTTCGGGGCTGTACCGCCGCAGCTGAGGTGAAGCTGCATTTTGTCCAGCTCCATCTCTTCAATCAGGCCGTCGAACTCTTTCGCCAGCTCCCGCTTGGAAATCCGACTGTGGTGCTGTGCTTGCAGTTCCGGCGTCATTTCTCCGCGCAGTTTGCGAAACAGGGTGCGCCACTGGTTTTCTGCCTCCTGGCTCTGCACTTCGGTGTCTTTCTTCTGTTGGTGGCAGCGGGCAATGCCGGTTACGACGTCGGTCAACGCCTGATAGTTTTTGTCGTGGGCGGCGCGAGCGTCACGCAGGGCTTGCAGTTTATCGGTGATGTATTTCGGTAAGGCGGTGCTGCTCATGGTCATGTCTCCGGTGTCAGTCAATGTGAAGCTATTCTGCTGACCGCCGTACAACATCGCCATTCATCCCGGTTGGACTGTCCCCAGGACAACAGCCTTGAGCACTGATGAGAAAACCATCAAGCCGTTTTTAGTTTTACCTAAAACTATTCACTACTGTTCACCTAAATAAAAAGTATAGATAAATCAGTAAATAAGTGGGTGAACAGTTTTCTACAAACTCTTCACCCGGTGTTCACCACTGTTCACCCGGCCCAAAACGACCTTTTCCCTGGCTAGCGGTGGTTAGTCTGTTTATACCTATTTATTAGCAATGAATTCATTGTTGAAAACTATGGGGTAATGTTGAGGAAGGGTGAGGAGTGGTGAGGATTGCTGAGCTATTATAATTTGTTGTTTTTATGATCATTTCTTAATGGGCCACACAACAACGTCTTGTTGCCACCCCGGTAAATATTCACATAATAGGGCGCTACCGAAGTTCACACAGTCCCGGCCAGCGTTGGCCGGACACAAAGAGGTAGCGTTTTATGTTGACCGTTTCCACCCCCTCTCCATCCACCCCGTCGCCGGTGTTTCAAAATGGCTACACCCCGCGCGAGCGCTTTATTCGCTTGCCGGAAGTGCTCTACACCACCGGTCTATCCCGCTCCACCGTGTACGAGATGATGAGCCGTAAGCAGTTCCCGGCCCAGGTCTCCCTCGGCGGTAAAAACGTCGCCTGGCTGGCCTCCGAGATCGAGCAGTGGATGGATGAACGTATCGCCAACCGTCACCAGGGGGCCGCCGTATGATGCAGCTAACCTTTGGTCGCCAGCATTTTACCCTCGATGAGCGCGACGCGCTGTTTGTGGCGGAAGCTATTCTGTTACAACGCAAAGAGCCTGGCGTCGTCTTGCCGGAGCACCGCAGCGAAAAACACGGCGTTATTCGTCTGGCGAGTCGCCAGGCTGAGCCGCGCCTGTTCAGTGCCGGGCCGGTGCCGCTGACCTGCGCGGCTGCCGATACTCGCAACGACCAGCTTACCGACTGTTGATCACTATGCGATCGATTGAACGTCCGGGGGCGTCTTACGGCTTGCCCCCCTGTCCGGCCTTGCGCTATAGTCCTCCCGCTGCCGCAAAATCGGCAGCCGGGCGTGAGAACCCGTGTATCTCTAAGGCGACACAACACGCGCCAGGCGTGTTTTTTTATGTCGCAGCCTTTGCTCGCTCATTTTTTGCGCGGTGGATGTTATGCTACCGCAGCAGTCAATCAATGGTGGCTCAGGCGGGGCAGCCTTCGGGCTGGCCGGTATTCTTAGAGGCCGGTTTCTCACCCCCGTCTGGGCTACCACCCTTGCGTGAGAACTTTGGTGGTAGCAATAACCTTTACTCTAAGGAGGCTGCCGCCATGGCTACGACCCTCACCCCGACTCACCCTACATTCTGCTTTTTGTTTGCGGCCGTGCGCCGTTCTGCGCTGACGGCTTCGCCACGTATCGTGCACACCGTGGCGGATAGCGAACGCAACGCCCGCCGTAGGCTTTCCCGTGATTACGTGTTGTCCTTTGCCGGTCGTCTGCCGGTTAAGGCAGCAGCATGAACACTCTGGCCGATCGCTACTACCGCGATACCCATTACCCTATCCCGCACGCCGATTTTCTGCGTCTTCAGCATGCGCACGCTACCGGCGTGCTGTTCCTCGACCTGCTGGACACCCTCGACCTCGGCGGGCAACGCCCCGATGCCGTGCAACAGGCATCGTTTGCTTCGGTCATTGCCTTGCTGACCGACCAGCTCGGCCACGTCGTCAACACCTGTGAATCCCAAATCCTTGCCCGCATGGAGGCCACCGCCGCATGAACACTGCATCCTGTTTACCGATTGAAGTCCGTACCGCCGTTTTCCGCCGCGCCGTGGCGCAAGCCTATCTGGATACCTGTGCCTTTTACCGGGTGAGCCTCGGGTACACGCTGGACGAGCTGCAGATGACGATTGCCCTGCGTCTGGAGGGGCATTTTGTGCATCAGTACGGCGCAGAAGACGGCATGGACATGGCATGCACGATGTTGAGTGACATGGTGCAGCCGGACGTTCTGGTGGCCGCACCGCGCCTGACTGCGCTGGGGCAAAAGATGATGGACGAGCTGTGCTGCGAACGCCTGTCGGCATCGCAGAACGCCACCGTACACTGAGGAGAGAAAGGATGAGCGCCCACTTCGTATCCCAGACCGTACGCACCGCCACCGGCCACTGGCCGGTGATACTCCCGGCCCTCGGCATCGCCTTGCAGCCGAACGGCAAGCCGCAACCGTGCCCGACCTGCGGCGGCAAAGACCGTTTCCGCTTCGACAACCAGGACGGCCGTGGCTCCTGGTTCTGCAACCAGTGCGGGGCCGGTGACGGCCTCAACCTGGTGGAAAAAGCCCTGTCACTGTCTACCCGAGCTGCTGCCGAACAGGTGGCTGCCGTGATGGGGGATAATGCCAGCACTTTACCACCGGCCGCTGAGGCCGGTCATTCACCACGAGACAAAGCCGAGGCCCAGCACAAGGCCGCGCGACAGGCACAGGCTCTGGTGGCCGCTGCCCGGCCTCAGACGGGCAACGCCTACCTGAGCGCCAAAGGCTGGCCGGAGGCAGAAACCCTGACTCTGCACGGCCAGCCGCTGCGCGTTGGCGGTATCACCTTCCAGCCCGGCGACCTGCTGCTGCCGCTGTACAATGCCGGGGGAGAAGTGGTTAACGTGCAACTGATTAACGCCGCCGGTGACAAGCGCATGTTGGCAGGCGGGCAGGTGAAAGCCGCCTGCCACACCCTCTGCGGCCCAGACAACACGGTTATCTGGCTCACAGAAGGCTATGCCACCGGCCTCACCGTGCACCGCCTGACCGGTGAGACGGTGTGCATGGCGCTCAGCGCCAACAACCTGGCGGCCGTGGCGCAGCAGGTGCGCAGCCACTACCCGGACGCACGGCTACTGCTGGCGGCCGATAATGACCGCAGCAGCACTGGGCAGACCCGCGCCGCCGAGGCGGCCACACTCACCGGCGGTATCCCGGCACTGCCGCCCACGGAAGGCGACTGGAACGACGTCTACTGTCAGCAGGGCGCTGAGGCCACGCGCGCGCAGCTCCGGGCGTTCAGCCAGCCGCCGCAGCCGAGCCCGTTCGACACGCTGAGCGATGCCGACTTAAAAGCCATGAGCGCCAGCGAGAAAGCCGAACTGCTGGCCGAGCACTACGGCAACACCCTGGCGGTGCCGCCGGTGGGGGAAGAGCTGTGCCGTTATACGCGTGGCGCTTGGCAGGTGCTACCGCACCGGCAGCTGAGCCGGGAGATTGCCGCGCTGTTCCAGAAGGTACGCGCGCCGTTCTCCGCCGCCGGTATCAACAGCATTTTGGACACCCTAAAACTGATGGTGCCGCAGATGGGCGATCCGGCCCGCCGGTTGATAGGCTTTCGTAACGGCGTCTTTGATACCGTCAGCGGCCAGTTCGGCGCCCACCGGCAAGCGCACTGGCTGCGCACCGTCAACAGCGTGGACTACACCCCGCCGCGCGCCGGGGAGAACCTGGCCGACCATGCACCGCACTTCTGGCACTGGCTGACGCGGGCCGCCGGGGGCAATCACGACAAGCAGGAGCGTATTCTCGCGGCGCTCTTTATGGTGCTGGCCAACCGTTACGACTGGCAGCTGTTCCTCGAAGTGACCGGACCCGGCGGCAGCGGCAAGAGCGTAATGGCGGCTATCGCCCGGCTGTTGGCAGGTAGTGACAACACCACCTCCGCCACCATCGATAACCTGGAGTCGGCGCGCGAGCGTGCCAGCGTGGTCGGCTTCTCGCTGATTATCCTGCCCGACCAGGAGAAGTGGAGCGGTGACGGGGCGGGTATCAAGGCCATCACCGGCGGCGATGCAGTCGCCATCGACCCCAAATACCGCGACGCCTACGCGGCGCACATCCCGGCGGTGATTTTGGCGGTCAACAACAACCCGATGCAGTTCAGCGACCGCAGCGGCGGCATCTCGCGCCGCCGGGTGATCCTGCCGTTCCCGGAAGCTATCGCACCCGAGGAGCGCGACCCGTTGCTATTGGCGAAGATCACCGAAGAGCTGGCCGTGATTGTGCGTCACCTGATGCAACGCTTTGCCAACCCTAATGACGCGCGTGCACTGCTCCAGGCGCAGCAAAGTTCGGCGGAAGCCCTGGAAATCAAACGGCATGCCGATCCGCTGGTCGATTTTTGTGGTTACCTGACGGTGCTGGGTACCCCGGAAGGGATGATGATCGGCAATGCCAACATCACCCCGCCGAACCCGCGCCGCTATCTGTACCACGCCTACCTGTCGTTTATGGCGGCACGGGGCTATCAGCACGTGATGAACCTGACGGCGTTCGGCCAGGCGGTGCCGCAAACGCTGAAAGAGTATGAGCACACGCTGCTGAAACGCCGCACCAAGCAGGGAATACAAACCAACCTGATATTGAGTGAAGAGTGCGAAGCGGACTGGCTGCCGAAGTGCGGGGCGGTGTGACGAGAAACGGGTCGATCGGCCGGGCCGATCAATAGGCCTTTATTGATCTGCCGAACCCATTGGACGCTCAATCGCCGCGCCGCCTATAGTGGCAGTGACCCGAATACACGCAGCAACACCAGGGCATCCTATCGGCCGCTGAACGGCCAACATCATAACGACAAGCGCTCCCCAAACCGGCTCAGGCCGGTTTTTTTAAACACTATGATCATTAAAATGTGATATTTCAATTAGTTGATAATTAAATGAATTATTTTAAATGGATAGCTGGTATTTCGATGAGGTGCATGAAAATTTCTTGATAGGAAAAAGGGGAGTGAAACCTCCCCTTTAATGGTCTATCAAGCGGCGTGCGGTAGTGAACGCCAGTGTGCGCATACATACTCTAAACGTCCTAGGCGACGGCGTACGTAAGAGCACACATGTACAACTTTTTGTTGATTCATATGAATCCCTCTATTGCATTAAGGAGGGATCTCTGGATATATAGGGGCCAGAAGAGTATAATCTTCGCGTCTTATCAAAGGTCATGCTCTGGGATTGAGACCTCCCGTGTAGCATCCTCGCTTGTTTAATATTCCACTATTAACCAAGCTCTAGCCCCAAGGATAGCCATTTTCGTTCCACCGATAATGGCTATTTTTCTTTGCGAACTCCTTTAAACGGAGTCCCATCCGATTTCACATCGATGAATCGTCCTGTATCAGTATCTCGCTTAACCCAATGACCCGAGGGGGTTTGGCACTGGCTGCGATCCCGTACCGCACCAATTCGATGTCCATCACCATATGGTTTGTTGACTGCCATGATATGCCCTTCCTATGTGCGTGGCATTATTGCCGATTGTCAGTATACCAACGGCGCAGAATTGATCAAGCATTAATCGAATCAAAATGATCTCATCAATGGAACAAAAACGATCTGATGTGTGTCATAATATCTACATGTAGTGTTTTCTATTGATTTTTTTACCAAGAGGGTGTGGCGATTATGAACCCAATATCTAGTTTTATACCTCATGGCCGTGACAGGCTGAAGTACATAGAGTTTTCACTAATCTTTAAAGGGGAGGTGTCAAGAGCGAACCTCATGGATACATTTGGTATCAAAGAGGCGTCTGCTACAAGAGATCTGAATCAATACATTGAGTTAACTAATGAAAAGAACAGTTTTTTTGATAAAAAGTCTAAAAAACATGTAATTAGAGATGAAACTTTCTCTCCACACTTTGAGCTTACTGACATAGACGCACTTTGCTGGTTAAAGGCGGAGAAAGTTGATAAGAGTGAACAGTATTATACTTACAGATGCCAAAGGATAAATTTGCCTTCGCAAAGAGAGTTTGCTCCAATTACTAGAGCGATCACGCAGAAATCGAAGGTGGAGATTGAATATCTATCGGTTGATAATGGCATTTCTAAAAGAATTATTACACCACACAGCCTTTTTGATGATGGGTTAAAGATATATATAAGAGCATTTGATAGCAATAGAAAGAAATTCTTAAACTTTTCACCATCAAGAGTGGTTTCCTCTAAACTGCTTGACTCAAAGCCAGGTGTGGGCGAAAAAATTGAGGATGATGAAAAGTGGAATTTATTCATTGAGTTAGATATTGTTCCTCATCCAGCTATAAAGGTGAAAGAGACAATAGAATATGAATACAAAATGATTAGAGGAATGCTAAAAATAAAAGTAAGAGAGGCAACAGCTGGATTTTTTCTGAGGTCATGGAATGTTGATTGTTCTCCTGACGCTACGCTTTCCCCCAAAGTGTATCATTTGTATTTAAATAATGTTAAAAATTTTGAGGGGTCCGAAATGCTATTTATTGCCCCAACATCTTGGTGAGTTATAATATTTACGCTATACTCATGACGATAAAGTATACTCGCTGATATGATAAAAATATTTAAAACCGGCTCTGTCCGGTTTTTTTTGTGCCTGAGGTTCAGACTGTTCACCCTGTAGGTGAACAGGTGTGTACACTGAGAAGGTAGCTATACACCAACTAATATATTGAAATTAAAAAGAAAATAAAAAAGGTGTATAGGGTGAACAGTTTTACGATAAATCTTTTTTGTAAGTGGAGTAAGCGCCGGTATTGGCTGTAATTTAAACAACTCTGAATGTAGCGGTAACAAGTATGTATATGTGTGTGTATACTATGGCTGGGTGATGAATAATTATTTTATTTAAAACAGTGGGTTGTGTTGCTTTTAGTGCTCCTGTGATCTTCCGCCAAATTACTGTTTCCCTCACTTTCTTAAATTCAACAAAATCCTATCCAAGCGAGTCAGCTTGCAGACATTTTTTTGGAAAATAACAGTTGTTCGAGTAATGAGCTTCGATGTGCTTCTCTGGCATACTAAGCGAATTACAGCGCTGTAAGTCAGATTAAAGCGGAGGCGACATGACAGACAAGCACTTAACCCAATCACCGGCAGGTGAGTTTGTTATGTTTGCCAGCGATGACGGCGAAGTGCGCGTTGAATGCCGTTTTGAACAAGAAACGCTGTGGCTGCCCCAGTCGACCATCGCGAATCTTTATCAAGTGACTCCCCAGGCGATTACGCAGCACATCAAAGCGATCTACGAAGAAGCGGAACTTGAACAAAACGCAACCTGTAAGTCTTACTTACAGGTTCAGCAGGAAGGGGCCCGTCAGGTAAGTCGCAATATCCTGCACTATAGTCTGCCCGTTATTCTTGCTGTTGGTTATCGTGTTCGTTCGCCTCGTGGCACCCAATTTCGCCAATGGGCGACCCAAACGCTTCAGGAATACCTGATCAAAGGCTTCGTGATGGATGACGAACGGCTTAAAAATCCGCCCGTGGGTTCATCCGCTGTACCTGATTACTTTGATGAGATGCTGGAGCGCATCCGTGATATCCGTGCCAGTGAGCGTCGGGTTTATTTGCGGGTTAGGGAGATCTTCGCATTAGCCGCCGACTATCAGCCGTCACTTAAAGAGACAACGTTGTTTTTCCAAACTATCCAAAACAAGCTGCATTTTGCCTGCACAGGCCACACCGATGCTGAACTCATCCATCAGCGGGCTGACGCCAACCAGCCCCATATGGGCTTGAGCAACTATAAGGGCGAGGAAGTACGTAAAAGCGACGTGACGGTGGCGAAAAATTACCTCAATCAAGACGAAGTCAGCGAACTCAACCGCGTGGTCAACATGTGGTTGGATTTCGCTGAAGATCAGGCGCGGCGTCGCCAACAGGTGTTCCTGCGTGATTGGCAGGATAAGCTGGATCAGTTTCTGCAATTTAACGACCGTGACGTTCTACAAGGTGCTGGCACGGTCAGTAAGAAAGCGGCAGATGAAAAAGCGCAGGCTGAATACGTCCAGTATGCCGAGCAGCAGCGCCGCTTAAAAGAAGCTGCGGGGGAACAGGATATCGCCGGTTTACTGCAGTGGAAAACCGATACCAAAAAGCGGCCATAAAGCCTCTTAAACTCCACAAGCAAAATCATTTGGGGGCAGAATAGGGGGCATGGTTCAAAATCGAACTGGATAAAACTGAGTAAATTCAACTGAAATTGCTATCAAATGTGACTCCTGTGATCTCCGCCAATCCCTGACCATTTTCCTATGCTGAACGATACGGCTATCTTTAATGCAATGAGTAAGCTCGGCTGTGCGCGTCATTCGGAGGTCAACATGCGAAGCTTGGAAGATCAACTTGCCGCTTATGCCGCCTATCACCGCGATGCGCGCAATATCGCCACGCATTTTATCGGCATCCCCCTGATCGTCGTCAGCCTGCTGGCGCTGCTCTCCCGGCCGGTATGGGGCGCGGGGGGGCTGCCGTTTTCGCCGGCCTGCGCGATGGTTATCGTTGCGGCCCTTTATTACCTGCGATTGAATCTGCGCCTTGGCATTCTGATGCTGGCGTTGCTGCTGCTGTGCCTCGTGTTCGGCGCCTGGTTGGCGTCGTTGTCGACGGCGGCGTGGCTGAGCGTCAGCATCGGCGGCTTCGTCATCGGCTGGCTGTTTCAGTTTGTCGGGCATTTCTGGGAGGGGCGAAAACCGGCGTTTATGGACGACGTGACGGGCCTTGTCATCGGCCCGCTGTTCGTGCTGGCGGAAGCCTGCTTCCTGGCCGGCGGGCTACGCGAACTGCAGCGGAACATCGAAATGCGCTCGGGCAAAGTGCGCAACGGGAGGGGCTGAGGTGGCGTTGATTCCCACGGTGACGGCGTTTCCGCTGCAGCAGGCTTTTATCCCGCTGCTGGAGGCGCTGACGGCGGAGCTGCCGCGCCAATTCCCGGCGCTCATCCACAGTATTTACCTCTATGGCAGCGTCGCGCGCGGCGCAGCCCTTCCCGGCGTGTCCGATCTGGACATCACGCTGTTGCTCATCAAGCCGGCCGATAGCGGGGCGTTGCAGCGTCTTGAGGTGTGGCGGCAAGCCTTTCAGCTGGAGCAGCGTATCGTGAGCAAGGTCGACTTTGACATCGGCTGCGTTGATGAAGCATTGGCGCCGGAGCATCACGATTCCTGGGGATTTTGGCTGAAGCATCACTGCCGCTGCCTGGGGGGCGAAGACGTGTCCGCCGTTTTTCCGCTGTTTCGACCCGATCGGCGCATCGCGTTGGCGGTTAATGCCGATGTGCGCCGCGTATTGGAGCGTTATCGGGAGCAGCTGTTGCTGGCAGAGCCGTCTTCGGATGAACGGCGCTTAAAACGCGAAGCGGCCAGAAAGCTGATCCGCGCCACCAATATGCTGCGCGCCGAGGAAAGCGAATTCTGGCCAACAACGCTAACCGATTATGCCGAACAGCTGTTGGCGCGCTATCCGGAACAGCAGGCTGAAATGACATATTTGCTTGTCCATGCGCTTGGCGAGGCGAATGACGCCGCCTTTGCCGATCGGATGATGGATTTTCTTGCGTGGATAGAAAGCCGCCGGTAAACCGGCCGCCACGCGAGATCGCATCGGGTGACGGATGCCGATATCCGCCCCCTCCCGCCGCACTTTTAACAAAATCGCAAAAGTCTTTTAGCCTTCCGCCTGCTTATCTTTGGTGTGATCAATGTCATACTTTTGGCATCTTAACTTTCCCGCGCTTCGGCAGCGGTTAACCGGAGTTGTTGAATGAAAATTAACTTTCCCTTATTAGCCCTGGCGGTGGGGGCGTTCGGCATCGGCACGACCGAGTTTTCCCCGATGGGGTTGCTGCCGACGATCGCCAAAGGGGTGGACGTCTCCATCCCGATGGCCGGCATGTTGATCAGCGCCTACGCCGTTGGCGTGATGGTCGGCGCACCGCTGATGACGTTGCTGCTTTCTCACCGGGCGCGCAGAAGCGCGCTGATCTTCCTGATGGCGATCTTTACCCTGGGTAATGTGCTGTCGGCGGTTGCGCCTGACTACACCACCCTGATGCTGTCGCGCATCATCACCAGCCTGAACCACGGCGCGTTCTTTGGTCTCGGTTCAGTGGTGGCCGCCAGCGTGGTGCCGAAGGAGAAACAGGCCAGCGCCGTGGCGACCATGTTTATGGGCCTGACCATCGCTAATATCGGCGGGGTGCCGGCTGCGACCTGGCTGGGTGAAACCATCGGCTGGCGCATGTCGTTCCTGGCGACGGCCGGGCTGGGCGTGATCGCCATGCTGGGGCTGTGGTTCTCGTTGCCGAAAGGCAGCGCCGGCGCACACCCTGATGTGAAACGCGAGCTGTCGGTGTTGGTACGCCCGCAGGTGCTGTCCGCCTTGCTGACGACCGTGCTGGGCGCGGGCGCGATGTTCACGCTCTATACCTATATCTCGCCGGTGTTGCAGCACATCACCGATGCGACGCCGCTGTTCGTGACGGTCATGCTGGTGTTGATCGGCGTCGGTTTCTCCATCGGCAACTACCTGGGCGGCAAATTCGCCGACCGCTCCGAGAGCGCGACGCTGAAGGGGTTCTTGCTGCTGCTGGTGGTCATTATGCTGGTGATCCCGTTCCTGGCTCGCAGTGAAATCGGCGCCGCGGTCAGCATGGTGATTTGGGGTGCGGCGACCTTCGCGGTGGTGCCGCCGCTGCAGATGCGCGTGATGCGCGTGGCCAGCGAAGCGCCGGGTCTGTCGTCATCGGTCAATATCGGTGCCTTCAACCTGGGCAATGCGCTGGGCGCCGCCGCCGGTGGCGCGGTGGTCTCCGCCGGTCTGGGTTACAGCTTCGTGCCGGTGATGGGGGCGATTATCGCCGGGTTGGCGCTGCTGTTGGTATTGTTCACCAGTCGCCGAGCCGAAAAGGTGGCCTACGCCAACGGTTAAAAACGGCAGCGTGCGGCGGGTTTTACCACCGCACGCTTTTTGAGCGCGTATTGGTTGAGGAGGCCGGGCATTGCGCGCAGCGGATGGTCACATGCCGTATCGGAATTGCTCAAAATCAACGACGCCGGACGCGCGCACTTGAGACAACGCCGCGCCATACTGCAGCAACAGGTTCAGCTGATAGTCGATCCTTGCCCGCAGTAGCTGCTCATAGTCGTCAGCGGGCAGCGGGGTTCTCAACGTATCGTTGGCGTAGCGCACGATAATGTGATCCGGGAGGTAACAAATATGGTTGTTTTTATAGCCACTGCTCCGCAGTTCATGGATCGGATAAGCGCCGCCCATGCCCGATGACACGCTGACCAACAGCGCCGGTTTATGGCCGACATATTCTGCTTCGCAGAGCAGTAAGAAGTTTTTCAGCATCGGCGGTGCCATGCCGTTCCACTCTGGAGTAACGATAATCAGGGCCTCGGCCTTGCTCAAACGTTCATGGCACGTTTTAAGCCCCGACCATTTCTGCTCATTCGTTTCCATATCTTCATCCCACAGGGGAAGATTGATTTCCGCTAATTCAAGCGTATCGACAAAGTGATCCTTCTGCTGGAGCTGACGGGCAATATAATTCGCCACATTCCGGGAGTTTGATTGTTTGCGATGGCTGCCGGTCACGATAGCGATGTTCATTACGATCTCCTTATTTTCTGCGGCCGATTGGCATAAAACGACCACAACATTAAGCTGGCAGGGGCGATGGCGCTGATTATCAGCACATAGGACCAGGCATATTCGTAACTTTCCTGGAATAGGATGACGACCAGCCCCGTCGCAAGCACGCGGTTGATCAAGGTGAATAACTGGCCGGTCGAAAAAACGCGCCCAATTTTTTCACTGCCTATTTCGGTAAGAACGACATTCTGGCTGCTAATACGTGATGCGGAGTTGAATAAGCCGAGGAAGAAAGCCCCGCATAAAATCACCGGCAACGTGGGGGAACTGGCGATCAACAGAACCGTTAAGGCGAAACCGCCGGTAAAAAGGTGAACCAATTTTCTCGCGGGGAATTTGGGAGCCAACCAACCCAGCAGCAGGCTGACTAAAATGGCGCCCAGGCCATAAATGATGCCGAAAGAAGCGTAAGACTCAATCGAGGCATGCAGAACTTCATGCATAAAGGGGGCCTGAATCACATTGACCACCATGATGCAGACGAAGGGTACTGCGCCGATCAGAAGATACAAAATGACATTCCGATTTTCAGGCTGGAACTGAATGAGCGAGCTTTTTGGCATCTGAGTGCTTACGGGGGAGTGCCGCTGGTAGGGGATGGCTAACAAGATGAACAGAGAAATGACAATCAGCACGACCAACAACACAAAAATAGTGTCATAGCTCAAATAGGACGACACGGAGATGACCAAAAGCGCAGAGATGAGCGTCGATGCTTGCGATTCCATCTCAAGAAGAGAGTTGGTTCGTGACAGATAATCACCGCTAAAAATATCTTTAATAAACCCCTGTCGAGCGATATAAAAAATAGCGTAATAGAATTGAACGACAAAATAGGTGATGACTAAAGGCAGCATAATGCTGAAAGAAAAATACCGGCTGAAAATAGCCAGAATGAAAGCGATGCAAATAAGGGCGTTGAGCACCGTGAGCAGGTTTTTTCTATTGAATTTGTCGACCAGCATGCCGATCCATGGCGTGACGAAGATCAGCGTTAATGAGGACATTGTCGCCATCATCGCCAACAGTCTGGGTTGCTCTCCTTCATTACTGATATACCAAGGGATGATATACATCCCTATGCTGACGGCGACCGAGGAGAAGAAATTGGATGCTATCAATAAGGCCAGGCAAGTGTTTTGCGACAAATTCATGAGTATCACGCCATTTTCAACGGTGCACCGGGTTTTATCTGCTCGTTATGCAGTTCGTATTGTTGAAGATAGCCTGAGCGTCCTAAAGTCGCAAATATATTGTCGTTGATATGTATAATGTTTTTCATATAGTCCTCGCTGTTATAGACGCTGTCTAACTGAGTCGCGGACAAACGGTCGTAGAGCCAGATTCTTCGGTTGTATGTGATGAAAACGATATAGTCGTCAATGAAAACGAAGTCCTCTACCGTATTGTCGTTCGGGCGAATAAATTCAACATGATGTTGCCACTGTTCATCAAAGAAGATTTTATGGATAGAACCACTGTAAGAAATATAGAGCGTCCGGTTATCGAACCACTTGAGGCGTTTGGGCAATCGGCAGTCGGTGGTTTCAACGACTTGGTTCTGTTCCAGATCATATAAATAGATTTTTCCCAGGCGTTCAGCAAAAGCCAGCGTCGCACCATCCGGCGAGACGCCCAGCGACCAAATCGGTTCGTCCCCTTGGTGAAGAGCGGTGATCTGGCCGCGGTGATATTGATAGACGGTGCCGTCTTCGCTGGCCAGATAGCAACACTGGCGCTGCGGGCAGTAACAAACGTCGCGAAAGGCGGTGGGCAAGTCGTGCGTCATGCTGGCGCCGTTTTGCTTGACGATGATGCGTCCACGGCTCATCACGGCGATAAAATCGTCGTCTTCCATAGGAACAATGCGTTTGATGTATCCACTGTCCGTATCCGTTAAAGGGTGTTTGGTTGGAAGACCGAGAACAGCGCCATCCTCTTGCAGCGGGATACGGTACATATAGCCGCGTTCGCCGGCGCAAATGATTTCGTCTCGGCGGCGATAGGCTGTCCAGATGGCGTCTGGCGTATTCTTCACCATCGCCAACGTTTCCCCCGTCAGGATATCGCTTTTGAGTAAACTGCCGTCGCGATTTTGCACAATGACGATGCGATCGCTATTTTTAACGAATTTTGTCCACCGTAGCTTGAATGCCGCCGTCAGCGCCACTCCCGTGCTTTTCAGCGAATCAAGATCAATGCGGTAGATCCGTCTGTCAAAGCTGCTGGCCAGGCAAATTTTCTTGTCGTGGTTGAGAGTGACATGCTCCATGTCATCATGCGCGAAAATTTCGCCGTTGCGATAGGTCAGTCGCCTGTTCTCATCGATTTGCAATTCCAATACGCGGCGTGAGTCGCAAGCGACAATGTAGCGGTTGTCCTCCAGCGGTTCGAACCAATGCACGGTTTCTGTGAGCCCTTCGGGTTTGATGCTGTTTTGCAACTCGCCGTTAGCGATGAGGCCGATGGTGCCGCCCGTGCTGCCTGCCAGCAGATAGTGGCCTGATGATGAATAGCAGAGCGTTGCAATATCTTCTTCGCATACGCGCACTTGAGAAAGCTGCGTTCCCATAAAGTCCAGTTCGACAACGGCGCTGTTGCCGCTGCGCGTGGCTATCTGCGCTTTGGTCGGGTGGATGGCGATCGCCTGAGAGGTCGAATGGAAGATGCCGAAATCGTCCGCCCCGAGGTCGCGAACCGAGAACAGGGAAACGATGTCGAGGCGATGGTCGGCATCGTAGCGCAGGATGGACACTTTCCTGTCGCCAGATAAACAAGCCAATAACTTCCTTTCCGGAGAAATGGCAATCGCTTCAATCGTTCCCCAGTGGATTTTTTTTCGCATGCTTACCGTGAACGAATCTACAGGTATGATTAATATCTCGCCGCCTTTCGTTCCGGCAAAAGCAATATTCATTTCCCGGTCGTAGGCGAAAGCATTAATGTTCTCTTTAGACATATCGCATCCTTTGGTAAGCGGCGCCAATATTGATAAATGGTGAGCAGGATCACCTGTTCACCATTTATGACTAACAAAAAATAAAGCGATTACTTCTCAGAACGAATAGCTTTCTGAACGCTGATAGTCTTAGGTGCATTTGCAGTTGCAGTTTTGATTACTTTCATGTGAATCTCCTAAGTTTATGTCGGTTTGCGGTTAGCATGACAGCTTTCATGCTGCAATCAGTATTGCTTGATGTGTTTGAGGATGTAAAACTGTTGAATCTTACAGGACGGTGTTTTGCTCTTTTTTCGCCGATTGTTATCTGTTTCGCGCTTTTTTCTGGTGCTATGTTCCGATTTGTTTTTGTTTTATGGTTTTTTATATCTGTCTGGCGGCGGTTTCATACCATTTTTTTATTATGGTCTCTCACCTGTCAAGACTGACAGTTATTTATTCCAGCATGCTGACTTACTCTCTTTTCGATGATCTCTGAGGAGAGTAGCTATGCTGACAGTCAGAAATAAGATAAAGATTTTTATCACAGACAATAAGATAACGTCATGGTTTTATAGCTTCAATAACATTGATTGTGAGGCGCTTCTTATTCATATCCCAAAGCAGAATAAAGAAGGTGGCGAAATTGCATCGCAATCGCAGGGGACCCCCTATCTTCGTATTCATTCCCAGTGTTTAACTGGCGATGTTTTCGGTTCTAAGCGTTGTGAGTGCGGCAACCAATTACACGAATCGATAAAAATCATGACGGAGTATGGCGGATATATCGCTTACTTGCCTCAGGAAGGTCGAGGTATCGGGCTGTATAACAAACTTGATGCGTATGCCTTGCAAGACCAGGGGCATGATACGTTCCAGGCAAATAAGCTTTTGGGATTCCCTGAAGATGCGCGGGAATATCATTGTGTCCCTGAAATGCTGTTGGCGGTGGGAATAGAAAAGGTATTTTTGCTGACGAATAATCCCGATAAGCATCAGGCGCTAACCGATTCAGGCATCGTGGTTGAAAAAGTGGTTTCCACATCGTGCTTTATGGGACGCGACAACCAGAAATACATACAGGCAAAGGCGGATATCGCCAGACATACGTTCGGGAAAGTTGTTTCTATCTAATAGAACCAGGAGATGACTATGTATCACACCAGTCCGATTAGCGGTATAGCGACAAACAACGTTTATGTTGCCACTGCCGGTTATGACAATAAAGTGATTCTCTGGGATGCGGAAACGCATTTGCCTCTTTCTGTCAGCTATCATGACCATTTGGCCAATCAGGTGTCGTTCAGTCCTGACGGCCGTTTCGTCGCCTCGTCGAGCAGCGATTACAGCCTGCGTGTGTGGAGCGTGCCGGATCTGCAACTTTATGCGGTCATGCGGCATGACGATGACGTTGAGGGCATCAGTTTTCACCCGACCCAGCCCTGGATAGCGACGGCGTCTCGCGATCGGCACGTTCGCGTTTTTGATCTGCACGGGAAGTTGTTGGTCAAATTCTTGGGACACACTGCCGATGTCATTTCCGTTGAATGGAAGGATGAGGACGTATTGGTGTCCAGCGGGGATGACGGCACGATTCGTTATTGGAGCCTCTCTCAGCAGAAACAAATCGCCATGATTGATATGGTCGGGGTGGAAACGGATACGCTGTGCCTGACGAAAGAAGGGTTGCTGGTTTCCGGTGATGATGAAGGTCGCATCACTGTGTTCGACGAGCAGGGGCGGCAGGTTTCGCAAGTGGATGCGCATCAATCAGGCGTCAAACGCCTGATTGTTAAAAATAACACGGTCATCAGCTTAAGTTATGATCGGTATTTCAGAATTTGGAATTTAGATCGTGGCGGATTAAGCCTGGTTCACCAAGACAAAATACTGCCACAAGTCTGGCCGCGCTCCAGCGACATCATTGGGGATCGTTATTTGGTGTTTGTCACTTTTGGCGATAGATATGCCACTTATGATTTAGATAAACGGGTGTGGGTGGAAAATGAAATTAAAGACACTCACGGAATTAATGCCGTTTATGCCTGTGGCGACGATATTATTTTTACCGGTGATGCCGGCAAGGTGGTGCGCAACGGTAAAGTCATCAATCAGCTTCCCTCGCTATGTAACTTCATTATTCAAGTGGGCGGTGTAGTGTTGCAAGGAGGGCAAGATGGCGCGGTTTATAATGGCGAAACCGGCGCAGTCGTCTATCAACATCATTCCCCGTTGAATTGCCAGACGGTGCTGAAACACCCTGAGGGTACCTTTGTTTTGGTGGGTGCCTATACCGGCGAGGTGATTTTATTGCGCGTAGATGATAACGGATGTGTGAGTTGGGAGAAAAATATCCAGGCGCATAAGAACGCGATAAAAGGCATGGCGATCAATGGTGCCATATTATTCACCGCCTGTGCGGATCACACCGTGGCCGCACACGATTTAACGGAACTGGCCCAGCCGACATTACGCTTCGTCGGTGAACACGACATGATTGTGAATGGGTGCGTCGCCTTGGATAACGGTTTTGCCTCTATCAGCCGCGACAAAACATTGCGGTTGTGGAGCCTCACGGGGGAGCAGCAGATTATCGACTCACCGCACCAGAACTCGATTAAATGCATCAGCTATGCGCCCGGATACAATCTGATTATGTCGGGCGACTATCGGGGAACCGCTGCTGTGTACGACCTCACGCAGCAACGCTGGGTCATGATGAGGAAGGTTTCCACCGCCGGTATTTCCTGTCTTGTTTTTGACGTCTCCAATGGTCGTTTCATCGCCGGCAGTTACCTGGGTGAATTGCATTTCATCCACGCGGAGGCTTTCAGCCGCACAGGGGGGAAACATGCGGCCTATGCGTGACATCAATCAACTGTCCGATCGTGAAGCGATGGGGATGGAGCCATCTTTCTATGCTTCCGAGCTGGATAATCTTGATGGCGCGATGGCGTCATTATCCCGCTGCGCCGTCAGCGATCTGGCCGGCATCGTTGAAGACGAACACCGGCCGCTGACGGTGCGTTATGCCGCCGGTTCATTGCTGGCATTGCACGGCGATCCGCGCATCAACACTCTGGCTCCCGCGATGATTGCGCTGTGCGAAGCGGACGTGGTGCTGGGGCGCGATGCGGAACAAGTCGATGAGATATGGCAAGAATATGCGGCGGTGGGCGTCAAACGGGAGTGGATTGCCAAGGAAGCGCCGGCATATCGTTGCCGGATCAAACGGTTCAACTTGGCGAAGTATTGCGTCACGCATCAGGAATATCGCGATTTTCTGCTCGATAGCCGCTATGAAAGATTGCCCGAAAGCTGGCCGTTCGGCAAATATCCCGCCCATCTCGCCAATCATCCGGTGAATTCGTTGGCGCTGGAGGATTGTGAAGCCTACTGCCGCTGGCTTTCCGCCAAAACGAATCGCACATTTCGTTTGCCGACGGAGGCGGAATGGGAGTATGCCGCCAGCGGTGGCGTCCGGCGAGAATTTCCCTGGGGAGAAAGCTACCGGCGCGATTGTGCCAATACGTTGGAGCTGGGGTTGCTGACCACCACGCCCGTCGGCATGTTCCCTAAGGGAAATTCGGCCTTTGGTTTGGCTGATATGGCGGGAAATGTGGAAGAGTTTACCGCGACGCCGTATCTGCCGTATCCCGGCGGCGAGGTGGTGGATGACGATCTGTTTCGGTTGGATGAGCAAACGCCTTACCGTGTCGCTCGCGGCGGCAGTTTCACCCGACACCATGATTTGGCTCGCTGCACCAGGCGACACGGGGCGTATCCAAAAGCCATTTATGTTATGGGCTTTCGATTGGCTGAAGATATCAAGACGCCCTAAATTTTTGTACGCTCGCTGCTTCAGCACAGCAGCGGCGTGATTGCGCCGGAGAGCAAAGCATGCGTGATGGTTTGATAGCGATTCTGGGTGCCGAACTTTTCGGAAATGTTGTTCAGATGAAAGACGACGGTGCGATCGGAACAGCCGATGATTTGCGCGATTTCCCATGAGGTTTTGCCTTCACAAGCCCAGAAAAGGCATTCCTGCTCGCGCTTGGTCAGCTTGATGGTTTGTTGCTCTAGAGACTGCATCATTTTTTCATGGATGTAGGGTGTTATCGCCAGGATCTCTTTGATGCAGCGTGCATAGTCGTCATGGCTGGGATTTTCGTCGACCGCGTTGATGCTGACAATGCCCAAAGTGCTGCTTTTCCCTCTAAAAGGGATGCTGAAACCGGGCCCGATGCCAAAGCGCAATGCGTTTTTCAATACGGCTTTGCCATCAGGATGAGCATCTTTTAACAGCTTATGCCAATGAACTGGCGTGCTGGATATTTTCGCATGAGCCAGGATGGGATCGTAATCATGGTAATTGTTTTCATCATAATGTATTCGCCATTCTTTAGGATAATTTTCAATCACTAAGCGTTCCGTTTTGGTCAGTGAACGGGAAAGAAACATAGTGATGCTAAAGAATGTGAAACCACATGAGATGATTGATTTTTTAATTGATTGATTTATATCATTATTGTTTTCATCTAACGAATCAAAGGTATCTTTCATTCGTCGGCTTCCTTCTATTTAGAATAAAACAAACAATTCATTAACATTAGTGTTGCTTAAATGTAAAGTATAATTTAATAAAAAGTTAAATATGACAGTGTGTCTATGGTGGTACTTTTTAATGATATTTCATGCTGATAGGTTTTTTTTTAGTTTAACTGTCCTGAATGGTTATTCGTTTTTGTGACTAATGTCACGGTTCATTAGGCATTCAGTAGCAGCATTCATTACCTTTTAGTCTCGACATTCCGGGTATGGGTGTTTTTCCGAGGAAATAGACGGCGCGTGTCGTGGGAATTACCGCGTGCGGGCAAACGTTCATTCCTGCGCCGGTAGGGGGGAGCGGCGTGGAAGCGATCGCCATCCACATGAGAGAGGGGAACCACGATGAGTAAAGCATGGATTATGCAAGAGGCATTGAGATGTGCGCGGCAAGCCCTGCCCGATTGCCTGCCTAACCCCCCCGTTGGCAGTATTTTGGTTAAACAAGACCGTATCGTCACACAGGGGTATACCCGAGCCCCAGGGCACTCTCATGCCGAAGCCGATGTGCTGTCGCAGGTAGAGGGAACGCTGGAAGAATATGAGCTGTACGTTATTTTGGAGCCCTGTTCATTTCACGGGCGTACGCCGTCTTGTGCCCAGGCGATAGTCGAGCGGCGCGTCGGTAAAGTTTATGTCGGCATTCTCGATCCACATCCGCGCAATCGTGGTGCCGGGATCGCTCTATTAGAACAGGCGGGGATCCCGGTGGAGTTGGGGCTCCTCGCCGAGCCCATTGCCGCGTGGCTATCCCCTTATTTGTATCATGAGCCGGAACCGTTCAGTCGAAACCGAGCAGGCTGAACGCATCGTCCTGCGGGGCGTAGCCGAGCAGGCGGCGGGTCTCTTCCAGCGATAAACGCGTATAGCGGTTATTGGAAACCCCGTGCACCACTGCATATTGCACCCCTTCGACACGAATGCAACGCTCCAGCAGGTCGGTGGCGTCGCGATGGCTGAGAAACGCGCTCATATCGCGGGCGCTGAGCCGATCACCCGGGCTTAGGGTGGTGAAGTTGGCGATGCGCACCGACAGGGCGGAAAGCCCTTCCTGATAGGCAAAATAGGCCGCGATGCCTTCGCCGAACGCCTTGCTGGCGCCGTACAGATTTTTCGGCTTCGGTGCGTCATCCGGGCGGATTTGATAATCGAGCGGATAGCCTTCCACCGCCTGCGCGCTGCTGGCGAACACCACCCGCCGGCATCCGGCGTCTTTCGCCGCGCGGAAGATATTGAAGGTGCCGAGGATGTTGTTGTCCATCAATGAGCCGCAGAAGTCGGCGTCGGGAGCCGGATCGGCGGCCAGGTGCAACACGGTGTCAATATTGGCGCAGGCCTCACGGCAGGCGTCGAGATCGGCGATGTTGAAGCTGATGACCTCATCGCCGGGCCGGCGATCGCGCAACAGAGCGAGATCTCGTTCCGCCAGCCGCAATGCATAGCGATCGCCCACTGCCTGGCGAAACGCGGTGGCGACTCGGCCGCCGGCGCCGGTAATCAAAATCCGTCCTACATCAGTACGCAACACCATGGTGACTGTCATCCCTACTCTCGATTAAGCGTTGACCAGTAATAATCCCCCGTGTGATTTTTGTCTAGTTGTTTTAATTAGTTATTCTGATGTTTATTCGCCGTATTCAATTGCGCACGGTGATTTTTGCGCGGGTGAATATCGTGGATATGCTAACAATATTCGATGAGGTTTGGCGATGTATTTGCCTTAATGGCTGCGAATATTGCCAGAAAAGCCGATTGGCCGCTGGAAAATATGTGTTTTGCTTTAGCTTGATAGTGAATTATTAGGTTAGTTAATCTTATGTTTTTTGGCGTAAAGCCGGGCGATACCCTCTAATCCCTCTCTATCGCTCGCGCGATATATCATCGGCGCAGTGATCCCGGTAGAGGGCGGCATGCATTATTTCGCGCATTGAGGCCGTTTTGCCTTTGCGATCACAGTTCGGCAATTTGCCGTCGCAAAGCCTTGCTCCGCTAAAATTTGCGGTGTTAAGGTTATAACTCAACCGATTTAGGGTTGTTACTGCTGCGGCAGGCAAAACCTAAACCTCGCGTTTCTGTTCCCCGATGGGGCAGAGGCCGCGAGGTTTAGGTTTTTTTTTGCGCCGAATTTCGCTCCTGCGCCAGGCCAGCGCAAAGGCGGGATCGGCAGAACGTGAAGTCTAAGGATAACCTTATGAAATATGACACATTAGCCAGTGAGATTTTGGCCGACGTCGGTGGCCGCGACAATGTGAAAAGCCTGGTGCATTGCGCCACCCGCCTGCGTTTCAAGCTGCGTGACGACCGCCGCGCCAACGCCGAAGCGCTGAAGAGAAACCCGGGCGTCATCATGGTGGTGGAGAGCGGCGGCCAGTTTCAGGTGGTGGTGGGGAACCACGTGGCGGAGGTATTCGACGCGGTCAACCGGGTCGGCGGGTTAGCCGAAGGCGCGTCGAACGGCAGCGATGCGGACGGTAAAAAAGACAATCTGCTCAGCCGCTTTATCGACGTGGTTTCCGGCATCTTCACCCCATTGCTCGGGGTGATGGCCGCCTCGGGGGTATTGAAGGGGTTGCTGGCGCTGAGCCTGGCCTGCGGCTGGCTGCTGGAAAGCAGCGGCGCTTTCAAAATGTTGTTCGCCGCCAGCGACGCATTGTTCTATTTCTTCCCGATCATGCTCGGTTACACCGCCGGGAAAAAATTCGGCGGCAACCCGTTCGTCACCATGGCGATCGGCGGCGCGCTGACGCATCCGCTGATGATGGCGGCGTTCGAGGCGGCGCAACAGCCGGGCGCGGTGCGTGAATATTTCTTCGGCATTCCGCTGACTTTCATCAACTACAGCTCGTCGGTGATCCCCATCATCTTTGCGTCCTGGGTGTCCTGTCGCCTGGAGCCGCTGTTTAACCGGGTGATCCACAGTGCGCTGCGCAATTTCATCACGCCGCTGCTGTGTCTGGCGATCACCGTGCCCTTGACCTTCCTGCTGATCGGCCCGGCGGCGACCTGGCTCAGCCATCTGCTGGCCAACGGCTATCAGGCCATTTACGCCTTCAACCCGATCATCGCCGGCGCTTTCATGGGGGCGATGTGGCAGGTATGCGTGATCTTCGGCCTGCATTGGGGGCTGGTGCCGTTGATGATCAACAACCTGAGCGTGCTGGGGCGCGACACCATGGTGCCGCTGCTGCTGCCGGCGGTGATGGGGCAGGTCGGCGCCACGCTGGGCGTGATGCTGCGCACTCGCGACGCCAAGCTGCGGGCGCTGTCCGGTTCGGCCATCGGCGCCGGGATTTTCGGCATCACCGAACCGGCGGTGTACGGCGTCACCCTGCCGAACAAGCGTCCGTTCATCTTCGGCTGCATCGGCGGCGCGCTGGGTGGGGCGATGATCGGTTACTTCCATACCTCGGTCTACTCGTTCGGCCTGGTGAACGTGTTCACCTTCGCGCAAATCATTCCCAAGGGCGGCATCGACGCCACGGTGTGGGGCGCGATCGGCGGCACCCTGCTGTCGTTCGTGTTCGCCGCGCTGGCCAGCTACCTGTTCGGCGTCGCGCCGGCGGAAGAGACGGCGCAGCCTGAAGCCGCCGCGCCGCTTAACCGCAAACAGGCGATCCTCAGCCCGATCGCCGGCGACATCGTGCCGCTGGATCAGGTGAACGACGCGACCTTCGCCAGCGGCCTGCTGGGGAAAGGCGTGGCGATCGCGCCGCAGCAGGGGCGGGTGGTGGCGCCGGTGAGCGGCAGCGTGGCGTCGCTGTTCAAAACCAAACACGCCATCGGCATCGAATCGGACGACGGCGCGGAGATTCTCATCCACGTCGGCATCGATACCGTGAAGCTCGACGGGACGCATTTCACCGCCCACGTGCGGGAAGGCGAGCGGATTGCGCCGGGCGATCTGCTGATCGAGTTCGACCAGGCGGCGATCCATGCCGCCGGCTATGACACCACCACGCCGATCATCATCAGCAACAGCGATGACTACGTGGACGTGTTGACCAGCGGCCTGTCTCCGGTGCAGGAACAGGCGCCGCTGCTGACTTTATTACGTTAATTGAGGAGCAAGCGATGAACGGCAAGTTTCCGCAACATTTCCTGTGGGGCGGCGCGGTAGCGGCGAACCAGGTAGAAGGCGCGTATCAGGCCGACGGCAAGGGGCTGTCGACCTCCGATCTGCAGCCGCAGGGCATCTTCGGCGCCATCACGCCGCGCACGGCGGGCGACAGTGGCATCAAGGACGTGGCGATCGATTTCTATCATCGTTACCCGGAGGATATCGCGCTGTTCGCCGAGATGGGTTTCAAGTGCCTGCGCACCTCGATCGCCTGGACGCGCATTTTCCCGCAGGGCGACGAAGAGACCCCGAACGAAGCCGGGCTGGCGTTTTACGATCGGCTGTTCGATGAGATGGCGAAATACGGCATTCAGCCGCTGATCACGCTGTCGCACTATGAGATGCCTTACGGTCTGGTGAAGCGCTACGGCGGCTGGGGCGATCGCCGCACCATCGATTTCTTCGAGCGCTATGCGCGCACCGTGTTCGAACGCTATAAGCACAAGGTTAAACACTGGCTGACCTTCAATGAGATCAACATGTCGCTGCACGCGCCCTTCACCGGGGTTGGCCTGCCGCAAGAGAGCGACAAGAGCGCCGTCTATCAGGCGATCCACCATCAGCTGGTGGCCAGCGCCAGAGCGGTGAAGGCCTGTCACGAGATCGTGCCGGAGGGGAAAATCGGCAACATGCTGCTGGGCGGCATTCTGTATCCGCTGAGCTGCAAGCCGGAAGATCTGCTGGAAACCCAGCGGCAAAACCGCGACTGGCTGTTCTTCGGCGACGTGCAGGCGCGCGGCTATTACCCGGCCTACATGCAGCGCTTCTTCCGTGAAAACGGCATTCAGGTGGCGATCACCGAGGAAGATCGGCAAACGCTGCGCGAAACCATCGACTTCATCTCGTTCAGCTACTACATGAGCGGCTGCGTTACCGCCGACCCGGAGCAGTACGAAACGGCGCGCGGCAACATTCTCGATATGGTGCCGAACCCGCACCTGGCCAGTTCGGAGTGGGGGTGGCAAATCGACCCGATCGGGCTACGCTACCTGCTCAACGTGCTGTACGACCGCTATCAGAAGCCGTTGTTCATCGTCGAGAACGGGCTGGGCGCCAAAGACCGCGTCGAGGCCGACGGCAGCATCAACGACGACTACCGCATCAACTACCTCAATGACCATCTGGTACAGGTGGCTGAGGCGATCGACGACGGTGTCGAGGTGATGGGCTACACCAGCTGGGGGCCGATCGATCTGGTCAGCGCCTCGAAGGCCGAAATGTCGAAGCGCTACGGCTTCATTCACGTGGACAGAGACGATGCCGGCAACGGTAGCCTCGAGCGCCGCCGCAAGAAGAGTTTCTACTGGTACCGCGATGTGATCCACAGCAACGGCGCCAGCCTGAAAGACCGGCGCTAACCCTTCAGCCCGGCGGCAAGTGCCGGGCGTTAACTAACCTTATTCGCTGCTGTTCATGATGGGAAATTCTCTCCCAGGGAATGCTGTTGCCCGCAGTCAGCCGTTATGCGGAGAAATATAATAATGATGAAAAGCTTATTACCTTGTTCCATGACCCTGGCGGCGCTGGCGCTGCTCTGTAGCCAGGCGCAGGCGGAAACGCTGCAAACCGGCAAGGACGTTGAAGCTCCCACCGCCAAATGGGAAGGGGTGGCGCTCGGCTTTGAACCGCCGCAGCCTGGGCTGTTGGGGGATATGCTGGGGATCAGGCCGATCCTGGAGGATCACGGTTTCCACTATAATCTCGGCTACCTCAGCCAGCTGTCGTATAACGCCGGCGGCGGTTACAACCACGATAAACAGGCGTCGTACATTGACCAATTTTCGCTGACCTTCAGCCAGGATCTGCAGGCGCTGACCGGCATTCCGGACGCGGCGATCGAAGGCAATATCGTCAACCGCAACCATGACAACAACCTGACCCGCGATCGGCTGCAGGATCCGCGCGTCGGCCTGACCGATCTGTCGCAGGAGAGCTTTGGCGGGCAGTCGATCACCCGGCTGGGCTGGTTGACCTTCAGCCGTTCCTTCCTCGACAGCCGGCTGCAATGGCGTATCGGCATGATGAACAAGGTGCAGGATTTCGATCAGATCATCCCCTGCGATTTCCAAACGCTGACGCTGTGCGGCGGCAAGTCCGCCAACTCGTTGACCTGGTACAACTGGAACGTGCATTACTGGGGCACCACGCTGCAATACAAGCTGACCGACGGCCTGACGCTCAAGGGCGGCGTGATGGAGCAGAACCCGAGCGCCCCCAGCCGCAGCCACGCCTGGAGTTGGTCCACCAAGGGCAGCAAAGGCTTTCTGTTGCCGATGGAGCTGGAGCTGAAAACCCACGCCGTCAACCAGCTGCCGGGGGTGTATAACCTGGGCGTGTTGTTTACCAATGCGCGCCAGCGCGATCTTTATGAAGGGGTATCTGGCGGGCCGGGCGCCAGCGATCCGCAGGGCTATCGCAGCCACGATCGCACCTGGTTCCTGTATACCGGTTTCAACCAGCAGGTGACGCGCCATGCGGATGACGTCAACCGTGGCCTGAGCGTGTTCTACAGCCTGGGGCTGGGGGATCAGCGCAGCAACTACCTGCACTGGTCCACTTCGACCGGCATCCGCTATCGCGGGCTGTTCGATGCGCGGCCGGACGACTGGCTGGGGCTGGGCGTTTCGGTGGTGAAACTGAGCGACCGCTATAAAGACAATCAGCGTTACCTCAACGAGATGAGCGGCATCAGCGATTATCACGATCCGAACTACCGGCCGGTGCCGGGCCACTCGGTGACGGCGGAGCTGTACTACCGCGTTAACGTCACGCCGTGGCTGCAGCTGCAGCCGGGCCTGCAATACTGGCATCATCCGGCGGGCGTCAGCGAGACGCAGGACGCCTGGGTGACGGCGTTGAAAACGGTGGTGACCTTCTGATCAGGCCGCGTCGTTCTCGCGGTAGCGCCGGCGGGCGTGCTCAAACCAGCTGGCCGGCACGTTGTGCGGCGGCTGCTGTAATCTGAGCAGCCCCTGTTCGACGATATGGCTGGCCTGGCGCCACAGCGTCGGGTCGCCTTCGGTCAGCACTTCCAGCAGGCGCTGTTTCTCGATCAGATAGGTTTGGGCGAAGTGGCTGTCGTAGTCCAGCAGCGAGCGGGTGTTGTCGATCAGATCCGCCAGTTTGATGGTTTTGGCCTGCGGCGATGCGCCGGCGCTGTGGCGCCGATCGCGGTTTTTACGCTCGAAGCGGTTGCCGTCCTCGGCGTGGCTGACGTTGGTTAACATCCGCACCAGCTCTGCTACCTGCGGCCCAAAGTGGCTTTCGATATCGCCGAGGGTGGTGGGCGTGTCTTCCACCGTGTCATGCAGCCAGGCGGCCGCCAGCATCTCTTCGGTGTGCGGCACGCTGCGCACCAGCTCCATGACCGCCTGCGGGTGGACGATGTACGGATCGTTGGTGTATTTGCGGCGCTGATCGATGGCCGCATGCGCCTTGGTGGCGTAGCGGCGCGCGCGTTCTGCAAGCGTATTCGTCATTTCCTTTCCCTCCCGGCATCCTCTGCATGAAAAAAATGTAGCATACCTCACAAGAAATAGCTTGCGATTACATCGTGCGCTATCTATATTCACTCACATGAAAAGCACCGATACCGAACAACCCAACGCGAAGAACCTGCTGCTGCTCGATCAGCAGCTCTGTTTCGCGCTGTACTCCGCCAACCTGGCGCTGCACAAAGTCTACCGCAAGCTGTTGAATCAGCTCGAGCTCACCTACCCGCAGTATCTGGTGATGATGGTGCTGTGGGAACGCGATCGGGTGACGGTATCGGATATCGGCGAGCGGCTGTTCCTCGATTCCGCCACGCTGACGCCGCTGCTGAAACGGCTGGAAACCGCCGGTTTGCTGGTGCGCTATCGCGCCACCACCGACGAGCGCCAGGTGATCATCGCGCTCACCGACGCCGGCCGCGCGCTGCGTGAACGGGCGCAGTCGGTGCCCGAGGCGGTGATGTGCGCCACCGACTGCAGCCTGGACGAGATCGTCTCGCTCAAACAGCAGCTGGAAAAGCTGCGCGGCAGCCTGATCGATCAGATTTGACCCACCGACGCCGGACGCAAGAACGGCAGGGGTGGTCTACACTGGTTAATAAGCGTCAAAAATAAGTAGTGCACGATTTAATCGTAAAAGATATATCTGTGACCGGCTACCCCTCGCGGGGGCCGTTGTCATCTCGCCAACCAGCAAGAAGGAATGAACGATGTCTATTGAGAAAGTGGTTTACCGCGCTCACGCCACCGCAACCGGTGGCCGCGACGGCCGTGCAACCTCCTCCGACGGCGTGTTGGACGTGAAACTGGGCGTACCGAAAGAGATGGGCGGCGCCGGCGGCGAAGTCACCAACCCCGAGCAGCTGTTCGCCGCCGGTTACTCGGCCTGTTTCCTCGGCGCGTTGAAGTTTGTCGCGGCGAAAGAAAAGGTCAAAATCCCGGCCGAAGCGAAGATCGACGGCACCGTCGGCATCGGTGAAATCCCGAACGGCTTCGGCATCGAAGTGCAGTTGGATATTTCGCTGCCGGGCATCGAGCGCAGCGTGGCGGAAGATCTGGTGAAAAAGGCGCACGTGGTGTGCCCGTATTCCAACGCCACCCGCGGCAATATCGACGTTACGCTGAACGTTAAGTAAGTTTTTTGCCGACACCATGGAAAAAATGGAGGGTTTATCCCTCCATTTTCTTTGATATCCCGTCTGAAAAGTGCTCAAAAAAGCGGTAAATTTTGCCCGTTTTGTGAGAATTCTCTTGATTATTACTCGCAAAATAACGCTTATTGCCGGTTGGCTGAACCAGAAGCCGCAATCAGTGTCTGACTGAGTCAGAACCGCTACACCGTCCCCGGAGCCACCGCGTTACATGAACAAAGTTAAATCGCTATCACAGCAGAATTTATCGTTATTGTTAGCGATCTATATCGGCATCTTTCTAAACCTGTCCGTTTTTTATCGCCGTTTTGATTCGCTGGCGCACGGCATTCAGGGAATTAAGCTTATTTCGGCGGTGACGGAAGTCATCGCTATCGTCCTGTTCACGTTCTTCATCATGCGGCTGGTATCGCTCGGCGGCCGGCTGTTTTATCGCATCGTCGCCTCGCTGCTGGTGCTGATTTCGGTTGCCGCCAGCTACTACATGACGTTTTTCAACGTGGTGATCGGCTACGGCATCGTGGTGTCGGTGATGACCACCGATATCGATCTGTCGAAAGAGGTGGTCGGCCTGCATTTCGTGCTGTGGATGGTGGCGCTCAGCGCCTTGCCGCTGCTGCTGATCTGGAAAAACAGCCTGCGCTTCACCCTGATCGAACAGCTGAAAACCCCCGGCCACCGCATCAAACCGCTGCTGGTGTTGTTGGCGGTGGTGGCGTTGGTCTGGCTGCCGCTGCGCATGCTGGACGACGAGCAAAGCGTGCAGGAGAAGCTCGCCAACGTCGATCTGCCGAGCTACGGCGGCGTGGTGGCGCATTCGTACCTGCCGTCTAACTGGCTGTCGGCGCTGGGGCTGTTCGCCTATACCCGCTATGACGAAAGTCAGGATCAGAGCACGCTGTTCGATCCGGGCAAACACTTCACCTATGTGCCGCCTGCGGGCATCGACGATACCTACGTGGTGTTCATCATCGGCGAGACCACGCGCTGGGATCACATGGGCATGCTGGGCTACGAGCGCGATACTACGCCGCGCCTGTCGAAAGAGAAGAATCTGGTGGCGTTCCGCGGCGAGTCTTGCGACACCGCCACCAAGCTGTCGCTGCGCTGCATGTTCGTGCGCGAAGGCGGCACCGAGGACAACCCGCAGCGCACGCTGAAAGAGCAAAACGTGTTCGCGGTGATGAAGGAACTGGGCTTCTCTTCCGAGCTGTTCGCCATGCAGAGTGAGGTGTGGTTCTACAACAACACCGAGGTGAACAACTATTCGTTCCGCGAGATGATCGCGTCCGAGAAGCGCAACGACGGCAAGGCGGTCGACGATATGCTGCTGGTGGACGAAATGAAGGAGTCGCTGGCGCGTTATCCGAAGGGCAAACACCTGGTGATCCTGCATACCAAAGGCTCGCACTACCTGTACTCGCAGCGTTATCCGCGCAGCTATGCGCGCTATCAACCGGAGTGCATGGGGGTGGATGACTCCTGCACCAAGGCGCAGCTGATCAACGCCTTCGACAATACGGTGCTGTATACCGACAGCTTTATCAGTAATGTGATCGACCAGGTGCGGGACAAGAAGGCCATCGTGTTCTATGCCGCCGATCACGGCGAGTCGATCGGCGAGAATACGCACCTGCACGGCACGCCGCGCGAAATGGCGCCGCCGGAACAATTCCGCGTGCCGATGATGGTGTGGGCGTCGGACAAATTCCTCGAGAACCCGCAGCACCTGAGCGCCTTTGAGCAGCTGCAGGCGCAGCAACGCATCGGCAGAACGCACCGTCACGTCGAGCTGTTCGACACCGTCCTCGGTTGCCTCGGCTACACCTCGCCGAACGGCGGCATCGTGGATAAAAACAACTGGTGCCATCTCCCGCAGAATAAAACGGCGCCTGCCCGCCTGTAATCCCTCCCGCCGGGTGCCTTGCGCACCCGGTAATTTCCGCCAATACATTCTCTTCATCAATTATTCCGGTGTGTGCATACGGTATACTTGCGCACTTTCCCTGCTAACCGGAGATTTCCATGACCCTGCGCGTGGCGTTTATCGACGATCATGACATTGTGCGTTCGGGCTTTGTGCAGCTGCTGTCGCTGGAGGCCGATATTCAGGTGGTGGGCGAGTTCAGCAGCGCGGCGCAGGCGCGTGCCGGCCTGCCGGGGCTGGAGGCGGAAATCTGCATTTGCGACATTTCGATGCCCGACGGCAGCGGATTGGATCTGCTGGCGGACATTCCCTCCGGCATCCGCGTGGTGATGCTGTCGATGCACGATAATCCGGCGCTGGTGGAAATGGCGCTGGAACGCGGCGCCAGCGGCTTTCTCTCCAAGCGCTGCAAGCCGGAAGATCTGATCACCGCCGTGCGCACCGTCGCCGGCGGCGGCGTCTATCTGATGCCGGAAATCGCCCAGCAGCTGGCGCGGGTGAAGGTGGATCCGTTGACCCGCCGCGAGCGCGAGATAGCGCTATTGCTGGCGCAGGGCCAGGAGGTGCGCGAGATCGCCGCCGCGCTGGGGCTGTCGCCGAAGACGGTGCATGTGCATCGCGCCAACCTGTTCGCCAAGCTGGGCATCACCAATAATGTCGAGCTGGCCAGACGGATGCTGAACCTGTGACGCAGCGTCTGATCACCCAGCTGGCGCTGTTCTTCATCTATGCCGCCAGCGCATTTTGCCTGTGGGGCATCGGCACCGCGCTGATCGACCCGCCCTGGCAGGCGCTGTTGCTGTTCCCGTTCGGCCTGCGCATGGGCATTTTGCTGCAGAGCCCGTACCGTTTCTGGCCGGGGATCCTGCTGGCCGATCTGCTGCTGATGGCGCTGCTGGCGGACCAGTACGGCTACGGCCCGGCGCTGTGGGCGTCGGTGGCGGTGCTGGTGCTGACGGTGCTGCTCAGCCTGCTGGCCTCGCCGTGGCTGTTGCGCCATCAGCAGAGCGACAGCGAATGGCGCTGGCCGCTGTTGCAGGGCGCTGTGGTCGCCATCGCCGCCTTGCTGCAGGCGTTGGTGTGGCAGCTGGTCAGCGGCGAAGGCGCCCGCGCGCTGCTGCTCGGCCTGACCGGCGGTTTCACCATCGCGCCGACCTGCCTGCTGTTGTGGCACTATCTGGCGCGCCAAATCTGGGTTCCGCTGGAGCCGGGGCTGATCCACAAGCCGGTGGAGCTGCGCCTGGGCCACCTGGCCAGCTATCTGCTGCTGTTTGCATTCAGCATCTGGCTGCAGCAGCAGGTTAACGCCGCCGAGCTGCGCCGCTTTGCGCCTTTCTGCCTGGCGATCCCGATCGTGTTCATGTCTTACCGTTATGGCTGGCAGGGCGCGCTGTTGGCGACGCTGCTCAACGGCGTGGCGCTGATGGTCAACGAGCCGCCGCAGCCCGAGTCGCACCGCGACTTGCTGTTGTCGCTGCTGGCCCAAAGCCTGACCGGGCTGCTGCTGGGCGCCGGTATTCAGCGCCAGCGCGAACTGAATCAGCAGCTGCGGCTGCGGTTGGCGGAGAACCGGCAGCTGGCGCGGGCGCTGGTGACGGCGGAGGAACAAACCCGGCGCGAGGTGGCGCGCGAGCTGCACGATGAAGTGGGGCAGACCATCACCGTGATCCGCACACAGGCCAGCATCGTCAAACGCCTGGCGCCGGAGCCGGCGGTGATCGGCTGCGCCGATACCATCGATGCGTTGGCGCTGCGGGTCTACGATGGGGTGCATGATGTGCTGACCCAGCTGTGGCCGGCGGCGCTGAACAACCTGCCGCTGTCGGCGGCGGTGGCGGCGATGCTGCGGGAGTCGCTGCCGCAGGACGCCTCGCTGGTGAGCAGCATGCAGTGGCAGGTGCCGGACGAACTGCTGGATGAAACGCTGAAAATCACGCTGTACCGGGTGTGCCAGGAAGGGGTGACCAATGTGTGCCGCCACGCCGGCGCCAGCCGCCTGGAATTGGACGCGCGCTTGCGGTCGCGCAAAGGCGCCGCGCCGCAGATTGCCCTGACCATCCGCGATAACGGCGTGGGCTTCGATGCGGACCACCATCAGCCGGGGTACGGCCTGCGCGGCATGCAGGAGCGCATCAGCGCCCTCGGCGGCAGCCTGCGGCTCACCTCTGAGCGGGGCGCCTGTTTGAGTGTGATCTTGCCCACAGTTTCACCGGCGCAAGCGCAAAACTAGGAAAAACTCCTAACCGCGTCGGGAATCCGGCGTAAGCCTCCCGCGCGCGCGGGGAGCATCATAGCGGCACTTTATTCAATCCTCTGAGGTTCCACATGTGGTCTTTCCTTAAAAGCCGCCCGGATGTGCCGCAGGTCACCGATCAACGGCAGATCGACGCCAGCTACAAATACTGGCGCATCCAGCTGATGTGCACCATGTACATCGGCTACGCCGCGTTTTACTTCACGCGCAAAAGCTTCAACTTCATCATGCCGGCGATGCTGAGCGATCTGGGCCTGACGATGTCCGACGTCGGCATCCTCGGCACGCTGTTCTACATCACCTACGGCTGCTCGAAATTCATTTCCGGCATGATCAGCGATCGTTCCAACCCGCGTTACTTTATGGGGCTGGGCCTGATCATGACTGGGGTGCTGAATATCTTCTTCGGCCTCAGTTCGTCGCTGCTGATGCTCGGCACGCTGTGGATCCTCAATGCCTTCTTCCAGGGTTGGGGCTGGCCGCCGTGCTCCAAAATCCTCACCAGCTGGTATTCGCGCTCCGAGCGCGGCAGCTGGTGGGCGATTTGGAACACGTCGCACAACGTCGGCGGCGCGCTGATCCCGCTGCTGGTGGGCTTTATCTCGCTGCACTTCAGCTGGCGTTACGGCATGATCATTCCCGGCATCATCGGCGTGGTGCTCGGCCTGCTGATGTGCTGGCGCCTGCGCGACAAGCCATCTACCCTGGGGCTGCCGAGCGTTGGCAAATGGCGCAACGACGCCATGGAGCTGGTGCAGGAATCGGAAGGCCAGGGGCTGAGCAACCGCGAGATCATCAAGCGCTACGTGCTGACCAACAAGTACATCTGGCTGCTGGCGGTCTCTTACGTACTGGTGTACATCGTGCGCACCGCGATCAACGACTGGGGCAACCTCTATCTGACGCAGGAAAAGGGCTATTCGCTGATGACCGCCAACTCGGCCATTTCGCTGTTTGAAGTGGGCGGCTTTATCGGTTCGCTGGTGGCCGGTTGGGGTTCCGACAAGCTGTTCCGCGGCAACCGCGGCCCGATGAACCTGATCTTCGCCATCGGCATCTTCCTGTCGGTAGCGGCGCTGTGGCTGATGCCGGGCGTCACCTACCTGCTGCAGGCCTGCTGCTTCTTCGCCATCGGCTTCTTCATCTTCGGCCCGCAGATGCTGATTGGCATGGCGGCGGCGGAGTGCTCGCATAAAGATGCGGCGGGCGCGGCGACCGGTTTCGTCGGCCTGTTCGCCTACCTGGGCGCGGCGCTGTCCGGCTACCCGATCGCGCGGGTGATGGAAATCTGGCACTGGAACGGTTTCTTCGTGGTGATTTCCATCGCCGCCTGCCTGTCGGCGCTGTTCCTGCTGCCGTTCCTGCGTGCACAGACGCCGGCGCTGAAAACCGCCAAAGCCTGAGTAAAATGCGCTGCGCAACCCCCGGTGCAGCGCATTATGGCGCTTTTATCACCACTTGAAATGCAGGGGAAAAAAAGTGATTGACGCCTATAACCGCCAGCAGTAAGATGCGCCCCGCATCGGCGAGTAGCGCAGCTTGGTAGCGCAACTGGTTTGGGACCAGTGGGTCGGAGGTTCGAATCCTCTCTCGCCGACCATCATTCGAAAAACCTGCTTTTTAAAGCAGGTTTTTTTTCGCCTGTCGTTTATGAGGATGAGTACCTCCGCAGGAGGTTCGAGCCTCGCGAAGCGAGACAACGTTGCTTCAGCAACGGCCCGCAGGGCGCGCATCAATGATGCGCGTAATCCTCTCTCGCCGACCACCATTTGAAAAACCTGCTTTTTAAAGCAGGTTTTTTTTCGCCTGTCGTTTAGGCGGCTTTGCCTACAACGAAGTCAAAATGGATTTCGTCATAGGGGAAAATCACGCCTTGTTGACCTTTATCGACGATGCCGCAGCCTAACAGCGCCTGCAGATCGGTATGCACCGCTTTCACATCGCGTTTCACTCGGCGTGCAACTTCCCGAATGGAAAGCTCGCCGGCGCCGGTCATGGTATGCAAGATATGCATTTTCTTGGGTGATAAGGTTTTCCACAGCCGCTCCCAATCCAGGAATGTGATGTAATGCCCTTGAGCGCTTTGCTGGCCTGTTGCGGCTTCCTTCAGTGCGAGTTTCATTTCTTCGACTGAAGCGACTCGAATGGTGACTGTGTTCATCATGACTCCTCTGTAAGCTGCATAACCTCGCGCCAGAAACTGTCGAGCAAGGCATCAATGGTCGTGAAATTAAGCGGCTCTTCTTTGCCATCGATATGTTTGTGATCGCCTTTGCCCGCTTCATTGTCATAGCGCAGTCGACAAATGCCGTCTTTTACATAGGCAAATCGGTATTTATAACAGTGGCCGCTGGCCCTGACGGGCGGCTCTACCCGCCAAATAACGAGTTGTGCAAATGCGGCAGGTGGCAGGGGGATCCTGTCTTGGTAAATTAGCTGCGAAGGCATGCTCTTTCCTTAAGTGTTGTTCACAGTACCAACACAGTCAGGGTGTTGTCAATAATGACAACACCCTGACTGCGGAGTGTGGTGTAATCCTGATAAATATTTATCTTTCCTTAATAAAAAATTCACTATCCTTATTTGTCGTGCTTTCTTTTATTTATATTAAAATAAATTCACACTTGCTGAATAAAACCCAGTGGATAGCGCTCTTGTTTTCACGCCTTTTTTATTTATAGTCTGAATGTACGCGGTGGGAATGATTATTTCGCCACGTGGAAAGACGCTGTTGCTATTTATTGATTTTAATCTTCGAGGATTATTGCGGAATTTTTTCGCTTCGGCAATGCATCGCGACGATTAACTCTTTTATGTTTATCCTCTCGGAATAAAGGAATCAGTTATGCGCAAATTTAATAAACCGCTGTTGGCGCTGTTGATCGGCAGCACGCTGTGTTCCGCGGCGCAGGCCGCCGCGCCGGGCAAGCCGACCATCGCCTGGGGTAACACCAAGTTCGCTATCGTTGAAGTTGACCAGGCGGCTACCGCTTATAATAATCTGGTGAAGGTAAAAAATGCCGCCGATGTTTCGGTCTCCTGGAATTTATGGAATGGCGACGCGGGCACGACGGCCAAGATTTTATTAAATGGCAAAGAGGCGTGGAGCGGCCCTTCAACCGGTTCTTCCGGTACGGCGAATTTTAAAGTCAATAAAGGCGGCCGTTATCAAATGCAGGTGGCATTGTGCAATGCCGACGGCTGCACCGCCAGCGACGCCACTGAAATTGTGGTGGCCGACACCGACGGCAGCCATTTGGCGCCGTTGAAAGAGCCGCTGCTGGAAAAGAATAAACCGTATAAACAGAATTCCGGCAAAGTCGTCGGTTCTTATTTCGTCGAGTGGGGCGTTTACGGGCGCAATTTCACCGTCGACAAGATCCCGGCGCAGAACCTGACTCACCTGCTGTACGGCTTTATCCCGATCTGCGGCGGCAACGGCATCAACGACAGCCTGAAAGAGATCGAAGGTAGCTTCCAGGCGCTGCAGCGCTCCTGCCAGGGCCGCGAGGATTTCAAAGTCTCTATCCACGATCCGTTCGCCGCGCTGCAAAAAGCGCAGAAGGGCGTCATCGCCTGGGATGACCCCTACAAGGGCAACTTTGGCCAGCTGATGGCGCTGAAGCAGGCGCGTCCCGATCTGAAAATCCTGCCGTCGATCGGCGGCTGGACGCTGTCCGATCCGTTCTTCTTCATGGGCGACAAGGTGAAGCGCGATCGCTTCGTCGGCTCGGTGAAAGAGTTCCTGCAGACCTGGAAGTTCTTCGACGGCGTGGATATCGACTGGGAGTTCCCGGGCGGCAAAGGCGCCAACCCGAATCTGGGCAGCCCTCAGGACGGGGAAACCTATGTGCTGCTGATGAAAGAACTGCGGGCGATGCTGGATCAGCTGTCGGCGGAAACCGGCCGCAAGTATGAGCTGACCTCCGCCATCAGCGCCGGCAAGGACAAGATCGATAAGGTGGCATACAACGTCGCGCAGAACTCGATGGATCACATCTTCCTGATGAGCTACGACTTCTACGGCGCCTTCGATCTGAAAAACCTGGGGCATCAGACCGCGCTGAATGCGCCGGCCTGGAAACCGGACACCGCCTACACCACGGTGAACGGCGTGAATGCGCTGCTGGCGCAGGGCGTCAAGCCGGGCAAGATCGTGGTCGGCACCGCCATGTATGGCCGCGGTTGGACCGGCGTGAACGGCTACCAGAACAACATTCCGTTCACCGGCACCGCCACCGGGCCGGTCAAAGGCACCTGGGAGAACGGCATCGTGGACTACCGGCAGATCGCCAGCCAGTTCATGAGCGGCGAGTGGCAGTACACCTACGACGCCACGGCGGAAGCGCCTTACGTGTTCAAACCTTCCACCGGCGATCTGATCACCTTTGACGATGCCCGCTCGGTGCAGGCCAAAGGCAAGTACGTGTTGGATAAGCAGCTGGGCGGCCTGTTCTCCTGGGAGATCGACGCGGACAACGGCGATATTCTCAACAGCATGAACGCCAGCCTGGGCAACAGCGCCGGCGTTCAATAATCGGTTGCAGTGCGTTGCCGGGGGATATCCTTTCGCCCCCGGCTTTTTCGCCGCCGAAAGTTTTTTTACGCCGCACAGATTGTGGGCCTGCCCGGCGAAAAATGCGCTCATCGGACTCACCCTTTTGGGTAATCCTTCAGCATTTCCTTCTGTCTTTAACGGCGATCACAAAAATAACCGTTCAGATATTCATCGTTCAGCAACAAAGTTTTGGGGTTTTTTAGCGGAGTTTAAAACCAGTAAATTTATCAGGGTCAGACCAATGCGCTAAAAATGACCGCTTAGCATAAATTTTCATGCTGGAACTGTTAACAAAAGGTTTTTTTTATGTTTGTTTGCTGTTTCTCACAGTCTGCGTAAATCCCCACTGGTTATATTGACGACACCCCAAACAGTTGGCAACTTGATAGCCTCAGGGGTAAGAGCGAGAGTTGTTTGAGTGAATTCCACGCGCTCAGACGTCCCCGTCGCGATGCGTTCCATCCGGCATCCTCTCATCGTACGCCTTCTGCCTTCGGGCGCTGACCGCACAGGCCACGCAATAAAAAATACAGGTCTGGCGGCAATTACACACATCACATCACACAATGGAGCACTAACGATGACACGTTCCTTGGGTAAATCGGGGGTTCTGAAATTCGGCATTGGGCTGATCGCGCTGACCGTGGCGGCCAGCGTACAGGCCAAGACGTTGGTTTACTGTTCTGAAGGTTCCCCGGAAGGGTTCAACCCGCAGCTGTTCACCTCCGGCACCACCTACGACGCCAGTTCGGTACCGATCTACAACCGCCTGGTCGAATTCAAAGTCGGCACCACCGAACTGCAGCCGGGCCTGGCTGAGAAGTGGGACGTCAGCGAAGACGGCAAAACCTATACCTTCCACCTGCGTAAAGGCGTGAAGTGGCAGAGCAGCAAAGATTTCAAACCGACGCGCGACTTCAACGCCGACGACGTGGTGTTCTCCTTCGAACGCCAGTTGGATGCCAATAACGCCTACCACAAAGTGTCCGGCGGCAGTTACGAATACTTTGAAGGCATGGACATGCCGAAGCTGATCGCCAAGATCGAAAAAGTAGACGACAACACCGTGCGTTTCGTGCTGAACCGCCCGGAGGCGCCGTTCCTGGCTGACCTGGGCATGGACTTCGCGTCCATCCTGTCCGCCGAATACGCTGACGTCATGATGAAAGCCGGTACGCCGGAAAAAGTCGACCTGAACCCGATCGGCACCGGCCCGTTCCAGCTGTTGCAATACCAGAAAGACTCAAAAATCCTGTACAAGGCGTTCGACGGTTTCTGGGGCACCAAGCCGAAGATCGATCGTCTGGTGTTCTCCATCACGCCTGACGCTTCCGTGCGTTACGCCAAGCTGCAGAAAAACGAATGCCAGGTGATGCCGTTCCCGAACCCGGCCGATATCGCCCGCATGAAGCAGGACAAATCCATCAACCTGATGGAGCAGCCGGGGCTGAACGTGGGTTACCTGTCGTTCAACACCGAGAAAAAACCGCTGGATAACGTGAAGGTGCGTCAGGCGTTGACCATGGCGGTCAACAAGCAGGCGATCATCGACGCGGTTTATCAGGGCGCGGGCCAGGCGGCCAAGAACCTGATCCCGCCGACCATGTGGGGCTATAACGACGCGGTGCAGGATTACGCTTACGATCCGGCCAAGGCGAAAGAACTGCTGAAAGAAGCGGGCATGGCCGACGGTTTCAGCATCGACCTGTGGGCGATGCCGGTACAGCGTCCTTACAACCCGAACGCGCGCCGCATGGCGGAAATGATCCAGGCCGACTGGGCCAAGATCGGCGTGAAAGCCAAAATCGTGACCTATGAGTGGGGTGAATACCTCAAGCGCGCCAAAGCGGGCGAGCACCAGACGGTGATGATGGGCTGGACCGGCGACAACGGGGATCCGGACAACTTCTTCGCCACGCTGTTCAGCTGCGCGGCGGCGAAAGACGGCTCCAACTACTCCCGCTGGTGCTACAAGCCGTTTGAAGATCTGATTCAACCGGCGCGCGCCGAGTCCAACCACGACAAACGCATCGAACTGTACAAGCAGGCGCAGGTGGTGATGCACGATCAGGCTCCGGCGCTGATCGTCGCGCACTCCACCGTGTATGAGCCTGTGCGTAAGGAAGTGAAGGGCTACGTCGTGGATCCGCTCGGCAAGCATCACTTCGAGAATGTCTCTGTAGACTGATTCCGACCTAAACCGGAGATGCACGAATGGACTTGCAGGGGCGCAACAGGTTTGCGCCTCTGCTGACCAGTCTCCGGCGTATGGCCGTTGGATCGTTCAAAGGCATGTGAGCGTTAATAAGCCTGGCGGACGATGAGCTGCCGGGCATTGATACAGAGAGTTCGGGATATGTTGCAGTTCATACTCCGACGTTTGGGGTTAGTTATCCCAACGTTTATCGGCATTACATTGCTGACTTTTGCATTCGTCCATATGATCCCCGGCGACCCGGTGACCATCATGGCCGGGGAACGCGGTATCTCCGCCGAGCGCCACGCGCAGCTGATGGCGGAAATGGGGCTGGACAAGCCGCTCTATCAACAATACTTCTCCTATGTGTCCAACGTGCTGCACGGCGATCTGGGCACCTCACTCAAAAGCCGCATCTCCGTCTGGAGCGAGTTCGTTCCGCGCTTTCAGGCCACGCTGGAGCTGGGCCTGTGCGCGATGATCTTCGCGGTGCTGGTGGGCATCCCGGTCGGGGTGCTGGCGGCGGTCAAACGCGGCTCGGTCTTCGACCATACCGCGGTGGGCATCTCGCTGACCGGCTATTCGATGCCGATTTTCTGGTGGGGCATGATGCTGATCATGCTGGTGTCGGTGCAGCTTAACCTGACGCCGGTGTCGGGGCGCATCAGCGACACGGTATTCCTCGACGACAGCCACCCGCTGACCGGCTTCATGCTGATAGACACCCTGATCTGGGGCGAACCGGGCGACTTTATCGATGCGGTGATGCACATGATCCTGCCGGCCATCGTGCTGGGCACCATCCCGCTGGCGGTGATCGTGCGCATGACCCGCTCCTCGATGCTGGAGGTGTTGGGCGAAGACTATATCCGCACCGCGCGCGCCAAGGGCGTGAGCCGCATGCGGGTGATCGTCGTTCACGCGCTGCGCAACGCGCTGCTGCCGGTGGTGACGGTGATCGGGCTGCAGGTCGGCACCATGCTGGCCGGCGCCATTCTGACCGAAACCATCTTCTCCTGGCCGGGTCTGGGCCGCTGGCTGATCGACGCGCTGCAGCGCCGTGATTACCCGGTAGTGCAGGGTGGGGTGTTGCTGGTCGCCTGTATGATCATTCTGGTTAACCTGCTGGTAGACGTGCTCTACGGCGTGGTCAACCCGCGTATTCGCCACAAGAAATAAGGGGCGCTCTCATGTCTCAAATCACTGAGTCTGCAGTTAAAGGTGCGCCGAAGCCGATGACCCCGTTTCAGGAGTTCTGGCACTATTTCAAGCGCAATAAAGGGGCCGTGGTCGGCCTGGTGTATATCGTTTTGATGCTGGTGATCGCGCTCGGCGCCGGGGTGCTGGCGCCGCATGCGCCGGCGGACCAGTTCCGCGACGCGCTGCTCAAGCCGCCGGTGTGGCAGGAGGGCGGCAGCTGGCAATACATCCTGGGCACCGACGACGTGGGCCGCGACGTGCTGTCGCGCCTGATGTACGGCGCACGGCTGTCGCTGCTGGTCGGTTGTCTGGTGGTGGTGTTGTCGCTGGTCATGGGCGTGGTGTTCGGCCTGCTGGCCGGCTACTTCGGCGGCGCGGTGGACGCGGTGATCATGCGCGTCGTCGACATCATGCTGGCCCTGCCGAGCCTGCTGCTGGCGCTGGTGCTGGTGGCGGTATTCGGACCGTCGATCGTCAACGCCTCGCTGGCGCTCACCTTCGTCGCCTTGCCGCACTATGTGCGTCTGACGCGCGCGGCGGTGCTGGCGGAGGTGAACCGCGATTACGTCACCGCTTCGAGAGTAGCGGGCGCCGGCGCGCTGCGTCAGATGTTCGTCAATATTCTGCCTAACTGCCTGGCGCCCTTGATCGTTCAGGCTTCTCTCGGTTTCTCGAACGCCATTCTCGACATGGCCGCTCTCGGCTTTCTGGGCATGGGCGCGCAACCGCCGACGCCGGAGTGGGGCACCATGCTCTCCGACGTGTTGCAGTTCGCGCAAAGCGCCTGGTGGGTAGTGACCTTCCCCGGCCTGGCGATCCTGCTGACGGTGCTGGCATTCAACCTGATGGGGGACGGTTTGCGTGACGCTCTCGACCCCAAACTCAAGCAGTAACAGAGGACGAGAGAGATGGCGTTATTGAATGTAGACAAGCTTTCGGTGCACTTCGGTGACGAAGGCACCCCGTTCCGCGCGGTAGACCGCATCAGTTACAGCGTGGATCAAGGTCAGGTGGTCGGCATCGTCGGTGAATCCGGCTCCGGCAAATCCGTCAGCTCGCTGGCGATCATGGGCCTGATCGATTTTCCCGGCAAAGTGATGGCTGACAAGCTGGAGTTTAACGGCCAGGACTTGCGCAAGATCTCCGAAAAAGAGCGCCGCCAGCTGGTGGGCTCCGAAGTGGCGATGATCTTCCAGGATCCGATGACCAGCCTGAACCCGTGCTACACCGTCGGTTATCAGATTATGGAGGCGCTGAAGGTGCATCAGGGCGGCAACCGCCGCACCCGCCGCCAGCGCGCTATCGACCTGCTGACGCAGGTGGGGATTCCCGATCCGGCCTCGCGGCTGGACGTGTACCCGCACCAGCTTTCCGGCGGCATGAGTCAGCGCGTGATGATCGCCATGGCCATTGCCTGTCGGCCGAAGCTGCTGATCGCCGATGAGCCGACGACCGCGCTCGACGTGACCATCCAGGCGCAGATCATCGAACTGCTGCTGGACCTGCAGCAGCGCGAGAACATGGCGCTGTTGCTGATCACCCACGATCTGGCGCTGGTGGCGGAAGCGGCGCATCACATTATCGTGATGTACGCCGGCCAGGTGGTGGAATCCGGCAAAGCGGCGGAGATTTTCCGCGCGCCGCGCCACCCGTACACCCAGGCGCTGCTGCGCGCGCTGCCGGAGTTCGCCGCCGACAAGGCGCGGCTGGCTTCGCTGCCGGGCGTGGTGCCGGGCAAATACGATCGCCCGACCGGCTGCCTGCTCAATCCGCGTTGTCCGTACGCCAACGAGCGCTGCCGTAACGAGGAGCCGGAACTGCGCAGCATTCCCGGCCGTCAGGTTAAATGTCACACACCGCTGGATGATGCGGGGAGGCCGACCGTATGAGCCAGAATCAACCTTTACTGCAGGCGATCGACCTGAAAAAGCATTACCCGGTGAAAAAGGGCCTGTTCGCGCCGGAGCGGCTGGTCAAGGCGCTGGACGGCGTGTCGTTCACTCTGGAGCGCGGTAAAACGCTGGCGGTGGTCGGTGAGTCGGGCTGCGGCAAATCCACGCTTGGCCGCCTGCTGACGATGATCGAAGTACCGACCGGCGGCGAGCTGTACTACCAGGGACAGGATCTGCTGAAGCCGGACGTTTCCGCCGAGAAATTGCGGCGCCAGAAGATCCAAATCGTGTTCCAGAATCCTTACGGATCGCTCAACCCGCGCAAGAAGGTCGGGCAGATCCTCGAGGAGCCGCTGTTGATCAACACCTCGCTCAGCGCCGCCGAACGGCGGGAAAAAGCGCTGGAGATGATGGCGAAGGTCGGCCTGAAGACCGAGCATTACGATCGCTATCCGCACATGTTCTCCGGCGGCCAGCGTCAGCGTATCGCCATCGCTCGCGGGCTGATGTTGAATCCGGACGTGGTGATCGCCGATGAGCCGGTGTCGGCGTTGGACGTGTCGGTGCGCGCGCAGGTGCTGAACCTGATGATGGATCTGCAGCAGGAGCTGGGGCTGTCCTACGTGTTCATCTCGCACGATCTGTCGGTGGTGGAACACATCGCCGATGAAGTGATGGTGATGTACCTGGGCCGCTGCGTGGAAAAGGGCAGCAAAGAGGCGATCTTCAACAACCCGCGCCATCCGTACACCCAGGCGCTGCTGTCGGCGACGCCGCGGTTGAACCCGGATATGCGCCGCGAGCGCATCAAGCTGACCGGCGAACTGCCCAGCCCGATGAACCCGCCACCGGGCTGCGCATTCAATGCCCGCTGCCGCCGCGCCTTCGGCACCTGCGTACAACTGCAGCCGCAGCTGAAGCAGTACGGTGAGCAGATGGTGGCCTGTTTTGCGGTCGATCAGGACGAACATCCGGGGGCGTAAAGCGTCGGATTTCACCGCATAAACCCACGCCGGCTTAACGCCGGCGTTTTTTATTATTCAATCAACGGGTTAATCATTAAACTATCTTCAGCACCCGATATTTCATGACTTTGTTGCTGTAAATCGGCCTGTCGTTATTTTTTTTAAGAATCTTCGCATGAAAATAATAATCGAATAATAGAATTTAAAGGTTTGTTGTTAATTACATTCTGTCGGTCGAGCGGCTTCACTGTTTTTTTATAAAAAACAAATAAAAAAGCACGCCGTCGGCGTGCTTTGGGTCGATAAGGCCGCGCTTATTGCGGATAAGGCACCCAATCGCCGCCGTTCAGGCGAATGTAAGGTTTCCCCTGATATTGCATCACGATGGCGTTGTCGTTTTCGGAGATGACCGGCGTCTGCGGCAGCCCCTGGGTCAGCGCCTGCCAGTCGACGCTGGATTCGCTGAAGACTTTGCCGTCCACCAGACGTGATACCAACTCCGACAGCGCCAGATAGCTGCTCGGGGTTTTGATCTGCAGCGGGCTGCCCTGATGCGGCGCCTTCATGCCGATCAGTTTGATGCCGACCGGCGTATGGGTGATGTTCGGGCTGGGGATATCGCGCAGGCCGGACATCTGCATCTTGTCACCCACTAACGCCGCCCCGTGTTCCGGCACGATCACTACCACCACTTTGCGGTCGGATTTTTCCAGCTGATCGAGGAAGGTGTTCAGCTGATCGAACAGCTTCTGCGCGCGCGGCTGATAGTCGGCGCTCTTGTTAGAGCCGACGAAGCGGTTGCCGTCGTGCAGCGGGATGACGTTGAAGAAGGTGGCGGTGCGGGCGTCTCCGGCTTTTTGCTGCTGATCCAGCCAGCGGGTCAGCAATTCCAGATCGTTATAAATCGGCTCGCCGTCGAACGACGTCAGCTCGTTGCCGACGCCGGCCTGCGACATCAGCGGCGCCTGCATATCACCCTGTTCACGCAGCTCTTTCAGGAAGTTGCCGAACACCCCGGAGTGATCGAGCATCAGCTGTTCCTTGAAGCCGAGCTTCGCCAGGTTGTCGAACAGGTAACACTGCTGGTTCACCGGCTGGTACAGATCGTGATGCGAAAGCTGGCCGCAGCTGGCGCGCAGCAACCGTATAGCCGCCGGGCCGCTGTAGGCGGTGGCCGAGTTGAAGCTGTCGAACATGATATCCATCTTCGACCACAACGGATGATTCTGCAGGTTGACCGCCTCCATATCGGCCCAGGCCAGCGAGCAGATGTTGATCACCAACAGATCGAACGGTTGGGCGTCGGCGGGCAAAGTGGCCGGGAACGCGGTGGCGCGGCCTTTTTCCCGCTCGTAGAACTGGTTCAGATAGGCCGTCAGGTTGGCGCTGGTCGGCGGCAGGCTGTCTGCGGGCGCATTATCTCCTGCCGTCGGCGCGGCCGTGGCCGGCGTGCCGGCGCCGCCGGCGGCAGCCGTGGAACTGGCGGGCAGCAGTGAGACCGCCGGCCCGGCGATGTTGACGATATTGAGCCACACCAGCGCGGCCACGGTGAACACCGTAACGCGCACCCACTGGGCGACGAACAGATAAGCGATAAGCAACACGAAGGCGGCGCCGACCATCTGCCAGTTGATAAAGCGGCTGACCAGCTCCAGCAGATACTGGGCGCTGAAGCCGGCCAGCTGAGAGCCCTGGCTGAGAATGCTGTTGATGCCCGGCAGCCAGGTATCGTGGTAGAACAACGCGATGCCGATCGGGATGGCGAGGTAATGGCGCCAGCGGTGCAGCCGCGGCGAGGGGATCGGCATCAGCAGATAGGCCATGAACACCAGGTTCGGCAGCGCGTGGAAATTCAGGTAGCCGAACCACAGCAGGGCGAATTTCGCCAGAAAGTAGAGGTTCCAGCCACCCAGCCCGCGCCAGTAGCGCCACAGAGCGTTATCGGATTGCGTATTTGAGTTTGGATTCATGGCTGCTTCTTATGACGTTTAATCTGGGAGGATGAGCCTGTGCGCACCCATAAACCGGCGGATTTCAAATAGCGCGGCGATAACAACAGGTTTTGCCAGTATTGACGCAAATGCGGAAAACGCCGGTGAAAGGCGTAGCCCAGCGGAATGAAGACCAGCGCGCACAGCAAGATCAGTTGCAGGATGTCGTTAAGGTTCAGCATGCTTTTCCTCCTGCGGGCCAAGTGGCAGCGTGAAAGCGATCGGCTGGCGGCGTTCTGCGGGCTCTGCGGCCGTCACCACGGGGGGCGGCGGCGCGACGCCCGCGGCGCCGGTGGCGGTAAGCTGCCAGCGCCCCTGAGCCATGCGTTTGATTTCCGAAATGATATCGACATCCTGGTGCCACACCACCCGGTTGCTGAAGGCTTCATCCACCGGCAGGCGGAAGATGAACTTCAGCGCGGTGTTCAGATCGTTGATGCGGCAGGTGGAGAGGAACAGCACCAGGCGCCCCTGCACCACGGTCATCACGTCGCCGAAACGCCGCAGGTGGCACAGGGTCATCGCCTGTTCGGCGCGCAGGCCGGTGGCCGGGCGCAACGCCACCATCACGCCTTTGCCGTCCTCGGGCAGCAAGGTGTTGCCCATCAGCGAAAGCACCGCCTGGCTGAACGCTTCCGGCCGCATGTAGCCTTTCAGCTGCAGCGGACGCAGCCCGGCCAGCAGCGCATCGATGTCGGCGGGCACGTGACGTGAGAAACGCTGCCCCTGGATGCCCTCAAGCATGGTCAGAAAACGCGACAGCGGCGCGACGTGCGGCACGATCAGGTTGGCGCCGCAGGCCAGCAGCAGCCGCTCGTCGCTGTAGCGCAGGCTGGCGCTCATCTCGCGCACCGCGATTTTCAGGCCGTTGCCGCGGCTGCGGCGCAGGGTGTGGATCTGGTGCGCCAGATGATCGATTTGGTCGCTTTGATACAATGCGAAAATCAACGTCGCCGAGAGTCTCAGCATGCCGTGCTGCGCCAGTTCGTCGTTGTTCTCCAACAGCTGCCAGTTGGCGGACAGCGGCGGCGCGCCTTCCAGGATGCTGCGCTCGGCCAGATACTGGCCTTCGTCGCTGCGCAAGGCGGTGGGGGAGGGCTGGCTATTTTCATCCTCGCCCTGCCAACCGCCTTCCGCCGCATACAGCGTCAGCAGCTGATTGGCGTTGATGCCGTTTTCGGTGCTCCACCAGTTCACCAGGTATTGCGCGCTGTCCTGCTGCCATTGCAGGCTGGACAGGCCGTTCAGGATGCGGTGCTGTGTGCTGAGCTGCCCTTTGAGCTTATTGATGCCGCCGCCGTGGCTGAGGATCAACAGCGTACACCCCTGCCGCCGCAGCCAGGCGGCGAGGGTGCGCGTCCATTCGCGCAGTTCTTCGGTAGTGAAGGTTTGCCACAGGCTGGCGTGGGCCAGCAGGATAAGTAAGCGATTTTGCGGCCGCAGGGCGCGCATCAGATCGTCGCTCAACTGCGCCAGCGCGGCTTTTTTCTCCGGTAGTTGATACAGCGGCAGCTTCTGCAAAGCGGGCGCAGCCAGCTCGGCCAGCAGGCGATCGGGTTTGTCTCCGCTGCAGATCAGGGCGAGCTTGTGGGTGGCCGGCTGGGCGGCGATGGCCTGGCGACACAACAGCGCGGCGTCGCTTTGCCTGTCGATATTGATCCAATAAAGCCCGGGGGCCTGCATCACCGACAGCTCTTCCCAAATCTGCCGAATGCCTAGAGAAAAAGAGTGCGCCATAGGATGTGTTCTACTTTCGTTGAAAGCCGACTAAAGGCGTTTATATTTAAAGATAGCCATTTTTACGCTGGCAATAACAAATCTCCGATGCTCTTCAATAATATTTGTTGAGAATCATCTTATTGCCTGTCTCTTTTTGTATCGTTGCTATAGTTAATTAACATAGCCTATTTTCGCCAAGGCGGAAGAATGAATAACGCACCCAGCCATTTTCGTGCAGCGACGCCGGAGGAGAGCCAGGATGACCTGCAGGCGCTCAGCCAGGCTTTTTCATTACCAAAATTAAGCTATGTCGATATTTCGCGGCAGGAGCGGTTAACGCAAATGATGACGCGCTGGCCGCTGCTGGCCGAATTGGCGCAGAACGCGGGGAGCCACTGATCTATGCCGGCGATTGCGCTGCAAGGGTTACGGGGTGGAATGGGGACGACGTCAGTCACGGCGGCACTCGCCTGGGCGTTGCGCCAGCTTGGCGAGTCGGTGCTGGCGATAGACTTTACGCCGGATAATCTGTTGCGCCTGCATTTCAACACGCCGTTCGAACTGGCGCGCGGCTGGGCACGCGCGGAACAGGACGGCGGCGGTTGGCGGGAAGGCGCACTGCGCTATTGCGAAAACCTCGACTTTTTACCGTTTGGCCGCCTGAATGCGGCGGAACGGCTGGAAGTGCAACATCGGTGTCAGGCGCATCCCGATCGCTGGCGTGATAATTTGCGTCAGCTGATGGCCGGCGATCCGCAGCGCTGGATCCTGCTGGATGTTCCGGTCGGGGACGGCGCGCTGGCGCAACAGGCGCAACAGGCGCTACAGCTTGCCGACAGCGTGTTCGTGCTGTTGAATCCCGACGCCAACTGCCAGGTGCGGCTCCATCAGCAGACGCTGCCGAACGATTGTCGTTTCCTGGTCAATCACTACTCCTCCGCCAGCCGGCTGCAGCAGGATCTGCATCAGCTGTGGCTGCAAACCCTGGGCGGTCTGCTGCCGGTGGTGATCCATCGCGATGAAGCGTTGGCGGAAGCGCTGGCGGTCAAGCAGCCGTTGGGCGAGTACCGCCCCGAGAGCCTGGCGGCGGATGAAGTGCTGACGCTGGCCAACTGGTGCCTGATCAACCTCAAACGGGGCGTTGCGCCATGAGTCGGGTGCTGAGCCTGCTGCTGGTGCCACCGGTGCGTCAGGCGGTGCAGGCGCGCTACCGCACCTATCGCCGCAGCGGCGCGTCGGCGCTGACCGCCTTTTTCGCCACGCTGCTGGTGGCGCTGGGGTGGCTGCTGCTGCGCTTCGAGTCGCCGGCCTGGCAACGCGTGCGCGCCGGCCGCGCTTATTGGTTCCCGCACCTGTCTGCCGAACGTCCGCGTCCGGCGGATGCGCTGCGCTATCTGCTGCAAGGGCTGTGGCTGCTGCTGTTCCGCAGCGGCCGCGCGCCGGTGCAGCGCGATTATTTCGCCGGTTGGCGGCGGCTGCAGCAGCGTTATGCCGATTGGCTGCAGGGCTTGCCGCAGCGGCTGAAAAACGCCGGCGTGGAACAGCGCTCGGTAGAGCGACTCGGCCGCATGAACCGCGGATTACGGCGCGCGCTGTTCATTCTGGTCGGCGTGCTGGCGGCGATCCTCGCCATGCTGTGCATCTCGCAACCGTTCGATCTGTCGGCGCAGTTCGTGTTCGTTCTGCTGCTGTGGGGGATCGCGATGGTGGTGCGCCGGGTGCCGGGGCGCTTGCCTGCGTTGATGCTGATCGTGCTGTCGTTGACCGTCTCCTGCCGTTACCTGTGGTGGCGCTATACCGCCACGCTGAACTGGGACGATCCGCTCAGCCTGGTCTGCGGCCTGCTGTTGCTGGTGGCGGAAACCTACGCCTGGGTGGTGTTGGTGCTGGGCTATTTCCAGACTATCTGGCCGCTTAACCGCCAGCCGGTGCCGTTGCCCGAAGACAGCGCCACCTGGCCGACCATCGATCTGATGGTGCCGACCTACAACGAAGACCTCGGGGTGGTGAAGCCCACCATCTATGCGGCGCTGGGCATCGACTGGCCGAAAGAGAAAGTGAACATCTATATCCTTGATGACGGCAATCGCCCCGAGTTCCGGGCGTTCGCCGCCGAGGTGGGAGTGAAGTACATCGCCAGGCCGACTCACGAACACGCCAAGGCCGGCAACATCAACAACGCGCTGAAGCAGGCCACCGGCGAGTTCGTGGCGATTTTCGACTGCGACCACGTCCCGACGCGCTCCTTCCTGCAGCTGACCATGGGGTGGTTCTTCAAAGACAAAAAGTTGGCGATGCTGCAGACCCCGCACCACTTCTTCTCGCCGGATCCGTTCGAGCGCAACCTTGGCCGCTTCCGTCAGACGCCCAACGAGGGCACTTTGTTCTACGGGCTGGTGCAGGACGGCAACGACATGTGGGACGCCACCTTCTTCTGCGGCTCTTGCGCAATCCTGCGCCGCAGCGCGCTGGACGAAATCGGCGGCATCGCGGTGGAAACCGTCACCGAAGACGCCCATACCTCGCTGCGCTTGCACCGGCGCGGGCATACCTCGGCTTATATCCGCATTCCGCAGGCCGCCGGGCTGGCGACCGAAAGCCTGTCGGCGCACATCGGCCAGCGCATTCGCTGGGCGCGCGGCATGGTGCAGATCTTCCGGCTCGACAACCCGTTGCTGGGCAAGGGGCTGAAACTGGCGCAGCGCCTGTGCTACGCCAACGCCATGCTGCACTTCCTGTCGGGCATTCCGCGGCTGATCTTCCTCACCGCGCCGCTGGCGTTTTTGCTGTTGCATGCCTACATCATCTTCGCGCCGGCGCTGGCGATCGCGCTTTACGTGCTGCCACACATGATCCACGCCAGCCTGACCAACTCGCGCATCCAGGGGAAATATCGCCATTCATTCTGGAGCGAAATCTATGAAACGGTGTTGGCCTGGTATATCGCGCGGCCGACGACGGTGGCGCTGTTCAATCCGCACAAGGGCAAATTCAACGTGACCGCCAAGGGCGGGCTGGTGGAGGAGGAGCACGTCGACTGGGTGATCACCCGGCCTTACATGTTCCTGGTGGTTCTTAACCTCGCCGGGCTGGCGTTCGGCGCCTGGCGGCTGGCCTATGGCCCGACGGACGAGGTGATGACGGTGATCATCAGCCTGGTGTGGGTGCTGTACAACATGACCATTCTCGGCGGCGCGGTGGCGGTGGCGGTGGAAGCCAAACAGGTGCGTCAGGCGCACCGCGTGGAGATCGCCATGCCGGCGGCGATCGCGCGTGCCGACGGCCACCTCTACCCCTGCACGCTGCGCGATTACTCCGATGGCGGCGTGGGCATCGAGATGCGGGTGGCGGACACGTTGAAAGAGGGCGACAAGGCCTCGCTGCTGCTCAAACGTGGCCAGCAGGAATACAGCTTCCCCTGCGTGGTGACGCGCGCCTTCGGCAACAAGGTGGGGGTGCGCCTGCTCGATCTCGGCACCCGTGAACACATCGATTTTATTCAGTGCACCTTCGCCCGCGCCGATACCTGGGCGCTGTGGCAGGACGGGTTCCCTGAAGACCGGCCGATAGAAAGCCTGCGCGACGTGCTGGCGCTGGGCTTCCGCGGCTATGTGCGCATGGCGGACTACGCGCCGCCGCTGGTGCGCGGTCTGCTGGTCGGGGTCACGTCGCTGACCGCCTGGGTAGTGTCGTTTATTCCGCGCGGCGTCGGCAGGGATCCGACCTTGGGTCAACAAGAAACCGTGGGTTAGCTGCGAGTTCAACCGCCCGCTCACTCGCCCGGTGAACAGGCTCCAACATTGATGATGATACGATGACGAGAAAAATAACCTGGTTAACTGCTCTGGCCTTAGGCATCAGCACCCTGTCGCAGGCCGAAACCGCCACCGCGCCGACCGTGGCGGCCCAGCCGCCGATCGCCGCGGCGGCCGATACGGCGACCGCGCCACCGCCGGCCGCCGCGCCGCAGGATCCGAATGCGCCGGTGCGCGACGTGTCGCTGCCGTTCGCGCAGATAGCGCCGCCGCCGGGCACCTTTGTTCTGCGCGGCACCCGGCCGGACGGGCAGATCGAATTCGGCGTGCGCAGCGATGAGGTGGTCTCGCAGGCGATGCTCGACCTGGAATTTACGCCGTCGCCGGCGCTGATCCCGGTCGAGTCGCACGTCAAGGTCTACCTGAACGACGAGCTGATGGGCGTAACCACGATCGCCAAGGAGCAGTTGGGCAAGCCCAATCGCATCCAGATGGCGATCGATCCGCGCTATATCACCGATTTTAACCGCGTCCGGCTGGTGTTCGTCGGCCATTATCAGAACATCTGCGAAAACCCGGCCAGCACTTCGCTGTGGCTCGACGTCAGCAAATCGAGCGCGCTGAAGCTGCGCTTCCAGACGCTGCCGGTGAAAAACGAGCTGTCGCATTTCCCTGAGCCGTTCTTCGACAGCCGCGACAATCGGCCGCTGACGCTGCCGATGGTATTCGCCGGCCAGCCGGATCTGGCCCAGCAGCGCGCGGCGGGCATTCTGGCCTCGTGGTTCGGCAGCAAGGCGCAGTGGCGCGGGCAATCCTTCCTGACGCTGTATAACGCGCTGCCGACGCAGCACGCGGTGGTGTTCGCCACCAATAAGCAGCGCCCGGATTTCCTGCGCGATTACCCGGCGGTCAACGGCCCGACGGTGGAAATGATCAGCCATCCCGACAATCCGTACGTCAAACTGCTGCTGATTCAGGGGCGCGACGACAACGATTTGATCACCGCGGTGAAAGGCATCGCGCAGGGCGACATCCTGTTCCGCGGCCAGAACGTGACGGTGGACAAGGTGGAACAGCTGGCGCCGCGCCAGCCTTACGACGCGCCGAACTGGGTGCGCACCGATCGGCCGATGACCTTCGCCGAACTGCAGCAATACGCCGAACAGCTGCAAACCAGCGGCATCGAGCCCGGCCCGATTTCGCTGACCATGAACTTGCCGCCGGATCTGTTCCTGATCCGCAGCACCGGCATCGACATGCACCTCAAGTATCGTTATACCGCGCCGCGCATTCAGGACGGTTCACGGCTGAGCGTCAGCCTGAACAACCAGTTTGTGCAGGCTTACTCGCTGGTGCCGGAACACGAGCAGGGCGCGCAGCTGCTGCGCCTGCCGTTGACGCAGGGGCTGCTCGATTCCGACAAGAACGTCAGCATCCCGGCGCTGCGGCTCGGGGCTACCAACCAGCTGCGTTTTGATTTCGACTACACCACGCTGCTGGCCAGCGGCGCGGAAGGGCGCTGCGAAACCTACTCCTTCACGCAAAACCACGCGGTGATCGATGGCGCTTCCACCATCGATTTCTCCGGCTACCGCCACTTTATGGCGATGCCGGATCTACGCGCCTTCGCCAACGCCGGCTTCCCGTTCAGCCGCCTGGCGGATCTGTCGCAAACGCTGGTGTTGGTGAACCAGAAACCTCAGCCGGCGCAGGTCAGCGCGCTGCTGAACGCGCTGGGCGTGATCGGCGCGCAAACCGGCTACCCGGCGCTGGCCTTCACGCTGAGCGACGACTGGTCTCAGGCCAAGGATCGTGACGACGATATCCTGATGGTCGGCACCATTCCGCAGGCGCTGCGCGACGACAAGAAAATCAGCCTGCTGGTGGACGCGACCCAAAGCTGGGTGAAACAGCCGACGCGTCAGCCGCCGCTGCCCAGCTCGGAAGTGCTGGCGGAGGATACTCGGCCGGACAGCAAGACCACCGTCAGTTCCGAGGGGGCGATGTCGGCGATCATTGGCGTGCAGTCGCCGTTCAACGACCAGCGCAGCATCGTGGCGCTGTTGGCGGACAGCCCGCGCGGCTATGAGCTGCTGAACAATGCCCTGCTGGACAGCGGCAAGCGCGCCGCGGTGTTCGGCTCGGTGGCGGTGATCCGCGAATCGGGGGTCAACAGCCTGCGCGTCGGCGATGTTTACTATGTCGGCCACCTGCCTTGGTGGGAGCGGCTTTGGTATGCCCTCTCCACCCATCCGGTCCTGCTGGCGGTGCTCGCGGTGGTGCTGGTGGTGATCCTGGGGCTGATGCTGTGGCGCGGCCTGAAGGCCTTCAGCCGGCGGCGTCTGGCGCCTGAAGATCGGGATTGACGGCGGTGAACGCGATGCTGCAACGCCTGTCGCTCGGCATGCTGCTGCTGTGCGCTTTCAGCGCGGCGGCGGCCTGCGAATGGCCGGGCTGGCAACAGTACAAGCAGTTCTACATCAGCCCGCAGGGGCGGGTGATCGATCCGAGCAGCCCGAACAAAATCACCACGTCGGAGGGGCAAAGTTACGGCCTGTTCTTCGCCCTGGTGGCCAATGACCGGCCGACCTTCGACCAGCTGTTGACCTGGACGGAGAACAACCTGGCGGCGGGCGATCTCAGCGCCCGTTTACCCGCCTGGCTGTGGGGCGAGGGCGACGACAAGCAGTGGAAGGTGCTGGACGCCAACTCGGCGTCGGACGCCGATCTGTGGATCGCTTATAACCTGCTCGAAGCCGGCCGCCTGTGGAAAAGCCGGCGTTATCAAACCCTGGGGACGCTGCTGTTGCAGCGCATCGGCCGCGAGGAAGTGGCCGACATCCCCGGCTTGGGGCTGATGCTGCTGCCGGGCAAAGTCGGGTTCGTGGCGGAAGATCGCTGGCGGCTGAACCCCAGCTACCTGCCGCCGCAGCTGTTGACGCGTTTTGCGGCGCTGAACGGCCCGTGGCGCGCGATGCGCGAGATCAATCAGCGGCTGTGGTTGGAGAGCGCGCCGCACGGCTTCTCGCCGGACTGGGTGGTATGGCGGGTCGGCGCCGGCTGGCAGCCGGACACCGTCAAGCCGAACGTCGGCAGCTACGACGCCATTCGGGTCTATCTGTGGGCCGGCATGCTGGCGGACGACGATGAACACAAGGCGGCGCTGCTCAAACGTTTCCAGCCGATGGCGCAGCTCACCGCCAGCCAGGGCGTGCCACCGGAGAAAACCGATACCGCCAGCGGCAAAACCACCGGCGACGGCCCGGTCGGCTTTTCCGCCGCGATGTTGCCGATGTTGGCGGCGCAGGCCGACGCGCTGGCGGCCCAGCGGCAACGGATCGGCGAACACCCGCCGGGTGACGACGCCTATTTCAGCGCCTCGCTGACGCTGTTCGGCCAGGGGTGGGATCAACAACGTTATCGCTTTAATCGTCAGGGTGAATTGCAACCCTCGTGGGACGGCCAATGCACAACTTCAAAATAAACTGGCTGAATTTGATTCCGCTGAGTCTGGCGATGCTGCCGCAGGCGCGCGCTGCGGAGGCCGTGGCGCCGGAGCAGTGGCTGCTGGAGCAGGTGCGCATTGGCGAGGCCGGCAACAAGGACGATCTGGTGCGCCAGTCGCTGTACCGGCTTGAGCTGATGGATCCGAACAACCCGGACGTGATCGCCGCGCGCATGCGTTTGGCGCTGCGGCAGGGCAACATGGCGCTGGCGCAGCAGCAGTTGGACAAGCTGAAAACCCTCGCGCCGCAGTCCAGCGCTTATCGCCAGGCGCAAATGAACATGCTGCTGACCCAGCCGGAAACCCGGCAAAAGCTGCAGCAGGCCCGCCTGATGGCGACCGCCGGCCGGTTGCCGGAGGCCAAGGCGCAGTACGATGCGCTGTTCCACGGTGAGCCGCCGACGCTCGATCTGGCGGTGGAATACTGGCGGCTGGTGGCGCGTTTGCCGGGGCAGGAGGCGAAGGCGTTAAAGCAGCTGCAGGCGCTGGATCAGCAATATTCCGGCAACGTGGCGCTGCGCATGTCGCTGGCGCGCATGCTGTTCAGCCAGCATCAGGACGCGCAGGCCTATGAACTGCTGCAGAAGATCGCCGCCGATCCGGCCGGGCGCGGCGATGCCGCCGATCTGTGGTTGGACAAGGTCAAAGCGATGCCGGTCAGCGCGCAGAGCGTGGCGGCGCTCAACCGTTTCCTCGGCGTGTTCGACACCGGCGATCAGGCGACCAGCGCCCGCGAAGAGCTGGCCAGACAGCAGAAACTGTTGGCCGATCCGGCCTATCAGGCGCGGGTGCGTGGCCTGGCGCAGGTGGATAAAGGCGGCAGCCGGGCGGCCATTCCGGAATTGCAAAAGGCGTTGGCGGCGACGCCGAACGACGCCGAGGTGCTGGGCGCGCTCGGCCAGGCCTATTCGCGCGCCGGCAATCGCCCACAAGCGCTGAAGCTGTTTCGCCAGGCGCTGGCAGCCGACAAGAACGGCTACGACAGCGGCAAGTGGCAAAGCCTGATCAAGAGCACCGGCTACTGGCTGGCGATCGACGAGGGCGACAAGGCGCTGAAGGCCGGTAATCTCTCGCTGGCCAGGCAGAAATATCAGCAGGCGCGTCAGCTCGACGACAGCGACGGCGACGCGTTCATCGGCCTGGGCGATGTGGCGGTGGCGAGCAAGGATGACGCCGCGGCGGAAGGGTTTTATCGGCAGGCGCTGCGGCGCGATCCCGGTAACGGCAGCGCGCTGCGCGGTCTGGTGAATATCTATCAGCGCCAGTCGCCGGAAAAAGCGCTGGCCTACCTTAATGAGCTGCCAGGCAACCAGCAGGCCAAGCTGCGCAGCACTCTCGATGGGCTGCGGCTCGATATGCTGAAACAGCAGGCGGAGGCGTTAGCGGCGCAACAACAGTGGCGGCAGGCGGCGGAAATCTATCGCCGCGCCCAGCCGTTGGATCCCGACGACGTCTGGCTGACCTACCGCTATGCCCAGGCGCTGCGCCAGGCCGGACAGCCGCAGCAGGCGGACGCCTTATTCCGGCAGCTGGCGCAGCGCCAGCACGCCAATCCGCAGTTGGTCTACGCCTATGCGCTCTATCTTTCCGGCAGCGATCGCGACCGGCAGGCACTGATGCAGCTCAATACGCTGCCGGCGGCGCAGTGGAACGACAACATGCGCGAACTGGCGCAGCGGCTGAAAATGCAGGCGACGATCGCGCATGCCGAAGGGCTGCGGGCGGCCGGTGACGAACCGGCGGCGGAAGCCTATCTGCGCCGGCAGCCGGCGGACACGCGCATTGACTTGCTGCTCGCCGACTGGGCGCTGGCGCGCGGGGAGTATGCGGCGGCACTGGACGACTATCAGCGGGTGAAACGCCGTGAACCGAACAATCCGGATGCGCAGTTGGGCGAGATCGAAGCCTATGTGGCGCAAGGGGATCTGGCAGCGGCGCGCCAGCGGCTGAAAACCGAACCGCAGCCGCAAGACGCTTCGCTCAACAGCCAACGGCGGGTCGCCAATGCCTGGGGCGCGGTCGGCGATGCGCAGCAGGCTACCGCTATCTTCGACCGACTGAAAACGGCGGCGACTTCAGAACCCGCGGGGCAGACCAAGGCGCTGATCTACCGCGACGCCGCCCGTCTGGAGCGGGCTCAGCAACAGCCTGAGCGGGCGCAGCAGGATTACCGCCAGGCGATGGTGGCCGGCGGCATCACGCCGACGCTGCCGCAGGACAATGACAGCTACACCTATTTGACGCGCAATAATCCGGGCGACGACTGGCTGAAACGCGGCATCCGCTCCGATGCCGCGGATTTGTATCGACAGCAAGACGTGAACGTCACGCTCGATCACGATTACTGGCGCTCGAGCGGCACCGGCGGCATTTCCGACTTCAACGCGCACGACACCATGCTGCAGGTGGATATGCCGCTGTATGACGGGCGCGCCTTCTTGCGCACCGACACCGTGCAGCTGGATGCCGGCCGCTTCTCGACCGACGGCAGCGGCAAATACTACGAAACCTTCGGCACCTGCCACACGCAAGGGTGCCGCGGCGATGAACACCAGAAAACCACCGGCACCAGCGTGGCGGCCGGTTGGAAAAACGATCGCTGGGCCGCCGATATCGGCACGACGCCGATGGGCTTCGAGGTGGTCGACTGGAGCGGCGGCCTGGCCTACAGCGGCGACTGGAACCACATCGGCTGGACGCTGGCGGCCTCGCGGCGGCCGATCTCCAGCTCGTTGCTGGCGTTTGGCGGCGCCAAGGATCCGAATACCGGCACTACCTGGGGCGGCGTGCGCGCCACCGGCGTCAGCCTGAGCGCCAGCTACGATCGCGGCGAGGCGAACGGCGTGTGGGCCGATCTCAGCGCGCACCAGATCACCGGCAAGAACGTGGCGGACAACCAGCGGCAGCGGTTGATGGCCGGCTATTACTACAAGCTGATCAACGAAGACAATCGCCGCCTGAGCGTTGGGCTCAATACCATGCTGTGGCACTACCAGAAAGACTTGAGCGGCTATTCGCTGGGACAGGGCGGCTATTACAGCCCGCAGCAATATCTGTCGCTGTCGCTGCCGGTCAACTATCGTCAGCGCACTGAGAACTGGTCGTGGGAGCTGGGCGGTTCGGTTTCGCTGTCGCATTCGAAAACCGACAGCCAGCGCCGTTATCCGCTGCAAGGCCTGATCCCGGATTCACTGCCTGATAAGTTCGCCGTCGAGGACGGCAGCGCCTCGAGCGGCGTCGGTTATACCCTGCGGGCGATCGTCGAACGCCGTCTCAGTTCGCACTGGACGCTCGGCACCGGCATCGATATTCAGCAGGCGAAGAACTATACGCCGAGCCACGCGTTGATTTATCTGCGTTATTCTCTGGCCGGCTGGCAGGGGGACCTCGATTTGCCGCCGCAGCCGCTGACGCCGTATGCCGACTTCAAGTAACCGGGAGGAGAGAGATTCAGAGTGTCGGACACCGGGGAGTTTTGTTACCCTGTGTCCGGGTCGTGTTTGTTCGCTCTAGGAAAAGACTGAAACCCGCGATTTTCTTGGTTATGCCTGCGGCATAGCCGGATAAAAACAGCCGATGATCGAGTATACTCAGCCCGGTTCGAGGGGGCGGGTGAGAGTCAGCCCCCTTTTTGTTTCAGCCCGATTTTACGGAGAGCAGGTTTGCGGGTCAGGCGTTCGTTAACGATTAAGCAGATGGCGACAGTGTCCGGCGTGGCGCTGGTCACGATCTGTATCTTTATCGTGATTCAGTTGTTCCATTTTGTGCAGCAGCGCAGGGATGACTACGCCCAGCAACTGGAGAATATCGCTCACTCCGTACGCCAGCCGCTGGCGGAAGCGGTGCTGCGCATGGACGTGCCGGAAGCCAAAAAGGTGCTGAATACGCTGTTGCCGGTCGGCATTCTGAGCCGGGCGGATATCGTCTTGCCGAACGAGTTTCAGGCGCTGCACGCCAATTTCCCGCCGGAGCGGCCGGTGCCGACGCTGATCGCCCGGCTGTTTGAGTTGCCTATCCAAATTTCCGTGCCGCTCTATTCGCTGGAACGGGTGCCGGCCAATCAGCAGCCGCTGGCCTACCTGGTGCTGCAGGCCGATTCGTTCCGCATGTACCAGTTTATCCTCAGCATTTTGTCGACCATGCTGTCGACCTACCTGCTGCTGGCGCTGATCCTGTCGGTGTCCATCACCTGGTGCATGAACCGGCTGATGGTGCATCCGCTGCGCGCGATGGCCAAAGAGCTGGAAAACATCTCGCAGGACGAGGCGCCTTATCACCAGCTGATGCTGCCGGCGCTGCACCAGGACGACGAGCTCGGCCTGCTGGTGCGCAACTACAACCGCAATCAACAGACGCTGGCCAAGGCGCATGCCGACATGAGCCGCCTGAGCACCCGCCACCCGGTGACCGAACTGCCGAACCCGGCCTTGCTGAACGCGTTGCTGGAACAGCATATCGCCTCCAGCCTGCGCCCCGAGCGTTTTAACCTGCTGGTGATCGGCATCGAGACGCTGCATGAAGCGTCGGGCGTGATGAGCCCGGCGATGCGTGAGGCATTGCTGTTGGCGCTGGCGAAGAAGCTGCGCGGCTGCATTGACGAAAACGGCGTGCTGGCACAGCTGAGCAATACCGAATTCGCCATCCTGGCCAAGGGCATCGAGCGGCCGTTCCACGCCATGCAGCTGGCGCGGCGCATCATGGCGGAGATCAACGCGCCGTTGACGCTGGAAGGTCTGGCGCTGCGGCCCAACGCCAGCATCGGCATCGCCCACTACCTCAATCAGGGGGAGAGCGCGGAACAGCTGCTGCGCAGCGCCACCTCGGCGATGATGTCCGCGCATCGCGAAGGGAAAAATCAGATCCTGTTCTTCGAACCCAGCCTGACGGAGCGCACGCAGAAGCGATTGACGCAGGAGAGCGAGATCCTGCACGGCATTGAGCAGCGGCATTTCACGCTGTTCCTGCAGCCGCAGATCGACATGCAGTCCAACGAGGTGATTGGCGCAGAAGCGCTGCTGCGTTGGCAGCAATACGACGGCAGCTATACCCTGCCGGCCGACGTCATTCCGCTCGCGGAAGAGCTGGGCGTGATTGTGCCGCTCGGCAACTGGGTGCTGGAAGAGTCCTGCCGTATCCTGGCGGACTGGCAGCAGCGCGGCATTGCGCTGCCGCTGGCGGTCAACGTTTCCGGCATTCAGATGCAGGACGAGGCGTTTGTTCCGCATCTGAAAAATCTGCTGGCGCAGTATCGGATCGATCCGCGCAAGCTGCTGCTGGAGATCACCGAGACGGTACGCATCGACGATCTCGACCGCGCGCTGGCGCTGCTGCGCGAGCTGCACGATCTGGGGCTGTCGATCGCGCTGGACGACTTCGGCATGGGTTACTCCAGCCTGGAGTACCTGAACCGGTTGAAATCCCTGCCGATCGATTTGATAAAAATCGACCGCAGTTTCATTCAGGGGCTGCCGGCCGACGATGCAATGGTGCGCATCGTCAGTTCAATCTCCGAAGTGCTGGCGTTGCCGGTGATGGCCGAAGGCGTGGAAAACGCCGAGCAGCGCGACTGGCTGCTGAAGCACGGCATTCGCAGCGGGCAAGGGTTCCTGTTCGCTCGGCCGCTGCCGCGTGAAGCGTTCGAAACCGAGTTTTGCCGCGCGGCGCCGTGAGCGCCGCGTTACCTTTCCGGTACTTTTCCCCGTCCGAAAATCGCTATTCTCCTCATACCTCTTTTGCGTTAGTGCAAACAAAGGCTTACGCAATTTTCAGCTTTGCACCCCGACTGACGCGTTTCAGCTCTTAAATTCACATCAACCCTGAGGAGTGGGTGCAACAAATTATTTCCATGTTGTTAAGTGGGTGTTATTTTCCGCGCAAGCAATGAACAGGCTGGATTTTTAGACTGCCGCCTGGTGCGTGTCTTCCCCCCATAGGATGTTCATATGAAAACAACAATTTTTAAGAGCCTCTATTTTCAGGTGCTGACGGCGATCACGCTGGGTATCCTGCTTGGCCACTTCTACCCTGACCTCGGCGCCCAGATGAAACCCTTGGGCGATGGCTTCGTCAAACTGATCAAGATGATTATCGCCCCGGTGATTTTCTGCACCGTGGTGACCGGCATCGCCGGCATGGAAAGCATGAAGGCGGTGGGGCGCACCGGCGCCATCGCGCTGCTGTATTTTGAAATCGTCAGCACCCTCGCGCTGATTATCGGCCTGGTGATCGTCAACCTGGTGCAACCGGGCGCTGGCATGAACGTCGATCCCGGTACGCTGGACGCCAAAGCGGTGGCGATCTACGCCGAGCAGGCGCAGCAGCAGGGCATCATTCCGTTCCTGCTGGACATCATCCCCGGCAGCGTGATCGGCGCGTTCGCCAGCGGCAACATTCTTCAGGTGCTGCTGTTCGCGGTGCTGTTCGGCTTCGCCCTGCATCGTCTGGGCGACAAAGGGCAGCTGATCTACAACGTGATCGACAGCTTCTCGCGGGTGATTTTCGGCATCATCAACATGATCATGCGCCTGGCGCCGCTGGGGGCCTTCGGCGCCATGGCGTTTACCATCGGTAAATACGGCGTCGGCACGCTGGTGCAACTCGGCCAGCTGATCGTGTGTTTCTATATTACCTGCATCCTGTTCGTGGTAGTGGTGTTGGGCAGCATCGCCCGCGCCAACGGCTTCAGCATCTTCAAATTCGTCAACTACATCAAAGAAGAGCTGCTGATCGTGCTGGGAACCTCGTCGTCTGAATCCGCGCTGCCGCGCATGCTGGATAAAATGGAGAAGTTGGGCTGCAAGAAATCGGTGGTGGGCCTGGTGATCCCGACCGGGTACTCCTTCAACCTGGACGGCACCTCTATCTATCTGACCATGGCCGCGGTATTTATCGCTCAGGCGACCAACACCCACATGGATATCATGCATCAGATTACCCTGCTGGTGGTGTTGCTGCTCTCCTCCAAAGGGGCGGCGGGCGTGACCGGCAGCGGCTTTATCGTGTTGGCCGCCACCATCTCCGCCGTGGGCCACCTGCCGTTGGCCGGTCTGGCGCTGATCCTCGGCATCGACCGCTTTATGTCGGAAGCCCGCGCGCTGACCAACCTGGTGGGCAATGGCGTGGCAACCGTGGTCGTGGCCAAATGGTGTAATCAGCTGGATGAGAAGCAGCTGAAAGACACCCTGAACAACAAAAACACCGGCGCGGACAAAACGCTGCCTTCCGCCTGATTTTGGCGGTAAATCACCGGCCGCATCCGCGGCCGGTGAGCTTCTTCCCCTGCCTCGTAACGATTTTTTGCATTAAAAACCCCGCAATCTATTATTTTTCACTCTAATGAGTGACATCCGCAAAGGCGCGCGGTCTAACACGATGGTACACTTTCTGCTTTCCGCCCCACCGTGAAACTCAGGGCGTATTTTTATGATTCCATTGAATGGAATACACGCATTTGCATAAGAAATTGGATAGTCATTAAGTAGGGGTTCACATGCAGGGCACCAGAATTCATCTTATAGTTGGTGGGCTGCTACTGGCGGCAGCCAGTGGCAGCGTGCAGGCTGAAGCACTACAACCCGATCCTGCCTGGCAGCAGGGGGCGCTGGCCAACGGGTTTTCATGGCAGATTCTCGATACGCCGCAGCGGCCGAGCGACCGCGTGGAACTGCGGCTGATCGTCAATACCGGCTCTTTGGTGGAGTCTTCGCAGCAGACCGGCTTTGCCCACCTGCTGCCGCGGCTGGCGTTGACGCGCAGCGAAAGCTTCACGGCGCCGCAGCTGCGGGCGCTGTGGCAGCAGAGCGTAGATAACGAGCGGCCGCTGCCGCCGGCTATCATCTCGTACGATTTCACCATGTATAACCTCAGCTTGCCGAACAACCGGCCCGATCTGCTGAAAGAAGCGCTGGCCTGGCTGGCGGACACCACCGGCAAACTGGCGATCGACGAGCACACGGTGCACGCGGTGATGAATTCCAGCATCAATCCGGTCGGCACTTTCCCACCCAATACCAAAGACGCCTGGTGGCGTTACCGCCTGAAAGGCTCGACGCTGCTGGCGCACGATCCGGCGCAGCCGGCGAAACGGCCGGTCAACCTTGAGCAGTTGAAGAAATTCTATCAGCAGTGGTACACACCGGACGCCATGACGCTGTTCGTGGTCGGCAAGGTTGACAGCCGCAGCCTGGGCGAGCAGATCAACAAGGCCTTCTCGCCGCTGCAGGGCAAACGTGAAACCCCGGCTCCGATGCCGACCCTGACGCCGCTGCCGCAGCAGCCGGTGAGCCTGATCAGCGAGCAGGTGAAGCAGGGTACGCTGTCGATCATGTGGGATTCGCCGTGGCACCCGATTCGCGATTCGCAAAGCCTGCTGCGCTACTGGCGTGGCGATCTCGCCCGCGAGGCGTTGTTCTGGCACCTCCAGCAGACGCTGGAAAAAAGCGACCAGAAAAACCTGCATTTGGGCTTTGACTGCCGCGTGCAGTACCAGCGCGGGCAGTGCGCCATCCACCTGGATACGCCGAACAACAATCTGAACGGCAGCCTGGGCTTCATTGCCCGCGAACTGGCCAACGTGCGTGACAACGGCCTGTCGAAAGAGGAATTCGATGCGCTGCTGGCGCAGAAAAACGATCAGCTGAGCAAGCTGTTCGCGACCTACGCCCGTACCGACACCGACGTGCTGATGAGCCAGCGTCTGCGGTCACAGCAGAGCGGGGTGGTGGATATCGCGCCGGAGCTGTACCAGAAGTTGCGCCAGGAGTTCCTGTCCAGCCTGACGCTGGAGACGCTGAATCAGGCGCTGAAGCTGCAGTTGTCTCAGGAGGCGACGCTGGTGCTGATGCAGCCGAAGGGCGAGCCGGAAATGAGCATGAAGCAGTTGCAGGATACCTATGACGGCATCATGATGCCGGCGCCGGCGGTGGTGACGGAAGAAGCCAAACCGGCCGACACCGCGGTGGCTGCGCCGGCGACGGACGCCGCTGGCGCGCAGTAATTCGTGGCAGGGGGCTCAGGCCCCCTAGTTGCGGTACAGCACCTTGATGATGTGGTAACCGAACTGGGTTTTGACCGGGCCGTAAGGTTTGAGCAGCGGAATGCTGAACACCGCTTTATCGAACGCAGGCACCATTGCGCCTTTGTTGAATTCGCCCAGCGAGCCGCCGTTGCGTTTTGACGGGCAGCTCGAGTATTTGCGCGCCAGCGTGTCGAAGCTGACGCCGCGCTTCAGCTTGGCCAGCAGCTCGTTGGCCAGCTTTTCATTGTCTACCAGAATGTGCAGGGCGCACGCCGTTTTTGCCATGGTATTGCCTTTATCGATGCGAAAATTGCGCTGATTATACCCGCTAAATCTCATCGGCGCTTTCTGCTACAATTCCCTTCCACGTTTTACAGTCGAGCCAGTCAGCGCCATGCGATTAAACCCCAGCCAACAACAAGCCGTCGAATTCGTTACCGGGCCCTGCCTGGTGTTGGCCGGTGCCGGTTCCGGCAAGACGCGCGTTATCACCAACAAGATAGCCCACCTGATCCACCACTGCGGCTACCAGGCGCGGCACATCGCCGCCGTGACCTTTACCAACAAAGCCGCGCGCGAGATGAAAGAGCGCGTGTCGCAAACCCTGGGACGCAAAGAGGCGCGCGGGCTGATGATTTCCACCTTCCACACCCTGGGGCTGGAGATCATCAAGCGGGAATATGTGGCGCTGGGCATGAAGTCCAACTTTTCGCTGTTCGACGACCAGGATCAGCTGGCATTGCTGAAAGAGCTGACCGAAAAGTGGCTGGAAAGCGATAAAACGCTGGTGGCGCAGCTGATTTCGACCATCTCCAACTGGAAAAACGACCTGATCGATCCCCAGCGGGCGGCGGAGTTGGCGCGCTCGGAGCGCGACAAACTGTTCGCCCATTGCTACGGTCTTTACCACGCCCATATGCGGGCGTGCAACGTGCTGGACTTCGACGATTTGATCCTGTTGCCGACGCTGCTGCTGCAACGCAACGAAGAGGTGCGTGAACGCTGGCAGCAGCGCATTCGCTATCTGCTGGTGGATGAGTATCAGGATACCAACACCAGCCAATACGAGCTGGTGAAGCTGCTGGTGGGCCATCGCGCGCGCTTTACCGTGGTGGGCGACGACGATCAGTCGATCTACTCCTGGCGCGGCGCGCGGCCGCAGAACCTGGTGCTGTTGAAGGAAGATTTCCCGGCGCTGCAGGTGATCAAACTGGAGCAAAACTACCGTTCCAGCGAGCGCATTTTGAAGGCGGCCAATATCCTGATCGCCAATAACCCGCACGTGTTTGAAAAACGGCTGTTTTCCGAACTGGGGTATGGCGAAGAGCTGAAGGTGGTGACCGCCAACAACGAGGATCACGAAGCCGAGCGCGTGGTGGGGGAACTGATCGCCCACCACTTCGTGAAAAAAACCAACTACGGCGACTATGCGATTCTGTACCGCGGCAACCACCAGTCGCGGGTGTTTGAAAAGATGCTGATGCAGAACCGCATCCCGTACAAGATTTCCGGCGGTACGTCGTTCTTCTCCCGCCCCGAGATCAAGGATTTGCTGGCCTACCTGCGCGTGCTGACCAACCCGGAGGACGACAGCGCCTTCCTGCGTATCGTCAATACTCCCAAGCGCGAGATCGGCCCGGCGACGCTGCAGAAGCTCGGCGAGTGGGCCAACCAGCGCAACAAGAGTTTGTTCCATGCCAGCTTCGATCTGGGGCTGAGCCAGCACCTGACCGGGCGCGGGCTGGAATCGCTGCAGCGTTTCACCCACTGGCTGGGCGGCATCGCCCAGCAGGCGGAGCGTGAGCCGGTGGCGGCGGTGCGCGATCTGATCCGCGGCGTGGATTATGAGAGCTGGCTGTTTGAAACCTCGACCAGCCCGAAGGCCGCCGAAATGCGGATGAAGAACGTCAATACGCTGTTCGGTTGGATGACGGAGATGCTGGAAGGCAACGATTTGGACGAGCCGATGACGCTGACTCAGGTCGTGACGCGTTTCACCCTGCGCGACATGATGGAGCGAGGTGAAAGCGAAGAGGAGCTGGATCAGGTGCAGCTGATGACGCTGCACGCTTCCAAAGGGTTGGAGTTCCCCTACGTGTTCCTGGTGGGCATGGAAGAGGGGCTGCTGCCGCACCAGAGCAGCATCGACGAAGACAATGTCGATGAAGAGCGGCGTTTGGCCTATGTAGGGATCACCCGTGCGCAAAAAGAGCTGATCTTCACCCTGTGCCGCGAACGCCGTCAGTACGGTGAGTTGGTGCGGCCGGAGCCGAGCCGATTCCTGTTGGAGCTGCCGCAGGACGATTTGGCGTGGGAAACCGAGCGCAAAGTGGTGAGCCCGCAGGAGCGGATGCAGAAGGGGCAGAGCCATCTGGCCAATATCCGCGCCCAGTTGGCCAAGGCCAAAGGCGGGAATTAAAAAGCAAGGGCGCTCATCGCGCCCTTGTCATTTCAACGTTGTTCTTCCAACCGCAGCGTCCAGTGGACGTAGCTCTGCCAGTGGCTTTCCTGCTCCAGCGCCTCGGCGCGCAGCGGATGCTGCTCCAGCCAACCCGGCGGCAAGATCACCGTCAGGTCATCGTCCTGATTGGCGCGTAAACGCACCGCCGGTAGCGTGTCGTCGCGGCGGCGGCTGGCGAAGATGATCGCCAGGCGCAAAATGCGGCACAGACGCTGCGCGGTGCGCGGCGGCAGGGCGTTTTGCTGGTTCAACAGCGACAGGTCGAGGGTGTTGCTCTGGTTTTGCAACAGGGTGGCCAGCAGTTTTTTCTGCGCGGGAGTAAAACCGGGTAAGTCCAGGTGGCGGATCAGGTAGGCGGCGTGTTGCGGCGCCTGCTTGAAATCGACGCTGAGGCCGAGTTCGTGGATCAGGCTGGCGCTGTGTAATAGCTCGCGACATCGCGCATCCAACTGCCACTCGTTGGCGACCTGCTGCGAGAAGTTGGCGGCGAGCTGGCTGACGCGCTCGGCCTGCTCGGTGTCGATCAGGTAGCGACGCTGCAGGTTGCGGATGGTGCGGGTGCGAATATCCTGCTCCACCGGCAGATGCAGCATGCCGTAAACCAGGCCTTCACGCAGCGCACCGCCGGCCAGCATCATGCTTTCGATACCCAGTTCCTGGAAGATGGCCAGCAGAATGGACAGGCCGCTCGGGAAGACCAGCGCGCGTTCCAGCGTCAACCCTTCGATCTCCAGCTCTTCCAGCTTGCCGCACTGAATGGCCCGCTGTTTCAACTGGCGCAGCTTGGGCAGGGTGATGCGTTCATCCATGCCTTGCGCCACCATGATTTCCTGCAGCGCTTGTACGGTGCCGGAAGCGCCGACGCAGATTTGCCAACCGTGCTGGCGCAGCTGCGGCGCGATCGGCCGCACCATTTCGCGCGCGGCCTGTTCGGCGCGCTCGAAGTTTTCTTGCCCGAGGTTGCGATCGCTGAAGTAGCGCTCCAGCCAGGTGACGCAGCCCATCGACAGGCTGTACAGCTGCGATGCCTGTGCGCCGGTGCCGGTGACCAGTTCGGTACTGCCGCCGCCGATATCGACGACCAGCCGACGATCCGGCCCGCCGGTGGTGTGTGCGACGCCGTGATAAATCAGCCGCGCCTCTTCTTCACCGCTGATGACCTGCACCGGGCAGCCGAGGATTTGCTCGGCGGCCTGCAGGAACTCATCGGCGTTGGACGCCAGACGCAAGGTGGCGGTGGCGACAACGCGGATCTGCTCGCGCGGGATGTCCTGCAGACGTTCGGAGAACAGCCGCAGACACTGCCAGCCGCGCTGCATGGCCTCATGCGACAGGTGATTATTCTGATCCAGCCCGGCCGCCAGGCGCACTTTGCGCTTGATCCGCGCCAGAGTCTGAATGCTGCCGGCCACCTCGCGCACCACCAGCATATGGAAGCTGTTGGAGCCGAGATCGATGGCAGCATAAAGCGTGCTGGAGCTGAGCATGGCGATCAGCTCGAACGTTTACGGTTGTTGCGCGGCGCGCCGCCGCGACGTGGCGCGGAGTTGCGACGTGGGCCGTTGCCGCCGCGCGGACGCGACAGGCGCTTCGGCGCCGGTAGATCGGTCAGCAGCGCATCGCTGTTGTACTTGCTCACTGGAATGCTGTGATCGATATAGGTCTCGATCGCCGGCAGGTTGAGCGCGTACTCTTCACAAGCCAGGCTGATGGAGTGACCGCTGGCACCTGCTCGGCCGGTACGGCCGATGCGGTGCACGTAGTCTTCGCAGTCGTCAGGCAGATCGTAATTGAAGACGTGCGTGACGGCGGGAATGTGCAGACCGCGCGCGGCGACGTCGGTGGCGACCAGGATATCCAGATTGCCCTTGGTGAAGTCGTCGAGGATGCGCAGGCGTTTTTTCTGCGCTACGTCACCGGTCAGCAGGCCGACGCGGTGACCGTCGGCGGCCAGGTGGCCCCAGATGTCTTCGCAGCGGTGCTTGGTGTTGGCGAAGATGATGGCGCGATCCGGCCACTCTTCTTCGATCAGCGTCTGCAGCAGACGCATTTTTTCTTCGTTGGACGGGTAGAACAGCTCTTCTTTAATGCGGTGGCCGGTTTTCTGTTCCGGTTCCACTTCAACATATTCGGCGTTGTTCATCTGCTCGAAGGCCAGTTCGCGTACGCGATAGGACAGCGTGGCGGAGAACAGCATGTTCAGGCGTTGATCGGCCGCAGGCATGCGGCGGAACAGCCAACGGATGTCTTTGATAAAGCCGAGATCGTACATGCGATCGGCTTCATCCAGCACGACGACCTGCATCGCGCCGAGATCGACATAGTTCTGCTTGGTGTAATCGATTAAACGGCCGGTGGTGCCAATCAGAATGTCCACGCCGCTTTCCAGCACTTTCAGCTGTTTGTCGTAGCCGTCGCCGCCGTAGGCCAGGCCCAGCTTCAGCCCGGTGGTCTGGGAGAGGGCTTCCGCATCGGAGTGGATTTGCACCGCCAGTTCACGCGTAGGCGCCATGATCAAGGCGCGCGGCTGATTGGTCTGGCGATCCTGTTTCGCCGGGTGGGTCAGCAAATAGTGAAAAGTAGACGCCAAAAACGCCAGCGTCTTTCCGGTACCGGTTTGCGCCTGACCTGCAACGTCACGCCCGGAGAGCGTGAGCGGCAATGCTAACGCCTGGATGGGCGTGCAATTGTGAAACCCTTTTTTCTCAAGGGCTTCAAGGACTAACGGGTGCAGGGCGAAGTCGGAAAACTTCTGTTCGGTCAAGTGTGTTTTGCTCATAGTGTGGTAGAATATCAGCTAACTATTGCTTTACGAAAGCACATCCGTTGAAATAAACGCGGTGCAATAAAATCACCTTGAGTTGGTTAATGCTACACCAACAAGGTAGACATAATCCTGTGGAGTAGAACATGAGCGATAAAATTATTCACCTGACTGACAGCAGCTTCGAAGCTGACGTGCTGAAAGCGGAAGGGCCGATCCTGGTCGATTTCTGGGCTGAATGGTGTGGGCCGTGCAAGATGATTGCTCCGATTCTGGATGAGATTGCCGAAGAGTTCGAAGGCAAACTGACCATCACCAAGCTGAATATCGATCAGAACCCGGCTACCGCGCCTAAGTACGGTATCCGTGGCATCCCTACGCTGTTGCTGTTCAAGAACGGTGAAGTGGCCGCGACCAAGGTTGGCGCGTTGTCCAAAGGTCAGCTCAAAGATTTCCTGAACGCGAATCTGTAATCGGGCGGGAAGCCCAGTATCAGGCGCCTGGCGGTGATGTTCAATTCACCGCTAGACGCCTGCCAAGAAGCGTGTTAAGTTTAACCACACTGCATATAGAACTTGCCCGAAGTTTTAAATCTAAAGAGTTTGAATCTAAAGCTATACTCTGTGTCGAACCACTGGCGTTGAAAGTAAACTGAACTCAACCCGTGTTTTGGCAATCAAACGGTTTTGCAAAAATCATTTTTAAGGTACCTTCGATCTTCAACCGTCAATGCGTGCGCCCGATGTAAGCCATTTCTTACCGCGACGGCTCTGCGCCCGGTGATCGAACGTCCAGTAAACAGGCACGCATCTCGCTGCCATACCATTCACGATACAAGTTCGAGACATACCCCGAGTTTAAGAACCCACCACTATGAATCTTACCGAATTAAAGAATACGCCGGTTTCTGAGCTGATTACTCTCGGCGAAAATATGGGGCTGGAAAACCTTGCCCGCATGCGCAAGCAGGACATCATCTTCTCCATTCTGAAGCAACATGCGAAAAGCGGAGAAGATATCTTCGGCGACGGCGTGCTCGAGATATTGCAGGATGGATTCGGTTTCCTCCGCTCTGGAGACAGTTCCTACCTCGCCGGTCCCGACGACATCTACGTATCCCCTAGCCAAATCCGCCGCTTCAACCTCCGCACAGGTGACACCATTTCCGGTAAGATTCGTCCGCCAAAAGAAGGCGAGCGCTATTTTGCCCTGCTGAAAGTCAACGAAGTCAACTACGACAAGCCGGAAAACGCCCGCAGCAAGATCCTGTTCGAGAACTTGACGCCGCTGCACGCCAATTCCCGTCTGCGGATGGAGCGCGGCAACGGCTCGACCGAAGACTTGACGGCGCGCGTACTGGATCTGGCGGCGCCGATTGGCCGCGGCCAGCGTGGCCTGATCGTGGCACCGCCGAAAGCCGGTAAAACCATGCTGCTGCAGAACATCGCGCAGAGCATCGCCTACAACCACCCAGACTGTGTGCTGATGGTGCTGCTGATCGACGAACGTCCGGAAGAAGTGACCGAGATGCAGCGCCTGGTGAAAGGCGAAGTGATCGCATCGACCTTCGACGAGCCGGCTTCGCGTCACGTGCAAGTGGCCGAAATGGTGATCGAGAAGGCCAAGCGCCTGGTTGAGCACAAGAAAGACGTGATCATTCTGCTCGACTCCATCACCCGTCTGGCGCGCGCCTACAACACCGTGGTGCCGGCCTCGGGCAAGGTGCTGACAGGTGGTGTGGACGCCAACGCCCTGCATCGTCCGAAGCGCTTCTTCGGTGCGGCGCGTAACGTGGAAGAGGGCGGCAGCCTGACCATCATCGCGACCGCGCTGGTTGATACCGGTTCGAAGATGGATGAAGTGATCTACGAAGAATTTAAAGGTACCGGCAACATGGAATTGCATCTGGCGCGTAAAATCGCCGAGAAACGCGTATTCCCGGCTATCGATTACAACCGCTCCGGTACCCGTAAAGAAGAGCTGCTCACCACCTCTGAAGAGCTGCAAAAAATGTGGATCCTGCGCAAAATCATTCATCCGATGGGTGAAATCGACGCGATGGAGTTCCTCATTAATAAGTTGGCGATGACTAAAACCAACGATGAATTCTTCGATATGATGAAACGCTCATAATTCGTTAAAAAATTCGCTGAACGCCACGCCTAGTCGTGGCGTTTTTCGCTTTTGGCGGATACGATAAGTAGCAGTAATGGAAAAGTAAGTTGTTTCCTCGACTTATTGAGAATTCATCTTGTTTGTCGGTCGGTTTCGCGCCGGTCGGCTTTGCTGCTGTCATTTTGTCAGTCGATGCGAAGAAAATAGGCATGAATCACCGTTGTCATAGGAAATGACCGAAAGGTAGCGGGGGCCGATGGCACAAGCCTTAGCCCGTGGTAAGCTGCCTTATCTTCTACAGAGATCTGTTAACTGTGAACTTACTCACTATGAGTACTGAAATTCTATTTGTTTTCCTGTTTTCTTTGGCTTTTCTCTTTGTTGCCCGCAAGGCGGCAAAACGTATTGGTCTGGTAGATAAACCCAATTATCGCAAACGCCATCAGGGGCTGATTCCTCTGGTCGGCGGTATTTCCGTTTATGCCGGGTTGTGCTTCGCGTTTTGGATCTCTGAACAACCCATCGCACACGCCAAGCTTTATCTCACCTGCGCCGGTATTCTGGTGTTTGTGGGGGCGCTCGACGATCGTTTCGATATCAGCGTTAAAATTCGCGCCCTGGTGCAGGCGCTGGTCGGCATCGCCATGATGGTGTTCGCCGGTCTGTATCTGCGCAGCTTCGGCCATGTGCTGGGTGACTGGGAGATGCTGCTGGGGCCGTTCGGCTATCTGGTGACGCTGTTCGCGGTATGGGCGGCGATCAACGCTTTCAATATGGTCGACGGCATCGATGGTCTGCTGGGCGGTTTGTCTTGCGTCTCCTTCGGGGCGCTGGGCCTGCTGCTGTACCTGAGCGGCCATCATGAGCTGGCGTTCTGGTGCTTTGCGATGATCGCCACTATCGTTCCCTATATTTTGCTCAATCTCGGCATCCTCGGCCGCCGTTATAAGGTGTTTATGGGGGATGCCGGCAGCACCCTGATCGGCTTTACCGCCATTTGGCTGCTGCTGCAAAGTTCACAGGGAAAGGCGCACTCGATCAACCCGGTGACCGCGCTGTGGATCATCGCTATTCCGCTGATGGACATGATAGCAATCATGTATCGCCGTTTACGCAAGGGGATGAGCCCCTTCTCTCCCGATCGTCAACATATTCACCACCTGATCATGCGCGCCGGCTTTACGCCGCGGCAGGCTTTCGTGCTGATCACCCTGGCGGCCGCGTTGCTGGCTGCGGTGGGCGTGATCGGCGAACGCCTGACTTTTATCCCTGAGTGGGTTATGTTGGCATTATTCTTGCTTGCCTTCTTCCTGTACGGTTACTGCATCAAGCGCGCCTGGCGGGTTGCGCGGTACATTAAGCGTATCAAGCGCCGCTTGCGGCGTTCGGGCGATAACAAGCAAGTACCTTAACCAGAGACCAGAGGCTTTTTGGCTGTGATGAATCCAGAAACAACGTCTGACAAGCATACCCCGGCGGTGGATAACGAACTCGATATCCGCGGCCTGTGCTGCACCCTGTGGCGCGGCAAACCGTGGATTATCGGCATTGCGGTGCTGTTCGCGGCGGTCGCGCTGATCGTTTCTTACCTGGTTAAGCAAGAGTGGAGCGCCACCGCGATCACTGACAGGCCGACGGTGAATGCGCTGGGCGGTTATTACTCCCAGCAGCAGTTCCTGCGCAATCTGGATGTGCGCACGCTGCCGGCGGCGGCGGCCGGCGATCAGCCGAGCATCGCGGATGAAGCGTACAATGAGTTCATCATGCAGCTGGCGGCTTACGACACCCGTCGCGATTTCTGGCTGCAGAGCGATTACTACAAACAGCGTCAGGAAGGGGATGCCCGTGCCGATGCGGCATTGCTCGACGAGCTGATCAATAACATCCTGTTCACGCCGCGCGACGACAAAAAAGTCCCGAACGACGGCGTGAAGCTGACGGCGGAAACCGCCGCGGACGCCAACCGCTTGCTGCGCCAATACGTGGCCTTCGCCAGCCACCGCGCTGCCCTGCACCTGAACGAAGAGATCCAGGGCGCGTGGGCCGCTCGCACCACCTCGATGAAGGCACAGGTCAAGCGCCAGGAAGCGGTCGCGGAGGCGGTTTACAAGCGCGAGCTGAACACCACGCAACAGGCGTTGAAAATTGCCGAGAGCCAGGGGATCAGCCGTACGCAAACCGACACTCCGGCCGAACAGTTGCCGGATTCGGATCTGTTCTTGCTGGGCCGGCCAATGCTGCAGGCGCGTCTGGAAGGCCTGCAGGCCTCCGGCCCGACCTACGATCTGGATTACGATCAGAACCGCGCAATGCTGGCGACGCTGAACGTTGGCCCGACGTTGGATGAGAAGTTCCAGACCTATCGCTATTTGCGCACGCCGGAAGAGCCGGTAAAACGCGACAGCCCACGCCGGGTCTTCTGGCTGATTTTGTGGGGCGCGATGGGCGCGTTGGTTGGCGCCGGTGTGGCCTTGGCGCGTCGGCCGCGTAGTTAAAAAAATAATATAATAATCTGATGCAGGGCGCGTGAGCGCCCCATTCGCAGGCGGGGCCTGCGATTAACCGACCAAAAGAGATTCGCTGTGAAAGTGTTGACTGTTTTCGGCACCAGACCTGAAGCCATTAAAATGGCGCCGCTGGTACATGCACTGGCCCAGGATGAGGCCTTTGAAGCAAGAGTCTGCGTAACGGCACAGCATCGTGAGATGTTGGATCAGGTATTGCGGTTGTTCGAGATCACGCCGGATTACGACCTGAACATCATGAAACCCGGCCAGGGGCTAACGGAAATCACCTGTCGCATCCTGGAAGGGCTGAAAGGGGTGCTGGAAGACTTCAAACCGGACGTGGTGCTGGTGCACGGCGATACCACCACCACGCTGGCGACCAGCCTGGCGGCGTTCTATCAACGCATTCCCGTTGGGCATGTCGAGGCCGGGCTGCGTACCGGCAATCTGTATTCTCCCTGGCCGGAAGAGGCCAACCGCAAACTGACCGGCCATCTGGCGATGTACCACTTCGCGCCGACCGAGAACTCGCGCCAAAATCTGCTGCGCGAGCTGCTGCCGGACAACCGTATTTTTGTGACCGGCAATACGGTGATCGACGCGCTGTTCTGGGTGCGCGATCGCGTGATGAGCGATGCTGCGCTGCGCGCCAGCCTGGCGCAGCGTTACCCGTTCCTCGACGCCGACAAAAAACTGATTCTGGTCACCGGCCATCGCCGGGAAAGTTTTGGCGGCGGTTTTGAGCGGATTTGCAGCGCGCTGGCGGAGATCGCCCGCAGCCACCCGGAAGTGCAGGTGGTGTACCCGGTGCATCTCAATCCGAATGTCAGCGAGCCGGTGAATCGCATTTTGAAAGGCATCGACAACGTCATGCTGATCGAGCCGCAGGATTATTTGCCGTTTGTCTATCTGATGACCCACGCTTACATGATCCTTACCGACTCCGGCGGCATTCAGGAAGAGGCGCCCTCGTTAGGCAAGCCGGTGCTGGTGATGCGCGATACCACCGAGCGCCCGGAGGCGGTAGATGCGGGCACGGTGCGCCTGGTCGGCACCGATGTGGCCAAAATTGTTGAAGCGGTGACCCGGCTGTTGACGGACGAAAGCGAATATCACGCGATGAGCCGGGCGCACAACCCATACGGCGACGGGCATGCCTGTCAGCGTATCCTCGAAGCTTTAAAGAATCATCAGGTGACACTATGAGTTTTGACACTATTTCGGTTATCGGCCTGGGTTATATCGGCTTGCCAACGGCGGCGGCGTTTGCTTCCCGCAAGAAAAAAGTGGTGGGCGTAGATGTTAACCAACATGCGGTAGATACCATTAATCGCGGTGCTATCCATATCGTCGAACCGGATCTGGATAAAGTGGTCAAGGATGCCGTCGACGGCGGTTTCCTGCAGGCGGTGACCAAACCGCTGGCGGCTGACGCGTTCCTGATCGCGGTGCCTACGCCGTTCAAGGGCGATCATGAGCCGGATCTGGCCTATGTCGAGGCGGCGGCGAAATCGCTGGCGCCGGTGCTGAAAAAAGGCGATCTGGTGATCCTTGAGTCCACCTCGCCGGTGGGCGCCACTGAACAGATGGCGGAATGGTTGGCGCAGGCGCGCAGCGATCTCAGCTTCCCGCAACAAGCGGGCGAAGCGGCGGACGTGAATATCGCCTACTGCCCGGAGCGCGTGTTGCCGGGGCAGGTGATGGTGGAGCTGATTCAAAACGATCGCGTGATCGGCGGCATGACGCCGAAGTGCTCGGCGCGCGCCAGCGAACTGTACAAGATTTTCCTCGAGGGGGAATGCGTGGTCACCAACTCACGCACTGCCGAGATGTGCAAGCTGACGGAAAACAGCTTCCGCGATGTGAACATCGCCTTTGCTAACGAACTGTCGCTGATTTGCGCCGAACAAGGGATCAACGTCTGGGAACTGATTCGCCTGGCGAACCGTCACCCGCGGGTGAACATTCTGCAGCCTGGCCCAGGCGTCGGCGGCCACTGCATCGCCGTCGATCCGTGGTTTATCGTAGCGCAGAACCCACAGCAGGCGCGCTTGATCCACACCGCGCGTCTGGTAAACGACGGTAAACCGTTGTGGGTAGTCGACCGGGTGAAAGCGGCGGTGGCCGATTGCCTGGCCGCCACCGACAAGCGGGCGTCAGAGGTGAAAATCGCCTGCTTCGGCTTGGCCTTCAAGCCGAATATCGACGATCTGCGCGAAAGCCCGGCGGTAGAAGTCGCGCACCTGATCGCCGAATGGCACGCCGGCGAAACGCTGGCAGTGGAACCGAACGTCGAGCAGCTGCCGAAGTCGTTGGCGGGCCATGTGACGTTGACGCCAATCGCCGAAGCGTTGCAGCAGGCCGATGTGATCGTGATGTTGGTCGATCATCAGCAGTTCAAGGCCATCCGGCCGGAAGATGTAAAACAAACATGGGTAATTGATACCAAAGGAGTCTGGCGTTGAAACGTATCTTAGTCACCGGTGGTGCCGGTTTTATTGGTTCTGCAGTTGTGCGGCACATCATCGAGGCCACCGGCGATAGCGTGGTGGTGGTGGATAAGCTGACCTATGCCGGTAACCTGGAGTCGCTGGCGGTAGTGGCCGACAGCGATCGTTATGCCTTCGAGCAGATCGACATCTGCGATCGCGTCGGGTTGGATCGGGTATTCGCCCAGTATCAACCGGATGTAGTGATGCACCTGGCGGCGGAAAGCCACGTCGATCGCTCTATCGACGGCCCGGCGGCGTTTATCGAGACCAACGTGGTTGGCACTTACACTATGTTGGAAGCGGCGCGCCACTACTGGCAGCCGCTGGCGGCGGAGAAGAAGCAGGCTTTCCGTTTCCATCATATCTCCACCGATGAAGTGTACGGCGATCTGCACGGTACCGACGATCTGTTCACCGAAACCACACCGTATGCGCCGAGCAGCCCGTATTCCGCTTCCAAGGCGTCGAGCGATCATCTGGTGCGCGCCTGGTTGCGTACCTACGGTTTGCCGACCCTCGTGACCAACTGTTCGAACAACTACGGCCCTTATCATTTCCCGGAGAAGCTGATCCCGCTGGTGATCCTGAATGCGGTAGCTGGCAAACCGCTGCCGGTATACGGCAACGGTGCGCAGGTGCGTGACTGGCTGTATGTCGAAGATCACGCGCGTGCGCTCTATCAGGTCGTGACCGAAGGCGTAGTAGGAGAAACTTACAATATTGGTGGCCATAACGAGCGCAAGAATATCGAAGTGGTGCAGACCATCTGTGACCTGCTGGAAGAACTGGCGCCAAACAAACCACAGGGCGTGGCGCACTACCGCGATCTGATCACTTACGTTAAGGATCGCCCGGGCCACGACATGCGTTACGCCATCGACGCCGGCAAAATCGATCGTGAGCTGGGCTGGCGCCCGCAGGAAACGTTCGAAAGCGGCATTCGCAAGACGGTAGCCTGGTACCTGGCTAACGAAACCTGGTGGCGCCGGGTGCAAGACGGGTCTTATGCCGGCGAGCGTTTGGGGTTGTCAGATTAATTTAACGCCGCGCCGCCCTGAAGTGGCGCGGCGGGTTTTGGAGTAAGTATGAAAGGTATTATTCTGGCCGGCGGTTCCGGCACGCGTCTGCATCCGATTACTCGTGGTGTGTCCAAGCAACTGCTGCCAATCTACGACAAGCCGATGATCTATTACCCGATGTCGGTACTGATGCTGGCGGGGGTCCGCGATATTTTGATTATCTCTACCCCGGAAGATCTGCCGTCCTTCGAGCGTTTGTTGGGTAACGGCGAACAGTTCGGCGTCAATCTCAGCTACGCTGCACAGCCTAAGCCTGAAGGCTTGGCCCAGGCGTTCCTGATCGGCGAGGAGTTTATCAACGGCGATTCTTGCTGCCTGGTGTTGGGGGATAACATCTTCTTCGGCCAGTCTTTCAGTCCGAAATTAAAAAACGTCGCGGCTCGCACCGAGGGTGCCACCGTGTTCGGTTATCAGGTCATGGATCCTGAACGCTTTGGCGTGGTGGAGTTTGACGATAACTTCCGTGCGCTGTCGATCGAAGAAAAACCGAAGAAACCGAAATCTGATTGGGCGGTGACCGGCCTGTATTTCTACGATAGCCAGGTGGTGGAGTTTGCCAAGCAGGTGAAGCCTTCCGAGCGCGGCGAGCTGGAAATCACCAGCATCAACCAGATGTATCTGGAGCGCGGAGAACTGACCGTCGAGCTGCTGGGGCGCGGTTTTGCCTGGCTGGACACCGGCACTCACGACAGCCTGCTGGAAGCCAGCAGCTTCGTGCAGACGGTAGAAAAACGCCAGGGCTTTAAAATCGCCTGTCTGGAAGAGATCGCTTGGCGCAACGGTTGGCTGGATGACAAGGGGCTGAAACGCGCCGCCACCTCGTTGTCCAAAACGGGCTACGGCAAGTATTTGCTGGATCTGCTGCATGCACGTCCACGCCACTATTGAGCCTTTGTCATGGGAAAGTGAGTTTTTTGCGCTGGACAGCGCGAAACTCAGTTTCTCCTCCTCAGCCCCGGTTCTGGCTGAGGCCGACTTGGCGGCTTATGCCCTGGTGCAGGCTAAAGTCTCCGCACAGCAATTGGCCTTGGCGGATGGCCTGGCCGATTTGGGCTTCCGCCTGGTTGAGGGCGAGGTCGATCTGGTTTTGGCGCTTGATAACAGGTCGATACTTAAATTTGGTGACCGCGTACAGGCGATACGCTTCGCGACCGAGGCCGATATCCCCGCATTGCGTAGCGCGGCGGCTCAGGCGTTCGCCGCCAGCCGCTTTCGTGCACCCTGGTATCAACCTGATGACAGCGGCCGGTTTTATGCTTTATGGATCGAAAAGGCCGTTTTGGGCACTTTCGATCATCAATGCCTGTTGGCGCTGGACGAACAGGGGCACCCAGAAGGATTCGTCAGCCTGCGTGACATTGGCGACCAGGAAATGCGTATCGGTTTGCTGGCGGCCTATCCCGGCGCATCCGGCCGGGGGATTGGTTCCAGGCTGATGGCGGCGGCGATCGCCGAATGCCGGCGGCAGGGGATGCAGCGCCTACGGGTCGCGACCCAGATAGGCAATATCGCCGCATTACGACTCTATCAACGACAGGGTGCCGTGATTGAAAGCACCGCGTACTGGTTATACAGAGGTAGACATGATTCCATTTAACGCACCACCGGTTGTTGGCACTGAACTGGAATATATGCAGGCTGCCATGGGCAGCGGCAAGTTGTGCGGCGACGGCGGTTTTACCCGTCGCTGCCAGCAGTGGATGGAACAGCATTTCGGCAGCGCGAAAGTGCTGTTGACGCCTTCCTGCACCGCGTCGTTGGAAATGGCCGCCATCCTGCTGGATATTCAGCCGGGCGACGAAGTGATCATGCCGAGCTTTACCTTCGTTTCAACCGCCAACGCCTTTGTGCTGCGCGGCGCCAAAGTGGTGTTCGTCGATCTGCGGCCGGACACCATGAACATCGACGAAACCAAAATCGAAGCGGCGATTACCGATAAAACCCGCGCGATCGTGCCGGTACACTACGCCGGCGTCGCCTGCGAGATGGATACCATCATGGCGCTGGCGAAGAAATATAACCTGTTCGTGGTTGAAGATGCCGCGCAGGGCGTGATGTCGACCTACAAAGGCAAGGCATTGGGCACCATCGGCCATATCGGCTGCTTCAGCTTCCATGAAACCAAAAACTATACCGCCGGCGGCGAAGGCGGCGCGACGCTGGTGAACGATCCGGCCCTGATCGATCGGGCGGAAGTCATCCGCGAGAAAGGCACCAACCGCAGCCAGTTCTTCCGTGGCCAGGTCGACAAATATACCTGGCGCGACATCGGCTCCAGCTACTTGATGTCTGACTTGCAGGCCGCCTACCTGTGGGGTCAGCTGGAAGTGGCGGAGCGCATCAACCAGCGCCGCCTGTCGCTGTGGCAGAAGTACTACGACAGTTTCCTGCCGTTGGTTCGGTCAGGCCGTATCGAGTTGCCGAGCATTCCGGCGGACTGCGTGCATAACGCGCACATGTTCTATATCAAGTTGCGCGATATCGAAGAGCGCACGGCCTTTATCGACTACCTGAAGGAAGCTGAAATCATGGCCGTGTTCCACTATATCCCGCTGCATGACTGCCCGGCCGGCGAACAGTTTGGCCGCTTTGCCGGCGAAGACCGTTACACCACGCAGGAAAGTGCGCGTCTGGTGCGTTTGCCGCTGTTCTACAATATGTCCGATGTCAATCAGCGTACGGTAATCAATACCATCCTGAGCTTCTTCGCCTGATATGTCGTTGGCAAAAGCGTCGATATGGACCGCCGGTTCCACGCTGATCAAAATTGGCGTGGGACTACTGGTGGTGAAACTGCTGGCGGTGGCGTTTGGCCCCAGCGGCGTGGGGCAGGCGGGTAACTTTCGCCAGTTGATCACCGTGCTGGGCGTGCTGTCCGGCGCGGGCATTTTTAACGGCATCACCAAATACGTGGCGGAGTACCACCAGGACTCGCAGCGTCTGCGTCTGGCGGTCGGCACCGCGTCGAGCATCGTGCTGGGCTTTTCGACCTTGCTGGCGCTGGTGTTTTTGTTCGCCGCCGAGCCGATCAGCGTCGGGCTGTTCGGGCATGCCGATTACGTCGGCGTGGTGCGCGCCGTCGCCTTCATTCAGATGGGCATCGCCTACGCCAACCTGTTCATGGCGGTGCTGAAAGGTTATCGCGACGCGATGGGCAACGCGCTGGCGGTGATCGGCGGCAGCCTGATCGGCGTGGTGGCTTATTATCTGTGCTTCAAGCTGGGCGGCTATGAAGGCGCGCTGGCAGGGCTGGCGTTGGTGCCGGCGTTAGTGGTGTTGCCGGCCGGGCTGATGCTGTGGCGGCGCAAAACGTTGCCGCTGCGCTACCTGGCTCCGCGCTGGGACAACGGGGTGGCCGGCAACCTCGGCAAATTCACCCTCATGGCGTTGATCACCTCGGTGACGCTGCCGGTGGCCTACGTGATGATGCGTAACCTGTTGGCCGCGCATTACGGTTGGGATGAGGTGGGGATCTGGCAAGGCGTCAGCAGCATTTCCGATGCCTATCTGCAGTTTATCACCGCCTCGTTTACCGTCTATCTACTGCCGACGCTGTCGCGGTTGACGGACAAGGGCGCCATCTCGCGGGAGATCGTGCGCTCGCTGAAATTCGTGCTGCCGGCGGTAGCGGCGGCGAGCTTTACGGTGTGGTTGCTGCGTGATTTCGCCATCTGGCTGCTGTTCTCGGACAAGTTCGTCGCCATGCGCGATCTGTTTGCCTGGCAGCTGGTGGGCGACGTGCTGAAAGTCGGGGCCTATGTGTTCGGCTATTTGGTGATCGCCAAAGCGTCGCTGCGCTTTTATATCCTGACGGAAGTCAGCCAGTTTCTGCTGTTGACGCTGTTCTCGCACTGGCTGATCCCGCTGCGCGGCGCGCTGGGGGCGGCTCAGGCCTATATGGCAACCTACATCGTGTATTTCGCGCTCTGTAGCTGCGTGTTTCTTATTTATCGTAGACGAGTATGACCACACTGATTCACGTTCTGGGATCCGATATCCCGCATCATAACCAGACGGTGCTGCGCTTCTTTAACGACGTGCTGGCGCCGCGTTTGCCGGCTGAGCAGACGCGGCATTTTATGGTGGCGGCCAAGGATGTGGCGGCACTGGGGGATTTCCCCGCCCTGAACATTGAGCCTTACGCCGACAAGAAGAGTCTGGCGGCGGCGGTGATCGCCCGCGCCCAGGCCGATCGCGATGCGCGCTTCTTCCTGCACGGTCAGTTCAATCCGGGGCTGTGGCTGGCGCTGCTGAGCGGCAAGATCAAGGCACGTCAGGTCAGTTGGCATATTTGGGGCGCCGATCTGTACGAAGACGCCACCAGCTGGAAATTTCGGCTGTTTTACCTGCTGCGCCGCATTGCGCAGGGGCGAGTGGGGAACGTGTTCGCCACCCGCGGCGACGTGATCCACTATCAGCAGCGCCATGCGCGGGTGCCGGCCTCGTTGTTGTACTTCCCGACGCGGATGGATCCGGCGCTGACCGACGTTCACGTCGAGAAAAATCTGGCCGGGCCGATGACAATTCTGGTGGGCAACTCCGGCGATCGCAGCAACCGGCATATCGAAGCGCTGCAGGCGATCCATCAGCAGTTCGGCGCCGACGTGCGCGTGATCCTGCCGATGGGCTATCCGGCCAATAACGACGCCTACATCGAGCAGGTGCGCGCCGCCGGATTGCCGCTATTCGGCGAGAAAAATCTGCAGCTGCTCACGCAGCAGGTGGCGTTTGAGGACTACCTCAACATCCTGCGCGCCTGCGATCTCGGCTATTTCATTTTCAATCGCCAGCAGGGGATAGGCACCCTGTGCCTGCTGATTCAGTTCGGCGTGCCTTTCGTGCTCAGCCGGCAAAACCCGTTCTGGCAGGATTTGGCGGAGCAGCACCTGCCGGTGCTGTTCTACGGCGACTCGCTCGACGAGGCGGTGGTGCGCGAAGCGCAGCGCCAGCTGGCGGCGGTGGACAAGCAGACGATCGCCTTCTTTAATCCGAACTATGTCGACGGCTGGCAGCAAGCCCTGGCGCTGGCGGCGGGAGAGCACTCATGACGTTGGCGCAATTCGGCGGCCTGTTCGTCGTCTACCTGGTCAGCCTGACGTTTATTCTGACGCTGACCTACCAGGAGTTTCGGCGCGTGCGCTTTAACTTCAACGTCTTCTTCTCGCTGCTGTATTTGCTGACGTTTTATTTCGGCTTCCCGCTGACCTGTCTGCTGGTGTTTCAGTTTGACGTCGAGGTGGTGCCGGTGGAGTTTCTGCTGTACGCCTTGCTGTCGGCGACGGCGTTTTACGCCATCTATTACGTCACCTACAAGACCCGGCTGCGCAAGCGCCGCTCTCAGCCGCGCGCGGCGCTGTTCACCATGAACCGGGTGGAAACCCATATGACCTGGGTGCTGCTGGCGCTGGTGGCGATCGGGACCGTGGGGATTTTCTTCATGCAGAACGGCTTCCTGCTGTTCAAGCTCAATTCCTACAGCCAGATCTTCTCCAGCGACGTGTCCGGCGTGGCGCTCAAACGGTTCTTCTACTTCTTCATTCCGGCGATGCTGGTGGTCTATTTCCTGCGGCAGGATCTGCGCGCCTGGTTCTTGTTCCTGGTGGCGACGGTGGCGTTCGGCATTTTGACCTACGTCATCGTCGGCGGCACCCGCGCCAATATCATCATCGCCTTCGCGCTGTTCCTGTTTATCGGCATCGTGCGCGGCTGGATCACGCTGTGGATGTTGGCGGCGGCGGGCATATTCGGCGTGGTCGGCATGTTCTGGCTGGCGTTGAAGCGCTATAGCCTGGACGTCAGCGGCGCGGAAGCGTTTTATACCTTCCTCTATCTGACCCGAGACACCTTCTCGCCGTGGGAAAACCTGGCGCTGCTGCTGCAAAATTACGACAAGATCGATTTCCAGGGCCTGGCGCCGATCTTGCGTGATTTCTACGTCTTTATCCCAACGTGGCTATGGCCGGGCCGGCCGGACGTGGTGCTGAACTCGGCCAACTATTTCACCTGGGAAGTGCTGAACAACCACTCCGGGCTGGCGATATCCCCGACGCTGATCGGTTCGCTGGTGGTGATGGGCGGCGCGCTGTTTATCCCGCTCGGTGCGATTCTGGTGGGCATGATCATCAAGTGGTTCGACTGGCTGTATGAGTTGGGCAAAACCGAACCGAACCGCTATAAGGCGGCTATCCTGCAAGGATTCTGCTTCGGTGCGGTGTTCAACATGATTGTATTGGCGCGCGAAGGGGTGGACTCATTCGTTTCGCGCGTGGTGTTCTTCTGCATTATTTTCGGCGCCTGTCTGGTGCTGGCGAAGTTGCTGTATTGGCTGTTCGATACCGCCGGGCTCATCAAGGCCAGAGTGACGCGCGCCCGCGCGCTGGCCTCTCCCCCACGGGCGGACGGTCTTTTGTAAGGGTAATGACGACGATGGAAACAAAGATTTCGGTGCCGCAGTATGAGCTGCGCGGTTTCAGCCTGTGGGGCTTTCGCGATATGGCACACTGTATGGACTTTCTGTTCGACGGCGGCCGGGTCAAACAGGGCACGTTGGTGGCCATGAATGCGGAAAAGATCCTGAAGGCGGAAGAGGACCCGGCGCTGCATGCGTTGCTGGATGAAGCGGAGTACAAGTACGCCGACGGCATCAGCATGGTGCGCTCGATTCGCCGCAAATACCCGGCGGCGGACGTTTCGCGCGTCGCGGGCGCCGATCTTTGGGAAGCCTTGATGCAGCGTGCCGGCCGTGAAGGCACGCCGGTCTTCCTGATCGGCGGCAAGCCGGAGGTGCTGGCGGAAACCGAACGGAAGCTGCGCAGCCAGTGGAACGTTAACCTGGTGGGCAGCCAGGACGGCTATTTCAAACCGGAGCAGCGAGAGGCGCTATTCGAGCGTATTCGCGCCAGCGGCGCCGCCATCGTGACGGTGGCGATGGGATCGCCGAAGCAGGAGATCCTGATGCGCGACTGCCGCAAGGTGCATCCGCAGGCGCTGTATATGGGCGTGGGCGGCACCTACGACGTGTTTACCGGCCACGTGAAGCGTGCGCCCAAGGTGTGGCAGAACCTCGGTCTGGAATGGCTCTACCGCCTGCTCAGCCAGCCCAGCCGCATCGGCCGGCAGCTGAAGCTGTTGAAGTTTGTCGGCTACTACTACAGCGGCAAAATGTAATCGCTTATTCGGGGTGGAATGTGTCGGTTCGCCCCGGTCTGCTGTACCAATAATCTGCTTTTGCCTATTTCTCCCGCATATCTATAACCCCCAGCCCTAAACGTCGCCGCATTTATTCCATAAAGTTTTAAATTGCGGTTTGCTTATAGCGACGAAATGCGAAACGATACCGCCCGGAAATTATCCCTGGCCGCTGAAGCCTGATGCGACAGCGCTGAACGATGTTCTTCTCACGGTAACTTCGCTCCGACTACCCGTTGATGCCAACCCGAACGGCAGGGGATGATTTATTCTTTTAATAATGACAATAACGACCGGCAGCGGCCGGCAGGCAAACACAACCCGAGAAAAATTATTGAGGATTTATGGCACACAAAGAGAAACCGCAAGGGCTACACCGAGGCCTTGAGGCCCGGCACATCGAGCTTATCGCTCTCGGGGGCACCATTGGTGTCGGCCTGTTTATGGGATCGGCCAGTACGCTGAAATGGGCCGGGCCGTCGGTACTGCTGGCTTACATCATCGCCGGGCTGTTCGTGTTCTTCATTATGCGTTCGATGGGGGAGATGCTGTTCCTCGAGCCGGTCGCCGGGTCGTTCGCCGTTTACGCGCATAAATACATGAATCCCTATTTCGGCTACCTGACCGCCTGGGGTTACTGGTTTATGTGGATCGCCGTCGGCATTTCGGAGATCACCGCCATCGGGGTGTATGTGCAGTTCTGGTTCCCGGAAATACCGCAGTGGGTCCCCGCGCTGATCGCCGTGGCGATGGTGGCGCTGGCCAACCTGGCGGCGGTGCGCCTGTACGGTGAGCTGGAGTTCTGGTTCGCCATGATCAAGGTCACCACCATCATCGTGATGATTTTGGTGGGGCTGGGGGTGATCTTCTTCGGTTTCGGCAACGGCGGTGAACCTATCGGTTTCGCCAATCTGACGGCGCACGGCGGCTTCTTTGCCGGCGGCTGGAAGGGCTTCCTGTTTGCGCTGTGCATCGTGGTGGCGTCCTATCAGGGGGTTGAGCTGGTGGGCATTACCGCCGGAGAAGCCAAAAACCCGCAGGTAACGCTGAAACGTGCGATCAACAATATCCTGTGGCGCATCCTGATCTTCTATGTCGGCGCGATCTTCGTCATCGTGACCATCTTCCCGTGGAACGGCATCGGCACTACCGGCAGCCCGTTCGTGCTGACCTTCGCCAAGATCGGCATCGTCGCCGCTGCCGGCATCATTAACTTCGTGGTACTGACCGCCGCGCTTTCCGGTTGCAACAGCGGCATGTACAGCGGCGGCCGCATGCTGTACGCCTTGGCCAAGAATCGCCAACTGCCGGCGGCGCTGACCAAGCTTTCCGCCAGCGGCGTGCCGGTCAACTGCATCGCCGTCACCATCGGCTGCCTGTTGGTGGGCTCTGCGCTGAACTACATCATCCCTAATCCGGAGCAGGTGTTCGTCTATGTCTACAGCGCCAGCGTGTTGCCGGGCATGGTGCCGTGGTTCGTGGTGCTGATAAGCCAACTCTATTTCCGCCGCGCGCACAAGGAAGCGATCAAAAACCACAGCTTTAAGTCGATCATGTTCCCGTATGTGAACTATCTGACCATCGCTTTTCTGGTTTGCGTGCTGGTCGGCATGGGAATCAACCCGGATACGCGAATTTCCCTGCTGGTCGGGGCGATTTTCTTAGCGGGCGTCAGCCTGTGCTACTTCGCTTTCGGCATGCATAAGAAACATCATCCGGCTGAAAATCGGGTAGAAACGCGGCAATAAACGGTGAAAAGGGGCTACGGAGTGCGCTTTCCTGCGCAGGAGTGAGCAAAGCGTAATCAAACGCAACATTTCTGCGAAAAAGCACTAGACAGGATTGGCGTAAATCCGTAGTATCCCCTCCCGCAACGGCGCTACGCGCCCGTAGCTCAGCTGGATAGAGCGCTGCCCTCCGGAGGCAGAGGTCTCAGGTTCGAATCCTGTCGGGCGCGCCATTAAGTTTGTGCGCAGGAGCTGCGGTGGTAATATTACCGCGTGAGTAAGAAGAAGTAGTAATGGTGGCTATAGCTCAGTTGGTAGAGCCCTGGATTGTGATTCCAGTTGTCGTGGGTTCGAGTCCCATTAGCCACCCCACTTCCTAAGCGAAGTGAAGATTTAGCAGTATTTTGTGACAGTGCGAAGGTGGCGGAATTGGTAGACGCGCTAGCTTCAGGTGTTAGTGTTCTTACGGACGTGAGGGTTCAAGTCCCTCTCTTCGCACCACGCAAAATATCTGATAAATATAAGATTTATATGGACAACGGTCTGATAAATCGGGTAGTATGAGCAACACAAATCGGCGAGTAGCGCAGCTTGGTAGCGCAACTGGTTTGGGACCAGTGGGTCGGAGGTTCGAATCCTCTCTCGCCGACCACTTTCAAAGAAACCGACGCAAGTCGGTTTTTTTACGCCTGCAGTTTATGAGCATGAGCCCTTCCGCAGGAGGTTCGAGCCTCGCGAAGCGAGACAACGTTGCTTTCGCAACGGCTCGAAGGGCGTTACATCCTGGGGCGCGCGTCATCTTTCTCTCGTTGACCAGTTTCAAAGAAACCGACGTAAGTCGGTTTTTTTACGTCCGCCGTTTATGAGGGTAAGTCCTTGCCGCCGCGAGGAAACGTATAGCGGCCAACCCGCGTAGCATTGCACGGGATTTTGCGTATCTGAACATTGGCATTTTGTCTCAACCGGCACGTGTGTAGGTTTTCAGCGACAATGTGGTTCGACGCTGTCGCCAGTTTGAGACACATAATTAATTGATTTTAAACATTAAAAATGGCCTTGGCTTAAGTCGTCGTTTTGCGGCGACAGCGTCAGATCGGCCGTGGGTAAAGAACGACAGGGGACGGCATGCTGAGAGAAAGTTAGGCGTAAATAAAAATTCAATATTTTCAATAAATTGAGTGCTATTTTTTATGGCGACTTACCTGAAACTGAAAGTTGGCACGCCAAGTGCAATACTTACAACGTAGATGCTCATTCCATTTCTTATGTTCGCCTTAGGCTTCATAAACCCTGGGAATGACGCAGAGCCGATTTAGGGTGCCTATCGCCCACGAGAACGATGACTAACCCGTCATCACGCTCAGGGCAAAACGTTGAGTGAGGCACCGCCCCTGTTGTCCTAGACCTGATTGCTTCTTTATACACTTGCCATGCGGCAAGTGTTTTTTTTTGCGCTTCAGCAAGCTAACGGGCAAAAAAAAGCGCGGCACCGAGGCCACGCTTTCTCTACCGGGCGGGCCGTTATTCGCCGCCGTTCTGCTTCAGCGTCAACATCAGTCCTTCACGCCGCATCTGCGCCGCTTCATCCGAACGATGCAGTTTCTCCAGCGTATCGGCCAGCCAGGCGTAATCGTAGGCGTCCGGACGCTGTTTCAGCGCTTCGCGGAAGGCGTCGGCCGCCTGCTGCCACTCGCCGTGCTTCATCAGCAACTGCCCCAGCGTGCTGTTCAACAGCGGCGTCGCGCCGTGCTGCTTCATCTGCTGACGCAGCGCTTTCTCAAGCTGCTCGGGGTTGCCGGACTTCAGCCGTGGCAGCAACAGCACCAGGCGCTCGTCATATTGGCGTTTCAGGCCGTCGAGCACAATCTCCTGCGCCAGTTCGTGGTCGTTACATTCGATCAGGTGCTCCACCATCGCGATTTGCAGCGGCACTTCGTGACGCGTCTTGCGGCTCTGATCTTTCCACCAGCGTTTCAGGCCTTCGCTGCCTTCGTCCGCCATCGCCTGATTCATCAGCCCGATGTAAGCCTGTTGCTGCAACGCCTGCAGCTGCTCTTCGCTGTGCAGTTCGATTTTACGCATCGACGGCAGCACTTCCAGCAGCGACGCGTAGGCGCCGGTGCGCAGATAAGCTTGTTCCGCCAGGCGCAACACTTCCGGATGGCGCGGCGCCTGGTTCAGCAGGCGATCGACGCCGTGGCGCGCGGCGTGGTTCTCGCCCTGCGCCAGCTGGATGCGAACCCGGGTGATATCCACCGGCAGCTGATCGGTGTCGGCGGCTTCGGCGGCGCGTTCCAGATATTGATTGGTACGGAAGTCATCGCCGCGTTGCTGCGCGGCCTCGGCGGCCAGCAGGTAGTTCACCACCGGCTGTTCAGCGTGGTCGGCGTTGCGCGTCATCAGCTTCTCAACCTGCTTATAGTCGCCCTCCGCCAGTTTGATCAGCGCGGCTTTGGTTTGCTGGCGCGCGCGGGTGCGCTTGCGGCCGATAAACCAACCGCGCGTGCGGGCGCCGGTACGGAAGATGCGGCGCAGGATCCACTCTATCGCCAGCAGCACCACGAACAGCAGCACCAACATGATCACCAGGCCGGTGACGCTGGTTTCAATATTGTAGTTATCGGTCTGGATCAGCACATAGCCCTGGTGCCCGGCCAACATCGGCCCGAGCACCACGCTGGCGATCACCACCAGGAACAGAAATAGCACGCGTAACATGGCTTAACCCTCCTGATGAGCGGCAGGGGACGGGGTCATCAGGTTGCGCACCCGGGTCTGCATCACTTTTTCGAGCAGCGGCTGGCTTTTCAGCTGATCCGGCACGTCCATCGAGATCGACTGCTGGCTCAGGCTGTCCAGTTCTTCAAGGAAGGCTTTGGTCGCCGGGTCGGTGGTGTCGAAATAGGCGCGCACCCAGGTGGAGACGGTTTCCAGCGACTGCTTGTAGGTCTCGTTCTGGTGACGCGGAATGGCCTGTGCGGCCACCAGCAGGCGCGAACGGATGTTTTCGCGCAGGTAGATGTCCTGATTCGGGGCTAGCAGCGGTTCGGCGCTGGTATCGCGACGGCGGATGGTGATGAAGTCGGCCATGAAATTGCGCCAGCTCTTGGCCAGGTTCTGCCGCCATTCGCCGATCGAGCCGGAGAGCTCGCTGCTGTTTTGATCCATCGGCGCTTCGTCGGTGTCGTTATCGGCCAGGCGCAGGTTATCCACCTGATTGGACAGCTGATTGACCTTGAGGATGATGCCGTCGTAATCGACCTGGGTCAGCGTAGAAAGCGTGCTGATGTCTTCGGTAATGGCGCGGCGCACGTCGAGCAGGCTCGGATCGTTCATGTCCGCCAGGCTGGCGTCGGCGCTTTTCAGCAGCGCGGCGGCGCTGGTCACGTCCTGATCGCTCCATAGCTTGCGGCCGGCCATTTTCACCAGGAAATCGGCCTGCGCCAGCAGCCAGGTTTTGGCGTCGCTGCCGGAGATGGTCGCCACTTTTTCCTGCAGCTCGCTCAGTTGGCGCGCCAGGTTCGCCTGCTCGCGATCGGCGGCGTCCAGGGTTTTACCCTGCTGTTGCAACAAGCCTTCCAGCGCATTTCTTTCCTGCTGCTGGCTCTGCTTCACGCCGTCAAGCTGCTGCTGCAGCGCCTGATTGGCGGCGATCAGCTGTTGTGCCTGCTTGTGCGTATGGTAATAACCGCCCGCGCCGAGGGCGATGACCAGCACGATAGCGATCGCGCCGAGCACCGGGCCGGTGTTCTTGCCTTTGCGGCTGGCAGCGGCTGGCTGCTGGGAGCTCTCAACCGCGGTGGTGGGTTCTTCAACCGGGGCGGCTGGGGTATTTTGTTCCGTCATAGTGGCACATCCCATAGTCAGATTATTGTAGCGCGCGGATCAGCGCGTCATTATCGGCGTTGTCAGCTACCCGAATCGTACGCCAGCCCAATTCCCGGGCGAGGGTAGCCAGGCGTTCGCTCACTACTACCAGGCGGCAACGCAGCAGCCATGAAGAACGATAGTAATCAGGAACTAAAGTATAGAGCTGTTGTAACATTTCACCGCTGGTCACCACCAGCGTATCCACACCGGCGCGCTGCCAGTGGGCGCTTTGCTCGCTGCCGTCGTAGTGCACCGGGCTGCGTTGATAGCATTCATAATAGCTGACGTCGGCGCCGCGCTCGCTCAGCGTCGACCCCAACAGTTCGCGGCCGCCGTTGCCGCGTAAAATCAGCGCGCGTTTGCCCGCCAATTTTTGCAGCGCCGGCAGCAGCAGCAGCGTTTCGCTGATCTCGCGTTCGCGCGGGTATTCCACCGGCAAACTGCTGATGCGGTGCAGCGCCAGCCCGGTGGTGCGGCCGATGGCGTAATAAGCCAGGTGAGCGGGCCAGCTCAGCCCGGCGCGGCCGATAACTGAATCGGCATAACTCACCGAATGTTGCGACAGCACGAAGACCAGATCGCCGGCGCTAAGCTGCTGCAACGCCTGCGGCAGCTTCGGCAGATCGCCGCCCGGCGCGAAGTCGATCAGCGGTGCATGATAGGCAACCCGGCCGAGTGCGCGCAGCCGGCTCACTAACAGCTCCCCCGAAGGCGATGGGCGGGTTACCAGGATCGTCATGCCGGCGGATTTCCCTGATAAACCTCGCGCAGGATCTCGCGCGCGCCGCGCGCCAGCAGCTCTTCCGCCAGCTCAATGCCCATCCGTTCGGCCTCGGCGGCCGGGCCGCGGCGTTCGCCGCGCACCATCTGGCTGCCGTCCGGCGCGCCGACCAGGGCGCGCAGCCACAGGCTGTCGCCATCCAGTTCGGCATAGCTGCCGATCGGCACCTGGCAGCCGCCTTCCAGGCGGGTGTTCATCGCCCGCTCGGCGCGCACGCGGGTTTCGGTGGCCGCATGGTTCAGCGGCGCCAGCAGCGCGCGGGTGACGCTGTCGTCGAGACGGCATTCAATGCCGACTGCACCCTGGCCGACCGCCGGCAGGCACTCTTCGGCGCTCAGCGGGCTGCGGATGCGTTGCTCCAGGCCTAAACGCTTCAAGCCGGCCACCGCCAGGATAATCGCGTCGTAGTCGCCGTTGTCCAGCTTGGCCAGGCGAGTGCCGACGTTGCCGCGCAGGTCGCGCACGATCAGATCCGGGCGGCGTTCACGCAGCTGGCACTGACGGCGCAGGCTGGAGGTGCCGACCACGCTGCCCAGCGGCAGCTGATCGAGCGAGGCGAAACGATTGGAAACAAAAGCGTCGCGCGGATCTTCGCGTTCGCAAATGGTGGTCAAACCGAGCCCGCCAGGGAAATCGACCGGCACGTCTTTCATCGAATGCACGGCAATGTCGGCGCGGCCTTCCAGCAGCGCGAGCTCGAGTTCTTTAACAAACAGGCCTTTACCGCCGACTTTCGCCAACGGCGTATCCAGAATAACGTCGCCGCGGGTGACCATCGGCACCAACTCGACCTGCAGGCCGGGATGGCAGGCCATCAGACGTTGCTGCACATAATGTGCTTGCCAAAGTGCAAGCGGGCTTTGTCGGGTGGCAATTCGAATAATTTTGTCTAACATGCTTGTTACCGTTTTTATATTTCGCCATCCATCCTACCACTGAGAGTCAATACTGTCAGTGCAAGAAGCCGGAGGCGGAAAAAGGACAACGGAATCAAAGGGACGTGTGATGTGCTTTGGGGCAGTTAACACTGCGGGTAAATCGTTTAGGGAAGCGCTACAATAATTGTGAAGCGTTACCTCCTTTACGGTCAATCAGCAAGGTGTTAAATTGATCACGTTTCCAGCAATAAGTCGCCAAATATTCTTCTTACACTAACGGCGCTCATGGAATACGGGTTTTTTTCTAAACACCGGGATAATCAGGCGAGACGTCTTGTACCTCTACATCGAGACATTGAAGCAGAGACTGGATGCGATCAATCAGCTACGCGTCGATCGCGCCCTGGCGGCTATGAAGCCCGCGTTTCAACGGGTATACAGTCTGCTGCCCACCTTACTGCACCACCACCACCCGCTGATGCCGGGTTACCTGAACGGTAACGTTCCCCACGGCATTTGCCTCTACACGCCTGATGAAACTCAACAAGATTACCTGAACGATTTAGAAGACAAATGGGGTAGCCCGTTTGACAAACCGGCCAGCGGCGAGCTGCCGATCACCGGCGTCTATTCGATGGGCAGCACCTCGTCTATTGGCCAAAGCTGCAGCTCGGATCTCGACATCTGGGTCTGTCACCAGTCCTGGCTGGACAACGAAGAACGCACCCGCCTGCAGCAAAAATGCAGCCTGCTTGAGAAGTGGGCCGCGTCGATGGGGGTGGAAGTCAGCTTCTTCCTGATCGACGAAAACCGTTTCCGCCATAATGAAAGCGGCAGCCTGGGCGGCGAAGACTGCGGCTCGACGCAGCACATCCTGTTACTGGACGAGTTCTACCGCACCGCGGTGCGCCTGGCCGGTAAACGCATCTTGTGGAACATGGTGCCGGGCGAAGAAGAAGCGCACTACGATGAATACGTGCTGTCGCTGTACGCGCAGGGCGCGCTGACGCCGAACGAGTGGCTGGATCTCGGCGGCTTGAGTTCGCTGTCGGCGGAAGAGTACTTCGGCGCCAGCCTGTGGCAGCTGTACAAGAGCATCGATTCGCCTTACAAGGCGGTGCTGAAAACACTGCTGCTGGAAGCCTATTCCTGGGAATATCCCACTACCCAACTGCTGGCGACGGACATCAAACATCGCCTGCACCAGGGCGAGATCGTCAGCTTTGGGCTCGACGCCTACTGCATGATGCTCGAGCGAGTCACCCGCTACCTGACCGACATCAACGACACCATCCGCCTCGATCTGGCCCGCCGCTGCTTCTACCTGAAAGTGTGTGAAAAGCTGTCGCTGGCCAAGGCCTGCGTCGGCTGGCGGCGCGAGATCCTCAGCCAATTGGTCAGCGAGTGGGGCTGGAGCGAAGAGCGTCTGGCGATGCTGGACAACCGCGCCAACTGGAAGATCGAGCGAGTGCGCGAAGCGCATAACGAACTGCTCGATGCGATGATGCAGAGCTACCGCAATCTGATCCGTTTCGCCCGCCGCAACAACCTCAGCGTCAGCGCCAGCCCGCAGGATATCGGCGTGCTGACCCGCAAACTGTATGCGGCGTTCGAAGCGCTGCCCGGCAAGGTGACGTTGGTGAACCCGCAGATCTCCCCGGACCTGTCGGAAAACGATTTAACCTTTATTCATGTGCCGGTTGGCCGCGCCAACCGCACCGGCTGGTACCTGTACAATCAGGCGCCGGCCATGGATTCGATCGTCAGCCATCAGCCGCTGGAATATAACCGCTACCTGAACAAGCTGGTGGCCTGGGCCTATTTCAACGGCCTGCTGACGCCGCAGACCCGCCTGCACATCAAGAGCGGCAACCTGTGCGACACCGCCAAGCTGCAGGAGCTGGTGGCCGACGTTTCCCATCACTTCCCGCTGCGCCTGCCGGCACCGACGCCGAAAGCGTTGTACAGCCCGTGCGAGATTCGCCATCTGGCGATCATCGTCAATCTGGAAAACGATCCGACCGCCGCCTTCCGCAATCAGGTGGTGCACTTCGATTTCCGCAAGCTGGACGTGTTCAGCTTTGGTCAGCAACAGCAATGTCTGGTCGGCAGCATCGATCTGCTGTACCGCAACTCCTGGAACGAAGTGCGCACCCTGCATTTCAGCGGCGAGCAGTCGGTGCTGGAAGCGCTGAAAACCATTCTCGGCAAAATGCACCAGGACGCCGCGCCGCCGGAGTCGGTGGAGGTGTTCTGCTACAGTCAGCATCTGCGCGGCCTTATTCGCACCCGCATTCAGCAGCTGGTGTCGGAGTGCATCGAGCTGCGCCTGTCCAGCACCCGGCTGGAACCCGGTCGCTTCAAGGCGGTGCGCGTCGCCGGGCAGACCTGGGGGCTGTTCTTCGAGCGCCTGAGCGTATCGGTGCAGAAGCTGGAGAACGCGGTGGAGTTTTACGGCGCCATCTCCAACAACAAGCTGCACGGCCTGTCTATCAAGGTGGAAACCGATCAGGTGCATCTGCCGCCGGTGGTGGACGGCTTCGCCAGCGAGGGGATCATCCAGTTCTTCTTCGAAGACACCTCAGACGACAAGGGCTTCAACATCTATATTCTGGATGAGTCGAATCGGGTGGAGGTGTATCACCACTGCGAGGGCAGCAAAGAGGAGCTGGTGCGCGACGTCAGCCGCTTCTATTCCTCGTCGCACGACCGCTTTACCTACGGCTCCAGCTTCATCAACTTCAACCTGCCGCAGTTCTATCAAATCGTGCAGCTCGACGGGCGCACGCAGGTGATTCCGTTCCGCAGCAACGTGCTGTCCAGCCTGTGCGTGACGGTGGCCGACGGCGCCGCTCAGCCGCTGAAGCAGCAGTTCCAGCTGCATTGACGCCGCAAGGGCTCGATTGCCGAGCCCTGCTTAGCCTCAGGAAAAACGCAGTTCCTCGCCGGCCTGCGCGCTGGCCGCTTCGCTGAGCAGTTGGTAAAACGGCTGCCCGCTGCGATCGCATACCCAGACGCCGTCGCGGTAGTTGAAGTGGTAACCGCCGGCCTTGGTGGCGAGCCACACCTGGTGCAGCGGCTCCTGGCGGTTGATGACGATTTTGGTGCCGTTTTCGAAGCTCAGCGTCATCACGCCGCCATTGGTTTCGTAATCGATATCCGCATCGCCGTCAAAATCGTCCAGTGTCTCTTCAATATTCAGCATCAGCTGGTCGGCCAACTGGTGAAACTCACTGTCGTTCATATTCAATTCCTATTGCTTTTCATGATCCACCTGCGATTATAGAGACCTTGGACGCATGAATTACAGGCATTAATGCAAATGAAAAAACAACTACGCTATGCGCTGATGGCCGTTCTGGTTACCGGCCTCGCCGGCTGTGGTCTGAAAGGCCCGCTTTACTTCCCACCTGCCGACTCCGCCGGCCAAAAAACGGCCAAACCGCCGGTGCAAACGGGCGATCAGGTGCAAAAGAACCAGCAGGAGCAGTCTGGCTCTCAGCAAAAACCGTCGATGGTTGCCCAGTAACACCCGGTTTGCGGTGGCGAGCGCCGCCGCAAAATCAAGACGGATAGCGCGTCCAGATAGCGGAGTATGATATGCAGTTCTCCAAAATGCACGGTCTGGGCAACGACTTTATGGTGGTCGATGCCGTTACACAGAATGTCTATTTTTCACCTGAGCTGATCCGCCGGCTGGCCGATCGGCACCTGGGCGTCGGCTTTGACCAGATGCTGGTGGTAGAACCGCCTTACGATCCCGAGCTGGATTTTCACTACCGAATTTTTAACGCCGACGGCAGCGAAGTGGCGCAGTGCGGCAACGGCGCGCGCTGTTTCGCGCGCTTTGTGCGGCTGAAAGGGTTGACCAACAAGCGCGATATCCGCGTCAGTACCCAAACCGGGCGTATGGTGCTCAGCGTCACCGACGACGATCTGGTGTGCGTCAACATGGGCGAGCCGAATTTCGATCCGCAGGCGGTGCCGTTCCGCGCCGCCAAGGCGGAAAAGACCTACATCATGCGCGCGGCGGAACATACCGTGCTGTGCGGCGTGGTGTCGATGGGTAACCCGCATTGTGTTTTGCAGGTGGATGATGTAAAAACCGCCAAGGTGGAGCTGCTTGGGCCGGTGCTGGAAGGGCACGAGCGCTTCCCGGAACGGGCCAACATCGGCTTTATGCAAGTGGTCAGCCGCGATCACATCAAGCTGCGCGTTTACGAGCGCGGCGCCGGTGAAACGCAGGCCTGCGGCAGCGGCGCCTGTGCGGCGGTGGCGGTAGGGATCCAACAGGAATTGCTGTCAGAAGAGGTGCATGTAGAACTGCCGGGCGGCAGCCTGCATATTCGCTGGAAAGGGCCGGGCAATCCGCTGTTTATGACCGGTCCGGCAACCCATGTCTATGACGGATTTATTCATCTATGAAAAGCGTAGAAGAACAGAGCGTCGCCGGCCTGGCGCTGGATGACGACGCCGTGATGCAGTACCTGCTGCAGAACCCGGATTTCTTTATTCGCAACGCGCGCCAGGTTGAGCAGATGCGCGTGCCTCACCCGGTGCGCGGCACTGTTTCGCTGGTGGAATGGCATCTGGCTCGCCAGCGCAATCACATCGAACGGCTGGAAGAAGAGATCACGCTGTTGATGGAGCAGGCCAGCGCCAACGAAGGGCTGTTCGCCAGGCTGCTGCACCTGCAGGCCGATCTGGCCACCGCCGACAGCCTGCAGGACATGCTAAACCGGCTGCAGCGCTGGGCGCGCGGCTTCGGTTTGGCCGGCGCCACGGTTCGGCTGTTCGCCGAGCGCTGGAATATCGGCGCCCCTTCCGATTTCACCCACCTGGCGCTGACGCGTTCGTCGTTCGAGCCGTTCCGCATTCAGCGGCTGGGCAGCGAACAACACTATCTAGGCAGCCTGAACGGCCCCGAGCTGCTGCTGCTGTTGCCGCAGGCCAAACAGATTGGCCAAATTGGCTCGGTGGCGCTGTCGATGTTGGGCGACGACGGTGAGCTGGGCATGGTGATCTTCAGCAGCCGCGATACGCAACATTATCAGCAGGGCATGGGCACGGTGATGCTCAATCAGCTGGCACGCATGCTGCCGGCGCTGCTGGAACGCTGGATCGAACGCGCATGACGCCGATTGCGCCCAGCCTGCAGCAGCCGGTGGACGCTTTTCTGCGTTATCTCAAGGTAGAACGGCAACTTAGCCCGCTGACGCAGCTCAGCTATTCACGCCAGCTGACGGCGCTGATGCGCCTGGCGCAGGAGATCGGCGTAACCGACTGGACGACGCTGGACGCCGCCCGGGTGCGCATGCTGGCGGCGCGCAGCAAACGCGCCGGTCTGCAGTCCGCCAGCCTGGCGCTGCGGCTCTCTTCGTTGCGTAGCTTCCTCGACTGGCTGGTCAGCCAGGGCGTGCTGCACGCCAACCCCGCCAAGGGCATCCGCACACCGCGCAGCGGCCGCCATCTGCCGAAAAACATCGACGTCGATGAAATGAACCAGCTGCTGGAGATCGATCTCAACGATCCGCTGGCGGTGCGCGATCGCGCCATGCTGGAGGTGATGTACGGCGCCGGCCTGCGCCTCTCCGAGCTGGTGGGGCTGGATTGCCGCCATGTCGATATGGCGGCCGGCGAGGTGTGGGTGATGGGGAAAGGCAGCAAAGAACGCAAACTGCCGATTGGGCGCACCGCCGTCACCTGGCTGGAACACTGGCTGGCGATGCGCGATCTGTTTGGACCGCAGGACGACGCCATGTTCCTGTCCAATCAGGGGCGACGCATCTCGACGCGCAACGTGCAAAAACGCTTCGCCGAATGGGGCGTGAAGCAGGGCGTCAACAGCCATATCCACCCGCACAAGCTGCGCCACTCCTTCGCCACCCATATGCTGGAGTCCAGCGGCGATCTGCGCGCGGTGCAGGAGCTGCTCGGCCACGCCAACCTGACCACCACGCAAATTTATACCCACCTCGACTTTCAACATCTGGCGAACGTGTACGATGCCGCGCATCCGCGCGCCAAACGGGGGAAATCCTGATGCATTTTTATCGCCCGCTGCGCCCGCTGGCGGCGCTGACTTTCGATCTGGACGACACGCTGTATGACAACCGTCCGGTGATCCGGCAAACCGAGCAGCAGTCGGTGGCCTTCCTGCAGAGCTACCACCCCGGCCTGAACGGCTTCCAGTCGGCGGATTTCCACCGCCTGCGCCAGGAACTGCGCGAGCAGGATCCGGAGATCTACCACGACGTCACTCAGTGGCGCTGGCGCGCCATTCATCTGGCGCTGAGCCGGCAGGGGCTGCGCGACGCCGAAGCGGCGATCGGGGCCGATGCGGCGATGCAGAATTTCGCGCTGTGGCGCAGCCGTATCGAGGTGCCGGAAGCGACCCATGCCACGCTGAAGGCGCTGGCGGCGCGCTACCCGCTGGTGGCGATCACCAACGGCAACGCCGATCCGGCGCAGTGCGGCCTGGACGGCTACTTCCAGTTTGTGCTGCGTTCCGGGCCGGACGGGCGTGCCAAGCCGTATCAGGACATGTATCACCTGGCCGTCGAGCGGCTGGGCGTGGCGCCCGAGCAGATCCTGCACGTGGGCGACGATCTGACCACCGACGTAGCCGGCGCGCTGCGCGCGGGGCTGCAGGCCTGTTGGATCAACGATCGGCAACGCAGCCTGATGCAGGCCGCCGACAGCCGCCTGCTGCCGCATATTGAGATTTCGCAGTTGGCATCGCTGACAGCATTGTTATAATCCCTGCCAGAACTCTGTATAAATTTCCAGTGAAAAACCCGTCGCCGGCGGGTTTTTCCTTAACCATTAGTGGTGCCTATGGACGTCTCCGATCTGCTCGACAGCCTGAATGAAAAACAACGTGAAGCCGTGGCGGCGCCGCGCAGCAACCTGTTGGTTCTGGCCGGAGCGGGCAGCGGCAAGACGCGGGTGCTGGTGCATCGCATCGCCTGGCTGCTGTCGGTGGAGAACTGCTCGCCGTATTCGATCATGGCGGTGACCTTCACCAACAAGGCGGCGGCGGAAATGCGCCACCGTATCGAACATCTGATCGGCACCAGCCAGGGCGGCATGTGGATCGGCACTTTCCACGGTCTGGCGCACCGCCTGCTGCGCGCTCATCATCTGGAAGCCAACCTGCCGCAGGATTTCCAGATCCTCGACAGCGATGACCAGCTGCGGCTGCTCAAGCGCATCATCAAGGCGCTGAACGTCGACGAGAAGCAGTGGCCGCCGCGTCAGGCGATGTGGTACATCAACGGCAAGAAAGACGAAGGCCTGCGGCCGCAGCACGTCGAGACCTACAACAACCCGGTGGAGGCCACCTGGCTGCGCATCTACCAGGCCTATCAGGAAGCCTGCGATCGCGCCGGGCTGGTGGATTTCGCCGAGCTGCTGCTGCGCGCGCACGAACTGTGGCTGAACAAGCCGCATATCCTCAACCACTACCGCGAGCGTTTCACCAACATACTGGTGGACGAATTCCAGGATACCAACAGCATCCAGTACGCCTGGATCCGCCTGCTGGCGGGCGGCAACAGCAACGTGATGATCGTCGGCGACGACGACCAGTCAATCTACGGCTGGCGCGGCGCGCAGGTGGAAAACATCCAGCGCTTCCTGAAGGATTTCCCCGGCGCGGAAACCATCCGCCTGGAGCAGAACTACCGTTCTACCAGCAACATTCTGAAAGCGGCCAACACCCTGATCGCCAACAACGACGGGCGCATGGGAAAAAACCTGTGGACCGAAGGCGGCGAAGGCGAGCCGATTTCCCTCTACTGCGCCTTCAACGAACTCGACGAAGCGCGCTTTGTGGTCAACCGCATCAAGACCTGGCAAGACAACGGCGGCGCGCTGAACGATTGCGCCATTTTGTACCGCAGCAACGCCCAGTCGCGCGTGCTGGAAGAGGCGCTGCTGCAGACGGCGATGCCGTACCGCATCTACGGCGGCCAGCGGTTCTTCGAACGTCAGGAAATCAAGGATGCGCTGGCTTACCTGCGCCTTATCTCCAACCGCAACGACGACGCGGCCTTCGAGCGCGTGGTCAACACCCCGACGCGCGGCATCGGCGATCGCACCCTCGACGTGGTACGCCAGGCGGCGCGCGATCGCCAGCTGACGCTGTGGCAGGCGACGCGCGAACTGATGCAGGACAAGGTTCTGGCCGGCCGCGCCGCGTCGGCGTTGCAGCGCTTCATCGAGCTGGTGGAGTCGCTGGCGCATGAAACCGCCGATATGCCGCTGCACGTGCAAACCGATCGGGTGATCCGCGACTCCGGGCTGTTCATCATGTATGAGCAGGAAAAGGGCGAGAAGGGACAGGCGCGCATCGAAAACCTTGAGGAACTGGTGACGGCGACGCGCCAGTTCAGCTATCAGGAAGAAGATCAGGATCTGATGCCGCTGCAGGCATTCCTGTCGCATGCGGCGCTGGAAGCGGGCGAAGGCCAGGCCGACGCCTATCAGGACGCGGTGCAGCTGATGACCCTGCACTCGGCCAAGGGGCTGGAGTTCCCGCTGGTGTTTATCGTCGGCATGGAAGAAGGCATGTTCCCGAGCCAGATGTCGCTGGACGAAGGCGGCCGTCTGGAGGAGGAGCGCCGTCTGGCCTATGTGGGCGTGACGCGCGCCATGCAGAAACTGACGCTGACCTATGCTGAAACGCGCCGTCTGTACGGCAAAGAGGTTTATCACCGGCCGTCGCGCTTTATCGGCGAATTGCCGGAGGAGTGCGTGGAAGAAGTGCGCCTGCGCGCCAGCGTATCGCGCCCGGTCAATCACCGCCGCATGGGCACGCCGATCAGCGAGAACGACACCGGTTACAAGCTGGGCCAGCGCGTGCGTCATCCCAAGTTTGGCGAAGGCACCATCGTCAATCTGGAGGGCAGCGGCGAGCACAGCCGGCTGCAGATCGCCTTCCCGGGTGAGGGCATCAAATGGCTGGTGGCGGCCTACGCGCGTTTGGAAACGGTATAAAGAGAGAGGCGTTGCAGGGGCTAGCCCCTGCAACCTTTCACGATCAGTGAGGGTACCGGTCGCCGACCTGTGCGGTGGCATACCAGCGCATCACCGCTTCGGTGCCTTCACCGCCTTCCTGCGGCGCCCACTGCATGCAGTCTTCTTCGGTCAGCGCCTGATACGGGCCCTGCTTCACTTCGAACACTACGCCGCCGGCATCGACCGATAGCACCGCATGCCAGGTAAAGGCCGGCATCTCCAGCACTTTGGTTTCTTCGCCGAGCAGGGTGCGCTGTGTTACGACGCCGTCATCGTTGAACTGCAGCACCACAAAGCGGCCGCGCAGCGGCGTCAGCAGCTCCCAGGTTTGCGGGTGGCGGTGCGGGCGGATATAGGTGCCGGGTTCCATGGCGATCGCCAGGCGTTGCACCGGGTCGCTCAGCTCTTCGTGTAAGGTGCGGTGCGCGCGCAGGCGGGCCACGCTGGCGGCCTGTTCGCTCATCGCGGTCAGTTCATGGGCGGTAATCTGTTTCATCATTTAAATCCGCATGCTTGTCGTACCATTAGGGTGATGTCATCTTAGCAACATTCTTGGTGGCGGTAAGCGATCGCCGCGACTTTTTCAGTACGGTTTAAGCCCCATTTCTGCTATTGATCATCGTGATGATTTGTTGCGCAATTATCCCGCCTAACGTGTTGACAGGCTTTTTCTTCTCGGCGTAACATGCGCGCACTATTATCATTGAGGACAGACGCCTTGGACACACCCAGTAGATACTGGCTCACTGACCTGCGCCGCAGGTATAACTTCTAAGGCTCTCCGTTTTTGCTGATAGCCTTCGTGGTTGTCGGCGACCCCGCAAAGTGTCGCTATGAGTCAGATCTCTTCATGGTCTGAAACAAATCGGTGATACGCATCTCCCTCTGTTTCTGTGCTTCAACGCGTTGTCCGCACCCGTTACCTTCACGGAGTTTTGGCACATGCTGAGCGCTTTTAAATTAGATAACCGCCGCTTGTCCCGTCTGGAACTGGACGACTCAGATGATCTCACGTCATCGCTGTGGGTTGATCTGGTCGAGCCGGAAGAGGGCGAGCGTGAGCGCGTGCAGAATGAGCTGGGACAAAGCCTGGCGACGCGTCCTGAACTGGACGACATCGAAGCCTCCGCCCGTTTCTTCGAAGACGAAGACGGTCTGCATATCCACTCCTTCTTCTACTTTGAAGATGCGGAAGATCACGCCGGCAACTCCACGGTGGCGTTCACCATCCGCGACGGGCGTCTGTATACCCTGCGCGAGCGCGAACTGCCGGCGTTCCGCCTGTACCGCATGCGCGCCCGCAACCAGACGATGCTCGAAGGCAACGCTTACGAACTGCTGCTGGATCTGTTCGAGACCAAGATTGAACAGCTGGCGGACGAGATAGAGAATATCTACAGCGATCTGGAACAGCTCAGCCGGGTGATCATGGAAGGGCATCAGGGCGACGAATACGACGCCGCGCTGTCGACGCTGGCGGAGCTGGAAGATATCGGCTGGAAGGTGCGTTTGTGCCTGATGGATACCCAGCGCGCGCTCAACTTCCTGGTGCGCAAGGCGCGTTTGCCAACCGGCCAACTGGAGCAGGCGCGTGAAGTGCTGCGCGACATCGAATCCCTGCTGCCGCACAACGAATCGCTGTTCCAGAAGGTGAACTTCCTGATGCAGGCGGCGATGGGCTTCATCAACATCGAACAGAACCGCATCATCAAGATCTTCTCGGTGGTGTCGGTGGTGTTCCTGCCGCCTACGCTGGTGGCTTCCAGCTACGGCATGAACTTTGAATTCATGCCGGAACTGAAATGGTCGTTCGGCTACCCGGGCGCCATCACGCTGATGATCCTGGCGGGCCTAGCCCCTTACCTGTACTTCAAGCGCAAGAACTGGCTGTAACCCGGCGGCGCCGGGCTCAGCGCAGCTTGCGCTGGGTATAGAGCGCGTCGAGGGTGAATAGGATCAGCGCCGCCCAGATAAAGCCGAAGGTCACCAGCTTGTCCTGGCCGACGGTCTCGCCGTAGAAGGTGACCGCGAGCAGGAACATCAGCGTCGGGCCGAGATACTGGAAGAAACCGAGCGTCGACAGGCGCAGCCGGGTAGCCGCCGCGGTGAAGCACAGCAGCGGCACGGTGGTGACGATGCCGGCGGCGACCAGCAGCAGGTTCAGCGACCACGGGTTGGCGCTCAGGTGGCTGGTGGGGCTGTCGGCGAACAGGAACAGATAGGTCGCCGCCACCGGCAGCAGCCACAGCGTTTCAATCAGCATGCCGGTCTGCGCGTCGATGGCGATTTTCTTGCGCAGCAGGCCGTAGAAGGCGAAGCTGAACGCCAGCCCCAGACCGATGATCGGCAACGACCCGAACTGCCAGAGCTGCACCAGCACCCCGGTGAACGCCAGCGCCACCGCCACCCACTGCATGCGGCGGAAACGTTCGCCGAGAAACAGCATCCCCAACAGCACGTTAACCAGCGGGTTGATGAAGTAGCCCAGGCTGGCTTCCAGCATATGGTGATTGTTCACCGCCCAGATGAACAGCAGCCAGTTGCCGCCGATCAACAGCGCGGTGACCGCCAGCAACAGCAGCCGTTTGCGATTTTGGCAGGCGGCGCGCACTTTAGGCCAGTTGCGGCCCAGCGTGATCAGCGCCAGCATGAAGAAAAACGACCAGATGATCCGGTGGGTGAGGATCTCATCCGCGGACACTTGCTGGATCAGTTTGAAATAAGCCGGGGCGATGCCCCACATAAAATAGGCGGCCAGGGCAAAGAAAATGCCCTGACGCGTTTGCTTTGCGTCCATGACGTCACTCTGGTGGGGAACTTAAGATGCGGTGAGTGTACTGAAGACGCTCACCGCACACAATCATCAGCCGACCAGGTAGGTGGCGGTGGCGGTCGCGATATGCAGGCCGTCGTGGTTATGCAGTTCTACGCGCGCGACGGCGACTTTGTTGCCACTACGCAGCACGCTGGCGGAGGCGACGAAGTGCTCGCCGCGGCCGGGGCGCAGGTAGTCGACGCGCAGGTCGATGGTGCCCATGCGCGACAGCTTGGCGGCGATCTCCTCTTCGACTAGCGGCTCCAGGCGCGTCAGCACGCCGCCGGCGCAGGCTAGCCCGGCGGCGACGTCAAGCACCGCGGCGATCACGCCGCCGTGCAGAATTTCCTGCGCGGCGTTGCCGACCAGCTTGCGCTGGTTGGTGAAGCTCAGCTCGACGTAGTCATCGTCGAAGCGGCGCAGCTCCAGGCCAAGTTCGCGGTTGAACGGCATGTGGTAGACAAAAATTTCGCCGATCTTGCGGCGGGCGGCTTCCAGGGTCAGTGATGTTGTCGACATAGCGGGTTTCCGTTTTTCTTTTGCGTTTTAAGGGAGCTAACTGGTCAGTCCAGGTTAATGGAATGTTGATTTTATGCTTAACCTTTGTTGCTTGCCAGCCCGTTTAGGCAAAAGAGTCACGCGCGCGTTGGTGTCATGCTGAACGATATTGTGTAATCATACCCGGTGGGTGTGTACCGATGAAAAAATGGGGAAGTGTGTGTCAACCGCAGCAGTGATTAACAGAGAGTTGCTGGCCGAGCAGGTATTGCGTGATACCTTCGGCTACCAGCAATTCCGTCCGGGGCAGCAAACGATTATCAATGCCGCGATCGGCGGGCAGGATTGCCTGGTGGTGATGCCGACCGGCGGCGGCAAGTCGTTGTGTTACCAAATCCCTGCGCTGGTGATGGACGGCCTGACGCTGGTCGTTTCTCCGCTGATCTCGCTGATGAAGGATCAGGTCGACCAACTGTTGGCCTACGGCGTTTCCGCCGCCTGCTACAACTCGACGCAAACCCGCGAGGAGCAGCTGGACGTCATGGCCGGCTGCCGCAACGGCACCATCAAGATGCTGTACATCGCGCCGGAGCGGCTGATGATGGAAAGCTTCCTCAACCTGCTCGATCACTGCCCGCCGACGATGCTGGCGGTGGATGAGGCGCACTGCATCTCCCAATGGGGCCACGATTTCCGGCCGGAATACCGCGCGCTGGGTCAGCTGAAACAGCGCTTCCCGTCGATGCCGGTGATCGCGTTGACCGCCACTGCCGATGAAGCCACGCGCGGCGATATCGTGCGTCTGTTGTCGCTGCAGGATCCGCTGGTGCAGGTCAGCAGCTTCGACCGGCCGAACATTCGCTACACGCTGGTGGAAAAATTCAAACCGCTCGATCAGCTGTGGCGCTTCGTGCAGGATCAGCGCGGCAAGAGCGGCATTATTTATTGCAACAGCCGCGCCAAGGTGGAAGACACCGCCGCGCGCCTGCAAAGCCGCGGCCTGAGCGTCGGCGCTTACCACGCGGGGCTGGACAACGATCGCCGCGCCCAGGTGCAGGAAGCGTTCCAGCGTGACGATCTGCAGGTGGTGGTGGCCACTGTCGCCTTCGGCATGGGCATCAACAAACCCAACGTGCGTTTCGTGGTGCATTTCGACATCCCGCGCAATATCGAATCCTATTATCAGGAGACCGGCCGCGCCGGGCGCGACGGCCTGCCGGCCGAAGCCATCCTGCTGTACGATCCGGCCGACATGGCCTGGCTGCGCCGCTGTCTGGAGGAGAAACCCGCCGGGCAACAGCTGGACATCGAGCGTCACAAGCTGAACGCCATGGGCGCTTTCGCCGAGGCGCAAACCTGCCGTCGCCTGGTGCTGCTCAACTACTTCGGCGAAGGCAAGCACGAAAACTGCGGCAACTGCGATATCTGCCTCGATCCGCCCAAGCGCTACGACGGGCTGGAGGACGCGCGCAAGGCGCTGTCTTGCGTGTACCGCGTCGGCCAGCGCTTTGGCCTCGGGTACATCGTGGAAGTGCTGCGCGGCTCCAACAACCAACGCATTCGCGAATACGGTCACGACAAGCTGCCGGTGTACGGCATCGGCCGCGATCAAACCACCGAACACTGGACCAGCGTGCTGCGTCAGCTGATCCACCTGGGCTTTATCACCCAGAACATCGCCATGCACTCGGCGCTGCAATTGACTGAGGCGGCGCGTCCGGTGTTGCGCGGCGAGGTGGCGCTGCAGCTGGCGGTGCCGCGCATTCAGAGCCTGAAGTCGCGCAGCAGCGCCAACCAGAAATCCTACGGCGGCAATTACGATCGCAAGCTGTTCGCCAAGCTGCGCAAACTGCGCAAATCGATCGCCGACGAAGAAAACATTCCACCCTACGTGGTGTTCAACGACGCCACGCTGCTGGAAATGGCCGAACAGATGCCGATCAAGGCCGGCGATCTGCTGAGCGTCAACGGCGTGGGGCAGCGCAAACTGGAGCGTTTCGGCGCGCCCTTTATGGCGATGATCCGCGACCATCTCGACAATGACGAAGACTGAGGGCGATAAATCATGCTGATGCTATTTCTCACCGTGGCGCTGGTGCATCTGATTGCGCTGATGAGCCCGGGGCCGGACTTCTTTTTCGTGTCGCAGACCGCCGCCAGCCGCTCGCGCCGCGAGGCGATGATGGGCGTGGTTGGCATTTCGCTCGGCATCGTGGTATGGGCCGGCGTGGCGTTGATGGGGTTGCATCTGATCCTGCAGAAGATGGCCTGGCTGCATCAGATCATCATGGTCGGCGGCGGCATTTACCTGTGCTGGATGGGGTGGCAACTGCTGCGTTCCGCGCGGGCGCAGCAAGCTCCGCCGGCGGCAGAGGCCCAGGTGGCGTTGCCGAAGGCCGGGCGCAGCTTTATTCGCGGCTTCTTGACCAACCTGTCCAACCCGAAAGCGGTGATCTATTTCGGCAGCGTGTTCTCGCTGTTCGTCGGCGACAGCGTCGGCGCCGGGGCGCGCTGGGGGCTGTTCTTGCTGATCGTCGCCGAGACCTTCGTCTGGTTCAGCCTGGTGGCGGTGGTGTTCGCGCTGCCGGCGATGCGCCGCGGTTATCAGCGGTTGGCCAAGTGGATAGACGGAGCGGCGGGCGTGCTGTTTACCGGCTTCGGGTTACACCTGATCTTTACCCGCTAACCGGCAGTGAAATGCCCAAGGCCGAGCAGCGATGCCCGGCCTTTTTTGTCAGGCTTTGCGGGCGGTCGCCAGCAGCCCCGCCACCAAAATGAACAGCGAACCGAACACCCGGTTCAGCAACTGCATCTGACGCGGGGTCTTCAGCCAGCCGGCGATGCGCGTCGCCAGGGTGGCGTAACCGATCATCACCAGAATATCCACCACCACGGTGGTGACGCCGAGCACCAGATACTGTTCGGCCTGCGGCTGATGGGGCAAGATGAACTGCGGGAACAGCGCGGCGAGGAACACGATGCTTTTCGGGTTGGTCAGGTTGACCAGCACCGCGCGGCGGAACAGGCGGCGGCGCGGCATGCTGCCCGCCAGCGCATGCAGATCCAGCGCGCCGGCGGCGCGCCATTGTTGGATGCCGAGCCACACCAGGTAGGCGGCGCCCAGCCATTTCAGCAGCTCGAACGCCAGCAGCGATTGAGAAATCAGCGCGCCGAGGCCGATGCCCACCAGCACGATGTGCGCGCTCAGCCCGACCTGCAGCCCGGCGATCGACGCGGCGGCGCCGCGATAGCCGTGGCTGATGCCGGTGCTCATGGTGTTGATGGCGCCTGAGCCGGGGGACAGGCTGAGGATAAGCGTGGTCAGCAGATAGGTTAACCACCAGTCCAAGGTCATGGTTCTCGGCTCCCTGAAAGTGTCGTTTTGTGCCACAATGCGCCTAGGCGGCGCCGTTTTTTGTCAGAATTGAATCACAATACGCTAGTATGATTTCTTGTGCCAGCGGTCACATTTTCCGCCGGCTCCACAGGGAAAACGTTCTCGATGACCTCGTTCACTCTCAGCTCCGATGACTGGTTAACGCGTGAAACGCAGTTCGCTGCCTTCGCCACCGGGCCGCTGCTGGATTTCTGGCGGCAGCGTGAAGAAGGCGAGTTCCGCGGCGTGGACGGCGTGCCGATCCGCTTTGTGCGCTTCCGTTCCGCGCGGCATCAGCGGGTGGTGGTGGTCAGCCCCGGCCGCATCGAAAGCTACGTGAAATACCCTGAGGTGGCCTACGACCTGTTCCACTGCGGTTACGACGTGGTGATCGTCGATCATCGCGGGCAGGGGCGCTCCGGGCGTTTACTGGCGGATACGCACCGCGGTCATGTGGTAAACTTCGACGACTACGTGGACGATTTCGAGCAGCTGTGGCTGCGCGAGGTCGAGTCGCGCGGTTATCGGCAGCGCTTCGCGCTGGCGCATTCGATGGGCGGCGCGATCCTGGCGCGGTTCCTGCAGCGTCGGCCGCAGGCGTTCGACGCGGCGGCGTTTTGCGCGCCGATGTTCGGCATTCAGTTGCCGATGCCGGGCTGGCTCGCCGACCGTATTCTCGACTGGGCGGAGGCGCGCCCGGCGATCCGCGACTATTACGCGGTGGGCACTGGCCAGTGGCGTCCGCTGCCCTATGTGGTCAACGTGTTGACCCACAGCCGCGAGCGCTACCGGCGCAGCCTGCGTTATTACGCCGACTATCCCGAGCTGCAGGTGGGCGGGCCGACCTACCATTGGGTGCGGGAGAGCATCCGCGCCGGTCGGCAGATTATCGCGCAGGCCGGGGAGATAACAACGCCGCTGTTGCTTTTGCAGGCCGGTGAGGAACGGGTGGTCGACAACCGTTCGCACCAGGCTTTTTGTCAGGCTCTGTCAGACGCGGGGCGCCCTTGCGAAGGGGGGCTCCCGTTGGTTATCAACGGCGCACGCCATGAGATCCTGTTCGAGCGGGACGCGATGCGCGCCGAAGCACTGAACGCAATTCTGCGCTTCTTTGCTCAACACTTAGGCGGCGCGCTGCCGCCGACAACTCCATCAGAGGTTAGAACATAACGCTATGTATCACGTCGTCGCTTCCGATTTAGATGGCACGCTGCTGTCTCCCGACCATACCCTGTCGCCGTACGCCAAAGAAACGCTGAAGTTGCTGACCCAGCGCGGCGTGCATTTCGTGTTCGCCACCGGCCGCCACCATATCGACGTGGCGCAGATCCGCGACAGCCTGGAGATCAGTGCCTTTATGATCACCTCCAACGGCGCGCGGGTGCACAACACGGCCGGCGAGCTGATCTTCAGCCATAACCTGGACGGGGATATCGCCCGCGATCTGTACGGCATGCTGCACGACGATCCGCAGATCACCACCAACGTCTACCGCAACGACGATTGGTTTACCAACCGCGAAAGCCCGGAGCAGGAAGAGTACTTCCAGGAGTCGGTGTTCAAATATCAGCTGTTCGAGCCGGGCCTGCTGGAAACCGACGGCGTCTGCAAGGTTTACTTCACCTGTGAAGATCACGAGCGGTTGCTGCAGGTGGAAGACGCCATCAACGCGCGCTGGGGCGATCGGGTCAACGTCAGCTTCTCGTTCCCGACCTGCCTGGAAGTGATGGCGGGTGGCGTGTCGAAAGGGCATGCGCTGGAAGAAGTGGCCAAGATCATCGGTTATACGCTGCAAGAGTGCATCGCCTTCGGCGACGGCATGAACGATCTGGAGATGTTGTCGATGGCCGGCAAGGGCTGCATCATGCGCGATGCGCATCAGCGCCTGAAGGATATGCTGCCGGAGCTGGAAGTGATCGGCTCCAACGTCGATAACGCGGTGCCGCACTACCTGCGCAAGATGTTCCTCTGAAATAAACAGGCCGTTTCTCTGAAATAACAAGGGCGCCTTGCGGCGCCCTTAAAGTAAATGATAAACCGGATGACGTTGCCGAGCTTACAGCAGGCAATATCTAAAAAAATAAGGAAAATCAATTTATTGATTTTCGACTGATATCCACAAAGGAGGAAAAACCACGCGTTTTCCTCCTTTGTCAGCAATCCAAGGGCGCCTTGCGGCGCCCTTGGCGTTACTTGTGCTGGCCCTGCTTCTGCAGGAACTGCACGCCCTTGTCCGGGAAGTCGGTGAACACGCCGTCGACGCCGGCCTGGTTGTAAATCACGTCATACAGCTGATTCACGTCGGTCACGTACTTCGGCAGCGCATCGGCGCGAATGGTGAACGGGTGCACCGCCAGCTTGCTGGCGTGCGCTTCTTTCACCATGTCGGTCAGCACGATGTGGCCCGGCTTGGATTTATCCGCCACCACCAGCATGTGGTAGTCCGGCCCGATGCCGTCGGCATACTGAGCGATTTTCTTCATCGCGCCCGGTTTGAACATCCAGCCGTAGTCGTATTCCACCCACTTGCCATCGGCTTTCTGCTCGTAGGTTTCCTGCCAGTCGTTGTAGGCGATCAGCTGCACCAGCTTCAGATCCATGCCCAGCTTCGGTTCCAGCTCGTTCTTGATGCGCTTGAGCTCGTTGGCGTCGAAGCACTGTAGGTAGACGTTGTCGTTCTTGCCGGTGTAGCCGTACTGTTTGAGCACCGCCAGCACTTTGCTGGAGATGTCTTTGCCTTCCTGCTTGTGGAACCAAGGCGCTTTGATTTCAGGATAGATGCCGATGTTTTTGCCGGTCGAATGGTTCAGACCCTGTACGAACTCGATCTCTTCCTGGAAGGTGTGGACGCGGAAGTCGGATTTGCCCATCGGGAAGCGGCCAGGGTAGCCCTGCACCTTCTTGCCGTTTTCGATGTCAAAGCCTTCGGTGAACTTCAGCGATTTGATCTCCGCCAGCGTAAAGTCGATGGCGTAATAACGGCCGTCTTTACGCGCGCGGTCCGGGAAGCGTTCGGCGACGTCGGTGACGCGATCGAGGTAATGGTCGTGCAGCACCACCAGCTCGTTGTCCTTGGTCATCACCAGATCTTGTTCGAGATAATCGGCGCCCTGCGCGTAGGCCATCGCCTTCGCCGGCAGGGTGTGTTCCGGCAGGTAGCCGCTGGCGCCGCGGTGGGCGATGACCACTTTGTCCGCCGCCTGCGCGGCGCTGACCATCGAGGTGGCGAGAATGATCCCTGTCAGCAGGGCTTTGACTTGAGTCCGCATTCCGTTTTCTCCGTGTTGTTGGGGGCAGGGTAGTAAAAAGGCCGCAGGGCGGCCTTTAAATCATGCAAAAGTCGTGTGACGCTTAACCGCGCTTGGCGGCGATTTCCGCGTGGTGTTTCTTCTCGTTCAGCATGGTCAGCAGCAGCAGGATGACCGCTGCGATGCTGCCGCCGATCATCACCATGAAGCCGCCGTCCCAACCGAAGAAGTCCACGGTGTAACCGACGATGGCGCTGGCCGCGACCGAGCCGCCCAGGTAGCCGAACAGGCCGGTGAAGCCCGCGGCGGTGCCGGCGGCTTTCTTCGGCGCCAGCTCCAGCGCGTGCAGGCCGATCAGCATCACCGGGCCGTAGATCAGGAAGCCGATGACCAGCATACAGATCATGTCCACGGTCGGGTTACCGGCCGGGTTCATCCAGAACACCACGGTGGCGATGGTCACCAGCGTCATGAAGAACACGCCGGTGGCGCCGCGGTTACCTTTGAACACTTTGTCCGACATCCAGCCGCACAGCAGAGTGCCTGGGATACCGGCGTATTCATACAGGAAGTAGGCCCAGGAAGACTTGTCCAGCGCGAAGTGCTTCACTTCTTTCAGGTAGGTCGGCGACCAGTCCAGAATGCCGTAACGCAGCAGGTAGACGAACACGTTGGCGACCGCGATGTACCACAGCAGCTTGTTCGGCAGGATGTACTGCATGAAGATCTGCTTGGCGGTCAGCTCTTCTTCGTCTTTTTCGCTGTAGTCGTCCGGATAGTCGTTTTTGTACTCTTCAATCGGCGGCAGGCCGCAGGATTGCGGGGTGTCGCGCATCAGGGCGAAGGCGATCAGGGCCACCAGGATGGCGCCGAAGGCCGGCATGTACAGCGCCGCGTGCCAGTCGTTGAACCAGGCCATACCCAGCAGGAACAGCAGCGGCGGCAGGCCGCCACCCACGTTGTGGGCGCAGTTCCAGATGGAAACGATGCCGCCGCGTTCTTTCTGCGACCACCAGTGCACCATGGTACGGCCGCACGGCGGCCAACCCATGCCCTGGAACCAGCCGCACAGGAACAGCAGAACGAACATCACCGCGATGCTGGAGGTGGCCCACGGCACGAAGCCCATGAACAACATCACCGCCGCCGCCAGGATCAGGCCGGCAGGCAGGAACACTCGCGGGTTGGAACGGTCGGAGACCGAACCCATGATGAATTTGGAGAAGCCGTAGGCGATGGAGATGCCCGACAGCGCGAAGCCGAGGTCACCGCGGCTGAAGCCTTGTTCGATCAGGTAAGGCATGGCCAGGGTGAAGTTCTTACGCACCAGATAGTAGGCGGCGTAACCGAAGAAGATCCCCAGGAAAATTTGCCAGCGCAGCTTACGGTAGAGCGGGTCTACCTTATCGCTCGGCACACGGGCGATGTGTGCGGCCGGCTTAAAAATACTCAACATGAGCGCCTCCGATGGCTTTATCTGTTATCACATCAATATGACCTTTTACGTTCATTTGATGATTGAGCGGATATCGAATGTGGTGTTTTTGTGTTCCATAACGAGCGCCATTGTCATCAAATACGCCTGGTGTCGCTGTGACGAATGGCGCAATTGTTACACTTTCATGAAACCACGGCGGATTTTGAGCGATTCGTTAACGTTATGAAATAGAAAAACGTCCAAAAATCGTGATTATGATCACATTGATGGTTTTTTGTGGACATTTTTATTTCGTTTTATGTTCGTTATTGTTCCTTATCAAACAAAGACCCTAATAACCGTGGCTCAATAGGCTCATAACTACCGATCCTGAGGGAGCGACATGAGCAGCTATTTTGACGGCGGCGAAACGGATGTGATCATCATCGGCGGCGGCGCCACCGGCGCAGGCATTGCCCGCGACTGTGCGCGGCGCGGCTTGCGATGCATTTTGCTGGAGCGCCACGACATCGCCACCGGCGCCACCGGCCGCAACCACGGTTTGCTGCACAGCGGCGCGCGCTATGCGGTGACCGACGGCGAGTCGGCGCGCGAATGCATAGAAGAGAACCGCATCCTGAAACGCATCGCGCATCACTGTATCGAGCGCACCGACGGGCTGTTCATCACCTTGCCGCAAGACTCGCTGGACTATCAGCAGCAGTTTATCGCCGCCTGTCGCCAGGCAGACATCGACGCCGAAGCGATCGACCCGCAGCTGGCGCTGCGGCTGGAGCCGGCGGCTAACCCGGCGCTGATTGGCGCGGTGCGGGTGCCGGACGGCACCGTCGATCCTTTCCGGCTGACCGCCGCCAATATGCTGGACGCGCGCGAGCACGGCGCGCAGATCCTGACCTACCATCAGGTGGTGGGGTTGCTGCTCAGCGGCGATCGGGTGACGGGCGTGCGCGTTTACGACCATCAGAATCAGCGGCGCTATGAGCTGCACGCGCCGGTGGTAGTCAACGCCGCCGGCATCTGGGGCCAGCAGATCGCCGAATACGCCGATTTGCGCATCCGCATGTTCCCGGCCAAGGGAGCGCTGCTGATCCTCGGCCATCGCATCAACAACATGGTGATCAACCGCTGCCGCAAACCGGCGGATGCCGACATCCTGGTGCCGGGCGACACCATCTCGCTGATCGGCACTACCTCGACCCATATCGACTACGACCAAATTGACAACATGCTGGTGACCCCGCAGGAGGTGGACATTCTGATCCGCGAAGGGGCGCTGTTGGCGCCCACCCTGGCGCAGACCCGCATTTTGCGCGCCTATGCCGGGGTGCGGCCGCTGGTAGCCAGCGACGACGATCCCAGCGGGCGCAACGTCAGCCGCGGCATCGTGCTGCTCGATCATGCCGCCCGCGACGGGCTGGAAGGGTTTATCACCATCACCGGCGGCAAGCTGATGACCTACCGCCTGATGGCGGAGTGGGCCACCGACAAGGTATGTGAAAAGCTCGGCGTAAATAGTCCGTGCACCACCGCGCAGGACGCGCTGCCCGGATCCCGTCAGTCGGCGGAAGAAACGGTGCGCAGCGTGGTTTCTCTGCCCGCCAGCATCCGCGGCTCGGCGATTTACCGGCACGGCGATCGCGCCAGCCAGGTGCCGGCGGCCGATCGGCTCGACACCAGCCTGGTGTGCGAGTGCGAGGCGGTGACCGCCGGGGAAGTGCGTTATGCGGTCAACTCGCTGACCGTCAATAACCTGGTGGATCTGCGCCGCCGCACCCGCGTCGGCATGGGCACCTGCCAGGGCGAACTCTGCGCCTGCCGCGCCGCCGGGCTGTTGACGCGCTTTAACGTCAGCACGCCGCAGCAATCCATCGCGCAGCTGTCGCAGTTCCTCAACGAACGCTGGAAAGGCGTACGGCCGATCGCCTGGGGCGATGCGCTGCGCGAGAGCGAATTCACCAGCTGGGTTTACCAGGGATTATGCGGGCTTGAAGCCCAGACCGACCAGGAGCAGGAGGCGGATGATGCGATTTGACGTTGTGGTGATTGGCGGCGGCCTGGCGGGCCTGAGCTGCGCCATTGCCGTGGCCGAACAGGGCAAGCGCTGCGCGGTGGTCAGTTCTGGCCAGAGCGCGCTCTACTTCTCCTCCGGCTCGCTCGATCTGCTGGCGAGATTGCCGGACGGCACGCCGGTCGAGATGCCGCTGGCGGCGTTGCCGCAGCTGGCGCAACAGGCGCCGCAGCATCCGTACGCTCTGATCGGGCCCGGCCGGGTGGCGGCGCTGTCCGCCGCCGCGCAGCGGCTGCTGGAACGCTGCGGGCTGAATCTGCAGGGCGAGGGGGTGAACAACCATCTACGCATCACGCCGCTCGGCACGCGCCGCGCCACCTGGCTCAGCCCGCAAGCGATCCCGACGCTGCCGCTGACCGGCCAACTGCCGTGGCGGCGCATTGCGGTGATCGGCATCGAAGGGTTCCTCGACTTCCAACCGCAGATGGCCGCCGACGCCTTAAGCCGCGAGCTCGGCGTGCAGACGGACGTGGCCTATCTGCACATGCCGGCACTGGACAGATTGCGCAATAACCCCAGCGAGTTCCGCGCGGTGAACATCGCCCGGGTACTGGATTTGATGGAAAGCCTGCCGCCGATGGCCGAAGAGCTGCGGCGGCTGGCGGGCGAGGCCGAGGCGCTCTTCCTGCCGGCCTGTCTGGGCCTGGAGGACGACGCGTCGCTGGCGGTGCTGCAGGATGCGGTCGGCAAGCCGATCCGACTGCTGCCGACGTTGCCGCCTTCGGTGCCCGGCATGCGCTTGCACCAGGCGTTGCGGCGGCGTTTCCAGCAGTTGGGCGGCGTTTTCATGCCGGGCGACAGCGTGCTGCGCGCCGAGAGCGAAGCCGGCCGCGTCACCGGTTTGTACACCCGCAACCACGGCGATATTCCGCTGCGGGCGCAGCAGGTGGTGCTGGCCAGCGGCAGCTTCTTCAGCAACGGGCTGGTGGCCGATTTCGACGGGGTGCGTGAGCCGATCTTCGGGCTGGACGTACACAGCCGGGCGGATCGCGCCGACTGGAGCAGACGCGAGCTGTTCGCGCCGCAGCCTTACCTGCAGTTCGGCGTGCGTACCGACGGCAGGCTGCGGGCGATGAAGCAGGGCGTGCCGTTCGACAACCTGTACGCCATCGGCGCGGTCGCCGGCGGCTACGATCCGCTGCAGCAGGGCTGCGGCGCCGGCGTGTCATTGATCGGCGCGCTGCACGTCGCGCAGCAGATCGCCGCGGAGGAGAACGTATGAGCCTGCATCGGGACCACAGCTTTGAAAGCTGCATTAAATGCACCGTCTGCACCACTTACTGCCCGGTCGCCAAAGTGAACCCGCTCTACCCGGGGCCGAAACAGGCGGGACCGGACGGCGAGCGGCTGCGGCTGAAAGACCCGGCGCTGTACGATGAAGCGCTGAAATACTGCACCAACTGCAAGCGTTGTGAAGTGGCCTGCCCGTCCGACGTCAAAATCGGCGACATCATTCAGCGCGCCCGCGCCGACTTCGCCCAGAGCAAGCCGACGCTGCGCGATGCCATCCTCAGCCATACCGATATCATGGGATCGCTGTCGACGCCGTTTGCGCCGATCGTCAACGCCGCCACCGGGTTGAAACCGGTACGCAAGCTGCTGGACAAGGCGCTGAAGATCGATCACCGGCGCGAACTGCCGAAATATTCCTTCGGCACCTTCCGCCGCTGGTACCGGCAACAGGCGCAGGCTCAGCAGCGTTACGCCGAGCAGGTGGCATTCTTCCACGGTTGCTTCGTCAACTATAACCACCCGCAGCTGGGCAAGGATTTGGTCCGGGTGTTCAACGCGCTGGATATCGGCGTGCAACTGCTGAAACGCGAGAAATGCTGCGGCGTGCCGCTGATCGCCAACGGGTTTATCGATCAGGCTAAAAAGCAGGCCAGGGTCAATGCCGAATCGCTGCATGAAACGGTGCTGGATCGCGGCATTCCGGTGGTGGCGACCTCATCGAGCTGCACCTTCACCCTGCGTGACGAATACCCTCATCTGCTGGACGTAGACACCACTGCGGTGCGCGATCGGGTGGAGCTGGCGACGCGCTATCTCTATCGCCTGATCAACCAGGGGCGCAGCCTGCCGCTCAAGCGCACGCCGCTGCGGGTGGCTTATCACACGCCTTGCCATATGGAGAAGATGGGCTGGACCGCCTACACCCTGGAGCTGCTGCGGCAGATACCGGGGCTGGAGCTGGTGGTGCTGGATTCGCAGTGCTGCGGCATCGCCGGCACCTACGGGTTCAAATCGGAGAACTATGCCACGTCGCAAGGCATTGGCGCGCCGCTGTTCCGGCAGATAGAAGAGAGCGGAGTGGATCTGGTGGTGACCGACTGCGAAACCTGCAAATGGCAGATAGAAATGTCCACCAGCAAGCGCTGCGAACATCCGATCACCCTGCTGGCGCAGGCGTTGGCATAAAGACTCAGGGGCCGGCAAACCGGCCCCTGCGGGATTACTGCTTCAGTTTCAGGGTGGAGATGATGCCTTCGGCTTCGGTCTGCGCCTGCTGCTGGTTGTCCGCCGGCAGCGTCACCTGAATGGTCAGCATGTTGTTGTTCAGCGAACCGATCAGGACGGAAGAATAGGCTTTCTCGCCGCCGCTGGTGATGATGCTGTCCAGCTGACGCAGCGGCACGCCGTTGACGTCGAGCGCCTTGTTGGTGATCACCTGCAGGTTGGCGTCACGCGCGCGCTGGGTGTTCTCCAGGCGCTTGGCCAGAGTCTCCAGGCTGTCGGCAGTCTTGTCGCCCAAGATGACGATCACTGCGCGCTGGCCGGTGCTGTCTGCGTAAACATGCATGTTGTTGGCCTGGTTGCCCAGCTTGCCGCTCTGATCCGCCATGCCGACCGGCAGGGTGAACGCCAGTTTACCATCCAGCAGGCTCACCTGCTGCCCGGCCGGCGCGCTGGCCGCCGCGCCGTCTGGCGCTGCCTTGGTGTCTTTGGTGTTGCCGTCGCAGGCCGCGAGGCCAAGCGCCAGCAGGCTGATACCCATCAATTTCGCTACTTTACGCATCGGGCTTCCTTATTCCTTTCCGGTAGGGATTCACTGTCGTATCGCAACCTATTCCAGGTTGAAATGCAAGGCAGATGTTGTCACAAGTTTTTTTCCAGTAATAGCCGATAATCAGCCACTTCGCCTTTCTTTTCCAGATGAACAATCTGATAGTGATGGGCGAGCAGCATCGTCAGCATGGCGCGGAACCGGTTACGGGTTTTGACCGTCAGTTGGTGATAGCCCTGCGCCCGCGCCCAGCGCTCTTGTTCGGCCAACAAGGTCTGCGCCACGCCGTGGCGACGGAACGCTGGCAGCACGCCGCCCAGCCAGCTGTAAAACACCGTTTCCTGCTGTTGATAACCGAGTTTGAAACCGGCCGGCTGTCCGCCTATCTCGGCGATCAACAGGCTGGCGGGGGCGGTGCCGATACGTTGCTGCAGATCGGCCAGGCTGTGCAGGCCGCCGAATTCGGGGATGCGTTGGTAAAGGCGGTGGATTTCTTCGAGCGTGGCGGTGCGGACGATTGGGGTCATGAGCGGCCTCCAAAGGATAAGGCCGCCCAGAATAACACGACTCAGCCCGGCTGCAGGCTGCCGCTGCGCGCCGCGATGCGTTTGAGCAGCATGTTCAGCAACACGCCGTACATCGGCAGGAAGAACAGTAGGCAGATCATCACCTTGAAGCTGTAATCCACCAGCGCGATCTCCACCCAGTTGTTGGCCATGAAGGGATCGCTGCTCTTATAAAAGGCGATGAAGAAGAACGCCAGCGTATCGCTGATGTTGCCGAGGAACATCGCCGCCGCCGGCGCCACCCACCAGGCGCTGCGTTGACGCAGGCGATTGAAGACGTGTACGTCGAGGATCTGGCCGAGCACATAGGCCATAAAGCTGGCCACGGCGATGCGCGCCACGAACAGGTTAAAACTGCTCAGCGCGGCGATGCCCTGCCATTCTCCCTGATAGGTGACGGTGGAGATCACGTAGGAGATGAACAGCGCCGGCACCATCACCGCCAGGATGATGCGCCGCGCCAGCGGCGCGCCGAAGATGCGCACGGTCAAATCGGTCGCCAGGAAGATAAACGGGAAGGTAAAGGCGCCCCAGGTGGTATGGAAGCCGAAAACGCTGATCGGCAGCTGCACCAGGTAGTTGCTGGAGGTAATGATGGCGATATGAAACAGCGAAAGCCAGACCAACGCCGTGAAGCGCTGCTGTGCGGTAAACGAATACATGTTGTAGCCTTTTTAGCAGTGGGGTGAGGGAACCCAGTGTGTCTTGTCAAAACAGCAAAAAACGCTGCGCGGCGGCATGATACGCGTTTGCGCAACCAATGCAATGGTTAAATTTAACGCAAACGTTAACGCATCTTGCGCAGAAAAACTACCGGCGTAAACTAGGCGCTAATGAGATGCGGCGAGCGTTCGCCGATCGTTTTTGAACGAGAAAAATTGCATGACTGACTTATTTGCCCAGGCAGACCAGACGCTCGACGCGCTGGGGCTGCGTTGCCCGGAACCGGTGATGATGGTGCGCAAAACCGTGCGCCATATGGACAACGGCGAAACGCTGCTGATTATCGCCGACGATCCGGCCACCACCCGCGATATCCCGGGGTTCTGCCGCTTTATGGAGCATACGCTGGTGGCGCAGGAGACCGAGCAGGCGCCATACCGTTATCTGTTACGTAAAGGTGTATAGTTTTTAATCGTCTCGTAAGATAAGCTCCCTGCGATTGGGGGAGCGTTCGAAAGGGACAAACGATGATGAGTATTTTACTAGTGCCTACGGTTGCCAAGATGGAAAATGAGGAACACACGCAGGGCTATGAGCGCTGGTTTCTTGAAAAAGTTCAGGAAGCCATGGATGAGCCATTGCCCGGTATTCCTCATGATGACGTGATGGCTGAAATGGATGCTGTTATCGCTGCTGCAGAAGCCAGGATCAAAGCTAAACAGTCATAATGCTCAGCATCGAATGGACTCGAGCCGCACGTCAGGATCTGGCGGAGATTGTGGGATTCATCGCCAATGACAATCCTTTGGCGGCCAGAAAAATGAAGCTTCTCATCATGGAGGCGGTCATTCCCGCCGCCAGTCATCCTCGACTTTTCCGGCGTGGCAGAGTGGACGGCACGCATGAAATTCCTCTACATCCCAATTATCTCTTGGTTTATCAAGTGCTGGAAACTCACATCCGGGTGTTGAGGGTTTTACATGCGCGCCGACAATATCCTTAGTATCGGCACCGTAATCCATCATACCGGGCTTCCATTGAGAAACCCGGTCTGACACCATGTTATTGGCGCTTTCTCAACAGTCGCAACGCGTTGGCGGTGACCAGCGCGGTGGCGCCGGAGTCCGCCAGCACCGCCAGCCACAGCCCGGTTAACCCCAGCAGGCTGGTGATCAGAAAGACCCCTTTCAATCCCAGCGCGATGGTGATGTTTTGCCGGATGTTGGCGTGGGTGGCGCGCGAGATGCGGATCATTTCCGCGACGCCCAGCAGCCGGTTGTGGGTCAGGGCGGCGTCGGCGGTCTCCAGTGCCACATCGGTGCCGCTGCCCATGGCGATGCCGATGTTGGAGGCTTTCATCGCCGGGGCGTCGTTGATGCCGTCGCCGATCATCGCCGTCGGGCGCAGTTCGCTCAGCTCGGTGACCGCTTTGACCTTATCTTCCGGCAGCAGACCGGCGCGATAGTCGAGGCCCAGTTCGCCGGCGATCGCCGCGGCGGCGCGCGGGTTGTCGCCGGTCAGCATCACGCCGCGGATACCCAGCGCGTTCAGTTCGGCTATCGCCTGTTTGGCGTCGCCGCGCAGCGTATCGCGCAGCGCCAGCAAACCGATGGGCGTGCCGTCTGCCAGCACCACCACCGCCGTTTTACCGGCGTTTTCCAGCTTGTCCACCCGGGTCTGCCATTGGGTGTCGAGCAGGCCTGGCGCCAGCTTGCCCGGCGCGCTGATCAGCACGGTCTTGCCGTCCACTATCCCTTCCACACCGATGCCGGCCAGCGCGCGGCGCGCCTGCGCCAGCGGTAGCTCAGCCCCGCTCTCGGCGGCGCGGTTGATGATCGCTTGCGCCAGCGGGTGATGTGAACCGGCTTCCACCGCGGCGGCAAGCTGCAACAGTCGTTGTTCGGTGAGCGTGCCGATGGGCAGCACGTCGGTGACCGTCGGCTTGCCCTCGGTCAGGGTACCGGTTTTATCGAAGGCGATGGTTTGCACCTGCCCCAGCTGTTCCAGCGCTGCGCCGCCTTTAATCAGCGCGCCGCGCCGCGTGGCGGCCGCCAGTCCGGAGGTAATGGCCGCCGGGGTCGAGATCACCAGCGCGCATGGACAGCCGATTAACAGCAGCGTCAGGCCGCGATAGATCCAGGTATCCCATGGTTGCGAGAACAGCAGCGGCGGCACCAGGATCACCGCGACCGCCAGCAGCATAATGGCCGGGGTGTAATAGCGGCTGAAGCGATCGAGGAAGCGTTCGATCGGCGCACGGCGCTCTTCGGCCTCTTCAATCAACTGCAGAATACGGTCGATGGCATTTTTGCCGGGCTCGGAGATTACCTTCATCTGCGCCGCCTGATCGACGGACAGGCTGCCGGCGGCCACTTTTTCCCCCTGTTGACGCTCGACCGGCACCGATTCACCGGTCAGGGCGCTTTCGTCGAAGCTGGCGAACGGATTGAGCAGCTCGGCGTCGGCCGGCAGGCGCCCGCCGGGCGCGATTTCAATCACGTCGCCGGGGCGCAGGCTGGCGACCGGCACGCGTTTGCGTTCCGTGCCTTGCAGCAGCAGCGCATCTTCCGGCACCAGCTCCATCAGCGCCTTTACCCCGCGCCGCGCACGGTTGGCGGCGTAGGATTCCAGCAGCTCGCCGACCATAAACAGCAGCAGCACCATCGCCGCCTCGGCGGTGGCGCCAATGAACAGCGCGCCGATGGCCGCCACGCTCATCAGCGTTTCGATGGCGAACGGCGTGCCGGAGCGAATCAGACGCAGCGCCTTGGCGGCGACCGGCGCCAACCCGACCAGCGTGGTGGCGATAAAGGCGATGCGACCCAGCTCCGGGTTAATCCGATCCAGCACCCAGCTGACCACCATCAGGGTGGTTAACAACAGCAGCGGCGCAAATTCGCCGAAGCGCGAGGCTTTTGGCGCGGCATCTTTGGCGGTCTGAGCGCCGAGCAGGGTAAAACCGGCCTGGGCGACCGCGTCCTGGATCCGCAGGCTGATATCGGACTGTGCGTCGACCACCAGTTTTTCGGTGGCGAACAATACGCGTGCGCTGTCAACGCCGGGGAGCGCGGTGACGGCATTTTCGATTTTCTTGGCGCAGCTGGGGCAGTCCATGCCGGTGACTTTCCAGCTGAAACGTTGGCTGCCGGAAGGGGGAGCGGCGGCCAGCCTGTCGCTTTCCTCGTCCGGATCGTCGGGGGCGGCGGCGCAGCAGCCGCTATCGCCATGATCGTGATGGTGGTGGGCGTGTTCGGTCTGCACAGCGGCGTTCTTCGGCTCGCTGCTGCAGCCATGCTGGGTTTTGCTGTGGCTGTGGTTGCAGCCGCATCCGCCTTCGGCGTGGTGATGTTCCTGATGATTATGATTTTGCTGATTGTGCATAACGTCCCCCTTCGGGCAGTTAACCGGGTTTGCTCAGCTGACTCTACACCCTGGAGCCCACTCCAGAGTCAAGCTCCGGATGAGAATTATTGCTAACGGCGTTCGGGCGTTATGGGGGGATTCATTCAATAATGAATAATGCGAATTTTAATCTATTGCTTTTTCTTATTGCCTATTTCGAGAAAAAGTCTCGCCGCCGTTAGTTTAAATAAGAAAATAATATTCCTATAGAAACTAAAAAGTCGCCCGGTCTAATAATAAAGAGTTATTTATCTATAACGCGTTAGCAAAATTTATCTTTTTGCGCCTAATCAGCCAGCATGATTCGCTTGTGTCTGCAAGCCGCATTGCTATTGAAGTTTGGTGCCAACTTCTCCTCTCTAAGTTTCATTTGTTTTGTAAATAAGCGCAAAAAGTAGCATAACAAACTTTCGTTGCGATAATAAATGGTTGATTATTTTATGTGCAGTTTTGCGGTCCTGCCTATAATTGGAATCGATTACCATTTTTAATGGTGATCTTATTTGCTGATATATATGCATTAATTCTACCAAACACACTGCCGGCAACGGCGCATAAGCCCCTTCCAGCAAGCTTAAGGTTCATTAACCGTGGCTTACGGGGAGGTTATGTCTATCTGTCTGATTGATATCAATCAGGTAATGAGTGGAATCGAACCAATGCAATCTACTAAAAAGGCAATTGAAATTACTGAATCCAACTTCGCGGCCGCCACAACCGGCTACGATGCTGTAGACGACCTGTTGCATTATCATGAGCGGGGCAACGGGATTCAGATTAATGGCAAGGATTCATTTTCTAACGAGCAAGCTGGGCTGTTTATTACCCGTGAGAACCAAACCTGGAACGGTTACAAGGTATTTGGCCAGCCGGTCAAATTAACCTTCTCCTTCCCGGACTATAAGTTCTCTTCCACCAACGTCGCCGGCGACACCGGGCTGAGCAAGTTCAGCGCGGAACAGCAGCAGCAGGCTAAGCTGTCGCTGCAGTCCTGGGCCGACGTCGCCAATATCACCTTTACCGAAGTGGCGGCCGGACAAAAGGCCAACATCACCTTCGGTAACTACAGCCAGGATCGTCCCGGCCACTATGATTACGGCACCCAGGCCTACGCCTTCCTGCCGAACACCATTTGGCAGGGGCAGGATCTGGGAGGCCAGACCTGGTACAACGTCAATCAGTCCAACGTGAAGCATCCGGCGACCGAAGACTACGGCCGCCAGACGTTCACCCATGAGATTGGCCATGCGCTGGGTCTGAGCCATCCGGGCGATTACAACGCCGGTGAAGGCAACCCGACCTATCGCGACGTCACTTATGCGGAAGACACCCGCCAGTTCAGCCTGATGAGCTACTGGAGCGAAACCAACACCGGTGGCGATAACGGCGGTCATTACGCCGCAGCTCCGCTGCTGGATGACATTGCCGCTATTCAACATCTGTATGGCGCCAACCTGTCGACCCGCACCGGCGACACCGTGTACGGTTTTAACTCCAACACCGGTCGTGACTTCCTCAGCACCACCAGCAACTCGCAAAAACTGATCTTTGCGGTATGGGATGCGGGCGGCAACGATACCTTCGACTTCTCCGGTTACACCGCTAACCAGCGCATCAATCTGAACGAGAAGTCGTTCTCCGACGTGGGCGGCCTGAAAGGCAACGTCTCGATCGCCGCCGGTGTGACCATCGAGAATGCCATTGGCGGTTCCGGCAACGACGTGATCGTCGGCAACGCGGCCAATAACGTGCTGAAAGGCGGCGCGGGTAACGACGTGCTGTTCGGCGGCGGCGGGGCGGACGAGCTGTGGGGCGGTGCCGGTAAAGACATCTTCGTGTTCTCTGCCGCCAGCGATTCCGCGCCGGGCGCTTCAGACTGGATCCGCGACTTCCAGAAAGGGATCGACAAGATTGATCTGTCGTTCTTCAACAAAGAGGCGCAGAGCAGCGATTTCATTCACTTCGTCGATCACTTCAGCGGCGCGGCCGGTGAAGCGCTGCTGAGCTACAACGCGTCCAACAACGTGACCGATTTGTCGGTGAACATCGGTGGTCATCAGGCGCCGGACTTCCTGGTGAAAATCGTCGGTCAGGTAGACGTCGCCACTGACTTTATCGTGTAACGCAGCAACGGAGCGCCCGGCGCAGTCTCGGCCGGGCGTGATGTGGGAGCCGGTATGAAAGGTACTTTAACGCGCGCCGCCCTGGCGGCGGGAGGCATGATGGTGACGAGTGCGGTGATGGCCGGCAGTCTGGCGCTGCCGACCGCGCAGTCGCTGGCGGGGCAATGGCAGGTAGCCGACAGCGAACGGCAATGCCAAATCGAGTTTCTGGCCAATGAGCAAAGCGAGACCAACGGCTACCAGCTGGTGGATCGGCAGCGTTGTCTGCAAAGCGTATTTGCGGCCGAGGTGGTGGGCTGGCGCCCGGCGCCGGACGGCATCGCCCTGCTGCAGGCGGATGGCAGCACGCTGGCGTTCTTCTCGCGCGACGGCGATCTGTACCGCAATCAACTGGGTGCGGGTGATGCCCTGACGTTGAAAGCGCTGGCTTGATGAAGAAACGGGTTCGGCGCGCCGAACCCGCGGCAGGTCTCTACAGGTAGAGCGAACGCACGATCAGGAAGTGGCCGGAAAAGTAACAGAAAGCCACGATGGCGTCCGCCGCGCGGAAGGTGAAGCGGTAGCGGTTGAGCAGCCAAACCACATTGGCCAGCAGCAGCAGCGAGGTGCCGGTCAGCAGCGAGAAGCCGAAATCGGTGCTGCGCAGGAAATATTGCTCGCCCGCCAGCCAGACCATCAGCAGCGTCATCGCCACATAGGTGACGATCGGCCAACGCATCTCTTCCAACCGGGTCCAAAGGGTGGCCAGCAGCAATGCACCGATCGCCAGCAGCGCCAGCGGCAGCGGCCAGAACAGACTGAACGTCATCTGGCTGGCGAAACTCAGGGTGTACAGCAAGTGGGACAGGAAAAAGGCGCCGATGGCGTACAGCACCCGCTCGCGCGGCAACAGAAGCAGCCCATCGCCGATCAGCGTCGCCAGCAGGCCGAGTACGATCAGATAACCCGCGGCGCTGAGCACCGGTGCCTGCCAGGCCAACAGCAACAGCAGCAGCAGCGTGACGGGTTTGAACACCCAACGCTGCCAGCGCGGCCCGCGGTAAGAGGCGTCGACGAACAGCCAACCGGAAAAGAATACGGCAAGGAACGGCCAACTCATTTATGTCTTCCTTATGTAGAAGGGAGCCGCAACCACCGGCTCCAAACTGTCACCCATGTCACTTCTTCATTTCAGTGTAGGTAGCCTGCCGACGTTCGACAATGCTTTCTTGCGTACGGGCGGCGGCCGGTCTGCTTGGCAGTTTCTCTTGTGAGTAGCATTCTGGCAAGGGGGAGTATGCGCTATCGCATTTTGAATTAAAAAAACAACGAGGGAGATATTCCCCCTCGCTTTATTATTAGCTGCGGTGTCACGGCACTATTTCTGCGTAGCGATTTTTGCGATGACTTTTCCAAACTCCGCCTGCTGATGCTCTCTTTTTAGGATGGTGCAGGTTCTATCAACGCCACCAGATTTAATTTTCAGCTTAAATGATTGAGGCCTGTCTTGTATCAGCGTGACGTCACTTATTGGAATGATAAACGTTTCGGCATATAGCGCCGGTGTGACAATCAAATTATCCTGTGAGAGGCCGATCATTATGCGGCCTTCCAAGCGGGATGAATTGACCAGTGCTACCACCCCGGCGGCGACCAACACCCAACCGACGTTGATACCAATCAGGCCGATAACGATGCCGAGGACGATACATAATATCCCGGATAATGAAAATTGCTTCAAATTGAATCCCAGGCTGACATCAAGCGGAGGGTGAGCATCGGCGTTGAAGAGCGTCAATCCGCGGTTGTAACGCCATTCATAGCTGAACAGATAGCCGATGAAGAAGATCATGCTCAGTGGCAACATCAGGACGGTGGCGATAAAGGCGAGCACGCGGCCCGCTTTCGGCGCTTTAGATAAAAGCAACAGGCTGATAACCTGCATAGGTATTGATATTGCGAATATAATAAGAACTATTTTAATGAAATCTTCAAGGAGCAGCTCTTCATAGCTGCTTAATGCGCCATTCTAAGATGAATAAAATTGGATGATTGCAGCCAGGGTGATATTAATCACCAGGCCTGTCCAAGCTAATTTGCTTATTTTTTCCATGTCAAATCCGTTTGATTAAGGTTGATTGTTTAGCGGGTCTTTATTTTGTTATTCAGAAGGGTGTTAATATATTTTCGGGGTTAGGCTAGCATAGTAATTAATCATTTCCAAACAGAGAAACGTTGTGAGCATCTATAATAGAATGGCGAAGCAAGTTCTTGCTGCTTTGTACCCCTTCGGGAGAGCATAGAGTTTCACGTCGGGTTGTGCAGGTGTGCTATGTTTACGCTGATTTAGCCGTGAAGGAAATAGGAAACCGATGAGTAAGCCACCGCTATTTTTTGTCGCCGTCATTGCGTTGATCGCCGTGCTGGCCACGCAACGTTACTTCAAACAGCGCCAGCAGGAGGCGGAAAACGATCGCGCGCCGATGCGCAGTCTGCAGGTGACGGTGAGCGACAAACGCGCGGTGCCGGTCGCCAAGACTCGCGCACCGCAGCGCGAGCCGTTGGTCAACGAGCCGATGTATTACGAGGTGGTGTTCAGCCCGAACCAGGGCGGTGAAAACATTACGCTGCGGCTGAAGCAATGGCAGTACAACCCGATAGAAAAAGGCGCGCAGGGCACGTTAAACATGCAGGGCGCGCGCTTCGTCTCGTTCACCGTTCAGCCGTAGCGGTCACTTTTTCTTGATGGGCGGCTGTTTCTTTTGCCAGGCCAGCAGCTCGAACACGCCAAAGATAAAGATCTTGGCCTCTTGCCAGTAGCTGATCGGCTGATCCTTCGGCTGGGTGGATTTCAACAGCACCAGCTGCAGGCCGTGCATCACCACCATAAAGAACAGCGCCACGTCGATGAAATACTTCAGCGGCTTGGGAAACGGATGGAACAGGTTAGAGAGCAGGAAGCCCCATACGCACAGCATCAGCAGGCGGCCCAGATTAATCAGCATGGTCGGTTTTCTCTTGCGAACGAAGATAAAGGCGATAAGCCACCTGGCCGGCGACCTTCTCCCGGTGCAACTGCCAGCTGGCAGGCACGTCTGCCGCGGCGCTTTCCGCCTCGGCTTCTACATAGATCCAGGCCTCGTCGGCCAGCCAGCCCCGCTGCTCCAGCAACAAGACGGTCTCCGCCAGCAGGCCTTTGCGAAACGGCGGATCGAGGAACACCACGTCGAACGGTTGACCGTCGCCCGCCAGCCAGCTCAGCGCGTTGGTGTTGATAACCACCCCTTTGCCCTGCAGCAGCGCCAGATTTTTTTCCAGCTGCTGCGCCACCGGCCGTTCGAATTCGAGCAGCGTGGCGCTGCCGGCATAGCGCGACAGCGCTTCCAGCCCTAATGCGCCGCTGCCGGCGAAGCAGTCCAGGCAGCGCGCGCCCTGAATCACCGGCGCCAGCCAGTTGAACAGGGTTTCGCGTACCCGATCGGTGGTGGGGCGCAGCCCCGGGCTGTTCGGCACCGGGAGCTTACGGCCGCGCCATTGGCCGCCGATGATGCGGATCTGTCCGGCGGCGGCCTGGGGCGGTTTTTTGGCCGCCGCCCGTGGCGAGAGTCTTGTCATAAGCGTTGTTTGATTTCTTTTGCGGCGCGGGGCCGCCGAGGTTAACGAAAAGTTGTCCCTATTCTACCGGTGACGGGCGTCGGGGGGAACGGTAAAACGTTGTTGTCTGATTTCACACCGGAAAGCATGCCGGATGCGTGTTGCTGCGCGAGGGAAAGTGATAGACTCGGCGGATTATTGTCAGCATATATCCTTCAGGTATGTAGGGTAAGCGAGCCTTCGGTACGGAGTAGAGTCATAACATGGCAAAAGATAAGAAACGTGGGTTTTTCTCCTGGCTGGGCTTTGGCCAGAAGGAGAAGGAAGAAGAGCAACAGCAACCTGAGCAGCCGGTAGAGCAGGCGGAAGCTCAGGCCGCGGAGACGCCGGCTGCACCGGCCGCCGCCAAGCTGGACGACAAGCTCCCCGCCCAGGAATCTGAACCTGCCGCCTCCGTCGACACCCCGGGAGAGTGGGATAACGGTCAGGCCGGCGAGCAAATCGCGGAAAATTTGCCGGCGGCGGCTGAACAGCCGGCGGCGCAAGCGCTGGCCGAAGAGATCGTCAGCGTCACCGAACAGGTGGCGGCGCAACAGCAAGCGGTCGTTGAACCTGAGCCGGTCGTTGAGCCTGAGCCGGTGGTTGAACCTGAGCCGGTCGTTGAGCCTGAGCCGGTCGTCGAGCCTGTGTCGGTTGTTGAGCCGGTGCCCGTTGTTGAACCTGAATCCGTGCCGGAAGTGGAAGAAGAACCGCTTGAGCCGATGGTGCCGGCCGCGGCGCAAGAACAGGAAAGGCCGACCAAAGAAGGCTTCTTCGCCCGCCTGAAGCGCAGCCTGCTGAAGACCAAACAAAACCTCGGCTCCGGCTTTATGGGGCTGTTCCGCGGTAAAAAGATCGACGACGATCTGTTCGACGAGCTGGAAGAACAGCTGCTGATCGCTGACGTCGGTGTGGATACCACGCGCAAAATCATCACCTCCCTGACCCAGCACGCCAGCCGCAAGCAGCTGAAAGACGCCGAAGCGTTGTACGGCAAGCTGAAGGAGGAAATGTCCGAAATTCTGGCCAAGGTCGATCAGCCGCTGGATGTCAGCGGGAAAACCCCGTATGTCATCCTGATGGTCGGCGTGAACGGCGTGGGTAAAACCACCACCATCGGCAAGCTGGCGCGTCAATTCCAGGCGGAAGGCAAGTCGGTGATGCTGGCGGCGGGGGATACCTTCCGCGCCGCCGCGGTGGAGCAGCTGCAGGTGTGGGGCGAACGCAACCGCATTCCGGTGGTGGCGCAGCATACCGGCGCGGATTCCGCTTCGGTGATCTTCGATGCAGTGCAGGCCGCCAAGGCGCGCGGCATCGATGTGTTGATCGCCGATACCGCCGGCCGTCTGCAGAACAAATCGCACCTGATGGAAGAGCTGAAGAAGATCGTCCGCGTCATGAAAAAACTGGACGACCAGGCCCCCCATGAGGTTATGCTGACGCTCGATGCCAGCACCGGCCAGAATGCGGTCAGTCAGGCGAAATTATTTAATGAGGCCGTGGGCTTAACCGGCATCACGCTGACTAAACTGGACGGTACCGCCAAGGGCGGGGTGATCTTCGCCATCGCCGATCAGTTCGGTATCCCGATCCGCTATATCGGCGTCGGGGAAGGCATCGAAGATTTGCGGCCGTTTAAGGCTGACGATTTTATTGAGGCACTTTTTGCCCGAGAGGATTAATACGGATGATTCGCTTTGAACAGGTCAGTAAAGCTTATCTGGGCGGACGGCAAGCGCTGCAGGGGGTTGATTTCCATCTGCGCCCGGCGGAGATGGCGTTTCTGACCGGCCATTCCGGCGCGGGGAAAAGTACCCTGCTGAAACTGATTTGCGGTATCGAACGGCCCAGCGCCGGCCACATCTGGTTTGGCGGTCACGACATCAGTCGCTTGAAAAACCGCGAGGTGCCGTTCCTGCGTCGGCAGATCGGCATGATCTTCCAGGATCACCACCTGCTGCTGGATCGCACGGTGTATGACAACGTGGCGATGCCGCTGATCATCGCCGGCGCCAGCACCGAAGATATCCGCCGCCGCGTTTCCGCCGCGCTGGACAAGGTCGGTTTGCTGGATAAAGCGAAAAACTTCCCGATTCAGCTGTCCGGCGGTGAGCAGCAGCGCGTGGGCATCGCCCGTGCGGTGGTGAACAAGCCGGCGGTGCTGCTGGCGGATGAACCGACCGGTAACCTGGATGATGCGCTGTCGGAAGGCATTCTGCGCCTGTTTGAAGAATTCAACCGCGTCGGCGTGACCGTACTGATGGCGACGCACGACACCGGGCTTATCGCCCGCCGCAATTACCGCATCCTGACGCTGAGCCAGGGCCGCATGCAAGGGGGCGCTCACCATGGCCAATAACGCAAAAACCGCCAAGAGCAAGGCGCTGCGCGGCGGCTGGCGCGAACAGTGGCGTTACGCCTGGATGAACGCCATCAAAGACATGCTGCGTCAGCCGTTGGCGACGCTGCTGACGGTGATGGTGATCGCCATTTCCCTGACGCTGCCGAGCGTGTGCTACATCGTGTGGAAAAACGTCAGCACTGCGGCCAGCCAGTGGTATCCAACGCCGCAGCTGACCGTTTATCTGGATAAATCGCTCGATGACGACGCCGCGCTGAAAGTGCTCGACGCCATCAAGGCGGAAGCCGGCGTGGAGAAGGTGAACTACCTGTCGCGTGAAGAAGCACGCGGCGAGTTCCGTAACTGGTCGGGCTTTGGCGGCGCGCTGGACATGCTGGAAGAGAACCCGCTGCCGGCGGTGGCGATCGTCACGCCGAAGCTGAGCTTCCAGAGTTCGGACACCCTCAACACCCTGCGCGATCGCGTGGCGGCGGTGCAGGGCGTGGAAGAAGTGCGTATGGATGACAGCTGGTTTGCCCGCCTGGCGGCGCTGACCGGGCTGGCGGGCCAGATTGCGGCGATCATCGGCGTGCTGATGATTGTGGCGGTGTTCCTGGTGATCGGCAACAGCGTGCGTCTGAGCATCTTCAGCCGCCGCGACACCATCAACGTGATGAAACTGATCGGCGCCACCGACGGTTTTATCCTGCGGCCGTTCCTCAACGGCGGGGCGATGCTGGGCTTTGCCGGCGCGCTGCTGTCACTGGTGCTGTCCGGCGCGCTGGTGTGGCAGCTGGAGTCGGTGGTCGCCGGGGTAGCCAAGGTATTCGGCACCACCTTCACCCTGCACGGGCTGGGCTGGGATGAGGCGCTGCTGCTGCTGATCATCTCCGCGATGATCGGCTGGATCGCCGCCTGGCTGGCGACGGTGCAACATTTACGCCGATTTACACCACAGTAAGATTTTTTTGGTATACTCTTCTCCTGCTGCTTTTGATCGCGTTGCGGGAGAAGAGTGACCTCAAGCGAAGTCAGCACCATCCCTCTCTTCTTAGCGCACAAATTCCCTATCGGCCTGCACCCTCGTCACGTATTGTCAGCAACAATGCTTGCAAAAAAGGGTGAACTTTTAGGGCGGAGTACGGTCAAAAATTGCAGCAAATGTTAAGGTGCCCGGCGTGTGGAACCGCTTTTGCTTCAGCAACTGCCGTAGAATCAATCATTTCCCCGCTGTAATAATCACCTGCATGATTTTGTATTCTCATAGAGAGGGTTTGAATGACCAAAGAAATGCAAACTTTAGCCTTAGTACCCCAAGGTAGCTTGGAAGCCTATATCCGGGCAGCCAACGCCTATCCGATGCTGACGGCAGAGGAAGAGCGGGAGCTGGCTGAACGGCTGCATTATCAGGGCGATCTGGATGCCGCTAAGCAGCTCATCCTGTCTCACCTGCGCTTTGTCGCTCATATTGCCCGCAACTATTCAGGCTATGGTCTGCCGCAGGCGGATCTGATTCAGGAAGGCAACATCGGCCTGATGAAAGCCGTTCGCCGCTTCAACCCGGAAGTCGGCGTGCGTCTGGTTTCCTTTGCGGTGCATTGGATTAAGGCGGAAATCCACGAGTACGTATTGCGCAACTGGCGCATCGTGAAAGTGGCGACCACCAAAGCGCAGCGTAAGCTGTTCTTTAACCTGCGCAAAACCAAACAGCGTTTGGGCTGGTTCAACCAGGACGAAGTGGAACTGGTGGCCCGTGAGCTGGGCGTCACCAGCAAAGACGTGCGCGAGATGGAATCGCGCATGGCGGCGCAGGACATGACATTCGATCCGACTCCGGACGACGAGGCCCGCGATGGCCAGTCGATGGCGCCGGTGCTGTACCTGCAGGACAAGAGCTCGGACTTCGCCGAAGGCATCGAGGAAGATAACTGGGAAAGCAACGCCGCAGACAAACTGGCCTATGCGCTGGAAGGTCTGGACGAGCGCAGCCAGCATATCATCCGCGCCCGTTGGCTGGATGACGACAACAAATCGACGCTGCAGGAGCTGGCCGATCAGTACGGCGTTTCCGCCGAACGCGTGCGTCAGCTGGAAAAGAACGCCATGAAGAAACTGAAAATGGCGATCGAAGCCTGAGTCGATGCGAGATTCGATAAAAAAAGCCCGGCAAGCCGGGCTTTTTAGTGCCTGAAATTCGGCGTTATGGCGCCACGGCGGCGAAGTCCGGCGCCGGGCAGTCGTAGCCGAATTTCGCCGCCCACGGATAACGGGTGCCGGTGTTGATATAGCGCTGATAAAGCGCCCGGCCGGTTTTGGCGTCGCGTTTGATAACCCAGCTGGCGGCGTTACACAGCACGGCGGCATAGGCCTGGCTCTTCGGCGGCAGCAGATCGGCCGCCTGTTGCGCCAGCCCCACCGCCTGCCAGCGATAGTGCAGGAAACGGTTGTCTTCCTCCGGTAGCGCCGCCTTGGCGCGCGCCGCTTCTGCGCTGTCGATCCAGCTTTTATGCTTCAGCTCGCGGGTATCGAACGCATCCCCCAGATAGGAATAGCCGGCACCATAGATGGCGTAATCCGGCGTCATCTCATAGCCGGTGAACTCCAGCCCCTGAGAACGCAGCAGGTTGGCGGCGCGATAGTAAGCCTGCGCGCGCGCCAGCGGCGCAGCGGATTTGTCCTTGGCGGCCTTCAGCTCGTCGGCGAACTGCTGCGCCGCTTGCCGGTAGTTGGGGATATCGAAGTAGGCCAGCGCCTCCGGCGCTCGCCCGGCGCGCATCAGCCGCCGCGCCAGCAGTTCGCGCAGCTGCACCTCCGGCGTGATCTGCTGGCCGCCGTAATCGTCCGGATTAACCGGCTTGAGCGGCGTCGTCGGCGCCGGGGCGTGCTTATCGACAAAGCCTTTCAACTCATCGACGGTCAGCACCCGTTCCGCCACGTCGGCCACGTCGGCCCAGTAGAGCGCTTTGCCGCGATACAGCAGGTCCATCGCCTGCAGATAGTCGCCTCGGTTCAGCGCCAGGATAGCCTGTTCGCCGGCCACCCGGCACTCGGGCACGATGGTTTCCGCGACGAAGTCGGCGTTGCGCTGTTCACCCCAACTTTCGTCGGCGGGAAACGCGCTTGCCGCCTTGGCGTAGGCGGCGGTGGCGGCTTTCACGTCGCCGTCGCGCAGCGCCATTTTGGCGCGCAGCCACCACGCCAGGCCGCTGTCGCCGGCGTTTTTCAGCAGGCTGGCCGCCATCGGGTACTGCCCCGAACGGTAAGCCAGCGCCGCCAGCCGATCGCTGCCGGCGAAGCCGCTTTTCACTGAGCCGTCCAGCAGCGTCAGGATCTGGTTGATGATTTGCGCGGAGCGGCCGTTGCCGTCGGTATCCGCCATTTGCAGGTTGCCGCTGCGGGCGAACAGCTCAATGGTCACTAGCTGCTGGATCAACGGATCGCCGATAATCTGTTTCAGCGTGTCCAAATGGTCGGGGTTGACCAGGAAGCTGGAGACGTACTGCAGCGACTGCCCGCCGCTCGGATCGCCCTGCGCCGCCTGTTGCGCGTACAAGTGGGCGGCGGGAGCGACGTCACCCAGCCACAGGTGGATGCGCGCCTGCTGCCCAAGGCTGCTCAGCGCCAGCCGATCGGGATCGGCGGTGCCGTTTTTCACCCGATCGATCACCTGCTGGAATGCTGCCAGCGCCTGTTCCAGTTCGGCTTTTGGCGGGTGGCCGGCGGTGAGCGCCGGTTCACCAGATTCATTCACCGGGGTGCCGTGGTCATCCATCAATACCCGCCCAAGCGAATACTGCGCCCGCAGCCCCCAATCGCCCTGCTCGGCGGCCGGTAGCTTCAGCACCTGCTGGAAATAGTCTGCGGCGCGCGGATCGAGGCTGGCGAAAGCGACGGCACCCAGTTGATAAAGGCGGGCGGCGTTGGATAGCCCCTGCGTATTGACGGCGTCAGCTTCTTCCACCGTCTTGGCGGCGCGCATTTTGCCGATCGCGATCGTTTCCGGCGACTGCGGCATTGGTTTCGGCGGCATCGGTGGCGGTGGGGCTTGCCAGTGCGGCAACTGTTTATCCATCGGCACCAGCCGGCCGGCTTCGAAGGCGAAATTGCCCTCCGGCATATACAGCAGGGTGCCGTTGCGATCGATCAGCAGCCGGTTAGGAAAATCCGGGCCGCAGGCATAGCCGCCCAGCGGCAGTGCGGCGCCGATCAGCATGGCCAGCGGAAGAAGGCGGCGGGTGTTCCGTGCCGCGCGCGAATCAAGGTGTGACAAGGGTGCCTCCTGGCGTCAGTTGTTGGCAGCGCAGCCAACCCAGCGGCCGGGATTGCCCGGCGCGCAGCTGGTCGCTGCTGATGCGAATAAAGCGTTGCCGTTGCGGTGCGGATTCCAGCCGGTAGTTGCCGACCGCGTCCGCCGCCAGGCAGTCGTCGGCGCGGATGTCGATCGTTTGCGGCAGCGGGGCGTCCACCGGCCCGTTGTTGTGAATTATCAGATCATACAGCCCGTTTTGCTGTGGCTGGGGCCTAAATTTTACCTGCCAGTCGACATTCAGCGGCCGCCGTTCGATCACCGCTCGCAGCGTGGCGAGCGACCAGGCGCGCCGATCGTCCGCCAGCGGCAGTCTGAACCAAATCACGCCGCGCAGCCGGGGCGGCGTTTGCTGCGCCAGCGTTTGCAGAAAATCGGCGATCTGCTGCGGCGCGACCGTCAGTTCACGGCCGTTGCCGGCCACGCGCAGCGAGGATTCGCTCTCCACCTGCGCGCCCTGCGCATCAAACCCCAGCAGCGCCATGCCATAGGCCGGCAGCGCGACGCGAAACGGCTTCGGTGTGACGGCGGCGTACTGCCGCACCCAGCGCAGCGCCAGCGGGCCGTCAAACAGCCCCTGCTGAGGTGAGAGCACCGCATGCACTTGCAGAACTGAACTGTTGGCCTGTTGCAGTACGCCGGGCAGAGCGGGCGAACCGATCCAGGCGGGCAGGGCGGTGATGCCGAGTTGCAAAGCGGCGGGCAGCCGTTGGCGCAGCCGCTGCAGAAAACGTTGGTAATCCGGCAGGCGAGCCGTGGCGGCGTCATGATCGATCTCGACGCCGGTGACGGGCAACCCGGCCGCCTGCCAGCGCTGGGCGAGCGCCAGCAGACGCTGGATAATGGCTTCTTGGTCCAGCTGCGGCAGCTGGCCGTCAAGGCGCGCTACCAGCCAGAGCGGGCGGCCGTCCCGCTTCAGCAGGCTGAGATCGGCCGGGATTTCCCGCCAGCCTTCGCGTGGATGCACCTGCAGCGCCAACACCCGCAGCCCAGCGAACAGATCGCGGCTGTGCGCCAGCGCATCGGCGTGTTGCGGTGTCCAAACCCGCTGCCAAACGTAGACCTGCTGATCCCAGCCTGAGGCCTGGCGCAGCGCCTGCTGACGCCCGGCGAACCAGGCCGCCAGCCCCAGCGCAATCAAAATCAGCGCCGCCGGCAGGCGCTTCATTTTTGCCAGAGATCGCCCTGCGGCGCGAAGCCGCAGGCGCGCATGAAGTTATCGACTTCCCCACGTTCGCGCGGCGCCAGACCGGCGGTCGACAGCTGCCAATGGGCGACCTGCGGCAGCTGACGCTGTGCATCTTGCACCAGGTAAAGACCGACGCCGCGGCGGCGCGTCACTTCGCGTACCAGCAGATCCTGCAGTTCGGCGCGGTCGTCCTGCAGCGCAATTTTCACCGCGCCCAGCAGACGCTCGTTGAAGCGGGCGGCGAACAGCGCCTTGCCGCCGCTCAACCAGCTCTGCCACTGTTCCGGCTGCTGGTGCGGCCAAATTTTACCGAGATCGATAAGGTCTTGCGGGGACAGCGCGGTCAGGCGCTCGATGGTCAGTTTCATGCAGAATTTCCGCGCAGCTAAATGATGTCGACAGTGTAATAGATCTTGTGCAGAGCGTTGTGTAAGTTTTTCTGTACGATTACTGTGCAATATGTTTTTTGCACGGGGCATTTTCCGAGTAAATAGTTAGTAAAGGGATTGTTAACCAGCACAACGCGCTACGCCTCAAGGTAAACAGCGCAGATTTAATTCGAATTTTATCCTGTTTACACCGCTTGTTTCTGCCGGATGAAGTTGATTTGCAGCAGAAAATTCCTGTTTAATGGTATGAAAAATAAAGTCTTATTAGAAAATAATGCCAACAAAATGCCTAAATCATTATTACTTATAACAAAAGCGGTCAATAACGATCGGGCGCAGGCAAACACAACAGGTACGTTCACAACGACAGATGGGGATTTGCGGATGAAATTAACAACAGGTAAGGCACTGCTGGCGGGTTGTATTGCGATGGCCATGAGCCAGGCGGCCATGGCGAAAGACATCAAGGTGGCGATCGTCGGGGCGATGTCCGGCCCGGTCGCGCAGTATGGCGACATGGAGTTTACCGGCGCGCGCCAGGCGATTGCCGACATTAACGCCAAGGGCGGCATCAAGGGCGACAAGTTGGTCGGCGTGGAATACGACGACGCCTGCGACCCGAAACAGGCGGTTGCGGTCGCCAACAAGGTGATCAACGACGGCATTCGCTACGTGATCGGCCACCTGTGCTCCTCTTCCACCCAGCCGGCGTCCGATATCTATGAAGACGAAGGCGTGATCATGATTACCCCGGCGGCCACCAACGCCGATCTGACCACCCGCGGCTACAAGATGATCCTGCGCACCACCGGTCTGGATTCGGATCAGGGCCCGACCGCCGCCAAATACATCCTCAGCGACATCAAGCCGAAGCGCATCGCCGTGGTGCACGATAAGCAGCAATACGGCGAAGGCCTGGCGCGCTCGGTGCGCGACAGCCTGAAAAAACAGGGCACCGAAGTGGCGATGTTCGAAGGCATCACCGCCGGCGACAAAGACTTCTCCACCCTGGTGGCGCGCCTGAAGAAAGAGAATATCGACTTCGTGTATTTCGGCGGTTATTACCCGGAAATGGGCCAGATCCTGCGTCAGGCCAAACAGGCCGGGTTGACCACCCGCTTTATGGGGCCGGAAGGCGTGGGCAACTCCTCACTGTCCAACATCGCCGGCGCCGCTTCGGAAGGCATGCTGGTGACGCTGCCGAAACGCTACGATCAGGTGCCTGCCAACCAGCCGATCGTCGATGCGTTGAAAGCCAAGAAGCTGGATCCGACCGGCCCGTTCGTCTGGACCACCTATGCCGCGCTGCAGTCGCTGACCACCGGGATGGAGCGCAGCGGCAGCCAGGAGCCGGCGGACATCGTCAAGGATCTGAAAACCGGCAAGCCGGTGGAGACCGTGATGGGGCCGCTGAGCTGGGATGACAAGGGCGACCTGAAAGGCTTCGAGTTCGGCGTGTTCGAGTGGCATGCCAACGGCACGTCCACACCGATCAAATAAGCCATAATGATTAGGGTGGGGCGCAGTTTGCTGCGCCCGGCGGGTCGGCTTGCCGACCCCGTCTCCCTTTACCCGCCGGTTCTCCGCCGGCGGGTTTCGCAGCCAAGGGTTCAGAGTATGTCAGAGCAGCTCCTCTATTTTCTGCAGCAGATGTTCAACGGCTTAACGTTGGGCAGCACCTATGCATTGATCGCCATCGGTTACACCATGGTTTACGGCATCATCGGCATGATCAACTTCGCCCACGGTGAGGTATACATGATCGGCAGCTATGTCTCCTTTATCGTTATCGCCGCCCTGATGATGCTCGGCATCGACGTCGGCTGGCTGCTGATCGGCGCCGCGTTCCTGGTCTCGATCGTCATCGCCAGCGCCTACGGCTGGAGCATCGAGCGGGTGGCCTACAAGCCGGTGCGCAACTCCAAGCGCCTGATTGCGCTGATTTCGGCCATCGGCATGTCGATATTCCTGCAAAACTACGTCAGCCTGACGCAGGGCTCACGCGATCTGGCGCTGCCCAGCCTGGTCACCGGCCAGTGGGTGCTGGGGGAAAGCAACGGCTTCGCCGCCACCATCAGCACCATGCAGCTGACCATCTGGCTCGTGACCTTCCTGGCGATGCTGGCGCTGACGCTGTTTATCCGCTATTCGCGCATGGGCCGCGCCTGCCGCGCCTGTGCGGAAGATCTGAAGATGGCCAGCCTGCTGGGCATCAACACGGACCGGGTGATCTCGCTGACCTTCGTCATCGGGGCGGTGATGGCGGCGGTGGCCGGGGTGTTGCTCGGTCAGTTCTACGGCGTCATCAACCCTTACATCGGCTTTATGGCCGGTATGAAAGCCTTCACCGCCGCGGTTCTGGGCGGCATCGGCAGCATTCCCGGCGCGATGATCGGCGGCCTGGTGCTGGGCGTGGCGGAAGCGCTGACCTCCGCCTACCTGAGCACCGAATACAAAGACGTGGTGTCGTTCGCGCTGCTGATCGTGGTGCTGCTGATCATGCCGACCGGCATCCTCGGGCGTCCGGAGGTTGAGAAAGTATGAAACTCAATCTGCTCAATGCGCTGATCGCCACGGCGGTGCTGTTCGTGATGGCGTCGTTCCTGATGGGCATGCAGCTCAGCCTGGACGGCACCAAACTGGTGGTGCACGGCGCGGCGGAAGTGCGCTGGATGTGGATCGGCATCGGCTGCGTCATCGTCTTCTTCTTCCAGCTGTTGCGCCCGCTGCTGCAGCAGAGCCTGAAAAAGGTCTCCGGCCCGGCGTTCGTGCTGCCGAGCTTCGACGGCACCACGCCGCGGCAAAAGCTGCTGGCGGCTCTGCTGCTCGTCGCGGCGGTCGCCTGGCCGTTCCTGGTGTCGCGCGGCACGGTGGATATCGCCACTCTGACGCTGATCTACGTGATGCTGGGCCTCGGCCTCAACGTGGTGGTGGGCTTGTCCGGTCTGCTGGTGCTGGGCTACGGCGGTTTCTACGCCATCGGCGCCTACACCTACGCGCTGCTGAATCACTATTACGGTTTCGGATTTTGGGAGAGCCTGCCGCTGGCGGGTATCGTCACCGCCGCCTTCGGTTTCCTGCTCGGTTTCCCGGTGCTGCGGCTGCGCGGCGACTATCTGGCGATCGTGACGCTCGGCTTCGGCGAGATCGTGCGCATCCTGCTGCTGAACAATACCGAGATCACCGGCGGGCCGAACGGCATCAGCCAGATCCCGAAACCGACCTTCTTCGGCCTGGAGTTTAATCGCAGCGTGCGCGACGGCGGCTGGGATACCTTCCATAACGTCTTCGGCCTGAAATACGATCCGAGCGATCGCATCGTATTTTTGTACCTGGTGGCGTTGCTGCTGGTGGTGCTGACGCTGTTCGTCATCAACCGCCTGCTGCGCATGCCGCTCGGGCGCGCCTGGGAAGCGCTGCGCGAAGACGAGATCGCCTGCCGCTCGCTGGGCCTCAGCCCGACGCGCATCAAGCTGACCGCCTTTACCATCAGCGCCGCGTTCGCCGGGTTTGCCGGCACGCTGTTCGCCGCGCGACAGGGTTTCGTCAGCCCGGAATCTTTCACCTTCGTCGAGTCGGCCTTCGTGTTGGCGATCGTCGTACTGGGGGGCATGGGATCGCAGTTCGCGGTCATTCTGGCGGCGATCCTGCTGGTGGTGTCGCGCGAGCTGATGCGCGATCTGAATGAATACAGCATGCTGCTGCTGGGTGCGCTGATGGTGCTGATGATGATTTGGCGGCCGCAGGGGCTGTTGCCGATGAAACGGCCGCAGCTGAAGCTGCAGGCGGCGGACATTCACGCGGGCAAGGGGGAGCAGGCATGAGCGTTCAACCTTTACTGCAGGTGGAAGGCCTGTCGATGCGTTTTGGCGGGCTGCTGGCGGTCAACAATGTCGCGTTGACGCTCAATGAAGGCGAAATTGTCTCGCTGATCGGCCCCAACGGCGCCGGTAAAACCACGGTGTTCAACTGCCTGACCGGTTTCTACCGCCCGAGCGGCGGCACCATCAAATTGCGCGATCGCCATCTGGAAGGGCTGGCGGGGCAGGCCATCGCCCGTATGGGCGTAGTGCGCACCTTCCAGCATGTGCGGCTGTTCCGTGAAATGACGGTGGTTGAGAACCTGTTGGTGGCGCAGCATCAGCACCTGAAAAGCGGCGTCTTCGCCGGGCTGCTGAAAACCCCGGCCTTCCGCCGCGCCGAAGCCGAGGCGCTGGCGCGCGCGGCGGAGTGGCTGGAGCGCGTCGGCCTGCTATCGATGGCCAACCGTTCGGCGGGCAACCTGGCCTACGGGCAGCAGCGTCGGCTGGAGATCGCCCGCTGCATGGTGACCCGGCCGGAGCTGCTGATGCTGGACGAACCGGCCGCCGGTCTGAACCCGAAAGAGACCGACGAGCTGGATCATCTGATCGTCGAGCTGCGCGATCGGCATAAGGTCTCGGTGTTGCTGATCGAGCACGACATGAAGCTGGTGATGGGCATCTCCGATCGCATTTACGTGGTGAATCAGGGCACGCCGCTGGCGCAGGGCACACCGGCGGAGATCCGCAACAACCCGGACGTGATCCGGGCTTATTTGGGCGAATAATAATATGTTGTCATTCAATCAGGTATCCGCCCATTACGGCAAAATTCAGGCGCTGCATCAGGTCAGTCTCACGATTAGTCAGGGCGAAATCGTGACGTTAATCGGCGCCAACGGCGCCGGTAAAACCACGCTGCTCGGCACCCTGTGCGGCGAACCGCGCGCCAGCGAAGGCAGCATCGTCTTCCAGGGGCAGGACATCACCCAGTGGCAAACCTCGCGCATCATGCGCGAAGCGGTGGCGATCGTGCCGGAAGGGCGGCGCGTCTTCTCGCGCATGACGGTGGAAGAAAACCTGGCGATGGGCGGCTTCTTCGCCGATCGTCACCAGTATCAACAGCGCATCGAACGGGTGTTCACGCTGTTCCCGCGCCTGCTGGAGCGCCGAAGCCAGCGCGCCGGCACCATGTCCGGCGGCGAACAGCAAATGCTGGCCATCGGCCGCGCGCTGATGAGCCAGCCGAAGCTGCTGCTGCTCGACGAACCTTCGCTTGGGCTGGCGCCCATCATCATCCAGCAGATTTTCGACATCATTCAGCAACTGCGGGAAGAGGGCATGACCATCTTCCTGGTGGAGCAAAACGCCAATCAGGCGCTGAAATTGGCGGACCGCGGTTATGTGCTGGAAAACGGCCGCGTGGTGTTGGAAGATACGGGGGCTGCATTGTTAGCCAACGAAGCAGTGAGGTCGGCGTATCTGGGCGGTTAATCCGTCCCCCTACGAATTAAAATAATCAGGTACGAGAAGAAGAAATGAAGACAGAAGGGTTACTCGCGCAGCGCATCGTTAACGTAAAAAGTTCGGCCATCCGTGAATTGCTTAAGCACAGCAAGATGGAACACGTCATTTCGCTGGCGGGCGGCATCCCCTCTGATGCGCTGTTCGATTTCGAAGGATTGAGCATTGCCACCCAGCAAGCGATCACCGAACAGCCGAAAAGCGCGTTCCAGTATGGCTTGACCGAGGGGAGCCCGCTGCTGCGTGAGCGCATTTGCGCGCTGTGCGCCGAGCGCGGCATCACCGCGCGCGCAGAAGAGGTGATGGTCACCGCCGGCTCTCAGCAGGCCCTGGATTTGGTGATGCGCGCCATCGTCAACCCGGGCGACGTATTTGTGGTGGAGCGCCCGACCTACCTGGCGGCGCTGCAAACGCTGGAACTGGCGGAGGCCAACATCATGTCGGTCTCGTCCGACAGCGACGGCATGGTGGTGGAAGAGCTGGCCGAGCTGCTGAAAACCCAGCGTATCAAGGGCGTGTACGTGGTGCCGAACTTCGGCAACCCGAGCGGCATCACCCTCAGCGCCGCGCGCCGCGAACTGCTGGTGAAGCTGGCCGCCGAACATAATTTCCTGATCATCGAAGACGATCCGTACGGCGAGCTGCGTTTCACCGAAGAGCGCCACCCAACGCTGCATCAGGTGTCGCAGCGGGTGCTGGGCAACACCGACCACATCATCTATACCTCGACCTTCTCCAAGATCCTGGCGCCGGGCCTGCGCCTGGGCTGGGCGATCCTGCCGCCGTTCCTGCTGCATAAAGTGGCGATCATCAAACAGGCGGCGGATCTGCACGCCAGCGCCCTATCGCAGAGCATCGTCGAATGCTACCTTGGCCTGGATCGCCTGCCGGCGCAGATCGACAAGATCCGCGCTGCCTACAAACACAAGGGCGAGATCCTGGCCGGTTTGGTGGAGCAGGAGCTGGGCGACTACATCACCTTCGATAAACCGAAGGGCGGCATGTTCCTGTGGGCGCGTTTCCGCCAGCCGTTCAACGCCACCGAATGGCTGAACACTACGCTGCAGCAGGGCGTGGTGTTCGTGCCGGGGGAATACTTCTTCTCCGACAACCCGGATCGTTCGACCTTCCGCCTGTCGTTCGCCACCGCCACCGAGCAGCAGATGCAAGAAGCGGTGGCGCGCCTGCGCCGTTCGCTATAAGCCTCGCGGCGGCGGAGCCCATGCCCGCCGCCGACATCAAACCGCCATCTTCACTTCACTTTGCCGTCATGTGGCTGTCATCTAACGGTTATTTTTCTGTCATCCGAGCATGGCATGTTATCCCCCGTCATCTTTCGAGCCGCAGCGTTGTTGGCTGCCCGGCTGCCCCCCTGCCACTTAGTTAGCTAAGCTCCAGGGTGCCAGCAGGTTGCCGCCTGGCTGCAACTCGAAAGCTATAGGGGGCACTCCCTCATCAAGAATTGATTCTTTTCGCTCACGCGCTTTTACACCAGCTTTTTCAGGAGTTAGGCATGCTCACCTACGCTATTCGCAAAACCACGCTGTGCGTCGCATTGACCCTGGCGGTCAGCGCCCAGGCGCTGGCGGCGACAGAAATCCCGTTCTGGCATTCGATGGAAGGCGAACTGGGTAAAGAAGTGGACTCTCTGGCGGATCGCTTCAACCAGTCGCACAGCGACGTCAAGATTGTGCCGGTTTATAAAGGCAACTACGAACAGAGCCTGGCGGCGGGCATCGCCGCTTACCGTTCCGGCAAGGCGCCGGCGATCCTGCAGGTTTACGAGGTGGGCACCGCCACCATGATGGCCAGCAAAGCCATCAAGCCGGTCTATGAAGTGTTTAAAGAGGCCGGTATCAACTTCGACGAATCGGTGTTCGTGCCGACGGTGGCCGGCTATTACACCGACAACAAGAGCGGGCATCTGCTGTCGCAGCCGTTCAACAGCTCCACGCCGGTGCTGTACTACAACAAAGACGCCTTCAAAAAGGCCGGCCTGAACCCGGATCAACCGCCGAAAACCTGGCAGGAACTGGCGGCGGGTACCGCCAAGCTGCGCGAAGCCGGCATGAAGTGCGGTTACGCCAGCGGCTGGCAGGGCTGGATCCAACTGGAGAACTTCAGCGCCTGGCACGGCGTGCCGTTCGCCAGTGAAAACAACGGTTTTGGCGGCACCAGCGCCAAGCTGGAGTTCAACCAACCGCTGCAGGTCAAACATATTGCGCTGCTCGAAGCGATGAACAAGAAGGGCGACTTCACCTATTTCGGCCGCAAAGACGAATCCACCGAGAAGTTCTATAACGGCGACTGCGCCATCACCACCGCCTCATCCGGTTCGCTGGCGGACATCAAGCACTACGCCAAATTCAACTACGGCGTCGGCATGATGCCGTACGACGCTGACGCGAAAAATGCGCCGCAAAACGCCATCATCGGCGGGGCCAGTCTGTGGGTGATGAACGGCAAAGACGCCGCCACCTACAAGGGCGTGGCCGAATTCCTGCAGTACCTGGCGCAGCCGGAAATCGCCGCCGAATGGCATCAGAAGACCGGCTATCTGCCGATCACCACCGCGGCTTACGATCTGACCAAGCAGCAGGGCTTCTACGACAAGAACCCGGGTGCCGACGTCGCTACTCGCCAGATGCTGAACAAGCCGCCGTTGCCGTTCACCAAGGGCCTGCGCCTGGGCAACATGCCGCAGATCCGCAGCGTGGTGGATGAGGAGCTGGAAGGCGTGTGGACCGGCAAGAAAACGCCGCAGCAGGCGTTGGACGCCGCCGTGCAGCGCGGTGACGTGCTGCTGCGCCGTTTCGAAGCGTCGACCAAGTAATCCTGTGTCGCGGGCCCGGCGGACCGGGCTCGCATCTTCACGCCGATCCTCCCGCACCCGATTAATGGTTTAACGTCTATGTCATCTTCCCGTCCCGGTTTCGGCTGCAGCTGGTTGCCCTATGCATTGGTGCTGCCGCAGCTGCTGATTACCGCCGTGTTCTTTTTATGGCCCGCCGGCGAGGCGCTGTGGTATTCGGTGCAGAGCCTCGATCCGTTCGGCCTGTCCAGCCAGTTTGTCGGGCTGGATAACTTTAAGCAGCTGTTCCAGGATCCTTACTACCTCGACTCGTTCTACACCACGCTGATCTTCAGCTTCCTGGTGGCGGGCATCGGGCTGGCGGTCTCGCTGTTTTTCGCCGCGCTGGTGGACTACGTGCTGCGCGGCAGCCGCCTCTACCGCACGCTGATGATCCTGCCCTATGCGGTGGCGCCGGCAGTGGCGGCGGTGCTGTGGATCTTTCTGTTCAACCCCGGTCTCGGGTTGATTACCCATTTCCTCAATGGGCTGGGCTATAACTGGAACCATGCGCAAAACAGCGGCCAGGCGATGTTCCTGGTGGTGCTGGCCTCGGTATGGCAGCAGACAAGCTATAACTTCCTGTTTTTCCTCGCCGCGCTGCAGTCGATCCCGCGTTCGCTGGTGGAGGCGGCCGCCATCGACGGCGCCGGCCCGGTACGCCGCTTCTTCCATCTGGTGCTGCCGCTGATCGCGCCGGTGAGCTTCTTCCTGCTGGTGGTCAATCTGGTGTACGCCTTCTTTGATACCTTCCCGGTGATCGACGCCGCCACCGGCGGCGGGCCGGTGCAGTCCACCACCACGTTGATCTACAAGATCTACCGCGAAGGCTTCGCCGGATTGGATCTCTCCAGCTCCGCCGCGCAGTCGGTGATCCTGATGCTGCTGGTGATCGGCCTGACGGTGATCCAGTTCCGCTTCGTTGAACGTAAGGTGCGCTACCAATGATTGAGAATCGACGCGGGCTGGACATCTTCAGCCATGTGATGCTGATTATCGGCGTGCTGGTGGTGCTGTTCCCGCTGTACGTGGCCTTTGTCGCCGCCACGCTGGACGACAAACAGGTGTTTCAGGTGCCGATGACGCTGGTGCCCGGCGGTCACCTGTGGGAGAACATCCGCAATATCTGGCAGGGCGGCGTGGGCAACCTCAAGGTGCCGTTCTCGCTGCTGCTGCTCAACAGCGTGATCATGGCGCTGGCGATCACCTGCGGCAAGATCGCGGTGTCGGTGCTGTCGGCTTACGCCATCGTGTATTTCCGTTTCCCGCTGCGCAGCCTGTTTTTCTGGCTGATTTTCCTCACCCTGATGCTGCCGGTGGAGGTGCGCATTTTCCCGACGGTGGAGGTGATCTCCAACCTCAACCTGCTGGACAGCTATACCGGCCTGACGCTGCCGCTGATGGCCTCGGCCACCGCCACCTTCCTGCTGCGCCAGTTCTTCATGACGTTGCCGGATGAGCTGCTGGAGGCGGCGCGCATCGACGGCGCCGGGCCGATGCGTTTCTTCTGGGACATCGTGTTGCCGCTGTCGAAAACCAATCTGGCGGCGCTGTTCGTCATCACCTTTATCTACGGCTGGAACCAATACCTGTGGCCGATCCTGATCACCAGCGACGCTTCGATGGGCACCGCGGTGGCGGGCATCAAGAGCATGATCTCCACTTCCGGTGCGCCGACCCAGTGGAACCAGGTGATGGCGGCGATGATTCTGACTTTATTGCCACCGCTGGCGGTGGTGCTTCTGATGCAGCGCTGGTTTGTGCGCGGTCTGGTTGATAGCGAGAAATAACGACGATGGCAGGATTAAAACTACAGGCGGTCACCAAGTCTTACGACGGTAAAACGCCGGTGATCAAACAGATCGACCTCGACGTGGCGGACGGTGAATTCATCGTGATGGTCGGCCCGTCCGGCTGCGGCAAATCCACGCTGCTGCGGATGGTGGCCGGGCTGGAGCGCACCACCAGCGGCGATATCTATATCGATACCCGGCGCGTGACCGATCTGGAGCCCAAGGATCGCGGCATCGCGATGGTGTTCCAGAACTACGCGCTCTATCCGCACATGAGCGTGTACGACAACATGGCTTACGGCCTCAAGATCCGCGGTTTCGGCAAGGAGCATATCCGCCAGCGGGTGGAGGAGGCGGCGCGCATTCTGGAGCTGGAGCCGCTGCTCAAGCGCAAACCGCGCGAACTTTCCGGCGGCCAGCGCCAGCGGGTGGCGATGGGGCGCGCCATTGTGCGCGAACCGGCGGTGTTCCTGTTCGATGAGCCGCTGTCCAACCTGGATGCCAAGCTGCGGGTGCAGATGCGCCTGGAGCTGCAACAGTTGCACCGACGCCTGAAAACCACCAGCCTGTACGTGACTCACGACCAGGTGGAGGCGATGACGCTGGCGCAGCGGGTGATCGTGATGAATAAGGGCGTGGCGGAGCAGATCGGCACGCCGAGCGAAGTGTACCAACGGCCGGCTTCGCTGTTCGTCGCCGGCTTTATCGGCTCGCCGGCGATGAACCTGCTGCCCGGCACCCTGAGCGCCGACGGTAGCCAGCTGCTGCTGGCGGACGGCATGGCGCTGCCGTTGCCTGCGGCCAAGCCGCAGTGGGCGGGGCGGCCGTTGACGCTGGGCATTCGGCCGGAGCATATTCAACGGGTGGCGCAAGGCCAGGGCGTACCGCTGCAGCTGCAGACGCTGGAACTGCTGGGGGCCGACAATCTGGCGCACGGCCAGTGGGGCGGCCACGGAGTGATAGCGCGGCTGTCGCATGAAACCTTGCCGACGGCGGGCAGTACGCTATATTTGCAGCTGCCTGCTCAGGCGCTGCACTTTTTTGACACCCACAGCGGATTACGGATGGATTGATGACGAGACCCTGGCCTTACCCTCATATTGTCGCCCACCGCGGCGGCGGTTCTCTGGCGCCGGAAAACACCCTGGCGGCGATCGACGTCGGCGCGCGCCACGGCCACAAGATGATCGAGTTCGACGTCAAGCTGGCGCAGGACGGGCAAATTTTCCTGCTGCACGACGACACGCTGGATCGCACCAGCAACGGTTGGGGCGTGGCGGGTGAGCTGCCGTGGGACAAACTGGTGCAGCTGGACGCCGGCAACTGGTACAGCTCGGCCTTCAAGGGCGAGCGGCTGCCGCTGCTGTCGGAGGTGGCGGAACGCTGCCGGGAACACGGCCTGATGGCCAATATCGAGATCAAACCGACCACCGGCAGCGACGATGAAACCGGGCGGGTGGTGGCGCTGGCGGCGCGGTTGCTGTGGCAAGGGCAGACCGACCCGCTGCTCTCCTCCTTCTCGGTGGAAGCGTTGGCGGTGGCGCAGCGCACCGTGCCGGATTTGCCGCGTGGCCTGCTGCTGGAGGACTGGGACGACAACTGGCGCGAGCTGACGGAGCGTCTGGACTGCGTCTCGCTGCATATCGACCACAAAGCGCTGACCGCCGAGCGGGTGAAAGCGTTGAAAGACGCCGGTCTGCGCATTCTGGTGTATACCGTCAACCAACCGGATCGCGCGCGTCTGCTGCTCGACTGGGGCGTTGACTGCATTTGCACCGACCGGATAGATTTGATTGGCCCGGATTTTTAATCCGGCGCCGATGAATCCCGCGACGACAAGCCTTGCCGCCGCGCCACCGGAAGGAATGCGATGCCAGGCTTTATGATGTCACTGTGGCACCAGATCGTGCTGTCTTTACCGCTGTTCGTCCTGATCGCGTTGGGTTATGGGCTGATTCGCTGGGGGAAATGGCCTTCCAGCATCACCGATGGCCTGACGCGCTTCGTGTTTTCCCTCGCCTTGCCCGCCATGCTGTTTCGCATGATGTGCGACTTCTCGCAGCGCCCGGCGGTCGATGCCCGGCTGTTGATCGCGTTCTTCGGCAGTTGCCTGATGGTGTTCGTGCTCGGCCGCCTGGTCGCCCGGCACCTCTTCCGGCTGGATGGCGTCGCCGGATCGGTGTTTGCGCTGGGCGGTATTTTCTCCAATAACGTGATGCTCGGTTTACCGATCGCCAGCGTGATGCTGGGGCAGGCGGCGATCCCGTCGGTGGCGCTGGTGCTGGTGTTCAACGGCCTGATCCTGTGGACGCTGGTCACGGTGTCGATCGAATGGGCGCGCAACGGCTCGCCGACGCTGGGCGGCTTTGCTAAAACCGCGCGCAGCGTGCTGACCAACCCGCTGATCGTCGGCATTCTGTCCGGCACGCTGTTTAGCCTGACCGGCTTGCCGCTGCCGGACTTCGTCGATCGGCCGGTCAGCATGCTCGGCCAGGTGGCGGCGCCGCTGTCGCTGGTGGTGCTTGGCATGGGGCTCGCCGAGTACCGCATCAGCGAAGGCTGGCAACTGAGCAGCGCCATCTGCGTGCTGAAGTTGCTGGTGCAGCCGTTGGTGATTTGGCTGCTGGCCTGGATGATGGATCTGCCGCCGATGGAGACCCGCGTGGTGGTGCTGCTGGGCTCAATGGCGGTGGGGGTGAATGTCTACCTGATGTCGCGCCAGTTCAATACGCTCACCGGCCCGGCCGCCACCAGCCTGGTGATGTCCACCGTGCTGGCGGCGATCACCACGCCGCTGATCCTCACCGTTATGGGCGTGCGGGCGTAGCCGGCAGCGGGGCCTGCGGCACCGCCGGCGCGGTGCGATTGAACGGATCGCGCGGCTGGTTGCCGTTAGGCAGCAGTTGCCCGCCGTTCGGCGCGGTTTGCAACAGCTGTTGCCGTTGATTGTCGAACTGTCGCTGCTGCTGCAGGCGGCGTTGATCCATCTGCCGGTTGTTCAACAAGCGCTGCTGTTGCGCCTGCTGGCTGTGTTGGTTGAGTAACTGCTGCTGTGAGCGCAGGTCGGTTACGCCGTTGGCCGCCGCCGCCAACCCAGGCAGCAACAGCAGAGCGAACAGAATATGAGAAGTTTTCATGATGGTTACCTCGCCTTTTTATTAAGCCTAACTCAGCGGTGAAATTTTGCTGGTAGTTTGTCTTTTGTTCAGATGTAAACCGCCTTTCATCCACTTATGCGTCCATCTTCCGTTACAATCGCGGTTTATGAATTGCTAGGATGAACCCATCGTGCTGCTCTTGGTTATCACCACCATTCTGTGGGCGTTCTCTTTCAGCCTGATCGGCGAATATTTGGCGGGCCATGTCGACAGCTGGTTCTCGGTGCTGATGCGCATCGGGCTGGCGGCGCTGGTGTTCCTGCCGTTTCTGCGCTGGCGCAACATCAAACTCAAGGTGATCCTGCTGTATATGCTGGTAGGCGCCTGCCAACTGGGGATCATGTATCTGTTCAGCTTCCGTGCCTACCTCTACCTGACGGTGCCGGAGTTCCTGCTGTTTACCGTGCTGACGCCGCTTTACATCACGTTGATCTATGACTTGCTGAGCGGCCGACGCTTGCGCTGGGGCTACGTATTCAGCGCGCTGTTGGCGGTGCTGGGCGCGGCGATCATCCGCTATCACCAACTGAGCGAGCACTTCTGGTGGGGGCTGTTGCTGGTACAGGCGGCGAACATCAGCTTCGCCATCGGCATGGTCGGCTATAAGCGCCTGATGGAAGTGCACCCCTTACCGCAACATACCGCCTTTTCCTGGTTCTACCTGGGGGCGGCGGCGGTGGCGGTGGTGGCCTGGTTCCTGTGGGGCAACCCGCAGCAATTGCCAACCACCAACCTGCAGTGGGGCGTGCTGATCTGGCTGGGTGTGGTGGCATCGGGGCTGGGTTACTTCATGTGGAACTATGGCGCGACGCAGGTGGATGCGGGCACGCTCGGCATCATGAACAATATGCATGTGCCGGCCGGGCTGTTGGTCAACCTGGCTATTTGGCAACAGCAGCCGCACTGGCCGAGCTTTATCCTCGGCGGGGCGGTGATCGTCGCTTCGCTGTGGGTGCACCGCCGCTGGGTGGCGCCGAAACAGCTCGGCTAAACGGGGGCCGGCAGTTTACACGCCGGCCGCCAACGCTTTGGCGCCGGTCGCGCCGGGGCGTGCGGCGTCGCGCACGAACGGCAGATGATCGCAGGCGTGCTGGCGGGCCGAGCGGATAAAGGCTTCGGTCACCGCCTGGCGCTGTTCGCCGTCGCGCACGGCGGCGTACAGACGGCTCCACAGGCCGTCACCCAGGGTTTTGGTCACCACCAGCCCCTGCCGTTCGAAACTTTCCACCACCCAATGCGGCAGCGCCGCAATCCCCATCCGCGCCGAGACCATCTGGATCAGCAGCAGCGTGTTATCGACGTTCTTCAACGCCGGGTTGACGCCCGCCGGCTGCAGGAAATGCCGCCAGATATCCAGCCGCTGGCGCTGCACCGGGTAAATCAACAGCGTTTCATCGCTCAAGTCTTCCGGCTCGATGTGCGGCTTGCCGGCGAGCGGATGATCCGGCGCCAGCACCAGACGCACCTCAAAATCGAACATCGGCGAATAGTGCAGGCCGCTGCGCGGCAGGATATCCGACGTCATCACCAGATCCAGCTCGCCCTGTTGCAGGGCCGGCTGCGGGTCGAAAGTGACGCCGGAGGTGAAGTCCATCACCACCTGCGGGAAACGCTGGCGGAAGTTGTCCAGCGCCGGCGTCAGCCACTGAATGCAGCTGTGGCATTCGATGGCGATGCGCAGCGTGGTTTGATGCGGCTCGTGGCAGGCCTGCAGCGCCTGCTGGATCTGCGGCAACACCTGTTCCGCCAGCTGCAGCAGGATCTCGCCCTGGGCGGTGAAGCGCAGGGGTTGGCTCTTGCGCACAAACAGCTTGAAGCCCAGACGTTGCTCAAGATCGCTGAACTGGTGCGACAGGGCAGACTGCGTCTGATGAAGTTGGGCCGCCGCCCCCGCCAACGAACCGCTGTTGCGCAGAGCCTGCAGCGTCCGTAAATGTTTCAGTTCGATCATGAGAGTCCTTCACATTGACAGTGAATAAATTGCGCTTGTGGTTAATACAGTACCTGCTGATTATGGATGTGTAAACATCTGGACGGCTAAATGGGGAATATGACGATGGCAATTTTGAATCACACACTGGGTTTTCCTCGCGTTGGGCTACGACGTGAGCTGAAAAAAGCTCAGGAAAGCTACTGGGCCGGCAACTCGACGCAGGAAGAGCTGTTGGCGGTTGGCCGCGAGCTGCGCGCTCGTCATTGGCAGCAGCAACGGCAGGCCGGGGTGGATTTGGTGCCGGTCGGCGATTTCGCCTGGTACGATCATGTGTTGACCACCAGCCTGCTGCTGGGCAACGTGCCGGCGCGCCATCAGAATGCGGATGGCTCTATTGATCTAGACACGCTGTTCCGCATCGGCCGTGGCCGCGCACCGACCGGCGAGCCGGCGGCCGCGGCGGAAATGACCAAATGGTTTAACACCAACTATCACTACATGGTGCCCGAATTCCAGCAAGGCCAGCAGTTCAAGCTGGGCTGGACCCAACTGCTGGACGAAGTGGACGAAGCGCTGGCGCTGGGGCATCACATCAAGCCGGTGCTGCTTGGCCCGGTGACCTATCTGTGGCTGGGTAAAGTGAAGGGCGAGCCATTCGACCGCCTGTCGCTGCTGAAAGACATCCTGCCGGTTTACCAGCAGGTGCTGGCGGAGCTGGCGAAGCGCGGCGTCGAGTGGGTGCAAATCGACGAACCTGCGCTGGTGCTGGAGCTGCCGCAAGCCTGGCTGGACGCCTTCAAACCGGCGTATGACGCGTTGCAGGGGCCGGTTAAGTTGCTGTTGACCACCTACTTCGACAGCGTCGGCCATAACCTCGACACCATTCGCACGCTGCCGGTACAGGGGCTGCACGTCGATCTGGTCGCCGGCCATGACGATATCGCCGCGCTGAGCGCCGCATTGCCGCAAGACTGGCTGCTGTCGCTGGGGGTGATCAACGGCCGCAACGTTTGGCGCGCCGATCTGAGCCGCTGGTTCGAACGGCTGCAGCCGCTGGTGGGGCAGCGCCCGCTATGGATCGGCACCTCCTGTTCACTGCTGCACAGCCCGATCGATCTGAGCGTGGAAAGCCGTCTGGACGAAGAAGTGAAAAGCTGGTTCGCCTTCGCGCTGCAAAAATGCGCCGAGCTGGCGCTGTTGAGCTCGGCGCTGAACGAGCCTGACGCGACGAAACAGGCTGAGCTGGACGCCTACAGCGCGCCGATCCGCGCCCGTCGCCAATCGAACCGCGTGCATAACCCACAGGTTGAGCGCCGCCTGGCCGCGATCACCGCGCAGGACTGCGAACGCCGCAGCGCGTACGCCGAGCGCGCCAGGGCGCAGCGCGAGCGTTTTAAGTTGCCGGCCTGGCCGACGACGACCATTGGTTCGTTCCCGCAGACCACCGAAATCCGCGGCCTGCGTCTGGACTTCAAACAGGGCCGTTTGGACGGCAGCAACTACCGCACCAGCATCGGTGAGCACATCAAACAGGCGATCGTCGAGCAGGAGCGCCTCGGGCTGGACGTACTGGTGCACGGTGAAGCCGAGCGCAACGACATGGTGGAATATTTCGGCGAGAACCTCGACGGCTTCGTGTTTACCCAGAATGGTTGGGTGCAGAGCTACGGTTCCCGCTGCGTGAAGCCGCCGGTGATCATCGGTGACGTCAGCCGCCCGGAAGCCATTACCGTCGAATGGGCCAAATTCGCCCAGTCGTTGACCGACAAGCCGGTGAAAGGCATGTTGACCGGGCCGGTGACCATCCTGTGCTGGTCGTTCCCGCGTGAAGACGTGACCCGCGAAGTGATCGCCAAGCAGATTGCGCTGGCGCTGCGCGACGAGGTGGAAGATTTGGAAAAAGCCGGCATCGGAATCATTCAGATCGACGAACCTGCGCTGCGCGAGGGGCTGCCGCTGCGTCAATCCGACTGGGCCGCCTACCTGAGCTGGGCGGTGGACGCCTTCAAATTGAACGCCGCCGTGGCGCAGGATGACACCCAGATCCACACCCACATGTGTTACTGCGAGTTCAACGACATCATGGACTCCATCGCCGCGCTGGACGCCGACGTGATCACCATCGAGACCTCGCGTTCCGATATGGATCTGCTGGAAGCCTTCAAAGAGTTCGAATACCCGAACGAAATCGGGCCGGGCGTCTACGATATCCACTCGCCGAACGTGCCGAGCGTGGAATGGATCGAAGCGCTGCTGCGTAAAGCGGCGCAGAACATCCCGGCGGAACGCCTGTGGGTCAACCCCGATTGCGGCCTGAAAACCCGCGGTTGGCCGGAAACCCGGCAGTCGCTGGCCAACATGGTATTGGCGGCGCAGCGCCTGCGCGAGCACGCGTGATGCCGTGCGGCGGATAAACCGCCGCTTATAGGTTTACTGGTGTGATGATTGGGCGCTTCGGCGCCCTTTTTTATGCGAGGAGGATTACTTGACGCCGTGCTGGGCGAACCACGCCAGCATACGCTGCCAGCCGTCTTCCGCCGCTTCGGCGTTGTAGCTGGGGCGATAGTCGGCGTTGAATGCGTGCCCGACGCCAGGATACACCACGATTTCGGCATCGGCGTTGGCGGCGCGGATCGCCTGACGCATGTTTTCCACCGTCTCCAGCGGAATGCCGCTGTCTTGCCCGCCATACAGCCCCAGCACCGGCGTTGACAAGTGCGTGGCGACATCGACCGGATGCTTCGGCGAATTCAGCGTTTTTTCACCCACCAGTTTGCCGTACCAGGCGACGGCCGCTTTCAACTGCGGGTTGTGCGCCGCGTACAGCCAGGTAATGCGGCCGCCCCAGCAAAAACCGGTGATTGCCAGCTTGCCGGCGTCGCCGCCGTGGCGGATAGCCCAGTGCGCGGCGTGATCCAGATCCGACAGCACCTGACGATCCGGCACCTTGGTCACCAGCTGCTGGAACAGCTCGCCGATATCGGTGTAGTCGTTGGCGTCGCCCTGGCGGAAATAGAGCTCGGGGGCAATCGCCAGATAGCCCTGTTTGGCCAGGCGGCGGCACAGATCCTGAATATGTTCATGGACGCCGAAGATTTCCTGCACCACCAGCACGATGGGGAAGGGGCCGTTATGGTCGGCGGGTTTGGCGACGTAGGCCGGCAGCGCGTCTCCCTGGGAAGGAATAGTCGTTTGCCCGGCGTGAATGCCCTGTTCATCGGTGATAATCGCGGAGGCGGCCACCGGCTCGGCGGCCGGGGCGAATCCTCCCTGAGCCTGTTCTAATGTCATCACATGTTCGGTTTTCATTGCGGTCTCCGTGCAATAGAAAAAAGCGCTGAGATTAACTATAGGAAAGATTACCCATTATTGGCGCTGCGTGGCGCACTTTCGGACAAGTCGATAAAAAACGGCTAATTATCTGGCTTTACGGCATTTTTAAGCGCTTTTTATCATGTTATTACGCGTTTTGGCCCGCGTAAGTGCCATAAGGTGCGTTAGAGGGCTTTTTTGTCCCTAAACAACCGATAAGATGGGGGTATTTCGAATTGATGAGCTAAATAGTTTCAGTCGGCAACCAACGGGCAGGGAGCGGCAAGGTTTGTCGGCTAGACTGAGGTTTAGCGGTGCGTTCTGAATGCCTTATAGTGCTTTTTTGTGATAAAAATCACAAAAAATATGTAGCATGTAATTTGTTTCTCTTTTCATAGTGACTATCGTCACGAAATTAAGCGGCGATTTTCAGTAGAGTGCTTTTTTGTTCCTCCCAATAAACATGATCCATGAGGAGTCTCGTATGTCTCAGTCTGATGTTTTTCATCTCGGCCTCACCAAGAACGATTTACAAGGGGCCCAGCTTGCCATCGTGCCGGGCGATCCGCAGCGCGTAGAGAAGATTGCCAAGCTGATGGAAAATCCGGTGCATCTGGCCTCCCATCGTGAATTCACTACCTGGCGCGCAGAGCTGGACGGCAAGGCGGTGATCGTCTGCTCCACCGGCATCGGCGGCCCGTCTACCTCTATCGCGGTGGAAGAGCTGGCGCAGCTGGGCATCCGCACCTTCCTGCGCATCGGCACCACCGGCGCCATTCAGGCGAACATCAACGTCGGCGACGTGCTGGTGACTACGGCAGCGGTACGCCTCGACGGCGCCAGCCTGCACTTTGCGCCGATGGAGTTCCCGGCGGTCGCGGACTTCGCCTGCACCACTGCGCTGGTGGAAGCGGCCAAGGCCAGCGGCGCTACCACGCACATTGGCGTGACCGCCTCCTCCGATACCTTCTATCCGGGCCAGGAGCGTTACGACACTTACTCCGGCCGCGTGGTCAGCCGCTTCAAAGGCTCGATGGAAGAGTGGCAGGCGATGGGTGTGATGAACTATGAAATGGAATCCGCCACGCTGTTGACCATGTGCGCCAGCCAGGGCCTGCGCGCCGGCATGGTGGCCGGGGTGATCGTCAACCGCACCCAGCAAGAGATCCCGAACGCCGAGACCATGAAAAACACCGAAAGCAAAGCGGTGCAGATCGTGGTGGACGCCGCCCGCCGTCTGCTGTAATCACCTTCCCTGAACGGGCCGCCGACGCGGCCCGTTTTTCCATTCGCGGCTAATCTGTTACGGTGATACTCCTCAGCGCTGCGCCGATGGCCGCCGCGCGTTGTCATAACAACAACAACGAGGACGTTTATGACCGCCCAAATCCTGCTTCATCCTTCGCTTGCGCCGCTCGACGGCGGCATTAATTTCCGTGACTTCGGCGGCAACGGCGTGGCCGATGGGCGCCGCATCAAGCGCGGCCTGCTGTTCCGCTCCGGTTCTCTCGAGCGGCTGACGGAAAACGACTGCACTTTCCTCGCCGGCGTGCCGGTGCGTTCGGTGCTGGACTACCGCGATGCCGACGAAGTGCAGGCCAAACCGGATATTCTGTGGAATGGCGCCGACTATCACCACGTGCCGGCTAACCCGCAGAGTAGCGAAGTCAACGCCAACCTGGAAAAGCTCACCAACGAAACGCTGGCTGCTTTCGACGCCCGCGCGTTCATGCTGGAGCTGTATCGCCGCCTGCCGTTCGGCAACGCGGCCTATCAGCGGTTGGCGCAACTGCTGAGCAACCCCGGCGGCGGCGCGATCGTGCAGCACTGCGCGGTCGGCAAGGATCGCACCGGGGTCGGTTCGGCGCTGGTGCTGTTCGCGCTGGGGGCTGACGAAGCGACGGTGCTGGAGGACTATCTGCTGACCGAAACCACGCTGGCCGCTTTTCGCGAGCAGATGCTGGATCAGCTGTCTATCAAGCTGAATGCGGCGGCGCTGGAGCAATTCGCCTACGTGCTCAGCGCGCGCGAGGAGTTCCTGATGACGGCGCTGGGCTGCATCCGCCAACAATACGGCTCCACCGACCGCTGGCTGGAAGCGGAATACGGCCTGGGCGCGGCCCAGCGAGAAGCGCTGCAGGCGTTCTACCTCGAGTAAATTGCCGCGTGTTTAGCCGGGGTTTAACTCGCCCCGGCTTATCCTAGGCGGCGAACCATCGCGTATCAGGAGCCCCGCATTGAGCCTCAATGACGTTATCAACTGGGTCAGCGACGTCGTGCGTCAGCACGAAGGCTGGGCCATTCCCATCATCTTCTTCCTGGCGTTCGGCGAGTCGCTGGCGTTTTTGTCGCTGCTGCTGCCGGCCACGGTGATCCTGCTGGCGCTGGGCGCGCTGATCGGCGAAAGCGGCATCGCCTTTTGGCCGATTTGGGCCGCCGCCGCCGTCGGGGCATTTTTCGGCGACTGGCTCTCTTACTGGATCGGCTACCACTATCAGGATCGGGTGGCCCATATGTGGCCGCTGTCGCGCAATCCGCAGCTGCTGGCGCGTGGCCACGCCTTCTTTGAACGCTGGGGCGTGCTGGGCATTTTCATCGGCCGCTTCTTCGGTCCACTGCGCGCCGTGGTGCCGCTGGTGGGGGGCATTTGCGGCATGCCGCAGCGCTACTTCCAGTTGGCCAACGTCACGTCGGCGATGATCTGGGCGTTCGGCATTCTGGCGCCGGGGGCGTTCGGCATCAAGTGGCTCAGCCAGTGGCTGGGCTGATTTCTCGCTAAATTGCGCAGCGCCGCGCAATATTGTGCGCGGCGGGTAAAATCAGGCTGGACATCCATACAGCCTCCCCTTAACGTGACGGGCAATGGGCGTGCGAAACGCCGGAACGGCAAGGTGTAACAGGAGGCAGGGTGGATACCAGTCTGATTTATGGGATTGGCGGCGTCGCGATCGGCATGCTGTTAGGGTGGCTGATCGCCAGTCTACGAGTGCAGCAGACGAACGCGCAACATGAAACCGAACTGCGGTTGCTGGAGCAAGCGTTGCAGCAGGCGCAGCAGGAGACGGCCGTGCGGCAGGAGGCCCTGCAGCGCCACGAACAGCAGTCGCGCCAGAGCGAGCTGGAGCTGCGCAACCTGCACAGCCAGCTGGCGGCCGGGCATGAAAAACTGCAACAGCTCAACCATTGGCGCAACGAATGCGAGCTGCTCAACCAAGAGCTGCGCGCCCAGCGCGAGGTGAACAGCGCGCAGGAGGCCGAGCTGCGCGAAGTCACCATCCGTCTGGAAGAGACGCGCATGGCGGCGGAGGAGAAGCAGCGTCTGCTGATCAACAGCGAACAGCGCCTCACCACCCAGTTTGAAAACCTCGCCAACCGCATTTTTGAACACAGCGGCCGCAAGGTGGACGAGCAAAATAAGCAAAGTTTGGATCGGTTACTGCTGCCGCTGCGCGAACAGCTGGACGGTTTCCGCCGACAGGTGCAGGACAGCTTTGGCCAGGAGGCGCGTGAGCGTCACACGCTGACGCACGAGATACGCAATCTGCAGCAGTTGAATGCGCAAATGGCGCGCGAGGCCATCAACCTCACCAAGGCGCTGAAAGGCGACAACAAGACCCAGGGCAACTGGGGGGAAGTGGTGCTGAGCCGGGTGCTGGAGGCCTCCGGCCTGCGCGAAGGGCACGAGTATGAAACGCAGGTCAACGTGCGGGTCGATCATCAGAGCCGCATGCAGCCCGATGTGATCGTGCGCCTGCCGCAGGGCAAGGATGTGGTGATCGACGCCAAGATGTCGCTGATCGCCTACGAGCGCTATTTCAACGGCGAGGATGAGGCGGAGCGCGAAGCGGCGCTGAGCGAACATATCGCTTCTCTGCGCGGCCACATTCGCATGCTGGGCCGCAAGGACTACCAGCAGCTGCCGGGGCTGCGTTCGCTGGACTATGTGCTGATGTTCATTCCGGTCGAGCCGGCCTTCCTGCTGGCTATCGATCGTGAACCGGAGCTGATCAGCGAAGCGCTCAAGCACAACATCATGCTGGTTAGCCCGACCACGTTGCTGGTGGCGCTGCGTACCATCACCAACCTGTGGCGCTATGAGCATCAGAGCCAGAATGCCCAGCGCATCGCCGAGCGCGCGGCGAAACTGTATGACAAGATGCGGCTGTTCGTGGACGATATGTCCGCGCTGGGGCAGAGCCTGGACAAGGCGCAGGGCAGTTATCGTCAGGCGATGAACAAACTGAGTGAAGGCCGTGGTAATCTTATCGGCCAAATTGAAGGTTTCCGCGCGCTGGGGGTTGAGGTCAAGCGGCCGATAAACCCGCTGCTGGCGCAGCAAGCCGGCGCGCAACACGATGAAGCGGAAGAGGCGAACGACGACGAGGTCGCCGCGCTGCCGCAGACGAACGACGATGATGATACCACCGGGGAACCGGGCTTCGTTTCGCACGGCTGAGGCCGTGGCGAGGTGGGGTATTCCTCGGGCTTCTGGTACACTCATCCACACAAAATTGACTGAATAGCAGGCAGGACAATGGCAGATCAATCGCAGGAAACCACCGATTTCGGTTTTCGCACCGTCGCTAGAGACGAAAAACAGGCCATGGTGGCGGACGTTTTTCATTCGGTAGCGGCAAAGTATGACGTGATGAACGACCTGATGTCGTTCGGCATCCACCGTATCTGGAAGCGTTTCACCATTGACTGCAGCGGCGTGCGCCGCGGGCAGCGCGTGCTGGATCTGGCCGGTGGCACCGGCGACCTGGCCGCCAAGTTCTCCCGCATGGTTGGCGAGCAGGGGCAGGTGGTGCTGGCGGACATCAACGATTCGATGCTGAAGATGGGGCGCGAGAAGCTGCGCGATCGCGGCATCGTCGGCAACATCAATTACGTGCAGGCCAACGCCGAGGCGCTGCCGTTCCCGGATAACTACTTCGATTGCATCACCATCTCCTTTGGCCTGCGCAACGTCACCGACAAAGACAAAGCGCTGCGTTCGATGTTCCGCGTGCTGAAGCCGGGCGGCCGCCTGTTGGTGCTGGAGTTCTCCAAACCGCTGCTGGCGCCGCTGAGCAAAGCTTACGACGCATACTCTTTCCACGTGCTGCCGAAGATCGGCGAGCTGGTGGTGAAAGATCCGGACAGCTATCGCTATCTGGCGGAATCGATCCGTATGCACCCCGATCAGGAAACCCTGAAGGGCATGATGGGCAACGCCGGTTTTGAAAACGTCACCTATTTCAACCTGACCGGTGGGATTGTCGCCCTGCATCGCGGCTTCAAGTTCTGAGAGGGAGATGCCGATGCTGTTTACCCCTCTGCTGACCGGTGCGCTGGAAACCTCGCTGAATAACCTGCTGTTTCGCGATCGCAGCATGAAAGCCGCCCGCCAACGCCTGGCGGGCAAGGTGCTGCGCATCGAACTGGAAGAGTTGGCTTCACCGCTGGTGCTGGTGTTCAGCGAACTGCGCGTGGATGTGCTGGGGCAGTCTGAAGACAGCGCCGATTGCACGGTGCGCAGCCGCATTCCCTCCTTACTGAAGCTGCGCGATCGCCAGCAGCTGCCGGTGCTGATGCGCAGCGGCGAATTGACGGTGGAAGGGGATATTCAGGTGGTGCAACAGCTGGTTGGCCTGCTCGATCTGGCGGAGTGGGATCCGGCGGAATGGCTGGCGCCCTATATCGGCGATATCGCCGCTCAAGGCATTACGCAGGCGCTGGGCAAAGGCGCTTCGTTACTCAAGGCCGGATTGATGCGTCGGCAGCAAGACATGGCTGAGGCGCTGACGGAAGAGTGGCGTTTGGCGCCGGGGCCGCTGGAAGTGGTGTGGTTCAATGAAGAAGTGGATGCGCTCGCCCGCGGCGCGGAAGCGCTGATTGCCCGCATGGATAAGCTGGAGGGCAAGCGATGACCCCAGGCGAACTGCGTCGTTTGTATTTTATCGTCCGCGTTTTTCTCAGCTATGGGCTGGACGAGCTGATCCCTAAAATGCGTTTGACGCTGCCGCTGCGCTTCGGCCGCCGGCTGCTGTTCTGGATGCCTAATCGGCACAAGGACAAACCGCTGGGCGAACGTCTGCGGCTGGCGCTGCAGGAATTGGGGCCGGTCTGGATCAAGTTCGGCCAGATGATGTCGACCCGCCGCGATCTGTTCCCGCCGCACATTGCCGATCAGCTGACGCTGCTGCAGGATCGGGTGGCGCCTTTCGACGGTGCGCTGGCGCGCAAGCATATCGAGCTGGCGATGGGCGGCCCGCTGGAAACCTGGTTCGACGACTTCGAGCAGCAGCCGCTGGCGTCCGCCTCGATCGCGCAGGTGCATACCGCGCGGCTGAAAACCACCGGCCAGGAAGTGGTGCTGAAGGTGATCCGGCCGGATATCGGGCCGATTATCAAAGCCGACGTGCGCTTGATGTACCGGCTGGCAGGCTGGGTGCCGAAGCTGTTGCCGGACGGTCGCCGCCTGCGTCCGCGCGAAGTGGTACGCGAGTACGAGAAAACCCTGCTGGACGAATTGAACCTGCTGCGCGAAGCGGCCAACGCCATTCAGCTGCGTCGCAATTTCGACGGCAGCCCGATGCTGTACGTGCCGGAAGTCTACTCCGACTACTGCCGCGAAAGCGTGTTGGTGATGGAGCGTATCTATGGCATTCCGGTCTCGGACATCGCCACGCTGGAGCAGCAGGGCACCAACATGAAACTGTTGGCGGAACGCGGCGTTCAGGTGTTCTTTACCCAGGTATTTCGCGACAGCTTCTTCCATGCGGACATGCATCCCGGTAATATTTTCGTCAGCTACGAACATCCTGAAGATCCTTGCTACATCGGCATCGACTGCGGCATCGTCGGTTCGTTGAACAAGGATGACAAACGCTATCTGGCGGAAAACTTCATCGCCTTCTTCAACCGCGATTACCGCAAGGTGGCGGAACTGCACGTCGACTCCGGCTGGGTGCCGCGCGACACCAACGTGGAAGACTTCGAATTCGCCATCCGCACGGTGTGCGAACCGATTTTCGAGAAGCCGCTGGCGGAGATCTCCTTCGGCAACGTGCTGCTGAACCTGTTCAACACCGCGCGCCGCTTCAATATGGAAGTGCAGCCGCAGCTGGTGTTATTGCAGAAGACCTTGCTGTATGTTGAGGGGTTGGGGCGTCAGCTTTACCCGCAGTTGGATCTGTGGACCACCGCCAAGCCGTTCCTCGAGAGTTGGCTGCGCGATCAGGTCGGCATTCCCGCCGTGGTGCGCGCGCTGAAAGAGAAAGCGCCGTTCTGGGCGGAGAAACTGCCCGAACTGCCCGAACTGTTTTACGACAGCCTGCAGCAGCATAAACTGTTGCAACAAAGCGTTGATAAGCTGACCAACCAGATGCAGGCTCAGCGGGTTCGTCAGGGGCAGTCACGTTATTTGTTCGGCGTTGGCGCTACACTGTTGGTAAGCGGCACGCTGTTGCTGCTGGGGCAAATCGAGGTGTTCCCCGCCTGGATGATGGCCGCCGGCATCGTATGCTGGGTGATTGGCTGGAAGCGAACCACCTGATTTAATTCGTTACTCTGGTAAAGTCGGCTCTATAATGCGGGCTGGCTTTAAAAGACCCCTTAAAATTAGAGGTAATTAAAATGGGCGGTATTAGTATTACGCAATTGTTGATCATCGCAGTGATCGTGGTGCTGCTGTTCGGTACCAAAAAACTGCGCACGCTGGGTTCCGATCTCGGCGCCTCGATCAAGGGCTTCAAAAAAGCGATCGGCGACGATACGCCGTCGACCCCCAACACGGCTGAAAAAAGCAGCCTGGATGACGCTGATTTCTCGGCCAAGCCTATTACCGATAAGCAGCCGGAAGTGAAACCGGAAGAGTCGAAGAACAAAGAGCAGGTATAAACCGTGTTTGACATTGGGTTTAGTGAGCTGCTGCTGGTGCTGGTGATCGGCCTGGTTGTTCTGGGGCCGGAACGCTTGCCGGTTGCGGTCAGAACGGTATCGGGCTGGATCCGCGCGCTGCGCTCGCTGGCGGCCTCGGTGCAGCACGAACTGTCTCAGGAGCTGAAACTGCAGGAGCTGCAGGACAGCCTGAAGAAAGCCGAACAGGCCGGCCTGCAGAACCTGACGCCGGAGCTGAAGGCGTCGATGGATGAGCTGAAAGACGCGGCGGAATCTTTGAAACGCACCTACCGGGGCGAGAAAGAAGAGCTGGCGAACACCATCCATAATCCGCAGGTCACCGATCCGGAAGCCTTGCACGACGGCGTGACGCCGGCTGAAGCGGCAACCCGCGCCAGCGCGCCCGCCGCTGCGCCACAACCGCCAGCGGAACCTGAAGCCGTCGCGCCCGTGTCACCGGTGCCGCCAGTGACGGCGCAACCCGCTAAAGCGCCGGTGGAAACCGCGTCTGCTCCTGTCGAACCTGTTGCGGATAAAACCCCAGCGTCTCACCAACCTAGTGGCGATCGTTAATACATGGCTGTTGAAGATACCCAACCCCTTATCAGTCATCTGATAGAGCTGCGCAAGCGGCTGTTGAACTCGATTATTTGCGTGCTGGCGGTGTTCGTGGTGCTGGTATTTTTCGCCAACGACATTTACCAGCTGGTTTCTGCGCCGCTGCTCAAGCAGTTGCCGGCCGGCGCGAGCATGATCGCCACCGACGTGGCGTCACCGTTCTTTACCCCGATCAAGCTGACCATGATCGTCTCGGTGTTCGTCTCTGCGCCGATGATTCTGTATCAGGTATGGGCGTTCATCGCGCCTGCGCTGTACAAGCATGAACGCCGCCTGATGATGCCGCTGCTGGTGTCCAGCAGCCTGTTGTTTTACCTCGGCATGGCCTTCGCCTACTTCATCGTGTTCCCGCTGGCCTTCGGCTTCTTCGCCAAGACCGCGCCGATGGGGGTGACCATTGCGACCGACATTAAAAACTACCTCGATTTCGTCATGGCGCTGTTTATGGCGTTTGGCGTCGCCTTCGAAGTGCCGGTCGCCATTATTCTGCTGTGCTGGAGCGGCGTCACTTCGCCGGACGACCTGAAGAAGAAACGGCCGTATGTGCTGGTCGGCGCGTTTGTGGTCGGCATGTTGTTGACGCCGCCGGACGTGTTTTCGCAAACCTTGTTGGCGATACCGATGTATCTGCTGTTTGAAGTGGGGGTGTTCTTCGCTCGCTTCTATACCGGCAAACGCCGTCCGCAGGCGGAAGACGACGACGAGGGTGACGAACCCCCAGCGCCTTGATCCACATTGATTGCGAAGCCGCCCATAGGGCGGCTTTTGCTTTGGGAAAAACCATGTTTGATATTGGCGTTAACCTCACCAGCAGCCAATTCGCCAAAGACCGCGAGACCGTGGTGGAGCGCGCCCGCGCGGCGGGCGTTACCGGGATGTTGATTACCGGCACCGATCTGTCTGAGAGCCGCGAGGCCGCCAAACTGGCGCAGCAGCATGCGGGCTATTGCTGGTCCACCGCCGGTGTGCATCCGCATAACGCCAGCAGCTGGGATGAACGCAGCGCCGAGCAGATTTATGCCCTGGCCGCCGGCTCAGAAGTGGTGGCGATCGGTGAATGCGGTCTGGATTTCAACCGCAACTTCTCGACGCCGGAGCAGCAGGAAGCGGCGTTCAGCGCGCAACTGGCGCTGGCGGCGGAGTTGGCGCTGCCGGTGTTTCTTCACTGTCGCGACGCACACGCACGTTTTGCCGAGCTACTGACGCCGTGGTTGGATAAACTGCCCGCGGCCGTGGTGCACTGCTTCACCGGCACCGCCGAAGAATTAGCAAGCTGCCTGTCGCTGGGCCTGTCGATCGGGATTACCGGTTGGGTCTGCGACGAGCGGCGCGGTCTGGAATTGCGCGCCCTGCTGCCGCAGATCCCGGCCGAGCGTCTGCTGCTGGAAACTGACGCCCCTTATCTGTTGCCCCGGGATTTACAGCCTAAACCCGCATCTCGCCGCAACGAACCCTGTTTCCTGCCCCACATCGTGCATCAGGTCGCCGTCTGGCGGCAGGAAGAGCCGCAATGGCTGGGGCAAAAAACCGATGAGAACGCCCGCCGGCTATTCCGGCTGGTTTGAGCTAGGAGAAAACTATGAGCTATGCATTTCCGGGCACCTTTCCTGGTCGCCGTATGCGCCGCGTGCGCCGTCATGACTTCAGTCGCCGTCTGGTCGCCGAGAACCAACTGACGGTCAATGACCTGATTTATCCGGTGTTCGTCATGGAAGGCAGCAACCGCCAGGAAGAAGTGGCCTCGATGCCGGGCGTATCGCGCATGACGATCGATCTGCTGGTCAAGGAAGCGGAAACCATCGCCAAACTCGGCGTGCCGGTGATCTCCCTGTTCCCGGTGATTGAACCGGGCTTGAAGTCGCTGCATGCGGAAGAAGCCTATAACCCGGAAGGGCTGGTGCAGCGCACGGTGCGCGCGCTGAAAGACGCTGTGCCTGAGTTGGGCATTCTGACCGACGTAGCGCTCGATCCCTACACCACCCACGGTCAGGACGGGGTGATCGATGAGCAGGGCTACGTGATTAACGACGTGACCAAAGACATTCTGGTGCGCCAGGCGCTGTCTCATGCCGAAGCGGGCGCGGAAATCGTGGCGCCGAGCGACATGATGGACGGCCGTATCGGGGCGATCCGCGATCGTCTGGAACTGCAGGGCCTGGTGAACACCCAGATCATGGCCTACTCCGCCAAGTACGCTTCTTGCTATTACGGTCCATTCCGCGATGCGCTGGGCTCCAGCGGCAACCTGAAAGGCGGCAACAAAAAGACCTATCAGATGGATCCGGCCAACAGCGATGAAGCGCTGCAAGAGATTGCGCAGGATCTGCAGGAAGGCGCGGACATGGTGATGGTGAAACCGGGCATGCCTTACCTGGATGTGGTGCGCCGGGTGAAGGATACCTTCGGCGTGCCGACTTTCGCTTATCAGGTGTCCGGCGAGTACGCCATGCACATGGCGGCGATTCAGAACGGCTGGCTGCAGGAGCAACCTGCGGTGATGGAGTCGTTGATGTGCTTTAAACGTGCCGGCGCCGACGGCGTGCTGACCTACTTCGCCAAGCGTGTCGCCCAATGGCTGCATGAAGAAGCGCTGCGCCGCTAAGCGCGATACCGTAAAAAAGGCGCCTGAGGGCGCCTTTTTGCATTACATTTTCTGGAATTGCCGATTGTCGATGCTTTGACTGACCTGTTTGTTGATCAGGTTGAGCAACAGCATCGAGCGGGCCTCGCCGTCCGGCTCGGTGTAGATCGCCTGCAGCCCTTCGAATACGCCGTCGACGATCAGAACGGTATCACCCGGCTGCGGGGTTTCCGGATCGACGTAGGTCTCGCTGGTGTGCGTGCGCAGCTCATCGATCACCTTGCTCGGGATGACGCTCGGCAGCGCGCCGAAACGCACGAAGTGGCTGACGCCGCGGGTGGCGCTGATGGTGGTGGTGTGAATGCGCTCCGGGTCGAACTCCACAAACAGATAATTGGGAAACAGGGGTTCGCTGACCGCGATGCGCTTGCCACGCACGATTTTTTCCAGCGTGATGATCGGGCTGAGGCAGTTTACCTGCTGCCGCTCCAGATGTTCCTGCGCTCGCAACAGCTGACCGCGTTTGCAATAAAGTAGATACCAGGATTCCATAATTTCACATGCCTTTCTGCCAGCCGGTAAGCATATCAAAAGCTATTCCGGATACATAGTGATGCAAGTTTCAGCATGTAACATCGCCTATCTTTCTGAATCTACGGCTATTAGCGAGGGGTCACACACTTATCGATACGGCGCTGGTATAACAGAGGGCTAAAAATTTGTTACCGTCACAGTATGGCAAGGCGTTGCGCCGCCGGCTGTGACGCTATTCATCGTTTTTGACCGAGGGGAGAAAAATGGAGCTGTTTCTGTTGAGCAACGGCAAGCTGTCTGGCGAAGCCGAGCTGCTGGGGTACGCCAAAAGCCAACTGCTGGCGATGATTGCGCGCCGCGGCATCAAATCCGCCGTCTTTATCCCTTACGCGCTAATCCGTTACGACTACGATCGGCGCGCGCAGGAGCTGGCGCAAACATTGGGCATTGAAGTCACCAGCATTCACCACGCCGCTTCACCGGCGGCGGCGATTGCGCAGGCCGAATGCATTTTGGTCAGCGGCGGCAACACCTGGTTGCTGAACCAGATGCTGCATGAACAAAGCCTGATCGTGCCTATCCAGCGCGCGGTGCGCGAGCGTGAAGTGCCTTACGTCGGCTGGAGCGCAGGTTGCAACGTGGCGACGCCGAGCATTCGCACCACCAATGACATGCCGGTGCGCTGCAGCGTGGTATTGCCGGCGCTGGGGTTGTTCCCGGTGCAGATTAACCCGCATTACATCGATGCGCACATCAGCGGCCACATGGGCGAAACCCGTGACGAGCGTCTGGCTGAGTTCTGCGCGATCAACCCGAGCGAATCGGTCGTGGCGTTGCGTGAAGGCAGTCTGTTGCACGTTGAAGGCAATGCGCTACGTTATTTCAGCGCCAACGGGCAGGGTTTTAAGGTGTTCCGCCACGGCGAAGAGACGCGCGAATATCAGGATACGCGCGCACTGGCTGCGCTGGTGCCGTTCAACTGCGGCTGAGGGCGGCGTTAACAAAATTGCAGCAACAACCTTGAAGAGGGCTTATAATGCCCTCCCCACTGGCCGCTATAATGATCAGCATGAAATACCGTGACTTACGCGATTTCCTCTCGTTGCTGGAGAAGAGAGGGGAACTAAAACGCATCAGCCAGCCGATCGATCCTTACCTGGAAATGACGGAAATTGCCGATCGCACCCTGCGGGCGGGCGGCCCGGCACTGCTGTTTGAAAACCCGAAAGGGTACGACATGCCGGTGCTGTGCAACCTGTTCGGTACCGCCAATCGCGTGGCGATGGGCATGGGGCAGGAAGACATCAGCGCGCTGCGCGAAGTCGGCAAACTGCTGGCTTTCCTCAAAGAGCCGGAGCCGCCGAAAGGTTTCCGCGATCTGTTCGACAAAATACCGAAGTTCAAGCAGGTGCTGAACATGCCGACCAAGGTACTGGGATCCGCGCCTTGTCAGGAGCAGGTATGGCAGGGCGAGGATGTCGATCTGGGCCGCATTCCGGTGATGCACTGCTGGCCGGAAGACGCCGCGCCGCTGATCACCTGGGGGCTGACGGTGACCCGCGGCCCGCATAAGGAACGGCAAAACCTCGGTATCTATCGTCAGCAGGTGCTGGGCAAGAATAAAGTGATTATGCGCTGGCTGTCGCACCGCGGCGGCGCGCTGGATTACCAGGAGTGGTGCCAGGCGCACCCCGGCGAGCGTTTCCCGGTTGCGGTAGCGCTGGGTGCCGATCCCGCCACTATCCTCGGCGCGGTGACGCCGGTGCCGGATACCCTATCTGAATACGCCTTTGCCGGGCTGCTGCGCGGCAATAAAACCGAAGTGGTCAAGTGCCTTTCCAACGATCTGGAAGTGCCCGCCAGCGCTGAAATCGTGCTGGAAGGCTATATCGAGCCGGGTGAAATGGCGCCGGAAGGCCCCTACGGTGACCACACCGGTTACTACAATGAAGTCGACCAGTTCCCGGTATTCACCGTCACGCACATCACCCAGCGTCGCAACGCGATTTACCACTCGACCTACACCGGCCGGCCGCCGGATGAGCCGGCGATCCTGGGCGTGGCGCTGAATGAAGTGTTCGTGCCGATCCTGCAAAAACAGTTCCCGGAAATCGTTGATTTCTATCTGCCGCCGGAAGGGTGCTCGTATCGCCTGGCGGTGGTGACCATGAAAAAACAGTACGCCGGCCACGCGAAACGCGTGATGATGGGCGTCTGGTCGTTCCTGCGGCAGTTTATGTACACCAAATTTGTTATCGTCTGTGACGATGACGTCAATGCGCGCGACTGGAATGACGTGATTTGGGCGATCACCACACGAATGGATCCGGCAAGGGATACGGTTCTGGTGGAGAATACGCCGATCGACTATCTGGACTTCGCCTCGCCGGTTTCCGGACTGGGTTCGAAGATGGGGCTGGACGCCACCAACAAATGGCCGGGTGAAACCGATCGCGAATGGGGCCGTCCGATTCAGATGGATGAAAAGGTACGTGCGCGCGTCGACGAAATCTGGGATGAGCTCGCAATTTTCAGTGACAGGGAACCGACGTTATAGCGTCAGGCCCTGTTCTCAGCTTTGCATTGATGACCCGACAGAGGGAACGCATGACAATATTGAGCTGTAAAGTGACCTCGGTAGAGGCCATTACCGATACGGTTTATCGGGTACGTCTGGTGCCCGAGCAGCCGTTTTCTTTCAAGGCAGGGCAATATCTGATGGTGGTGATGGACGAGCGCGACAAACGTCCGTTCTCGCTGGCATCAACCCCGACGCAGCAAGATTACATCGAGCTGCATATCGGTGCTTCGGAGCTGAATCTGTACGCCATGGCGGTGATGGATCGCATTCTGAAAGAGCAGGCGATCACCGTCGATATGCCGCACGGCGACGCCTGGCTGCGGGAAGAGGGCTGCCGTCCGCTGGTGCTGATCGCCGGCGGCACCGGCTTCTCCTATGCGCGCTCAATCCTGTTGACCGCGTTGGAGCAGCAGCCCGATCGCGACATTTCCATCTACTGGGGCGGGCGTGAGCTGAAGCACCTGTACGATCTGAGCGAGCTGGAAGCGCTGTCGGTGCAACACCCGAACCTGAAGGTGATCCCGGTGGTCGAGCAGCCGGAGGCTGAATGGCGTGGCCGCAGCGGCACCGTGCTCAGCGCGGTGTTGCAGGATTTCGGCACGTTGGCGGAACATGACATCTACATCGCCGGGCGTTTCGAGATGGCGAAAATCGCCCGCGAGCGTTTCTGCGCCGAGCGCGGCGCGCAGGAAGCGCATATGTTTGGCGACGCGTTTTCGTTTATCTGACAGTGGCGATGCGCAGTGAACGGGGTGGCCGAGGGTCGCCCCGTTTTTATTTGGGCGTCGGCAAATTTCAGGCATAAAAAACCCGCCCCTGACAGGCGGGAAGAACGGCAACTAAACTTGGCGGGATGCCGCGATTTGAAGTGGTGACGCGGTCATCCCAAGATAGACACAGCTAAACGCGTTCAAACACGGTGGCGATACCCTGGCCCAGGCCGATGCACATGGTCGCCAGGCCGAACTGCGCGTCGCGACGTTCCATGTTGTTCAACAGGGTGGTCGAGATGCGGGAGCCGGAACAGCCCAGCGGGTGGCCTAGCGCGATGGCGCCGCCGTTCAGGTTAATCTTGTCGTCGATGCTGTCCATCAACCCCAGATCCTTGATGCACGGCAGCGACTGGGCGGCGAACGCTTCGTTCAGCTCGAACAGATCGATGTCCTGCACGCTCAGACCGGCGCGTTTCAACGCCAGCTTGCTGGCCGGCACCGGGCCGTAGCCCATGATGGAAGGATCGCAGCCGACGACCGCCATCGAGCGAATACGGGCGCGGGCTTTCAAACCGAGCGCTTTGGCGCGTGATTCGCTCATCAGCAGCATGGCGGAAGCGCCGTCCGACAGAGCGGAAGAACTGCCGGCGGTGACGGTGCCATTGACCGGATCGAACGCCGGGCGCAGAGCCGACAGGCTTTCGACGGTGGTTTCCGGGCGGATGACTTCATCAAAATCGTAACGGGTCAGCACGCCGTCGGCGTCGTGGCCGTTGGTCGGAATGATCTCGTTTTTAAAGTAACCCGCCAGCGTCGCCGCATGTGCGCGTTGGTGGGAGCGCGCGGCGAACTCATCCTGCATCTGGCGGCTGATGTTGTGCATCTTGGCCAGCATTTCAGCGGTCAGCCCCATCATCCCGGCGGCCTTGGCCACGCTGCGGCTCAGGCCCGGATGGAAATCCACGCCGTGGTTCATCGGCACATGGCCCATGTGTTCCACGCCGCCGATCAGGCTGATGTGCGCGTCGCCAACCATGATGGCGCGCGCCGCGTCGTGCAGCGCCTGCATCGAAGAGCCGCACAGGCGGTTGACGGTCACCGCCGGCACGCGGTGCGGGATCTCGGCCAGCAGCGCGGCGTTGCGGGCGATGTTGAAGCCTTGTTCCAGCGTCTGCTGCACACAGCCCCAGTAAATGTCATCGATCTCGTCGGCGTTCAGCGCCGGGTTGCGGCTTAGCACTTCACGCATCAGATGAGCGGAGAGATCTTCGGCGCGCACCTGGCGGAAGGCGCCGCCCTTGGAGCGGCCCATCGGCGTGCGTACGGCATCAACAATAACTACGTTTTCCATCTTTATGACCTCATGCCGGTTGGCGGGTTGCGACGTCGGACAGCGGTGTCGCCACCGGGTAGTAGCTTTCATTGCGTTCGGCCTTGGCGCGCAGACCGGCCGGCACCTGATACAGGGCACCGAGGTGTGCGTAACGCTGGGCCAGCTCAACGTAGTTGGCGGTGCCGAGCGTATCCAGGTAGCGGAACGCGCCGCCGTGGAACGGAGGGAAACCGATGCCGTAGACCAACGCCATATCGGCTTCGGCCGGGCTGGCGACGATCTTCTCTTCCAGGCAACGCACCACTTCGTTGATCATCGGGATCATCATGCGCGTAACGATCTCTTCGTCGCTGATGGTCTGCCGCGGTTGGCTCACTTCGGCCAGCAGTGCATCGGTCTGCTCGTCGTTGTCCTTGCGCGGCTTACCTTTGTTGTCCTGGCTGTAGCGGTAGAAGCCCAGCTGGTTTTTCTGACCGAAGCGCTGGTTGTCGAACATCACGTCAATGGCGTCGCGATAGTCTTTGCTCATGCGCTCCGGGAAGCCGGCCGCCATTACCGCTTGCGCGTGGTGTGCGGTGTCGATGCCCACCACGTCGAGCAGGTAGGCCGGGCCCATCGGCCAACCGAACTGTTTTTCCATCACTTTATCGATCTGACGGAAGTCGGCGCCGTCGCGCAGCAGCAGGCTGAAGCCGGCGAAGTATGGGAACAGCACGCGGTTGACGAAGAAGCCCGGGCAGTCGTTCACCACGATCGGCGTTTTGCCCATGCGGCCGGCGTAGGCCACCACTTTGGCAATGGTCTCGTCGCTGGTTTGTTCGCCGCGGATGATTTCGACCAGCGGCATACGGTGTACCGGGTTAAAGAAGTGCATGCCGCAGAAGTTTTGCGGACGCTTCAACAATTTTGCCAGATGATTAATCGGAATGGTCGAGGTGTTCGACGCCAGAACGGTGTCTTCGCCGATCAGGTTTTCCACTTCCGACAGCACGGCGGCTTTGACCTTCGGGTTCTCCACGACCGCTTCGACGATCACCTGCGCGCGCTCGATGCCGGCGTAGTCCAGCGTCGGCTGAATGGTCGACAGCACCTGCGCCATTTTCAGGCCATCCAGCTTGCCGCGTTCCAACTGCTTATTGAGCAGCTTGGCCGCTTCGTTCATGCCCAACGTCAGCGATTTGTCGCTGATGTCCTTCATGATCACCGGCACGCCTTTCAACGCCGATTGGTAAGCAATGCCGCCGCCCATGATGCCGGCGCCCAACACCGCCGCCTGTTTCGGCGCGTCCACATTCTTGGCCAGCTTTTTCGCCTGGCCCTTCACGAACTGATCGTTAAGGAAGATGCCGACCAGCGCACGCGCTTCGTTGGAGCGCGCCAACGGCACGAAGCTGGCGGTTTCCAGTTTCAGCGCTTCATCGCGGCCCAGCTTGGCGGCGGCTTCAATGGTTTTCACCGCGGTCATCGGCGCCGGGTAATGTTTGCCGGCGGTCTGCAGCACCATGCCTTTGGCGGTGGTGAAGCTCATTGCTGCCTCGATCGGGCTGAGCTTCAGCGGCTCCAGCTTCGGTTGACGCGCGGCGCGCCAGTTCAGCTTGCCGTCGATCGCCTGTTGCAGCATGTTGAGCGCGGCTTCGGCCAGTTTTTCCGGCGCCACTACCGCATCGACCAGGCCGACTTTCAACGCGTCTTTGGCGCTGACGTCTTTGCCGGCGGCGATGATTTCCAGCGCGCTGTCGTTACCCAGCAGGCGCGGCAGGCGGACGGAGCCGCCGAAGCCCGGCATGATGCCCAATTTGGTTTCAGGCAGGCCGATGCGCGCGTCCGGTGAGGCGACGCGGAAATCGGTCGCCAAAATGCATTCGCAACCGCCGCCGAGCGCATAGCCGTTAATGGCAGAAATGGTCGGCACCGGCAAATCTTCCAGCCGGTTAAAGACGTTGTTGGCGAATACCAGCCACTCTTGCAGCTTTTCAGCCGGCGCGGCGAACAGAGAAAGGAATTCGGTGATATCGGCGCCGACGATAAATGCGGCTTTGGTGGAGCGCAGCAGCAGCCCCTTGAGCTCTGGCTGGTTTTCCAGCACGGTGAGCGCTTCGCCCAGGCTGGCGACGGTGCGGGTGTCCAGCTTGTTGACCGAGCCCGGTGCGTTGAACACCAGCTCGGCGATGCCGTTATCGAGCCAGTGCAGTTGTAATGTTTCGCCTTGGTAGAGCATGTCTATCTCCTGAATCAGCGTATGATCTGGTATGACCAGATGAAGAGGAGTGTGGTTTTTATGTTAACAATATGCAAATGAGAGATTGCATTTTTGCTGGTCGGATCACATGTTGCCAAGTTAGTTTTTTGATTTGAAACGAAGTTATATTTTATGTGCTATCGGCATTTGCCGGAGCTTGTCGGCCTTCATACACTTGCTCGCAGCGAATGATCATTCAGACGAGGTTACGCATGACTAAGGCAGCTTGTGTTAAACGCAGCGGCTTATGGAGCATTCCCGCCAGAACCATGACGCTGGCGTGTCTGTTGGTGTTTATGGCGCAAATGGCGACGACCGTGTACTTGCCTTCGTTGCCGACGGTGATGCGGGAGCTGGCGATGAGCCGGCGCGCCACCGAGCTGTCCATTTCAATCTTCGTCATCGGCGCCGCCTTGCCGGTGCTGTTTTGGGGCGCGGCCGCCGATCGCTTTGGCCGCCGCGCGCCCCTGACGCTGTCTTTATTTCTTTTCATTGGCTGCAGCGGGCTGTTGGCGCTGTGCAGCAACGGCGCCCAATTGCTGACGCTGCGTGCGCTGCAGGGCGTGGGTGCCGGCGGTGCGGCGATCATCGCGCGCATCATCGTGCGGGATAACTGGAGCGGGGACGAACTGGCGCGGCGTCTGTCGGTGCTCTCCATCGCCTTTATCACCGCGCTGGGCGGCGGTCAGTTTATCGGCGGCCTGCTGAGCCAATATGCGCACTGGCAGATGGGCTTCGTCCTGATGGGCGCCACCGGTTTGATCATTCTGGCGCTGATGGTGACGCTGCCGCTGGAGGCGGGACGGGCAGGGGGCGTGCGCCCGGCGATGGCGGCAACCTACTTTGCCATCCTGCGGCGGCCTGGGTTCTTTTGGCCGGCCTGTGTCGGCGGGCTGGGGTTTGCCACCACGGTGACACTGCAGGAAGTGAGTCCGTTCGTGATGCAGCAGGAGTTTGGTCTCAACGTCACGGCGTTCGGCGCCCTGGGACTGGTGATCGGCGTCGCCTACTTCAGCGGGGCGTTGACGGTGAACCGTACGGTGGCGCGTCTCGGCGGGATAAAACTGATGCAGGCCGGCAGCGGCATCGTGGCGCTGGCGACGGCGGCGATCCTGCTGTTGTGGTGGAGCGGCGTCCTGGCCGGCCTTTCCGGCATGGCGCTGTTCATCGCGCTGTATTGCCTGACCATTTTTGGCCAGGCGGTGCTGTTTCCCAACAGCATGGCGATGGCCGTCAGCGATGCCAAAGAGTACGGCGCTTATGCGATGGCGCTGTGTGGCTTTCTGCAGCAGTGTCTGGCAGGCGTCGCCGCGGCCGGCGCGGTGTTGTTGGAACACCATGGCCTGTGGGCGCTGGCGATAGCGCTGCTCGGTTTGGGCGGCTGGTTAATGGTTAAGCTGCGGATGTAACGGCATTTGCAGGGAATTGCGAGCTGCTCCGCAGGCCCAACGCGATGAGGTTGGTGCCTCGGAGCGCTGTGTTAAGATGGCTTCTTTCGTGCTAAGGCATAAGGGTACTGTGATGGAAACGCTGGCTTCTTTGTATAACGACCACCTGGCAGAACTGCAAAAACGCGCGCGTGAAGTGCTGGAACGCAACAAGTTGGATGCGCTGCTGATTCACTCCGGGGAACTGCAAAAGGTATTTTTGGACGACCATAGCTACCCGTTCAAAGTGAACGCGCATTTCAAAGCCTGGGTGCCGGTGACATCGGTGCCGAACTGCTGGTTGTGGATAGATGGCGTCAACAAGCCGAAGCTGTGGTTCTACTCCCCGGTTGACTACTGGCACAGCGTAGAGCCGCTGCCGAACAGTTTCTGGACCAAGTCCCTCGAATTGATGCCGCTGGCCAACGCCGATGCGATCGCGCAGCAGCTGCCGCCGCAGCGTGAGCGCGTCGGCTATATCGGTTATGCCCAACAGCGCGCCCGCGATCTCGGCATTCCTGCGGAAAACATCAACCCGAAAGCGGTGCTGAACTACCTGGATTTCCACCGTTCGATTAAAACCGGCTATGAGCTGGCCTGCATGCGCGAAGCGCAGAAGACGGCGGTAACCGGCCATCGTGCCGCGCATGAGGCCTTCCTCTCCGGCATGAGCGAGTTCGACATCAATCTGGCCTACCTGACGGCTACCGGCCACCGCGATACCGATGTGCCTTACGACAACATCGTGGCGTTGAACGAGCACGCTTCGGTGCTGCACTACACCAAGCTGGATCATCAGCCGCCGGCCGAGTCCCTGAGTTTTCTGATCGACGCCGGCGCGGAATATAACGGCTACGCCGCCGATCTGACGCGTACCTATGCGGCGCAAAGCGGCAGCGAGTTCGCTCATCTGGTGAAAGATCTCAATAGTGAACAGCTGGCGCTGATCGACACCATTAAAACCGGCGTGCGTTACACCGACTATCATGTGCAGATGCACCAGCGCATCGCCAAGCTGCTCAAGAATCACAAACTGGTGAATGGCCTCAGCGAAGAGGCGATGGTCGAAACGGGGATCACCACGCCGTTCCTGCCGCACGGGTTGGGCCATCCGTTGGGCCTGCAGGTGCACGACGCCGCCGGTTTTATGCAGGATGAGCAAGGCACCCATCTGGCGGCGCCGTCCAAGTACCCGTTCCTGCGTTGCACCCGCGTGTTGCAGCCGGGCATGGTGTTGACCATCGAACCGGGTCTGTACTTCATCGAGTCTCTGTTGGCGCCGTGGCGCAGCGGCGAGTTCAAGCAGCACTTCGCCTGGGATCGCATCGATGCGCTGAAACCGTATGGCGGTATTCGCATCGAAGACAACATCGTGATCCATGAAAAGCGCATCGAGAACATGACGCGCGATCTGAACCTGGCTTGATGCGGCCGTACCCGATACCGGCGGAAGCAACCTGCTTTACCGAAGAGATAAAGAAGAGCCGTTTCATCACCCTGCTGGCGCCGACCGGCGGGGTGGAGGCGGCAAAGGCGTTTATTCAGCAGGTGCGGGATGAGCACCCGGCGGCGCGGCACCACTGTTGGGCTTTCGTCGCCGGTAGCCCCGATGATTCGCAGCAGCTGGGGTTCTCCGACGATGGAGAACCGTCGGGTACCGCCGGCAAACCTATCCTCGCGCAGCTGATAGGCAGCGGTATCGGTGAAGTGACCGCCGTAGTCGTTCGGTACTACGGCGGTGTCAAGCTGGGCACCGGCGGACTGGTGAAAGCTTATGGCAACGGTGTTCAACAGGCATTGAAGCAGCTGGCGCTGGTGCAAAAGGTGCCCGAAGCCGAATATATCTTGCAGTGCGACTATGCGCAGTTGGCGCTGGTGGAGAACTTGTTGCAGCAAACCGCAGGTCGGATCCTGCAGGGCGAATACGGCGTCGCCGTCGTGCTGCATTTGGCGCTGCCGGCGACTGAGGTCGAGCTGTTTGGGAATAAATTGCGTGATCTCAGTCGCGGTAATTTGCAATTAACCCCCATTTCGCAATAATTCCTCCCAATTGAATTGCTAAGGATCGTGCTGAAATGCATTTTCGCGCCATAACCCGTATCGTTGGTCTGCTGGTCATCTTGTTCTCTGGGACGATGTTTATTCCCGGCCTGGTGGCATTGATTTATCGCGATGGGGCGGGGCGAGCGTTCAGCCAAACGTTCTTCGTGGCGTTGACCATCGGGCTGATGCTGTGGTGGCCGAACCGTAAGCAGAAACACGAGCTGAAGCCGCGTGAAGGTTTCCTGATCGTTGTGCTGTTCTGGACCGTGCTGGGCAGCGTGGGGGCATTGCCGTTCCTGTTTTCGGAACGTCCTAATTTGTCGCTGACCGACGCCTTCTTTGAATCCTTCTCGGGATTGACGACTACCGGCGCAACGACGCTGGTGGGGCTGGACTCGTTGCCTAAGGCCATCCTGTTCTATCGCCAAATGCTGCAATGGATGGGTGGGATGGGGATCATCGTGTTGGCGGTGGCGATACTGCCGATACTCGGCGTCGGGGGCATGCAGCTGTATCGGGCGGAAATGCCCGGGCCGCTGAAAGATAACAAGATGCGTCCGCGTATTGCCGAAACCGCCAAAACCCTGTGGCTAATCTATGTGTTGCTGACCGTCGCCTGTGCGCTGGCGCTCTGGGGGGCCGGGATGTCGGTATTCGACGCCATCGGCCACAGTTTCTCGACCATCGCCATTGGCGGGTTTTCTACCCACGATGCCAGTATCGGTTATTACGCCAGCCCGACCATCAACACCATCATTGCCGTGTTCCTGCTGATTTCCGGCTGTAACTACGGTCTGCACTTCGCTTTGCTAAGCGGCCGCAGTCTGAAGGTCTATGGGCGCGATCCTGAATTCCGCATGTTTATCTTCGTTCAACTGACGCTGGTGGTGGTGTGCACGTTGGTGCTCTGGGGACATGGCGTCTATAAGAGCGGTATGGAAACGCTCAATCAGGCGTTCTTCCAGGTGGTATCGATGGCGACCACGGCCGGTTTTACGACCGACAGCATCGCCAAGTGGCCGCTGTTCCTGCCGATGCTGTTGCTGTGTTCGGCATTCATCGGCGGTTGCGCCGGTTCGACCGGCGGCGGCCTGAAGGTGATCCGTATTCTGCTGTTGTACCTGCAGGGCTCGCGCGAATTGAAAAGGCTGGTGCACCCCAACGCGGTCTATACCATCAAATTGGGCAATCGCGCACTGCCGGAACGTATTCTGGAAGCGGTGTGGGGATTCTTCTCCGCCTATGCACTGGTGTTTATCGTCAGCATGCTGGCGATCATTGCGACCGGCGTTGATGATTTCTCCGCGTTTGCCGCAGTGACGGCAACGCTGAATAACCTTGGTCCTGGTCTGGGCGTGGTGGCGGACAACTTCACCACGATGCCAGCGGCGGCCAAGTGGATCCTGGTGGTGACGATGCTGTTCGGGCGCCTGGAAGTGTTTACATTGCTGGTGCTGTTCACGCCAACCTTCTGGCGTGAGTGAGCCTGTTATAAGGAGTACGCCATGAAGGCATTGATACTTTATTCGAGCCGTGACGGGCAAACACGTGCTATCGCTTCTTATATAGCAAGCAAATTGCAGGATACGCTGCGCTGTGAGGTGATCGATCTGCTGCAGGCGGAACCGATCGACCTTAGCCAGTATCAGCAGGTGATAATCGGCGCTTCTATTCGCTACGGGCACTTTAACCCGGCGCTGGATAAATTCGTTAAACGTCATGCCGAGCAGTTGAATCGGATGCCGAGCGCATTCTTTGCCGTCAACCTGACCGCGCGCAAACCGGAAAAGCGTTCGCCGCAAACCAACGCCTATACCCGTAAGTTCCTGTTGGCGTCGCCGTGGCAGCCAAAACAGTGCGCGGTATTTGCCGGGGCGTTGCGTTATCCACGTTATCGCTGGTTCGATCGCATCATGATTCAATTTATTATGCGTATGACCGGTGGAGAAACGGATACCAGTAAGGAGGTTGAGTACACAGATTGGCAGCAAGTCGATCGTTTCGCCCAGGAATTTAGCCAGATTCAGTACGAAAAGTGACGAAAATGCGGGTTTGGCCAGCGTTTTGCCGAAAAAATCCGCGCTTGAAAAGTTTTTTGCATTTAGGGGTTGCGGCCCGCCGAGAACTCCCTATAATGCGCCTCCACTGACCGGGAACAACGACTGACAAGCCGCCGGGTCAGCGAGAGGAAAGCGAAATAAACGCT
>NZ_JADCNB010000005.1:0-289230 GCF_014982455.1 Serratia sp. X3
TTCCCTGCCGGTGAAAGCATAATAAAAGTCCTTTCAATAACGAATTAACCGTCAGTACGAGAAAAAATCAAAAATAATCCAGCTTAAAACGCACTGTGGAAAAATACGCTCCCGCCTTCAACGGCTGGTGATTCGGCATCAACGTCATGGAATAATTCAGCACTCTATTTCCCGGTATTATTCCTTCCATCGGTAAGGGTTTCCCTGGAATAATCGGCGTGCCGCTGCTGTCTTTTATCTTCAATGCGACGCCGCGCGCCTCGCCCTGTACGCCAAACAGAGCGCCTTCCGCATAACCATCAAACGTGACCTGAAAGAATTTCCAATCAGGTTTGTTTTCCGGCCGTTCCAAAATGCAGTTGACCAATTCAATACTGAAAGGTTTGGTCATCCCCTGGCCATCACGAATGATTTGCCCGAGAGGAAGAGTGTCCATATCGATCGTCTGATCGCGGCTGCCGGCGGCAATGGCGCAGGCGGTGTCGATAATGGCGCCGTGCATGCTGACTTTGCCCCACCCCTGTACGGCGTTAGTTGCACTGCTATTCGCAAACGCCAACGACGCCAAAAGAACGGCACCCGCTCGATTCCTTGGTAAAAACATCGCGACATTCCTTTGACAGGGAGATTCACCAGGCATGCGGCGAGCCCCATGCCTGGTTGATTAAGCCTTCGGACTCACTTACTGATAAGCCAGGGTGAAATCGGCTACGGCGGTGAAGTCGCCCGGAACGATGGCGGCGGAAGCGCCTTCACCCTGCAGGTAGGCGGCGAAATGCAGGGTGTTATTACCAGGATTTAGCGTTTGTGCAGTAGTTGCCTGACCCAATTTCACCGGTTTACCACCGTATGTAATAACTACGCCTGCACCACTAGCTGTACCAGTAATTCCCAGAAGAGATGTATTTACTGTCGACGATGCACCGGTGAAAGTGGCTTTTACAGTTTTTGAAGTTGGGAAATCGCACTGCTCGAGATCGATTGAGAAATCTACGGCCTTAGATTTTCCAGAGTTTTTTAACGCCACATTGGAAATTGAACCTAGATCAACTTCTTGATTAGCAGTTTTACTTGAGATAGAGCAAGGTGCATCAATGATAGAGCCCTTGAATGTAACTTTCCCTTGTCCCTGATCTGCTGCTTGTGCATAGAAGTTTGCACCAAATGCAACCGCTGCAGCCAAGATAATTTTTTCAATTTTCATAAAATCTACATTCCTTAATAGAAAATTGTGCTTACTAACTAAATGAAAGGTTTTAGCTAACTAAAAATCAGTCACTTAGAATAACTTCAGTTTAGTTTTGAACACAACACCTGGCCGCAATACAGCTAGTTAATTCTAAGGTAAATTTACTTATGCAAAATAACTAAATAGATAAACACACATAGTTAAGCCAGTGTTTTTGCTCTGCCTAGATATCTTGTCAAACCAATCTTAATAAGAAAAGTTTTTTTTACAAAAAAGCAAAAAATCAATATTTATTCCCTAGCCAGAGTTAATTAGCGACATTAATTAGCGATATAGATCGCAAAAAAAAATTTTTCAGCATTTAATGCTTTTTTTAAGTAAAATGCAACCTATCAGATCGCAAAGAGACCTCTGTGTAATATAATCATCCAATATTTTGTTTGGTCGCTACAGCTCACGCTACACAAACGCACCAATCTAGGTAAAAGCGAAAAAGCCTTCATGACTGAAATCTAAGAACAAAGTTTTTCTAGATTTGTAAGGGTTCAAAACCCTTCTTAGCCGTAGATGACTATCGAGATACCAAGGGGAAAAATGGAAGATTTGTCTAGCAAACAGAAAGAAACACGTAAGTTACAGCAAGATCTACTTGCTGCATTACTTGATATGTCACCACAACATTATCAGGCTACTGAGCTTCCGCCACAGCATAATTGGATGACGACAAGGCAATTAGCAAATGCAGTAAACGTCGGGGTATATCGAGCTAGACACCTTTTGCTAAATATGCTTGATAGAGAAGAGGTGATTGTAACAGATGGCCCTATAGGAAAATCACTGAGGTGGTATCCTACCGCTCTACTCGTCGTCAACAAAGACGACACATAAAAAAGATGCATTTGGTGAATAAAATTCGCTAAGTTATCCCTAATGAGTAGTTTGCAACACCTCATTGCAGCACAAGCCGAAAAAAATTTATCTATTGAGACATAATCATGAATAGAATAATACATCTACTACTCCGTTCTTCTTTAGCATTATCTTTCATGATGACTGCCAACGCTAACGCGTTTGACTGCACAACCTCCGATGGTCGCACTATTGGTGCCGGAGGCTCACAAACGCCGGTAGACGTACGCGTAACCATCGGCCCTCAATTATCTTATGGCAAAAATGAAATCGTCAACGTAAGTCAAGTAACCTGCAAAAATACTATCGCGAGCTGGTATGACTATCTCAAAACAGATAGCAATGCACTATCCGTCAGTGGCGCTCTTAGATCTGTTAGCACTGGTATGACAATTAACGGGGCTGACTATTTATCGCCAATACGAGCAGGTATAAACGTATTGACACTGACTAATTTACAAAGTGGATCCATTCCTATTCGGGTTTATATTGTTTTAAACCGCTCACCTACATCAGATATTAAGATAAACAAGGGCGACATAATAGGTCAAGTAAACTTTGTTCAGTCTAATGATCAGTCAGGATGCCCAAATTGCGGCCCTTATCGTTGGCGTCTAATCGCAAATAACGATGCCTATTTTGTTACAACCACCTGCTCCATCAATAACGGCCAGCAGATAAATGTTGACTTCGGTTCGATTCGCCAAGACTTTTTAACCCAGAGCCCAAACAACTCTCAGATTAGCCAGAATAAAAGTATTACTTATCAATGTGATGATCTTAGCTCCACACAGGACATTTTAGTTCAATTAATCAGCGACCCAACTAGCTTCTCGAGCGACTTTATAAAAACGACCAATCCGGATATTGGTGTAGCCATGGTTTATAACGGAAATGTGGTTAAGCCCAATAATACCTTTAGAACTCGTATCGTTAACGGTCTTGGCAGCGATACCGTAACCTTTGTACCAGTAAAGAGGAATGTTCCCTATACCAGCTTAAGTACAGGACCTTTATCAGGCTCTGCAACATTGCTCTTCAGCGCTCCTTGAAAATAGTGGAGAATATATAAAATGATGATACGAAGATGTCATGTTCTACTGCTAGCACTGAGTCTGCATACAACCTTTGCTCAGGCTGCTGACCAGGGAACCAAGATCAGCATAACCGCAACAGTGGTTGCGCCCCCTCCTTGCGTTATCAACGACGGACGCACTATTGATATAGATTTCGGCAATGTTGGCATTAACCGTATCGATGGTAATCGATACATGCAACGTATTGATTATAGCATAAAATGCGATTTTCTAGATAACAGCCGTCAGTTGAAAATGAAAATTATTGGTACCGCAGCGACTTTTGACTCTAGCATATTAGGAAGTAACATTAATGGATTAGGCATCAAACTTTTGGCGAACGGAAGATCTTTCGCAATTAATACGCCTCTAGACATCACCTACTCCAGCCCACCGACACTTGATGTAGTGCCTGTAAAAAAAGGTTCAGTGCATCTGACAGAAGGTAAATTCACAAGCGGCGCAACTATGTTAGTAGATTATTTCTAGTGATTTACATATTGTCGGATTAAGCTCTCTCAGTCACCACTTGAACATAATTAGGATCAAACTCATCTTCGAGACGAAAAAAATACTACGAGATAGTATAATCATTAGGAAAATCTTAAATCGTTAGGCCGCGTAGAAAGTCAAGTTTTCTTGCTATCTTGCGAGCTGCCTCCAGCTCACTGCAGCCAAATTCCTGCATTAGCGCGCGGCGTTCGGCCTTCTCTTCTTTCTCCGTCATCCCCAGCGCCAGGTACAGGCTCGGTGGTACTGCACGGAACAGCGCCACGAGTTTTCTCGACAGAACCACACCTTCGGTATAGCAACCCGACAATTTACTGGCCGACAGTAACACCGCCTTTTGCTCCTCGGTCAGCGCCTTGAAGCGAGCAATGTCGTTGACCTCCTCCGGCGGCATGGTCAGACAGACCCACCACTCCGCCATGTTCAGCATCTTCTCGGCAATATCCGGGAAGTCTTTCAGGTTCTGCGTGGCCAGCCACAGCCAGGCACCGAGCTTACGCCACATCTTGACAATTTTGGTTATGTACGGCGCCAGCAGCGGGTTCACCGTCACAATGTGCGCCTCATCCACCGCGAACACGATATCCTGCTCCGAGTACTGGTCTCGTTCGGCAATGTTGTTGATGGTGTTGGTCAGGCTCACCATCGTCAGCGCCATCTGCGCCTCATAGCCCTCACGAGCCAGATGCCCCAGGTCAATCAGAGTTACATCCGCCTCTGGCCACAGGCTGCCCTCACGGTTAAACAGCTCTGCTTCAAAACTGCCGGCCTGGGTAAACATCCCGAGCGACTCCGCCATTTCGGCCGCTTTGGCCCGGCGCTGGACGTTACGGATATCACTCCCTTCGTCTTTGGATATGGCGTACAGTGCCTTCTGCAGGTCTGCCGGCAACATCTGCCGCCCTTCGTCATAGGTCTGCCGCGCTGCCATCAGCAACGCCTCACGGATCATCGCGCGGTCAGCGCGTTTCAGTTCATGTTCTTCCTTCGCATCGCCGCCGGTGATCATCATGCGCGCCGAGATTTCCATTTCTCCCAGGTAATCGCGCTTATCTTCATCCTCGTCGTCATCGGCATCGATGTCCGGCAGGTCATTTTCATCCAGGGCCAGCGAGGTTAACGCATCGTCGACGAGTTTATGCGCGTAGGAGAACGGCGGCAGCGAGACGCCACTGCCCGGTTTGATACTCACCTTGTTGACGCTGAGCCCCAGGCTTTCGAAATAATCGGCCAGCAGTCCGAACGAGTTCCCCGCTTCGGCAATAAACAGCCGCGGTCGGTGTATTGCCATCAGCTGTGACAGAGTCGCGCACAACGTCGCCGACTTCCCCGCACCGGTCGGACCAAAATACAGCATGTGCGCATTCTGACTCCGGTCGTGCTTGTTGAGCGGATCAAACGTCAGCGTATCCCCGCCGCGGTTGAAGAAGCTCATGCCGGGGTGACCGGTCCCGGTTTCGCGGCCGGTCACCGGCAAAAGCCCCGCCAGGTGTTGCACCCAGGTCAACCGGGTATACCAGTGTTTCTTGTCCGTCTCCGGGTTAAAACACATCGGCAGCGCCCGCAGGTAGGTATTGAGCGGCGCCACATCAAACTCCGGGCGAACCGGCTGCAAGCCGGCACCGAGCAGCACGTTGGTGAGCTCGACGCGCTTGTGATTAAGCGCGGTCAGATCGCCGGCACGCAGCAGGAAGGTGATACCGGCACGGTACAGCTTGTGACGATTACCAAGGTATTCCTTTACCTGAGCCACGTCCTGACGCACGCGCCCGGATTCGGTGTTCTCACCGACGGCATTCTTGGCAAGCCGGTTAAAATCGTTTTCCAACGTGTCCTGGGGCTGCACCACAATGGTCATACATACCATCGTCCCTTCCGGGAACAGATCCATCAGCGCGTTGATTTTCTTCTCGCCGCGTTTCATTTCACCGGTAATGGTGCCCGGCTCCGGCGGACGGCGCAGTTTCTCGACCGGAATGGCGCAATGCGCCTGATTATCGAACCACCATACGCCGTGGTCAGGATCGGATACGGGCGGGGTGAACAGCAGGGTTTCGGCAAAATCATTCTGCACCGGCATCGCGCCTTCCGGGGTGTCACGGCTGTCAAAATAGGCGGCATCGCGGTACAGCGTCTCTTTATCCACCCACTCCGGGCTGGGGTTAAAATGACGCAGCAACCAGTCATGGACCTGCGCCCCGTTCTGGCGCACGCAGGCAACGCCGGCACCAGCCAGGGCCCCGGTCACGCGCTCACAGGTCTGATTGAGCATGGCAATCGGTGGCATCGGATCATGATTGCTCTTGCCAATCCAGCGATAGACCACCATGCGGGTCCGTCGCTGCTGCCCACGCCATGGCTGGTCTGTTATCAGCGTATCTTTGAACAGACCTTCCGGACGGGCAATCCCGCGCAGATGGCGCTCGGTCTCTTTCAACCAGTCTTCAGTAAACGCACTGCCCTGCGCGTGGGGTTTGACATACTGTCGCAGCCTGCCGATATACGCCTCGACATTGTTTTCGTCCTGGCAGAAGAACTGCACGATCCAGGGGTTTTCATCATGTTCGTCAAACGAGTCCTGCAGGGCATCCTCCACCGTGTCACGCATCTGCTCCAGGCGATCGTCCGTCCGCCCTTCGGTCGCCACCGGCGTGATGTCAAACACAGCGCCGACAGATACGCCGTCATCGAGCAGGATACACTGCTCGCGGTCGAGAAACTCCGCCCAGGGCAGGTAATCAACAATGGACGGATTGGCGTGGTACACCTGCTGCTCATCCTTTACCGTCATCTTGCCCTGGCGCCGTAATGGCTCACGGCCGTCGACAGACAGCGGCACACCGTCCTCGGTCACGTTCAGTGCGTCCTGGGCAACAGCTGCCGGCGTTTTTCGCGCCAAGCGCTTTTTATCAAACAGGGAAAACCGCATCAGTAAGCCTCCGTCCGTTCACCCAGCATCGCATACTGCACCTGGCTGTAGAAAGGAAACACGGTGCTGTACCCCGGCACCGGCGCGTTGCCATCCGCCAGGTGCGGATACACATACATCACAAGATCGGGATTCGGCAGGCGCGGGAACTGCTGGCTGATTTCGCTTTCCTGCGTGCGGCTGTAGCTGCGATCGCTCGCGGCTGTTGCCTGGCTTTCGCCCTCAGTGAGCGGCCTGCGCAGGCTGTCGCGCGCTGCTACAGCATTGCGCGCCGTTCCGCCGCCATCCTCACCCTGCCACAATTCCAGCATCGAGCTGTCGCCCGGTGGCAGCATTTCCTCTTTCGACGTTGAACAGCCGGTCAGTGCGATAGCGCCGACCATCACCGCGACGGCCATAACTCGATTAAACAGATTTTTCCGCATGATTATCATTCTCTTATAAGCAAACACAGCAGGAGCAGCACACCCAGCCAAAACGCGCTGCAGGACAGCAAAACCAGCGCCCAACTCTGTGGGCGACTCATCCTTTCGCATTGACGCCACAGCATGCCTTTTCTCCTCTGAATGACGCGTTAATCCAGCCCGCCAGTGCTGCCGTCTTCGCCGGGCAGGCTGAAGTCGTCGTAACGCACCTTGCGCCCTTTGGTCTCAAAGTCGATCGCCAGCTGGCGAGTAATGTGCACGGCCAGCTTCTGGCCCGGCGGAACGTACACGGCGTCGAACATCATGCCGTAGCGCTCACGCACCCAATCGGCAGTCTCTTTCATCCCGCCGGACAGCGCCTTGCCCAGCACGGCCTGGCCGGCATTACCGGTCATGGTCGAAGTGATGCCATTCACATTGTTTTGCGTGGTGTATTGTCCCTGACTGATCCCTTCCCCGGCGGCGCTGGCGGCCGACAAGGCGGCGATCGTCGGCAGATAGGTCGAGGCATTGGACTTACGCTCTCCACCGATGCACGGGATGCCGTTGTCATCGGAGATCCAGCCAATGCCGGCGGTGGTGCTGACATCTTTCGCATTACTGCTGGCATTATTGTTACTGCCGTTGGCATTCATGTTGGTGTTGGGTTTTGGCAGGGTGCGGACCGTCCCGTCCGCAAACACGAAGGTGATGCTGTTGACCTGGCCGCGCACGCACGACAACGTCCAGTCCCCGCTGGCGGTTCCCGAGACAATCGCACCCTCGACGTCCGGCAGCTCGATGCCGTTCGCCGTCAGGTTGTCTTTACCAATCATCAGCTTGAAAGGATAAGGATCGGTCACCGTGCCGTTGATAGGCACCCGGCCCAACAGCGCCGTCATGGCGCGGCTGCCCACCAGGGTGGAATTCTCGGGCAGGGTAAACACCGGCTCGGCGTTCTCCTCCGCCCCTTTTTCATTGGTATGCCCTTTCACCTGCTGCTCATAGGCAGCTTTTTGGCGTGTGATCGCATTGTCGGACAGGAACGACGTCGAGAACTGCGGGCCGTCTTTGGCGCTATTCGGATTACGCGGGTCGGGTTCTTTCATGTCTTTCGGTCCGACCCACATCAAGCCATCCTGACCAGGAGCGGCACCACCGTCCCCGGCGCCCATACCATCCAGTCCCAGCCCCAGCGGGATATCACTGTCGCTTTTTGCCTTGTCCTTGTTCGCACTCAACTGCTCGGTCAGCGTCTGGATTTTTCCCATCAGCGTTTGCTGCTCCTGCTGAAGCTGCTGCTGGCGCTGCTGCGCTTGTTTTTGGAAGCCGGCCACGGCCTCATTGACCTGACCGGACACATTGGTATTGCGCTTACGAAGTTCTTCGTTTTCTTTCAGCACTTTATCAATGTTCTTCTGCAGCTCGGCCTGCTGGGTTCGGGTAGTACCTAGGGTGCCCACCAGGGTACGCAGCGTGTCCTCCGGGGTATCCCCCTCAACACCCAGCGCCCGCAGCTCTTCCGACGACATGCTGGCCAGAACGTTATGCGCCTGCTGAGTCTCCTCCTGTGTTTTACCGCCGCTGCAAGCCTTAAGCCCGACGAGGATCGCGGTGGCCAGCACGCCGAACACAATCACTTTCGGCAACATGTTGGATTTCACATCAGCCATGACCAGCCCCCTTCTTCACCGCTTTTACGGCTTTGCGAACCACTGATGGCTCCGCGACAAACGCCCCGTCCGGGCGACCGGACGTAACCAGATACAGCGTTGTGGTGTCTTCCGGGGTCCCCACCGGGCCGAGATAGCGGTGCTGGAACGTCGCCGTCACAAACTGCCCCTGCAGTACCCGGGGATCGAGCGTGATTTTGCGGCTGGCCGTGTTCTGCACTTTCAGCGCCACCACGTTGCGACTGCCAATACCCCAGCCGCCGAGCGGCGTGATGGTCACCGGCTCTGACGGGTACAGTGTGGTGATACGTTTCGGCAGGTGCGGGTTGACCGGATGAATGCCTGGCACCGCTTCAACCGTGCGCACCGGGCTGTACAGACTTTGTGCTGCGTACCGTGTCAGGACGACAGGCAGCGGCGCGTTGTATTTGACTTTTTTACGCTTCGCCTGGGTGCCGTTATCCGCCCCGGGGGCCGCGTTGTTTCCCCCTGAAGCAGCAGACGTGTCATTACTACTGCTGACCGATGTCACGTCACCGCTGTAGACAATGCGCACCGGTTCGGCCGAGCCTTTGTCCGATGCCGTCACATCAAGGAGAATAACCTCCCCGTTTTCCACGTCCTGCAGCTGCAGACGAGTTGAAGGGAAAGCGGCATCCGCTTTCAGATAAACCGCGCCGCCACTGCTTTGCACCCGCAGCTTACCGTTCAGCGCCGGCGGGAAGCCGACGCGGACATTTTTATCGGCAAACAGCACCCGCTCCTTGCCAACGGCCAGCGGGATTTGCAACGGGATACGCTCCCATTTCATCAGCTCTTCCGCCTGGGTAACCGGCACGCTGAACGTCGCCGCTAGGGGAAGTACACTCAGGGAAAGCGCCAGAACACGTGCTTTCATCATTGGAATACTCCTTTTTTCTCAGGCGCGGGTTCCGCTGGCGCCGCAGCAAGACGCTGTGGCATGCTGTCGTAACAATCCAGCGCCAGACCAAACTCATTACGCTCCGGATCCCCTTCTGCGCGCACCACTTTCAGCGGGTAACGTGTCAGTGCCCGTTTCACCGGTTCGCCGGCAAAGGACTCATCCGCCACCAGGTCAAGACGCACTATCCAGTTATCACGGCCTTTGACCGTCACCGGGAACTGGTTATAGCGGCCGTTGTAGCCGTGCTCAGGGATTTCGAACACCACGCGCGTTCTGCCGGCAAGCTCACCGCTTTCGCTACGCTTTTTGGCGTCCGCTTTCAGAAAGCGCTCACACGACGGCGTCAAGTACGGTGACAGGCCATTGATTTTTCCCGGGTAATCCACCTCACCGTTCTTTGGCCAGGCATTGAGTTGCTGGAATATATAAAAACCGAAGCTGTAAACCGTGGACGGTGGCACCTCCCACCAGGCACGGGTAGAACCACTGCGCAGGTCGGGGGGATTATGGATAGTCAAATTATCTGGCGCCCGCATCCAGCCGATACTGGCCACCAGAAGAAAAACGACCAGCACACCGCAGGCAACACGTAACGTGAGAATGTGCTGATCGCGGTTTTTAACCGCATGTCTGAAACGGCTCATGTGGACCTCTTAACAACGCGGCAGCGACGCAACGACCAGCCCTGTTTGTCGATAATCAGGGTGGGATCCCCCCACCCCATGCGACGTTTACGCGCCTCGAGGCGCTGCCAGATATGATTCTCCGGTTTACCGCGCTTAAGGCGCGTCAGCCGGCTGCCTCCAAACCAGATGACGAGAAGCGGCGTCACCAGCATGCCGGTGGGTATCACGACCCAACCGGCAAGAGGAAGAAACGGCAACGACACGAGCAGACCCAGTCCCACGCCGGCTAACGCCGCCAGTCCCATCTCCGGGGTCGTAAATCCCCGGAAAACGACGGGCTCGGCATTGAGGCGGTCAGATAAAAATCGGATAGTCTGCATGGCGGGTAACCTTAGAACAGGATTTCGGCAGACTTGCCAACCAGCCAAATGACGGTGACCAGCAGCACCACACCAACCAGCACGATAGCGCCAAACTTGGCCCAGGTCGCCTTCTGATCACGGACCTCGGCAAAGGTATGGATCGCAGCATTGGCGACAATCAGGAAGGCCACCGCAGCGGCGACCAGACCGATAATAACGATCCCGTCCTGGAAATAGCCTTTGATGGTATCCATCAGACCACCGCCACCGCCGGAGGACGGGGGCTCAACCGACGGCAGAGCCGCCTGCACCGGCTGGCTGGCGACATACGCCAGGGAAGTGGCTACTGCGACACGCGCGCAGAGTTGACGGAAAAGACGAACTACAGCATTCATAAAACATTCCTTATTGGTGTGTGAAAATATCATCGTGAAATACGGTCCAGCGCCTCTCACAGGTCAGCTGGCAAACATCCAGATTGAAACAACCAGCAACAGCACGGTTTTGATGACGAAGTGAACCAACGCCCCATTTCGTACTTTTTCGTTGCTCCAGCCCTGGTAAACATCAACCAAAGCCCAGGCCGCCCAGACAAACATCACCGCGAGCAACCCGCCGATGCAAATCAGCGACAGGATATTGATTTCAACGCCGCCGCTGGCCGCCTTGAAGGCCTGTTCCTGCGCCGCATTCATGGCCATCAGGGGCGCTCTCGACGATAATTGCCGGCCACCGCGCTACCATCACGCGGTTGTGCGCGCGAGGGTTCCAGGTAACGGTCAATACCGGCATTGATGGTCTTGAGATCGGCGGTAGCGCGGGCATAGTCGAAGAAGAAACGACCGCGCTCCGACGGATCCGCCTGAACGGCGGCAACACGCGCACGTTCAAGCGCTGCCTGCACCTGGATCAGCATGCGCTGGGCAGAAGCCAGCTCATCTTTTTCAGCGGCAAAGGCAGGCAGTGCGGTCAGCAAAGTCAGCCCCAGCACACAGCCGGCGCCAAGACCACGAACAACGGGGATAGGCATACACAAGCACTCCTTGATGATTTAGGGTGCTCTCAGGGTGCGATAGATGGGGCGGGAGGTCAGCGGATAACTCTTTATGGAATTTTGATAATTTTCAGCTCAGTGAGGAAGGCTATATGCAAGGCTGGAAACCTTGATCCCAAAAACAGGTTTTGCAATATTAACCTTATCCTAAAGGAGAGAGTATTCATGAATGTCTACAAGGTTGAGCTGAAATCACAAGCGTACTATCCCATTGATATCACAGATTACGAGAAACGTACCGCTCGTAGACCACCCTGGTATAAAACCAGCGATAATGGAACTCCCCAATATTTTGCCATCTGCCCGGCGTGTAATAATCCTGTGCAAATTATCGGTTTTTACAAAACACTGGCTAATACACCGAAACCCTATGGGAAACACTTTGGTCGCCCCATTCCAGGTGTGGGGATCTATGATCGCGATGCTTATGAATGGTGTCCTTATTCTAAGAAAAATACGGGGGATCAAGCAGAGCGCCCCAAAAGGGAAAAGGGCTATCTTGCAGAGCAAATCCTTAGCTTGCTCATTAATAATTTTGATAAAGTTGCCTATTTCATCAGTAAAGACTCAGGCGTTTCCATCAATGAAAGGATCGCCAGAAATATGTTGCTGAAATTTCGAGATGAAGATGGATGGTTGTACGCGCGAGCCACTTTGATGAATGCGCCATGGGCTTTTTTATACATGACTGATAATCAAGACATCATGTATACAAAGATCCTTGATAAATCCCTTGCAGCAACCTTGTGTGAGCGCTACCCAAAGGACCTGGTAATAAATGAATGGGGGCAGTTGATAAAGCATCCAGACTGCAAAGACTACGTACATGTTGGCATGTATCAAACAAAACACGCACACCAAGTCTTGGATAATGAACTCACAGAAAGCATGGAGTGCGTGTTTACCTTTAAGAAAGGTTCTGAGCGTACCCACGAAATTTGCCGAAAAAAAATCACTTTCGATTACAGGTATTTCGCCAATATCATCAATTTTGCCAAATGGGAGGTTACTGAACGCAACCAAAAACTCCTCACCCTGGCCAAAGACATCCTGGGGCCACGGCTTCGCTAGTTCAATTGACGATACCTTGTCTGCAGAAGCTGCCACCATTCCAGAGGCAGAGCGGGAATGTCACCATCTCGTTCTGCAAAGCGCAAGCACGACAAAACTGCCTCAAGCGTCATAATGAAATGATGTTGCTCATCCCTCAACGTAAAATGTATGTCATGGACATCTTCATTCGGCGAGTACTTTTGCTCGACTTGTGCGGTATTCACGCCTGCAAAAATCCTTTCACTTTTCATCATCGTTAGTTGCTCCTCTTCATGTCAAGAACATCAAGAGTGGGAAAATATATCCGCCAGGTCAGCATGGAATTCTTTCTGGTTTTATAAAGTTTTTTACTCCTTCGTTTCATAAATTCCAGATCAACTGACGCGTCGCTACGCGACTTGCCTGCTGACGGCAGCGCACAAAAGCCAGTTTTGTACGCCGCCGTCCAGCCTGGATTTCAGACCTACAAATATTTCTTAAACAACGCTGTCGTCACTGTCACCGCAATGCCGAGCAGGATAGCGGCCGGCAACAACAGCAGATTTGGGTATACCGCTGTTGGCCAGGACAAGTACAGCATGCAGGGGATATACACAGCCGGTTTCACCATCCGCTTGGCGTGGTGGTACACAAAGCTCGACTCATAGCCGGCACCGTAGCGCCGAATATCACGCCGCCCCAACCCCTCAGTCAACGCAACCAGGACCACCAGGATAAACAGCGGGATGGACAGCACTAAAATGGTCACGCGTACCAGGGTGATCACGGTGACGTACACCGTTGCCATCAGGTACTCTTTAAGCGTGGTAGCCAGCCAACCGCTCCAGCTGTTCAGCTCCCTGGCCACGGCATTCTGGCTGTGTACCTGCGTGTCATACGCCTGCTTAATCCAGTCCAAAAAGCCACTGTCCACGAAGGTCCATTGATACGCCATCATAATCCAACGGGTGACGGTCACTGACGGTTCAGACAACAGCAGGCTGCGTGTAAACTCAGAGGACAGATACCCCAACTCGGTGTTCATCACCGCTTCACTGTGCGACGCGTCAAGCTCCGGCCAGAAGAATGCCATCCCGACATATTCGATCACCAGGCTCACCAAAAGCGAAGCCAGGAACATACCGAGCAGCATCCACGGCCAGCCCCACAGTACATTGTAAAACAGTCCATGCTTACGGGGTTGTGCGAGCTGCTGAGGCTGATTATTCACCGCTTGCGACATTCAGCCCCCCTTGGATGGCAACATCCGGCATTACAGTGCTGGCTGACCACCAGGACTCGCTGGTACGGTAGTTGCGCTGCATCTCCTCGGCAATCTTCTGCAGGTTGGCCGGCATAAGCGCATCATCCCTGTCGCCGCTGGGCAGTGGCATCCGAATTTTCCACAGTTGACCACCTTCCAGCAGCGCGAACGCCTGTCCTTTCGGGAGGTTAATCACATCCGCCGGGGCAAGCAGTGGGGCTTTCACAGTACCGACGCGGTCCTGGGTGTTGGAGGTAAAATCCTGTCCCTTCTCCACATCGGCCGTATCGGCATGCCCTGATACCAGGGTTTTGGTGTAGATATCCACTTCCGGCAACTGTGTGGTAAGCAACTGCGCGGTGCGGTTCTCACGGACACGGAGCATGATCAGGGTATTGAAGTTACCCGTCACCTGAGCCGCCTTGGCGGTACTGCCGATGCGCGCCTCGATATCCGACTCGGTTTGCGTGTAGGCCGTCACCTGCATACCGGCACCGCCGCCTTTGTTGATAAGCGGGATAAATTCGTCCCCCATGAGTTCGTTGAACTCGTCACAGTGCAGGTTGATTGGCAGTTTACCATCTGCCCGGGTCGGCAACCCGCCGTGCATACCGTGTTTATAGATATGACCGGCAACCGACACCAGGTCGGCAAACATGCTGTTGCCGACGGCAGAGGCGACCACCCCGTCCGACAAGGCATCCAGCCCCACGTAGACAATACCGCGCTTGCGGATGACCTGCTCCCAATCAAAAATGGGTCTCGGGTCGCTCATATCCATATAGTTCGGCGCCAGAAGCTCGGCGGTCTTGCCGGTGGTAAGTTTTTCCAGCAGCGGCAACAGGGACGCCACAATTTTATCGAAGTAAGTACGGTCATAACGGACGGCTGACCGCAGGCCATCGAGAATGGGGTCATACAGCTGCTTGCCGGCCTCGGAACTCAGCGCCATTTCCACCGCCATGATTTTTATCGCATTCGGCTGGCCCTGCATATTGCGCGTTACATCGTCCTCCGTCAGCACCTGCAGGCTGTTGTCGATTTGTTGCTGCAGCGCCGGCATACGCGCCTCAATCACTTTCTTCGCGTAGGTCTCATACAGCTCGCTGATGTTGTTCACGTAACGGGTGATCAACTGATAGTCCGGACGTTGCCCCAGCGCGACCAGGGCACGCGCCACAATATTGACGAATCGCCAGGCAAACTCACGAAACGCAGCACTATTGCCCTCTCCGCTCAGTTGCCCAGAAATACGCCCGGCCACTTCGGACACACGCTCAAAGCGCCCGACGGCGTTATAGCGTGCCGAGATATCCGGCCAGCCCAGGTGGAAGATGAACAGCTCATCCCCACGGCCGGCACGGTGGGCTTCAGCCCAAACACGCCGCAGCAGGTCAGCATCCCCTTTCGGATCAAACACAATGGTGATATCACCGCGGCGAATATCTTGGGTGATCAGCAGTTCCGCCAGGCGGGTCTTACCGACACGGGTAGTGCCCAACACCAGACTATGCCCTACGCGTTCACCCAGTGCCATCGAGACATCGAGCTCATCGGGTTCAATACCATGGATCGCCGGGTTCCCCCCGACCGGTGGCAGCGGCCGCACCGGATTGAGTGGAGAATCCTTGCGCAGCAGCTGGGACAACCACGGCAGGGTATATTCGGCTTTAAGCTCCAGTCGGCGCGCCATCTGGTACAACTGCGACGGTTGGACATATTTTTCCACTTCCGGCCGACGGGTATCCATCAGGCGCTGGGTGTGCTTTTGCTGCCAACGGAAACCCCGCCCCAGGAACAGCCGCTGCCTGCTCACCGGGATCTGTCGACTTTCCATGACATAGCGCGGTAACCGACGCAGATTACGGCGATAAAGGACCACCCGCAGGCCCTGCCGTGCTCGTACCGCGGACAGCACCGCAAACCCGCCGGCAGTAACATAACTCACCGACGGCGCCAGGGCGACCGACCAGGGAGCAGCAAAACAAATCGCTGCCGCAGCACCGGCAACGATCGCGGTATTCAATTCTACCGCCGGGCGCAGCAGCGCTTCCATGACATGACGATTACTCATGACGACCTTCCTTATCATTCAGGTTGGTGACCGAATTCACAGTTAAAAAAAGCAACCACTCTGTATTGCCGGCTAGCAACGCAAGCAGCTTTCGGCCACTGACCAGGTGGACGTAGGGATGGTTCTGCAACAACACCCGGCTCAGTTGACCGGTACGGCCGGTATGAATGAAAAAACCATCACAATGGTGATGTCGCAGCAGCGCACCAAAACGCGTGATATGGGACGGTGAGATCGTCCGTCCGTAACGTTTGGCCTGGATGAAATAGGTCTTGCCTTCGATAATGACCTGACCGTCTAGGCCGCCGTCGCCGCTGTAGGAGGTATTGCGAATAACGGCATACCCCTGACGTTCAAATGCCAGGAGCAACAGCTCTTCAAATACATAGGGGTTGATTTTGCGTAGATAGGTCAGACGCTGGCCATCACCGCCCAGCAACGGTAAGCGCGCCAGTACCCGCGTGGCCGTCGCCTGATATCGGCGGTGGCGCCGACGACTGGCTGTCTCCCGGCCACGGCAGTTCAGCCCCACCATAACAGCAACAAACAACACAACCAGCACAACCAGCACAACCGTCAGCACAGGGTTTAGCATTAATGCTGCAGCAATGTGTTGCGCCGATATCATGGTGTGACCTGCTGGGACAAACCGGTATCAGTGATAAGTACCGGGTAATTCGACAGCTGCAGCCGGCGCGCCAACTCACTGCCGGAGGCTGGTGCCATCGGCACACCCGGCGCCAGTTCACGCAGTGCCTGCAGTGCAGGCAGGTTACTGACGTTAACGACGAGACCCGCAGCATGCCGGGATTTGAGTTGTTCCGCGTTCGCCTGCAGCCAGATACGACTGGCATCGTCATCACCCACAATAAACAACGAACCAATCCCGGGCAGTTGCAGCGGGCGCGCCGCTACCACACCCGGCGCCAGCTCCGGTGTCGTCACCGGCAATACGGCCACTTCAACTTCATCAACAGAGGCTGGGGCTTGCGGCATGGCCGACGGTGCTACCGCGTCACCCTGCCGATTAATCCCCTCAAAATAAGGTGATGCGTCATCGCCACCGATATCAGCGATAACATTCAGGTTGGCCAATGCCGTGGTAGTCACCAGACTCAGGCCGAACAGGAGAAAAGTCATTTTTTTCATGATTATGGGTTCCGTGGTTCAATCCAGGTCAGCGCCACCGTTTGTGCCGGTAACACCGTGGCCGTGGGCGTTGTACTGGCCATCCGAATCGGGGCGGTCCCCCTGCCGTTCAGGCGTGCCAGCTTGCCGCTCACGATGGATTTATACCGGGCTGCCGGTGCGCCGCCGGCGGGGTGGTGATAACACCCGGCGGCAACCAGCCAGCTTCCGGGATTGCGGTCATAGCATTCCCGCAGGATGGCCGCTGCCGCGTTGAGATTGGTGTAAGGGTCAAACGCCTCCCAGGTCGACGTGAAGTGATGGCCGTTCCAGCCCAGATTGACCTGGGCAATCCCAACATCGATGCGCTTGCGAGGATGTGTTTTCAAAAAGCGCTGCAGTGCTTCCCAGGCCTGCAGGCGGCTGGCGTAACGATACCCTTTGCCGGCCACGTTAATGGTCCAGGGCCAGGGGCGTTCCACATCCGGGGCCGGACCGGCCCCGCGAGTCACCGAGATGATGCTTTTCGGCGCCATCGATGTCTCGGCCAGCGCCACCGAGTACAGGGACTCCGGTGGCACCCCGTGACGCAGCGCCACCTCCCGGTAGCCGGAAGGAACCTGCTGGGTGGCGGCATGTACGACGCCACCGCTCACAACGGTGAGGAGGGCAAACAGGGGCAACAGTCCCCGGGTCAGAATGCGGCGAGTGTCCATCCGTTTTCCCCTTGTTGCAGCACCACCGGCATCAGGCCGTTGCCGAATTTCATCCAGCGGCCACCGTCATGATTCAGCGTGATTTGACGTGCGCGCACCTTGTCGACAGGAATGTGATGCGCCTTCGCCCAGTTACGCAGCAGACTGTCATTACCCTTGCTGTCAACCAAGTAAATGTCGACCGGCCGGTTATCTGCCAGCACCGCCGCCAGGCGTGCATCGCACTGCCCGCAGTCCTTCGCTTTCACGAACAGCGCCAGTCGCCCGCCGGTGTCATGTACGATACCGGCCGCATTCCCCATGTTCACCGGCAACACACCAAGGCGCTGCCAGGCCGCATCCACCTCACGCTGGAACTTGAGTTCTTTCTCAGTGCGGGCGAACTCCTGCTTTACCCACAGCTGCGCGTACTTTTTACGTTCGGCATCGCTCTGCGCCTCGATGCCAAGAGCAGTTAACGGATCAAGCCCCGGAGACTGCGTCCCGCGAGGGCCAACCATCAACTGCTGATAACGCTGGTACTCTTCGCCACTGAGGCCCCACTGCCTGCCCTGCTGCGCCGTCTTGTTGGCCTGACTCTGCTGAATCTCGCTCAGGGTAGACTGGCTGTTCTCAATGGCCGACTGCTGCGCCGCCTGTGATAACGGGCTCAGCAGCATCAGGGCAATCACGCTGTATTTCAGTTTCATCACGCTCTCCTTATTGGGCGCTGACGGTCTGCAGGCGACCGTTCACACGAAACGTCGCCTGCCCATAGCCGGCACTGACCAGGATCCAGCCGGCGATCGACTCCCCTTCCCCGATTAACCGCACCTGCGACAAATCACTGAACCCCTGCGGCGCCACAGCCGCAAAGGCCGACGTCCCGCGCTGCTCCACCCCGGTCAGCACGAATGGCGCTTTGCGCGCCATACGAGGTACCGCATTACGCGGGGAGGATTTAATTGGCGTGGGCTTGTGCTTTGGGATGATTTTGGCGGTGGCTGACGGTGCAGCGGGTACGTCCGTTGAGGGTGCCACTGCCGGTACAGGCTTTTCAGTCGCTGACTTTTTCACGGACTCAATGCTGTCTTTCAGCGCATTCAACTCAACCTGTTGCGCCTGCAACTGCTGCGCAAGTTTTTCCGATAACCCATTGGTTAGCGTCAGCGCACCAATCTGCCGCGTGAGCGAGTCCTGACGCTCAGCCAGGCTTTTAAGCTGTTTAGCCTGCGCCTGCAGCTCATCGGCCATAGAGTTCATGCCATCCTGCGGCGCCAGTGCTTTCTGTGCCTGCTCAAGCAGGGCAATACGCTGATCGACATGCCTGATAGCCCCTGAACCGACGAGTCCAGCCATCAGGGCAACAACGACGCCAGCCGTTGCCCCCCAGAAGGTCTTGCTGCGTAGCACCCCTTTTTTTGCCGGTGTCATCGGCACCATGTCTTCATTATGCTCAGTCATTTTTTCAGCCACCCGCCGGTTGCCGGTACCGCGTTAACCGGCTGAGGTGCAATGACCGTTGCAGCAGGAGGCGCTGAAACCGGTACTGAAACCGCCCTGACCGGAACCACCGTCACCGGCGGCAGCTGTGTCGCCGGCAACTGATACCCGTCACGCAGGCTGTGGCAGACAACACGTTGCACGTCGTCTACCTCGAGCTGCCACGCGGTGCCTGCCAGTACCTGCAGCGCGGTACGCAAACGCATCGGTCCCAGTTGGTACTGCACCGCCGGCAGCGCCTGGCGGTACAGCACGCCGTTTGCCGATCCGGTCGCGCACAGTGAATAGCCCGACTGGCGCAGCGCATAACGCAACGCGTCAGCCACCGTCGGTTTTACTGATGCCGGAATACGGATATCGATGATTTGCGAGAGCGGATCACGCTGAACGGCCGCCGGGTCGGTGCTGACCAGTAAATAACGGTCGTAGCGCACGACCTCAGGCACCTGCCCGTAAGCATCCGGGCTGACCGGTTGAACGTTGCGGGTGACGGTAAACGAAGGCGTGACAGGGGAAATATCGCGCTGCTGCAGTGGCTGCTGAGTAACGCACCCGGTCAGCATGAGTGCAACCAGGGAAGAGAAGAGAATTGTTTTTTTCATCCGGAAGATTTCCTGTTCAGTGACAATTGGCAGGTGTCACTGTGCGGTTACCGTCCGGGAGGCTCAATTAACAACTCTTTATTGCTATTCAAAAAAAAACGCCAACCCGAAGGTCAGCGTTTAGTGTCAGATGACGAGGAACAACATCAGGATAATGAAGGGGTACGAGTAATGCCTTTCGCTCCCATCAACAACCCTTCCGTACTTAAGTCCTCATCCAGATCTGGCCAGTGTATACCCATTCCAGCCCCGCAGAGTTCCCAGTTTTCCCGTTGCGCCTGCGTACCGGCCGCAAGCCGTGGATACCAAGCTAACGGTGCCGAAATAGTTCGGCCATCCATCAAATCAACCGACAAAAGGTCATCATCGATGCGGACATTCATTACACGCAGATCATTTTCATTGCGTAAAGTAAGCATCCCAGGCCTCCTGTAAAAGTGTCCGATGTTCAGTCACCAAACGCTGCAGTATACGCAGTTCATGTGATGCAAATCCCACACTACGCGCAATACTGACATCATGTAACCATATTTTAGCGGTTGCATTGCCCTTATCAATATGGACATGCGCCGGTTCGTTAGGTTCATGACTGTAAAAGTAAAAGCGAAAACCACCTACTCTAAGTATTGTCGGCATAATGTCTCCCGACGATCACAAAGCGTAAATGGCTGATTTTGCGATACCATAACCAAACCCAAGGAACGGTATGTCATCGTCAAAATCCATCGGCGCGGCATTTCCACCCGATTGAGCTGGCTGGGGTTGCTGAGCCGGCGTACCGCTATGCGAAGGTTGCGGTTGCTGAGGTTTCCCCCAACTGCCCTGGCCTGATTGTCCGGCGTTGGCAAGTTGCAAACGCCCACCCAACATCTGCAGAGTGCCGCCAATGTTGACGACGATTTCAGTGGTGTATTTTTCAACACCGGCCTGATCGGTCCATTTGCGTGTCTGCAGGGAGCCTTCAATGTAAACTTGTGAGCCCTTACGCAAATATTCACCGGCAATTTCAGCAAGCTTGCCGAACAACACAACACGGTGCCATTCGGTTTTTTTTTTCTGCTCACCGGTTGCCTTATCGCGCCAGCTTTCAGAGGTCGCCAGGGTAATGTTAGCCACCGCACCGCCATTTGGCATGTAACGGACTTCAGGATCCTGGCCGAGATGACCGACAAGTATGACTTTGTTTACGCCGCGAGACGCCATAATCGAATCCTCATAGGGAATAGAATTAGAAAGGGAAAAACGCCCCGAAAAATCGAGGCGTAGAGGGCGTTATCAGAAAGAGTTTTCCGCGTATTGTTGCTGTGCGGAACCCTGCTGAGGCGGCGTAGAGTCGGATTTCTCAGCCTGATATACCTTTTCCTGACCGATTTTGATCCAATCGACCTTGATAAGGCGGGCTTTAAGACTGACGCGCTGTTCACCGGCATGTTCGCCGCTGTTGAGCGTGAAGATGTCCGTTTTGGGATTGCTGAGCACAAAACCAATCAGGACTTTTTTGTCTTCATCAACTGACTTTTGACAGCGGTTGATCAGGCTGCTGGCTTCTTTACCGGCGACCGTCACATCGAAACGCGTGTAACTGGCGTTATCGGTAGGACCGGAAAGTCCATTGATGACACAGCTGATAAAGGTGCCATTCGGGCCATTAACTTGACGAATGTTGCTGAGGTACCCCATCCCTTTGATAGTCAGGTTGAAGTATTCAGTTTTGGTAGATGCTTGCTGAGATTGGGTAGACATGATGTTTTCTCCAGGAGTAAAGATTCGGTGACGGAGAAATACACCTTCCCCGACGGGAAAAGTATTTCCCGTCGGGAGCCAGGTATGGGTATACGCCATATCCTGACAGTCTGATCAGATTGAATAAGCCTTAATCGTTACGCAAAGTCGCGCTCACTATCAACGATATCTACTCTCAAAGGCGGGCAGATGTACCACGCAGCTAAGCTACGTACTCCCTCTCAGGCTAAGGAAGCGTTCTTTTGTTACCACCCGAAGGCGATCCTCTCAGGTAACGGGATCATTAGTGGCTGTCAATTAACAGCAGGGTCACCCGAAGGCGCTCATCACAGACCCACTGAGCATTGGTGGTTGTCCGAAGACAACAAGTAAGCCTGTTCATTTTTAGTTCAGGTGCTGCTGCTGTCAACCAGGAATATCAATTTTGTGAATTGAGAAAACAAAAACGGCACAGTCAAAGACTGCGCCGCGGAGTTTGCACCATAACTGGTAGTAGATCTCATCTGACTTCGAGGAGGAGTAGTAGACTCCTGGCGCGCTTTTCACGAAGTCGCATGCGCTTAATCAATCAACCTGAGTGTGGAGGCCATTGATACGGGCTGAAGCAGAATTGTCCATGCATTAAACTTTCCTGCCATCCGCAGCCTCGGGGTGCTCTGCATCAAAGCTCGCCCACATTAGCAAAACTTTCAGCGATAAACATCAGACAATCTCTTACTCCGCTCCGGTTGTTTTATTTTTAGCCTGTGATTTTGCTTTATAGCGCTTAGCCTTACGACTACCTTTTGCATCAATGTTGATGATGCCCTGGCAAGTGGGATAATTACTGCAGCCCCAGAAGGCACCGCCACCTTTCTTGCCTGCACGCCGGCGCATCGTCCCACCGCATGTCGGGCACGGCGGTGAAGGAGGCGCAGTGAACTTCACCGCCTGCGTCTTCCCTTTCTCCACCAGATGGCCCGTCCACTGTGCCTGGCGACTCATGAACGTCTCGAGTGTCATCTGGCCTTGGGCAATCTCGTCCAGCGCCTGCTCCCACAGCGCCGTCATCCCGGGGTTGGTCAGCGCGGTCGGTAACGCATCTATCAGTTCGCCGGCAATCGGCGTGGAAAGCAGGATTTTTCCCTTCTTCTCCAGGTAGCCGCGTTTAAACAGCGTTTCTAGGATACCGGCACGTGTCGCTTCAGTACCCAGCCCCGCGTTCTCTTTCAGCACCTTCTTCAGTTGCGGGTCACTGACGAACGCCGCAGCATTTTTCATGGCGGCGATCAGTGTCCCGTCAGTAAAATGCCCCGGGGGCTTCGTCTGCAGCGTTTTAAGCTCCGCACCGGCAACCGCGACGGATTCACCTTTTACCAGGACAGGCAGTCGGACATCATCCGTGTCAGCCGACTCCTCTTTCGCCTCGCTCGCGTCATGCTGGAACAACACTTTCCATCCAGCTACCGCCTCGACCTTGCCGCGGGTGCGGAACAGTTGCCCGCTGATATTGAAGGTCGCTTCCGTGACATCCACTTCGTGTAACGGCAGGAACTGTGCCAGGTAATGCTGACGGATCAGCTGATAGACCTTCAGCTCATCGGCAGACAGCTTGCTCAAATCGAACGGCTGCTTGGTCGGGATAATCCCATGGTGCGCCGTGATTTTTTTGTCGTTCCAGATGCGGGAAACAAAGGCCCTGTCGAGCCTGGCCACACTTTCGCTCTGCGTTGGATCCGTGCGGGTAACCGCACTCAGCACATCGGCAACCTCTTCCCGCATCGATGTCGGCAGATAGCCGCAATCTGTCCGGGGATATGTGGTCGCTTTGTGCGTTTCATACAGCGACTGCGCGATACTCAGCACCTGGTTTGCGCTCATCCCCCACTTGCGTGAGCAAGCCTGCTGCAGCGTCCCCAGGTCAAAGGCCAAAGGCGCGGACTCTTTCTTGCGCTCGGTCCCTACCTCAAGCACAACGGCATGACCTGTTTGCTGACACAGCTGCACCACGGCCTGCGCCACATTCTGCTGAATACAGCGTTTCTCTTCATCACAGTAGTTGGCAGCCGGCACCCAGTTCGCAGGAAAAGTAATGCCATCCTTTTGCAGGTTCGCCCTGACTTGCCAGTACGGCTTGGAAATAAAATTGGCGATTTCGCGGTCACGGTTCACGACCAGCGCCAGCGTGGGGGTCTGTACCCGCCCGATCGACAACACCTCGCCGTATCCCTGTTCCCGCGCCTTTAGAGTATAAAGTCGGGTCAGGTTCATCCCCGTCATCCAGTCAGCCCGGGCGCGTGCCAGGCCGGCCTCATACAGGGGTGCAGTCTTCTCGTCAGGGAGTTTGTTTGCCAGAGCATGCCGGATACTGGCCTCGTCCAGCGCTGACAACCAGAGCCGCTGGACTGGGCCGGTAAAGTGGCAGTGCTCCAGTAATTCCCGTGCGATCACTTCCCCCTCACGATCCGCATCGGTCGCAATCACTACAGAATCAACCTGCTTGAGCAACCCACGGATGACCGCAAACTGATCGGCAGTGTCTTTTTTTACCGTCATTTTCCACTGAGCAGGAACGATAGGCAGTACAGACTCCCGCCAGGGGTTACCGAACTGTTCACCGTAGGTCTCCGGCTGAGCCTGCTCCAGCAGGTGCCCTATTGCCCAAGTGACGATGACGCCGCTACCCGCCAGATAGCCCTGCTTACGCTGGGTCGCTCCGAGAATGGCACCGATATCTTTACCCTGGCTGGGTTTCTCACACAGGTAGAGCTGCATCAGATAACCTCCCTCAGCCCTGACCTTTGGCAACCTGCTGCAGCTGCGTCATCAGTCTCCCAAGGTAAGCGTCAGTCAGGTGTGACGCATCCGGTGAGCTGTATGTCACTTTCAGACGGCTGCCAACGCCGGACTTGACCACTTCGAGCTCAAGGCGATCATTGCCTTTCCATTCCTGCCCCATCTTGTAATAACTGCCCCGATTTGCCGACCAGACCGGACGTGCTTCATCAATGGAGCTCGCACTCCAGTCACCGTGCTGATCACGCTGGCGCAGACTTTCAAGCTCCTCGGAGGAGATGAACTGATAATGACTTTTCAGGCGCGCCGCCGCGGTATCAACGTCCACCGGGAGGCTATACGAATGATGCACGTCCTGCCGGGGCCCGGAAATAACGGCTCGGGTCATCCAAGGCATGCTACCCTCACTGGAGCTACCGCTACCACCGCTTGCCAGCGAATGTGCAGCGTCACTGATTTTCTGGTTCCACTCGCCCAACGCAGTGCCTGCACACCCCGTTAACACCAACGCGGCGCAAAGAACACCTGGCATCAAAAAAGACGTTACCTGTCGACTCATACTCATGATTTAGCTCCTTTTTTAGAGGAAATTAATGCAGAGGTCTTGAGTGGTGGAGAGAAAGAGGAGCGTATTGCGCCCGACATAATATCTTCGTCAGGCATACCAAAACGGGTGATCGCATCCTTACCTGCGGGCGTTTCGAGACGAATATCATCTCGAGTCACCTTCGCGGGACGATAGTGTTGGACGACACCGTAAACGCTACGGATCCAATGCCCCCCTCGGTCCAATAGAGTGTCGCGTTCCGAACGTGATATAAGCCCATAGTGCCAAGCTTGAAAGGCTTTCATCGCAAGCTGGTCATAACCGACCAGAAGGAAAACACAGCGATATCCCACAGGAGTGCGACTAAATACACCAATATTTAGAGGAGACACGGAAGCAACATCTGAAAGAGAAATTTGTGCAGGGATGTTTGCCAGTGTTTTGTCCAGCTCGGCAACAGCCTGTTGAAGTAACTGCGTACCTTTATTTAAGGTCTCTTCCAGGGCGACCATTGCAGCATCGGCATAAGGGTTATCTTCACCAGAAGCCTCATTGATCTGCCCTGCTCGTAGAATAAAACGGGGCATACTATAAATATCAGGGCGTCGCTTCCCCGACGTTTCAGGATCAGCGTTTTGGCTACGTCGCCCTTCCCATAAACGAATGGCATAGAGGGTATGAAGCTCTACGGTAAGAGTGGATTTTAATGCACCAGCGCGTGCAGCCGCCGGTTTTTGTTCGTTATTCTTTGCTGATTCAACCATTAGAAGCATCCTTCCGGGAATGTGTGTGGCTTGAAATAGTCTCGGCAGTCACCATTAGCAGCAATCCAAAACTCTTTTTCATTTCCAAAGGAAAAGTGATGACATGAATTTTGCTCATTTTTTAGCCACTACTGGCAGTACCAACAGTGGCCACTTTTTAATCACACAAGTTTTAATCTGAGAGTGTCGAAAATTCTGGATACATACCCAGACCTTAGGTTGTTTATTTTTTAAGCGGTGTTGGCAGTGCCAACGCTGTGTATTTTTTAAACACCTCTTCCTGTTTAGATTTATGACTTATTTTTTGCGCGTGCCATTCCCAAACGTAGCTTCGTAACTATGTCGCTGACATGCTCCCGCGACGCCAGGTGTTGACGGACCGGATCTGTTGGTTTTGCTGGCGCCGCAGAGCAAGGTATTTGGCGTCGTGGTACAGGCCGGGTAGGTTCTGGGGATTTTGCACTCGCATACAGCTCACCGTTCCGGGCGCGCTTGATCACTGCCAGCAGCCAGCCAGTGGGGTTATTCAGGCTGCCTTTGGCCATCGCCTGCTCAAGACTCTCCAGCACCTGACGGGCAACCTCTGCAGGCAATGCCTTAAGCTGGACACCAATCTGCCGCTGATCATCTGCCGCTATGCTGTTCTGCAGTTCGGCCGGTAACTCAGGTAGGTACGTTGTTTTATTCACACTCTGTGTGAAAGAACGTACGTTACAGTTCGGTTTCGTTGATGCACCGTAATTGACTGATTTCAGCATGAGTTCGGGAAGCGAACCCAGTGTTTTGCCTCCCTGTTTTACACTGAGTTCGGCATCAGAACTGGGCTTAATTTGACTCAGTTCGGTATCCGAACCCGGGGATTTCTTACTGAGTTCGGCGTCCGAACTGGGGATATTTTCCTGTCGTTGAAACACTCTGGCAGCCATCTGTTGCGGGGTTTGTGGCGACCCAAGCCGTTCAGCAATCGCCGCCATCTGTGAATGCTGATGACGCATTGTCGGGTCATGTTGAATATCGGTCAGTACCGACCAGGCAGTCTGGCTGACGGTGCGATTTTTATGCGCGCAGCCCATGGCGACCGTATCCAGCCAGGTCGGATCCAATGTCTCCGCATCACGGGCCGAGAGTGGTTCATCATGTTGGGCATAGATGTTCCCCCTCACTCGCCCCTTGTCGTCACGCACACGCCGGCACAAACTGAGCCAGCCTGTCAGGCGTAACATCAGCAGCACGCGGCTGACAGTCTCGCGGGACGCCTTACCGTTAAATGGCGAGGCGAGCTGCAGCTGCAGTTCGTCATAGGTCGGGAACACGGCGCCCTGGTTCTGTTGTGCGTACAGGCGGATCATTATCCACGCGGTTTTATCCAGCGGTGACAGGCGAGTGTCCAGAAGCAACCGGCGGGGGATAGAGTCATGCACATTGCCCATGTACAGCAGACCGCTGCGCAGATTCGTGACATCGGGACTCCCCGTGTGCTTTTCCGCGCCTATTCGTTCCCCCAGGCGGGCATTCATTTGTTCGAGCGTAAAGGTGATCAGGCTGTCATCAGGTGTTTTATTTATGCTCATCGATTTTGCGCATCCTTTTACGCGGCCCACGCCCACAGGGCGAAAGCATCAAGCGGTTGTAGGCCTAACGGCACTCAGGCCTGTACCCGACATCAGGTACAGGGTCAGTGTCATCACTTCCACAGTTCGTTGTTGTAGCGTTCATGGGTCAACAGCTCCCAGTCATCACCACTGTTTCGGCTGAGCAGTCGCCAGCTGGTACCGATATCAATCTTCATCCAGGCACGCCCAGGGGCGTGCTTGCCTTTAACATGAAGGTGCTTATAGTTACGTTCCCCGCGGCGGAAACGCCTGACCTGCTCCTTCGCCTTTCTTTGGCAGGATGGTGGCGCCGAACGGGGGACCTGCAACCCCGGCATTAACATCACAGGCTTCATGCCAACCTCCTTGTATTTCCTCCCGGCGTAGCGCGTGGCGTACGCACGGCCTGAATGGCTTTTCTGGCCGTCGCAGTCTGAGGGGCATCGAAGCTGCGAACTGCATGCCAGACAGCTGTCAGAGAAACATCCATCTGTTCGGCGGCCAGCATCATGACGTCCAGTCCATCCGCACTGGAAGCGTCATCGATGTCGGCTTTTTGCCACTGGCGCCACAATGCCGCATTCTCGTCGTCGCTGAGCGCTGCACAGCGCCCCTGGCGAATGTTGATACCGGTCATGCGTCGGCGGGCGGCAACTTCAACGGTCGAGAGGCCAAAATAGTGCTGCATCATTTCGATAGAGCCCCCCAACGCCAGTGCACGATCAATCCGCTGCATGCGCTGCTGCTCACGGCGCGCATGTTGCAGCATCAGAGAGAAATTCTCGTGATGGATTTGGAAGGTCAGCACCGATACCGAGCTGTTCATCAGGTAATGCAGGTCTTCAATGGTCAAACCGTGCAGCAGTTGCATCTCCTCCGTGGTCAGCCCCAGAGATTCACAGCGGCGGATATAGCCTGATTTAAGTTCCATCACGAGCTGGGTGAGCAGGCTGTTCGTCGCCTGAGACAAGCTATTACTCATAGTGAAGCCCCCCGATTTCTGAAAAATATCTCGAAAAAACAGCAAACAAGCATGCCAGCAACACCATGGAAACGAACAGGAATGGCAACGCTGAAATGAAGTTTTTGCCCTTGCCCTTAAACCACGTTCTGGGATCAGGAACGTTGCCCATACCTAGAAGCAGGAACCAAAAAACGAAGGTCTGCATTGTGAGTAGATACAAATAAGGGTTCATAAGTTGCGTCCTCCCTGATAACCAATGCCAGTGTTCACAGCCCCCTGAACCCCCTGGTGTAAACGGGCGTTCTGGCCTGCTTCGTATCCACGTAAACGGGCAATATCATCACCGCGGCAGGTTTTCGGGGCGCGCGTTTGCAGCTCCCCCATCTTTTGGCTTTCCAGCTAGGCTCCAATCAGCTCGCATTCCTGTTCAGTAACGGTAAACGTCGTGATGACTCTCCGGACGCCGGCAACCCAGCCGGCACGAAACTGCTCTGCTCGGGCACGCCGCGTGCTCGTTTTCAGGCGCTTATTCTGGGTTTTCAGGTAGTCTGCAGTCGCATCTTTCAACTGCCGGCTCAGCACATCGAACGCATAAGCCGCAACGGCCGGCCGCTCACTAAAACCGTAGAACGTCACGTTGCGGCGCGGGCCTGACGCGCTATCCCTCCAGGAAAAATACAAATGGCATCCAAAGGCACGGGCAATCGCCCACGCCAGGCTGGACATCCATTCAGGCAGTTTTTGTTTCGCTTCGGAAGGTGCTCCCCGACTCGGTGCCGTCTGAATAGATGACAGGCTGGCCTCCAGCTCGCTGATGCCGTATTTTTCCATCAGTTTTTGCGCCCGGGCTAACGCCAGTCCAGCCTCATGCGCATTGCTGTTGCTGCGGGCAAGCTCAAGCAGTTTGCGCACCAGTTTCACCAGGTGCGCCTGTCGTTGTGAATGGCTCATCAGACTGCCTCCTCTGTTGCAGATAAATCACGCTGCAGTTCACGCAGACGGCGTAAGACGCGAATAAGGCGCATCAATTTCACGGCATGAATATCGTCAAGCAAAGGCCAGTCAGCCGCATTTTCCGAACCGATAAGGGCTTCATTGAGCGAGCTGGATGAGGCACCGTCTGGGTTGTTGCCGGCAAGGGTCAGGAGTAACGCGGTAAATCGAGAAGGACGTTCGGCAGTCAATGCGTAGCCGGCAGCCTGCAAGTCGGCTTTATCGGCTTTGATTTCCGCCTCGCAGCCCGCCACTTCGGCCAGTTCGAATGCCAATCGGAAGGTGATCACCTGCAGGTGCTCGATATCGTCCTACAGGGCAGAAATAGCCCAGATGGAGGAGACCGGCTCAAGTCCTACCTCGGCAAAAGGCACCTCTGCAACAGGGGTTATACCTTGCTTTGGCTGTGTCACGGTATTGCTGTGAGGGGCTGTCGGCTCATGAGGGGCCGGCAGGGGGGCTGTGGTATTCTCACCATCTAAAACCGTTTCAACGTCACCCGACAACACAGAAGGCGCACCGTATAAATCAGGCTGAGTTTCAACACGTGGTTCAGTTTGAGTTGCAGGCGTTTCCTCTTCCTGAGCGTTCTGTGATTCATCATCGGCATCTCTCGTTGATTTATGCAACGCGCTGTCCAGCACCAAAGAAGAGCCTTCTCCCTGTACTTCAGGTACCGTCGGTCCGCCGGTATTTCCCTGCTGCAGTGCTGGCGCCAGTTCGACAGTATTGCCTTCGCCTGACAGCTCAGGCGTTAATGCCGGCTCAGGGTCACCGAGGTGCTTGCGCCGGTTTTGCTCTTTGGGATCGAGCTCCAGTAGCCAGCGGTCATAATTGAGCAACGGGTGTGGCAACGCGTTGATGAGCGCACCAATCAACTCATCACGAAACATATCCAGAGAGTAGATTTCGGGGTCATCAAATTGGCTGCAAACTTTGCCAAAGACGCTATCAAACGGTTCTTGAACCTCGACAGTAACACTATGTTCCTCCCAAGTTTTTTCAGCTTCAGCTCGTAAAGCAAGCAATTGACGAATTTGGGGGGCTCCCAATCCCGATTTAAGAAGAGATGGCATGAATGGATATAGGTATTTCACCGTATCTTCCATACGGCTGATACTGGAGAAATGCACCGGATATCCATCAGCACTCATCAAACTTGAGAGCTCACGCAGAGAAACAGCTTTACCCAATTTTTCTTCATACAGGGCACGAGCATCCCGGATCCCCAGAGCTTTTTCGATAAACGCCAGATCTCCCCGTTGTTCGTTCTCGGCCAGATGGCCAAGAAGACAGGACAAACGACCGGGCCATGGCTTGAAAACACAAGAAATGCGGTAAAACCGTTCATCCCCTGTTTCTTGCCATAGTTCTTGCAAGATTGAATAACGGGTGTTACCACCATCACTGAAAAAATAACCCAGTTCGGGTTGTTCAGGATCAAGAGTAACTAATGGCACAGTTCTCAGACCGCGAACCCTAATCCCCGCCTTGATTTCATCATATTCAGGATTCCTCGAAATTCGTGGGTTATACGGCGATACGCTTAGCTGGTCGAGAGTAAGCACCAACGGCATATCACTCACTGGCAGTACAGATGATGTCGAAGTTACTGCATGAGTGCCTGCAGCTGTTTTTCCCTGCTGGAGCAAAGCACTGTTCAGATCGAGGATCTTGGTTTTAGTACGCGCCATAGTTACGCCCTCCCCGAGTATTGGTCATACTGACCATCGTGGAAGTCACTGAACGCGGTGAATTGCCCTTCAAACTTGACGCGAACGGTGCCCGTTGCCCCCTGCCGCTGCTTACCAATGATAATTTCTGCCGTGCCGGCATCATCAGAGTCAGCGTAATAGACCTCATCCCGGTAGATGAAGGCGATCACATCGGCATCCTGCTCCAGCGCACCGGAGTCTCGCAGGTCACCATTAAAGGGGCGTTTGTCAGCACGGCTTTCCAACTGACGGTTCAGCTGAGATAGCGCCACAACGGGACAATCAAGTTCTTTGGCCAGTGCTTTCAGACTGCGGGAAATTTCTGAAATTTCCTGGGTGCGGTTTTCCTGGCCAGGGCAACGCATCAGCTGCAGGTAATCGACCATAATTAAACCCGGATAACCATACAACCGGGTATAGCGCCGTGCCCTGGAACGCAGCAGTGCGGGGGTCAAATACGATTCATCGTCAATAATCAGGCGGTTTTCCAATGGCAACAACCGCTCCATCGCTTTGGAAATGCGCGCCCAATCCTCATCATCCAACTGGCCGCTGCGCAGCCTTGAAAGTTCAACCCGCCCGTCAACAGCAATAAGGCGTTGGAGCAACTGCTCGCGCGGCATTTCCAGACTAAAGAAGAATGCAGGTTTCTCCGTGCCTCGGAGTGCGCCGGTGTAAGCGCTCAACGCAAAGGCGGTTTTACCCATCGATGGCCGTGCCGCAAGCAAAACCAAATCCCCCGGTTGCAAACCACACGTCATCGCATCAAGCTCTAAGAAGCCAGTCGGGGTGCCGGTGATACCATTACCGCCATTCACCGTCTCCAGATAAGTCACGACAGCATTCAGCCCATCGGTCAGGCTGACATTCTGCTGTGACGGTGTTTGTTCCGAGAGCTGGAACAATTGCTGTTCCGCCCTTTCGGTCAGGGCGGCAGAATCTGCGCGGGGATGAGCAGCATCTGCGCTCAATTCACGTCCGAGCTGCAACAGGCTACGCAGTCGACTTCGTTCAGCGACAATCCTGGCATAGGCGACAATATTGGCTGCGCTCGGTGTGTTTTTAGACAACTCCGCCAGATAGGCAAAACCGCCGACCTGCTCGAGCTCACCATTGTGTTCCAATGACTCATGGAGCGTAATCAGATCAATCGGCTGCTGAACAGCCATCAAGCGAGCCATAGCCTGGAAAATGCGACGATGTACCGCCAGATAAAAATCACGATCTCCAACTAATGGAAGAATGTCATCCCAACGCTCGTTATCCAACATCAAGCCACCGAGAACGGCCTGCTCGGCATCTGAAGAATAAGGTATATGCATATCAACCTTCATTGATTTGCCTCCTGACGCAGAACGTCGAAGTCGGCAACCCAGTGAGGGAACAACTCGCAGGCCAGCTCATACATAGTGTCAGCAGCAGCGAGCGTTGATGTACGGGTGGTGGTTCTTTCGAGACGATGAACAGGTTGGCCGGAAGCATGCCCCATTTTGTAAATTTCAAGCTTGGGGATGATGGTGTCGAGAAGGGAGACGTCGAAGGTATCTGCACGCAGATACTGCCCGTTTGCGATAATGCCGCGCAGACTGTTCAGGGTCTGCCAATCCAGATTCGTATACTCCATGCAGTTCGTCAGAATACGGATACGCGGTAACGCAATACCGTAGCTGGACAGCGGCAATAATCCCTCCATCAACCCCAATGTGCCACGCAGAAACTCACGCGTATCCGGCAATATAGGCTTGATAACACCGACGGCGAACTCCGTACTGGCAACAAGAATGAGTTCGAGCATCACAGACGCTGCACCTTTGGAGTCAATAACGATAACGTCGTACTCGTTGAACAAAGGGTGCTGCAGAACATTCTTCAGCCGCATACGACCATCAGGGGCATGCAACATGGCAGAGGATAAACGGTCGTGGGGATCGTTGGAAACGATGATGTCTAAATTTGGGATAACAGAACGGGAGATGATTTCTTCGGGGTGATTGAGATCTACTGTCTTCATCAACAGTTCATACAAACCGTTGGGGGCTTCATATTCCAGGGAGAAAATGCTGCTTGCGGTGGGTTGGGAGTGGTCACCATCGATGAGGAGAGTTTTTTTACCTGCATCGGCAAGGAAGCCGGCAAGGTTGGCGCTTTGAGTGGATTTACCTTCGCCCCCTTTGGTTGAGACCATAGGGATAACGCGAGGTGCCGGGTGGCTAACACCCATAGATGTGGATTTAGCTAACTTATGCATGTTTTACACTCGAATTTATCAATTCGCGTGTAAACGGTTAAATTATATATCCTTTAACAATTTTGCAACAAGCACAGGGATTGAAAATCCCCGTGTCCTTGGTTCGATTCCGAGTCCGGGCACCATCTTCAGAATAACCCGCCTATGGCGGGTTTTTCGCTTTCTGGGGTACGGACTCTCCATCGAACTGCGTTCGATTATTCGGCCAAGGGCCTCACCCTGTGGGCCAGCGCTGAAGCGCTGTTCAACGCGGCGCCAGCGCCGGTTGTCCGAGTCCGGGCACCATCTTCAGAATAACCCGCCTATGGCGGGTTTTTCGCTTTCTGGGGTACGGACTCTCCATCGAACTGCGTTCGATTATTCGGCCAAGGGCCTCACCCTGTGGGCCAGCGCTGAAGCGCTGTTCAACGCGGCGCCAGCGCCGGTTGTCCGAGTCCGGGCACCATCTTCAGAATAACCCGCCTATGGCGGGTTTTTCGCTTTCTGGGGTACGGACTCTCCATCGAACTGCGTTCGATTATTCGGCCAAGGGCCTCACCCTGCGGGCCAGCGCTGAGACCTTGAATACCCAGCAGAAGTGCTCCTGTTCCTATCTCTTTAACCTAAATCTCGGCCTTTATATTCGCTGTCTTAATTGATGCCCGCCCCCCTGCCCTGTGTTTACGGCACTCTATTATTTCCATTTGCGCCATAACCCGACCTTCCTTATTTTCGCTGTCATTTGAATTAATACGCAAACACGGGTTACGCAGCAATGCCATTAATGTTTTCATTCTGCGCCTGATAAAAACCCACAGCCACAAACCGATAAAAACATTAAATAACAACCAATTAAACAGAGCCCACCACATAATTTCCTGCCGTTATTAAAAACAAACCAAAAATGCGGTCGGCATTCACCTTGTGATTTTTTGATAAATACCGCCTGCCGCCGCTGCTAATTTACCGACAGGCGTTCTTAAAACATCACATCGGTGAAGATCGCCATATCACCGTAATAGAACGCTTAATTTAGCCTGCTCACCCACTGATATTTTGGCCTTTTTTGGCTCTGGCATTAAACACCCGTTGAGAAAAAACATATGGAATATGGTTTATCAGACAATGGCGAACAGCCGGATCAACACGGCAAGGGCGTCAGCCGCAGAAATGTCTTGCTCGGCCTGGCGTCAACGCTTGTCGCCACCGCATTGGCCGGCGCCCCATTCCTCACGCTGGCGGAACAGCATACCGCCGCGCAAAACCCCCTGCTTTTTGCCCGTTTCTTCGCGCTCTCCCGGCAATTGACAGAACATCAGGATATTGACCCTGGCATTTCGGCTCGTATTTTCACTGCGTTGAGCCTCGCAAACCCGCAATTCTCATCACAGGTTGAGCGATTAAGCGCGCGCGTGAAGGCCGGACAAAGCGCCCGGCAACTTCAGCAAATCGCCGGCCAACTGGGGCTGCCGGCATTGGTCTCGGCCATCGTCACCGCCTGGTATACCGGTACCGTGGGCCAGGGGGCAAACGCCAGTCTCATCGCTTATAAAGATGCCCTGATGTATCGCCCGGTTAAAGACGCCTTGATTGTGCCCACCTATTGCGGCAACGGCCCGCTTTGGTGGACCGCCGCCCCACCTGAGGTTAACGCCTTTCTGCCCTCTGAGAGCTGAATCATGAAAAAACCGGTATTCACGGCTGATGGCGATGCCTCGGCCGATATTGTCATCGTCGGCTCGGGGATCGTCGGCGGCATGATGGCGGACCAGTTGGCCGGCCAAGGCTATTCCGTGCTGGTATTGGAGGCGGGCCTGCGTATCGATCGCGCGCAGGCCGTCGAAAACTGGCGCAATATGCCGTTTGATAACCGTGCGGGCTCCGATTTTCAAGGCTTGTACCCGCAATCAGCCTACGCCACCGCGCCGCTCTATTTTCCGCCAAACGATTATGTCGCGTTAAGTGGCCCAAGCGCGGACAGCTTTAAGCAGGGCTATTTACGCACCGTGGGCGGCACGACCTGGCACTGGGCCGCCTCCTGCTGGCGCCATCTGCCAAACGATTTCAAAATGAAAACGCTGTACGGGGTTGGCCGCGACTGGCCCATCGCCTATGACGATCTGGAGCCCTACTACTGCCGCGCGGAGGAGGCGATTGGCGTCGCCGGCCCAAACGATCCGGCCAAACAATCGCCTTCAGCGCGCAGCAAGCCTTATCCCATGGATATGGTGCCCTGGGCCCACGGAGATACGCGCTTCGCCGAAGTGGTCAACCCGCACGGTTACCGCTCCGTGCCGATCCCCCAAGGGCGCAGCACGCGACCATGGCAGGGGCGGCCCACCTGCTGCGGCAACAATAACTGCCAACCTATCTGCCCGATTGGCGCCATGTATAACGGCATCCATCACATCGAACGCGCCGAAATGAAAGGAGCACTCGTGCTGGCGGAAGCGGTGGCGTACAAAATCGATACCGATGGACAAAATCAGGTTACCGCCGTGCATTGGCTGGACAACCAAAAGCGGTCGCACAAAGCCAGCGCCAGCGCGTTCGTCCTGGCATGCAATGGCATCGAAACCCCGCGCCTGCTGTTGATGGCCGCCAATGCGCAAAACCCGAATGGGATCGCCAACAGCTCCGATCAGGTTGGCCGCAATATGATGGATCACTCCGGCTTTCACTGCACCTTCCTGGCGAAAGAGCCGCTGTGGCCAGGACGCGGCCCGGCACAGAGCAGCTGTTTGGTCGGCCCGCGCGATGGGGATTTCCGCAAGCATTACTCAGCCAACAAGATGATCCTCAATAACATCAACCGCGTTTTGCCGGCTACGCGCCAGGCCTTGGCGCAGGGCCTGGTGGGGAAAGCGCTGGATGACGAGATCCGCCGCCGCGCGGCGCACGGCGTCGATTTGTCCATCAGTCTGGAACCGCTGCCCGATCCCAATAACCGTCTGACGTTGAGCGCAACGCGCAAAGACGCCCACGGTTTGCCTTGCCCCGACATTTACTATGACGTGGGGGACTATGTGCGAAAAGGGGCTGAAGCGGCGCACCGGCAGCTCAAACATATTGGCCAATTGTTTGATGCCGATGAATTCAACATCACCACCAGCCTGAATGCCAATAATCACATTATGGGCGGCACCATCATGGGCAACGATGAGAAAAATTCCGTGGTGAACGGCGATTGCCGTGCGCACGATCATCCGAACCTGTGGCTGCCCGGCGGTGGCGCCATCCCTTCAGCCAGCGTGGTGAACAGCACGCTGACGATGGCGGCCCTGGGCCTTAAAGCGGCGGACGACATTGCCCGCAAACTGGCGGTGAAATCATGAGAAAACCTGCAAGGATAGCCTGGCTGGCGCTGCTCCTCGCGGCGGGCGGCGGCTCGGCGTTCGCCGCCGACGAAGGACCGCATTTCAGCGCCGAGCTGATTGAAAAAGGCGAGCGGCTCGCGGTGGCGGCGGACTGCCAGGCCTGCCACACCCAAACGGGAGGCGGCGAGCGATTTGCCGGCGGTTACAGCATCGCCACGCCAGTAGGCGTGATTTACACCACCAACATCACCCCCGATAAGGAAACCGGCATTGGCCGCTACAGCGAAGCGCAATTCGCCCGCGCCGTGCGTGAAGGCATTCGCGCGGACGGCACCCCGCTGTACCCGGCAATGCCTTATACGTCATACGTCAAATTAAACGACGAGGACATTCACGCGCTGTACGCCTACTTTATGAACGGCGTCGCCCCCGTCGTTCAGCATAACAGGCGAACCGAACTGCCCTTCCCCTTTAACCTGCGCTTTATCATGCCGGCCTGGAACAGTTTGTTTCTGGAAGAGGGGCATTTCAGCGCCGACAGCAGCGAAGATGCGCAATGGAACCGCGGCGCCTACCTGGTCAACGGCCCTGGACACTGCGATACCTGCCATACGCCGCGCAACGTGTTACTGGCTGAATACAGCGGGCAACCGCTTTCCGGCGCCATGGTCGGCAGTTGGTATGCGCCCAATATTACTTCCGACCCGATCAGCGGCATTGGCGGATGGAGCCAGGCTGAGCTAATCCAGTATTTGAAAACCGGGCGCGCGGCGGGAAAAAACCAGGCGGCGGGGGGCATGGCGGAAGCGATAGAAAACAGCCTGCAATATTTGTCGGACGACGATCTGGCCGCGATTGCCGCTTACCTGAAAAACAGTCCGCCGATCAGAGATCGACGCGATACGCGGCCGGCAGACAGCTTTGGCAAGCCGTTCAACGTTGAACCCGAGCTGCGCGGCGCGCATCCGCCGACCGCCAACGAGACGGTGATTGACGGCGCCGCCTTGTTTAGCGGCAACTGCGCCAGCTGCCACCAACCCGACGGCAGCGGCAGTCAAAACCAGGCCTATCCATCGCTGTTCAACAACACGGCGACGGGCTCGCGCAATCCCTCCAATCTGATCTCGGCCATTTTGTTCGGCGTCGAACGCCGCGTCGGGGATCAACATATCCTGATGCCGAATTTCGGCCCGCAATCCTATGTCAATCCCTTGAACGACCAGCAGATTGCGGCGATCGGCAACTATGTCTTGCAACATTACGGCAACCCCGCGGCGCACGTCACCGCCGAAGACGTTGCGATCCTCAGACGAGGGGGCCCGGCGCCCTTGCTGGCCGAGATGCAGCCCTATATGGCCCCGGGTTTGGGCGGCGGCGCGCTGGCGCTATTGGCCGCCATCGCGTGGCGGGTGCGCAAACGCCGCGGCGCGTGATTCACGCCAATTAAAGCTCCCTACGCTGGCGGCCGCAGGGAGCTTTCTGCCGGATCGCAAGGCTCTGATGCCATATACCAATGATGTGCTAAAAATAGGCCCCGCCGGCGTTTTGCACTATTTTGGTTATGTCTGCCTGTTCATTCTGGGCGGTGCCTCGCTACGACGATAAACCCTGTACACCGTTAGCCTCGGTCACAAAACACAGTCAATCACGCCAGGAGCCCGACCATGAAAAACGCAACGTTCCCCAGCATCGCCAAGTTTTCCTTTCTGTCTTTATTATTGCCGGCCTGGATCACCCAGGCCGCTCCCCCACAACCGCAGCCGGGCAGCACCGCGCAAATCGTTTTGATTGGCACCTGGACAGGGGAAAGAGACGGCGATCGGGTTCAGCCGCCCGTTTATCCCAGCCAGGGGATGTATCGGTTGGCGCTCAACGAAGACGGCAGCCTGCTGCCATTGAATCGCATAAAAATGGACAGCCCTTCCTGGATAGTTCTGAGCAAAAATCGCCAATTTGCCTATACCACCAATGAAACTCAGCAAGGCCAAATCAGCACGCTCAGGCTCGGCAAAGGCGGCGACCCGCAACGCATCAGCGGCATCGACTCGCAGGGACAAGAGCCGACGCATGCCGCCATCAGTCCAGACGGGCGCTACTTATTGGCCGCCAATTACTCCAACGCCCCCGGGCATGCCAGCGTCATCGTGGCTCCCATTCTCCAGAGCGGTGAACTCGGCGAGGTGCTGCAGCGCTTTCCCTTCACCAAGGGCTCAGAGGCCGTTGCCGCGCGGCAAGCCAGCGCCCATATTCACTCCGTCAACTTTACCCCTGACGGGCGCATGATGTACGCCGCCGATTTAGGCGGCGACATCATTCATGCCTTCTTCTACGATGCGGCAAATAAGGCCGCGCCGTTCAGGCTCGCGCCGGATTACGATTTGTCGTTTCCGCCGGGCACCGGCCCGCGACATATGATCTTTTCCGCAAATGGCAAATTCGCCTACGTGATCAGCGAAATGTCGGCGAATATTTTTGCCTACCAGATTAATAACGATCGGTTGGAGAACATCCAGACATTAGCGCTGACGGAAAGCGCCCGCGCGGATGCAAAGGGCGGCGGCGGACTGGCGTTTTCCCCTGACGGAAAATACCTCTATGCGAGCAATCGCCAAAAAACCAACGAAATCGTGGGTTATAAAATTAACCCGGAGAATGGCAAACTCAGGCTGATTGGCCGCACGCTTTCCGGCGGAATCGAACCGCGCGCTTTCGCCTTCGATAAAAGCGGAAAGTTTTTGCTAGTCGCCAATGTGTTTAGTAATAACGTTACCGTATTACAACGCGATCTGGATACCGGCGAATTATATGGCAACGGCGTAAGCGTCCAGATAGGTACGCCAACTGACGTTAAATTTATCCACGAGTAAATTATTGCTGCGGCAATCCATTTGTCGCAGCGCCAACATCGATTCTCTTGCCCACGAGCGCCATACTTTACCCCATTCCCATGGCGTTTAACGTGTCGATAACGTGAACGCTAAGGTAATGAGAATCATCATCAGCGGCAAAGGAATTATAAAAGAGAAACGCCAAAACAATTCAAACCGGGTTGATATAATGGCGGCTACATTCAGGCAAGTTCCGGCGGCACACGGATATCCTTGCACGTCACGCCGTCGCTGAACCTAAACGAACCTAAACGTCAAACTGTCGGCCAATCGGTTTTTAATTGGCGCTTTTCCAACGTCAACAGGCGCCTCTGTATATAACATGAACATTCACTCATTGAAATTAATGCATATAGGGATAATTTCCCGCCATACAGGCCCGCAAACAACAAAACTGGGCGCATTGGCCGATGTGAAAGCGGATGCCCCCATGCCGCCCAGACGCAATAGCCCTCGCATCCAAAAAACAATAACACATTGAATATAATAATAAAAATACTACCAAAACGGCCTGATTTCATAATTTCACTTTAATTTCATCTTTTCAAAAAGCGCTCAACGCCTAATATCATGTTATTTCACCTTCCCAGAATCCCTTTTAACGCTATTCTAAGCAGCGAATACCTGATTCAAGCAACACAAGCCGAACGCAGAACGGCGTATACACGTTAACAGTCAATAGTCGATGCCAATTCCATGCGGCTTATCCTCTTTGCGAAGAGTCGTTTACATGGAATGATGAACGCGGTTTCTAAGATTATTGCTTAAGAATATTAATTAAACACATACGCAAGCTTTCGCAGGGACTTTCATGGAAAGAAATACACCCGTAGCCTTTACCTGATGTGCTACCGAATTCTAAACGGGCATTTAAAAATGACGCATTTTTAACCCGCATGTCTTTTAATTATTTTTAATTCATGTCGTTTACTTATAAGAAAAAGGCAGCCTGGTTGCTATAAGCCAACCCCTTTGCAGCCGTATTTCTGGGTATTATTCTCATTATACTGGAGTTTATTAATGAATCAGCGTTTCGATATCATCGGTATTGGCCTTGGCCCGTCGAATCTTAGCCTGGCGGCCTTAGGGAGCGAAATCGAGGGATTTACGGGGCAATTCCTTGAGCGCAAACCTCATTTCTCCTGGCACCCGGGCATGATTTTGGCTGACTGCAACATGCAAACCAACTTTTTAAAGGATTTGGTGAGCGCGGTTGCCCCAACCAATCCCTACAGCTTTCTCAACTATCTGGTAAAAAACCGAAAATTCTACCGTTTCCTGACGACCGAACAGCGTACCGCATCGCGTGAAGAGTTCGCCGATTACCTCACCTGGGCCGCAAGCGGGATGGGATCGTTGGCGTTCAATCAAGACGTTCAGCGAGTCGAGTTTGACGATCGGCAACGCCAGTTCGTGGTGACCACCTCGCGGGAGATCTTCCACGCCAGACACGTAAGTATCGGTATTGGCAAGAAAATAAAGTTGCCGGACTGCGTGACGGCGCAAAACGATCGCTGTTTCCACGCCAGCGAAATGATGCTGCGCAACCCTAATCTGGCAGGCAAACGCGTGGCGATCGTCGGCGGCGGCCAGAGCGGCGCCGATCTGTTCCTGAATATTTTTAAAGGGGAATGGGGGCAGCCGGAACAACTCGACTGGATATCGCGACGCAACAATTACAACGCGCTTGATGAGGCGGCCTTTGCCAATGAATATTTCACGCCAGATTACGTCGAGAGTTTCTACTCACTGGACAGCGCGGCCAAGCGGCATATGCTGGCCGAACAAAAGATGACCTCAGACGGCATCACCAGCGAGTCGCTGCTGGCCATCTATCGCGCCATGTACCACCGCTTCGACGTGCTGCGCGAGAAATTATGGGTGCGCCTGCTGCCCAGCCGTTCGCTGACGGCCGTAAAACACACGCTGGATAACGCCTACCAACTCGAAACGCGTCATCATCTCGATCACGGCGAGGAAACCTTCAAGGCGGACGTGGTGATCTTTGCTACCGGTTATCAATCGGCGACGCCTGAGTTCCTTGCGCCTCTGGCCCACCGACTGTTGACCACGGCGGACGGCGAGTACCGCATAGCCCCGGACTTTACCTTTGAGTGGGAAGGCCCGGCGGAGAACTGCTTATTTGCGATGAACGCCAGTATGCATAATCACGGCATTGCCGATCCGCAGCTGAGCCTGATGGCGTGGCGTTCGGCCCGCATTCTTAATCGGGCGTTAGACCACCAGCCATTTGATCTGGGAACAACGCCGACAGCCATTCAATGGCGCAGTGAAGGCGCGCCACCCGCGTTTTAAATACAAGAACGTCTTAATCATTGTCACTATGCTTTGATGGAATTACGTATATGAAAAGACAAATAAACAAGTTCATTATGAATCAGTTGGCCATATTGGCCCCCGAATTCAAGGCCAGATTGATCTACAAAAGAGCATTTGGCAAACCGCTGAACTTGCAGGCGCCATCGACCTGGAATGAAAAAATCAATCACCTTAAGTTGAATGACTACAGTAAAAATGCCTTAGTCACTCAATGCGCAGATAAATATGCGGTTAGAGAGTACATCAAGGCAAAAGGATGTGAAGAGATCCTTAATGAGCTGTACTTTGCCTGTGATTCAGTACAGGAGATCCCATGGGAAACGCTGCCTGAGAAATTTGTCATCAAGGGAAATCACGGCTCAGGATATAATTTAATTTGCCAGAATAAACAATCGTTGAACATTAAAAGCGCCTCCCAGCTGATCGATGGCTGGATGAAAGACGATTACTGGAAAACCTATGTAGAACTCAACTACAAAGGGATACAAAAAAAGATCATTGGAGAAAAGTATATCGAATCGGCCAATGGTCACGGGCCTGAAGACTATAAAATTTATTGTTTTCGCGGTGTGCCTTACTGCACCTTGCTGTGCGTCGGCAGGGATACCGGGACGCCGAAATATTACTTCTTCGACAAAGATTTCAAGTTCCTTTGCTATAGCGAGGACTGCCTGGCGTTGAGCCAGGAGGAGATAGACGCCTTCGTGAAACCGGAGGGATACGATGAGCTGTTTGAGTATGCCGCTCGCTTGTCGGCGCCCTTCGAGTTCGTGCGCGTTGATTTCTACATCTCTCAGGGCCAAATCATTTTCGGTGAGCTGACCTTTACCCCCTCGGCCGGGCTGGATACGGATATTCTGCCACCGACCGATGTTTTGCTTGGCAAGATGCTGACGCTGCAACAGCACTGATTATCATCAACAAAAGGCGGCGCAATTCCCCTGCGCATCCATCAAACAGGAGATACCGGCCGGCGTTTTCGCAGGCCGCCCGCCAGCATCTCACTGTAGGGCGTCGGGCCGGCACCGCTCCGCCACCTGCGCTTTATCCACAGCGGAGTGGCTTGCACCGCCAACGGGAACGTTCCCCCTTGAGCGACATAACCCTTTGAAAAACAATGGCATTAGAACATTAATAAGAATCGTTTACATATTTATAATAAAATGTTCTATATGTATAGGAAGCTATAATATAAGATACCGGAAAGTTTCCCTGGTGTTGTTGTGTGTCTTTGCCCTATTTTATAGGGCTTTTTTTTCACTAACACCCATTGATGACTGAGTGTTTTTGCACCCATCAGCAGATTATCCCCTCCAAAAAAAACATAATCATTTCTAATTAATCGTAACCCTTCTTATTCGTGACTTGCCAATAATAACAATGAGTTGCTATTAACCCTGCGAAGCATCAGGCAGCCACCGCCTGACTCCGGCCGCACTTCGCCACTGAAATACCCGCCCGAAGGAGAGGTTTTTACTGGGCGCGTACCGATGCTAATATCGGCCTTTTTCGAGGACGCTGCCCCGCATGTTATTGTCTCACCGGCATTTTATCTGCACGCTTCTGGCGCTCGCCATCGGCTTTTGGTTGCCGACTACCGTGCAGGCCAGGCCCGATCTGGAACGCAGGATCGGCGTGACCGTCGCCGATAGCCACTCTGCGGATTACCGCTTCAGCGATCTGCGCTTCACCTCCGCCGATGGTCAACGGCGTTACCGCGTCCGTATCGCCCAGCCGCGTCGGGCGCCTGCGCCTGACGGCTATCCGACGATTTATTTCCTCGACGGCAATGCGGTGCTGATGGAGCTGAACGCCAGCTTACTGGCCAGATTGGCGACGGCGAAGCGGCCACCGGTGCTGGTGATGATCGGCTATGACAACGATCTGCGCATCGATGCCGCCGGCCGCGCCTACGACTATACGCTGCCTCTGCCGACGGGCATGAAGAAACCGCCGCGGGCGGGCGGGGGCGCGGAGGCCTTCCTGCAATTGATTGAAACGCGGATCAAACCGGCGATCGCCGCCAAACTGGCGGTCGATCCGCAGCGGCAAACGCTGTGGGGCCATTCCTACGGCGGGCTCTTCGTTCTGCATACGTTATTCGCCCATCCCGCCGCCTTCCAGCATTATATCGCCGTGGAACCCTCACTGTGGTGGGGCAACGGCATGATCCTGCAAGAGGCGCAGCAGTGGGCGGAACGGCATCCGACGCCGGCGGCAAGGCTGCAGTTGTGGGTGGGTCTGGCGGAGCGCGATCGCGCGGCCCCGCCCGGCGTGAAGAGCCCTGCACTGCCGGCGAACGCGGCGCAAATGCTGGCGGAACGCCTGGCAAAGCTCGACGGTCTTACCGTCGGCTATCGGGAGTGGCCCGGCTTGGGACACGGCGCCATGCTGGGTGCCGCCATCGAGCCGGCACTGCGCAGCGTGGCATATGAAGACTAAAGGAGGGTATCGACCGCATTTTCATCGGCGGCTCATATCTTCTGATAAGAAGAGCGTTTAATATCTGAGACAGCGCGCAGTCATCGCGGAACGGATGCGCAAAAACAAAGTGGCTCCCCCGTCGGCAAGTTAGCTTGCTCTATCCGGTGGAGCCATACAGTACTGCAGTTTTCCCGGTGGGGCCCTGGTGAGGCGCAAGTAGGAAAAGATGGTGTTGGCAGGGCATTTCAGCGTTTTAATACTGCCTGTTTCGCTATTTTCTTCACCCTGTGATGCTTACTATAAGCGCCCGCCTGCACGGCGGAAAAGGGTGAAAACCACCCTTGAAATACATTAATAAAAGTGATAATAGAAGCGGTTGGGGCGAAAGCGTCTAGTTCAGATTTGAATAATTAAATCAGGGAATTATATTAAAAATGAATATTAATATCACCGACAAACCCAACCCGCAGGATGAAGAGTTCGTTATCGACAGCCTCTGGGCGCACAACCATAAAACCCAGCCCGTAGACATTCACCCGCTGTTCCTGACCGTCACCGACGACAACCAGCAGATCGTCGGCGGTCTGGTCGCACGTACCTGGTGGGGCGGCCTGGAAGTACAGTATCTTTGGGTCGGCGATCAATGCCGCAACAGCGGTTACGGTCGCCAACTGATGCAGCTGGCCGAAGAAGAGGCCCGCAAGCGCGGTTGCCATATGGCCTACGTCGATACCTTCGATTTCCAGGCCAGAGGCTTCTACGAAAAACTGGGCTACCGGGTCTATGGCGAGCTGGGTGACTATGCGCATCGCCATACCCGCCATTACCTGGCTAAAAGCCTGTAACGCGGCCTGAGCGGCGCAGAGGTGGGTATGGGTTCATCGCATAAAAATAATGAATCTTATTTCAAGGGCCTCATCACCATGATGGAGCACCTGAGCGAGCCTTGGGGCATCAAAGACCAGCTGTCCCGCCACCTCTATATGAACCGCGCCGCTTATCTCTATACCAATACGCCGCTGAATTTCGACGTCGCCGGAAAATATGACCACGAATTCCCCGCCGACTGGGCCGATTCCGCCGCCGACTTTATCGAGCATGACAAGATGACCGAAGCGGCGCGCGATCGGGTCACGGTCATCGAGACGCACTACTGGTATGGCAAAGACAGCCTGACGCCGTTTATCAGCGAAAAGCTACCGGTCTACAACGATGACAAACAGGTGATCGGCGTGATCTGGAACGCCAAGCCGATGAACAGCCTGTCGCCGCTGAAATACATCAATCAGCAAAAACCCAGCATCTTGACCACCGAAGTTAACAACGAGCTGTTCACCCGCGCCGAGCTCGATGTCATTTTCCTTATGCTGCAGCGATTTACGGTGAAAGAGATCGCCAAAATCTATAACGTCAGCAATAAGACCATCGAAAACCGCATTTATAATATTTACCAGAAGGCCAACGTGCATACTCAGCAACAGTTTGAGGAGTATTGCAAATACGCCAACCTGGATAACTACATTCCCGATCGCCTGATAACCAAGGGCATTCAGTTTATTTGAACCGCAAGGAAGATCTCACCGTGATAAAGATCGAAGATTATCCGCTCACCCGAGTGCCGCAGGATAAAAGAGTCTCGTTTTTAAGCGTGGCCATCGTGCATATGGGCATGCTGACCGCGCTGGACCAGTTCATGCTCGGCGCCGTGCTCGGCAACTCCATGACGCTGATTGACGCCTTCACCGCCATTTTCGTCGGCAGCCTGATCTTCGGCGTGGTGACCTATGGGCTTGGGATGGCGGGCATGCGCGAAGGGATTTCCGGCAGCCTGCTGGCGCGCTGGTGCGGCTTTGGCCGCCTGGGCTCGGTGCTGATCGGCGTGGTCGTGGCCGTCAGCCTGCTGGGTTGGTTCGGCATTCAAAACGCCATTTTCGCCAAGTCGCTCGATTTCGCGCTCGGCAATAAGCTGGGCTTTGGCCTGGCCGCCGGGCTCTCAGGCACGCTGTTGACCATCCTGGTGGCATTCGGCTTCAAGGCGTTGCGCATCGCCGCCCGTATCGCGGTGCCGATGTTCATTATGCTGGTGGCCTATATTTCAGTGACCGCGCTTTCCGGCCATAACCTGCAGGAGATCATCCAGCTGGCGCCGCCGGGTGAACCATTGACCATCAGCGCCGGCATCACCATCGTCGTCGGCGGCGCCATCGTGGCCAGCCTGATGACGCCCGATCTGACCCGTTACTCCAAAAACGGCAAACACGTGCTCGGCGTTACGATCTTCACCATCGTCGCCGGCGAGTTCGTGGTGAATGGCCTGGCTATCCTGATCGCCAAAACCCTGGGCACTGCGGATGTGGTCACCATCATGTCGCAAGCGGCCGGCGGCGCCGGTTTGCTGGTGGTGGTGTTTTCCACCCTGCGCGTCAACGATCTCAACCTGTACTCCTCTTCGCTGGGCATCGTCAACGCGGTGGAAGGCATCACCGGCAAAAAGCTGAAGTACACCTACACCACGTTGGCGATCGGTATTCTGGGCACCACGCTGTCGGTGCTGGGCATTCTCGACCGCTTCGTCGACTTCCTGACGGTGCTTGGCGTGGTCTTCCCGCCCATTATCGGCATCATGCTGGTGGACTATTACCTGCTGCGCAGCCACCGCAAAATCCTGGACGAGAGCCGCCGTACGGGCCAGTTGCCGAACGAAACCCCAACCATCGGCTGGGCGGCGATCGTCGCCAGCATCGCCGGCGGCGCCGTTGGCCTGGCGACCGAATGGGGCGTACCGACCATCAACTCACTGGTGGCCGCCAGCCTGCTGTATTGGGTGCTCAAGCTGGCCTTCAGTCGGGCGCAAAAACCCCTGGCCTCGCAGAAGTCGCTCTGATTTTCGCACAGGCGTTAACGCACTCCTCCAATGACGGGGGAGTGTTTTATTGCTCGCAAAATGCGGAGTTCAGCGTAAAGGAATAGGCCGATCGCGCAGACAAACGGCCGTGGTGATGAGGGTCCCTGGTGTCGGTAGCAAGCTATCCATTATGCTCAGAGTGCGGGAACATCCCCCTCTGAGCTTTTTATTATAAAAGTCGTTAGCTTCAGTGTTTTGATCGTAAAGAAAAACTTCAGCTTGCATGAACAGTAGCCCATGAAATCGCCTTTGGTCAACATAAAAGTGAACATAAAATTGGCTTTTGTGTTCACTTTTCCATAAGCAAAAGCTAATCAATTGATTTGCACAGCTTTATCATTTCCCCAAACCGCCTTCCGCATCCACGTCGCCCCCCCCCCCCGCCAAGCCGCTGACAGAAAGCAATAATTAACGAAAATAATCAGTCTGTTATCCTATTCCCTGCGCCTTTTTATCTGGACAACGCCAACGCGTAAGATATAGTGAAGCCAGCGTAATGTTTGTAAGGACAGCCTATGAAAACCCCCAACGCACAGCGCAAAATCAACATCATTAAAAATATTGAATATCTAATGCGTACCCGCGGTGAAACCAAGGCTTCCTTTTCCAACCGCAGCGGCCTGACGCGCACTACCCTATACAAAATTCTTGATGGAAGAGTGAACAACGTTCAGCAATCCACCGTTAATCGGATTTCAGATTTTTTCGGTGTCTCCTGTGAAGAGATCGAAGACTACGATCTGGAAAAATTGGAGCTGCTCAACGAAACGTTGTCCACCGAAGGCAACAAGAACCCTTCCGCCATTCCGGTGATCCCGCAGTCGCGCTATCTGGCCGTCTCGCAGCGCAAGATCGGGCAACTGGTCACCGAGTTTCCTTTGACTTATTTCTTCGGCGATGAGTCGAACATGTTGGCAATGAAAATAGAGACCGAAATTAAAGGGTCATTCATTCCGGGCGAAGTCATTATCATTAAACGTCCGCCGGTACTGATTTGCGATTCACCTTTGCTGTATCACTCGGGAAAAAGCGGCTTCTTTGTGGTTGACGACAAAGACAGCGAAAGCATGGACAAACGCCTTCAGGAGACGGTGCAATTCCTGGGTTATATCGTTGGAGAAAGGTTATAAATGGAACCGAATCAGAAGTTCAAGCTGTTGGGCTTCACCCGACATGGCACCATCGCGGCCAATGTCATGGTATTGGCCACCGGCAAAACCATTACCATGGGGCTCAATGAGCTGGCCGACAGCGAAATATCGGAAGACCTGAGCCGACACGAGCTGCAGGCGCTGTACCGTAAACTCTACGGCGACAATCAACAAAAAACCGCCTATGAGCTCAGCGATCGCCATGAACGTTCCTGGTACGCCTACCTGATTATTACCGTGGCGCTCAGCGTGATTTACATCTTCTCGACGCTGTGCGGCGTCAAGCCGATCCAAATTCCGGTGCTGAATCTCATCACGCCGCCGGCGATCTTCATCTATCCGCTCACGTTCATTCTGGTGGACATACTCAACGAGTTCTATGGGTTGCGGCTGGCCAGGCGCACCATCATCATCTCGTTCATCGCCAACCTGACCTTCGTTCTCGGCGTCTGGGTTACGACGCTGGTGCCGAGCATTCCACAGTGGGAGTACAGCGAGACCTACAACGGCATCGTGCACAGCATCATGGCGGTGCTGGTGGCCTCTTCGGCGGCCTATCTGATCTCCGAGAACGTCAACTCCTATCTGCTTTGCAAGATCAAGGAGTTGACCAACTCCCGCTACCTGTTCGTGCGCGTGATCACCAGCACCGTAATCGCTTCGGCCATCGACAGCGTGGTGTTCTGTACGCTGGCGTTCTACAACGTGCTGAGCTGGGACATCATCAAAACCATGATCCTGTCTCAGTTCCTGATCAAGGTGGTTTACGCCCTGCTGGGCGTCGGGCCGATTTACGCCACCCGCAGTCTGTTTAACCGCTACATCAATACCGAACAAGCAAAGGGCAATGAATATGCATATCCAAAAGCAAGATAAGATCACCCATCTTGGCGCGAACTCCGATTATCCGGACCAATATGCTCCCGCATTGCTCGAAGCCTTGCCGCGCGCACGCGGCCGCGATCTGATCGGCGTGGACGAACGGCAGCTGCCGTTCAGCGGCTTTGATCTGTGGACCGCCTTCGAGTTGTCGTGGCTCAACGGCAAGGGCAAACCGGTGGTGGGCATCGGCGAATTTACCTTCCCGCACTCCTCTTCCAACCTGATCGAATCCAAATCGTTCAAGCTGTATCTCAACAGCTTCAACCAAACGCGCTTCGACAGCGTGGAACAGGTGAGCGCCGCCATGCAGAAGGATCTGTCGCAGGCGGCCAATGGCCAGGTCACCGTCAAGCTCTATCCGGGTCTGGAAGGTTATCCGGCGCAGATCGATCGTCTGCCGGGCATCAACATCGACGATCTGGATATCGCGGTCGACGACTTCGCCTTCAAACCGGAATACCTGAGCGGCGCGGCCGATCAAGGGGAGCACGTAGCGGAAACGCTGTCTTCCAATCTGCTGAAATCCAACTGCCTGGTCACCAACCAGCCGGACTGGGGCAGCGTGGTGATCCACTATGAAGGCCGCAAAATCGATCGCGAAAGCCTGCTTCGCTACCTGATCTCCTTCCGCCAGCACAACGAATTCCACGAGCAGTGCGTCGAGCGCATTTTCAACGACATCAAACAGAGCTGCCGCCCGGAAAAACTCAGCGTGTTCGCGCGTTACACCCGCCGCGGCGGCCTGGACATCAACCCCTTCCGCAGCGATTTCGAAACGGCGCCGACGCTCGGCCGCCTGATCAGACAGTAAGCCCATCCCCCAATGCTCCCGCCAGGGAGCATTGTTTCTCTCGCTTTCATCTCCCTGTTATTTTTCGCCATTATCGTCGTCAGCAGCTATCTTCAAAGCACACTGACGGAGATTAACGACGCATGCCTGACCTTTCTCGCAGAGACATCCTGCGGGCTGCCGCCATCGGATCGGCGTTCTCGCTGTTGCCCGCCTCGATTCGCAAAGCGCTGGCCATTCCCGCCAATAACCGCACCGGCACCCTGCGCGACGTCGAACACGTGGTGATCCTGATGCAGGAGAACCGCTCTTTCGATCACTACTTCGGCACCTTGCCGGGCGTGCGCGGCTTCAGCGATCGATTTACCATTCCACTGCCCGGCGATCGCCTGGTCTGGCAGCAACAGGGCGCCGAACGGCTGGTAATGCCCTACCATCTGGACAGCAAACGCGGCAACGCTCAGCGCGTCACCGGCACGCCGCACTCATGGGTGGATGAGCAAGCCGCCTGGGATCACGGCCGCATGAGCGCCTGGCCCACCTACAAAACGCCGGCCTCGATGGGCTACTACCGCCAGCAGGAGCTGCCGTTCCAGTTCGCACTGGCCAACGCCTTCACCCTGTGCGATGCCTATCACTGCTCCATCCACGCCGGCACCAACACCAACCGGCTGTTCCACTGGACCGGCACCAACGGCCCGTCCGCCGCCGACGTGGCGGTAGTGGTCAACGAATGGGACAGCCCCGGCCCGGCAGAGATCGGCTACCGGTGGACCACCTATCCGGAACGGCTGGAGGCGAGCGGCGTCAGTTGGAAGGTGTACCAATTCCTGCCGGACAACTTTACCGATAACCCGCTGGCGGGCTTTCGCCAATACCGCGCCGCCAGCATTCAGGTGGGCAACCCGGCTCGGCCGCCAAAAGACTTCAACGCCTTCGTGCCTTATCGCGACGAGCTCAACGCGACCGCGCCGCTGTACAAAGGCAACGGCAACACCCTGCCGGCCGCCGACGGCAACGATCTGGACGCCATGCTGGCCGGATTCCGCACCGACGTGCAGCAGGGCAAACTGCCGCAGGTCAGTTGGATCATCGCGCCGGCGGCCTATTCGGAACATCCCGATCCCTCCAGCCCGGTGCAGGGCGGCTGGTTCACGCAAGAGATCCTCAACGCGCTGACCGACAACCCGGAGGTGTGGAGTAAAACCGTGCTGCTGGTCAACTACGACGAAAACGACGGCTTTTTCGATCATATGCCTTCGCCTTCCGCGCCGTCGCTGCGCGAAGACGGCAGCTTCGCCGGTAAATCGACGGTGCCGTTCGATACCGAGATCTTCCAGCACGTGGCGCCGCCCGGCTCGCAGGAGCAGCCGCCGCCGGACGGCCGCATCTACGGCCCCGGCCCGCGGGTGCCGATGTTGGTGCTGTCGCCCTGGAGCCGCGGCGGCTGGGTCAATTCGCAGGTCTTCGATCACACCTCGGTGCTGCAATTCCTGGAAAAGCGCTTTCAGGTGCATGAACCCAACATCAGCGCCTGGCGCCGCGCGGTGTGTGGCGATCTCACCTCGGCGTTCAACTTTGTCGATCCTAACGGCGAAGCATTGCCGAGCCTGCCCGCCACCAGCCGCCACGCTGCCGACGGTCTGCGTCAATGCCAGGAGCAGCTGCCGCAGGTGCCGCTGCCGCCGCCGGCCCGCCAGCGTTTGCCACACCAACGCCGCCTGGCGCGCCCTTCTCGCGCGCTGCCCTACCAGCTGCACGTCGAGGCCAGCGTCGCGGCCGAGCAGCGGCGCGTAACGCTGAACCTGTTCAATACCGGCGAGCAAGGGGCGGTGTTTCACGTCTACGACCGGCGAGATCTGACGCAGATCCCGCGCCGCTATACCGTCGAGGCCGGCAAGGCGGTCAGCGACGACTGGCAGACGGAGGACGAGTACCATCTGTGGCTGCTCGGCCCCAACGGTTTTCATCGTGAAATGCGCGGCGCGCTGAGTCGGCCGCAGCCGGAAGTGCGTTTGCGCCCGACGGGCCGCAGCCTGCTGCTGCAGTTGGATAACCCGGGTGCCGAAACGGTGACGGTCACTCTCGACCGCTGTCCTTACACGCAACAAGGCCCGTGGCCCATCACGCTGCCTGCGGGCGGCAGCCACCGCCAAACGTTTGACGCCCGCGCCAGCGGCGGTTGGTATGATCTTGCGCTGCACAGCGCCGGAGGCTGGCGCCGCCGCCTGGCGGGCCGACTTGAGGATGGCGAACACAGCGTCAGCGACCCGCTGATGGGCCAGGAGTAGCCTATCGACAGCGAAGAGGTTCAAAAAGCGAAAGGATATCGCTTATCATTGCGTTCTCGTTCCTAGCCGATTACTCAAGGATCTCCATGTCCGCTGTTCTTATCGCCAAAGCTGGCCGCTGGCTGGCCGCCTGCGTTTTGCTGTTGGCCGGCGCCGCTCAAGCCGCGCCGATCGTCGTTACCGATGTCGCCGGCCGTCAGGTTACGCTGCCGCAACCGGCCAAGCGCGTTATCCTGGCCGACGCCCGCGCGCTGTTGGCGCTGAATATTCTGCATCCGCAGGAGCCGCTGAAAAACATCATCGCCTGGGACAACTCACTGAAGGTCAAAGCCCCGGATCTGGTTGAGGCCTATGCGAAAAAATTCCCGCAGGTCATGCAAATCCCCACCTTCGACAACCCCTACACCAGTGACTTCAGCGTGGAAAGCGCGGTGGTGCGCCAACCGGATCTGATCATTTTCGACATCGGTCTGCTGAGCAAATTGAAGGACAGCGGCGTACTGACCCAGTTGGAAAAAGTCGGCATCCCGGTGCTGATCATCGATTTCCGCCAGCAGCCGCTGACCAACACCGTCGCCAGCATGGCGCTGTTGGGCAAAGTGTTTGACGAGCAGCCCAACGCCGACGCCTTTATCCGCTTCTATCAGCAACGCCTCGAGCTGGTGCGCCAGCGCGTCGCCACGCTGAAACCGGAGCAGCGCCCCAGCGTCTTCATCGAACGCAGCGCTGGCATCAAAGGCGAGCAGTGCTGCAATACCTTCGGCAAAGGCAGCTTCGGGCAGTTTATCGATACCGCCGGCGGCGACAATATCGGCAGCAAACTGTTTTCAGACATGGGCGGTGAAGTGAACGTCGAACAGGTGATCGCCAGCAATCCGGATTTCTATCTGCTGACCGGCGCCGACTGGAGCCGTGGCCATCGCGGCACGCTGGCCGTGCCGCTGGGCTACACCACCGATATGGCCACCAGCCAAAAGAAACTGGCGCATCTGCTGGATCGCACCGGTATTAACGTGTTGAAAGCGGTGAAAGAAAAACGCGTGATGGCGATTTATCATCAATTTTACGACACGCCGCTCAACTTTATCGCGGTCGAGGCGATCGCCAAATTCCTGCACCCGGCGCTGTTTAAAGATATTGATCCGCAAGCGGATATCGAAAGCGTGCACCAGAAATTCACCGCGCTGGATTACAGCGGGGTCTTCTGGCTTACGCCGCAATAATCCCCGCCAGGGCCCGCCAACCGGGCCCTGCTACCAGCACCCTTCATGTAGTTACCCACTTAACTATTCCATAACAATTCTATTTACTTGCCAATAATTATCATTAAGATTGTCGTTTATAAAAAAACACATCCGGGTCTGAAACTTCTAAGGCATTATTATGTCAATTCTTTTTCGCCTCTCCCTGCTGGCGACCTCTATCGCCGTTGCTTTCCCCGTCCTTGCTGCTGATAACTCATCTCAAAACGATGCCGATACGGTAACCGTCGTCGGCAACTGGCTGGACAACCCTGATACCAGTTCGGTGCTGCTCAACCATCCGGGCGCGCGATCCATCGTCACTCAGCAGCAGATGCATGAGCAAGGCGACCAAACCATCGCCGACAGCCTGCGCGGTGTGCCCGGCGTGCAGGTGCGCGACAGCAACGGCACCGGCGGCAGCGACATTTCGCTCAACGTCGGCGTGCGCGGCCTGACCTCACGCCTTTCTCCGCGCTCAACCATTCTGATGGACGGCGTTCCGTTGGCCGTTGCGCCTTACGGCCAGCCGCAGCTGTCGATGGCGCCGCTGTCGATCGGCAACCTGCAATCGGTTGACGTGGTGCGCGGCGGCGGCGCGGTGCGTTACGGGCCGCAAAACGTCGGCGGCGTGATCAACTTCGTCACCCGCGACATTCCAAAAGCGTTTGGCGGCACCGCCGGCGTGCAAACTCAGGGCGCCAGCCACGGTGGTCTGAAGACCCTGACCAGCGCCTCGGTGGGCGGCACCGCAGATAACGGCTTCGGCGCCGAGCTGCTCTACTCCGGCCTGCACGGCCAGGGCTACCGCGACAACAACGACAACACCGACATCGACGATTTCATGCTGAAAACGCGTTATGCGTTCACCGATCGCGACGAACTGCTGGCCAATTTCCACTACTACGACGCCAAAGCCGGCATGCCGGGCGGACTGAGCAGCGCGCAATACGCGCAGAACCCGTTCCAGTCCACGCGTCCCTGGGACCAGTTCGAAGGCCGCCGCAAGGATATGTCGTTCAAATACAAACATCAGGAAGACGACAAACAGTTCGAAGTGTTGACCTACTTCACCGACAGCTACCGCGGCAGCAACATCGAATCGGAAGGCACCGGCAAAAATGCCGGGTTGCGGCGCATGGTGTCCTATCCGCGCCACTATTCGACCTGGGCGATCGAACCAAGCTATTCGCAGCTGTTTCGCTTCTGGGATATGGCGCACGAGATCACCCTCGGTTACCGCTACCTGAATGAAACCATGGATGAAAAGGCGTCGCGTTCGGCCTGGTATAACCCGGCGAACGTCGGCGCCACGCCGGATACCCCGGACTATTACCAGCACACCTCCGGCGGCACCGCAGCCAACGCGTTCTATATCGACGATACCATTAACGTCGGCAACTGGACGGTCACGCCGGGCCTGCGTTATGAAAGCATTCGCACCCACGTGGACGATTCGTTCAACAACATCAGCCGCGAGAAAAGCTACAGCGAACCGCTGCCGTCATTGAACGTGATGTACCACCTGTCCGACGCCTGGAAACTGTTCGCCAACGCCAACACCTCGTTCGGCAGCATGCAGTATTTCCAGCTGACCAAAGGCGGCAACGGCAACCAGCCTGCGCCGGGGCTGACGGCGGAAAAAGCGCATACCTATGAGTTCGGCACCCGCTACGACGACACCGTGGTCAAGGCCGAAGCCACGCTGTTCTATATCGACTTCGATAATCAGCTGCAATACATCAGCAACGATGTGGGCTGGACCAACATGGGCGCCACCAAGCACAAAGGCATCGAGCTGGCGCTCAGCTACGATCTCAGCGAGCTGAATCGCGCGCTCGACGGTGCCAGCGTCTACACCAGCTATACCTACACCAAGGCCAGCACCGACAAGGGCGACTTCGCCGGTAAAGACCTGCCGTTCTACTCGCGCCAGGTCTATACCGTCGGCACGCGCTACGCCACCGGCAACTGGGTATGGAATCTGGACGGTTACGCGCAGTCCAAACAGCATTCGCCGGGCACCGGGCCGGTGTACGTCACGCAGGAAAGCGCCGATGGTCAGTTCGGCAATATCGCCGGTTACATGGTGTGGAACATGCGCGGGGAATATAATTTCGGGCCGCAACTATCGAACCTGACGCTGGGCGCCGGGGTGAAAAACCTGTTCGATCAGCGCTACTTTACCCGCTCCAACGACAATAACTTCGGCAAGTACGTCGGTGAACCGCGCACCTTCTTCGTGCAGGGTTCCGTCGCATTCTGACGCCCAGCGCCCACCACAGGCGCTTCGTTCATCCATACCGCCCGCTCGCATCGCGGGCGGTATTTCCTGCGCCTGACCCGCCCTATTTTTTGATCTTCCTCACTCCCCAAACGCCTGACGCATTATTTCATTGCTTTGCTAAACCGGTTCTTCTATTTTAGCCACCCATCAGACATCGGAAGAAACAGGGATTAAGCATGACGAATCGCGTATGGGTGCTGGGCGACGCAGTGGTCGATTTGGTGCCAGAAAATTCAAACAGTTATCTTAAATGCCCCGGCGGCGCGCCGGCTAACGTGGCGGTGGGCGTCGCCCGCTTGGGCGGCGACAGCGCCTTTATCGGCCGTGTGGGGCAAGACAGCTTCGGCGCCTTTCTGCAGCAGGTGCTGAGCGAAGAAGGGGTGGATATTGACCATATGCTTTCGGATCCCGAACACCACACCTCCACGGTAGTGGTGGATCTCGATCAGCACGGTGAACGCTCATTCACTTTCATGGTACAGCCCAGTGCCGATCTGTTTTTACAGCCTGACGATCTGCCGGCCTTCCAACGCGGCGAGTGGCTGCATCTCTGCTCCATCGCACTGTCGCAGGAACCCAGCCGCAGCGCGGCCTTTACGGCAATGGAAAACATTCGGGCGGCCGGCGGGCGGGTCAGTTTCGATCCCAATATCCGCGAAGAGATCTGGCGCCAACCGGAAGCGCTGCGCCCCTGCCTGCAAAAGGCGCTGCTGCTGGCGGACGTGGTGAAACTGTCGCGCGAAGAGCTGGTTTTCATCAGCCATCTTGACGATGTGGAGAACGGCATCCGCTGGATGATGCAAACCTACCCGTTGCGCCTGTTGCTGGTCACGCTGGGCGGCGACGGCGTCTACGTGCATGACGGCCAACGGCTACGTCATTTCCGCGCAGCGCCTGTCGTGCCGGTCGATACCACCGGCGCCGGCGACGCGTTTGTCGCCGGGCTGTTAGCGGCGCTGGCGCGCCTTCACGCATTGCCGCAAGAAGCGCAATGGCCGGCGATTATCGCCCAGGCTCAGGCCTGCGGCGCGTTGGCCACCACCGCCAAAGGCGCCATGACCGCCCTGCCCCGCGCCGAAGAGCTCGCCGCTTTTCTGCGCTGATCCTCTGCATCCACGGCGATCCCCTGGGCGCCGTGGTCTTTTAACCCCACGATTTGCGCACTCGATCACAATAGCTGAATCGGGTTAGCAAACTTGATTGCCAGTCCGCTTCTCGATCGCTATCTTTCGCCATGAAAAACCGGTTTAGCAATTTAGCAAAAAATAATAACAACCCTTCCCGGATGATAGACGATGATGAAAAAACTCAGCTATTTGGCGATAACAACAGGGCTTTTCCTCTCCACTTCTGCCGCTGCGGCCTCCGGCGACGGCAGTATCGAGGCGCGTCTTAACGCGCTGGAACAACGTCTGGCGCAGGCGGAACAGCGCGCCGCTCAGGCTGAAACCCGCGCCACGGCAGCGGAACGCCGGGCGCAACAGCTGGAGCAGCGCACCGCCAGCACCGAGCGGCAAACCGCGCGGGTCGCGCAACGCGCCGCCGCGCTGGAAACGCAATCCCCCGCAACCGGCGCGCTGAAACTGAACGGCTTCAACGATCTGAAGCTGTACGGCGACGTGGAGTTCAATCTGGACGGCGCCAGCCGCAGCGGCCAACTGACGTCGTTGAAAGGCAGCGATCACAAGGATTGGAAACCCGGCAACAAAGAGCGCTGGGACATCAACGGCCGCATTCTGGTGGGGCTGGACGGCTATCGCCGCAATCCGGACGGCAACTTCTCCGGTTTCAGCGTCCAGCCGCTGGCGGACATGACCGGCAAAATGAACCTGGACGACGCCGCTTTCTTCTTCGGCAATGAAAAGAACTGGCAAACCAAAATCGGCCGCTTCGAAGCCTACGACATGTTCCCGCTGAATCAGGACACTTTCATTCAGTATTCAGGCAACACCGCCAACGATCTTTACGCTGACGGCTTTGGCTATATCTATATGATGAAAGAAGGCCGTGGCCGCAGCAGCAGCGGCGGAAACCTGATGTTGAGCAAATACGCCGGGGATGTCTATTTCGAACTGAACACGCTGGTGGAAGACGGCACCTCGCTGTTCCAGGACAACAGCTACCACGGCAATGCGCTGAACAATAAGAAAAACGTCGCCTATTTGCGCCCGGTGATCGCCTGGAAGAAAGAGGCCTTCAGCATCGCAGCGGCGATGGAAAGCAACGTGGTGAATAATGCCTACGGCTATCAGGACAGCCAGGGCCGCTTCGTCGATCAATCCAAGCGCAACGGCTACGGCATGACCATGAGCTGGAACACCAACGCGGCCGATCCGGATAACGGCGTGGTGGCCAACCTGAGCACCGCCTACCTGGACGCCGCCGGCGAGCAAGACTTGACCGCCGGCGTCAACGTGCTGTGGCGACGCTTCGAACTGGGTTATATCTATGCGCACAACAACATCAAAGAGTTCAATACCGCCGGGATCGCCGCCGATATCCACAATCCGCTCAGCGAGCCGGGCAACTACGACATCCACACCGTTCACGCGTCGTATCAGATACCTAACATTATGAATATGAAGAATTTCAATGTGTATTTAGGCGCCTATGTTTCGCTGCTGGAAGCCAACGCCGAGAACAAGATCGCCAACGGCGACAACGACCAGCGTTACGGCGTGCGCGCCAGATTCAAGTATTTCTTCTGACATCGATGAACGTATTTCCGCCGCGCAGAGCGCGGCGGCATTTTAATTCAGCAAGGGGACAACATGGACATTACCGCAACCGCCAACGCGCTGTTGCCGCTGCTCGGCGGTAAAGAGAACATCGCCAGCGCCGCCCACTGCGCCACGCGCCTGCGCCTGGTGCTGGTGGACGACAGCAAGGTGGACAAAGAGGCCATCAGCAAACTGGACGGCGTCAAAGGCTGCTTCAGCAACGCCGGCCAGATCCAGGTGATCTTCGGCACCGGGCTGGTCAACAAGGTGCATGCGGAATTCATCAAGGCGGCGGGCGTCAGCGAATCCAGCAAGGCCGAAGCCGCCGATATCGCGGCGAAAAAGCTCAACCCGCTGCAGCGCATCGCCCGCCTGCTGTCGAACATCTTCGTGCCTATCATCCCGGCGATCGTCGCGTCCGGCCTGTTGATGGGGCTGCTCGGCATGGTGAAAACCTACGGCTGGGCCGATGCCAACAGCGCGTTGTTCATCATGTTGGATATGTTCAGCTCGGCAGCGTTCATTATTCTGCCGATTCTGATCGGCTTCACCGCCGCACGCGAATTCGGCGGCAATCCCTATCTGGGCGCCACGCTCGGCGGCATTTTGACGCATCCGGCGCTGACCAATGCCTGGGGCGTCGCCGGAGGGTTCCACACCATGAACTTCTTCGGTCTGGACATCGCCATGATCGGCTACCAAGGCACGGTATTCCCGGTGCTGCTGACGGTGTGGTTCATGAGCCTGTTGGAAAAACGGCTGCGCAAGGTGATCCCCAACGCGCTGGATTTGATCCTGACGCCGTTCCTGACGGTCGTGATTTCCGGGTTTGTCGCCCTGCTGTTTATCGGCCCCGCCGGCCGTGCGCTGGGCGACGGCATCTCCTTCGTGCTCAGCACGCTGATCGCCCATGCCGGTTGGTTCGCCGGCCTGCTGTTCGGCGGCCTCTATTCCGCCATTGTCATCACCGGCATCCATCACAGCTTCCACGCGGTGGAGGCCGGGCTGCTCGGCAACCCCAACATCGGCGTCAACTTCCTGCTGCCGATTTGGTCGATGGCCAACATCGCTCAGGGCGGCGCCTGCCTGGCGGTGTATTTCAAAACGCGCGACGCCAAAATCAAAGCCATCGCGGTGCCTTCAGCCTTTTCCGCCATGCTCGGCATCACCGAGGCGGCGCTGTTCGGCATCAACCTGCGCTTCGTGAAACCGTTCCTGGCGGCGCTGGCGGGCGGCGCGCTCGGCGGCGCCTGGGTGGTGGCCAACCATGTCGGCATGAACGCGGTCGGGCTGACGGCGATCCCCGGCATGGCGATCGTGCAGGCCAGTTCGCTGGTCAGCTATATCATCGGCCTGGCGATCGCGTTTGGCAGCGCCTTCGCCCTCTCCCTGCTGCTGAAATATAAAACGGACGCGCAATGATGGAGGAGCTCAGCTTAATCAAACAGGCACTGCGGGCGGTCATGAACGGCCAGCCGGGAGCGCTGCGCGATCCGCACCGCCCGGCCTGGCATCTGGCGCCCAGCGTTGGCCTGCTGAACGATCCCAACGGCTTCATTCAGCACAACGGCGTTTATCATCTGTTCTATCAATGGAATCCGCTGGGCTGCGACCATCGCAACAAGTGCTGGGGACATTGGCAGTCGACCGACTTGCTGCGTTGGGCGCATCAGCCGATCGCCCTGGCGCCGGGCGCCTGTTACGACAGCCACGGCTGTTACTCCGGCTCGGCCGTAGTGGCGGAAGACAAAATCACGCTGATCTACACCGGCAACGTGAAATTCCCCGACGGCTCACGCACCGCTTATCAGTGCCTGGCTCAGGAAAGCGATCGGGGCGAGTACCGCAAACTCGGGCCGGTGCTGCCGCTGCCGGCGGGCTACAGCGGGCACGTACGCGATCCCAAAGTATGGCGCCATCAGAATGCGTGGTACATGGTGCTCGGCGCGCGGGACTTGCAGGATCGCGGCAAGGTGCTGTTACTGCGCTCCGCCGATCTGCGCGGCTGGCAACCGCTGGGCGAGATCGCCGGTTCCGGCCTGAACGGCTTAGGCGAATTCGGCTACATGTGGGAGTGCCCGGATCTGTTCTCGCTGGACGACGCCGAGGTGTTGATCTGCTGCCCGCAGGGGCTGGCGCCGCAGCCGGAACGCTACCTCAATCGCTATCAGGCCGGTTATCTGATCGGCAAGCTGGATTACCGCCAGGCGGCCTTCCGTCACGGCGAATTCCGCGAACTGGACGCCGGCTTCGAGTTTTATGCGCCGCAGACGACGCTGGCGGAAGATGGCCGCCGCTTGCTGTTCGGCTGGATGGGCGTGCCCGAGCAAGATGAAGAAGCCCATCCGACGCGCCGCTACGGCTGGATCCACACCATGACCTGCCCACGCGAGCTGTCGCTGCGGCATGGCCGCCTCCAGCAGCGGCCGGCGCGCGAGCTGCAACAGCTGCGCGGCGAACGAACATGCTGGCAGGGCCGCGCCGATGACGCCCCCGTCTGCGCGCTGGGAGCCGCGGAGCTGCAGTTGGCGCCGCAGGGCGCGTTCAACGCCGCCTTTGGCGACGCAATGACGCTGAACTGGAACGGCGAAAGGCTGCGGCTGACGCGCGCTTCCCTGGCCGACGGCCAGCCGGAACACCGTTACTGGCGCGGCCCGGTCACGCATCTGCAGCTGCTGTTCGATCGTTCCAGCGTGGAGATCTTCATCAACCGCGGCGAGGCCGTGATGAGCGCGCGCTACTTCCCGGCCATTGAGCCGCAACTGCGGCTGTCCGGAAACGCGCCGCTGGCGTTGGAATACTGGCCGCTGACGCCATGCATGCTAGAATGACGCATCCTCCGATGACTTCAGATGGCGTCAGTGAAAAAAAATAAACGCATTACCATCAGTGACATCGCCACGCTGGCCGGGGTGTCGAAATCGACCGCCAGCCTGGTGCTGAACGGCCGCAGCAAGGAATACCGGGTGTCCGACGACACCCGCGACCGCATTCTGGCGCTGGCGTACGAGCACCATTATCAGCCCAGCATCCACGCCCGCTCCCTGCGCTCCAACCGCAGCCACACGCTGGGGCTGGTGGTGCCGGAGATGACCAACTACGGCTTTGCGGTGATTTCACGCGAGCTGGAAACGCTGTGCCGCGAAGCCGGCCTGCAGCTGTTGATCGCCTGCACCGATGAAAACCCGGCGCAGGAGATGATGGCGGTGAACAGTCTGGTACAGCGGCAGGTGGACGGCCTGATCGTCGCCTCCAGCCAGTTGAACGACGCAGAATACCAGAAGATCAACGCCGGGCTGCCGGTGGTGCAGATGGACCGCCTGATCGCTGGCTCCGAACTGCCGCTGGTGATCACCGATTCGGTCAATTCGACCGCCGACCTGGTGGAAACGGTCGCGCGCCAACATCCGGATGAGATCTATTTTCTCGGCGGGCAGCCGCGCATTTCGCCGACCCGCGATCGCCTGGCCGGCTTCCAGCTTGGCCTGGAGCGCGCCGGCGTAACGTGCAAACCGGAATGGATCATCAACGGCAACTATCACCCCAGCTCAGGTTACGAGATGTTCGCTCAGCTGTGCGCACAGTTGGGGCGTCCGCCCAAAGCGCTGTTTACCGCCGCCTGCGGCCTGCTGGAGGGCGTATTGCGTTACCTGACTCAGCATCAGCTGATGGAGAGCGACATTCACCTGTGCAGCTTCGACGATCACTACCTGTTCGACTGCATGACGCTGAAGATAGACACGGTCGCGCAAGACTGCCTGGCACTGGCGCAACATAGTTTTGATAACGTCACCGCGCTTATCGACGAGCGGCCGCTGGAACAGAACGCACTGTATCTGCCGGGCCGCATCCACTGGCGCCATGCCGGTTCCAGGGATTTGTTGGCAAAGGCGTGACAGCTCTTTAGCCGTAAAAAAAGGGCGCCTGAGCGCCCTTTATCGTTTTGCTGCCGCTACTTGGCGGCGCCTTCCATGCCCACCAGCCCCACTTTCAGGTAACCGGCTTTACGCAGGGTGTCCATCACACTCATCAGCGTTTCATAGTCCACGCTCTTGTCCGCCTGGAAGAAGATGGTGGTTTCTTTGTTCGCCTGAGTGCGCTGATCCAGCACCGAGGTCAGCTGATCGGCATTCACCGGCTGATCGCCGACGTAGAGCTGCTTGTCGGCCTTCACCGACAGGAAGACCGGTTTTTCCGGCCGCGGCTGCGGCTTGGCGGAAGAAGCCGGCAGATCGACGCGGATATCTACCGTTGCCAGCGGCGCGGCCACCATAAAGATGATCAACAGCACCAACATGACGTCGATAAACGGCGTCACGTTGATTTCATGTAGTTCGCCGCTGTCGTCCAGATCTTCATTTAAGCGCATCGCCATGACTCACCCCGCCCGCAGTTGATGTGCGTGCTGTGAGCGCTTGGCTTCCGCCGTTGCGGCCAGATCCAGATCGCGGCCCTGCAGCAGCAAGACCTGGGCCGCCACGTCGCCCACCTGGGCGCGATGGCCGCTGATAACGCGGGCGAAGATGTTGTAGATCACCACCGCCGGGATTGCCGCCACCAGGCCCATTGCGGTCGCCAGCAGCGCCTCGGCGATGCCCGGCGCCACGACCGCCAGGTTGGTGGTCTGCGAATGGGCGATGCCGATGAAGCTGTTCATGATGCCCCATACGGTACCGAACAGGCCGACGAACGGCGAGATGGCGCCAATGGTGGCCAGAAAGCCGTTGCCGCGGCCCATGTTGCGGCTGTAGGCCGCCACGCGGCGCTCGAGGCGGAAACCGGTGCGCTCTTTGATGCCGTTGTTGTCGTCAGACTCGGCGGACAGCTCCAGCTCGTTTTGCGCATCGTTCAGCAGCACCGCGCTGACGCTCTCCGGGGAGAAATTTTGCGCCAGCTCGGAAGCTTCATCCAACGAGCGCGCGTCGGCCAGCGCCGACTGCTCGCGGCGCAGACGGCGCTTGGCGCGCAGCAGTTCGCTGCCTTTGGCGAACAGAATGGTCCAGGTCACGATAGACGCCAGCACCAGGCCGATCATCACCGCTTTCACCACCGCGTCGGCGTGCTGGTACATGCCCCAAATGGACAAGTCCATACCGCGGGTTTCCGGTGGCTGGATCGTGGGCGCCGGGTTCACCGGCGTGATGCTTTCCGGCGCGGCGGCTGCAGGCGCGGTGGCCGGCGCAACGCTTTCGGCAACGGTCGGATGGGTCGCCGGCGCAGCCTGCGCGCTGCCGGCCAGCCCCACGACCAGCACCATTGAAGCCATCAGGCTGCGGCCAAAGGCCTTGCCCCACTGCGCTCGGCCCTGGCCGAACGATCCTTGATTTAAATTCTTGCCAGCCGTTTTCACGCTGTGCCTCCACCCATTACCGATCAAAATTAAGGAATAATTCAGCGTGCGATCATATCAAACCAACCGGGGATTGATAGTAGTTCTCATTATTATTTACCAAATAAACGAGAAAATTTTAGACACCTCCGCAACCAAACGCCAATCCGCGCCCGTTCACCGCTAAAAGCCCCTTTTATAGGGCGATTTCGTTACTTTTCTCCCACAACGGCGCAACAACGCCACGCTGCCGAACGACGTCTCGACCGATGAATGGGCTTCTCTCTGGCCGCTCGGCAGAAGGATGACGCGAAAAATGCGCGGGCGGCAGCCAATTATAGCCGTTTCTATATCCAGAAGTTAAAACGTCTGGATGGCTATAATAACTCATGCTAACGTAAGGGCTATCGCAAACGGGCAGTGCAGAGCAACCAGAGGTGAGCCAGATACCATGACGTCAAAACACATCGAAACCACGCTGATCGGCGCCGGCCGCGGCAAACGCTACACCCAGGGCTCCGTCAACCCCGTGACTCAACGCGCCTCTTCCCTGGTCTTCGACTCCGTCGCCGCCAAAAAACAGGCCACCGCGCAACGCGCCCACGGCGAGCTGTTTTATGGCCGACGCGGCACGCTGACCCACTTCGCGCTGCAGGATGCGATGGTGGAGCTGGAGGGCGGCGCCGGCTGCGTGCTGTACCCCTGCGGCGCGGCGGCGGTGGCCAATGCGATCCTGTCGTTCGTCGGCGCCGGCGATCACCTGCTGGTCACCGGCTCAGCGTATGAACCGACCCAGGACTTCTGCACCCACATCCTCGGCCGCATGAACGTCAGCACCACCTATTTCGATCCGCTGATCGGCGCCGACATCGCCACGCTTATCCAACCCAATACCCGCGTGGTGTTCCTTGAGTCCCCCGGCTCCATCACCCTGGAAGTGCAGGATATCCCGGCGATGGTGCAGGCCATTCGCGCCGTGGCGCCGGACGTGGTGATCATGATAGACAACACCTGGGCGGCGGGCGTGCTGTTCAAGGCGCTGGATTTCGACATCGACATTTCCATTCAGGCCGGCACCAAATACCTGATCGGCCATTCCGATTACATGCTCGGCACCGCCGTCGCCAACGCGCGCTGTTGGGAGCAACTGCGCGAGTACTCCTATCTGATGGGGCAGATGGTGGATGCCGACACCGCCTACATGGCGAGCCGCGGCCTGCGCACCCTGAGCGTGCGGCTCAAGCAGCACGAACGCAGCAGCATTGAGGTCGCCAACTGGCTGGCCGAACGGCCGGAGGTGGCGACGGTCAATCACCCGGCCCTGCCCAGCTGCAAGGGCCACGCGTTCTACCGCCGCGACTTCAGCGGCTGCAACGGGCTGTTCTCTTTCGTGCTGAAAGAGCGGCTGGATGAGGCGCAGCTGGCCGCTTACCTGGACAACTTCAACCACTTCAGCATGGCCTACTCCTGGGGCGGCTTCGAGTCGCTGATCCTGGCCAATCAGCCGGAAGAGCTGGAAGCGATCCGCCCGGCGGGCGGCGTCGATTTTTCCGGCACGCTGGTGCGGTTGCATATCGGCCTGGAGAACGTCGAAGACCTGATCGCCGATCTGGCCGCCGGCTTCGATCGCCTCAACGGCGTGCGCTAAGGCGGATTCCGGTAATTTTCTTCGTCTCGTTTAATGTCGGCTTAAGCTATTAGCGGTACACTAACCGGGTAACTGTCAGATACGGTAACCGCCGCATCCTGGAGAACGTGACCCCGGGCGCAACCGGCATGCAACAGGACATAAAATGGATGTATTACGAGAGATTATTCATGCGCTTTGGCAGCAGGACTTCATCGCCCTCGCCGATCCCAGCGTGATTTGGGTGGTTTACGCCGTACTTTTCACCACCTTGTTTTTGGAAAACGGACTGCTGCCCGCCTCCTTCCTCCCCGGTGATAGCCTGCTGTTGCTGTCGGGCGCGCTGATCGCCAAAGGCGTGATGGGCTTTGCCCCCACCCTGTTGATTCTGACCGCCGCCGCCGGCCTCGGCTGCTGGCTGAGCTATATCCAGGGCCGCTGGCTGGGCCACACCAGCCTGGTGAAAGGCTGGCTGCTGCAACTGCCGGCGCAATACCATCAGCGCGCGCATAACCTGTTCAACCGCCACGGGCTGACGGCGCTGCTGATCGGCCGCTTCCTCGGCTTCGTGCGCACGCTGCTGCCGACCATGGCCGGCATTTCCGGGCTCAACAGCTCCCGCTTCCAGGTTTTCAACTGGCTGAGCGCAGCGATCTGGGTCTGCGCGCTGGTCGGCCTCGGCTACGCTTTCAGCCAAATTCCGCTGGTGAAACGCCACGAAAGCCAGGTGATGACCGGCCTGATGCTTCTGCCGCTGCTGCTGCTGTTCGTCGGCCTGCTCGGCGCCATGCTGGTGGTCTGGCGTAAAAAACGCGCCTCCTCTTCCTGATCCCGGCGCGCTACAGCGCTTTCTCGACCAACGCCAGGCGAGGCGGCAACTTGCTCACCAGCGTATCCACCGCCAGCCGCACCTTCAGCGGCAGGTGAGGCGTGTGCGGCCACACCGCATGCGCTTCAAAGGCGGCGCCGGGCCGATCGCGCAGCAGGCGCACCAGCGCCCCACTCAACAGCTGCTCACGCACCAGCCAACACGGCAGCCAGGCGATGCCGAACCCGGCCGTCGCCGCATCCGCAATCGCCTGCAAATCGTCCATCTGCAATCGGTTATTCGGCATCACTTCCTGCGGCTCGCCGTTCTCGTCCAGCACCCGCCAGCTGCGCCGCGCGCCGGCGCGCATATAGGTCACCGCCTCGTGCTGGGTCAGTTGCTCAATGCTGTGCGGTTCGCCGCACCGCTGCAGATAGGCCGGCGAGGCGCACAGCGTCATGCGGTGATCGCCGATGCGCCGCGCCACCAGCCCATTGCTGTTGGCCAGCGTGCCGTTGCGGATCGCCATATCGAAACCGTCCTCAATCAGATCCACCACCCGATCGCTGAACGACAGCTCCAGCTCCAGGCCGGGATGCTCACGCGTCAGCTCGGTCAGCAGCGGCGCGATGCACATGCGGCCAAACAACACCGGCATCGATACCCGCAGCCGGCCACTGACCTGCCGCTTGCCCGACTCCAGCAGCGTTTCCGCGCCGCGGATCTCCTCCAGCGCCCGCAGGCAACGCTCATAGAACAACGCGCCGTCGTCGGTCAGGCTCTGGCTGCGGGTGGTACGATGAAACAGCCGCACGCCCAGCCGCTGTTCCAGCCGGGCGATCGTTTTCCCCACCGCCGAGCGCGACAGGTGCAGCCGACTGGCCGCCAACGCAAAACTGCCCGCCTCCACGGCGGTGACGAATACCGAAATGCCGCTCAATCGATCGCTCATGGTTTGTCGCTCTAAAAGAAACAATCTGCGGAAATCTTATCGCCACTGGCGAACCTTCATCAACGATATTATCGACAGGCCGTTAATCGCAGACTTTGGAGAACATCATGACCAACACGATGCAACGCTGGACGATGGATGCCCTGGGGCGTGAACACCTGCAGCTGACCACCGACGCGATCCCGCAGCCGGGGCCGCGCGAGATCAGAGTGAAAGTGAAGGCGGTAGCGCTCAACTACCGCGACAAAATGATGATTGAAAGCGGCATGGGGCTGACGCTGCCGCAGTCGTTCACCCCCGCCTCGGACATGGCCGGCGAGGTCGACGCCGTCGGGCCCGGCGTCAGCCGTTTCCAACCCGGTGCCCGGGTCATCTCTACCTTCAGCCCCGGCTGGATCGACGGCCGGCAAAAACCGTACGGCGATGCGCGCCAGGTGCCTTACCACACCCTTGGCGGTTTCTATCAGGGCGTGCTGGCGGAATATGTGATTTTGCATGAAGACTGGTTGGTGGCGGCGCCGGCGTCGCTGGACGACGTGCAGGCCAGCACCCTGCCTTGCGCCGGGCTGACCGCCTGGTTCGCGCTGGTGGAACAGGGCAAACTGCATGCCGGCGAGACGGTGCTGGTGCAAGGCACCGGCGGCGTGGCGCTGTTCGCGCTGCAGATCGCCAAAGCCCACGGCGCGGAGGTCTATGTCACCTCCGGCAGCGATGAAAAGCTGGCGCGAGCCCTGGCATTGGGCGCCAATCATGGCATCAACCGGCTGGACGGCGATTGGGTGGAAGCGATTTATGCGCTGACGCAGGATCGCGGCATCGACCATGTGATCGATACCGTCGGCGGCCCGAATTTGGGCAACTCGGTGCGCGCCGTGGCAGTGGGCGGCCGCATCTCAGTGATCGGCGTGCTGGCGGGGGCCGAGATCTCCGCTCCCGCCGGCCTGCTGCTGCTGAAATCGGCGGAGATCCAGGGCATCGGCGTCGGCCACCGCCGCTCGCTGGAAGATCTGGTGCGCGCCGTGGACGCCGTCAACCTGCAGCCGGTGATCGACCAGGTATACCGGCTCGATCAACTGCCGCAGGCGTTGGATCACCTCGATCGCGGCCCGTTCGGCAAGATCGTGCTGACCCCATAGCCCGCCGCCCGGCGGCGGCTCACCCCTCCAGCATCAGCGGATTGGCGTCGCGCAACCGGGCGACTTCATCCCCCGGCGTGACGCCAAACAGGCGTTTGAATTCACGGCTGAACTGCGATGCGCTCTCGTAACCGACGCGGATCGCCGCGGTACTGGCCTTCAGGCCGTCATGCACCATCAGCAAACGCGCCTTGTGCAGCCGGTACGACTTCACGTACTGCAGCGGCGAGGTGTTGGTCACCGCCTTGAAGTTATGGTGAAACGCCGACACGCTCATGTTGACCTCACCGGCCAACTGCTCGACGTTGAGGCTCTCGGCATACTGATTTTCTATGCGCCGCAGCGCCTTGGCGATCTGACTGAAATGGGTATGACGGTTGACCAGCTCCTGCAGCGACGCGCCGCAGGCGCCGCGCAGCACATAGTAGAGGATCTCGCGCACGATCTGTGGCCCCAACACCCGAGCGTCGAGCGGATTGGCCATCACGTCCAGCAGACGTTCGGTGGCGCACAGCAACTCTTCCGTCATTTCCGCCAGGTTCACCCCGTTGCTCTCAGCCCGCGGTTGCATCAGGTAGTCGTCATCGCCGATGTCGATCAGCAAGTCCTGCAACATTTGGGTATCGATATTGACCGCCAACCCAACCAGCGGCAGTTCCGGGCTGGCGAAGGTTTCGCATTCAAACGGCAGCGGCACCGTCATCAGCAGGTAGTTGCGCGGATCGTATTGGAACTTCTTATTGCCGCAATAACCGACCTTGTGTCCCTGAAAGATGATGACGATCCCCGGTTCGTACATCACCGGCTGACGCGGAGTGTGGCGATCGACATACAAAATCTTCACCCGCGGCACCGGCGACGGCGTGTAGCCATTGCCGCTGGCGATAGCCATCGCCTGGCGCGCCATGCGGCTGCGCAGCGCATCGATTTCAATCACGGAAACACCCTCTTACAGTCAGAACGATTCGGCATAAATAATAATTTAAAACTCTCTATTTCTACATCGACTTGTAGGAATAGGCAAGAACCCGACAGGAATATGCATTGTGCGTTGCCGCCCGGTTCCTGACAATACGGGCCAGACACCTTTGCGCCGCTTTGGCGCCCGCCTGACAGAAAGAGAGAAATCAGCCATGCAAAACTTCATTCTGCATACCCCAACCAAAATCCTGTTCGGCAAGGAGCAAATTGCCGACGTGGCCGGCCAGATCCCGGCGAGCGCACGCATCCTGATCACCTACGGTGGTGGCAGCGTAAAGAAAAACGGCGTGCTGGATCAGGTGCATAGCGCGCTGGCCGGCCGCGACGTGCGGGAATTCTCCGGCATCGAGCCTAACCCGACCTACGAAACGCTGATGAAAGCGGTCGAGGTGGTGAAAGCGGAAAACATCGATTTCCTGCTGGCGGTCGGCGGCGGTTCGGTGGTTGACGGCACCAAGTTCATCGCCGCCGCCGCCCGCTATACGGCCGACAGCGATGCCTGGCATATTCTGCAGACCGTCGGCAGCCACATCACCGACGCGGTGCCGATGGGCTGCGTGCTGACGCTGCCGGCCACCGGTTCCGAATCCAACAGCGGTGCAGTGATCACCCGTAAAAGCAGCGGCGACAAGCAGCACTTCTTCTCGCCGCTGGTGCAGCCGCGCTTCGCCGTGCTGGATCCGCTGGTGACCTACTCGCTGCCGCCGCGCCAGGTAGCCAACGGCGTGGTCGACGCCTTCGTACACACCCTGGAACAGTATCTGACCTACCCGGTCGACGCTAAGGTACAGGATCGCTTCGCCGAAGGCCTGCTGTTGACCCTGCTGGAAGACGGCCCGCGCGCGCTGGCCGATCCGGAGAACTATGCGGTGCGCGCCAACGTGATGTGGAGCGCCACCATGGCGCTGAACGGCCTGATCGGCGCTGGCGTGCCGCAGGACTGGGCGACCCACATGCTGGGCCATGAGCTGACCGCCATGCACGACCTCGACCACGCGCAAACGCTGGCCATCGTGCTGCCGGCGCTGCTGCACGAGAAGAAAGCGCAGAAACGCGAAAAGCTGCTGCAATACGCTGAACGCGTCTGGGGCCTGCGCGAAGGCAGCGAAGACAGCCGCATCGACGACGCGATCGCCGCCACCCGCGCCTTCTTCGAGCAGATGGGCGTGCCGACCCGCATGGCGGATTATCAGCTTGACGGCAGCAGCATTCCCGCGCTGCTCGACAAGCTGCAGCAGCACGGCATGACCGCCCTGGGCGAGCATCAGGACATCACCCTGGACGTCAGCCGCCGCATTTATGAAGCGGCGCGTTAATCGCAAAACGGCGATTTTTTGCTAGGCTTTAGTCTTCGCCAGCCATTTTTCGCCGCATTCTGCGCTCGGCCGATCGCCGGGCGCAGTCGGGCGCCTCAGCGCGCCGCCGCTCGTTTCGCACCCTTCGTCTTACCGCTCATTCGCAGGGAGAGCGGGGAGAAAATCGCACTCCCGCCACCGCTGAAATTAGGCTGGCAAACCCGGCAACCGCCCATTTTGCCAACTAGAATTTATCTATAGCCGTTTCGGTGCCGCAGGCGCCGCAATCCGTACACAAGGAGATGCGCATGACAACGCAACAACCCATCATCAAACTCCACGATGGTAATCTGATGCCGCAGTTGGGTCTCGGCGTTTGGCAGGCGAGTATTGAAGAGACCACCCGCGCGGTCAGCAAAGCGCTGGAGATCGGTTACCGCTCCATCGACACCGCCGCGATCTACAAGAACGAGGAAGGCGTCGGCGCCGCGCTGCAGGCCAGCGCGCTGCCGCGCAGCGACCTGTTCATCACCACCAAGCTGTGGAACGACGATCAGAGCGATCCGCTGGCGGCGCTGGAAACCAGTCTGGAAAAGCTCAAGCTGGACTACGTGGATCTGTATCTGATCCACTGGCCGCGCCCACAGCAGGATCAATACGTCTCCGCCTGGCGCGAGCTGATCAAACTGCGCGAACAAGGCCTGGTGAAAAGCATCGGCGTGTGCAACTTCCATACGCCGCACCTGCAGCGTCTGTTGGATGAAACCAACGTGGCGCCGGTCGTCAACCAGATCGAGCTGCACCCGTTGCTGCAACAGCGCCAGCTGCGCGCCTGGAACGCCACGCACCATATCGCCACCGAATCCTGGAGCCCGCTGGCGCAGGGCGGTGAAGGGGTATTCGACCAGCCGCTGATCAAGGCGATGGCCGAGAAATACGAGAAGACTCCGGCGCAGATCGTGGTGCGCTGGCACCTGGACAGCGGTCTTATCGTGATCCCGAAATCGGTCACGCCGTCGCGCATCCGCGAAAACTTCGAGGTGTTTGATTTCAAACTCGATAAGGACGAACTGGGCGAGATCGCCAAGCTGGACGTCGGCAACCGCCTGGGGCCGGATCCGGATACCCTGTAACCCCTCTCAAGCCCTCTCCCGCCGGAGGGGGCTTTTCCTTCCCGCACATTGCTCCTTTGCGCCGCCTGACGTTATGATGACGACGCCGGAGGCTCCGGCCGCCGGTTAACGCCGTTAAAAAACAGACAAGCACGGAGCACCATGAAATTCTCTTTCTCACACGGGTCACGGCTGGGCATGCTTTGCATCATGCTGGTGCTGGCGGGTTGCGCCGGCAAGAAACAGCGCGTCAGCTACGATCGCCACGCCTTCGATAGCGCCATTCAAGACGCCGCCAGCGAATACGGCGTGGACGCCAAGCTGATCACCGCCATGATCCAGGTGGAGTCCGGCTTCAACCCTTCCGCAGTGAGCAGATCCAATGCGATCGGTCTGATGCAGCTGAAAGCCGATACCGCCGGCTGCGACGCCTACCGCTACAAAGGCAAACGCGGCTGCCCGGACGATGATGACCTGCGGGATCCCGACACCAATATCGATCTCGGCGCCGCCTATCTGGCCACCTTGCAAAAACAACAGCTTAAAGGGATCGCCAATCCCGTCACGCTGCGCTACGCCACCATCATCGCCTACGTCAACGGCACCGGCGCGCTGCTGCGCACCTTCTCCAGCAACCGCCAGCAGGCGATCGCGATGATTAACAACCTGACGCCGGAAGCCTTTAACTGGCACGTGCGCAAATACCATCCCGCCCCGCAGGCGCCGCGCCATTTGATGAAAGTGGAAGCCGCTTACGAACGGTTGTAATTAGCCAAAGTAAAAAGGAGAACCCGAGGGTTCTCCTTTTTGTTTGCGCGCGGGCCTCGTCGTTACGGCTTGGCCTTGCGAATCGGTTTGCGCGGCGGCCGGTTGGACGGCGTGCGCTGCCGATTGATGTCGGTATGCTTGGTCAACGCCGGTCGGGTGTGGCGCTGCAGCCGTTTCGCTTCGCGCTGCTCGTCGATGCTCGGCGCCGGCACCAGACACTCGCGGCGGCTGCCGATCAGGTGCTTCAGCCCCATCTCTTCCAGCGCGGTGCGGATCAGCGCCCAGTTGGCCGGATCGTGGTAACGCAGCAGCGCCTTATGCAGGCGACGCTGGCGCTCGCCGCGCGGTACCACCACGTCTTCACTCTTGTACCCCACCTTGCTCAGCGGGTTTTTGCCGCTGTAATACATGGTGGTGGAGTTGGCCATCGGCGAAGGATAGAAGTTCTGCACCTGATCGAGGCGGAAACGGTTCTTCTTCAGCCACAGCGCCAGGTTCACCATGTCTTCATCGCGGGTGCCCGGGTGCGAAGAGATGAAGTACGGGATCAGGTACTGCTCTTTGCCCGCCTGCTTCGAATAGTGATCAAACAGCTGTTTGAAGCGATCGTAGCTGCCCATGCCCGGTTTCATCATTTTCGACAGCGGGCCTTCTTCGGTGTGCTCCGGCGCGATCTTCAGATAACCGCCGACGTGGTGGGTCGCCAGCTCTTTGATATAGCGCGGATCTTCCACCGCCAGATCGTAACGCACCCCGGAGGCGATCAGGATCTTCTTGATGCCCTCCAGCGAACGCGCGCGGCGATACAGCTTGATGGTCGGCTCGTGGTTGGTATCCATGTAGGTGCAGATCTCCGGATACACGCACGAGGCGCGGCGGCAGCTCTGTTCGGCGCGCGGGTTGGTGCAGCGCAGCATATACATGTTGGCGGTCGGGCCACCCAGATCGGAGATCACGCCGGTAAAGCCCGGCACTTTGTCGCGGATCTCTTCGATTTCGCGAACGATCGAATCTTCCGAACGGCTCTGGATGATGCGCCCTTCGTGCTCGGTGATCGAACAGAACGAACAGCCGCCGTAGCAACCGCGCATGATGTTCACCGAGAAGCGGATCATGTCGTAGGCAGGAATGCGCTCCTGACCGTAGGACGGGTGCGGCACGCGCTGATAAGGCAGGGCGAAGACGCTGTCCATCTCCGGCGTGGTCAGCGGGATCGCCGGCGGGTTGATCCACACGTAACGATCGCCGTGTTTTTGCATCAGCGCGCGGGCGCAGCCGGGGTTGGTTTCATGGTGCAAAATGCGCGAGGTGTGCGCATACAGCACCTTGTCGCCCTTCACTTTCTCGAAAGACGGCAGCAACACGTAGGTCTTCTCCCACGGCTTCGGCTTGGCGGCGCGCACCGTGACAGGCTTGGCTTCCGGCTCCTTCGGCTTGGCGCCGTCGGCGCACGGCAGATCCTCGCCGTACGGGTTCGGGATAGGTTCGATGCGGCCCGGCTTGTCGAGGCGGGTGGAATCCACGCCGCTCCAGCCCGGCAGCGCTTCTTTACGCATCACCGCGGTATTGCGAATATCGTGGATATCGCCGATCTTCTCGCCGGCGGCCAGACGGTGCGCCACTTCCACCAACGGGCGTTCGCCGTTGCCGTAGATCAGCATGTCGGCCTTGGAGTCCACCAGCACCGAGCGGCGCACGGTATCCGACCAATAGTCGTAGTGAGCGATGCGACGCAGGCTGGCTTCGATGCCGCCCAGCACGATCGGCACGTCTTTATAGGCTTCTTTGCAGCGCTGGCTGTAGACCAGGGTGGCGCGATCCGGGCGCTTGCCACCGACGTTGCCGGCGGTGTAGGCGTCATCGTGGCGCAGTTTGCGATCGGCGGTATAGCGGTTGATCATCGAATCCATGTTGCCGGCGGTGATGCCGAAGAACAGGTTCGGTTTCCCCAACCGCATGAAGTCTTCTTTGTTGCTCCAGTCCGGCTGCGCGATGATGCCGACGCGGAAGCCCTGCGCTTCCAGCATGCGGCCGATGATCGCCATGCCGAAGCTCGGGTGATCGACATAGGCGTCGCCGCTGATGATGATCACGTCGCAGCTGTCCCAGCCCAGTTGATCCATCTCTGCTCGCGACATCGGTAAAAACGGCGCGGTGCCATAACATTCCGCCCAATAAGGCTTATAAGAAAACAGTTCACGATCGGGTTGGATCAGGCTGGTGGTGCTCATTCTGCTGCTCTTTTTACAGGTTAATTAATCGCCGGGCGGCGATTATACGCACTAGTGGCAAAAAGAGCATGGTTATTTCGCTAACCATTCACCTCGAATTCATAAACGTCGCTGCGGCACAAGATATCGCTGAACTCCAGCGCCTCGCCCCGGGCGTTGCGGCTGGTTTGGATGATGTGCAACAACGGCGCGCCGCACGGTACGTTGAGCAGCTCGGCGACCTCGCCGCTGCAGGACACCGCCTTCAACAAAAAGTGTTTATCTTCAGGCACGATGCCGCGCGATTGCCATAACGCATACAGCGAATGCTCCAGCTGCGCCGGTTCAGGCAGGAAGCGCAGCGGAATATAGGTGGTTTCCAGCGAGACCGGGCTGCCGTTCAACAAGCGTAAACGCCGCAGTTTGACCACCTCATCCCCTTCCGCGATCCCCAGCGCCGCCGCGGCCTTGGCCGGCGCGCCGACCCGCGCGCGCAGCAGCCATCGGTTGCTGACGCTGCTGCCATGACGCAGCGCCTGAGCGGTAAAACCGCTGTCCTTATCGAGGGAATAGCCGATACGCATCGCCACGCGGGTGCCAACGCCCTGCTGCCGCGAAATCAGCCCCTTCTCCTCCAGCAGTTTCATCGCCTTGCTGACGGTGACGCGCGACAGCGCCAAACCTTCCGCCATGTGCCGTTCCGGCGGCAGAAATGCCTCCGCTGACAGCACCTGCTGCCTGATCGCGGTTTCTATCGCCGTCGCCAGCTGAATATAGCGCGGCGCCGCCGCCCCCTGCACCAGATGTTCACGCAGCCAGGCCATAAAATCCGTCATTCGCCCGCCCTCTTGTTCCGCCCTATGCCCAAACTTCGCTTTCTCCTATCGCCGATCCGGCGATAAAGCCTCTCACCATAACTAAAATATTGCTAATGTTTTCAGAGGGACATCACAATTTTTATTCAATGGACTTTCATTGGATCTAGATCGCGCGTAATCTGTGCTTATTGATGTTGAAACATCAATGGCACCAACACCAGGGATCCACCTTTAAAACAACTAAAAATCCGCTGCCGACCAGACAGGACGCACCTGATGGTCAGGCAGCGGGCATACGCTGTCCACATCCCGTTCGCTGAAGCGGATGGGCGACCCTTTGGGATGAATTGCCCGCTTCTCGCCGTACCCGATGGGTCACGTTGCCCAAGACGCCACGACAAATGACAAATAATAAGCAACGGTGCTAATGGATAGCTTGCTCACGGCTCATCATCCCCTCGCGCGATCCCCCTTGCGCCGGGTGAAACGGACTGATGCCTGCAAATAAAAACGTTCTCTCTCTTCCAAACTCCGCTGCAGACCCACTCTTTGTCTACACTCATTGGCGCCGTGCGGCCGATAAACCTCATCCGAGGAGGCGGCCACAGCGCCAACAAAATCGATTTTCAGCTAACTGCGGCGGCCCTCAAGGCCCTGCGCAACAGGGATCAATTGCTATGACCGATATCAATCGCAATGAAGCATGGAAGGTAGAGAGCACCGGTATCGACCGGGTGCCGGATGCGGAACAGACCGGGCGGCCCATCGAGCTGTTTTGGATCTGGTCGGCAGCCAATATCGGCATTCTCGGCGTGGTGTATGGCGCCATCATCGTCGGCTTCGGCTTATCCTTCCTGCAATCGGTGCTCGCCGCTTTGTTCGGCGTCGCCAGCTTCGTGCTGGTTGGCCTCACCAGCTTCGCCGGCAAGCGCGGGCGCACCTCTACGCTGACGCTGTCGCGAGTGATTTTCGGGCTGAAGGGCAACGTGGCGCCCACCCTGTTTAGTTGGATTAATCTGATGGGCTGGGAAGCGGTCAACGTGATCACCGGCACCCTGACGCTGGCGGCGCTGTTCGAGGCCTTCGGGCTGGGGGCCAGCCATTTGCTGACCGCGCTCAGCCTGTTGCTGTTCGCCGGACTCACTATCGTCGTCAGCCTGCTGGGGCAGAATACCGTAGTCTGGATGCAAAGCTGGTTCAGCCGCATCTTCGGCACCATGACGCTGATCGTGGTGCTCTATATCCTGCTCAACACCGAGTGGAGCCAGGTGCTGGCGCTGCCTTCCGGCAGCTGGCTGACCGGCTTCTTGCCGGCGGTCTCGGTGATCGCCGCCGGTACCGGCATCAGCTGGGCAATCGCCGGCGCCGATTACAGCCGCTATCAAAGCCCGAGCTCGTCGAACAAAGGCATTTTCGCCGCGGTGATGGGCGGTGCCTGTTTGCCGCTGATGTTGCTGATGCTGGCCGGTATTCTGCTTTCCGTGCAGCTGCCCGATCTGGCCAACGCCGCCAATCCCATCGCGCTGATAGGCTCGGTGCTGCCCGCCTGGATGGCGATCCCTTATCTGCTGGCCGCCACCGCCGGCATCGTCACCATCGCGGTGCTCAGCCTGTATTCCGCCAGCCTTAACCTGCTGACCATCGGCGTGCAGGTCAAACAGTGGTTGGCGGTATCGATCGACGCCGTGGTGGTGCTGGGTATCGCCCTGTATGTGCTGTTCATCTCCGGCGACTTTATGGGGCCGTTCATCTCCTTCCTGGTGTTCTGCGGGGTGTTCCTGGCGGCCTGGGAGGCGATTTTCCTGCTCGATTACCTGTGCCTGCGCCGCCGCTACGGGTATGATGGCAACGCTTTGTACGGCCTGCATGGCCAGAACCGCGGCGTGCGCAAAGCCCCGCTGTTCTGTTGGTTCCTCGGCGCCCTGTGCGGCCTGCTGGTCACCAAAACCGGTTTTATCGACGGCCCGCTGGCCAAAGGCTTGTTTGCCGACTCCAGCCTGGGGCTGTTTGTGTCGTTTGCGGTTAGTCTGATCGCTTACGGTCTGTACCTGACCCAACGCAGAGAACATCAATGAATGAGTGGGAAGCTGTAACACCTGTCCTGGTGATGGGGGGCGCGGTCGGCGATCTGGTGATGACGCTGCCCCGCCTGCCGACCAGCGGCGAAGATATCGAAGCCCAGCCGCAGGCGCGGCAAATCGGCGGCTGCGCGTTCAACGTAGCGCGCGCGCTGACGCGCCTTGAAGTGCCGGTGATCAACGGTATGCCGGTCGGCAACGGCGAATGGGGCGCGGCGATCGAAGCCGCCATGGGCGAACTGGGGCTGGAGGTGCTGTTGCGCCACGGCCAGATGGACAATGGCTGGTGCCTGGCGCTGGTGGAGCCGAACGGCGAACGCACCTTTATCACGGTTTCCGGTTGCGAAAGCCAATGGAATAAAGCGCAGCTGGCGACCCTGCCGCTGACGGAACACACCCTGATCTACGCCAGCGGCTACGAGCTGGCGGGCGAAAACGGCGAAGCGCTGCGCGAGTGGCTGACGCGCATGCCGTTCGACCAACCGCGTCTGATCGATCCCGGCCCGCGCATCGCCCAGCTCAGCGAAGATTTCTTCGCCATGCTCAGCGACAGCCACACCCTGCTGACACTCAACCGCGACGAAGTGGCCGCGCTGTGCGGCGCCGGCGACGCCGTGGATGCCGCGCAGCGCTATGCCGCCGCCCGTAACCTGACGCTGATCTGCCGCCTGGATCGCGACGGCGCCTGGATCTGTGACGGCCGCACGCCGCCGCTGCACGTTCCCGCCTATCCGGTGGACGTCATCGATACCATCGGCGCGGGCGATGCCCACTGCGCCGGTTTGCTGGCGGGGCTGTCCGCCGGCTGGCCGCTGCCGCGGGCGGTCGATCTGGCCAACCGGGTCGCCGCCTGCGTGGTGGCCAGCCTCGGCGCCGCCAATCCGCCGGACTGGCTTCAACTGCAACAACGCTTCCCGCAGGCCTGACGTTTCAGGGCGCCGCCATCCAGCGCCCTCAGCCTTACTGCGCCGCCGCCGCACTCTCCTGCGGCGAGTGGCGATAGTTGAAGCTCAACGCGAACACAATCCCCAGCACCAGCGTATACAGCGCAAACACCAGCCAGATGTTCTGCCAGTCTTTCACGCCGTCATGGCTGAAGAAATCCACCACTTCGCCGCTGGCGAGCGCCCCCAGATAGGCGCCCAGACCGTTGACCATGGTCATGAACAGCCCCTGCGCGCTGGCGCGGATGCGGTGATCGGCCTCCTTCTCGACGAAAATGGCGCCGGAAATATTAAAGAAGTCGAACGCGCAACCGTAAACGATCATCGACAACAGCAGCAGCACGAAACCAAAACCGACCGGCGTGCCGTAGGCCAGGAACAGAAAACGCAGCGTCCAGGCCGCCATGCTGATCAACATGACCTGCTTGATGCCGTAACGGCGCAGGAAAAAGGGAATGGTGAGGATAAAGAACACTTCAGAGATCTGCGACAGCGACAGCAGCACCGCCGGATACCGGACGCTGAGGCTGTCCTGATACAGCGGATTGAGCGACAGATCGTGCAGGAACGGGTTGCCGAAGGTGTTGGTTATCTGCAGCGCCGCGCCGAGCAACATGGCGAACAGGAAAAACAGCGCCATGCGCCGCTGGCGAAACAGCACCAGCGCATCCAGCCCCAGCACGCTCACCCAGCGCTTCGACTCGGCCGCGCGGTTGGTCGGGCAGCGTGGCAGCGTCAGCGAATAGGTGGACAGCAGCAGCGACGCCGCAGAAGCCAGATACAGCTGCAGATTACTGAGCTCGATTTGGCTGAAACCGACCAGCCACATTGCCAGAATGAATCCCACGGTGCCGTACACCCGCACCGGCGGAAAGTCCTTTACCGTGTCAAAGCCGTGCTTCTCCAGGCAAAAATAGGAAATGGCGTTGGAGAGCGCAATGGTCGGCATATAGACCATCGCGTTGAACAACATCACCCAGAACATCAGCATCGGTTGCTCAACCTGCGCCGCACAGTACAGCGCCAGCGCCCCGAGCAGGTGGAAAAGCGCATACAGGTAGTTGGCCCTCATCCAACGGTCGGCGATGATGCCCGCCAGGCCCGGCATGATCAGCGCCGCGATCCCCTTGGCGCTGTAAACCATTCCCACCTGCATGCCGCTGAAATGCAGCGTGTTGATCATATAGGATCCCAGCGTCACCAGCCAGGCGCCCCAGATAAAGAACTGCAGGAAAATCATCACCTTCAATCGTGTTTTTATCGCCATCGCCATCACCTTGTTATTATGCTTTCAACGATGATTGGTGCGGCGGGCCCCCTGCAGCCCGCCGCCGGTTTGCTTACGGTGTCACAGCGTTTTGAACAGCTCGCGGATCAGGCGCATGAAATCGTCCGCCGCCAGCGCCGCGCAGCTGAGCGTTTGTTCGTGAGAAAGAGGCGTATCCGACAGCCCTTCGGCGTAGTTGGTCATCGCGGACACCACCAGCACCTTGAGGCCACAGTGGCGCGCCGTCAGAACTTCCGGCACGATCGACATGCCCACCACGTCGCAGCCGAGGGTCTGCATCATGCGGATCTCCGCTGGCGTTTCGAAGTTCGGCCCGGTGTAAGCGGCGAACACCCCTTCCGCCAGCGGGATGCCCGCGCTTTCGGCCACCGCCGCCAGTTGGGCGCGCAGATCGCGATCGTAGGCGTTCGCCAAGCTGAAGAAGCGCGGCCCGAAGCGCTCGTCGTTGGCGCCGACCAGCGGCGATTCCGGCATGAAATTGATATGATCGGTAATGGCCACCAGGCTGCCCGGCGCCACCGAGCGGCGCAGCGAACCGGCGGCGTTGGTCGCCAGCAGGAATTCGCAGCCCAGCAGTTTGAAAGTGCGCACTGCGGTGGTCATCACCTGCATGCCGCGCCCTTCATAGAAGTGACCGCGCCCTTTCATGCACACGACCGGCACGCCCTCCAGCTTGCCGGCGACCAGTTGCCCGGCGTGGCCGGCAACGCCGCTCACCGGGAAGCCCGGCAGCTCCGCGTAATCGAGGGTGACGGTTTCGGTCATCACCTCCGCCAGAGCGCCGAGTCCGGAGCCGAGAATCAAGGCCGCTTTCGGCTGAAAACCGGGCAGACGTGCGCGGACAACATCGGCGCAGATAAAAGCATCTTCTTGATTAAACATCGTATTCTCTCTTTAAGCGGGGGACAATAAGCCCCATAGTAGAGAGCGAGGCGCGGCCGAGACCAATACATTCTTGACGGCCGATTTATTCCATTTACCTATAAGTTGAGCTGCGTCACAGGAGTCGATGTCCCGAATGAACCCGCACCATGCCCTGCCCGATCCCGGTCGGATTAACTTCCGCCTGCTGCACTATTTCCGCGTGGTGGCGGAAGAGATGAATTTCACTCAGGCGGCGCGGCGGTTGAATATGTCACAGCCGCCGCTCAGCAAGCACATCAAAGAGCTGGAGAGCCAACTCGGCGTAGTGCTGTTCAAACGCACCACCCGCTCCATGACGCTGACGCCGGCCGGCCGCACGCTGCTGCGCAACGTCGAGCGGCTGCTGGATCAGGCCGACAGCGCGCTGCATCAGGTGCAACAAATGGGGCGCGGCGAAGGCGGCCACATGGTGGTCGGCATGGTCGGCACCTCGGCCTGGGGCGGCTTGATTGCGGCGCTGCGGCGGTTCAGCGAGCAGAGCGTCGGCGCTACCTGGTCGTTGAATGAGCTGACGCCCAGCCAGCAAATCGCCGCGCTGCAAAAGCGGCATATCGATATCGGGGTCTGGCGAGAGGCGCAGCAGCAGACGCTGCCGGGATTGAGCTGCCAACGGCTGGCGCGCGAAAGCATCGCCGTGGTGCTGCCACTCGATCATCCGCTGGCGCAGCAGGAGAATATCCCGCTGGCGGCGCTGCAAAACGACAGCTTCATCGTGCTGCCGCCGCATGAGGCCAGCCTGGGGCTGTATCTGCACAATCTGTGTCTGCAGCAGGGATTTTTGCCGGACGTCGCTTATCAGGTCAATGAACCGCAAACCCTGCTGGCGCTGGTAGCGGAAGGCTGCGGCATTACGCTGCTGCCGGACAGCTACGGCCGCATCCCGTGGCCCGGCGTGCGGTTTTGCTCGCTGCAGCAGGCGCCCCCGGCGGATCTGTATGCGGTATACCGTACCGACAGCGTCACGCCGGTGGTGCAGGCTTTTTTGGCGATGCTGCGGGCGCCCTAAGCGGCCCGCAGAGCGGGTTACATCGTCGGCTGCACCATCAGCTGGCCGGCGGTGCCGCGATCGGCCATTTCCAGCGTCTGGCTGTAATACAGGAACGGGAAGTGTTCGGAAGTGGATTGGTTGAAATACACCAGCAGCTCGACGTCGCCATCGACCCAGACGGTATCCTTCCAGCCGCGATCTTCCGCCATCGGCTGCGCGCCGTTGACGCGTTTGATCAGGAACTGCACGCCCTGAATATGGAACGCCTGCGGCGTATCCGCATGAATGTTCCAGCGTTCCCAGGTGCCTTGCTGCGCCTGTACGTCGATGCGGTTCATGTCCCAAATTGCGCCGTTGATGCCGACGCCGCCGTCGCCCAGGCGGAAATCGCGGGTGCGGCTGGCGCTGCCGTCCAACAGCTGATCCGCCAGCAGGCGCATCGGCAGGTTGTCGGTCACCAGCGGCAGCAGGCCGGTCGGGCGTAGCGTCAGCACCTGGGTGGACACCAGAATGCTCGACGGCTCGAACAGGCCGCGCAGGCGATCCATGATGCCCGCCGCTTCACCGGCGGTGATGGTCACCTCGTCGCCCTTCGACATGTCGATCAGCACTTCCCGGCGTTCGCCCGGCGCCAGCGACAGCTGCTGCACCGCAACCGGCGCAGGCAGGAAGCCCTGATCGCTGGCGATCACGTTGAACGGCCGCCCGTCGCTGAGCTGCAGGGTATAACGCCGCGCGTTGGAGGCGTTGAGCAAACGCAAACGCACCCAGCCGCGCGACACGTCGACATACGGGTTTTGCACGCCGTTGACCAACAGCGTATCGCCGACGAAGCCGCCCTGCGACGGCGCATCGTATTGCGGCGTGCCGAAGTTATCGAAGCGTTTGTCCTGAATGATCAGCGGGAAATCGTCGACGCCGTAGTGGTTGGGCAGCGGCAGCGCTTTGCTGACGGCATCCTCCACCAGCCACAGCCCGGCCAGCCCGTTGTACACGTGCGGCGCCATGCGGTTCGGCGTGTTGGCGTGGTACCAGCAGGTGGCCGCCGCCTGACGAATGGGCAGCACCGGCGACCAGTCGACGTTGGGCGACATCATGCGCGGCGCGCCGCCCATCAGCGTGCCCGGCACCTGCAGACCGCTGATGGTCATCGCCACCGGCTCCTGCAGGCGGTTGCTGTAGATCAGTTTGACGTCGTCGCCGCTGTAAACCCGCACCGTCGGCCCCAGGTACATGCCGTTGATGCCCCACACCGCCGCTTTGCGGTTATCCATAAACGCCCAGTGGGCACGCTGCAAGGTCAGGAACAGCGGCTGACCGCGGCGAGACTCCAGCAACGGGGGAATGGGTAATGGGGTCTGCGTTCCGCTCGCCTCAGCCCTCAGCGGCACGGCGCCCGCGCACAGCGCCAGGCCCGATGCCTGTAAAAACTGACGTCGACTGAGTGACATATTTTCTCCATGAAAAGCAATAACTAAACCGTGTGCAAAACCCAAACGCCCGCCAATCAAGATTAGCAGGCGCTCAGGCGTTAACGGCGCTGAACGCCAATTAAAAAACTCTTCTTTGAAGCCGGTAGACTCTTATTTTTTGGCGGCGTTGCGCTGGGCGACTTCGGCGTCCAATTCGGCGATTTTCGCCTCCATCAGCTCGCGGCAATGGGCCGCCAGCTCGCGCACGTTTTCTTTGCCGTATTTGCTGGTATCCACCGGCGCCAACATCTCGACGATCACATGACCGTTATTCCAGCGATTAAGATTTATATTACCGCTGGTGGTCGATACACAGATCGGCACAATCGGCACGCCGGCGGCAATGGCCGCGTGGAACGCGCCGGTTTTAAACGGCATCAGCCCACGGCCGCGGCTGCGGGTCCCTTCCGGGAACATCCAGATCGAAATGTCTTTCTTCTTGAACTGCTCCGCCACCTGGGCGATGGTGCCGTGCGCCTTGGCGCGATTATCACGATCTATCAGCAGATTACCGGTCAGCCAATACAGCGGGCCGAAAAACGGGATCCACACCAGACTTTTTTTACCGACGGTCACGGTGCGCGGCTGCACGATATTAGAGGCCGTCACCATGTCGTAGTTATTTTGGTGGTTGGCGATATAGATGCAGTTGCCGTTGTTGGCCGCATCGGCCGGCACGCGGGTTTCAACCTTGATGCCGAACAGCGTCGATAGACGGCCGAAAAGATGGCCGAAGGTCGCCACATGGCGAGGATTACGCGGACTGAACAAGCAGTAAACCGAACCGAAAATACACACCAGAATACAGAAAAGAGTGGCGAGAACGGCACGCAAAATCAATAACATAACAACCTCATTAGCACACTGCCAACGCAGTTTACTTCGCTGCGCAGATTCCTTTACTCATTATTTGCCGACCAGGCGGAAAGCACGCCTATGTCGCCTGCATTTCTCGCTATTTTCCCGCCAGGCGGCAGTACGCACAATAATTTTATGCGCAGAAATGTTAACTATTTGGAAAATAAACGCCAGCAAAAATAAATAAGGCGGCCACAGCATGCTGCGACCGCCCGTTAACGCTGGTGCCAACGCTTACTCTTCGCTGTCGCCACCCGACGCCCGCACCGGCGCATCCACTTCGACGCGATCGATGCGCTGCAGGCCGCGCGGCAGTTGGGTGCCCTTGCGGCCGCGTTCCGCACGGAACTTCTGCAGATCTTCCGGACGCAGCGTCAGCTTGCGTTTGCCGACGTGCAGCGTGACGGACGCCTGCGGCGGCAGCACGAACAGCCAGGCCAGCTTGTCTTCACCGGCGGCGGCCTGCGCCGCCGGAATGGAGACGATCTTGTTGCCCTTGCCCTTCGACAGCTGCGGCAGATCGGCGACCGGGAACATCAGCATGCGCCCGGCGGCGGTGATCGACAGCAGCATATCATCTGCGCCGTGGATCTCCATCGGCGGCAGCGCTCTGGCGTTGTCCGGCAGCGTGATCATCACCTTGCCGGCGCGGTTGCGCGCCACCAGATCGTTAAAGGTGCAGACGAAACCGTAACCGGCGTCGGACGCCATCAGCAGCTTCTGATCGTCGGCCGCCATCAGCACCTGCTCGATGGTGGCGCCCGGCGGCGGCGTCAGCTTGCCGGTCAGCGGCTCGCCCTGCCCGCGCGCCGAAGGCAGCGTCATCGGATCGAGCGCATAGCTGCGCCCGGTAGAGTCGATAAACACCACCGGCTGATTGCTCTTGCCGCGCGCCGCGCCGCGGAAGCTGTCGCCAGCCTTGTAGCTCAGGCCGGCCGGATCGATGTCGTGGCCCTTGGCGCTGCGCACCCAGCCCATTTCCGACAGCACGATGGTCACCGGCTCGGACGGCACGAAGTCGTGCTCGCTCATCGCCTTGGCTTCCGCGCGCTCGGTCAGCGGCGAACGGCGATCGTCGCCGTAGGTCTGCGCATCGGCCTGGATCTCTTTCTTAATCAGCGTATTCAGCTTGCGTTCGGACGCCAGCAGCGCCTGCAGCTGATCGCGCTCTTTCGCCAGTTCGTCCTGCTCGCCGCGGATCTTGACCTCTTCCAGCTTGGCCAGGTGACGCAGTTTCAGCTCGAGGATCGCTTCCGCCTGGGTATCGGAGATGCCGAAACGCTGCATCAGCACCGGCTTCGGCTCATCCTCGCTGCGGATAATGTGGATCACCTCGTCGATGTTGAGGAACGCCACCAGCAAACCTTCGAGGATATGCAGGCGCTTGAGCACCTTCTCGAGGCGGTAGTTCAGGCGGCGGCGCACCGTATCGCGACGGTAGGCCAGCCATTCGGTGAGGATATCCACCAGCCCTTTCACCTGCGGGCGGTTGTCCAGACCGATCATGTTCATGTTGATGCGGTAGCTGCGCTCCAGATCGGTGGTGGCGAACAGGTGATTCATCACCTGCTCCAGATCGATGCGGTTGGAACGCGGCACGATCACCAGACGCGTCGGGTTCTCGTGATCGGATTCATCGCGCAGGTCTTCGACCATCGGCAGCTTCTTGGCGCGCATCTGGCTGGCTATCTGCTCCAGCACCTTGGCGCCGGAAACCTGATGCGGTAAGGCGGTGATCACCGCGCTGCCATCCTCTTTCTTCCACACGGCGCGCATGCGCACCGAGCCGCGGCCGCTCTGGTAAATTTTGCGAATTTCATCGCGCGGGGTGATGATCTCGGCTTCGGTCGGGAAGTCCGGCCCCTGCACGAACTCGAGCAGGTCATCGAGCGAGGCGCCCGGCTTGTCGAGCAGCGCCACCGCGGCGGCGGCGACTTCGCGCACGTTGTGCGGCGGAATGTCGGTCGCCATGCCGACCGCGATGCCGGTGGTGCCGTTCAGCAGGATGTTCGGCAGGCGCGCCGGCAGCATCTTCGGCTCTTGCAGCGTGCCGTCAAAGTTCGGGATCCAGTCGACCGTGCCCTGGCCCAGTTCGGCCAGCAAGACCTCGGCGTATTTGGACAGGCGCGATTCGGTATAACGCATCGCCGCGAACGACTTGGGATCGTCCGGCGCACCCCAGTTCCCCTGGCCGTCCACCAGCGGATAGCGATACGAGAACGGCTGCGCCATCAGCACCATGGCTTCATAACACGCGCTGTCGCCGTGCGGGTGATATTTACCCAGCACGTCGCCCACGGTGCGGGCGGACTTCTTGAATTTGGCGCTGTTGGTCAGCCCCAGTTCAGACATGGCGTAGATGATGCGGCGTTGTACCGGCTTCAAACCGTCGCCAATGTACGGCAACGCCCGATCCATGATGACGTACATGGAATAGTTCAGATAGGCGTTTTCAGTGAATGTGTGCAGCGGTAAACGCTCTACACCGTCATGAGTCAGATCACTCATTACTCAATTATCCTCAGACCGTGGCTTGGCAATCCCTTGGACGACAAAAGGCATCGCTTGTCGATTCTGCCCGCGATAGTAACCCATCTGCAGGGTGGCTGTCACAGTTGGCGCAAGGATCGCCGGCGGCGGCCGGTTGCGCGATGCGGTTTATGCAAAATTTCGCTGTCTGGCGGCCCGTTTATTGACTGGCAGTCAACACTGTTGTGCGCTGGATCGCATTTTTACCTGCGCGGCTAACGATTACACTCATCGCCAGCTAGGTAGTTTCCCCCTTTTCGGCGGGAAGCATGCCATATCTTAACTCTGACGGGAGCCGCGAAAGATGAGCAATATCCTGATTATCAACGCTAAAAAGCAATTCGGCCATTCCAACGGCGAACTCAACCAAACCCTGAGCGACGTGGCGGAAAGCTTCCTGCGCGATCTGCAGCACGATGTGCAGGTCACCGTGGTCGACGACGGTTATGACATCGAAGCCGAGGTAAAGAAATACCTGTGGGCCGACGCGGTCATCTACCAGATGCCGGGCTGGTGGATGGGCGAACCCTGGATCCTGAAAAAATACATCGATGAAGTGTTCACCGCCGGTCACGGCAGCCTGTATGCCAGCGACGGCCGCTCTCGTTCTGACGAAAGCAAAAAATATGGCTCCGGCGGCCTGATCCAGGGCAAAAAATACCTGCTGAGCCTGACCTGGAACGCCCCGCTGGAGGCCTTCACCGATCCCGATCAGTTCTTCCACGGCGTCGGCGTCGACGGCGTTTACCTGCACTTCCACAAGGCCAACCAGTTCCTGGGAATGGAAGCGCTGCCGACCTTTATCTGCAATGACGTGATAAAACAACCGGATATCGAAGCGGACATCGCACGTTATCGCGAGCATCTGGCGAAAATTTTTGCTTAACTGACGCAGAACATACTCATCAACGAGGTAAGCATGATCACCGTAATCGCAGAAATCAAAGTGAAACCCGGCCACCGCGCCACCGTACTGCAAGCCATTGAAAAGTTGGTGCCGCTGGTGCTGGCGGAAGAAGGTTGCGGCGAATACACGCCGATGGTCGACAGCAATACCCAGGCGCCGTGGCAGAAGCGGTCGCCGGATTCGGTGTTCATGCTGGAGAAATGGGAAAGCATGGCGCATCTGGAAAAACATCTGGCCATTGATCACATGCTCAAACACCGCGACACCCTCAAAGACAGCGTGCTGGACACCGAGATCTACATCCTGGAAAACGCCCTGTAAGCTCCGCCTTATAACGTCTGCGCGTCGATGTGCGCGCTGACGTAGTCCAGAAAACAGGTGATGCGCGCCGCCAATTGCGTATTGCGGTAATACACCGCATTAATCGGCTGGCGTACATCCAGCGTCTCCTGCTCCAGCAACGTCACCAACTTGCCCGCTTCCCGATCGCGCCGGGTCATAAAGTCTGCCAGCTGTACGATCCCCTCGCCCCGCAGCGCCAATTGCCGCAGCGTTTCACCGCTGGACGCCGAGATCGTCGGCGTGATGGTGAAATGCGGTGCCTGGCGATAGCGCAACGGCCACTGGTTCAGCGATTCCGGCTGGGTAAAACCGAGCAGACAATGCCGGTGCAACGCCTCCACGCTCTGCGGCGTGCCGTGCTGCTGCAGATAAGCCGGGCTGGCGAGGATGCGCAACCGGCTGGCGCCCAGCGCGCGTGCATGAATGGTCGAATCGCGCAACGCGCCGATGCGAATGGCGATATCCGTGCGTTTTTCCAGCAGATCGATGATCAGATTGTCGGTGTTCAGCTCGAGCGAAATTTGCGGATAACGTTCCCTGAACCCCGCCACCAGCGGCACGATGACGTGCTCCATAAAAGGCGCAGCCGCATTGACCCGCAGTCGCCCGGCCGGCATCTGCCGGCGCACCGCCATTTGTTCTTCGGCATTTTCCACCGAGCTGATGATCGTACGCGCATGGCTCAGGAAGCTTTGCCCCTCTTCGGTCAGCTCCAGGCGACGCGTAGTGCGGCGCATCAGGGTGGTTTCGAGCTTATTCTCCAGGCGGCTGAGCGCGCGGCTGATGCCGGAAGTCGTCTGGCCGAGCCGATCGGCGGCGGCGGTAATGGAACCGCTGTCGACCACCGAAGTGAACGCCAGCAATTCTTCGAGCGTGATCTTCATGCATTCCGGCCCAGGTTATCGGGCGCCGCATGAACGCCCTGCGGGAAAGCCGGCCCGGCGTTTCACCGGGCCAGGGTCAGGCTCAGACCGCCAATTCGGCCATGTCGCCCTTGTCTTGCAGCCAGTTGCGGCGATCTTCCGAACGCTTCTTGGCCAACAGCATGTCCATCACCGCCAGCGTCTGATCGACATCATCTTCCGCGACCGTCAATTGCACCAGACGGCGGGTGTTCGGATCGAGGGTGGTTTCGCGCAGCTGCAGCGGGTTCATCTCGCCCAGCCCTTTAAAGCGCTGGACGTTCGGCTTGCCTTTCTTGCGCTTCAGCTGTTCCAGCACGCCGGCTTTCTCTTCTTCATCCAGCGCGTAGAACACCTCTTTACCGAGATCGATGCGGTACAGCGGCGGCATGGCCACATAAACGTGCCCGCCTTTCACCAGCGAACGGAAGTGGCGCACGAACAGCGCGCACAGCAGCGTAGCGATGTGCAGGCCGTCGGAGTCCGCATCCGCCAGGATGCAGATTTTGCCGTAGCGCAACTGGCTGAGATCTTCGCTGTCCGGATCGATGCCGATCGCCACGGAAATGTCATGCACTTCCTGCGAGGCCAGCACTTCGTCCGAGGAGACTTCCCAGGTATTCAGGATCTTGCCCTTCAGCGGCATGATCGCCTGATATTCGCGATCGCGCGCCTGCTTGGCCGATCCGCCCGCCGAGTCCCCTTCCACCAGGAACAGTTCGGTCATGGCCAGATCCTGCGAGGTGCAGTCCGCCAGCTTGCCCGGCAGCGCCGGCCCGCTGGTCAGCTTCTTGCGCACCACTTTCTTGGCGGCGCGCAGACGGCGTTGGGCGCTGGAAATCGCCAGCTCGGCCAGCTGTTCCGCCGCCTGAACGTTCTGGTTCAGCCACAGGCTGAAGGCGTCTTTCACCACGCCGGAAACGAAGGCCGCGCACTGACGCGAAGAGAGACGCTCTTTGGTCTGCCCGGCGAACTGCGGATCCTGCATCTTCACCGACAGCACGTAGGCGCAGCGATCCCAGATATCCTCCGCCGACAGCTTCACGCCGCGCGGCAGGATGTTGCGGAATTCGCAGAACTCGCGCATCGCGTCCAGCAGCCCCTGACGCAGGCCGTTGACATGGGTGCCGCCCTGCATGGTCGGGATCAGGTTGACGTAGCTTTCGGTCAGCAGCTCGCCGCCTTCCGGCAGCCACAGCAGCGCCCAGTCCACCGCTTCGGTATCACCGGCGAAATTGCCGACGAACGGCGCTTCCGGCAGGGTGATCAGGCCGTTAACCGCTTCCATCAGGTAGTCGGTCAGGCCGTCCTGATAGCACCAGCGCTGCTCGGTGTTGTTCACCTTGTCGATGAAATAGATCTCAACGCCGGGGCACAGCACCGCTTTGGCTTTCAGCAGGTGAGTGAGGCGCGATACCGAGAAACGCGGGCTGTCGAAGAACTGTTCGTCCGGCCAGAAGTGCACGCTGGTGCCGGTGTTGCGTTTGCCGCAGGTGCCGGTCACCGTCAGGTCTTGCACTTTGTCGCCGTTTTCGAAGGCGATGCCATAGACGTTGCCGTCGCGGCGCACGTTGACTTCTACCCGCTTCGACAGGGCGTTGACCACCGAGATCCCAACGCCGTGCAGGCCGCCGGAGAACTGGTAGTTTTTATTCGAGAATTTACCGCCGGCGTGCAGCCGGCACAGGATCAACTCAACCGCCGGCACGCCCTCTTCCGGGTGGATGTCCACCGGCATGCCGCGGCCGTCGTCGATCACTTCCAGCGACTGATCGGCGTGCAGGATCACGTCGATACGCTTGGCGTGTCCGGCCAACGCTTCGTCGACGCTGTTATCGATCACCTCTTGGCCGAGGTGGTTTGGGCGCGTCGTGTCGGTATACATGCCGGGACGACGGCGCACTGGTTCTAGACCGCTGAGTACTTCAATGGCATCAGCGTTATAGCTGGATTGAGTCATCGTTGATTATTTTTTCGTGGTTAAAGGGAGGTGCCGGAACGGTCCGTCAGACCGCGTTTAGCCCTAAAAAATCCACAATCTGGGGGAAGTAGTGCTCGAAACCGACGAAGGCGTGGTTTCCACCCGACTCCACCGTTTGCCGACACGCGGTGTAATACGCCACTGCCTGGCCGTAATCGAGAATTTCATCGCCCGTTTGCTGCAGCAGCCAGATTAAATCCGGCGACTCCAAAGGATCGATCTGCATCACTTTCAGATCGTAAACGTGACGAGACTCTAACACATATTGCTGGCCGGTGTAGGGGTTCTCGTTGGCGCCGAGATAGTCGACCAGCAATTCAAACGGCTTGACCGCCGGGTTGACCACCACCGCCGGCAGCGAAAAACACTGCGACAGCCAGGTGGCGTAATAGCCGCCCAGCGAGGACCCCACCAATCCGAGCGTTTGTCCGGCGCGTTCCAGCACCAGATTTTCCAGCATCTCGGCGGCCTCCGCCGGAAAGGCCGGCAGCTGCGGCACCAGCATCTCGATAGCGGGATGGTGTTCGGTCAGCCAGGCCTTGAAGGCCACCGCCTTGGCCGACTGCGGCGAGCTGTTGAAACCGTGCAGGTAGAGCAGTGTCGAAGGCATCAGTATCCATCCGAGTCCATATCGGGGCGGAAATCGTCGTTTTCCAGGCGGAACACCTGCGTCTCGACGCGGCCGTCCGGCAACAGATCGAGGTAACGCCAGCCGGGGGAGACGTCGTCGATGGTAAAGTTAGTGCAGTGCGGCTTGAATTGCACGCAGGTGGACGGCGTCGCCAACAGGCGCCGGCCCTGCCATTCCAGATCCAGATCCTGGTGAATATGACCGCACACCACGGTATTCACCTTCGGGTAGCGCAACAGGATCGCGCCCAGCATATGCGGGTTGCGCAGGCTGTGCTGATCGAGCCAGGTGCAGCCGGAAGGCAGCGGATGGTGGTGCAGCAGCAACAGCGTGTAGCGCTCGGGGTGCGCCTGCAGGCAGCGTTCCATCCACTCGAGCTGGTATTCGCTCAGCTCGCCGTGCGGTACGCCGAACACCTGGCTGTCCAACATCAGCACCTGCCAGTTATCGCCCAGCAGCACCTGCTTGGAAGGGGCGATGCCGGCGGCGGCCAACGCGTCGACCATCGCCGGTTGGAAATCGTGGTTGCCCGGCAGCCACACGCACGGAGCCGGCAGTTGCGCAATGCCGGCGGCGAAGTGGCGGTACGCCTCCTGCGAATGATCCTGCGCCAAATCTCCCGTGGCGACGATCAAATCAACATCGCGGCGCTGCGCCTGAATGGCGTCCAGCACCGCGTGATAGCTGCGATAGGTATTGATGCCGAGCAACGTCTCGTGTTCGCCGGCAAAAAGGTGGGTATCTGTTATTTGTAGAATCCTGACCGCGGCCCCACTCGCCACGGGCAGTTTAAACAGGCTTTCCAAATGGTGTCCTTTGTTATTTCAGTCTGTCTAACAAACCGGAACCGCCATCGCTCCATGCGCCAAACAGTAGCGCAGCCAATCAGCAAGAAACTGGTTAATTTGATGCTTTTCGTCGCGTTGATGCAACTTTTTATTAGGATAATCATAACGCGCTTTAAAGCGGTAGATCTGCTGACTGGAACACACTTCCGCAACCATGGCGTCATGGTATAACCGCACCGTCATCGCGGGCAGGCTCCAGTAGCTGACCGCCGGAAAGATCTGCTCGATCGCCACCAGCGACGTGTAACGCGTGGACTCAACGATGGTCAAACGATAGCCGGCGCCATTCACCTGATAAGTCACCGTTTCGCCCGCTTCGTCGTTGCGCGGCAGCAAGCGGCGCAATTGCGCGAAGTTGGTTTCGCACAATCTCATCATTTCGGGGAAATCAGGGGTATAGCGCTGTTTCATTAGTTGGCCCACTCTTTTCTCAACGATTCATGGTGCAACGCCAGCCATTGCAATGCAATCACTGATGCGGCGTTATCGATCGCGCCCTCTTCCACCCAGCGGTAAGCCTGCTCGCGGCTGACCACATGGACGCGAATATCTTCATGCTCTTCCGCCAGGCCGTGGATGCCCTCGGCGGTGCCGGCGTCCACCTCGCCGACCATGATCGACAAGCGTTCGCTGGTGCCGCCGGGGCTGGCCAGATAGCTCAGCACCGGCTTGCAGCGCCCGACCACCACGCCGGCTTCTTCCTGCGCTTCGCGGCGGCACACGTCTTCGACGCTTTCGCCGGTTTCGATCATACCCGCCACCATTTCCAGCAGCCAGGGTGAATTACTGGTATCGACCGCGGCGATGCGCAGTTGTTCAATCAGCACCACTTCATCGCGCACCGGGTCGTAGGGCAGCAGCACCGCCGCATGGCCGCGTTCGAAAATTTCACGCGTGATTTCAGGACTCATTTCACCATTGAACAAGCGATGGCGAAACCGGTATAAATTGAGTGAAAAAAAACCACGGTACAGCGTCTCGCGTGCAATAATTTCTACATCTTTTTTATCGAAGGTGACGGGTGACGGCTGCGAACGGTTCATGCGCGAATTCTCCTGCGTGAGTATGCCGATAAAATAAACGGTTTTGATGACAGAAACAGCGGGTCTCACCGCCGCCGCTTTATGTTAGGCTGTTTTTCGCCGCCGGACGCGGCGCGTTTGTGCGCTCGCGGGTAATAGCGGGAAACAATCCTGATTGTCAGCCATAATATCAGCTGCAGTCGGCCCGGGCAGTACGCCAAGGTAAATGGGCGGTCTGAAAGGTAAAAGTTACGTGAGATGGCACATTCAGCCACCTGATGCGTACCGCAGACTCTGCTAGAATCGGCAACTATTTCGTCTATCGTCAGCGCTAACATAGCAATATTGCTGCACAACAAGGAATGCAAATGAAGAAACTGCTCCCCCTTCTTATCGGACTGAGCCTGGGCGGCTTCAGTGCAATGAGCCAGGCAGAGAACCTGCTGCAGGTCTACAAACAGGCCAGGGAAAGTAACCCGGATCTGCGCAAAAGTGCTGCTGACCGCGACGCCGCATTCGAAAAGATCAATGAAGCGCGCAGCCCGCTGCTGCCGCAGCTCGGTTTAACTGCAGGTTACGATTACACCAACGGTTATCGTGACAGCAATGGCGTTAACAGCAACGTCACCAGCGGTTCGCTGGCATTGACGCAGACCCTCTTCGACATGTCGAAATGGCGCCAGCTGACGCTGCAGGAAAAGAGCGCCGGCATCTCCGACGTCACCTTCCAGACCGCAGAGCAGTCGCTGATTCTCAACACCGCCACCGCCTACTTCAACGTGCTGAAGGCGATCGACACGCTGTCGTACACTCAGGCCCAGAAAGACGCGGTGTACCGCACGCTGGATCAAACCACTCAGCGCTTCAACGTGGGCCTGGTGGCGATCACCGACGTGCAGAACGCCCGCTCGAACTATGACACCGTGCTGGCGGCGGAAGTCTCCGCCCGCAACGATCTGGACAACGCGCTGGAAACGCTGCGTCAGGTCACCGGCAGCTTCTATCCTGAGCTGGCCTCGCTGAACACCGATCGCTTCAGCACCCAGCGCCCGGAAGCGGTGAACAACCTGCTGAAAGAAGCGGAGGCGCGCAACCTGAGCCTGCTGTCCGCCCGCCTGAGCCAGGATCTGGCGCGCGAGCAAATCCGCGCAGCCCAAACCGGCTATATGCCGACGATTGACGTCAGCGCGTCAACCGGTATCAGCAATACCAAATACAACGGCTCAAAGACCGGCGGCGCGAATGCTGCACGCTACAGCGACTCCGATGCGGGCCAAAATAAAGTGGGCATCAGCTTCAATCTGCCGCTGTACAGCGGCGGCGCGACCAACTCGCAGGTTAAACAAGCGCAGTACGGCTTTGTCGGCGCCAGCGAGCAGCTGGAAAGCGCTCACCGCAGCGTGGTGCAGACCGTGCGTTCATCGTTCAACAACGTTAACGCTTCGATCAGCAGCATCAACGCCTATAAACAGGCGGTGATCTCCGCGCAGAGCTCCCTGGACGCGATGGAAGCCGGTTATCAGGTCGGTACCCGCACCATCGTCGATGTGCTGGACGCCACCACCACGCTGTATAACGCCAAACGTCAGCTGTCCGACGCGCGTTATACCTATTTGATCAACCAGCTGAACATCAAGTCGGCGCTCGGCACGCTGAACCAGAACGATCTGCTGCTGCTGAACGGCGCGTTGGGCAAGCCGGTATCGACCGCGCCAGACGCCGTCGCACCGCAAAACCGCGCGCAGGACGCCTATGCGGACGGTTATCAGGACAATGCGCCGATGCAACAGACTGCGGCGCCAGCGCCGGCGGCCACTCGCGCATCCGCGCCGGCCGTTACCACCAGCCAACCGGCTCGCCACAGCGGTAACCCATTCCGCAACTGATGTCCGCACGCTGACAAACACGGGGTCCGGCCTGCGCCGCGCCCCGTTTTTTTTGTCCCGATTTTCCCCGCTTCTGCCCGCCGCCTCACAGCCGCCGCTGCGCCAGGTGATATCATCGTCACTCTCGTTTTCGCAGTTGGATGAGGTTCGATGGACAACGATTCACGTTGGCAGCAACTGATTAACGACGGCGAACTGCCGCCGCCGCTGCGCCCGACGCCGGCGGTGTATGCCTCCTGGCTGCGTTGCCGCAGCCTGATGCAGCCTGATGTCTGGCAAGCGCCGCACCGCGCGCAGGGCGCGACCTTCGAATCGATTTGCCGCCGCAAGAACGATCTGCTGACGCTCGGCCAGGCGGCGCTGGAAGACGCCTGCGAATACATGGAGCCGCGGCGTTGCCTGCTGATGATCCTCGACGAGAGCGGCTGCATGCTGTGGCGCTGCGGCGACGCCCAAACCTGGGAGATTCTGCAGCAACTGGGATTCGCCCCCGGCGCTTACTGGGCCGAAGGACAGATCGGCACCAATGCCCCGGCGCTGGCGGCGGCGGAAGGCCACCCGGTGCGGGTGAGCGGTGAAGAACACGTGCGCCGGGCGCTGCACGGCTGGTCGTTCTGCGCCACGCCGGTCTACGACAACAGCGGCCGCCAGCGCGGCTCGATCGCCCTGGGTTGCCTGCTGGCCGACAGCGCTGCCGGCGATCTGTCGCTGACGCTGGCCATCGCCCGCGAAATCGGCAACTCGCTGAACGCCGACAGCCTGCTGGCGGAATCCAACCGCCATCTGAATCAGCTTTACGGGCTGCTGGACGGCGTGGACGACGGCGTCATGGCCTGGGATCACCGCGGCTACCTGCAATACATCAACCAGCGCGCCGCCGGCCTGCTGAAGCTGGACGAACAGCAGAGTCAGGGCAAGCCGTTGGCGCAGTTGCTGACGCTGCCCGCGCTGCTCAAGCGCGCCATCGCCGACCGCCAACCGTTGCAACACGTCGAAGTCACCTTCGAAAGCCAGCGGCAGTTTATCGCCGCCTTGCTGACGCTCAAGCCGATTTTCGACGGCGATCGCTGCAGTTTCATCGCCCTGCTGCACCCGCTCGAACGGCTGCGTCAGTATGTCAGCAGCCAGCTGGGGCGCGTCAGCCACAGCTTCGAGCAGATGCCCTCCGCCTCGCTGGAAATGCGGCGACTGATCCGTTACGGCCAGCAGGCGGCCAAAGGCCAGCATCCGATCTTGTTGCGCGGGGAGGAAGGCGTCGGCAAAGAGCGGCTCAGCCAGGCTATCCACAACGCCAGCGAGCGCGCCGCCGGGCCGTATATTGCCCTCAACTGCCAACTGCTGCCGCAGGCACAGGGGCTGCGTGAGCTGCTGGGCAGCGACGCCAGCGAAGAAGAGGCGGGCCAGCTCAGCAAATTCGAATTGGCTAACGGCGGCACGCTGTACCTGGAACAGATCGAATACCTGCCGGCGGAGATGCAGTCGGCGCTGCTGCAGGTGCTGAAAACCGGCGTGGTGATCCGCCTCAATTCCAGTCGGGTGATCCCGGTCGATGTGCGGGTGATCGCCGGCAGCGCCGCCGATCTGCCGCTGCTGGTGCAACAAAACCGCTTCCGCCGCCAGCTGTTTTACAGCCTGCAGGCGTTCGAGATCCAAATCCCGCCGCTGCGCCAGCGGCTGAGCGATATTCCACTGCTGGTCAAACACCATCTGGGCACGCTGGAGCAACATTTTCAGTGTCGCTTCCGGGTGGATGACGAGGTGATGGCTCAGTTGACGCTCTATCTGTGGCCGGGCAACGATTTGGAACTGAAAGGGGTGGTGGAGCGCGCGGCGATGATTTGCCACGGCCACCACATCCAGCTGGCGGACCTGCCGGCGCACCTGCTCGGCCAGCCGTCGCTGCTGGAAAGCGATCCGCAGCCCGGCGCGCCGCTGTTGACGCTGACGGACATGGAGCGCCAGGCGATCCTGCGGGCGGCGACCGTCAGCCGCGGCCAGCTGACGGAAATGGCGCAGCTGCTGGGCATCGGCCGCACCACGCTGTGGCGGAAGATCAAACAGCACGGGATCGACATCCGCCAGTTCAAGCTGCGCGCCTAGTGGCTGAGCTGCAACACCCCGCGCGCGGCGTCCAGCATCGCCTTCTGGCCGCTGCGGGTTTTGCTCAGGCAATCCTGCATGCCGACCACCATCGGAATGCCCATCGCCTTCGCCAGAATGGCGCTGTGCGAGAGGGCATTGCCGCCGCTCAGGCAGATGCCGAGCACCAGTCGGCGATCCAGCATCACCACCTCCGAAGGCATCAGCTCATCCATCACCAATATTGACGGCTCTGCGAGCGCAATGATCGGCAGTGGCTGCCCCTGCAGGTGGCACAGCGTGCGGCGCAGCATGTCGCGCACGTCCAGTTCGCGCGCCCGCATGTAGTCGTCATCCAACTCGCGGTACTCTTCGGCGATCGCCTCCAGCACCTGCCGCCAGGCCTGCTCGGCGCTGCACAGCTGCTGCGCGATGCGGGTGTAAGCCGCCTGCTGCAGATCCGGATCGTCCAGCAGCATGCTGTGAGCGCCGAAGATCGCCGCCTGCGGCTTGCCGATCAAGGTGCCGGTGCGCTCCGCCAGCCGGTTGAGATCGCTCAACGTTTGCTGCAGCGCCTCCCGCAGGCGTTGCTGTTCGCCCAACACCTCGTCCGCGCCTATCCGGCGCTCGGCGGTTGGCGGCCAGACACTGCGGGCCTGAAACACCGGCCCGCTGGTGACGCTTTCCGCCACCGGAATGCCGTGTAGCGAAGGCTGCTGCCGCTCGGAGACCGTCTCGCCGAAGTGTTGCTCCGCCAGCGCCTTGAACGCCGCCAGCGCCTCGTCCGCCTGCGCGCCGTCGGCGATCAAACGAATGGTGTCGCCGTGGCGCACCTGCAGCAGCGCCAGCTGATTAAGGCTGCGCGGATCGACACACTGCCCCTGTTTTTCCAGCACCAGCTCGGCCTTGAACGGCGCCAGCGCTTCGACCAGCCGCGCCGCCGGGCGCGCGTGCAGTCCGTGCGGGTTCTGCACCGTCCAGGTTGCGCTTTTGCCCTGCGCCAGCGGCAAAGCCGCGCGCTTCGCCGTAGGTGAAGCCTCGCCCAGCTGCGCCTGCTTGGCCTGCAGCGCCCCCTGCGCCTCCGCCACCACCTGCTCCAGCGAAGCGCCGGAGTTGGCGGCCACCACCGCCGCCAGCGTACCTTCAACCAGCGGCGCGGCGCACAGCCGCACTTTGGCGGCCAGATCCGGATCCAGCAGATCGAGCGCGGTTTCGGCACTGAGCAGCGCGCTGCCCAGATCCATCAGCACCAGAACGCCGTCGCCGTCGGCGACCGCTTCGATCGCCTCCATCACTTTGACCGCGTCGGTGCCGATCGGGTGCTGCTCGTCATCGACGCCCGCCGCCAGCGCCAGTTTGCAGCCGTCGCCGCGCATCATCTGCCGCGCCAACTGCTCAACGCCGCGCGCCAGCAACGCGCTGTGCGAAACCACCACGATATTAATCATCTCGCCTCCTGCTAACTGCCGGCAACCTCGGCCAGCGTTTTCATCATCAACATCACCGAAGTGGCGCCGGGATCCTGGTGGCCGATGCTGCGCTCGCCCAGATAACTGGCCCGCCCCTTGCGCGCCTGCATGGTGATGGTGCTCTCCACCGCCCGCTCGGCGCTGTCGGCGGCGCGCTGCAGCGCCTCCGCCACGCTCAGGTTCTGCTGTGCGGACTGGCCGAGGCTTTCCACCACCGGCCACCAGGCATCGCACATGGTCTTGTCGCCCGGCTCCGCCTTGCCGCGCATCACCACGCCTTCCACCCCTTCCTGCATCATTTGATGCAGCTCCGCCAGATCCAGGCTTTGCTTGGCGTTCGCCGCCTGCGCCGCGCGGATGAAGAAGGTGCCGAACAGCGGGCCGCTGGCGCCGCCTACGCTCGACAGCAGCGTCATGCCGGTGTTTTTCAGGATAAAGCCGATATCCTTGTCCGCCACCGACGGCAGCTTTTCCACCACCTTATTGAAACCGCGATTCATGTTCAGGCCGTGATCAGCATCGCCGATCTCGGTGTCCAGTTGGGTAAGAAAATCGCGCTCCCGGCTGAACACTTCGCCGCAACGCATCAGCCAATCGACGACCTGTTGTTTGGTCAACGCCATGATTCCTCCTCAGCAACCCCAACGCAGCGCAGGCGTTTTCACCGGCGCATCCCACAAGGACAACAGTTCGTCGTCCACGTTCAACAACGTGATGGACACGCCCTGCATATCGAGCGAAGTGCAATATGCGCCCACCAGGTTGCGTTCGATGATGATGCCCGCCTCGGCGCAGCGCTCCGCCAGCCGATGGTACACGCCGTACAGCTCGGACAGCGGCGTGGCGCCCAGGTTGTTGACCAACGCGATCACCCGATCGCCGCGCGTCAGCGGCTGCTTGGTCTGCATCTCGTCGCGCCACTCGCCCTGTTGGCGATCCCAGACGCGGATCGTGCGCTGATAGTGGCCGTGGTCGATCAGCGTATGGAACATGTCGTCCACCGCCGCGTTGAGCGTGGTGAACGGACGGCGTGCAATGCCCGGCTCGCCGTGAATGCCGACGCCGAACTCCATCTCGTTCTCCGCCAGGGTGAACGACGGTTTGCCGGCGGCGGGAACGGTACAGGCGCCCAGCGCGATGCCGATCGAATGCCCGTGGTTGTTGATGCGATGCCCCAGCGTCACCACGCTGTCCAGATCGTCGCCGCGCGCCGCGGCGGCGCCCAGCAATTTCTCCATCAGCACGGTGTTGGCCACCCCGCGCCGCCCGGCGGTGAACAGGCTGTCCTTGACCGCCACGTCATCATCCACCAGCACCGTCGCCACCGCGACGCCGCTGTCGTGCAGCAGCTCGGTGGCGGTTTCGAAGTTGAGCACGTCGCCGGTGTAGTTCTTGATCAGCAGCAGCACCCCGGCGCCGCCGTCGATCGCCTGACCGCACTCGTACATTTTATCCGGCGTCGGCGAGGTGAAAATCTCGCCCGGACAGGCGCCGTCGAGCATCCCTTCACCGACAAAACCGCAGTGCATAGGCTCGTGGCCGCTGCCGCCGCCGGACAGGATCGCCACTTTGCCCGCTACCGGCGCGTCGGCGCGGGTGACGAACGCCGGATCCGCATGCACCAGCAACTCGGGATGAGCCTCCGCCAGCCCCTGCAACTGCTCTTCCAACACCGACTCGACCTGATTAATCAGTTTTTTCACGATGGTTTCCTCTGTAAGCCAGGGGCGCGGCGCACCGCGCCCCAACGGTATCAATGACGCAGCAGCCAGGCGGCGCCGAGCCGATCCGCCGTCAGGATCGCCGCCTGCACGCCGGCAGGGGTGACCTTGAACGGCATGTTGTGAATGGTTTCGCCGGCGGCGCAGCTGGCCTCGGCCACCGCCATCGTCTTCGTCGCCTCGTCGCCGGTAACGCCCATCTGCGCCAGCGTGATCGGCAAGCCGATGCCATGACAAAACGCCAGCACGGTTTCAATCTGCGCCATCGGGCTGTTCTGCAGCACCAGCTGCGCCAGGGTGCCGAACGCCACTTTTTCGCCGTGATACAGGTGGTGACACTCCTCCAGCACGGTGAAACCGTTGTGAATGGCGTGCGCCGCCGCCAGCCCGCTGCTCTCAAAGCCGATGCCGCTCAGATACGTATTGGCCTCAATGATGCGTTCCACCGCTTCAGTCACCACGCCGGCCTCGACCGCCAGCTTGGCCTTCACCCCTTCGGCCAGCAGCGTGTCGTAGCACAGCCGCGCCAGACTGAGCGCCGCCAGCGTCGATTTGCCGCCGGCCATGCTGGTGGCCTGAGCGTCGAAGCAGGCCTGCGCTTCGAAATAGGTGGAGAGCGCGTCGCCCATGCCGGCCACCAGCAGGCGCACCGGCGCTTTGGCGATGATGGCGCTGTCCATTACCACCATGTCCGGGTTGCGCGGGTAGATCAGGTATTCGGCGAATTCGCCCTGTTCGGTGTAGATAACCGACAGCGCGCTGGTCGGCGCATCGGTGGAGGCGATGGTGGGAATGAGCACCACCGGCAGCCGTTGGTAGTGGGCGACAGCCTTGGCGGTGTCGAGCGTCTTGCCGCCGCCGACGCCGATCACCCCGCGGCAGCCGTGGGTCTGCAGCTCGCGGCCAAGCCGGTCTATCTCTTTACGGCAGCACTCGCCGTTGAAACGGGCCGCATGATGTTTCACGCCGTGCTGCTGCAGGCTGCCCATCAGGGTGTCGCCCGCCAGCTGCATCACGAAGTCGTCGGCGATCACGAAATAATGGTCGGCGAGGGATTTGGCGTATTCGCCGACGGCGGCCAGCGCATTGGCGCCCTGAATGTATTTGCCTGGTGACTGGATGATTCTCAACATAACCGGATCCTTGTAGGGAGTTGGCGATGGTACGTTCAGATATCAGGTGATGACGCGCCGACTTCGCCGCCGGCTTGTTGTTGTGCTTCGACTATGAGCGCCCGCCGCCCACCTGGCGAGCCACGCGATTTTTGTTCCATTATGGAACATCATCATAGCGATAACGTTTCATGATGAAACGCCAACGCGCGTTTTTTCGCCGCGAAAGCGAACTGGCGCACACCCCAACGTATAACTGCGTAAAGAGTGGATTCTGCGGGCGTTTCAGCTTTAATTTTGACCATGTTTCCCCTATCCTTAGCGCCACTACTGGGAAAGGGCGAAAACAGCCCGCATGATGGGATTGATAACGATGAAACGGACAAAAAACATCAACCAAGAGACGTTCCGCAAATCCTGGCGCAGCTACCGTGTCGCGCCCGTGGCCTTGGCGATCAGCGCCGTCTTTATGCTGGCTGGCTGCGAGAAGAGCGATGAAACGGTCTCCCTGTATCAGAATGCCGATGACTGTTCGCGCGCCAACCCTTCGATGAGCGAGCAGTGCACCACCGCCTACAACAACGCCCTGAAAGAAGCGGCGAAAACCGCGCCGAAATACGCCACCCGCGAAGACTGCGTCGCCGAGTTCGGCGAAGCGCAGTGCACCCAGGCGCCGGCTCCGGCGCAGGCCGGCATGGCGGCGGAATCGCAAAGCAGCGGCAGCTTCTGGATGCCGCTGATGGCGGGCTACATGATGGGCCGCCTGATGGGCGGTTCCGGCTTCGCGCAGCAGCCGCTGTTCACCTCCAAGAACGCCGCCAGCCCGGCGAACGGCAAGTTTGTCGACGCCAGCGGCAAGAGCTACGGCCCCGCCACCGCCGGCGGCCGCACCATGACCGTGCCGAAAACCGCCATGGCGCCAAAGCCTGCGGTCACCAACACCGTAACCCGCGGCGGTTTCGGCGAGACCGTGGCCAAGCAGACCAGCATGCAGCGCAGCAGCGCCACCTCCAACTCCGGCTCTCGCAGCATGGGCGGTTGATGCATGAAACGTATTGCCATTACCGAGCGCCCGGACTGGCGCGAAAAAGCGACCGAGTTCGGCTTCCGTTTCCACACCATGTACGGCGAGCCGTACTGGTGTGAAGACGCCTATTACCAGTTCACGCTGGCGCAGATTGAAGAGATTGAAAGCGCCACCGCCGAGCTGCATCAGATGTGCTTGCAGGTAGTGGAGAAAGTGGTCGCCAGCGACGAGCTGATGGCCAAGTTCTGCATCCCGAAACACACCTGGGAATTCGTGCGCAGCTCCTGGCGCACCAACCAGCCGTCGCTGTATTCGCGTCTCGATCTGGCCTACGACGGCGTCAATCCGCCGAAGCTGCTGGAGAACAACGCCGATACGCCGACCTCACTGTATGAAGCGGCCTTCTTCCAATGGCTGTGGCTGGAAGACCAGATCAACGCCGGCAAGCTGGATCCGCAATCGGATCAGTACAATAGCCTGCAGGAGAAACTGATCGAGCGTTTCGCCGAGCTGAAAGCGCATCACGGCTTCGGCCTGTTGCACCTGGCCTGCTGCCAGGACAGCGAAGAAGATCGCGGCACGGTGCAATACCTGCAGGACTGCGCGCAGGAAGCCGGTCTGCCGACCGAGTTCCTGTTCATGGAAGAGATTGGCCTTGGCGAGAAAGGCCAGTTCACCGATCTGCAGGATCAGGTGATCGGCAACCTGTTCAAGCTCTATCCGTGGGAATTCATGCTGCGCGAGATGTTCTCCACCAAGCTGGAAGACGCCGGCGTGCGCTGGCTGGAGCCGGCCTGGAAAAGCATCATCTCCAACAAGGCGCTGCTGCCGCTGCTGTGGGAAATGTTCCCGAATCACCCTAATCTGCTGCCGGCTTATTTCGCGCAAGACGATCATCCGCCGATGGATCATTACGTCACCAAGCCGCTGTTCTCACGCGAAGGCGCCAATATCCAGATCGTCGAAAACGGTCAGGAAGTGGCGCGCGTCGATGGGCCGTACGGCGAAGAAGGCATGATCGTGCAGCAGTTCCATCCGCTGCCGAAGTTCGAAGACAGTTACACGCTGATCGGCAGCTGGCTGGTGAACGATCAACCATGCGGCATCGGCCTGCGCGAAGATCGCGAACTGATCACGCAAGATCTGTCGCGCTTCTATCCGCACACCATCCTCGGCTGATCGCCCCGCTGAAGGCAAAAACGCCAGTCTCTGACTGGCGTTTTTTCTTTATCCCACCTGTACCGACAGCATGCTCAGCGCACCCATCTCGATACCGTCGATCGGCACGCTGATGGCCTCTTTTCCATCCCAGCCGCCGAGCACATACAACAACGGCAGATAGTGTTCCGGCGTCGGGTTCGACAGCGCCGCGCCCTCATGGCGCATGAAATCCACCAGCGGATGGTTATCGCCTCGATAACGCAGGCTATCCCGGACAAAGTTATTGAATGATTCCGCCCACGGATAGGCGCTGGTATCGCCCTGCCATTTCACCATGCGCAGGTTGTGCACCACGTTGCCGCTGGCGACGATCATCACGCCCTCATCCCGCAGCGCCGCGAGTTTGCGGCCCAGCTCATAGTGGTAAGCCGCCGGCTGAGTGCCGTCGACGCTGAGCTGCACCACCGGAATATCAGCATCGGGATACATCTTGATCAATACCCCCCAGGTGCCGTGATCCAATCCCCACTCGCCGAGATCCGCCGTTACCGGCACCGGCGCCAGAATGTGCTGCAGCTGCGCGGCCAGCGCGGGAGAGCCCGGCGCCGGATAGCGGGTATCAAACAGCGCCTGCGGGAACCCGCCGAAGTCGTGAATGGTTTTGGGTTTTTCCATCGCGGTGACCGCAGTGCCGCGGGTGTACCAATGCGCGGAAACCGCCACGATCGCCTTCGGGCGCGGCAATGACTCACCCAACGCACGCCATGCCCGGGTGTAGCGGTTGTCTTCCAGCACGTTCATCGGGCTACCGTGGCCCAGGAACAGTGCTGGCATACGAGAGGTGTTCATAGAGGGATCCTTAGTTCAAATTGTGCTATGGCGTTACATTACGCGCTTTGCCGCAGCAACACAGCCGGATAACCGTGATGATGATCTTCAATAAATTTGAATTAAAAAGCGCAAAAATGCACCGGCCAACAGAAAGTTAAAAAATACATATTTTTCAATTAATTAATAAATTCTGTGAATACTATGGCATTACTGCCACACAGATCTAATTTGTGAACAATTTATGTATTTTTTGTTAACGCAGTCGATACACTCCTCTTTCAGTCGACAGGGTGTTGGCAGCCCGTCGGCGCTACGGGAATCACGTCTCACCAAGGAGGAATTCATGTTCAGACTCACACTGGCAACCCAGCTGGCGCTTTCCATGACCTTGCTGGCCACCGGGGCGGCAGTCGCCGGCGCGGCGGACAACGCGCAGCTGACGCAGCGCGAAGACCCTTACTTCCTTCAGGCTCAAGCTCAGCTGCAACAGCGGCTGAAGCAAACGCCAAACACCAACCGCGCCAAAAACGTCATTCTGGTGGTCGGTGACGGCATGGGATTTTCCACCGTGACCGCCGCCCGTATTTTTGAAGGGCAGCAGCGCGGCGTGGATGGCGAATCCAACGTGCTGGCCTGGGAAGCCTTCCCCTATCTGGCGGCAGCCAAAACCTATTCCGCCGACGCCCAAATCACCGACTCCGCGCCCAGCGCGGTGGCGATGACCACCGGCGTCAAAACCATCAACGATCTGATGGGCCTCAACCATACGGCCGCCCTCAACAACTGCGAGGATCAGCAAACCAAGGCTGTCACCACGCTGTGGGAGATGGCCGCAACGCTCGGCATGTCCACCGGCGCCGTGACGACCGCGACCATTACCCACGCCACGCCGGGCGCCACCTATGCCCATATCGCCAACCGTGACTGGGAATCCGACGCCAAAATGCCGGCGGATGCTCTGGCCGCAGGCTGCCGCGACATCGCACGCCAGCTGGTGGAAATGAAGTACGGCAACGGCCTGAACGTGGCGATGGGCGGCGGGCGCGCCAACTTCCTGCCCGACAGCGTGAGCGATCCGGAATATCCCGGCAAGAAAGGCGCCAGAAAGGACGGCCGTGACCTGACGCAGGCCTGGCTGCAACGCTACGGCGAGCGCGGACAATACGTCTGGAATCAGGCGCAGTTCGACAAAATCGAACCGGGCAAAGTCGACCATTTGCTGGCCCTGTTCGAGCCGTCACACATGAACTTCGAGCACGATCGGCGGCAAGACGCGGCGGGAGAGCCTTCGCTGGCGGAAATGACCGGCAAGGCCATCGATATTCTGGCCAAGAATCCCGAGGGCTACCTGCTGTTGGTGGAGGGCGGACGCATCGATCATGGCAGCCATAACGGTAACGCCTACCGCACGCTGAGCGACGCGGTCGCGCTGAACGAAGCGGTGAAAACCATCGTCGACAAGGTCAATCTGGACGAAACCCTGGTGATCGTGACCGGCGATCACAGTCACACGCTGACCATCGCCGGCTATGCCAAGCGCGGCAATCCTATCCTCGGCATTTCCGTCGGCGTCGACGGCAAACCGCGGCTGGGCAGCGACGGCAAGCCGTACACCACCGTTGGCTTCGCCAACGGCCCCGGCGGCGCGATCCCATTGACCGAGCGCCCGGCATTAACCATGGAACAGGCCACCGCGCCCGACTTTATTCAGCCGGCGCTGGTGCCGCTGAAAAGCGAGACGCACGGCGGGGAAGATCTCGGCATCTACGCCATCGGCCCCTGGGCGCACCTGTTCCAGGGTACGGTTGAAGAGAACTACACCTTCCACGTGATGAATTACGCCAGCCGCATCGGCGAACGCCTGTCAGAACGGTAGATACAAAAAAGCCGCGTTACGCGGCTTTTTTATCGATGAAAGCAGCCGGCTATCAGCTGGCTTTTTTCTCGTGCGCCTGGCGGTAAGCCACCAGATCTTCGATGGTCAGCACCACCATGTCGTGCTGTTTGGCGAAGGCGATCACTTCCGGCGCATGCGCCATGCTGCCATCGTCGTTGGTCAGTTCACACAACACGCCGGCAGGTTTGAAACCGGCCATGGAGACCAGATCGATGGTCGCTTCGGTGTGGCCGCGGCGGCTCAGCACGCCACCCGGCTGCGCGCGCAGCGGGAACACATGGCCCGGACGGTTCAGGTCGCTCGGCTTGGCGCTATCTGCCACCGCCGCACGGATGGTGGTCAGGCGATCGGAAGCGGAAACCCCGGTGGTCACGCCCTGCGCCGCTTCGATGGTCACGGTGAAGGCGGTCTGGAACTGGCTGGAGTTGTTGGTCACCATCATCGGCAGCTCAAGCTGCTGACGGCGTTCTTCGGTGATGCACAGGCACACGATGCCGCTGCCGTGGCGAATGGTCAGCGCCATCTGCTCAACGGTCATGGTTTCCGCGGCGAAGATCATGTCCCCTTCGTTTTCACGGTTTTCATCATCGAGCACCATCACGCCGCGCCCGTTACGCAGTGCGTCGATCGCGCGTTCAACGCGTTCTGTCGGCGTGCCGAAGTCTGAAAGTAGCGTCTGATTCATGGTAAAAAACCTCATTAAAAATTATGGATTACCAGAACCAGGGCGATCTTGAGGAGTAGCTAGCAATAGCTAAAAAAATAACGCAAGCGGGCGCATGCCCGGCAGATACCGTTACTCTCTCCCATCCGGACTATAACCGTCGGCCCCGGAATTACACCGGATCTGCTGACCTCTAACCGGCCTTTACAGGCTGGCTGAGCGCTCGCGGGCTTTCACCGTAGAAGGTGATTTACCGCCGGTGGGGACTTTCACCCCGCCCTGAGAATAAGCCAGATGACTATAACGCTAATGGATAGACAGGGCAATTAGCAAAAGCACAATTCGGCCACGCGCGGCGAATGCGCTTAATGGTGTTTATCCGGCGGGCAACTCGCATTACACTAAGCGGCAGCTATTAAACTCTGAAAGGGATACGCCATGATTGACCCGAAAAAAATCGAACAAATCGCACGCCAGGTTCATGAGTCCATGCCTAAAGGCGTTCGTGAATTCGGGGAAGACGTTGAGAAAAAAATCCGTCAGGTGCTGCAGTCGCAGTTGACCCGCCTGGATTTGGTTAACCGCGAAGAGTTCGACGTGCAGACTCAAGTGCTGTTGCGCACCCGCGAAAAGCTGGCGCTGTTGGAACAGCGCATGGCCGAGCTGGAAAGCAAGCTGAGCGCGGCGCCGGCCGCCAAACAGGAAGACGAATAATTCCCGTCAAGGGCGCGCACCGCGCGCCCTTGTTCTTTACGTCGTCCGACGTTAGCCGCGCCCGTCTTTGATCGCTTTGATGATGTTGGTGGTCGACAGGCCGTCTTCAAAGTTCAGCACTTTGACATCGCCGCCGTTGGCCCACACTTCCGCACTGCCGGCAATCTCTTCCGGCTTGTAATCGCCGCCTTTCACCAGCAGATCCGGCAGAATGTCGGCGATCAAGCGCTGCGGCGTGTCCTCTTCGAACGGCACCACCCAATCTACCGCTTCCAGCGCGCCCAGCACAATCATGCGGTTCTCCAGCGCGTTGACCGGGCGTTTTTCCCCTTTCAGGCGTTTGGTTGACGCATCGCTGTTCACCGCCACGATCAGGCGATCGCCCAGCTTGCGGGCATTGGCCAGATAAGAGACGTGACCGGCATGCAGAATGTCGAAGATGCCGTTGGTCATCACCACTTTTTCGCCGCGCTGACGCGCCTGCGCCACGGCGTTTTTTAACTGCGCTTCGGTCATCACGCCAAAACCGGTCTCGGCGCGGCCGCGCACCGCGTTCTCCAGCTCGATCGGCGACACGGTGGACGTGCCGAGCTTGCCCACCACCACGCCGGCGGCGGCATTGGCCAGGAAACAGGACTCTTCAAGCGAGTTGCCGGCGGCCAGCGAGGCGGCCAGCACGCCGATCACGGTGTCGCCGGCGCCGGTCACATCGAACACTTCCTGCGCCTGGGTCGGCAAGTGCAGCGGCTCAACGCCCGGCTGCAGCAGCGTCATGCCGTGTTCGGAACGGGTGACCAGCAGCGCCGACAGCTCGAAATCCGCCACCAGCTTCATGCCGCGTTCCACCAGTTCCGCTTCATCCTTGCAGTGGCCCACTACCGCTTCGAACTCGGACAGGTTCGGCGTCAGCAGCGTCGCGCCGCGATAGCGCTCGAAATCGGATCCTTTCGGATCGATCAGCACCGGCACCTTGGCGGCGCGCGCCAGTTGGATCATGCCCTGCACCTGGCTGAGCGCGCCCTTGGCGTAATCGGACAGCACCAGCGCGCCGATCTGCGGCAGCGCCTGCTGAATGCGCTCCAGCATCGGCTGCGGATCGACGTTAGAGAAGCCTTCTTCGAAGTCGAGACGGATCAGTTGCTGGTTGCGCGACAGCACGCGCAGCTTGGTAATGGTCGGATGGGTCGGCACCGAGACGAAGTCGCAGCGCACGTTGACTTCATTCAGCTTGGCGCTCAGCGCCCGCGCCGCATCGTCGATGCCGGTCAGGCCCACCAGACGGGAAGTGGCGCCCAGCGAAGCGATGTTCATCGCCACGTTAGCCGCGCCGCCGGGACGCTCTTCGATGGTATCGACCTTGACCACCGGCACCGGGGCTTCCGGTGAAATGCGGCTGGTCGGCCCATACCAATAGCGATCCAACATGACGTCACCGACCACCAGCACACCGGCGCGGCGAAAATCAGGCAGCGTAACTTTCATCCGATAACTCCAAAAAAGAACAAAATTTTAGTGGCGCAGATATTACCACAGACCGCCGGAATACCCGCAAAAAGGTATTAATCCAGCCATTTGGCCCAGCTGGCGCGCACCTGCTCGCGCTCGGCGGCAAACAGCTCGCTGCCGACCTTGCCGGAATGCTCCTGCAGCGCCAGGTGGTGGATCTCGTCGCGCATGGTGACATAGGCCTGGGTCAGCGCGCGCGCCTCCTCTTCCGGCATGATGTCGTAATTGGCCATCAGCTCGAAGATGCGCACGTTGTCCGACCAACGCGTCAGGCGCGGTTCACCCGGCGCATAGCGTAAGACCAGATATTGGGCGATAAATTCGATGTCGGTAATGCCACCCTCATCGGCCTTGATATCAAACAGATCGCGCTGCTTGTTGCCGAGATGGTTGCGCATCTTTTCGCGCATCTCGCGCACTTCGCGCTTCAGGGTCTGCGCATCGCGCGTTTTGCACAGGATCTCGCGCCGGATCGCGTCGAACTGCTGATGCAGCGCCGGATCGCCGTGCACGATGCGCGCGCGCACCAGGGCCTGATGCTCCCAGGTCCAGGCTTCGTTTTGCTGGTAGTCGGCGAATGCCTCGACGGTGCTGACCAACATCCCCGCGGCGCCGGAAGGCCGCAGGCGCGCGTCCACCTCATACAGAATGCCGGAGGAGGTGCGGGTGCTGAACAGATGCATCACCCGCTGCGCCAGCCGCAGGTAGAACTGGCGGCCGTCGATGCAGCGATCGCCGTCGGTCATCACCTCCGGCGGGCAATCCAACAGGAACACCAGATCGAGATCGGAACTGTACCCGAGCTCCCAGCCGCCCAGTTTGCCATAGCCGATTACCGCAAAGCCGCGCCCCTCCCGCTCCTGCAAATGGGTGGGCTGGCCGTAGCGCGCCACCATGTCGCTCCAGGCCTGTTGCACCACCGCGTCGATGATCGCCTCAGCCAGATAAGTCAGGTGATCGCTCACTTTCATCACCGGCAGCGCCCCGGCGATATCCGCCGCGGCGATGCGCAACTGCTGCGCCTGTTTGAACTGACGCAGCGCCTCCAGCTTTTGCTCTTCATCGTCTTCCGGCACCCGCAGCAGGTACTGACGCAGCTCGCTGCGGTAGGCGTCCAGCGCCACCGGCTGATACAGCGTGGCCGGATCCAGCAGTTCGTCCAGCAACAGCGGGTAACGCGACAGCTGGTTGGCGACCATCGGCGACGCGGCGCACAGGCGGATCAGATGGCTGAGCGCCGCGTGATACTCCACCAGCAACTCGAGGTAGGTGGTGCGGGTGACGATGCTCAGCAGCAGCTGCGCCAGCCGCACCAGCGCAGTCGGCGCGTCCTGCCGCGGGCATACCTCCGCCAGCAGGCGCGGCATCAGCTGATCGAGCACGTCGCGGCCGCGCGGGCCGATGGTGCGTTTGTCTACGTCGTGGCGGAAATCGGCGATGGTGCGCAGCATCTGTCGGCGCCCCTCTTCATCGAGGTGCGGCGTCAGCGGCGCCAGCTCGTTCTCCTCCAGCGCGTCCTGCCACAGGCTGTGGTAGTGCTGATAGTCGGGATCTTCGCCGACATCCGGGCTATCGTCGCCGATCAGGTCGTCGAACACCGCACGCACCGCCTGCATGTGCACGTCCAGCGCCGCCATCAGCGCCGGCCAATCCGCCAACCCCATGCCGTAGGCCAACCGGGCCTGATCGAGCGCCTCCTGCGGCAGCGTCTGGGTTTGCTGATCGCCGATCGCCTGCAGCAGGTTCTCCAGCCGCCGCAGGAACAGGTAGGCGGCGCTCAGCGCCCGCACCTGCTCGCTTTCCAGCAGCCCCAGCTCGCCCACCGCCTGCAGCGTCGGCAGCAGCGAACGCCCCTGCAACGCCGGTTCACGGCCGCCGCGGATCAGCTGGAATACCTGGGTGATGAATTCGATTTCGCGAATGCCGCCGGCGCCCAGCTTGATGTTGTCCTTCAGGCCGCGCCGCCGCACTTCACGGGCGATCATGCCCTTCATGTTGCGCAGAGACTGAATGACGCTGAAATCAATGTAACGACGGAACACGAACGGACGCAGCGTTTTACGCAGCTCCTGGCTGTAGGCGTCTTCCGCCCCGCCCATCAGGCGCGCCTTTACCATCGCATAGCGCTCCCAGTCACGCCCCTGTTCCTGGTAGTAATCCTCCAGCGCCGCAAAGCTCATCACCAACGGGCCGCTGTCGCCGAACGGCCGCAGCCGCATGTCCACGCGATAGACGAAGCCATCGATGGTCTGTTGATCCAGCGCCTTGATCAGCCGCTGGCCGAGACGGGTGAAGAACTGGGCGTTATCCAGCTCGCGCCGCCCGCCCTGGGTTTGACCATTTTCCGGGTAAGCGAAGATCAGATCGATGTCCGACGAGAAGTTCAGTTCGCCGCCGCCCAGCTTGCCCATGCCGAGAACCAGCAGCGGCTGCGGTTCGCCGTCGGCATTGCACGGCGTGCCCCACTCGCGGCAACAGGTTTGATACAGCCAGTCGCGCGCGCTGACGATCAGCGTCTCCGCCAGCCCGCTCAGCTGCAGCAACGTTTCTTCGGTCGAACACAGCCCCTGCGCCTGCGCCCAGGCGATGCGCACCAGCGTTTCGCGGCGAAACAGACGCAGCGTGCGCATCAGTTGCGCTTCGTCGCGCACCTCTTCCAGCTCGTCCTGCAACCAGGCGGCGTAGTGTTGCCACTCGCCGGGCGCCGGCGGCTGTTCGCGCAGCGTCGCCAACCAGGCCGGCTGGGCGAGCAGCGCGTCGCTGACGAAGTCGCTCGACGCCAGCACCCACTGCTCTTGCTCGCTAAAGGCGCAGTCCGCGCCGTGAACTTCCTGAAAACGCTGCACAACCTGCTGTGCCTGAGCCTGTAACGCGGCTGAAAGTGGCGACATAGTGTTTGACCCGTTCTGCGGCCCACGGCTGGCGGGCCGGCTGGATTAACGAAGCGCGCCGTTTAACCAGAATGGCGCATGCGATAAGGCCTGTTTGCGGCTGGCTTCATACCAGCCCTGGCGGCGCTCGCTCAGCGCCGCCTGCAGCTCGCGCCAGGCGTCGATATAAGGCCCGGTCTGCTCGTCGGGGTAAGCGCCCGACAGCAGGACCAGCGCCGAAATCTGACGCGTCAGGCGCGGCAATTGTTCCTGATATTCATCTTCGTTCAGCGTACGGCTGAAGGCTTCTTTCAGCTCCGCGCCGCTGCGCCCCAGCATGATGTCGCTGAAGCGTTTGAATGAACTGTCCAGTTTGGCCTGCCCTTTAGCGTCGATGAACGGCCGCCAGGCGCCGCTCACCAGCCATGATGTGAGCGCCAACTTACATTGCAGATAGGCCGCGCTGTAGCACAAGCTCTCCGGTTGCGCGGCTTTGTCCGCCAACAGCGGTTCGAGTTCGGTCAGGCGGGCGCGCAGATCGGCGCTGGCCTTGCGCGGCACCAGGCCGCCGAAGATCACCAGCGCCTGGCGGATCGCGCCAACCGCTTCGAGGACCGCCCCGCGCGCCTGCGCATCGCCGCGCAACCACAGCTCTTCATGATACTGCCAATGGCTGAGCGCCAGCTCGAAGGCGGCGATCATCCCCTGCTCCACGGTCGCCTTGGCCGCCGGCTTCAGCACCCGCAGCGGGCGCACCTCGCGCGGCGGATTGCCCTGCGCCAGGTGATAGCCGCGCGCCGCCTTGCTCAGGCTGCCCTGACGCAGCCCGCCATGGGCCGCCAGCTCGCCGGCCAACGCCAGCAGATCGGCGGTGTTGCCTTTCAGCAGCTCCAGTTCGATCTCGCGCAGGGCTTCGCTGAGGTCACCGGCGCGCACCTCTCCCTGATCCAAGCCAATCTCGATCTCGCTTTGGCCGTAAGTGACCACCCACTTTTCACGCGCGAAGTCGGTACGGAACAGCGGCTGCAAAGCCTGCTGCAGCGCCGCGATATCACAATCCTGCGGCCAGATGTCGGCAGGAAACTGCGCCAGCGCCAGCTGCGGCTCGGCGATAGCGACGTTGTATTCCGGACGTTGGTGCAGGCCGGCCACCACTTTACCGGCGGTTTTGATGGTCATCTCATAACGATCGTCGAAACCGCGAATGCGCAGCCCCATGTCGTGACTGCGCAGGAAGTTATCGGCCGTTTCGAAGTAAATGTTGGTCAGTTTTTGCGGCGCGGAATGCTGATGCGGCCAGGCGGCAAGCCATTGCGGCAGAGCGGCCACCGCTTGCGGCGCGGCGATGAATTTCAGTTCAATTTCAACGGTCATAATTCTTTAACACCAATAAGTTATGCATTCACGTCTGTTTCAGCGCGGCGCGTTCGGCCCGCCGCATACTGCCCAATGACGCACAGTTGCCGTTATCTTACCGCGATTCCCGGCGCCTTAACCCTGCTAACTGTAGAAAAAACCTGTTACGTTATAAAACGCCGCGCAACTCACAGAATCAGCCACAGTAAGATAGTTCTCATTCCGGTTTTGGCGTTGCGTCGTCAGACTGAACGCTCTACTATCGTTCCATAAATTCACCCAGAAACGATGAACTAATGCAGAAATTACGCCTGATTTGCCTTGCCGCGCTGAGCTTCAGCATCACTTGGGGCGCACATGCCGAAGATAAACGCTATATCTCCGATGAGTTAAGCACTTACGTCCATAGCGGCCCAGGTAATCAGTACCGTATTGTCGGCACTCTGAACGCCGGTGAAGAAGTCACCCTGCTGAGCGTCAACGACAGCACCAACTACGGCCAGATCCGCGATCCGAAAGGCCGCACCACCTGGATCCCGCTCGACCAGCTCAGCCAGACGCCGAGCCTGCGCACCCGCGTGCCGGAGCTGGAACAACAGGTGAAAACCCTGACCGACAAGCTGGCCAACATCGATAACACCTGGAACCAGCGCACGGCGGAAATGCAGGAAAAAGTCGCGGGCAGCGACAGCACCATCAGCAGCCTGCAGAAGGAAAACCAGGATCTGAAAAACCAGCTGGTGGTCGCGCAGAAGAAGGTGAACGCCGTTAACCTGCAGCTCGACGACAAACAGCGCACCATTATTCTGCAGTGGTTCATGTACGGCGGCGGCGTCGCCGGCGTCGGCTTGCTGCTGGGCCTGCTGTTGCCGCACCTGATCCCGCGCCGCAAGAACAACAATCGCTGGATGAACTGATCTCAGTATCGTTCAGTTTGAGTATGGGCGCCTGCGGGCGCCCTTTTCATTGGCGCCGACATCCCGCGGCCAATTCATGTAATCTGATAGACAGAGCCTTACACGATATTCAGGAGTCAACAGTGCAGATTTATCTGGTCGGCGGCGCCGTTCGCGACAGCCTGCTCGACATTCCGGTGGTCGATCATGATTGGGTGGTGGTGGGCGCCACGCCGGCCGAGCTGCTGGCATTGGGCTACCAGCAGGTCGGCAAAGATTTTCCGGTATTCCTCAATCCCGACACCCACGAGGAGTACGCGCTGGCGCGCACCGAGCGCAAATCCGGCCAGGGGTACACCGGTTTTACCTGCTATGCCGCGCCGGACGTCACGCTGGAGGAGGATCTGCTGCGGCGCGATCTGACCATCAACGCCATCGCCCGTTCCGCCGAGGGGGAGCTGATAGATCCTTACGGCGGCGTGGCCGATCTGCAGGCGCGCGTGCTGCGCCACGTTTCCGACGCCTTCGGCGAAGATCCGCTGCGCGTACTGCGCGTGGCGCGCTTCACCGCCCGCTTCGCCCACCTGGGTTTTCGCATCGCCGACGAAACGCTCGCCCTGATGCGCCAGATGGCGCACAGCGGTGAACTGGCCGCGCTGACCGCCGAACGCGTCTGGAAAGAAACTGAAAAGGCACTGCAAAGCCAGAGCCCGCAGGTCTATTTTCAGGTGCTGCGCGACTGCGATGCGCTGGCGGTGCTGTTCCCGGAAATCGACGCGCTGTTCGGCGTGCCGGCCCCCGCCAAGTGGCACCCGGAGATCGACACCGGCGTGCACACGCTGATGGCTTTGGCGATCGCCGCCCGCCTCACGCCGGAGGTGGACGTGCGCTTCGCCACCCTGTGCCATGACCTCGGCAAGGGATTGACGCCAAAAGCGTTCTGGCCGCATCACCACGGCCACGGCCCGGCCGGCGTGCGGCTGGTTGAGGCGCTGTGCCAGCGGCTGCGGGTGCCCAACCCGGTGCGCGATCTGAGCAAGCTGGTGGCCGAGTACCATGATCTGATCCACACCGTGAACAAGCTGCGGCCGGAGACCCTATTGAAGCTGTTCGACGCCATCGACGTCTGGCGCAAGCCGCACCGGCTGGAGCAGATGATCCTGACCAGCGAGGCGGACGCACGCGGCCGTACCGGCTTTGAGGAGAATCCCTATCCGCAGGGCGACTATCTGCGTCAGGCGTATCAGGTGGCGAACGCGGTATCTATTAAAGAGGTGGTGGCCAGCGGGCTGCAGGGCACCGCGATCCGCGACGAGCTCAAACGCCGCCGCCAGCAGGCGCTGGCCGAGTGGAAGCTCACCCAAACCATCATCAACGATCAGGCATAAAAAAACCCCGCAGAGCGGGGTTTTTTCCTGGCGTGAAGGCTTACAGGAACACCATGTAAACCACGGCCGCCACGATAAAGCGGTAGATAGCGAACGGCACGAACGAGATGCGTTTGATCAGAGACAGGAAGGTCTTGATCGCAACCAGCGCCACCACGAAAGCGGTGACGAAACCGACGGCGAACATCGGCAGGTCGCCCCAGGTCAGGAAGTGCAGGCTCTTGTACAGATCCAGGCCGCTGGCGCCAATCATCATCGGCACAGCCAGAATGAAGGAGAACTCGGACGCCGCATAGCGGTTCACGCCCACCAGCATGCCGCCGGCGATAGTGGAACCCGAACGGGAGAAGCCCGGCCACAGCGCCAGACACTGGAAGCAGCCGATCATGAACGCCTGACGGTAAGTGATGTCATCCAACCCTTCCGCGCTAGGCTTCTTCGGCTTCAGCCATTCCGCCGCCAGCAGCAGCAGGCCGCCGACCACCAACGCGTACATCACGTTTTTCGGCGCAAACAGCGACTTGATGAAATCATGGAAGGCCAGCCCCAGCACCACCGCCGGGATCATCGCCAGCAGGATGTGCCCCAGCTTCAGCTGGCCGCTGGTTTTGCCTTCGTGCTCCACCGGCTTGCCGCCGAAATGGATGCCGATCAAACCGAACAACCGGCGCCAGAACATCACGACAACGGCCAGGATCGACCCCAACTGGATAATGACTTCAAAGGTTTTGGCTTTGTCGCCGGTAAAGCCCAGCCACTCGCCGACGATGATCATATGTCCGGTGGAAGAAACCGGCAAAAATTCGGTTAATCCCTCGACAACCCCAAGAACAAACGCAATAAACAGTGAATGCATGTCTGCCATGTGCTTCGCTCACCCCATAAAATAACGGCTATCACATAAAAAAGCGGCAATGCTTAAAGACAATGCCGCTAAAACAATTCTCAGGATTAAGACCAGGTTAACGGTCTTTCGTTGCAAGCAGATGACATAAAATCATGCGGGACGAGTGCCGCGCTCAATGATCACGCCGACCCGATTGGCATGTGCTACAGCGCCCGGTTTGCTGACCTTAATACGGACCCAGGGGGAATTGAAGCGCTTGAGCAAAATTTCAGATATTTCCTCCGCCACGCGCTCCACCAGCGCGAACCGGTTCGACTCCACGTGTTGGATCACGGCATCGCTGACGTCGGCATAGCTCAGACAGTCATTTACGTCGTCGCTGGCGGCGGCCGGCCGGTTATCCCAGCCCATTTCGATATCGAACACCAGCTTCTGACGAATGCCCTGTTCCCACTCATAAACGCCAATGGTGGTAATTACGGTAAGCTCTTCAATAAATACGATATCCATCACGTCATTCTCTGTTTTTGGCCTTGCCGGATACCACTTCCAGCGGAATGTGCGTATTATCCATAGATGTTGCGAGTAAAACGACCATTATTAAACGGAACCGCGTTATGAGTGCTACCGCGCTTGGCATGATTATCTTCGCGTATCTGTGCGGCTCGATTTCGAGCGCGATCCTGGTTTGCCGGATCGCCAGGCTGCCGGACCCGCGTGAACATGGCTCAGGAAACCCCGGGGCGACCAACGTCCTGCGCATCGGCGGCCGGCTGGCGGCGGCGGCGGTGCTGGTGTTCGATATTCTGAAAGGGATGTTGCCGGTCTGGCTGGCCTACAAACTCAATGTGCCGCCGCTGTATCTGGGCCTGACGGCGATCGCCGCCTGTCTTGGGCACATCTATCCGGTGTTCTTCCACTTTCGCGGCGGTAAAGGCGTGGCGACGGCGTTTGGCGCCATCGCGCCTATCGGCTGGGATCTGACCGGCCTGATGACCGGCACCTGGCTGCTGACGGTGTTGCTCAGCGGCTACTCCTCGCTCGGCGCCATCGTCAGCGCGCTGATCGCCCCGTTCTACGTCTGGTGGTTCAAACCGCAGTTCACCTTCCCGGTGGCGATGCTCTCCTGCCTGATCCTGATGCGGCATCACGACAATATTCAGCGCCTGTGGCGCGGCCAGGAAGGCAAGATTTGGGGCAAGTTCCGCAAGAAGAAAAACGACGCGGATGAGGATAACGGCGACCAGCCGAAAGACGAATAACGTAAGGGCCGGACTAACCGGCCCTTTGTTTTATACCGCAGGCAGTTCCGCCAGCGGCCAGCGCGGCCGCACCGACACGCTCAGCTCCGGGTTGGCGCCGCTCTTCAGCCGCACCATGCCGGCATAGGCGATCATCGCGCCGTTGTCGGTGCAAAATTCCGGGCGGGCATAGAACACTTCCCCGCCGCGTTTCTGCATCATCTCCGCCAGTTTGGCGCGCAGCGTGCGGTTGGCGCTCACGCCGCCGGCCATCACCAGGCGTTTGAAGCCGGTTTGCTCCAGCGCGCGTTTGCATTTGATCGCCAGCGTATCCACCACCGCATCCTCGAAGGCGCGGGCGATGTCGGCACGCGTCTGATCGTCGTTGCCGTTGGAGCGAATGGTGTTGGCGGCGAAGGTTTTCAGGCCGGAGAAGCTGAAGTCCAGCCCCGGACGATCGGTCATCGGCCGCGGGAAGGTGAAACGCCCCGCCGTGCCCTGCTGCGCCATCTTCGACAGCATCGGCCCGCCGGGATAATCCAGGCCGAGCAGCTTGGCGGTTTTGTCGAACGCTTCGCCGGCGGCATCGTCGATCGACTCGCCCAGCAGTTCATATTCACCGATGCCGGTGACGCTGATCAGCTGAGTGTGGCCGCCGGAGACCAGCAGCGCGACGAACGGGAACGCCGGCGGGTTATCTTCCAGCATCGGCGCCAGCAGGTGGCCTTCCATGTGGTGCACCGGCACCGCCGGCACGTTCCAGGCGAACGCCAGCGCGCGCCCGACGGTAGCGCCGACCAGCAGCGCGCCTACCAGGCCCGGCCCGGCGGTATAAGCCACGCCGTCGATATCGGCCGGGGTCAGGTTGGCCTCTTTCAGCGCCGCCTGAATCAGCGGCACGGTTTTGCGCACGTGATCGCGGGAGGCCAGTTCCGGCACCACGCCGCCGTAGTCGGCGTGCAGCTTCACCTGGCTGTATAATTGGTTGGCCAACAAACCGGTTTGATCGTCATACACTGCAATTCCGGTTTCATCGCAGGACGTTTCTATACCCAGTACTCGCATTACATTTCCCATCATTCACGTGCGGCCGCCAGTCTACCACATTCCGCCGCATTTACCGCCAGCGCGGCGCATCTTGTCACCGGCTTGCGCCTATGTCGATGATTCATCCAGAAAATGCCCAGGCGATTAAACACGAGCATTTTTTTCTGATTAGTCTATAATCAGCGCCCGGTGCAAAATTGCGCACGTTGCGGCAGAGCGACGCGGGTTTCAATTTGCGGTGATGCTTTACAAAGCAGCATCCATTGGAGTAAAATTCCGCACCATTTTGAAAAGGCTGGCGCTTGGCCAGCAGCAAACCGAATTTTATTGAGGTGAGAGGCACATGCCGGTAATTAAAGTACGTGAAAACGAGCCATTTGACGTTGCTCTGCGTCGTTTCAAACGCTCTTGCGAAAAAGCGGGTGTTTTAGCTGAAGTTCGTCGTCGTGAGTTTTATGAAAAACCAACTACCGAACGTAAACGCGCTAAAGCTTCTGCTGTGAAACGTCACGCGAAGAAACTGGCTCGCGAAAACGCACGCCGCACTCGTCTGTATTAATTCTTCGGGGGCAACCCCACCGCGTGAATTTCTGATTTTCAAAATCGCGCAGACCGAGTAGTTGCATACGAAGGCCGTGCTTTCCGAAAGGAATGCGCGGCTTGTTCTCGTTTATAGGCTAATGAAGTAAGGGCTTATGGCTGGACGAATTCCGCGCGTATTTATCAATGACTTGCTGGCTCGCACCGACATCGTCGATTTGATCGACGCCCGCGTGAAGCTCAAGAAGCAAGGCAAGAACTATCACGCGTGCTGTCCGTTCCACCACGAAAAGACGCCTTCCTTTACCGTTAATGGCGAAAAGCAGTTTTATCACTGTTTTGGATGTGGTGCGCACGGCAACGCCGTCGACTTTTTGATGAATTACGACCGACTCGAGTTTGTCGAAACCATCGAAGAGCTGGCGACCATGCACGGGTTGGAAGTGCCTTACGAAGCGGGCACCGGGCCGACCCAGATCGAACGCCATCAGCGCCAGAGCCTATACCAACTGATGGAACAGCTCAGCGCGTTCTATCAACAGTCACTGCAGCAGTCCTCCGGGGCGCCGGCGCGCAACTATTTGCAGCAGCGCGGATTAAGTGACGACGTTATTCGCCATTTCGCCATCGGCTTCGCGCCGGCGGGATGGGACAACGCCCTGAAGCGTTTCGGCCGCGACGCCGACTCGCGCCGCGCATTGAACGATGCCGGCATGCTGGTGACTAACGATCAGGGGCGTTCGTACGACCGTTTCCGCGAACGGGTAATGTTCCCCATCCGCGACAAGCGCGGGCGTGTGATCGCCTTCGGCGGCCGCGTATTGGGCGACGGCATGCCCAAGTACCTGAACTCGCCGGAAACCGAAGTTTTCCATAAGGGCCGCCAGCTGTACGGCCTGTATGAAGCACAGCAGAACCACCCTACCCTGCAGCGGCTGCTGGTGGTGGAAGGGTATATGGACGTGGTGGCGTTGGCGCAATTCGGCATCGATTATGCCGTCGCCTCGCTCGGCACCTCGACGACGGCTGAACACATTCAGCTGCTGTTCCGCGCCACCGACAACGTCGTCTGCTGTTACGATGGCGACCGCGCCGGCCGCGAAGCGGCCTGGCGAGCGCTGGAAACCGCGCTGCCGTACCTGAACGACGGGCGCCAGCTGCGGTTCATGTTTTTGCCCGACGGCGAAGACCCGGACACGCTGGTGCGCAAGGAAGGTAAAGAAGCCTTCGAGCAGCGAATGGAGCAGGCGCAGCCGCTGTCCACGTTCCTGTTCGAAAGCCTGCTGCCGCAGGTGGATTTGAGCAGCCCGGACGGGCGCGCCAAGCTGAGCACGCTGGCGCTGCCGCTGATTACTCAGGTGCCGGGCGAAACGTTGCGTTTGTACCTGCGTCAGGAGCTCGGCAACAAGCTGGGGCTGCTGGACGACAGCCAGCTCGACAAGCTGATGCCCAAGCAGGCTGAAAATGCGAATCCTTATCAGGCGCCCCAGCTAAAACGCACAACCATGCGTATACTGATAGGGTTACTGGTGCAAAATCCGCAGTTGGCTACACTTATCCCTTCGCTGGAAGGGTTGGAGCAGACCAAACAGGCGGGATTGCCGCTGTTCGTCGAACTGGTGCAGACCTGTTTGGCGCAGCCGGGCCTGACAACCGGGCAATTGCTGGAGCTGTATCGCGACAACAAATTCAGCCAGCAGCTTGAAACCTTGGCGACCTGGAACCATATGATCGTTGAGGACATGGTCGAACAGACCTTTTTGGATACGTTGGCCAGCCTGTACGACTCGGTGCTCGAGCAACGGCTGGAAACGCTGATCGCGCAGGCCAGAACGCGCGGCCTGAGCCCGGAGGAACGTGAAGAAGTCCGTTCCCTCAACCAGGTTTTAGCGAAGAAAAACTGAATACCAAACGGCTTAAGTGCCGATAATTGCGAGGGCAGAGCCCTGCACAGTGCCGCCATAGTGGGCCGCGGCGATAACGAAAACGCCCCAAATGCTATTGTTGGCGGTTTCGCCGACCGACACCAACCTAAATACTCTGAAGTGTGGATACCGTCTTATGGAGCAAAACCCGCAGTCACAGCTGAAGCTACTTGTCACCCGTGGTAAGGAGCAAGGCTATCTGACCTATGCTGAGGTCAATGACCATCTGCCGGAAGATATCGTCGACTCCGATCAGATCGAAGACATCATCCAGATGATTAACGACATGGGCATCCAGGTGATGGAAGAAGCACCGGACGCCGATGACCTGCTGCTCGCCGAAAACTCGAACAGCACGGACGAAGATGCGGAAGAAGCCGCCGCACAGGTTCTGTCCAGCGTGGAATCCGAAATCGGCCGCACCACCGACCCGGTGCGCATGTACATGCGCGAAATGGGTACCGTCGAACTGCTGACGCGCGAAGGCGAAATCGACATCGCCAAGCGCATCGAAGACGGCATCAACCAGGTTCAGTGCTCGGTTGCCGAATACCCGGAAGCCATCACCTATCTGCTTGAGCAGTACGATCGCGTCGAAGCGGGCGAAGCGCGCCTGTCCGACCTGATCACCGGCTTCGTCGATCCTAACGCGGAAGAGGACATCGCCCCAACCGCCACCCACATCGGTTCCGAACTGTCGAGCGAAGAGCAAGACGACGACGACGAAGATGAGGACGCCGAAGACGACGATACCGAAGACGACAACAGCATCGATCCTGAGCTGGCGCGTCAGAAGTTCGCCGAGCTGCGCGATCAGTACGAAGCAACCCGTCAGATGATCAAGAAAAACGGCCGCAGCCATGCCAGCGCCGCGGACGAGATCCTGAAGCTGTCTGAAGTGTTCAAGCAGTTCCGCCTGGTGCCGAAACAGTTCGACTTCCTGGTCAACAGCATGCGCACCATGATGGACCGCGTTCGCACCCAGGAACGCATCATCATGAAGCTGTGCGTTGAACAGTGCAAAATGCCGAAGAAAAACTTCGTCACCCTGTTCGCCGGCAACGAAACCAGCGATTCCTGGTTCGAAGCCGCGCTGGCGATGGCCAAGCCATGGTCGGAAAAGCTGAAAGACGTTGCTGAAGACGTGCAGCGCAGCCTGCAGAAACTGCGTCAGATCGAAGAAGAAACCGGCCTGACCATCGAGCAAGTCAAAGACATCAACCGTCGCATGTCGATCGGTGAAGCGAAAGCCCGCCGCGCGAAGAAAGAGATGGTTGAGGCCAACCTGCGTCTGGTTATTTCCATCGCCAAGAAATACACCAACCGCGGCCTGCAGTTCCTGGATCTGATCCAGGAAGGCAACATCGGCCTGATGAAAGCGGTAGACAAGTTCGAATACCGCCGCGGCTACAAGTTCTCGACATACGCCACCTGGTGGATCCGTCAGGCTATCACCCGCTCCATCGCCGACCAGGCGCGCACCATCCGTATTCCGGTGCATATGATTGAGACCATCAACAAGCTCAACCGTATTTCGCGCCAGATGCTGCAAGAGATGGGCCGCGAGCCGACGCCGGAAGAGCTGGCCGAGCGCATGCTGATGCCGGAAGACAAGATCCGCAAGGTGCTGAAGATCGCCAAAGAGCCAATCTCGATGGAAACACCGATCGGCGACGACGAAGATTCGCATCTGGGCGACTTCATCGAGGATACTACCCTCGAGCTGCCGCTGGATTCCGCGACCTCGGAAAGCCTTCGTTCCGCCACCCACGACGTGCTGGCCGGCCTGACCGCGCGCGAAGCGAAAGTGCTGCGCATGCGTTTCGGTATCGACATGAACACCGACCACACGCTGGAAGAGGTAGGCAAGCAGTTTGACGTTACCCGTGAGCGTATCCGTCAGATCGAAGCCAAGGCGCTGCGCAAGCTGCGTCACCCAAGCCGCTCCGAAGTGTTGCGCAGCTTCCTGGACGACTAAGTCCGGCTGCCGCATCAAAAACAAAAACCCCGGCCTGCCGGGGTTTTTTTATGCCTCAGAACATGCTGTTGCCGCTGGCGGTCTTCTCCGGCACCGGCTGCGTCACGTCCCAGTGCTCGACGATTTTTCCGGCGCTGTCGAGACGGAAGATATCGACGATCGCCGCGGTCTTGCCGGCCTCGCGTCCGCTGACCTCCACATGCAGGATCACGTAGTCGCCGTCGACGAACGCCTGTTTAATCTCGCTGTGCGAGTTGGGGTAACGCGTTTTCAGCAGCTCGACAAATTGACGAAATCCCTCCACGCCGTCTTGGGCATTGGGGTTATGCTGCTTGTACTGCTCACCCAAAAACGGCCGCGCCGCCGCAAAATCCTTGTTGTTGAGCCCCTGCCGATAAAACTCCAGCACGTTCTGCTTGTTGCGCGCTTCCTGCGGCGAATGCCCCGCCTGCGCGGCGCCGGTCACCAACAGCAGCGCCATCAAACAGCCTTTCATCATCGATGTCATCGCACACTCCCTTATGTCATTGCAGCGCCAGGAACAGCTCACGATAGCTGGCGGTAAGCTGCTCCAGCGTGGCGCGGTTCAACCCGCTGGGGTTGGGCAATACCCACACCTCGGTTTGCCCCAGCATCATAGCCTGCTTGCCCCAGGGCGCGTTTTTCACCCCAAAGGCGGTGGTGAACGCCTGCTTGCCCAGAATCGCCAGCGCACGCGGCTGATAGCGCAGGATCTTCTCTTGCAGCGCCTCGCCGCCGCTGCGCAACTCGTCACGCGACAGCTCGCTGGCCGCCACCGTCGGGCGCGCCACCAGCGCGGTAATGCCACAGCCATTATCCTTCAGCTGCTGCCACTGCTCCGGCGCCAGCTGGCTCTCGGTAAAACCGGCCTGATGGATCACCTTCCAGAAGCGATTGCTGCCGTTGGCGAAAGGGTAGCCTTGATGGGCGGAAGAAAGGCCGGGATTGATGCCGCAAAACACCACTCGCAGGTTGGGCGCCAGAAGTTCCATGAGTGTCGTGAGTCCATTGCAGGGATTTACTGCGGTTATCGCAAAATCCGCCAGCAATTACAACAGGCTAGAACTGTGCAGAAAAGCAACATACGGGCGGGTAACAGTAGACCGATGCTTAAGGATTCCCTATAATCTCGCGGCTTGGCCCCTTAGCTCAGTGGTTAGAGCAGGCGACTCATAATCGCTTGGTCGTTGGTTCAAACCCAACAGGGGCCACCAAATTTTAGCTTTAAAATCATATAGTTAAGCTACCTCTTGAGGTGACTTTTTTTTACCACAAATCACAGTGGCGATGAAATGGCGATGGGTTTTTGCCGCCACTTTGCTTTAGACATAAAAAAGCCCGCACTAAGCGGGCTATTTTTCTATGGGCTGATTACATCCACATAACCTGTTGCTGTCCTGCCACACTGGCACCGACCGGATGCGGCGGCACTGCATCTACCTGCCCCGGCGTCATGATCGCGCTATCATAGGTTTCCATCGTTTTAAACGTGTGACCGCAGTTAATATTTTGGCACTGATGATAACGCTCTTTCGTGTGTTGGCTCAGGTAACGACTAGTGCGGGCATGTGCCGCTGTTCTGCATAACGGGCAATGAAACATGATTAATTCCTCGTCACTAACACTGTTGCCGCCGATAATACCTCTCAGGACTCGAAACAGAATAAACTTTAAGTGAATTTACAATTCACTTTATGTGACCGCATAATTCACATCCGACAGCAAAACCTCAAACTCCAGTGCCGTCGTAAAACCGCCGTTACTCAAATTGTGCGTAACTTTGCTCACTATCCAGTCTTGCGCATCGATCGCCGCTTTAAACCCGTTGACGCGTACCGGCGTTTCCGGGGTGATGTTGGCCCGGCCCATCGCCAGCGACAGTGAGAACTCAGCCACACCGCGCTGAAGCTTTTCCCACTTGGCCTGTGCGGCGCGCATCGCGGCGGCCTTGGTGGCGTAAATTTTGGTGATCGCAAACACGTTATCGTCAGCCCCCACCAGATAGTCGCCTTTCGCCGCCTCCGCCGGTTTCCCCGGTTTTTTACTGCTGCCCGGCTTCGCCTTCGGGTGTTGCAGCGCACGCAAATGCTGCTCTTTTGGCTTGCGCTGCAGCTTCACTTTCTTCGGCTTCGGCTGTTTTGTGTTGAGCCAGCTCGCCGTAACGCCTGTGTAGGCATCCCGATCGGCAATGCTGAAACTGTGCTGATCGCCATCCTGCCGGGTGATGGTATACACCGGCAATGGCTTCCCGCCTACCGTGGCGCCGTTCCCCGGTCGCAACAACAGCAGAACGCCATTTTTCACCGCCGCCACCGCGCCGTTGAGCGTTGCGAGTCGGGTAATAAATGCCGCGTCCGTCTCCTGCGTCTGGTCGATATGGCTGATTTTGATGGTGCCCAGACCGGCGGCCAGCGAGGCTTTCAGCTTATTGCGCGCAGCCACCTTCTGCACAATGTCGCCCAGGGTGGTGTCGTGGTAGGACTCATCGCGCCGGGTGTTCAGCGAGCCGCGAAAATCCGCACTACGCGCGCGAATAGTCAACGTGTCCGGCGCGCCCCGGTGTTCGACCTCATCGACCGTAAACTGGCCTTTTGGCGTCAATGGCGAGCCTTGCCAGCCGAGCGCCAGCGACAGCACCGCATTGCGCTGAGGCATCGCCATCAGTCCGTCGCTGTCGTCCAGTTCGATGTCGAGCTGGTCGGCCTCAAAGCCCCGGTTATCCGTCAGCGATAGAGAAATCAGCCGCTTGCGGATGTTCTGCGTGATGTCGTTATCCTGCAGCAACAGCGAAAAATCCGGGGCAACTCGCGCCCCGGCTGGCAGGCTTACGCCGGTGATCATGATAACAACCCTCCCATCTCTCCGGCGGCCTTCCCGGCCATCTCTCCGGCTTTATCGTACAGTTCCCCGGCCTGCTGGCGCAGATCGCCAAACATCGCCGACAGGGATTCATCGACCCGCTTCATGTTGAGCGTGAACTCTGTGCGGCGCGGGCTGCCGTCGGCGAAAAACTCGGAGTGCGTTTCAGAAATCGACTCGATCACAAACATGCCGTAAATCGTGCCGGTGCCTTCAATCAGCGGCCACGCCCGGCCCTGCTCGGCCATCAGTTGCAGCGTCAGCAGTGACCAGCGGCCGCCGGTGATCTCCGGCAGCAGCACCCCGGACAGCGTAATTTTTTCCTCATCCATCCCCAGAAATTGCGCCGCCGGGCGCAGGCCAACGCGGCCGTTGCTCGGCCAGCGATATTCCGCGTTGCGGTTCATGGATTGATACGGCAGCGTCTGCAGCATAAAAACAAACAGGCCCAGCGTTAACATCATGGTTTTACCCTTCGTAGTTCATGCGGCTACGCGCGGCCGCCGCGTGTTTGCGTCGTTCGGCCTCAAGCTGGCGCGAGACTTCGCGCGCAATGGAGGCCGCATCTTGACCGGGGGCGCCGTACACCTGAATCGTGATCGGGGCCGACGCCATGGCAGGTGCCGCAGCCGGGGCCGACACCATCACCGGTGTTGACAGCGATAACATCGCCGCTGACAGCTCTGCCGTTTTCCGGCGCCCGGTGACATTGGCCGGGCCGTTGACGATCTCCGGGCCACGCTCGCCAACGATGCCGAACCGGCCACGCGGGATGATGCCGCCCTTGTCGAATGCCCCCGCATAGCTCGGCCCCGGCATCAGCTCAGGCGCCGGGCGATTGTATGAAATCGCCGGGTTAACCTCCGCCTCATCGTCGCCAAACTTCATCCAGTCAGGCAGCATATCCGTGAGGCTGGAAAACTTGTCTTTCAGCGCCTGCCAGCGCTCGCTAATGCCGTCAATGACCCCGTTAATCATGTTCATCCCGGCTTCTTTGAACTGCCCCGGCAGCGCTTTAGCCCCATTTACCAGCCCCTCCCATTTGCCATTAAGCCAGCCAGTCAGCCGATCCCATGCCTGAACCGTAGCGGCGCTCAGCGCCAGCCATGCCGCGTTAACACGCTCGCCGATGGTGTCCCAGACGGCGGCGGCACGCTCCGCGATACCGCTCGCAACGCCCCAGATGCCGGTCAGCAGGCCGGGCAATCCGCCCAACAGCTGCAACGGCAGGCTCAATCCGGCCGCGAGCCATTCACCGAACATGCGACCATAGCGCGCGGCCGTATGGAGTTCGGCCTGTGAAGATTTCACCGGCTCGATCAGCTTGCCGAACCACTGCCACACGTTGCGCACCATGCTAAGCAGCGGCGTAAATGCGCCTGCCAGCGGGACAAGCGCGGCGCGCATCGGCGCGAAAGCGGCGCTGAAGCCTTCGCCGATGCCCGTCAAAAAGGCGCTGATAGGCTCCCAATATTTACGGATAGTCAACGCCACACCGGCAATCACCGCCGCCGCCGCAACCACCGGCAAGGTGATCACACTGAATGCGGCCGCAATCCCGGCGCCGACGGTGGTAAAGACCGTTCCCAGCAGCCCGGCCCCGGCGATCAACATATTGACCCCGGCCATCACCGGCCATGCAATAAGGCCCAGCGCAGCGAGGCCACCGATCAGGGCCGTAACGCCCGCCGTGACTTTCACCAGCGTGCCGACCAGCTCAGGATTAGCCTTCACCCATGCCCCGGCCTTGGTGAGCCATTCGGTGGCGGAAACCGTGAGTTTGCGCAGCGCTGAATTCTGGCCGTCGAACACCTCAATGCGAACATCTTCCCAAGCCGAAAACAGGTTTTTCAGGTCGCCGTCGAGGTTGTCCACCTTCACTCGGGCAATCTGGGCCGTAGCCCCTTTTGACTGGGTGACGGTGCTGTGTTTTTCGGTCAGCTTGCCGTTACCGGCGGCATCAATCAGCTTGATAGCGCCTTTCATCGCCTCTTCGCCGAAAATGACTTTCAGGTATTCGGCCTGCTGCGCGGTGCCGAGCTTGTTGGTTTTAAACGAGCCGTTAATTTTCTTGAGGATGTTCGCGATCGGCAGCATGTTCCCTTTGCCGTCCTTGGTTTTTACGCCCAATTCTGACAACGCATCAGCCGCCTGCCCGACGGGCGCCTGTAACCGCGTAAACATCGCACTGGCCGCCGTACCGGCCATAGACCCCTTGATGCCGTTATCAGCCAACACGCCCAGCAAGGCGGTGGTGTCCTCGATACTGGCCCCGGCAGCCTCGGCGATCGGCGCGACGTACTTCATCGCTTCGCCAAAATCCATCAGGTTGCTGTTCGAGCTGGTGAAACCTTTGGTCATCACGTCCGCGACGCGCTGGATCTCGTCTATCGGCATGTTAAACGCCGATTGCATGTTGGTGATGATGTCGGCCGCGTCGGCGATGTCCAGATCAGAGGCCAGCGCCAGATTTACCGTTGATTCGGTCGATTTCAGAATGGCATCGCCGTTAAAGCCGGATTTTGCCAATACGGATTGCGTGCGGGCGACGTCCGTCGGCGAAAACGCAGTGGTGGCGCCAATATCCCGCGCCTGCTGGCGAATGGCGGCCAGTTGCTGGTCATCCTTCGCCAGCCCTAACGTGGCTTGCGTGTCTGACATCTGCCTGTCGAACTGCACCCCCGGCGCAATAAACGCCCCTTCAGCGACCAGCCCGGCGGTAGCGATACCCAGCCCGGCCGCGCTGGTATTACGGACAGCCGCGGTTGCCGATTGCCCGGCACGGTAACGCGCGCTGACGCGGTTAACCTGCTCTTGCTTCTTGCTCAGGCGTTCCAGCTCGCCGCGCTGGCGGCCCAGCGCTGTCGTGGCTTCACTGGCGCTGGCCTTCAACCGGCGCTGTTCGGCGCTCAGGTTCCGGGTAGCGATGCCGTCAGCGTTGAGCGCGTCACGCTGGCGCTGCACCGACTGGCGCAGGCCGTTGTATTTCGTCTGCAACTCGGCGGCGGCGCGCTTCGATGCCTCCAGCAAGCGCGCTTGCTGCGCCGTGGGCTTTTCCGTCGCCTTGAACTGGACGGCCAGCGCGGCCGCCTCTTCCTTGGCTTTCTTCAGTGCCTTGCCGGTGACAGCGAGCTGGCCCTGTGCCTTGCGAAACCCCTCAATCCGGGCACTTTGCGCGTCCAGTGCCTTGAGGGTTTGCTGCGTGGTTTTGATGTCACCGGCAAGCTGTTTGCTTGCCTGTTGGATACTCTTTAGCGGGCGGGTGGCTTGGTCTACGGCCTTCAGCAGCACCTGTAGCTGCAGGCTTTTACTCATCGTGATTAACTCCGCTGCGTTGCAGTGCCAAATGGCGCCAGTTCAACAGCTCCGTGAGCGTCATTCCGGCCATTTCAGACGGCGGCCAGTGGAAGATCACCGCGATGTCCGCCATCAGGTCATCAACGCCCAGCCGGGCGTCAGGGATTACGCCGCCGAGTTCGGCGACAAAAAACCGACCACTTTCCCGGCCAGCGCCACCAAATCCGGCAGCTCAAGGCGCGCGCATTCTTCTTTGGTCAGGTTAGGCACGGTCACGCGCGGCAGCACAACCAGCAGCGCGTCAACATCGGCGTTGGCGATCGCCGCCAGCCCGACGCCGCGCAGCGCGCCCGCGTTCGGTTTAATCACCTGCACCTCGGTGATGGTGGTTTCACCGCGCTGGATCGGGGTGTCGAGGGTAACGGTATTTTCTTTTGCGTCTTTCATGGTGTTCTCTCAAATCAGGGGGAAAAGGGCCAGCCCGGCGGGCTGGCGCCAAAATTACAGGCCGATCGCCTTGCGATGCTCGGCCAGCCGGTCAACGCCGTTGACCTTTTCGACCATATTCACCGTGTCGACTTCGATCAGCTCTTTGCCGTCCACGGTCAGCTTGAAGTAAGTACACTCGGTGGAAACCTTGGTTTCGGTATCCTCGCCCTGCTTGTACTCGCCAAAGTCGATTTCTTTGTGGCGGCCGCGCATCACCACTTCCACAGCGGACACCTCGCCGGTGTCGTCACGCTGGAAGGAACCGGCAAAGCGCAGCGGCACAGCATCGACGGCGCCCCACTGCTTCAGCACCAGCTCATCAATGCCGCCCATCGACCACTCAACGGCCAGCGCGTCATCGTCCAGCCCCATATCGATGAAGGCCGCGCCGTTCATTCCGCCGCCCCGGTATTTCTCCAGCTTGCGGGTGAGCTTCGGCAGCGTCAGCGAGGACACCACGCCCATGTAGCTGTAGCCGTCGTTGAACAGGTTCAGGTATTTCAGTTTTTTCGGCAGTGCCATGTTCTAACGTCTCCTTTAGCGGTTCACGGATGCCGCAAACGTCGCAAGATAGCGATCGGTGATGCGCTGGCGCAGGGTTAAATCTTCCAGCGGTGGCACCGGCGTGTAGTCGTAATCGATAAACAGCTTGCCCGCCTTCAGGGTTTCCTTGGTGTTGGCGCTTTCGTCGTACCAACAAGTGCCGTCGATAATCAGCCCGGCGGATTTCAGCTCGCGGAATTTCGCGTTGATACCGTCAATCATGTCGCGCACCAGCGTAGGCGTTACCGGGCGGTCAACGGCCCATAGGTGCGCCTCGGCCATGGTATCGGCCAGCACCTGCGCGGTGCGGGTGTAGTTCTCGAACAGGAACAACGGATCATCGGAACAGGTGCGGGAACCCCAGAATTTAAAGCCGTCTTTGCGAATAAGGGTGGTGACGCACGCTTGGTTTAACAGGTCAGCATCGGTGCCGGGCGCCTGCAAATCCCAGAACACGCTGGCGGTGATGCCGGTCACGCCGTTAACGCCAACGTTTGAAAGCGTCTTATGCCAGCCGGTTTCCGTGTCGATTTTTGCACGCAGGCCCAGCGCGCGGGCAGTGGCGTAGGCGATGTCGCTCTGGTTGGCGGTGGTGTTCCAGCTGACAAAATCCGGCCAGATCAGCATCAGCTCGCGCTGGCTGAAATTGTCGCGGTACTTGGTAGCCTCCTGCACGGTTTTGCAGCCGTGGGCGCTGATATAGCCGAACGCGCGCAACTGCTGGCAAATCCCGGCCAGCGCCGTCGCGACCTCCTGATTATCCAGCCCCGGCACGCCGAGGATGCGCGGCTTAACGCCCAGCTCAGCCTGTGCAGATAACAGCGCTTTCATGCCGGTATAGCGGCCTTCCGCATTCGCGCCGCCGATGATGTTGGAGGTGGTTTCCGCCGCGTCTTTGCCGGTGGCAACGCGGACAACTACCGTGACCGGCTTCGCCTGTTCAGCGATCGCCCGCAGCGACGCCGCCAGCGTGCCTTTTTTACCGGCCTTGCCGGAGGCGGCCAGTACGTCGGTGATCAGTACCGGGATATCGAGCGGGAAAACCGATGCGTCGGCATCCTCCGCCGTGCAGACCATGCCGACGATAGCCGTCGATACGGTGGAAATAACGCGGGTGCCGTCGTTGATTTCGACGACGCGCACGCCGTGATGATAATCGCCCATTAATTTGCTCCGGGTGGTGAGTAGGTGCAGGCATGATGACGCCCGGCACGCCGTGCCGCACGCGGTGGGTGCTGGAAGGCCGACCAGACAACAGGCAGAGCCGGATTGGGGGATTTTGAGGAAATAACGATCGCTCGCGCCGATCAATAACGCTGTATTGATCTATGCAATCAATTGGACGGATTTTAGCCGGGCGGGGTAATGTCGAAAGGTAGATGCGGCAACATCAGGGAATACCGCAAATACAAAAGCCCGCATCGCTGCGGGCTTTTTTCTTAGGCGGCGGGCGCCACCGGCCAGTCAATTTCCGGGGCTGACATATCAAGGCGATTCAGCGTCACGCGGTATTTTTTCCAGTCCGCCAACAGCGCTTTTTCTGCCTCGGTCGCCATATCCAAATCAACAGCATCCTGAAGCGGCGCAACAGCCTTACCCGCGATCGCCAGTAATTCATTTTTTCTGGCTTCAGCCCTCGCCATCATTTCTTCGGCAGAATAGGCGCGCTGGCTCACCTTCTTACCGTCAAACACCCACTCACCATTAGCCAGACAGCGCTTTGGTAGTTTCGTTGGGTTCAGCTCAACAACCGATAAGCCAATCGGCCACAGCATCGACACATCGCTGTTAATCGCGCAGATAATGCCGCTTTCGTCATAAGCCAGTTTTACGGTGTCCGGCGAAAACAATTTTTGCGCGGCGTACCAGTCAATACCGTTATCATCCTGAAGATAAATCACGTTCTCGCCGAGGAATAATTCTTCCGGCGTGTATCGCTTCAAATTCTTAATGTGTTGCATTTTACACCGTTCCAATTGTTGCCCATGTGCCGTTAATCAGGACCTGAACCGCTGAATAAGCGCCCCAGATTGAGGGGTTGTAGTTTGAGCCGGACATGCCGGTATAAACACAGCCCGACGGTAAATCGATGCGGCCGCCGGTATCCGCGATAACCGTGCGCCCGGCCATGCGCACGCCCTGAACCAGATTCTGATAGGCCCAGTTCTGCGCATTGTTCTGCGCAGCCGAGATATTTTGATTAAGCCAGTTGCTGAGGTATCCGCCCCAGCAGCTGCCTTGAACGTTACCGTCAGGGTGCCACGTCGTCCCGCTGGAGGTGGTGATCGCAGGCCATTTACCGCCGATATGAATACCCGACTCAAAAGCGGCGGCGCCGGTTCTGACATCCACAGAGAACGGACGCAGGGTGTTGAATGTGCCGTATTGGTCATTTTCGTTTGTCAGCAGCAGATAAAGCCGGTTGCCGTCATTGCGCCAGAAGGAACCGAACCCGCCGCCGACCATGCGATAATTATCAATGTGGGTAGATTGGATCTCCGCGCTGGTCTTTAGCGTCCCGGTTAGCTGCCCGCCAGTCTTCGCCAGATAGCGGCCATCTGCTTCGGTTTTATTCCACGCGTTAACGTCAGCGGCCAACAAATTGACATCGGCGGACAGCGGCTTACCGTTCACCTTGATAGAGCGCAGCGCGTATTTCTGCGCGGCTTGCGCGTCGGTCAGCGCGCCAACGTCAGCCGCCGTCGGTTTGTAGTCCGTCGTATAAACTCGCGCCCAGCGGAGCGAAGCCGCGCTGTCTTTTCGCATCGAGCGCAAGTAAAACGCCAAGTCGCCGGAGCCTACGGCAAATTGCACATTGCGGAACTCGTTCACTTTCCCGGTAAACAACACCCCCATGCCGCCCGGCACGGGATAGCCCTTATTGGTAGTGGTAACCAATGACTCAACGGTAAAGCCATTTTCGCGATTTAAGTCATCGTCTGCATTGGCGGTATTTTCGTTCGGGAATACAATACGCGGCAGAGTTAACGCCCCTTTCATCGTGTCGCCGGTCTGTTTTACATAGCGGCCATCCGCTTCGGTTTTGTTCCATGCGTTGACATCACCGGCCAACAGATTGACATCCCCGCTCAACGGTTTGCCGTTCACCTTGATGGATCGCAGCGCATATTTCTGCATAGCCTGCGCATCCGTCAGCGCACCGGTTTCTTGCGCGGTAGGCGGTTTCGCCGTCGTATAAATACGCGGATTTGCCCCCTGATTAGCTTCAGCTCCCCAATGCAGCTCGTCATCGATCCCCATACCAAGGCGCATTAACGCCTTTCCGGCGACTTGGAAACCGATTGATAAATTACTCTGTGCTGAAGGGCGGCTCATGACCAACGGCGTATGCTGGTTTCCCTCAATATTCAGTGAGTCCCCATCCGTTTCAGCGTTGCCGGGCTTAATAGCCAGTTTTTTAACCGTGCCGCCGGACAGCATCAGAAAACGGCCGTCAGCTTCGGTTTTACTCCATGCACCGACATCGGCGGCCGTTGGTTTGTAATCGGTGGTGTAAATCCGTGACCATACCACCCCATTTTCAGGACGGTTAGAACGGCCAATAAAACCATGCCCCAGCCCCGACACGCTGACATAGCCCGTTGAGGGTGCGGCATCGCAAGGCAGGCTCAGCACCCCGACGGCAATATTTCCAGCGATCGGCGGTTTGTTCTCAGAGGTCGCATTCAGCCGGTAAATTTGCGCAGTGTTGCAATAAGCGTTATCGAAAGCCCGCGCGCCCGCCCCCAGACCAAACGCGCCGACGGCCATCAGTTGCCCGCCTTCTACCCCTACGTTGCGCGTCGCGGCATCACCCAGCGCCAGATTGCCACGCGCGGCGGCCTTGTCGGGCAAGTCGGACAGATTGGCGGCCTTTTTCATGCTGGCATCGCTGACAGCTTTAAGCGCCTTCGGGGTGCTGGCTTTCGTTTCGTCGGTGCTGGTCGTTGCGCTGCTCAGCTGTACCAGCCCTTTCGCCGTGGTGCTGGCGTCCGGGTGGTTTCGGGTTTTCTCATGCGCGGCGATCGCGTCGGCCACAAAATCCTTGGTCGCCAGCACGGTGTCGCCACCGGCGATCACCTGAATCGCCTCGGTGCTGCTGACAATCAGGATCATGCGCAGCGTCTGCGTGCGGCCGCTGCCCTCTTCCAGCTTCGGCTTGTAGCTCTCCGCCATGTTGCTGACGGCAATCAGCGTCCCGGCCTCATCATAGAGGCCCATCTCACGCAGCCAGAAGCCGCCGACGTTCGCCGGAATAATCATCTCGGCCAGAATGTGATTTTTCAGCGCCTTATCGATAGTCAGCCCGTTGAGCGCCGCGCGGTATTTCTCGTTGACCAGCTTGGTCTGAGCCGGGTTAGGTGTCGGCAGCGTGCCGTTCCCGTCGCCGACAGCCATAGACACGATTTTCAACTGCGTGCCGCCCGCGCTGGCGGCGGCAATCTTGGCCGCCCCGGCGGTGGTAATAATCGCTTTGTATTTATTCATGACTTTCTCTTATCCGGGGTAAACGGTAATGACATCGCCATCAATGGCGGCCGCGCCGGTGTAAATCCGGCCGGGGATGTCTTGCAAAATGTTGAGGCCGATCAGGTGGCGGCTCAGGGGCTTGGCGTCGGCGATCAGGCGCTCCATTTCCTGATACATTTCCTCGGTAATGCCGGTTTCCAGCACGCCAATATCCAGCCGGAAGGTGCCGGGCGGATCGGCGCCGTCGGTGTGGAACCATTCAATGACGTTAATCAGGTAGCCGAGCGGCTCCACCACGCGGCGCACGGCGCCGATGGTGCCCTTGTGCCGGTGAATGTAGAACGCGGCCGAAACCACGCCCCGCTTGACGTCCTCCGGCCACGCCTCATCCCAGCGATCGACAGAGAACGCCCACGCCAGATAGGGCAGCAGATGCACCGGGCAGTTTTTCGGATTCCACAGATCACGCAGGGGAACCGGCACGCGCTCCAGCTCGGCGCACGCGGCAGCGGCGGCAATTTCCAGCGGTGATGAGCCGACAGGCAATAAGCGGTTAGTCATCGGCGCGCCCCGGTGTGATGTTCACGCCGGTGCAGTAACCCGCCTGCGTTTTATCCAGCACGATGTCGGCGGCCGGTTGAGCAACTTCGACACGTTCAACACCTTCTACGGTCAGCGCGGCGATGATGCCGGAACGCCGGATACTGCGGCCTAAGCGGCGCATGGTCAGTACATAATTTTGCAAACGTTGTTTCGCCTCCGTGAGGATCGGCGCAACCTCCGGGCCGGGATAGAGAAACAGCGTGGCAACAATGCCATAGCGGGTTATTTTGGCCGCTTGCACGATGACGCGATCGGCAACCGGGCGCACGTCCTCATCATTCAGCGCATCGCGGACAACCTGCAGCAGTTCGGGGCTGGCGGTGCCGTCGCCGTCTCGTGACAACACGGTGACGGTCACGTTAGCCGGTGATGGGCTGATTGCCGTCACATCGGCCACCCGGCCATCAGCCGAGCGGGCGTGAAAACGGTAGGAACCGGCCGATCCCGCCGTACTCATGCCTTCGAAAGCATCCTGCAGACGCAGGCGGTAATCTTCATCCGTTTCCATGACTGCCGGTGTCGGCGGGATAGTGCTTTCATCCGCCGGGGTGATCACCAGTCGCGGCGTGTTGAAGTTGGCGCCGAGCTGGTCGAGATCTTCGCCGGTAGCGTGCGCCAGCATCACCGCTTTCGCAGCATCGTTGACGCGCTGGCGCAGAATCACCTCGCGGTAAGCGTTCTCCTGCAGCAGCTTAACGATCGGCTCCGACTCCAGCGCCAGCGTGCGCGCGACGGCCTCCCGCTGTTCCTCCGGGTAAAGCGAAATCAGCGTCGCCTTACGCTCCGCCAAAATATCTTCATAATCCAGCACCTCAACGACGATCGGCGCGGGCAGCTGTGAAAGGTCAATCGTTGCCATGGTTTCAGCTCACAGGAACAGACAGCGACAACGCGCCGGGGGCATCGGTGCGGGTGCCGGTGATGTCGATCACCATCTTGCCGTCATAGGTGGTATTAAAAGCGATGCCGGTCAGCTTGACGCGCGGCTCCCACGCCAAAATCGCGCTGTAGCAGGCGGCCATAATCTGCAGGCGCAGCGCGTCGTTCTGCGGTTGGTCGAGCAGCTCAGAGAGCAACGAGCCATAAGCCCGGCGCATCGGGCGCGAACCCTGCGGCGTGATCAGGATGTCCGCCACGGACTGGCGAATATGCTCGATGTCCGTCAGCGTGCGGCCGGTGCCTCGGTTCATGCCGATATATTTGGCGCTGTTCATGTTGGTTTCCCCGTTTTCCCGCCACCGGTCTGGACACCGCCGTGGGTGTGCGTATCAACAACAATGCCATTCGACGAGAACGAGCCGCCTTTGTGCTCGATGTTCCCGCGCATCTCTCCGCCTTTTTGCACTTCCAGCGTGCCGGTGGTGAGTTTGTTGGTGCAGACCACCTCCGGCGCATCGAGCGTGATTTTGTCAGCCGTAACGATCACCACTTTGGTGCTGGCGGTGATGGACTCCGACGCCTGCACGTCGGCAGTTTTAATACCGGACACGCTCAGCGCGCCGGTTTCCGGTTCGTACTCGATAACTGCGCCATCCGGGAACGCGATATGCAGCGCATCCGCCGACGCAGACGGGGCCGGGAAGTCATCGGAGAAAATGCCGCACAGCACAAAAGCGGTATCGAGTTCGCCACCTAGCGCAAAGATCAGCACCTGCTCGCCGACGGAAGGCGCCGACCAGCTGCGGATACGCCCGGCGCGACAGGTTAACCAGTTGAGCCAGTCGGTAAGATTACCGCCGGTTTCGACGCGGCACAGGCCGTTATCAAGATCAACGCTGCTCACGGTGCCGATGCGGATCAGGTTGCGCAGCAGGCGCAAAATGTCGTGTTGATTGTTCATAATGGAATGATGCCGCCTACTAAGGGCAACAACAATGCCATGCAGTTGGAAGAGCTCCGGTACAACTTTATACTTCGACACCAATATATTTAGACATTACCAAGGCAGATTTTTAATGTATTATGGATTTGAAAAATCATTCAAAACTATATTTATTCGTTCACAGCATAGGATATTTACATGAGAGCCAGTGAAGTCTTTACTCCTGGGAGTTTTCCAGCCATTACCTTTGTTGACGACCATTTAAAGGAAAAGGAACAGCAGCTTTTAGATGTTTTAGAAACAGGTTCAATGCTGATTTCCATATCAGGCCCATCTAAATCAGGAAAAACTGTTTTTGTTGAGAAATTATTAGGCAAGGAATCATTGATTCAGGTAACTGGTGCTGGTATCACATCTGCTGAAGGCCTATGGTTGAAAGTTTTCGATGTACTAGGAACACCTATAACTAAGAGCACCACAACAGGAAACACATCATCAATAAACGCATCAGGTAAAGTTAGTGGTCAAGCAGGCATTATCTTTGCCAAAGCATCAGCAGAAGGTAACATCGGCGGAGCGATCGCTCAGCAAAACGCTGAATCAACCAGCCAATCTATTGATTACTTACAGCTTCTTATTAGTGAAGTCGGGGGAACTGACTTCATTATATTCATTGATGACTTTCATTACATACCAAGGGATGTACAATCAGAACTAGCAAAACAAATTAAAGAGGCAATCAGGAATGGATGTAAATTCATATGTGCATCAGTCCCATACCACTCCGATGATGTAATAAAAGGGAACCCTGACTTATCAGGTAGGTTTTTCTCAATAAACTTTGACTATTGGGGAGGCGAAATTCTTGAGCAGATTGCAATTAAAGGGTTCTCCAAGCTAAACATTGAGTGTAACAAAGATGTTATAAAGAAAATGGTTGATGAATCTGCTGGCTCACCTCAGCTCATGCAATACCTTTGTTTAAACTCTTGTTTTGAACTTGGAGCCCGAGAAGTTCAACAAGTTATCCTGCCATTCCCCGACGATGCAGCCATACTGGATAGCATATGTAAGAGAACCGTCCTAGCCACGGACTTCAGCTCAGTTATAAATAAAATGTTAGATGGTCCTAAAACTAGGGGTTCAGAAAGAAAAGTCTATATTATGAAGGATGGCAGCCAAGGCGATGTATATAGAATCCTGATAAAGGCCATTGCCCTAAGCCCACCACAGCTAAATTATCGATACCATCAACTTGTAGAAAGGATAACTAGGATTTGCACAAATGAAATACCAAGTGGGTCTAGTATAACTAGTGCCTGCTTGCACTCATCAACACTTGCAAATAATTCATCTAACGAAAATGTAATTGAGTGGGATTCTGAAAATGACGTACTAGATATCAGAGACCCTTATTTGCTATTTTTTATCCGTTGGTCTGAGTCAATTCAATAAGAAATAAAATCTATAAGAATCTGCTCTATTTCCTCTAGGGCAGATTCATTAAAACCCAGCAACGGTCGCGACTCATATTTTACCGCCTCGCTGTGCGGCGTCGGCCGATCGCGCAGGCCGTAATGATGCACATTGGCCATGCGCTGAACCCGCCCAACAAACTCAACCACTGCCGCATCGCTGTTGCCCTGAGCTTTCAGGTAACGGGCCGTGCGCAGCTTCGAGAACATCGCCCGATCACGCAAGCGCTTTTTGTTGCGAAGCCGCGTTTTGCGCGGCGTGTAGGGTGTACCGTCCGGCGCCTGCTGGCGTTTGATATGTTGCTGTTGACCGGCGCGCAGGCGCTTTGACACGGCAACAGCCAACGACTTACGCGACTGCGGCGACAGCTTGGCAATCAGCCCGGCCAGCCGGGTGTCGAAAGGGTTAAGCTCGCTCATGCCATTCACTCACTAATTCACCATGAACAAAGAGCTGCATCGGCCGCGTGACGTCCTCCGGTAACGGCGGCTCCGGCAGGTGCTCAATATGCAACGCGCCATCCCCTTGCTCTTTCACCAGCACACGTTCAGTCAACTGCAGCGACACGCTGAAATCGTAAGAGCCGTTGCTGTTGAAATCGCTCGCAAAGGTGATCCCGGTGCGGCGCTTTTCCTCCGTTGCCATGATGTCCGGCTGGTTTTCCCGTAGCCATGCCTGAATCGGCACCATGATTAAATCCAGATCGCCGGTGTAGTCCAAAAACAACAGGTTCAGCGTATAGCGGTACTCATGGGACAGCGAGGCGGCAAGCGTGGCGGCCACATTGCCGCGTTCTACCCGCACTTGCAGATTTTCAGGGTTGCGCTGTAGCCACGGCAGGCAGCTTGTCAGCTCAGCGCGGAGCTGTTGCGGTTTTAACATCGTGTTGTTCCTGACACTGTTTTATCGTTTCGACCTGCACCGCGCAGGCCGCCAAGGCGTTTTCAAGCTGGCGAATATCGGCGCTCAGATCGCCGTTAGTCGCCGGGCGGCTGGCCGGGATTTGGCACAGACTCACTTTCGGACAGCCAACGTAGATAATCCGCGGCGCCGGTGAAGCCGGGGCGCTGGTGCAGCCGGGCAACGTCAGCAGGCAAAGCAGTGTTAAACCAGTCCCGTAATTGCTGATTTTCATTGAGTAACCTCTGTATTTTCTGCTCGCGCGTCAGCGCCAGCCGGTGCGCGGCGTTTAGGTCGCCCCTTAACTTTTCCTCTTCCTGCGCCAGCACACCTGCCGCCGCCTGCAGCGTGTCGATCGCCGCGCGGGTATCGGTCAGCGCCGCCGCTATCCGGCCGTTCTCCTGCCGGGCGCTTTCCAGCCGTTCACCCAACGTGACAACCTGCCATTTCATCCAACCGGCGACGACCAGCGCCAGCACCAGAAACCAGCCGATCGCGCGGCTCATTGCGCGGCCCCGATCAGGCAGTGGGCCAGCTCCGCCGCCCGACGCCGTTCCAGCCCCGGCGATTTGACGCCGTTGACGAACACCCAGCGCGGTAACTGCTGGCAGGCGCTGCGCCAGTCCTGCTGCTTGATGAAACCGGCCAGCGTAGAGCCGCAGGCGGCCGTGACGCCGACGTTAAAGGCAAAGGACACCACCGCGTCATAAACCGGCGGCGGCATCGTGACAGGCATACAGCGCCCTATGCCGCGCTCCACGCGATACACGTCGGCAACGAGGTTAACGGCAGCTTGGCGCTCGCTGATAACCGCGCCGGGCTTTACCCCGGCCGTGTGGCCGATGCCGCTTGTCCAGACGCCCGCCTGACACTGGTAAGGGGATAAACGGCAGCCCTCGAAATCGGCCAGCAGGCGCAACCCGGCCTCAGAGATCTGCAGCGCGCTGAATTGCGGCAGCAGCACCGCCAGCGCCAGCACGGCGGCCACGCTGCAGCGTTTAGCGATTGAGTTCATCGTAAACCCTCCGGCTGACGCCCAACTTGTTCAACAGCTGGTAGCTTTTGCGGCGGTAGTACCAGTTAACGAGGAACGTCCCAACGCCAACGGCGGCGCCGACCATAAAGGCGATGTCCTGCGGACTGTATCGGCCAATCCAAGCGAGAAAGGCCGCTACGGTATAGGCCACCCACGACGTAATTTTCTCCATTGCTAATCCCATAAATTGACGGTTTCACGCTGCGGCGCGGCGGTCACGTCCGGCAGCTCGACCGGGTGGCCGTGGGGCAAAATCGCCCCGGCAGCTGCCAGCCCTTCATTTAGCGAATAGACCTGCTCAACCACGCCCTGCGTGCGTCCGTAGTAGCGCCAACAAATCGCGTCAACGGTGTCGCCCTGCAGGGCGTAGACTCTCATCAGAGCAGCCCGATGATGCAGTGGCTACGCTCGGCCACGTTACTGATCGCGTTGCGGGCGTTGCGCCACAGCTCGCCGATCGAGGCTTCGACCACGTCAGCCTTGCGGCCGCCGGTGGCGGTGGTGTCGAAACTGCGGTATTGCTCCGAGAGCGTCGCCATGGTCATCGCGCTAACGGCATTGCGGTATTCGCTCACCCGCACGCTTTCGCCGTCGAGCTGTTCGCCCGGCACATCCTCAAGCCGCTGATAGCCGTCGGCCATCTGGTCGCGGCGGAAGGTGAACAATTCGGCGTTCACCTCCGCGATCGCGCTTTTAATTGCCATCCGCAGGCGCGGGGCGGTGATGGTGCCTTCAATGCGCATCACGTCGCGCACGTCCGCCGGGTCAATGTCCGGCCAGAAAAAGACGTTTTTAACGATCGGCTCATCCTCCGGGCGCGGTGCTGGCGCGTCCGGGCGTGGCCGTTGGATCACAACGGTGCTCATATGACCTCAGAAAGTTAGGGGGCGGTGGACGACGGCGTTGACGAGGTGAAACCTGTCGCGGCCGTCGTGCCGCCCGGCGCGGGGCGCGTTCTGTCAACGGCTGGCGGCGGTGCGTATTGCCCGCTCCAGCCGTTCAATGTCTTTTTTCACGCCGCAGCCGTTATGCAACTGCAGCGCACGCTTAAGGTGGTTCAATGCCAGTTCAGCCCTGCCCGCCGCGCGCAAGACGTACCCGGTGATTTTGTGCAGCTTGGCGCGCACTTGGTCGGGCATGTCTTCTGCGTCGGTGAGTTCCATCGTCTGCGTGAGGTGGTCAATGTTGACCGGCTCCCCGGCCTCAAAGGCGCGGGTGGCAGACTCGGCGACGTCTTCTGCGATGAGGTATGGCGTGGAGCGCGCGAAATTGCCCGGCGGCGCCAGCTGGTAACGCAGCGCATAGCGGGCGATGTCCAGCGCGCCGGGAATGTCCCCGGCATCCAGACGCCAGATCATGACCGTCATCAGAATGGCGTCCTGCGCGCCGCGACCTTCGGCCAGCACACCGGCAACCCAGGGGGCATAGTCCGGCAGCAGTTGGCGTTTGAGTTCAGCCTTACGCTCGTTTGAGCGCACCTGTTTGAGCTTTCGCTTATCTTCATTGAGTTTAAGCATCATCCGTTCATAGCCGTTGGCGTGGCGCAGCGGGTCATTCTCCCGCTGCGCGGCCTCGACCGCTGACTGGCGCATAAGGTGACGGCGGGCAGGACTGGTCATGGTTATTTACCGCCTTTCGCTTTGTCGTCTGCCGATGCTTCCTCCGGGGCTTTCACCTCGGTATCAGCGGCAGGCTCCGCTGGCGCGGCGGCTACTTTGACCGCCTTAACAATGGCCTCGGCCAGCTCGGCGATTTCATCTTTTTTTGGCTCCGTCGGTAACAGCTTAATGTTCTCCACCAGACAACCGCAGGCGTAATCCTCCACCACATAATCCTCATTGATGGATTCATAGTTTTCGATGCGGTCACGCTTCGAGTTTTCCACCATATGGCGGCGGTGCGTGTCCTCCTGCCAGTAGATTGACAGGTTATCCATGCGGGTGATCAACAGCGCATCCGCCGGGAAGTACGGCACACGCACGGCGGGCAGGTTGCCGATGCGCTTCTGGCTGATAATCAGATCGGCGGCCATCGCTTCGGTGTTGGGCTGTTCCTGATTGACCAGCGGGAAATACTTGTCGGCCAGCAACTGGCGACCGCAGATCACCACCAGTTCCGGGTCTTCCTGATACCACGGTGCAATCAGGGTATTGGTGGCATCCATCACCAGCGCATCGAGGTTGGCGTAATCGCCACCGGCGCCCACGCGGACTTTTTCAGACACCACGCTGCCGTCCTCCGCCACGACTTTATTCATCACGCTGCCCGGCGCATTCTCGCGGTACTTCTGCAACCAGCCCGGCCCGATGTCTTGCAACAGCGGGAATTTAACGCGGTTGGAGGTTTTGGCGCGGTGCGTACCGTTAAAGCCGATCATGATGCGGTCAAGCGCCTGACGTTCAACAATTGCATCGCGTAAACGGGTCTGGAAATCCTGATAACGGGCCCACAGGTCGAGAGTGTTGTAGCGGATGTGGAAATCGTAATTCACCTGCTGGCAGAAATAGCCTTCTGCATCCAGCGTGGCAAAGTCGGCCGTTTCACGTTCATCGCCGCCGGCGGTATCGGTGGTACTGGCGATGGAGCCGCTCACACCTAAACCGACTTTCTCTCCCTTCATTTCCTTAACCGGCAGGATATTAATACGGGTCAGGAACGTGGAGGAATCCTGTACGCGGGTCATGATGGTTTGCGTGACGGACGGCTCAACGCTGAATTTTTTATCCAGATCGCCGGTTGCTACGCCATTCAGTTCGGCGAGGCGAGACATAAACGCATTAAATTTAAAACGAGTTTGCTTGCGCATTTTTCTTCCTGTTTTTGTTCGGTTTTATCGGGTGTGACTGCCTTAGCAGTCGGTCAGCACGTCTTGCGCGCTGTTGCCGCCGGTGGCCACCGGGCGCGCCTGCTGGCTGAAATCTTCCGAGGCGGAAAGCTGGGCTTGCAGCGCGCTGAACGCATCGCTGCCGGTTTTTACCTGTTGCTTGAGGTCGGCAACCTGCTCGCTCAGTGCAGCGAATTTCTCGGTAAAGCGGGTGTCCGCGTCCTGCAACTGCTCGGCCACGGTCATCACAGCGCCTTCCATCTCGCCAAAGCGCACATCGTCGGTAGTCTGCTTGCGGCTAAACATCGCTTTGATGCGGGCAGAGAATGAGGCTTCCGGGTCAGCGACCGGCTCAAAATCGAAACAGACTTCCAGCGGCGCGGAGAACTCGACGTTCTCGTGGCGGCGGCTAAACTCCAGCATGTCAGTGCCGAGGCTGGCCGGATCATCGGTGACGGCCAGCCCGACCAGATAAGACTTGCCGGTCTTGGCGAAATCGCGGCGGATCTCCATCGAGGTAAACACCTTTTGCCCCGCGCCGACCATCGACACCAGATCGGCGGTCGGGGCCAGACTGGCATACAGCGCCCACTTGCCGTGCAACAGCGGTTCGTCCGGCTCGTCGATTTTTTCGGCCTTCAGCTCAACCACGCCGCCGTAACGACGAAAATAGCCATCCGGCAAAATCCCCTTGATGTGCTCCATGTTGATGCGGGCGCCGTACACCTTCGGGCTGTAGGTCGCGGCCATCTGCTGAATATCCGCAGCGCCGATCTCGCGGCCGTCAACGGTGTCGCCTTCAACGCCGATGCGGAAAAACTTAGTAACTTTCTTTGCCATGTAAACAGCTCCGGTTGTGGTGATTGGGTTCGGGGCTAGTTTCGGGGGAATGGCGCCGTGTCTCAACGCGTTGCGGTTGGAAGATCTGAGGCACAACAAGGGCTTAATGCGAGTCTTCCGGCGCTTTCGTAGCCTTGGCGGCATGAATACGACACCGACAACAACCATCATCAGCGATCCGCGCCGCCAAGCTGCCTTGCTCTACTGGCAGGGCTTCTCTGTGCGCCAAATTGCGGAAACGCTGAACCTCAAGGGGCCGACCGTGCAGAGCTGGAAACTGCGCGATAAATGGGACGACATCGCGCCCATTTCCCGCGTGGAGCAAAGCATGGAAGCGCGGTTGATTCAGCTCATCATGAAAGACCTCAAGGAGGGGAAAGACTTCAAAGAAATCGACCTGTTAGGCCGCCAGATTGAACGGCTGGCGCGGGTCAATCGCTATTCGGCGACCGGCAACGAGGCGGACTTAAACCCGAACGTCGCCAACCGCAACAAAGGCGAGCGCAAGCCCGCCGAGCGCAACGTGTTCAGCGAGGCCGCCGTAGAGAAGCTACAAAGCATCTTCACGGAAACCACCTTCGAGTATCAAATGGGGTGGTATCGCGCCGGGCTGCAACACCGTATCCGCAACATCCTGAAGTCGCGCCAGATCGGCGCTACGTTCTTCTTTGCTCGCGAGGCGTTGCTCGATGCGCTGACCACCGGCCGCAATCAGATTTTCTTGTCGGCCAGTAAGGCGCAGGCGCATGTATTCCGCAATTACATCATTGATTTTGCCCGGCTGGTCGAGGTTGACCTGAAAGGCGATCCGATGGTGCTGCCGAACGGTGCCCGCCTGATGTTCCTCGGCACCAACGTGCGCACCGCGCAGAGCTACACCGGCAATCTGTATCTTGATGAGTATTTCTGGATACCGAAGTTTCAGGAGCTGCGCAAAGTCGCCAGCGGGATGTCGCTGCACAAGCGGTGGCGCACCACCTACTTTTCCACGCCGTCGAGTCTGGCGCACTCCGCTTATCCGTTCTGGTCGGGGGAACTGTTCAACAAAGGCCGCCGCAGCAAAGCCGACCACGTTCAGCTCGACCTCAGTCACAGCCACCTGTCAAAAGGCGTGCTGTGCGGCGATGGGCAATGGCGCCAGATTGTCACGGTTGAGGATGCGCTGACCGGCGGCTGTAACCTGTTCGACCTCGATCAGCTGTCGCTCGAATACAGCCCGGCTGAGTATCAGAACCTGCTGATGTGTGAATTTGTGGACGATACCGCGTCGGTATTCCCGTTCGCCGAGCTGCAAGGCTGCATGGTCGATACGCTGGAAGAGTGGGAGGACTTCAACCCATACGCCGTGCGGCCGTTCGGTTATCGCCCGGTGTGGATCGGCTACGATCCATCAGAAGCCAACGGCGGCGACAGCGCCGGGTGCGCGGTGATCGCGCCGCCAATGGTGGCCGGGGGCAAGTTCCGCGTGCTCGAGCGCCACCAGTGGCAGGGCATGAACTTTGCCGATCAGGCCCAGAAGATTAAAGCTCTTACCGAAAAATATTGCGTGGAGTATATCGGCATCGATGCGACCACCGTCGGCCAAGGTGTTTTCCAGCTGGTGCGCGAGTTCTTCCCGGCCGCACGGGAAATCAAATACACCCCGGAAATCAAAACCGCCATGGTGCTGAAGGCAAAAGACACCATCGGGCGCGGCTGTCTGGAATACGACACCAGCCACACCGACATCACCGCCGCCTTTATGGCGATCCGGAAAACCATGACCGCCAGCGGTGCGCGCTCCACCTACACCGCCAGCCGCAGCGAAGAAGCCAGCCACGCCGATGTCGCGTGGGCGATCATGCACGCCCTCTTAAACGAACCGCTGACCGCAGGCAGCGGCCACAGCAGCCCGAACATTTTGGAGTTTTACTGATGAGCAAACGCAAAGGCCGCAAGGCATTTACCCCCCCGGCGCCAGCCCCGGCAGCAGAGCAAAAGCAGGGTTTTGAGGCGTTTACCTTTGGCGAGCCGTCTGCTGTGCTGGATAAGCGGGAAATTCTGGATTACATCGAGTGCACGACCAATGGCAAGTGGTACGAGCCGCCGATCAGCTTCGATGGGCTGGCACGCAGTGTGCGCGCCGCCGTGCATCACAGCTCGCCGATGTACGTTAAGCGCAACATTTTAGCGTCAACGTTTATCCCGCACCGGCTGTTAAGTCAGCAAGAGTTTAGCCGATATGCGCTGGATTATCTGGTGTTTGGTAACGCCTATTTAGAAGAGCGCCAAAACCGGCTCGGCGCGCCGCTGCAGCTGAAATCCTCCCCGGCCAAGTACACGCGGCGCGGCGTGGAACGCGGCGCTTACTGGTTTGTGCAGGACTGGAAAGAGGCGCACCGCTTCAAGACCGACAGCGTTTTTCACCTGATTGAGCCGGACATCAATCAGGAACTGTACGGCCTGCCGGAGTACCTCAGCGCGCTTAACTCCGCCTGGCTGAACGAGGCGGCGACGCTGTTCCGTCGTAAGTATTACCAGAACGGGGCGCACGCCGGTTACATCCTGTATATGACCGACGCCGCGCAAAGTACAAGCGACGTTGACAGGATGCGCCAAGCCATGCGCGACACCAAGGGTTTGGGTAACTTCCGCAATCTATTCATGTACGCCCCGAATGGTAAGCCGGACGGCATTAAGATCTTGCCGCTGTCCGAGGTTGCCACCAAGGACGACTTTTTCAACATCAAGAATGCCAGCCGCGACGATCTGCTAAGCGCGCACCGCGTACCGCCGCAGATGATGGGGATCATCCCGAACAATACCGGCGGCTTCGGGGATGTGAAAAAGGCCGCTCAGGTGTTTGTGCGCAACGAGCTAACGCCGCTGCAAGAACGCATGAAGGAAGTGAACGACTGGATTGGGGAGGAGGTGATTAGATTCGCGCCGTATGAGTTGCCGACAGAATAATAAAAAACCGCCAGTGATTGGCGGTTCTAACCTTCATTCAGCATCTGCAATATCTGTAAATATTACTTTTTGATTTTTTTGTTGGGGGGGTTCCCTATAAAATGTCGAATCATCACTATTTAGCTCACCCTTATTGAACCTATCGACATTTTCAATAATAGTATTGTGAATCGATGCATTAGCTATATTCACTCTATTTATAGCATCCCCCTTAGAGTTTGGTATTATTGCACCGTCATCTGTCACCAAACCCGCTGGGGCCGGCAATTCTTTCGCTCCTTGAAGCAATACAATTAACTTATTTAGATTTTCTGGCGTTTCGACCAGCTTGGAGTCCACTCTTAAATTAAGTCCATTTAATGCTATATTTAAAGGCGCAGCATCATCTAGACCAGCATTCAAATATGTTTTGAAATATGCCCATAATGAAATCAATATCAACACAATTGAACCGAGGATCGGAAGTATAACCCCTTTTTTTTCAAACCATGAAAACAAGCATGCAATTATAAAAAAAACGAATGCCATTAATGCTGTTAAAATAACAAATATTTGACTTCTTAGTGGCTTTAACTCTACTTTCGTTTTCATGCTAACAGACGGGGATTTCATCATCAACCCCCTACTGTTATTGTGCCATCAGGGTTTAAGCTTGGCGCAAAGACTGGATAGTTTTCTCTAACCCATGCATTAGAACGATTTAAAAGTTGAATTATACTCAACGCATTATTTTGGAAGTGAACAACTGTACTATCGTCAATAAAACAGCTTTCAAACTTAAAGTTTCCTGTAGAAACATACAACCTACAGTTATCAAAGCGGCAAGATATAAAAGTCCAACCATCAATAATAATGTCTTGATTATTATACCAAGCATTTTTCATTTCAGGCATTTTATATACGCCTAGTCCAAGCCCTGAAGAAAGACCTGTCGGTGTACTGGGGGATGTCAAAAGAGAGTTTAAACCACCAAGCTGATGCGTCATATATATATCCTTTCTATATACTATGTATAGGGGCCACAGCCCCTATTTGAACAGAATTAAGAATGTTTTTCGATAACTAAATCAACACCTTCATTCAGTAGCTCATTAATCGACTGACCGGTGGCCTGTGCAGCAATTGCTAGCGCCTGATGACGTTCCGGCGACAGGCGGGTGGTCACTTTTCCGCTGTACGACTTGTAAGGCTCGATGCCGTCTTTTTGGCATTCATCGAGAAAGACCGCGAGTGAGATCGCGCCTTCTTTCTTCAGCTCGTCCACGCTGTAGGCGTAGAAGTCGGCGCCGCCATTCAGCCCGACAAACTCGCCCCGGAACATTTCAATTTCAGGGTCGAAGTTGATGACGGCCGTATGGCCGTCAATTTTCAGTGTGTTATTCATCATGGTTTTATTCCTAAGCTATCCAACCAGATCCGAATGGAGTTAACCGCCCCCTTGTCAGTGGTAGGTCTGGGGTGTGGCCGGTGAAAGACTCTTTTTTCACCTTTCAACAGCACCGCGATCCTAGAACCTTCCCTTTCGTGAATCTCCGCCCCTAATGCGGTAAAAAGCGTCTCAATATCAGACCACTTTACAGAACCGTTGACAGGCCGGGCAAACACATCTAACAGCGTTTTTTGGTGTCGTTTGTTCATGGGGTTTATAGTATCACTTTACGACACCATTTCAAGAATATTATGGTGTCATTTTTTGGTATCACTAGTTGACGATGTTATGCAATGCGCCGTAAGCGCCTGAGAACGCCACCATGGCGCCAACGACATCAAACCCCATTCTCATACAAGTATTGCGATAAATCGCCGTGACGGGACGCTGGCGGCTCTTTTGGGAGGGGTTCAACACGGCTTGCGCGCAATGCTATCCCCGCCTCGCCTGCGCGCTTCATGTGTCGCTTTTAATGCAGTTGCATGATCCGGCGCGACCCGCGCCAGTGCTGGCGCTGCGTGGGTAAAAATAACACCGGATCATCATGCGATTTCATGCACCCAATGCATGATATTTAGTACAGACTTAAGCTGACAACATTCCCTAGCAGCATACTATCAGGTCTGACAGTCTGCTCTCAGCCAGAGCGGACATGTACCCCACCGAAATGCAAGAGATTCACAAAAGTGAATGAATTATTCAAGTATGATGTATATACTGGCTTAATACAACTAGGCCACGTATGTGGCCTGATATTAGAATTTAAAATCTGAAGCTTGAGCTTCGTTATAAAGTTGCTTCAATAACGTATAGCCAGAATCGTATTCAGATATAGGGAAGAAAAATTTCCTTCCATCACTATGTAAGATGCTCAACCTATGTACACCTACTTCCATGTTGAAATCGAAAGCATAATCTAAAGTTATATTCATCCCTTGGTATTTAGTCCATACTTTATCTTCATCTGAATTATAACTCCAATGCAAAATATCACTCTGAGTCTCAGAAATTAACTTATTTACAAAATTTACGATTGTATTTGGCAACATCTATTAACCCTCTGTTCTTCTGAATGTGTATTTTGTTTCAAACCCTTGCCTTACCTCAAGTAAAGCATCTCGGATCTCTTTAACCTGAGCATTACCCAAAGAACTTGAAGCATTGACATGGCGCATCGAAAGTATTTTATTTTCCAACTCGTTTAATGACTTTTTTTTGTCATCAAATTCTTTTTTATCTTCTTCTGCCATGAAGTAATTAGCGAGACTTATGTGTAATTTTTTTGCTATAGTAAAATTAGCCACTAAAATTGGGTATTTTTTTGTCGCGAGATCATTGAGACATTGATCATAGTAAGATACACACTCATGAGCAAAACTTAATCCAGTTGTATCTTTGAACTTGGCCAGATAAGATTGAGAACGACTTTCAATGCTTTTTGTAATGCTAATGTTATAAAAAATCTCCATTATTGAAATCAATAATGCAACAACAGTAGCAACAGAAGCATAATATGAAAACATACTCATATTTTCATTTTTGCTAATTATATCAGACTGATAAATATAACAAACATAAACAATAGAAACACTTGCTATTATGTACAGCACTCGAATGTAATTATCTTTAATCTTTTCCCACATTAGCATTATCTCATTGTGAACCATCACACTTAACATTATCCTTTTTTATTTTACTTTACTCAAGTTTTCATATTACCCCGCTCCCCATTGATTAACATACGCTATCGGAAGTAAGGTTCGCTTCTGGCACAAAGCAGCCGTGTTAGATTAGGTTAAACTCCGAGCTGGGACAATGCCAGATAAAATCTGAGATAACACGATTTTTAGCACAGATAAAGGTATATATTGTAATGATAACGCCCCTCGTCAATCAGCCTGAACACGTGACCAGACTGGTGCTTGATGTAGTAATTCGCCTCTTCAGGGGTTAGATGTGTGCCGAGTCGGTTTGCGGCGTGAATGAAATCAACGGTCTTTATGCGGCGGCCTTTGCCGTTCTCGTTGAAGTTCAGCGCCTCCATAAACGCCCCGGCTAAGTTTAAATCTCGTCTCATACGTCACCTATGGATTAAGAGATCGCGGCAAGCTGCCTGATCACTTCTGCTTTTTCAGGGGTAATGCTGGTTTTCATCTCCCCCGCCAGTTCTGAAATCCATATCAGTGCAATGTCTTTGTCTTTCGCTTGGCTCTCATAACAAACCCCCAGACGGGCGATGAGTTCAATTCTTTCTAAAACAACCACTTCATCCACTGCTTGCACCCTTTCCCTCCGATGCTTAATTACTGTATACATATACAGTATATGCCTATCGGATTTAATTGCGCAAGAAATTATTGGAAGCCAGCCCAATCGCTAACTGCCGGATAGTGCATTGAAATATCACCAAATTTGACTTTAGCGCCGCGCGCCAGTGCCTCAAGTTCCCAGCGCGTCGGCTCGATACCGTGTAGTGCCAGCTCTGAGTAAATTTTGGATACGCGATCGCGCTCGGCAGTGGTCAATCTGGCCGATGCAGCAGGCTCTATACGCTTATATGGGTCAATTCCTCTTTGCTGCCTGTTTATCTGCGGGGCATCTGCCCGTAAACGCGTCATAACAGACCGTGCAACGGTCATGTCATCCCAGTCAATCAGGGTTTCCGGTGCATGTTCCATCACCGCCACGGCCTCTACAGGCCCCCCATCCTGCGCATTTTCGGCGCCACCGCTGCCGACCAACCCACAGTTATTGACAGGACTCCGAGGCGCGCCGGAGGCGCTTTTCAAAGTCAAAGGCTCAACGGCAACGGCTTTGGCGACGATGCGCCATTGCGTGGTGCGGGTTTCATAAACGCGATCGGCGCCAATATGCGGGGCAAAAATCCCCGCGATTTTCTGCACTTCTTCGTCATATGCGTTGCGCTCGTCGGCAACCCGGCGGGCTACACGCACAGTTTGATCGTCACGGGCAACGTTAGGGCCGCCCTGGGCCAGAATGTAAGCGGCAAAGTCACCGGCATCAGCAGCAGCGCGCACCGCCTCAACGGTTTCGTCAAACTCATCGGCCAGACTGACAGAGCGGATCTTGCGGCACTCTCGCCATGCGCCGCGCGACGGCAGGCCGATAAAGTGGAATTGAGGGATGCGCCATGTTGACGCCCACGCGGTGACGGCGGCGGCCGTATCAGTCAACAGCTCGCCGGTTTCATGATCGCGTTCGCCGTCCAGCGCGTAGCCGTCGATGTTTTTTGCAATGTATTTGGCGATATAGCCCGCCGCACCGCCTTTGTTCAGGTGCTTGCAGTCAAAACGGTTTTTCGCGGCGCCGCGTTCGTCCCCATCTTCAGCCATGGCATAACGGCGCATGATGTCGATCACCTGCTGGCGCTGTTTTTTGGAGGTAAACAGCATCATATGCCAGTGCGGCGTCGCGTCATGGTGCGGTTCGACAACGCGCACGCCGTAGACCTGCAGGCCCGCATCTTTAAACGCCGTGCGGATCTTGCTAAACAGCTTCACAAGATAGCGCTGGCCGTCTTTTGGCGTGTACGCCTCTTCATCCCATTTGTGATTAAAATGCACCTTAGGGCTGTTCTTGCCAACGGCGCGCGTCGGGTGATATTTGGATGGGGTGGTGATGGTGATAAACATCCCTTTATCGCCACGGATAGCGGCGGCCTGCTCAACACCGGCGATCATCGCCATTAACTCCATACGACGAATTTCTGGGTTAGAGATACTTGCCATCACCTTGTCGATGAGGCTGAAGCGTTCGCCGGTTTCGACGTTCTCAAGCTCGCGGCTGTTCAGATAATCAAAATTGGACTGGCGGCGCGCTTTCACATCCCGAATAGCCTGCTTACTGGCATACGACGACGCCCCGCGGTTCACATTACCCAGGGCGATCAGCAACGCCTCGCGCCAGCGCGTGCGCTGAGCCTTCAACTGGCGTTCCCACCACTCGGAATTAACCAACCGTGACAGGCTGGCAACCGCTGACCGGGCATCCAGTTTGCCCTTGCGGTATTTGCGCCAATGCATAGGGGTGATGTTGAAGGCGCGCGCCATACCGGCAATGCGGCCATAAAATTCTGATTGGGTGGCATCTTCGAAAAGCCCGGCATTGTCGCCGCCGTTCTCCGCCACAAACTCATCGCAGTAATCTTCATAATTCTGCAGAAGTTGACCGGCCACCCGATCGGCGAGGCGGCGTAACTCTTTATCATCCATGCCGGGCAGTGAAGCGTAATTATCAACTTCAGCAGAAAACCGCATTGACGCGGCGAGGTTCATTGCATTTTTGGCGCTCACCGTTTGCAGTCGGGGCCAGATGCGGCGATCGAACTGGAACACCAGCCATTTGTTGGCGTCGTGCAGCCCTTTGCTCTTGAGCAAGTTGGTGTAACGTGTCAGGAACATGGCGCTTAGGAAGCGCGGCAGGCGGCGAATATTGGTTAAAACAGCTTGCCCCTGAGCGAGTTCCTCACGGGTAAGCGGTCTTACCGGCCCGGCAACAGCCGGGCGCGGTTCGTTCCATGGGTAAGCGTAGGCGGTAGCCGCTTGGCTCATTGAACTTTCGCCGCCTCACATGCAGCAAAAGCCTCTTGGCATAAATTGCCAATGCGGCCTATCTCCGCACCCAGTGATGCAATGCTATTAACACTGGAATTACGGACGCTGTGATGAATAAGGCCGTTCACAAGCTGGTTAATCGTAGGGTAATAGCCGATAGCCTCGTAACGTTCTTGACCTTCGCTTTTTCCTGTTTTACCTACCTTCACCGTATTAAGAATGAATTGCAGGTTATCGCTGGTGATAACAAACTCAGAGCCGATTTTAATTTCCATGTTATTTCCTTAATCGTAATTTTGGTTTTCTGGTCTGCGTGCAAATTCTGAATCGCTCAAATCAGCCGCAATAAAATGACCTGCCAGCAACGCCAGCAGGCCGAACAAAATAGAGAACTCCGTCATGCCTTCCCCGCGTAAAGGTGACTTTGCGTCTCGCGGATCTGCTGACAGCTTACGCAGGTATCAACGCCGGGAACGGCTGCGCGGCGCGCGGCAGGAATCGGAGCGTCACATTCTTCGCAAACAAAGGCAGAAGGCAGCGCAGAGGATTTACGGGCATTGATAATCTGCGCCTCCAATACCAGCGCCTGCCGCTCCTGTTCGTAGTCCATCAAGTCGGCCATTAGTGCAGCTCCTGCACTTGATGCTCGATGGCTTCAGCCTCTTGGCGGAGCAGCTCAACAGCTTCGATAGCCGTTAAACCGTTCTTAGAGATATGTGCAGCCAAACGCACCAGACGAGCAGCGGCGAGATCGGCTTGATTCTTACGCTCATCAAGGCGGGCGTGGTCAAGCAACACAGCCACCTGTGAAATATCGCTACCTTGCTTTGCCGGGTCTAAACCCATAAAAATCACATTCGACATATTTAATCCTTATTTCAGACAAAGCGATGCCCGGCGGGTTAACGCCAAAATTACGCAATGCGGTTAATTAACATTTAATTCGCAATCATCATCACTGATAAATCGCGGTAAGGTTTTTGATAAATCAATCAGGTCATTCAGCGCCCACACGATTTGTTTACGCTCTGAATAAATCATTTCTGCAAACTTCATTTTTATATGCCGCTCTTTCAGCCCGGCATGAAAACAAACAGTTCTGCGGATATGTTCCGGCGACTTATCAAAAGCCTCTTGCGCCTGATTCTGCTTATGCGGGAACAGCTCACGCTTAATTTGTGAAATGCGCTTAATGCCGATCGCTTTTTGTGTTTCAGTAGCCAACAACATGACAGCCCCAATTAACGGCAGAAAAAGCGGCGCAGCGGTGAAACTGGCTTAGCCGTTGACAGGCCACGCAGCAAGGCAGACTGATCGTGACGTGGGCGCCAGCGCTTACCGCCCGGCAGTTCAATAAAACCGTGTTCAAAATGCCGCGATGGGCTTTGTTGTTTCAGCAGCGGAGCGATAGAAATAACCACGGTGATCACCTCAGCTTAAACCAGCAACAGCACTCAGCCCGCTGAACACGTCAACGGTGGAGGCCAGAGCCGGGGTGGATTGGATGCGGTTCTGAACGGTCAAGCCGATCAGCGACAAATGGCGGATCGCCGTGTTGACGCTTTCAAGCAGTGCGCTTTTGCGTACCGGCGTTTTGTGGTCGCCCTGAACGGCGGCGGCGGCAACGTTGCCAACTGCGGCCGTAGCCTGCAGTGCATACGTTGGAATATTCCCGGCGCAAGCCTCATTGACAGGCACGGACGGCATGCAGTTGATTTGTGCCAGCAAGGCATCAATCAGGCTGGAATCCTCTGTAGCGTCAGTGATCGCCAGCAGTTCGGCACACGTGAGCTGATGCGGCTGGCCCGGACTCAATTTGTTGCGCAGCGTCTGGGCATTCATGCCGAGCTGTTTAGCAAGCGCCGTCACATTGTGGCGAGCTGGAAACTGTCGGCAGGCTTCATCGAAGTGCGGATGTTTAGAAATGGCGTAATCAAACATACTTTACCCCTATGAATTCACTTAAAGTGAATCACGCACCGATGACGAGTTGAAAACGTGAATGCCCTAACGCTTTACGCAACTGCTCTTCTTTCCAGCGTGCGTAGTAGATACGGATCGGGCCGCCTGCTTTCTTGCATCCTTTACGGATAACGCGGGGTTCAATAGGTAAACACGGGGTTTCACCAGTACTCCAGCGACGAGCAGTACGAGTAGAAACGCCTTCTAGCTCCGCGAATTCCTTTAACGTCACAATGGGGGAGGCGATTTTGAAGATTGCGATCTCAGAAGCCATAATGCATGATTCCCTATTTGCCAACTTTAACCAGTATTGACCGCCCATTTGCCAATGTAGGCCAATACAAACAATTCACTAACGAGCAATCTAATGAACTTTTTAGCATTGGTCAACATTTGGATTAACTTATGAGTATCAGAGAGACTAGTTTTGAACCTATCAAAATCCTCGAGCGCATCTGCGATGTCTATGGTTTCACGCAGAAAGTTCAGCTAGCCCATCACTTTGATATTTCTGCAAGTTCTCTCCAAAATCGCTATACGAGAGGCACTATCTCTTATGACTATGCAGCTCTCTGCTCCATAGAGACTGGTGCAAGTCTTAAATGGCTTCTTACTGGTGAAGGCTCGAAATTTGAGAATAAAACCACGGAAGAATCCCCACTTGAGATTGAATTATTCACTCTTGAGGACGGCGAGCTAAGAGAAGATGACCGCTTGAGCATCGATCCTAACTTTTTCCGTAAGAAACCTACTGACGGCATTGCAGTTCGAACCGATGGAAAGCTGCACTTCATAGATAAATCAGCCTCGCTAGCAGATGGGACTTGGCTGGTAGACATTGAGGGGGCAATTAGCATCCGAGAGCTAACCGTATTACCCGGTAAAAAGCTCCATGTGGCTGGCGGGAAGGTTCCGTTTGAGTGCTTAACTGATGAGATCCGCATACTTGGACGTATTGCTGGCATTTACAGCGAGGTTAACTAATGGCTGTCCGTAAGATTCCTGCTGGCGGATGGGTATGCGAGCTGTATCCGAATGGGGCTAGGGGTAAGCGGATCAGAAAAAAGTTCGCAACCAAAGGTGAAGCCTTAGCCTTTGAGCAATACACCATACAAAACCCGTGGCAAGAAGAGAAAGAGGATCGGCGCACAGTCAAAGAACTCGTGGACTCATGGTATAGCGCCCACGGCATAACCCTGAAAGATGGGTTAAAACGACAATTATCCATGCATCATGCTTTTAACTGTATGGGGGAACCGCTGGCTCGCGATTTCGATGCTCAAATGTTCTCCCGTTACAGGGAAAAAAGGCTGAAAGGTGAATATGCCCGTTCCAACAGAGTGAAAGAGGTTTCCCCTCGCACGCTAAACCTCGAGTTGGCCTATTTTCGGGCCGTATTCAATGAACTAAACCGCCTTGGTGAGTGGAAAGGTGATAATCCATTAAAAAACATACGCCCTTTTCGTACTGAAGAAATGGAGATGGCCTGGCTCAATAGAGATCAGATTGCCCTCCTGCTGGCTGAATGCCAACGTCACGAGAATACTGATCTCGAAAAGGTTGTAAGAATTTGTCTTGCTACCGGCGCACGCTGGTCAGAAGCCGAAGGGCTCAGAAAAAGCCAGCTGTCAAAATACAAAATCACATATATCAATACTAAAGGCAGGAAAAACCGGACAGTGCCTATCAGTAAAGATCTGTACGATTCTCTACCTAGCCAGAACAAACCACAGACGGGGCTTTTTACTAGTTGCTATGGAGCATTCCGAGCCGCCCTAGAAAGAACTGGCATAGAACTTCCCGCGGGCCAGTTAACTCACGTTCTACGGCATACATTCGCCAGCCACTTCATGATGAATGGAGGTAACATACTGGTACTACAAAGAGTCTTAGGTCATACGGACATAAAAATGACAATGCGTTATGCTCACTTTGCCCCCGACCATTTAGAGGACGCAGTACGGTTAAATCCTCTGGCTACAAATGGCGATAGAATGGCGGTAGAACTGGCACATGATGTCATATGAATGGCCTACATTGGCCCAATATGTCACTGAAAACAAAGGCAAACTATTGATTTTCGGTTGTTTTCGTAGGAACTCATAATCGCTTGGTCGTTGGTTCAAACCCAACAGGGGCCACCAAATTTTTGCTGTTTTCACAGCCTTACAAGCCATCCTGTCCGGGGTGGCTTTTTTGTTTCCCGCCGCCGTGCCACACTTCTCTTTCGGCATACCTGATTTATTCCGACTTATAAGGATCCCGCATGATCGTCATCTGCGACCACGACAACCTCGACGCCTGGCTGGCGCTGCGCGCGGCGCTGTGGCCATCCAGTTCGCCTGAAGAGCACCGCGCGGAGATGCGCGAAATATTGGCTTCGCCGCACCACACCGCGTTTATGGCGCGGGGGCTGGACGGCGCTTTCATCGGCTTTGCCGAAGTGGCGCTGCGCTACGATTACGTCAACGGCTGCGAGTCGTCGCCGGTGGCGTTTCTGGAAGGGATCTATGCCGTCGAACGCGCCCGCCGCCAGGGCTGGGCCACGCGATTGATCGCACAGGTGCAGGAATGGGCCAAGCAGCAAGGCTGCAGCGAGCTGGCATCGGATACCGATATCGCCAATCTGGACTCCCAGCGCCTGCATGCCGCGCTGGGCTTTGCCGAAACGGAACGGGTGGTGTTTTACCGCAAAACGCTGGGCTGATCAGGCGGTCTTGCTTTGCCGCTGATGCGCCAGCTGCTCGGCGCGCGGCAGGATCTCCTGCAGATCGTCCTCATCGATATCGAACAGATCTCCCTGCATCAACGCCTCGTGCCGATGGCCAGCGCCGCCGTCCGCCACGTCATAAAAGAACTTTTAGGCTAACAGATTGATTTTTAGCCTCCCCTCAACAATGATGAATGTTCCCCCCTTAACCCCGAGGAACCGCCGATGTCTCAACCGATCACCGAGCTTTATACCGACAGTGAATTTTTCAGCCCGTACGCCATGTCCGCCTTTGTCGTGCTGACGGAAAAAGGCATTCCGTTCACCGTGAAGCCGGTGGACCTGGCGAAAGAAGAGAACAAAGAGGCGGCCTACGCGGCGCTGTCGCTCACCCGCCGGGTGCCGACGCTGGCGATCGGCGAGTTCCAGCTCTCGGAGTCTTCGGCGATCGCCGAATACCTGGAAGACATCCATCCGGCCCACGCCGTATACCCGCGCGACGTAAAGCTGCGCGCCAAGGCGCGCGAAATCCAGGCCTGGCTGCGCAGCGATCTGCTGCCGATCCGCGCCGAGCGCTCGACCGAGGTGGTATTCAACAACGGCAAGTTTCCGCCGCTGTCCGAAGCGGCTCAACAGGCCGCGCACAAACTGATCGCCGCCGTAGAAAAGCTGCTGAGCCACGGGCAGGATAATCTGTTCAGGGAATGGTGCATCGCCGACACCGATCTGGCGCTGATGCTTAACCGGCTGGTAATGCACGGCGATCCGGTGCCGGAGCGCGTGCGCCATTATGCGCACAAGCAGTGGCAGCGCCCTTCGGTGCAGGCCTGGCTGGCGCTGTCGGAAAAGCAGCGCGCGTGAGAAAAAATCGGCGGCCACGACGCCGCCGTTCTCAATGCCGAGAAACAACATCACTGCTTGAGGGAAGGCAAATCACCATCCAGAGGGCAGATAGCCTAACAATGAAGCGATGGCGTACACCGCGCTGGCCAAGTACAGCAACACAATGCTGATCTGCAGCAGCGGGTGCGTGATCCAGTTGCACTGCCAGCGTGGCGTCTGGTCGCCGTGTTTGCGCGCGCCGCGCAGGATCAGCATCGGCATGATCGACAGGATCACCCCGCTGAACACCCCGGCGAAGTAGAGCGCGTTGACGAACGACACCAGCCCGCTGTAGGCCAGCACGAACGGCGGCACCACCACCAGCAGCAGCACGCCGAAGCGGCGCAGCGGCAGCTCGTCGTTGCCCAGCCGGAACTTGTCGAAAATATTGGTCAGGAAGCTGCCGCCCAATCCCCAGTACGAGGTCAACATCGCGCACAGCGCGAAGATGTTGGCGGAGAAGAACGCCCACTGCCCCAGCGCCTGGCCCCAGGAAATGGTGGCCACGTCGGAGATGTCATCCAGCCCGCTGAGCGCAATCACCGACATCGGCACCGCCGCCAGCAGAATGAAGGTCACCGCCATGCCGACGATGATCGCCTTCGGCAGCTGCTCCGGCTTATCGGCAAAGCCGCGCGCCATCTCCGGCACGATGTACTGCGCCGAGAAGCAGAACACCACCACGTTGAACACCGGCACCATATAGCGCCATTCGCCGTCCAGCAGGTTGCGCATCTGAGTGGTGTCTTTCAGCAGCGTCGCCGCCACCAGCGCGGTCAACATCACCACCATGCCGATGCTGATGAACTTCTCGCCGCGGCCGATCGCTTTCAAACCGAGGTACAGCACGCCGGCAGCGGGTACGAAGAACAGCAGGCTGCCCAGCGCCGGCGAGATGCCGAACAGCGATTGCAGCAGCTTGCCGCTGCCGGTCATATAGGCGGTGAGCGCCCCGACGCTGTTGACGCACACCGAAGCGAACATCAACCAGGCGCCCAGCCCGCCGACGTAGCGCTTCGCCAGCCCGCTCAGCTGCAGATGCGCGCGGGTGCGCAGCGTGGATTCAGCGACGTACAGCATGGTGATGGTGGTCAGGCTCCCCACCAGCACCAGCCAGAACAGCAGCGGCAGGAAACCGGCCTTGCTGGAGGCATAGGCGATGGAGAGCACCCCGGCGCCGATGTTGGTGCCGACGATCATCGCCACCCCTTCGAGGAAACTTAACGATTTGGCGGGTGCAGGTGCTCGCACCCCGGCGGCAAGCGCCGGAGAAACAGAGATATTATCAGACATGCATCATCCTTTATCGCCCGGCGACGCTGGCCGCCGGGATGGGTTAACGTCCTGACGCTCAACAACTCACATCGATACACAGGTATTTCAGCTCCAGATATTCTTCTATCCCGTAGCGCGATCCTTCACGCCCGAGCCCTGACTGTTTCACGCCGCCGAACGGCGCCACTTCGTTGGAAATCAGCCCGGTGTTGATGCCGACCATGCCGTACTCCAGCGCTTCCGGCACCCGCCACTGGCGCGCGGCGTTCTGCGTGAACAGGTAGGCGGCCAGGCCGAATTCGGTGTCGTTGGCCATGGCGATGGCTTCCGCCTCGTCATGGAAGCGGAACAGCGGCGCCACCGGCCCGAAGGTCTCTTCTTTGGCGAAGCGCATCTTCTGCGTCACGCCGGTCACCACCGTCGGCTGGAAGAAGGTGCCGCCCAGCGCGTGCGGCTGGCCGCCGGTGGCGATCTGCGCCCCTTTGATCAGCGCGTCATCGATGTGGCTCTGCACCTTCGCCACCGCATCACTGTCGATCAGCGGCCCCTGAGTGGTGCCTTCCTGGCTGCCGTCGCCGACTTTCAACTGCTCGACCGCCGCCACCAGCTTCTCCGCCAGCCGCTCGTAGATGCCGTCCTGCACGTAGATGCGGTTGGCGCACACGCAGGTCTGGCCGCTGTTGCGGAACTTGGAGGCCATGATGCCCGCCACCGCCGCGTCCAGATTAGCGTCGTCGAACACGATGACCGGCGCATTGCCGCCCAGCTCCAGCGACAGTTTCTTGATGCTCGGCGCGCACTGCGCCATCAGAATGCGGCCGACCTCGGTCGAGCCGGTAAAGCTCAGTTTGCGCACCACCGGGCTGTCGCACAGTACCTTGCCCACCTGCGCCGCTTCGCCAGTCACCACCTGCAACACGCCGGCGGGAATGCCGGCGTCCTGCGCCAGCTTGGCCAACGCCAGCGCGGTCAGCGGCGTTTGCTCGGCCGGTTTGACGATGATGGCGCAACCGGCCGCCAGCGCCGGCGCCACCTTGCGGGTGATCATCGCCGCCGGGAAATTCCACGGGGTGATGGCCGCGCACACGCCGATCGGCTGCTTCACCACCACCAGGCGCTGCGAAGCCTGCGGCGCCTGCAATACCGCGCCGTCCACCCGTTTGGCCTCTTCGGCGAACCAGGTGATGAACGACGTGGCGTAGGCCACTTCGCCGCGCGCTTCCGCCAGCGATTTGCCCTGCTCGGCGGTCATCAGCTGCGCCAGATCCTCCTGCGAGGCCAGCACCTTATCGGCCCAGGCCAGCAGCAGCGCGGAACGCTGCTTGGCGGTCAGCTGTTTCCAGTCGTTTTGCGCCCGCTGCGCCGCTGCGATCGCCTGCTGGGTTTCCTCTTCGCTGACCAGCGGAATGCTGGCCAGCTCGGCGCCGGTGGCCGGGTTGATCACCGCTTCGCGCTTGCCGCTCAGGGCGTCGCACCATTCGCCGTTGATCAGACACTGGCTGCGCAACAGCTCGGGATTATTCAATTTCATGCCGTTCGCTCCTTAGTGGGCCAGCGCGCGGGACAGAATGCCCATCGCCTTGGTGAACTGATCGTCCGGGATGGTCAGCGGGTAGAGGAAGCGGATCACGTTGCCGTTCACGCCACAACTCAGCAGCAGCAGCCCTTCCTCCATCGCCTTCTGCTGCACCTGACGGGTGACATCGGCTGAAGGTTTACCGGTAGCCGGATCGTTGAACTCCACCGCCACCATCGATCCCTGCGCGCGCACATCGGCGATCGCCGGGCTGGTTTTACGCGCCTGCTGGAGCACTTCCACCAGGTGTTGGCCCAAGCGCTGAGCGCGCTGGCACAGCTGCTCTTCTTCGATCACGTCCAGCACCGCGTGCGCGGCGGCCACCGCCAGCGGGTTACCGGCATAGGTGCCGCCCAGCCCGCCCGGCGCCGGCGCATCCATCACCTCGGCGCGGCCCGCCACCGCCGACAGCGGCATGCCGCCTGCCAGGCTTTTCGCCATAGTGATCAAATCGGGCTTAACGCTGTAGTGCTCCATGGCGAACAGCTTGCCGGTACGGGCGAAGCCGGTCTGCACTTCGTCGGCGATCAGCAGGATGCCGTGCTGGTCGCACAGCGCGCGCAGCGCCTGTATGAAATCGGCCGGCGCCACGTTGAACCCGCCCTCGCCCTGCACCGGCTCCAGCACAATGGCCGCCACCTGCTTGGGATCGATATCCGCTTTAAACAGGCGGTCCAGGCTGTTCATCGCGTCTTCGGTGGTCACGCCGTACAGCGCGTTCGGGTACTGGCCGTGGAACACCGAACCGGGGAATGGGCCAAAGCCCAGTTTGTAAGGCGCCACTTTGCCGGTCAGCGCCATGGTCATGTAGGTGCGGCCGTGGAAGCCGCCGCCGAAGGTGATCAACCCCGGGCGGCCGGTATAAGCGCGGGCGATCTTCACCGCGTTTTCCACCGCTTCCGCGCCGGTGGTGAAGAAGGCGGTTTTACACGGGCCGGCGATCGGCGCGCGCTGGTTGATGCGCTCCGCCAACGAGACATAGCTTTCGTAAGGAACGATCTGATAGGCGGTGTGAGTGAAGGCCTGCAGCTGCTTTTCAATCGCGGCGATCACCTTCGGGTGACGGTGGCCGGTGTTCAGCACGGCGATCCCCGAGGCGAAGTCGATCACTTCTTTGCCTTCCACATCCCACAGCGTGGCGTTCTCTGCACGCTCGGCGTAAAAACCACACATCACGCCCACTCCGCGCGGGGTGGCGTCCTGACGGCGTTGGTTCAATTCTGCGTTTTTCATGCTGTTCTCTCCGGTCGATGCCAGTTACACGTTTCGTTCACATTAGTGAAACAATGCCGTTTATTTACACAGGATGTGGCCCTATAATCGAGTGCCAGTTACGAATAATTGAGGGATCCAATTGCGCTCATTGAGTGGTGATCTGTTGCTGCAGCGCCTCGGCGAACAGCCCGATGACAAGCTGCACAAGCGGCTTTACAACGCGATCCGCACCAGCATTCTCGACGGCAGCCTGCCGCCCTCCAGCCGCCTGCCCGCCTCGCGCGATCTGGCACAGGAGCTCAGCCTGTCCCGCAACACTGTGTTAACCGTTTATGAACAACTGCTGGCGGAAGGCTACGTGTCGGCGCGCGCCGGCAGCGGCACCTTCGTCGCCGACACGGTGCCGGACAGTTGCCTCTCCACCGGCGGCGCTTCGGCGGACGGCAGCGGGCAACCGCGGCGCGTCGACCTGTCGGAGCGCGGCGCCACGCTGCTGCATCACGCCAGCGCCAGCCCCAAACAGTGGGGGGCGTTTATTCCCGGCGTCCCCGACGTCAACGCCTTTCCTCATCAGCTGTTCAGCAAGATCCAGGCGCGCCTCAGCCGCCGCCCGACGCCGCAACGGCTGACCTACAGCAATCAGGGCGGCAGCCCGGAGCTGCAGCATGCGTTGGTGGAGTATTTACGGGTGGCGCGCTCGGTGCGCTGCTCGCCGGAACAGATCCTGATCACTGAAGGCATCCATCAGGCGATCGATCTGGTGACGCGCATGTTGTGCAATCCGGGGGATGACGCCTGGATCGAAGAGCCGGGCTATTGGGGGATCCGCAATATCCTGCGCATCAATGCGCTGAACATCTGCCCGCTGGCGGTGGACGAGGCCGGGCTGGTGCCGCCGGAGCAGCCGGTCAACCCGCCGCGCCTGATCTTTGTCACCCCGTCGCACCAGTATCCGCTCGGTTCGGTGATGAGCCTGGCGCGCCGCCAACGGCTGCTGGCGCTTGCGCGCAACGCCGGCGCTTGGATCGTCGAGGACGACTACGACAGCGAATTCCGCTTTTCCGGCCAACCGATCCCGGCGCTGCAAGGGCTGGAAGCCGACGCGCCGGTGATCTACATCGGCACCTTCAGCAAGACGCTCTATCCGGCGCTGCGCCTCGGCTATGTGGTGTTGCCGCCGCCGCTGGTGCAGCCGCTGAAAACCGCCCACGCCGAGCTGTACCGCGGCGGGCACCTGCTGATCCAGAGCGCGCTGGCGGAATTTATCCAAGAGGGACACTACACCGCGCATATCCGCCGCATGCGGCTGCTGTACGCCCGGCGGCGCGCCTTCCTGACCGGGTTGATCGAACAGCACCTCGGCAAGCAGGCGCTCAGCGAGTTCAACAGCAACGCCGGATTGCACCTGATCCTCAACCTGCCGGACGAGGCCGACGACGTGGCGATCGCCGCCGCCGCCGGCGCGCGCGGGGTGCTGGTGCGGCCGCTGTCGCGCTATTACATGCTGCCCAACCGCCGACGCGGCCTGCTGATGGGCTTTGCCTGCGTGCCGGAAGAGCAGATGGCCGCCGCCTTCACCCAACTGCTTACGTGCATCAACGCCCCGCACTAAGTCAGAATGCCGCCCGCCTGCCTCACCAGGCCTGAAGCCGCCAGCCATCCGCCTGCCGGTTCAGGCGATGCGTCGGCCGCAGCGCCTGCAGGAAGTCTTCGTCGTGCGACACCACCATCATCGCGCCGGGAAAATCCGCCAGTGCGGTTTCGATCGCCAACGACGACGCCAGATCCAGGTGGTTGGTCGGCTCGTCGAGCAACAGCAGCTGCGCCGGTTGGCGCCGCCACAGCGCACAGGCCAGCGCCGCCTTGAGCCTTTCACCGCCGCTGAGCGAGCCCAGCGGCAACGCGATGCGATTCGCGCCAAGCTGCAGCTGCGCCAGCCGGGTGCGCAACGCGCCTTCCGCCAGCGGCGAATCCTGTAGCCCCAGATGCTCCATCACCGACAGGCCCGGGTCGAGCTGCGATAGGGTTTGATCGAGGTAGGCGGTCGACAGCGGACAATGACAATAGCCGGAAAGCGCCGTCAGCTGACCGAGAAGAGTCTTCAGCAGGGTGGATTTGCCGCAGCCGTTGGGGCCGGTCAACGCGACGCGCATCGGGCCGTCGATACGCAGATCGAGCGGCGGCGCGCTGACGAACGGCAGCTGCAGCCGCTCGAGCACCAGCACCTGCTTGTTCGCGCTCACTTCACTGCCCGGCAGCGCCAGCAACACCGGCTGTTCCTCTTCCACCCGCTGGTAGGCTTCGCGCACCGCCGCATCGAGGCTGTCGCGCCGATCCTGATGCTGTTTGCGCAGCGTGCCGAGGCTCTCCTTCGCCGCCGACTTGTAGGCCACCCGCTCGAAAGAGGCGATATTCAGCGTATCGACGACGCGCAGCGTTTGCGCCGAGCGCCGCTGGCTCATGTCGTGCTCTTTCTGTTGGCGGGCGCGGGTGCGGCGGCGCTCCTCGCGCGCATGCTCCAGATCGGCGCGCGCCGCCTGCTGCTGCGCATCGCGCTGCCGCCGGTAGTCATCATAGTTGCCGCCGTAGCTGCGCAGCGCGCCGGGCGTCAGTTCGACGATGCGCTCCATGCGCGCCAGCAGCTGCCGGTCATGGCTGGCGATCAGCAACCCGCCGCGCCACTGATCCAGCTGCTGATACAGCCAGGCGCGGCCGGCGCTGTCGAGGTGGTTGGTCGGTTCGTCCAGCAGCAGAAAATCCGCTTCGCCGAGCAAGGCGCCGCACAGCGCCGCGCGCATCCGCTCGCCGCCGCTCAGCGAACTGGCGGATCGCAACGGATCGAAGGCCGGCAGCCCGGCGGCGGCGAAGGCGTTTTGCAGGCGATCGTGGAGATCCCATCGCCCTTCCAGACGATCGATATCGTCCGCCAGCGGCCGCCCCTGCTCGATACGCGCCAGCGCGGCGAACGCCTCGCCATAGCCCAACAGCTGGGCCAGCGTGGTGTCCGCGGCGATCTCCGGCTGCTGTGCAACGTAAGCTACTGCGGCATGAGATTCGACGTGCCCGTTGCCCGGTTGATCCAGCCCGGCGATCAGGCGCAGCAGCTGGGTTTTGCCGACGCCGTTGCGCCCTACCAGGCCGCAGAGCTGCCGGTCGAAAGCGAGATCCAGCGGGCCGAACAGCGTTTCGCCGTCAGCAAATTGGCAGGTCAGTTGATGTAAAACGAAATAAGGGGACTGCGCAAAATGAGCCATAAGCACTCCTGAATGAGATCAAAACATCCCCACAGGGCGCGAGAGCGCACGGCGTGGGACCAGATATCAACAGGTGTGGGTGTTCATTTTCGGTAATGGCTCCGCAGAGAGAAGGAATTTGCAACGCGTAAAGGCTAACCGATCTTTTGTTCGTTATGCAAACAGAGTCTGAGATTCATGACATCTATCACATTCGGCGCAACGCAAATTCCCAAGCGACGCGACAACGGCTAGATTTATCTCATCCGACCACTTTTGTTCACATAATTATAACAACGGGCCCGATTTCACCCGATGGAGAGTGCAATGAGCAATTACCCTCACCTGCTGGCGCCGCTGGATCTCGGCTTCACCACCCTGAAAAACCGGGTGCTGATGGGATCGATGCATACCGGCCTGGAAGAGCTGCCCGACGGCCCGCAGCGCCTGGCCGCGTTCTATGCCGAGCGCGCCGCCGCCGGCGTGGCGCTGATCGTCACCGGCGGCATTGCCCCGAACGAACAGGGCGTGGTGTTTCGCGGCGGTTCGATCCTCAACAGCGAGGCGCAATTGCCCCACCACCGCCCGGTGACTGAAGCCGTCCACCGGGCGGGCGGCAAAATTGCGCTGCAGATCCTGCACACCGGCCGCTACAGCTATCAACCCAAGCTGGTGGCCCCTTCCGCGCTGCAGGCGCCGATCAACCCGTTTACGCCGAGCGCGCTCAGCGCAGCGGAGATCGAGCAGACTATCGCCGACTTCGCCCGCTGCGCGGCGCTGGCGCAGCAGGCCGGCTATGACGGCGTTGAGGTGATGGGATCCGAGGGCTATCTGATCAACCAATTCTTGACGACGCGCACCAATCAGCGCGACGACCAATGGGGCGGCAGCTTCACCAACCGCATGCGCTTCGCCGTCGAAACCGTCAGGGCGGTACGCCAGGCCGTGGGCCCGGAATTCATTCTGATCTACCGGCTGTCGATGCTCGATCTGGTGGAAGACGGCTCCAGCTGGCAGGAGATCGAGCAGCTGGCGCTGGCGATCGAACAGGCGGGCGCCACGATCATCAATACCGGCATCGGCTGGCACGAAGCGCGTATTCCGACCATCGCCACCATGGTGCCGCGCGCCGGATTCAGCTGGGTGACCCGCAAGCTGATGGGCAAGGTCAGCATCCCGCTGATCACCACCAACCGCATCAACGATCCGGCGGTGGCCGAGCAGGTGCTGGCGGACGGCTGCGCCGACATGGTGTCGATGGCGCGTCCGTTCCTCGCCGACGCCGCCTTTGTGCAGAAAGCCGCCGAGGGGCGCGCCGACGAGATCAATACCTGCATCGGTTGCAACCAGGCCTGTCTCGACCAGATTTTTGAAGGCAAGCTGACTTCCTGTCTGGTCAACCCGCGCGCCTGCCGCGAAACCGAAATGCCGCTGACGATGGCGGAAAAACCGAAAAAACTGGCGGTGGTCGGCGCCGGCCCTGCCGGGCTGGCCTTCGCCACCACCGCCGCCAGCCGTGGCCATCAGGTGACGCTGTTCGACGCCGCCGAGCAGATCGGCGGCCAGTTCAACATCGCCAAGCAGATCCCCGGCAAGGAAGAATTCCATGAAACGCTGCGTTACTTCCGCCGCCAGCTGGCGCTGCGTGAAGTGACGGTCAAACTGGGCGTCAAGGTCGAGGCGGCGGATTTAAGCGAATTCGATGAGGTGATCCTCGCCTGCGGCATCGTGCCGCGCACCCCGGACATCCCCGGCATCGGGCACGCCAAGGTGCTGAGCTATCTGGACGTGCTGCGCGATAAAAAACCGGTCGGCCAGCGGGTGGCGATCGTCGGCGCCGGCGGCATCGGCTTCGATACCGCCGAGTACCTTAGCCAGCACGGCGTGTCCAGCAGCCTGGATCAGGCGGAATTCAACCGCGAATGGGGCATCGATGGCCGCCTTGAACAGCGCGGCGGGCTGGCTGAGCAAGGCCCGCAGGCGCCGCGCGCCGCCCGGCAAATCTACCTGTTGCAGCGCAAAACCAGCAAAGTGGGCGAAGGCCTGGGCAAAACCACCGGTTGGATCCACCGCGCCAGCCTGGCGATGCGCGGCGTGAAGATGCTCAACAGCGTCAGCTATCGGCTGATCGACGACGAAGGGCTGCACATCACCCGCGCCGAGCAAGACAGCTGCCTATCGGTGGACACGGTGGTCATTTGCGCCGGGCAGGAACCGCGCCGCGAACTGCAGCAACCACTGCTGGCGATGGGGAAAACCGTGCACCTGATCGGCGGCGCCGACGTGGCCGCCGAGCTGGACGCCCGCCGCGCGATCGATCAGGGTACGCGGTTGGCGATGGCGCTGTAAAAAAGGGGCGCCCGGCGCCCCTTGTTATTCACGCTCAGCGACGCGCGCCGGATTTCACCGCTCTCAAGATCACGAACTTCTTGTTCGAGGCCACCAGCGTGCAGTTGCCGAACAGGCGCTTGAGCTTCTGATGGTAGTCGAGGTGACGGTTGCCGACGATGCGCAGTTCGCCGCCCACTTGCAGGCAGCGCTTGGCGTCGCAGAACATCTGCCAGGCGGTGTGATCGGTAATGGCGTGTTGCTGGTGGAACGGCGGGTTGCACAGCACCGCCTGCACGCTTTCACGCTCGATGCCTGCCAGCGCGTTGTTCACCTCAAACTGACAGCGGTCCAGCTCTTGCGGCAGGTTGTGCTCCACGTTCAGCTCGCTGGAGGCCACCGCCATGTAGGATTCATCGACGAAAGTCACCTGCGCGTCCGGATTCTGCGCCAGCGCCGTCAGGCCAATCACACCGTTGCCGCAGCCCAGATCGACGATATGGCCGTTCAGGCCGCGCGGCAGATGCTCCATAAACAGGCGCGCGCCGATATCCAGGCTGCCGCGCGAGAAGACGTTGGCGTGGTTGTGGATCAGCCAATCGGTGCCGTCCAGCGTCCAGTTGGTGGTTTCCGCCGCCGCCGGCGGGACGATGTCCGCCGCCTGGCAGAAAATCAGGCGCGCCTTCTTCCACGCCAGGCTGGTGCGCGTCGGGCCCAGCACCTTTTCAAACAGCTGCATCGTCGAGGTATGCACGTCGCGGGCTTTGGCGCCGGCGACGATCAGCGTGTCTTCGGTCACGACGTGGCGCAGCGCGCGCAGCTGCTGTTCCAGCAGCGCCAGCGCTTTCGGCACGCGAATCAGCACCACTGCCGGCGCCGCCGGCAGCTCGGCCAGGCTGTCCAGCAGCGTGACCTGCTCGGGATCCAGACCGTTGAGCTTGAGGTTGTGGCGCGTCGCCAACTGGCTCATGTACGAGTCGCTGACGCTGTAAGGACGATGCGCGTGCAGCGCGCAGGCCAGGGTGCCGAAGTTATCGTTGAAAATCAGCACCGGGCGGCCGCCGATATCTACATTTTCAAGCTGTTGCAGCAGATATTCGTCCGCTGCTTCCCACGCCTGCAGCTGGGTGGATTCTTCCTGTTGGGGATAACGCTCCAGCTCAAGTTGCTGTGTTCCCAGATCGAGTTGGGTCATTGCCCCTCCTGACTGATAAAATTTGGGCTGTTTATCCCCTAAAAACGCCCGTCAGTAAAATGTTTTTTCGGATAAATTGCGTATTGCGCCGCGTATCTGAAAACCCACGCCCCTTTTCCCCTTTAACAACATTAACCTTCCTTGCTCGCACGTCCATGTTGACGTTTTTTTAACCTGACGGAGTGTAACTTTAAATGTTACACTGCCAATCCCTATGGAAGGGGGAAGCATGATTAAATCTTTCCGCGATCGCTATCTGGAACAGTTCTATCTGGAAGGCAGGCGCAGCCGTCTGATTCCCGGCATGCTCGAACGGCAGTTGGCCAGAAAGCTCGATATGTTGGCGGCCGCGCAGCAAGAGCGGGATTTGCATCACCCCACGGGCAACTATTACAAGCGGCTATCCGGGCCGTTTCAGGGGTGGTCAAGTCTGCGCGTTAATATGCACTGGCGGCTGATGTTCCAGTGGCGACATGATGCCGCTGAAAGAATTTACCTCGATCCTCACCAAGATACCTGAACGAGGGAGAACCCATGTTGGAAACCACGACTCGCGAACCCACCACGGTGGGGGAAGTGCTGCAGGAAGAGTATTTAACGCCGTTGGGCATCGGCCAGGAAGAACTGGCGAAGGTGCTGGGCGTCACCCGCGCCACCGTTAACCGCCTGTGCAATGGGCATCGACGCATGAGCGTTGCCGAGGCCAACCTGTTTGCCGATCTGTTCGAAACGACCGCCGACTTTTGGCTGAACCTGCAGGCGGCGCACGATCGCTGGGAGGCCAGACAGGCCGATGCGCAGCGTGTGCGGCTGCGGCCAATCAAAGAAATACTGGGACGCAATATCACTCATGCATGACATCGAGCTCGCTTACCTGCAAGGCTACCCGGCGCATCTGCAAAGCCAGGTGCAGCAATTGATCCACCAGAACCGGCTGGGAGACGTGCTGCTGCAGCGCTATCCGCAGGTGCACGACTGCACCACCGACAAGTCGCTGTATCAGTTTACCGTCGATCTGAAAAACCAGTATCTGCGCAACGCCCAGCCGCTGAGCAAGGTGGCTTACGACAGCAAGATCCACGTCATGAAGCACGCGCTTGGCCTGCATACCGCCATCTCGCGCGTGCAGGGCGGCAAGCTGAAAGCCAAGGCGGAAATCCGCGTGGCGACAGTGTTCAAAGTCGCGCCCGAGCCGTTCCTGCGCATGATCGTAGTGCATGAGCTGGCGCACCTGAAAGAGAAAGATCACAACAAGGCGTTCTACAGCCTGTGCTGCCATATGGAACCGGATTACCACCAGCTGGAGTTCGATACCCGGCTGTATCTGACGCACCTTTCGCTGTTCGGCGAGCTGTATGCATAGCGAATGAGGGCGTGATAATCTGCGGTTTTAAGCCTGGACCGGAGCTCGCCATGATTCGCTTTGCCGTCGTCGGCACCAACTGGATTACGGAACGTTTTATTGATGCCGCCCATGAAAGCGGCAAACTCAAGCTGAGCGCCGTGTATTCACGCTCGCTGGAACAGGCGCAGGCGTTTGGCGCCAACTATCAGGTCACGCAGTTTTTCGACTCTCTCGAGGTGATGGCCCAGTCCGACGCCATAGACGCGGTGTATATCGCCAGCCCCAATTCCCTGCATTGCCCGCAATCGCTGCTGTTCCTGCGCCATAAAAAGCACGTGATCTGCGAAAAACCGCTGGCCTCCAACCAGCGCGAAGCGGAACAGCTGGCGGCCTGCGCGCGGGAAAATCAGGTGGTGCTGTTCGAAGCGTTCAAAAGCGCCTATCTGCCGAATTTTCTGGCGCTGCAGCAGGCATTGCCGAAAGTCGGCCGGCTGCGCAAAGCCTTCATCAACTACTGCCAATACTCTTCGCGCTACCCGCGCTACCTGGCCGGCGAGAACCCCAACACGTTTAACCCGCAGTTCTCCAACGGCTCGATCATGGATATCGGCTACTACTGCCTGGCCAGCGCGGTGGCGCTGTTCGGCGCGCCGCAGTCGGTGCTCGCCAGCGCCACACTGCTCGATACCGGCGTTGACGCCCACGGCACCGTCTGCCTGAACTACGGTGATTTCGACGTCACGCTTTCCCATTCCAAGGTCAGCGACTCGGCGATCCCCAGCGAGATCCAGGGGGAGGAAGGCACGCTGATTATCGACAAGATTTCCGAGTGCCAGGGCGTGGCGCTAACGCCGCGCGGCGGCAACCGTCAAGATCTGAGCCAGCCGCAGCACATCAACACCATGCTGTATGAGGCGCTGGCCTTTGCCGAGCTGGTGGAAAATCACCGGGTGGAGCATCCGGGGCTGGAGAATTCGCTGATCGTCGCCCGCCTGCTGACCGATATCCGCCGCCAGACCGGCGTCGTCTTCCCCGCCGACGGAGAATGAGATGAAACCGCTGCTCGTGATGCAAACCGGCGACGCGCCGCAGGCCATTCGTCAGGAATTGGCCAACTTTGAAGACATGTTCCTGCAACAGGGCAATATCGACGCCGAACGTGCGCACATCGTGCACCTGCCCGCCGGCGAACGGCCGTTGCCGCCGGCCGCCTATTGCGGCGTGGTCATCACCGGCTCGCCGGCGATGGTGACCGAACAGCTGCCGTGGAGCGAGGCAGCGGCCGAGTGGCTGCGCCAGGCGATGGCGATCAAACTCCCGCTGTTCGGCGTCTGCTACGGCCACCAGCTGTTGGCCTACGCGCTCGGCGGCGAAGTGGGCTACCACCCGCAGGGCATGGAGGTGGGTACGCTGGAGATCGAACTGCTGCCCGCCGCGGCCGAAGACCGGCGGCTCACCCTGCTGCCGCCGCGCTTCAAAGCCAACCTGATCCACTCGCAGAGCGTGCTGACGCCGCCCGCCAGCGCGCAGACGCTAGCGCGTTCGCAGCAGGACGCGCACCAGATCCTGCGCTATGGCGATCATGCCCTGACCACCCAGTTCCACCCGGAATTCAACGGCGCGGTGATGAGCCAGTATCTGCAGTGGCTCGGCGAGCTGCATCCCGAGCAGCAGGCCCGCTATCAGCAGCAACAACAACAGGTTAGCGACACGCCGTTCAGCCGCCTGCTGCTGCAGGGATTCGTCGTCAGCCTGGGCGCGCAAAAAGCGTTGGCCGGCTAACGCGATTCACGTTGACCGCCGACACATTTTGCATTACTTTCTGCTCTGCAAAGGGGAGTAACTTCATTGCCGGTCAATCGTCATTACGATGCGCAAGCATCCGGTTACCGGGCAACCTGATGTCAAAGGTGTAACCACCTTCATCAACGTTGTAAGTGAGACCTTGCCGGAAGGCGAGGTTTGCTTGCAGCGTTCACAGAGCGGCTGGCGTCTTCCGACGTTGGCCGTTTTTGTTTTTGAAGGATACCTCTGATGATGAATTCCGTTGGCACACCGTGGTTATGGGGCAGCTTCGCCGCCGTCATAGTCGTGATGCTCGCAATCGACCTCCTGTTGCAGGGCCGTAAAGGCGCGCACACCATGACCCTGAAGCAGGCCGCCAGTTGGTCGCTGGTGTGGGTCAGCCTCTCTCTGCTGTTCAATTTCGGTTTCTGGTACTACCTGAATGAAACCGCCGGGCGCGCCGTCGCCGATACCCAGGCGCTGGCCTTCCTGACCGGCTACCTGATCGAAAAAGCGCTGGCGGTGGATAACGTGTTCGTCTGGCTGATGCTGTTCAGCTACTTCGCCGTGCCGGCCAACCTGCAGCGGCGAGTGCTGATCTATGGCGTGTTGGGGGCGATCGTGCTGCGGACCATCATGATCTTCGCCGGCAGCTGGCTGGTCAGCCAGTTCCAGTGGCTGCTGTATCTGTTCGGCGCTTTCCTGCTGTTCACCGGTATTAAGATGGCGCTGGCGAAGGAAGATGACTCGGCGATCGGCGACAAGCCGCTGGTGAAATGGCTGCGCAGCCGCCTGCGCATGACCGACAGCCTGGAAGGCGAGCGCTTCTTCGTGCGCCGCAACGGCATCCTGTTCGCCACCCCGCTGGTGCTGGTGCTGATCCTGGTGGAACTGAGCGACGTGATTTTCGCGGTGGACAGCATTCCGGCGATCTTCGCCGTGACCACCGATCCGTTCATCGTCCTGACCTCCAACCTGTTCGCCATCATGGGCCTGCGCGCCATGTACTTCCTGCTGGCCAACGTGGCGGAACGGTTCTCGATGCTGAAATACGGCCTGTCGGTGATCCTGGTATTTATCGGCATCAAGATGCTGATTATCGACTTCTTCCACATCCCGATCGGCGTTTCGCTCGGCGTGGTGGCGGGCATCCTGACGCTCACCTTGCTGATCAACGCCTGGGTCAATCACCGCAACGATCGCCTGGCGAAGAAATAACCATAATCTGTTATCCGGGGCGCTAGTCGCCCCGTGATTGTTTGGCAATTCCCGCAAAACGCCAAACGTTATTGCGATCACACAAATGTAACCAGTATGTTATCAAGTGTTGATCCGCGCTCAGAATTTCACCCTCGCCTCTTTCCAACATCATTCGATTGCTGAATACTGATTCGGCAAACACACTTAGTTACAGAATCATATAAAGCTGCCCGGCGTCGTTCCCGCCGCGGCGGCCAGATAACATCAGGAAGAAAGCACTATGCAAAAACTACTACAAAAGATCACGCAGGGCAGCCTGGTCAAACAAATCATGGTCGGCCTGGTGGCCGGCATTCTGGTGGCGCTGGTTTCACCGGCGGCGGCGGCGGCGGTTGGCCTGCTCGGCACCCTGTTCGTCGGCGCGCTGAAAGCGGTGGCGCCGGTGCTGGTGCTGATTCTGGTCATGGCCTCGATCGCCAACCATAAACAGGGGCAGAAGACCAACATTCGCCCGATCCTGTTCCTCTACCTGCTGGGCACTTTTGCCGCCGCGCTGGTGGCGGTGGTCGTCAGCTTTATCTTCCCTTCCACGCTGGCGCTGACCACCGGCGCGACGGACATTACCCCGCCGGGCGGCATCGTGGAGGTGATGAAGGGCCTGTTGATGAGCGTGGTGGCCAACCCGTTCCATGCGCTGATTAACGCCAACTACATCGGCATTCTGGCGTGGGCCGTCGGGCTGGGGCTGGCGCTGCGCCACGCTTCCGAGGCCACCAAGGGGCTGATCAACGACATGTCCCATGCGGTCACGCTGGTGGTGCGCGCGGTGATCCGCTGTGCGCCGCTCGGCATCTTCGGCCTGGTGGCCTCCACGCTGGCGGAAACCGGCTTCGGCGCGCTGTGGGGCTACGCCCAGCTGCTGATGGTGCTGCTTGGCTGCATGCTGCTGGTGGCGCTGGTGCTCAACCCGTTGATCGTTTACTGGAAGATCCGCCGCAACCCGTATCCGCTGGTGTTCGCCTGCCTGCGCGAGAGCGGCGTGACCGCCTTCTTCACCCGCAGCTCCGCCGCCAACATCCCGGTGAATATGGAACTGTGCAAGAAGCTGAACCTGAATGAGGACACCTACTCGGTTTCCATCCCGCTGGGCGCCACCATCAACATGGCCGGCGCGGCGATCACCATCACCGTGTTGACGCTGGCGGCGGTAAACACGCTGGGCATCGCGGTGGACGTCCCGACCGCCCTGCTGTTGAGCGTGGTGGCGGCCCTCTGCGCCTGCGGCGCCTCCGGCGTGGCCGGCGGTTCGCTGCTGCTGATCCCGCTGGCGTGCAACATGTTCGGCATTCCGAACGACGTGGCGATGCAGGTGGTGGCGGTCGGCTTTATCATCGGCGTACTGCAGGATTCGGCGGAAACCGCCCTCAACTCCTCCACCGACGTGCTGTTCACCGCCGCGGCCTGCCAGGCGGAAGACCAGCGGCTGGCGAACGAAGATCCGCTGAAGGTGCGTTAATCGCGCGTTGCTTCATCAAAAAGGCGCTCCTTCGAGCGCCTTTTTTGTCAGCCTTACAGCGTCACCCCGCTTTTAAAGATCGCCAGCTCGCGGAAGTCGTTGGTTTCATTACGCGCCGGGCGCCCGTTGGCGATCTCGACAATCAGATCGATGAAGCGGCTGAGCAACGTCTCCATCGCCACGCCGTGGATCAGGCTGCCGGCGTCAAAATCGATCCAGTGCGGTTTCTTCGCCGCCAGCTCGCTGTTGGTGGCCAGCTTCACCGTCGGCACAAAGCCGCCGTACGGCGTGCCGCGCCCGGTGCTGAACAGCACCATATGGCAGCCGGCGCCGGCCAGCGCGCTGGTCGCCACGGCGTCGTTGCCCGGCGCGCTGAGCAGATTCAGCCCCGGCACACGCAGCCGCTCGCCGTATTTCAGCACGTCCACCACCTGGCTTAGCCCCGCCTTTTGGGTGCAGCCGAGCGATTTCTCCTCCAGCGTGGTGATGCCGCCGGCCTTGTTGCCCGGCGACGGGTTCTCATAAATCGGCTGCTGATGGGCGATGAAATAGCGTTTGAAATCGTTGATCATGTCGACGGTTTTGTCGAAGGTCTCCCCATCGCGGCAGCGGCTCATCAGAATGCGCTCGGCGCCGAACATCTCCGGCACTTCGGTCAGCACCGTGGTGCCGCCGTTGGCGATCAGATAATCGGAGAACCGCCCCAGCAGCGGGTTGGCGGTGATACCCGACAATCCGTCCGAACCGCCGCATTCCAGGCCGAACTTCAGCTCGCTCAGGCGGCCCGGCTCGCGGCGATCGTGGCGCATCTCCCGATACAGCTCGTGCAACAGCGCCAGCCCGGCCTCCACTTCGTCGTCCTGCTGTTGGCACACCATAAAGCGCAACCGCCGCTCGTCCTCTATCCCCAGCGTGGCGCGAAAGGCATCCACCTGATTGTTCTCGCAACCCAGCCCGATCACCAGTACCGCGCCGGCGTTGGGATGGCGCGCCAGGTTTTGCAGCATGATGCGGGTGTTGGCATGATCCTGCCCCAGCTGCGAGCAGCCGAACGGGTGGCTGAACAGATGCACGCCGTCGATCCCGTCCGCCTGTGTTTGCTGCAAAAAACGCTGCTGGATCTGGCGAGCGATACCGTTGACACAGCCGACGGTCGGCACGATCCACAGCTCGTTGCGGATCCCCACTTCGCCGTTGGCCCGTCGGTACAGCCGCACCTCGCGATCCGCCGCCTGCGGCGGCAGCGTCGGGAACTGCGGCTGGTAACGGTAGTTGTCCAGATCGCTCAGGTTGGTTTTGACGTTTTGCGAATGAATATGCTCCCCAGGCGCAATGGCCGCGAGCGCATGGCCGATCGGCTGGCCATATTTGATGATGTCTTCACCCTCGGCGATCGGGCCGAGCGCAAATTTATGCCCGCGCGCCACCGGCTGCGCCAGTTTGACGACTGCCCCTTCCAGCTCAACGCGCTCTCCGGCAGCCAGATCGCGCAGCGCCACCGCCACGTTATCCTGCTCGTGAATCTTTATCGTACTTTGCATAAACCGGTCCCGGATAAAGGCTACGCCAGTTCAATGGCGAAATAGTTTTTGGCGTTGTCGAAGCAGATGTTTTTCACCATCTCGCCCAGCAGCGCGATATCCGCCGGCGCTTCGCCGTCCGCCACCCAGCGGCCGATCATCTGGCAAAGGATGCGGCGGAAGTATTCATGGCGCGTATAAGACAAGAAACTGCGACTGTCGGTCAGCATGCCGACGAAGCGGCTCAGCAGCCCGAGCTGGGCCAGCTGCGTCATTTGGCGCTGCATGCCGTCCTTCTGATCGTTGAACCACCAGCCGGAGCCGAACTGCATCTTGCCCGGCGTGCCTTCCCCCTGAAAATTGCCGATCATGGTGCCGATCACTTCGTTATCGCGCGGATTGAGGCAATAGAGAATGGTTTTCGGCAGACCGCCCTGCCGCGCCTGAGCATCCAGCAGCCGCGACAGCGGTTCCGCCAGCGGCCGGTCGTTGATTGAGTCGAAGCCGATATCCGGCCCGACGGCGGCCAACATGCGGCTGTTGTTATTGCGCAGCGCGCCGATGTGATACTGCTGCACCCAGCCGCGGCGCCGGTACTCGCCGGCCAAAAACAGCAGCACCGCGCTTTTGAACTGGGCGCTCTGTTCCGGCGTCGGCAGCTCGCCGTTCAGGCGGCGCAGCAGGATCGCATCCAGCGCCGCTTCATCAGCCTCGCCGAACACCACCACGTCCAGCGCATGGTCGGCCACCTTGCAACCGTGGGCGGCAAAGTGATCCATGCGCTTGTACAGGGCGTCGCACAGCGCGCTGAAGCGGCCGATGGCGGTGTCCGCCGCCGCCTCCAACTGCCGCAGATAGTCGTTGAAGCCGGGCGCATCGATGGTGAAAGCCTTGTCCGGCCGCCAGCTCGGCAGCACTTTGATAGCGAAACTGCGATCGTCGGCGATCGCCCGATGATGACGCAGATCGTCGATCGGATCGTCGGTGGTGCCGACCATTTTCACGTTCATTTGCTGCATGATGCCGCGCGCGCGAAACTCATCCTGCGCCAGCAGCGCATTGCCGCGCTGCCAGATTTCATCCGCCGTGGCCGGCGACAACAGCATATCGGTGATACCGAACGGGCGACGCAGCTCCAGATGCGTCCAGTGATAGAGCGGGTTGCCGATGGTGTGCGGCACCGTGGCGGCCCAGGCGTCGAATTTCTCGCGATCGCCCGCATCGCCGGTGCACAACCGCTCCGCCACGCCGTTGGTGCGCATCGCCCGCCATTTGTAGTGATCGCCCCGCAGCCAGATATCGTACAGGTTGCTGAAGCGGGTATTCTCCGCGATCTGCTGCGGCGGCAAATGGCAGTGGTAATCGAAAATCGGCTGCTGCGCCGCGTAGTCGTGATACAAGCGCCGGGCAAATTCGCTGTCCAGCAGGAAATCTTCGCTCAAAAACGTCGCCATCTCGGGCTCCTTACTTGCCGTGCGGCACGGGGTTCGAATCACAAAAGTTATCACACCAATTTTAACTGGCGTCCAGCAGATTTTTCCCGATGTCTGCCGTTCATCCTCTCTCCACGCCCTTTTTCGCTCAATTTACCGGCAAAAATGCCCTATTTCACCGGCCACAGTATCACTCAGGCGAATAATTCCTTTTGTGATATCACTCAACTTTTAAACCTGTATGACAGGTTATTGTCTCGCCAGCCGCATCGACGGCCACACCTTCAAACGGGGAGACACTTCGGATGCGTAAAATTAAAGGGTTACGCTGGTACATGATCGGACTGGTGACCATCGGCACTGTGCTGGGTTACCTGACCCGCAACGCCATCGCCGTGGCGGCGCCGACGCTGGAAGATACGCTGCACATCACCACCCAACAGTATTCCTATATCGTCGCCGCCTACTCCGCGTGCTACACCGTGATGCAACCGGTGGCGGGCTACGTGCTGGACGTGCTGGGCACCAAGGTCGGCTACGCGATGTTCGCTATTCTGTGGGCGCTGTTCTGCATGGGCACCGCGTTGGCCAACAGTTGGGGCGGGCTGGCGTTGGCGCGCGGCGCGGTCGGCATGGCGGAAGCGGCGATGATCCCCGCCGGGCTGAAGGCCAGCAGCGAATGGTTTCCGGCCAAAGAACGTTCGATCGCCGTCGGCTATTTCAACGTGGGCTCGTCGATCGGCGGCATGATCGCCCCGCCGCTGGTGGTATGGGCCATCGTCGCGCACAGCTGGGAGATGGCGTTCATCATCACCGGCGTGCTGAGCCTGATCTGGGCCATCTGCTGGCTGCTGTTCTACAAACACCCGAAAGATCAGAAGAAACTGAGCCAGGAAGAACGCCGTTACATTCTCGAAGGCCAGGAAGCGCAGCACCAGACCTCTAACGCCAAAAAGATGTCCGCCTGGCAGATCGTACGCAACCGCCAGTTCTGGGGCATCGCGCTGCCGCGCTTTCTGGCGGAGCCGGCGTGGGGCACCTTCAACGCCTGGATCCCGCTGTTCATGTTCAAGGCCTACGGTTTTAACCTGAAAGAGATCGCCATGTTCGCCTGGATGCCGATGCTGTTCGCCGATCTCGGCTGCATCGTCGGCGGCTACCTGCCGCCGCTGTTCCAGAAGTATTTCAAGGTCAACCTGATCGTCTCGCGTAAGCTGGTGGTGACGATGGGGGCGGTGTTGATGATCGGCCCCGGCATGATCGGCCTGTTCACCAGCCCTTACGCGGCTATCGCGCTGCTGTGCGTCGGCGGCTTCGCCCATCAGGCGCTGTCCGGCGCGTTGATCACCCTCTCTTCCGACGTGTTCGGCCGCAATGAGGTGGCGACCGCCAACGGGCTGACCGGCATGGCGGCCTGGACCGCCAGCACGCTGTTCGCCCTGGTGGTCGGCGCCCTGGCGGACACCCTCGGCTTCAGCCCGCTGTTCGCCGCGCTGTCGGTCTTCGACATTCTCGGCGCCATCGTTATCTGGACGGTGTTGCAAAACCGTCCGGCCGCCGAACCGCAACCCGCTGCGCTGCAGCCCACCCCGGCGCGCAGCTGATCCCCCGCCCGGCCGCTGCGCCGGGCCCCTTGCTCCTCTGGCAGCGGTGCCGAATAAGTGGTATAACAAATCCGATGGCCACGCGCCCCTTCCCACCGCACCGTATAGAGCATTCACTATGGAATTCACTGAAACCAGACGCCTGTATCAGCAACTGGCCGCCGAGCTGAAGCAACGCATCGAAAGCGGCCGTTACCCGGTGGGCGACAAGCTGCCGGCCGAGCGATACATCGCCGAAGAGATGAACGTCAGCCGCACCGTGGTGCGCGAGGCGATCATCATGCTGGAAGTGGAAGGCTATGTGGACGTGCGCAAGGGATCCGGGATCCACGTGGTGTCCAACCAGCAAAAGCACCTGGTGGTGCCGGGCGACAGCATCGAGTTCGCCACCGCCGGCCCGTTTGAGCTGCTGCAGGCCCGCCAGCTGATAGAAAGCAACATCGCCGAATTCGCCGCCACCCAGGTGACCAAGCAGGATATCGTACAACTGATGGAGATCCAGGAACACGCCCGCAAAGAAGACCGTTTCCGCGACTCGCAGTGGGATCTGAAGTTCCACGTGCAGGTAGCGCTGGCCACCCAGAACACCGCCATGGCCACCATCGTGGAAAAAATGTGGGTGCAGCGGGTCAACAACCCTTACTGGAAGAAACTGCACGAGCACATCGACGAACGCTCGATCGCCAGCTGGTGCGACGATCACGATCAGATCCTCAAGGCGCTGATGCGCAAAGATCCTTACGCCGCCAAACTGGCGATGTGGCAGCACCTGGAGAACACCAAGCAGATGCTGTTCAACGCCACCAGCGACGACTTCGAATACAACGCCGACCGCTATCTGTTCGCCGAGAACCCGGTGGTGCACCTGGACGGCGTGAGCCACGAGCAGAAATAGCCACGGCGGTCAAAAACCGTCGGCTTATGTCAGGTAATGTAAAATCCGCTGAATCGATGCCGGAACCGCCGTTTGCCGTGTACTATTTCACCGTCGGCAACGTAGATTTCCCTGTTGCCAATCGTGCTATTTTGGTAGAGTTAGCCCACTTTTTTACCCATTGCTGCGGGGGCGGGACGCGAATAAATGCGCTGGTTGTTTGCCATGCTGATTGCTCTTTTCTGCTGGACCGGTTCGGTCTCCGGCCAACAGCTATGCGTGGCGTCATCCAAGCCCACCCCCAGCGCGCTGAGCAGCCTGCCGCCGCTGGCGGAGCCGGCGCTTTCCCCCTATGATCATGTGTATCGGGCACCGGCCGAAGCGCGCCGCAAAGCGCCCGGCAAGTTGCCGCTGCTGCTGCCCAGAGCGTACTCTTTCCCCGGTTCGCTGCTCGCGTCCTCCCTGCCGGCGCCGGTCTATATCCTGGCCGCAGAGCCGGGCTACCGAATTCGTTTCCCCCGCCAGGACACCCCGGCCCCCAACCGGCTTGCCCAGGTCGACTGGATGCTGGACGCCTCCAGGCAACAAAGTCGGCAGGCCGGCTGGAAAGAAAGCAACATGCAGTACCGTGGCACGCTGACTTACCACCTATGACCGGTGTCGCACCGCTTAGAAACCTTAAAGCAACGCCGTTTCATCGTTATCAGCATCCAGGATCGCCGCGCGCTTTCAGCCCACGCCCGCTCCGCCGCTGAGATAAAAATAAACAATGACGTTTTAGGAACACCGGATGGACATCATTAAAGAACTGATACATGCCTTATGGCAGCAGGATTTTGAGACGCTGGCGAACCCTTCGTTGGTGTGGACCCTCTACATCCTGCTGTTCATGATCCTGTTTTTGGAAAACGGCCTGCTGCCGGCCGCTTTTCTGCCGGGCGACAGCCTGCTGATCCTGGTCGGCGTGCTGATCGCCAAAGGCACCATGGGCTTCCCATTGACCATCGTTATCCTGACCGTCGCCGCCAGCCTGGGGTGCTGGGTCAGTTACATACAGGGCCGATGGCTCGGCAATACGCGAACGGTGCAAGGCTGGCTTTCGCATCTGCCGGCCCACTACCATCAGCGTGCGCATAACCTGTTCCACCGCCACGGCCTTTCCGCCCTGTTGGTCGGCCGTTTCCTGGCCTTCGTGCGCACCCTGCTGCCAACCATCGCCGGCCTGTCCGGCCTGAGCAACGCACGCTTCCAGTTCTTCAACTGGATGAGCGGCCTGCTGTGGGTCTTGATCCTGACGACGCTGGGCTTCGCCCTCGGAAAAACCCCGGTGTTCCGCAAGTATGAAGATCAGCTGATGTTCTGCCTGATGATGTTGCCGCTGGTGTTGCTGGTGGTCGGCCTGGTCGGCTCGCTGATCGTGCTGTGGCGCAAGAAACGCGCCAGCGGCCAGAACCCGGGGAAAGGGGCGTGACAGCAAAGCGCCCGCGCTGGCAATACGTCCTGATGATCGCGCTCGCCCTGCTGGCGCTGGCGACGCTGTTGGTGCCCTGCATGGTGCGCACCGAGAGCGAGCTGCGCATTCGCGCCAGCCAGCAAGGGCTGTCGCTGCCCGACGGTTTTTATGTCTACCAGCGCCTGGATGAGCGCGGTATCCGCATCAAAAGCATCACGCCGGAAGGCGATGGCTTGGTTATCCGTCTGGATTCTCCGGAGCAGCAGTTGCTGGCGCGCGAAGCGCTGCAAACCATCCTGCCGCCCGGTTATCACATCGCGCTGAGCGAATCTCCCGTGCCAACGCACTGGGTGCGCGAATTTGCGCGCTCCCCGCTCAATCTGGGATAATCCCCTTCAAATGAAGGGGATTCCTTTCATTGCCGTTATCTTCATTTGCATTCGCACCGCTTAGCTCAAAAATCAGTCAGTCGACACCAGGCCGCGACTGATTCTTTGGGGGCGCGCCGGTTTTATGACTATGCTGAAGGGTAACTTCAGCTGGCGATGAACGCCCTCCTCTCGCGCTGCCGCCTCCGGCAGTCAGGAAAGCGGATGCCTGTGCAGGCATCCCATGAAAAGGAACTGAGAAATGAAATTTCGCCACTCACTGTTACTGCTGCTGCCACTCTGCGCGCTGCCGACGCTGTCCTCGGCCGCTGAGGGCGGCTGCGCCGCCAAAGCGCAAAATATCCAGCAGCAAATCGACTACGCGACTCAGCACGGCAACACCCACCGCGTGGATGGGCTGAAAAAAGCGCTGAGCGAAGTGCAGACCCACTGCACTGAAGCCGGCCTGCAGGCCGAACGCCAGAAAAATATCGCAGAGAAACAGCGCAAGGTGGACGAGCGCCGGGAAGAGCTGAAAGAAGCGCAACAAACCGGCAAGCTGGACAAGGTCGCCAAGAAGCAGCAAAAGCTGGCCGAAGCGCAGGCTGAATTGAAACGCGCCCAGGCGGAATAATTTTTTTACACCAGCGGATTTATCGATGAGAGCCCCATCACACGGGATTTCTTAAGCATATGGAATTGATGTCTGGTGTTATCTGCTGGCCATCACCCCTTTGCTCCGGCGAAAAAATCCGCTATGTTAAAAGTCTGTCGAAATAAACGTTAAGGAATAATCACATGGCACATGATTCAAATGCAGAAAACTTACGCGCTGAACTGAAGTCCTTAGCCGATACGCTGGAGGAAGTGCTGAACTCCTCCACCGACAAGCCGAAAGCCGAGCTGGAGAAGCTGCGCTCGAAGGCGGAAGGCGCGCTGAAAGAGACTCGCGCTCGCCTGAGCGACGCCGGTGACAAGCTGGCTTCGCAAACCAAACAGATCGCCGGCCAGGCCGACGACTATGTGCGCGACAACCCGTGGACCGGCATCGGTATCGGCGCGGCGGTCGGCGTGGTGTTGGGCGTGCTGCTCGCGCGTCGCTAATCATGGCTGAACAACCGCAAGTGCGCGCACAGGGCCCCGCTAAAGGGGTCCTGGATATCGGTCAGCGCATCATCACGATCCTGGTCGGCATGGTCGAAACCCGTGTCCGGCTGGCGGTCGTCGAGCTGGAAGAGGAGAAAGCCAACCTCATTCAGCTGCTGATCATGGCCGGCATGACGCTGCTGTTCACCGCCTTCGGTTTGATGAGCCTGCTGATCCTGATCTTCTGGGCCATCGATCCGGTCTATCGGCTGGTGGCGCTGGGCGCGACAACCGGCGTGCTGCTGTTCCTCGCCGTAGTCGGCACCATCTGGACGCTGGTCAAGGCCCGTCGCACCACGCTGCTGGGCGCCACGCGCAAGCAACTGGAGCTCGATCGCGCCGAGCTGGAGCGAGAGCCATGAGCCGCCGCCGCTATCTGGCATGGAAAAAAGAGAGGCTGATTCGGCAGATCCAGCAACAGCGTCTGGATCTGGCCGAACACAAGTCTCTGTGGCTGGAAAAGACCGAACGCATCGACCGCGGCTGGCAAACGGTGTTTGGCCTGCGCCGCTATCTGGTGCTCGGTTCCAGCGTCATGGCGCTGTACGGCATCCGCCATCCCAGCAAGATGATCCGCTGGTCGCGTCGCGCTTTCGGCGCCTGGAGCGCTATCCGTCTGTTTAAAAAGACGTTTTCCGCCAAGTAAGCCGCTTGGCCTTTCCTTCAAACCTCCTGTTGCTCTGCCCGCATTTTCTCCCTTGATACAACGCGTCCAACCCCGGGGCCGGGCAACCTGCTGATCGGCGGCATTTTATTAGCACGCTAAAGATTCAGATTTTTTGAAAAATTACGACAGTTTTACTTGCTAACAACCTGAGCACTTCCCGCTTAACATTCACTCCATCAATACGATACGAGCCGGACAGGGCGAATGTCCTGATATACCGCTCGTTGACATGGCTTCCGCCGAACAGGCATACAAAAACACTTTGGAGTAGATGATGAAAAAATTAGAAGATACAGGTTTGTTGGTTGCTCGTATTCTGATGCCAATCCTGTTTATCGTGGCAGGCTACGGCAAAATGGGTGACGCATATGCCGGTACCCAACAGTACATGCAATCGATGGGCGTGCCTGGCTTCTTGCTGCCGCTGACCATCCTGCTGGAATTTGGCGGCGGTCTGGCGATCCTGTTCGGTTTCCTGACCCGCACCGTGGCGCTGTTCACTGCCGGTTTCACCATCCTGACCGCGCTGCTGTTCCACACTGATTTTGCGAACGAAGTAAACCAGCTGATGTTCATGAAAAACCTGACCATCGCCGGCGGCTTCATCGTGTTGGCGGTCGTAGGCCCAGGCGGCTTCAGCATCGACCGTATTCTGAACAAGAAATGGTAATCTAAACTGTCATTCAGGGCCCGGCATGCCGGGCCCTGCCGTTTTTTAACTCGGACACCAAGGAGATTCCCATGGGACAACTCGTCGATGGCGTTTGGCAAGACATCTGGTATGACACCAAATCTACCGGCGGCCGTTTCAAACGTTCAACCGCTCAGTTTCGCAATTGGGTGACCGCCGACGGTCAGCCGGGCGAACACGGCGTGGGCGGCTTCCAGGCCGAAGCGGGCCGTTATCACCTGTATGTTTCTCTCGCCTGCCCCTGGGCGCATCGCACGCTGCTGATGCGCAAACTGAAAGGGCTGGAGCAGATCATTCCGGTCTCGGTGGTGCACCCGCTGATGCTGGAAAACGGCTGGACCTTCGGCCAGGATTTTCCTGAAACCACCGGCGATCCGCTGTATCACGCCGACTTCCTGTACCAGATCTATCTGCGGGCCGATCCGCACTACAGCGGGCGCGTGACCGTGCCGGTGCTGTGGGATAAACAGCGGCAAACCATCGTCAGCAACGAATCCGCCGACATCATCCGCATGTTCAACAGCGCGTTTGACGGCGTCGGCGCTCGGGCGGGCGACTACTACCCGACCGCGCTGCGCGGCAAGATCGATGAGCTGAACAGTTGGATTTACGATCAAGTGAACAACGGCGTGTACAAGGCCGGTTTTGCCACCAGCCAGGAAGCCTATGACGAAGCGGTCAACGGGGTATTCAACGCGCTGGAACGCCTGGAGCAGATCCTGGGGCAGCATCGTTACCTGACCGGCGATCGGCTGACCGAAGCCGATCTGCGTCTGTGGACCACGCTGGTGCGTTTCGATCCGGTGTACGTCACCCACTTCAAGTGCGACAAACACCGCATCAGCGACTACCTCAATCTGTACGGCTTCCTGCGCGACATCTACCAGATGCCGGGCATCGCCGAGACGGTCAGCCTGCCGCACATTCGCAACCACTACTACCGTAGCCACGCCACCATCAACCCGCACGGCATCATTTCCATCGGGCCGGCGCAGGATCTGGACGAGCCGCACGGCCGCGACCAGCGCTTTGGTTAAGGCGAAAAAAATCCCCTTGCCGCCCGGCAAGGGGATGTCATCCAACCGACGTTAACGCTGCGCGAACAGGCGCGGAATCTCACGCAGGAACCAGGCTTTCGCCTCCCCCATGCTGTCGCGCCGCCAGGCCATGATGATGTCGGCTTCGCGGCTGTATTCCGGCCCGACCACGCGCAGCCGCCCGGCTTCGATATCTTTCTCCACCATCGGGTACGGCATGGTCGCCACCCCCAACCCGGCCAGCAGCGCCAGGCGTTTGTCTTCAATGGTGCTCACCGTCAGGCGCTGTTGCTTGTCCAGCAGCTGTACGGTCAATACCGGGCGCTCACGGGCGGTGTCGGCCACCGCAATGCCGCGGTACTTCACGCGGGTCACTTCGGAAAGCGGCTCCGGCTCCAGGTGGATCGGGTGATCCGGCGCGGCGACATAAACGCTCATCACCTTATACAGTTTGCGGGTGTTGATCTCCGACGACGCGCGGAAATGCATGTCCGGCGCGATCACGATGTCGGCGCGCCCCTGCTCCAGCCGCTCCCAGGCGCCCGCCAGCACCTCGGTGAAAATGGACACCTGGGTGTTGGCCTTCAGCGCCAGCTTGTCGACCAGCGGGAACAGCAGGCTCGGCGGCGACAGCGCTTCACTGACGATAGTCAGGTGAGTTTCCCAACCGCGCGCCAACGCTTCGGCGTCGGTAGTCAGCTTATCGGCCGCCTCCAGCAGCACCCGACCGCGTTCCAGCAACATGCGCCCCACGTTGGTGAACTTGGTGCGGTGGCCCGAACGGTCGAACAGCACCACGTCCAATTCTTCTTCCAATTTTTGCATGGTGTAGCTGAGTGCCGACGGCACCCGGCCCAATTCGTCGGCGGCCGCGGCGAAACTGCCGCGCCGGTCGATCGCGTCCATCACTCTCAGCGCCTCAAGCGTGAGCGCCCGATCTCTGGCCATCGCATCCCTCTGTCAGGAAATTTGAATATGCCGACCAGATTAACTGGCTAACAATCCGACGTCCAGATGCTTACCATTTGGATAATGAATTTAGAGAGCCAATTGCCATGATTACATGCAGAACAGCACAACAATGCGGGCAAGCTGACTTTGGTTGGCTGCAGGCTCGCTACACCTTTTCCTTTGGTCACTACTTCGATCCCAAACTGATGGGCTACGCGTCGCTGCGGGTGCTGAATCAGGAGGTGCTGGCGCCGGGCGCGTCGTTCCAGCCGCGCACCTATCCCAACGTGGATATCCTGAACCTGATCCTGCAGGGCGAGGCGGAATACCGCGACAGCGACGGCAACACCACGCGCGGTAAAGCCGGCGAAGCGCTGCTGTTGGCTACCCACCCAGGCCTGAGCTACAGCGAGCAGAACGTCAGCAGCGATACGCCGCTCACCCGCCTGCAGCTGTGGCTGGACGCCTGCCCGGAACGCAGCAACGAACGGGTGCAGCGCCTGGCGTTGCCGGCGGCGGGCAGCCTGCTGTTGGCTTCGCCGGACGGCGCGCAGGGCAGCCTGCAGCTGCGCCAGCAGGTCTGGATCCATCATCTCGATCTGCAGCCGGGCGAAGAACAAACGCTGACGATTAACGGGCCGCGCGCTTATCTGCAGTCGATACACGGCACCATCGCCGCCACCGGCGAGCGCCACGAGGAACAACGCCTGACCTGCGGCGACGGCGCCTTCGTGCGTGAGGAGAATCGCCTGACGGTCCGCGCCGAGACGCCGCTGCGCGCGCTGCTGATTGATCTGCCGGTGTAAGCCGGCCGGAAAACGAAAAACCCCGCGCAACTGACGTTGCGCGGGGTTTTCTTTTGTCGAGGGAGTTGACCGGTAAGCCGGGTTCTGTCGTGGACAGTCATTCCTCTAGGCCAGCAATCGCTCACTGGCTCAAGCAGCCTACCCGGGTTCAGTACGGGCCGTACCATGTGAACCCCTATTTGGCCTTGCTCCGGGTGGAGTTTACCGTGCCACGAACTGTTGCCAGCCGCGCGGTGCGCTCTTACCGCACCCTTTCACCCTTACCTGATCCCGCTTGCGCGGGCCATCGGCGGTTTGCTCTCTGTTGCACTAGTCGTAGGCTTGCGCCTCCCAGGCGTTACCTGGCACCCTGCCCTATGGAGCCCGGACTTTCCTCCCCTCCATCTGTCTCCCCGAAGAGGACGGCAATGAAGCGGCGACTGTCTGGTCAACTCCGGCGCGGATATTAGCGTCGCGGCGGCGGCAGGTCAACCGCTTTACGGCTGTTGTTGCTCCAGCGCGTGCTTATACAACGCATTTTTCTTCACGCCGTGGATTTCCGCCGCCAGCGCCGCCGCCTTTTTCAACGGCAGCTCTTTTTGCAGCAGCGCCAGCGTGCGCAGCGCCTCGAGCGGCAACGCATCCTCCTGCGCTTTGTGGCCTTCGACGATCAGCACCATCTCACCGCGGCGGCGCACTTCATCTTCCTGCACCCACGCCAGCAGCTCGCCCACCGGCGCGCCGTGGATGGATTCCCAGGTTTTGGTCAGCTCACGCGCCAGCACGACATAGCGCTGTGGGCCCCAAACGGTGACCATGTCCTGCAGACTTTCCAACAGGCGGTGAGTGGATTCGTAGAAAATCAGCGTGCGCGGTTCCTCCGCCAGCGCCATCAGCGTATCCTTGCGCCCCTTGGTTTTCGCCGGCAGAAAACCTTCGTAGCAGAAACGGTCGGAAGCGACGCCCGCGGCGCACAGCGCGGTAGTGGCGGCGCAGGCGCCCGGCAGCGGCACCACGCGAATGCCGGCCTCGCGGCAGCGGCGCACCAGGTGATAACCGGGATCGTTGATCAGCGGCGTGCCGGCGTCGGAAACCAGCGCAATGCTTTGGCCTTCCTGCAGTTTCGCCAGCAGCTGATCGGCCTTTTGCTGTTCGTTGTGATCGTGCAGCGCGAACAGACGCGCGTTGATCGCAAAGTGTTGCAGCAGCAATCCGGTATGGCGCGTGTCTTCCGCCGCGATCAGATCAACGCTTTTCAGTACCTCTAACGCGCGGTGGGTAATATCGCCCAGATTGCCGATTGGGGTGGGCACCACATACAGCGTTGATGCAGAAATGACTGATTGTTGGTGTTGATTCATTGTTTCATCCGGGTTGCCGATTTAATATTGAGCATCTTGAAAAAAACATCACTGGATACAGTATGCTTTCCTCAACATTCGTTCGTACCAAAGCAGGGCGTTCCAAGCCTGTCCGACTGACCGCAGTCATCGCCGCCGCCCTTTTCCTGGCAGGCTGTCCGAGTCGGGCCCCGCAAACGCCGCCCGCCAATATACAGGACGAAGCGAGCGCCAGCTCCGATTACTACCTGCAGCAGTTGCAGCAAAGCAGCGATGATAACAAGGCTGACTGGCAATTACTTGCTATTCGCGCCTTGCTGCGTGAAGGAAAACTGCCGCAGGCCGGCGACCAGTTGAATCAGTTGCCGAAAAACCTCAGTGGTGCACAGCAGACCGAACGCCAGTTGCTGACCGCCGAACTGCAGATCGCCAACAAGAGCTACGTCAGCGCCCGCAGCACGCTGGGCCACCTGGACAGCGGTGCGCTGTCGCCGAATCAGAAGGTGCGTTACTACCAGGCGCAGATCGCCGCCAATCAGGGCAAAGCATCGCTGCCGCTGATCCGCGCCTATATCGCTCAGGAGCCGCTGCTGACCGGCAAGGCGCACCAGGACAATCTGGATCAAACCTGGCAGGCCCTGCTGCAGCTGACGCCGCAGGAGATGAACAGCCTGGTGATCAACGCCGACGAGAACGTGCTGCAAGGCTGGCTGGATCTGCTGCGTGTCTATCAGGACAACAAGCAGGATCCCGATCTGCTGAAGGCCGGCATCAAAGACTGGCAGAACCGTTATCCGAAGAACCCGGCGGCCAAAACGCTGCCGGCTCGCCTGAATCAGGTGCTGAACTTCACCCAGGCCTCCACCTCGAAAATCGCCCTGCTGCTGCCGTTGAACGGCCAAGCGAAAGTGTTCGCTGACGCCATCCAGCAAGGGTTCGAAGCGGCGAAAAACGGCGGCTCCATGCCGGCGCCGCAGCCTCAAGCCGCGCAACCAGCCGGCGCGCCGGCCCAAACGGCGCCGGCCGATCAGGCCGCTGCCGGTGACATCAACGCCAACGGCGCGGTCAGCCCTTCGGCGCAAGAGAGCCAGCCGGCCGTGACCGCCGCGCAACCCGCTGCGCCGTCCAGCGCGCCGATAACGCCGCTGCAGGCCGCTAATGCACAGGTCAAAGTGTACGACACCACCAGCCAGCCGCTGGCCGCCTTGCTGAGCCAGGCGCAGCAGGATGGCGCCACTCTGGTGGTCGGGCCGCTGCTGAAAGAGAACGTCGATCAACTGTCCGCCAGCACCACCACGCTGAACGTGCTGGCGCTCAACCAGCCCGAAACGCCGAAGGACAATCTGAACATCTGTTACTTCGCCCTGTCGCCGGAAGATGAAGCGCGCGACGCCGCCCGCCACATCTGGGAACAACAGAAGCGTCAACCGCTGCTGCTGGTGCCGCGCGGCGCCTTCGGCGATCGCGTCGCCAAGGCCTTTAACCAGGAATGGCAGAAGCAAGGCGGGCAAACCGTGCTGCGTCAGGACATCGGTTCCGCCGGTGAACTGCGCCAGATGGTGAACAGCGGCGGCATCCGCATGACCGGCACGCCGATGTCGAGCGCCCCGGCGCCGCAGAGCGTGACCATCGCCGGGCTGACCATTCCGGCGCCGCCGAGCGACGTGCCCGCCGCTACCGGCGGCAGCGTCGACGCGGTGTATATCGTCGCTACCCAGTCCCAGCTGACGCTGATCAAACCGATGATCGACATGGCCACCAGCTCGCGCGGCAAACCGGCGATGTACGCCAGCTCGCGCAGCTACCAGGCCGGCGCCGGCCCGGACTTCCGTCTGGAAATGGAAGGTCTGCAGTTCAGCGATATCCCTCTGCTGGCGGGCTCAAACCCTCAGCTGTTGCAGCAAGCCAGCGCCCGTTTCCGCAACGATTACTCGCTGGTGCGCCTGTATGCGATGGGGATGGATGCCTGGACATTGGCCAACCATTTTGCTGAAATGCGCCAGCTGCCGGGCTTCCAGGTTTCCGGCACCACCGGTACGCTGAGCGCGTCGCCGAACTGCGTGATCAACCGCAAACTGCCTTGGCTGCAATACCGTCAGGGTACGGTCGTCCCGGTCTCTTGAACCCACGCGCCTCAGGGGCGGGCTATGAGTTAGTGGCCCGCCGTCATCTGGAACACGCCGGGCTCACCTTCTGCGCCGCCAACGTCGCGGTGCGCGGCGGTGAGCTCGACCTCATCATGCGCGACGGCGCCACCTGGGTGTTCGTCGAAGTGCGCTACCGCCGCAACGACGCTTTCGGCGGCGCGGCCGCCAGCGTCACCTCTCGCAAACAGCAGCGGTTGCTGCACGCCGACGCCGTCTGGTTGGCGGGACGCGGAGCCAGTTTTGACACATCATCTTGCCGTTTTGATGTTTTGGCCATTACCGGTAGCCAGTTAGAATGGATACCCAACGCCTTCAATGCGGATTAATCGGGGTTTTGCGGCGCAGACCGGCCCTTTGACTTAGTGGATTAATACAACGTGCTGGATAGAATTAAAGTCTGTTTTACCGAAAGCATCCAAACCCAGATCGCGGCGGCGGAAGCGTTGCCTGACGCCATCTCCCGCGCGGCGATGACGCTGGTTCAATCCTTACTCAACGGCAACAAAATCCTGTGCTGCGGCAACGGCACCTCGGCGGCCAACGCGCAGCACTTCGCCGCCAGCATGATCAACCGTTTTGAAACCGAGCGCCCCAGCCTGCCGGCCATCGCCCTCAACGCCGACAACGTGGTGCTGACGGCGATCAGCAACGATCGCCTGCACGACGAAGTGTACGCCAAGCAGGTGCGCGCGCTCGGGCACACCGGCGACGTGCTGCTGGCGATTTCCACCCGCGGCAACAGCCGTGATATTGTGAAAGCGGTCGAAGCGGCCGTCACGCGCGACATGACCATCGTCGCGCTCACCGGCTACGACGGCGGCGAACTGGCCGGGTTGCTCGGCCAACAGGATGTCGAGATCCGCATCCCGTCGCACCGCAGTTCGCGCATTCAGGAAATGCATATGCTTACCGTAAACTGCCTGTGCGACCTGATAGACAATACGTTATTCCCCCACCAGGACGATTAAGGAACTGAGATGAAGCTAAAAGCCACATTTGCAGTGCTGTCCAGCGCCCTGCTGTTGCAAGGCTGTATCGCCGGCGTCGTCGTCGGCAGTGCGGCCGTCGCCACCAAAACCGCCACCGACCCGCGCAGCGTAGGGACCCAGGTGGATGACGGCACGCTGGAAGCCAGGGTAGAAAGCGCCCTGAGCAAAGACCAGCAGTTGAAGAAAGAGGCCCGGGTGGTCGCCACCGCCTATCAGGGCAAGGTGCTGTTGACCGGCCAGTCGCCTAACGCCGATCTCACCGCGCGCGCCAAGCAGATCGCCATGGGCGTGGAAGGCACCACCGAAGTGTATAACGAAATCCGCCAGGGCACGCCGGTCAGCCTGAGCACCGCGTCCTCCGACACCTGGATCACCACCAAGGTGCGTTCGCAGCTGCTCACCAGCGATACGGTGAAATCGTCCAACGTGAAAGTCACCACCGAAAACGGTGAAGTGTTCTTGCTGGGCTTGGTCACACAGCAGGAAGGGCAGTCGGCGGCGCAGATCGCCAGCCAGGTCAGCGGCGTGAAACACGTCACCACCGCCTTTACCTATGTGAAGTAATCCGCCTGGCGGGAGCGGCGCCGTGCCGTTCCCGCCCGCTTAATCCAGCTTGTTCTCGCGTAAAAACGTTTCCCCGCCCAGTTGCCGCATTTGGCGCATAATCCACTGTTGACGCTGCACCACATAGCCGGAAGGCGCATCGGCCCTGAAGCGGTGCGGATTCGGCAATACCGCCGCCAGCAGCGCCGCTTCGGCAGCGGTCAGGCGCTTGGCCGGCTTATGGAAAAAGCGCTGTGAAGCCTCTTCCACGCCGAACACCCCGTCGCCGAACTCGACGATGTTCAGGTACACCGTCAGAATGCGCCGCTTGGTCCACACCAGCTCGATGCCCGACGTCAGCCCGGCCTCCAACCCTTTGCGCAGCCAGCTGCGGCCATCCCACAGAAACAGGTTTTTAGCGGTCTGCTGCGACAGCGTGGACGCGCCGCGGATGCGCGTCGGGCGCTTCTCGTTGTGGCTGAGCGCCTTTTCAATGGCCGCCACATCGAAGCCCCAATGGTCTGGAAACTTCTGATCTTCCGCTGCCATCACCGCCAGCGCCATCTGCGGCGAAATGTCGTCCATCGACACCCAGTCCGAATGAGCGACGTAGCCGAAGTCGCCGCTCAGCCAAGCGCTGACCTGCCGCTCCACCATCACGGCGGAAAACGGCACCGGCAGGAAGGCGAAGGCCACAATGCCCAACACCCACAGACCGATAATCGCGATGACACCGCGCTTCAGCCAATACCACGGACGCAGCCGCCGCCATCCGCCGACCGATTTGCTCATTCAGCCAGTTCCAGCACCCGCGCCACCAGTTTATCGATGCCGACGGCCGCCTGCGCGATCGACGGCGCCAGCATATAAGCTGGCGTGGTCACGATCTTGTGCTCGCTGTCCACCACGATGTCGTCCACCGGGCAAATCACCGGCTCGCCGCCCATGGCGTCAATCACTTCTCCCAGGTCGGGATCGTTGCCAATGGTCAGCCGCGCTTGTTGATCGAGCAGCTTCGGCAACAGCGCCGGTGCGATGCACATCAGGCCAATTGGTTTGTTGGCCTTATGCATCTCGCGCGTCAGACGCGCCAACGCTTCATCGACCCAACATTCCGCGCCGGCCTCGGCGAAATTGCTGAGATTCTTGGCGGCGCCAAAGCCGCCGGGCACAATCAGCGCATCCAGCTGTGCGGCATCCGCCAGCGCCAACGGCTGCACTGCGCCGCGGGCAATGCGCGCCGATTCAATCAGGACGTTGCGCGACTCCGCCATCTCCTCACCAGATAAGTGATTAATAACATGGCGTTGCGGTTTATCAGGCGCAAAACACACCGCCTGCGCGCCGGCACGGTCCAGCGCCAGCAGCGTCAGCACCGCTTCGTGGATCTCCGTACCGTCATAAACGCCGCTGCCGCTGAGGACTACACCCACCTTTTTCATCACTCTTCCTCCTGTCGCTGCTGTCAACTGGTTCGTGCTCGGAGTTGACAAACACTAATCTACATCACACATTTTAATGAATCTTCTAACAAGAGCGCTTACATTTGCTATGTTGTTGGCTGTATGATGTTTAGGAATTCGCTACAACCTGCTCGACCAGAACACTGAAACCAATACGCAGGTTCACAATTTCCCTGGTGTTGGCGCAATATTCGCGCACCCCGGCTCACGTCGGGGTCATTTTTTTTCAGCGTTCTCTACCCAAGCCCGCAGTACCTGCACGTCGTTGCGCCACTCTTGCTTCAGCTCATCTACCCAGTCCTGCACGTTATCCCACCAGGCCGGCAGCGTCGGCGTTTGAATCTGTTGCGCCAACTGCTGCAGGTGACGCAGGCCGACCGAACCGGCGGCGCCCTTGATCTTGTGCCCTTCCTCGGTGATGCCTTTCTGATCGCGCGCCGTCATGTTGGAATCCAGCACCGCCAGATAACCCGGCATCATCTGTTCGAACATCTCCAGACTTTGATGGATCAACTGCGGGCCAACCAGGTCCATGTACTGCTCCAGCATCGCGGTATCGAGTAACGACTCATTAATCTGCATCGCCTTGTGCTCCGTTTTCTTAGAAGTGTGAGAAGGTTGATGATCCCAATAGTGTTTGATGATCTTGGTCAGCGCCGGCACCGACAGCGGCTTGCTCAGCACATCGTCCATGCCCGCCTCGAGATACTCTTTTTTGTCTTTCAGCACGTTGGCGGTCAGGGCCACCAACGGCGGCAGCGCCTGCCCGGCGTAACGCTCGCGCAGCGCCCGGGCGATATCCAGCCCGGTCATGTCCGGCAGTTGAATGTCCAGCAGCACCAGATCGAACTCGTCCGGATCGAACATCGCCAGCGCGTCGTGGCCGTTCATCGCCACGTCGACGCTGTTGCCCAGCTTCTCCAGCACCGAGCGCGCCACGATCACGTTCAGTTCGATATCTTCCACCAGCAGGATGTGCAGCGCCGGCAACGGCAGCTCCTCTTCCTCCGGCGCCGCGCTGACGGCTTCCTGCACCGCCGGCGCCTTGATGGTCAACGTGAAGCAAGAACCGTGCCCTTGTTCGCTGCGCACGGTAATGTCGCCGCCCATGCTCTGCGCCAGCCGTTTGGAGACCGCCAGCCCGATGCCGGTTCCGGTGGCCGGGCGGCCGCCGCGCTGATCTTTCACCTGGTAATACATGGCGAAGATCTTGTCCTGCTCGTCCTGCGGGATGCCCATGCCCGAGTCTTCCACTTCGAACACCAGCTTCTCCTGCGCCTCGCGCCGCACGCGCACCACAATTTGCCCCTGTTGGGTAAATTTCACCGCGTTGCCGATCAGGTTCCACAAGATCTGCCGCAGGCGCGTGCCGTCGGTCACGATCTGCTGCGGCAGCGGCGTCTGCGGCTCCATGATGAACTGCAGCCCTTTCGGCTGCGCCAGCAGGCCCGAGAGGTTCTCCAGATCCGCCAGGAAACCGGTGAAGTCCACCGGCTGGTTGTCGAGCTGCACCTTGCGCCGCTCGAGCTTGTCCATTTCGATAATGTCGTTGAAGATATTGCCGAGGGTGATGGCGCTGACGTGAATGGTCTTCAGGTATTTCAGTTGCTCGTCGTTCAGCTCGGTATCAAGCAAAATGCGGCTCAGGCCGACGATGCCGTTAAGCGGCGTACGCAGCTCGTGGCTGATCGTGGAGATAAAGGTGGTCTTCTCCCTGCTGGCGTTCTCCAGCGCGTCCTGGTAGCGCTTACGCTCGGTAATATCGCGGCCGAAGCCCATCAGCCCGTGGCGTTTGCCCACCCGGTCGTAAAACGGCACCTTGCGCAGCTCGAAACAGGCTTTGCGGCCGTCGGGATACACCAACCATTGTTCGTAGGTCAGCGAAACGTTGTGGCGGAACACCTTCTCGTCGGTCTCAATGACCTTTTCGGCGATCTCCTTGCCGTAGACGTCGAACGGCGTCAGGCCGATCAGCTGTTTCTCGCTCTTGCCGGTCAGCAGCTCCATCGCGCGGTTGCAGCCGGAAAACTCTTTGTCTTCGTTGCGGTAGTAGACCAGATCCGGCGAGGCATCGAGGAAGGAGCGCAGCAGCGCCGATTGCTGGCCCAGCTCAATCTGCGCCTGCTCGCGCTGTTCCATCTCTTCCGTCAGCTTTTCCATCACCTGCAGGCGCTCTTCTTCCGCTTTGATACGGTCGGCGATCTCCTGATTCAGCTGGCTGATATTGTCTTTGAGCTGCTGATTAAGCTCCAGATCGCGGTGGCGCATCTCTTCCAGTTTGTCCACCAGCCGCGCCAGCCGTTGGCGCGACTCTTCCAACTGTTCCACCACCACTGAGAGAAAGTAGACCGCCCACGGGGTGATCAACAGGCCGAAGAAGATTGAACGCACCACGTCGATGCTTTCCACTTCGCCGCGCAGCAGCATGGTCACCGCCATCTGCACCACCATCGCCAGCACCACCAGCGCCGAGGCCAGCAGCAGCGAGAAGCGCACCAACCCCAGTTTCACCATTAAATCAACGTAGTACTGGGCCAACACCCGGATTTGCTTCATAGCGGCTCCCATCAGACACAATCTTTTGAATCATACCGTAAAACCGCGATGAGATAAGGCGGCAAACGCCGAAGTGTGGCAAAGATTGCACTTCAGAGCGGCATTCCGGGGCGGTAGCGCCGCTTTTCATCCAGCGCGCTGCCCTGCCCGCCGTATTGCTGCAGATAAGCGCCGACCGCCTGCATGCCGCTCCAGCGATTTTCGCACCACAGCGGCGCCAGCAGCGTCGGCCGACGGGCGCTGGCGGAAAGACGGTGGTACACCACCTCGCCCGGCGTATGGCGGATCATCTCCCCGGCGCTGACGGCGTAAGCTTCCAGCGCCAGTTCGGGCAACCGCCCGGCCTGCCACGCCCGCGCCAGGGTACTGCCGGTAACAACGTGCAGCGGATGCAGTTTGATGCCATCCACGCCGGTCTCCGTCACCCGCTGCAGCGTGAGCAGATGATCGCGCTGAGTTTCTCCCGGCAGCCCGACGATCAGATGGCAGCACACCTTCAGCCCGCGCTGCCGGGCCAGCCGCGCCGTCTGCTGATAACAGCGAAAATCATGGCCGCGGTTGATGCGCTTTAGCGTTTTATCGTGCGCCGTCTGCAGCCCCAGTTCCAGCCACACTTCATAGCCTTGCTCGCGGTAGCCCGCCAGCAGGTCCAACGCGGCGGGCGGCACGCAGTCCGGCCGGGTGCCGACGCACAGGCCGACCATGGCGCTCTGCGCCAACGCCTGCCGATACATCGTCTCCAGCCGTTCAACCTCCGCATAGGTGCTGGTATAGGCCTGGAAATAGGCCAGATAGCGCCGCGCCCGATCGGCCCGCGCGGCCTGCTGCGCCAGCTGTTCGGCGATGCTCTGGCGTTGCATCGCTTCATCGGCGAACGAGGCGACATTGCAGAACGTACAGCCGCCGCGCCCCAACGTGCCGTCGCGGTTAGGGCAGCTGAATCCGCCGTGCAGCGTGAGTTTATGGATCTTTTCGCCATAGCGGCGCTGGAGATCCGCGCCAAACATATTGACTAATTGCGGCAACTGCATAATCTTGGTGCTTCTCTGTGTTCAAAGCCGCGATGCTAATAAGAAACGGTTTTTCCCGCGATGACAGAGATCAACGCTTTCCCCGCAAGGCGCCACTAGGCATAACTATTCATCATAAACGCAAATCAATTCACTCTAATTCTGATGAATTATTCTAATCGTCACGCAACCGTTAACGGCAATATGACAACACGGTGAAAAATAGTCATAAACATCAGATAAGCAATATCTTATAGAATAAAACTCTGGCATTACCCCCCGCACTAGCATGGTGCAGAGATTAAGGGGTTGCACTATAGTGAGACAGCTCACACTTCTGCGGGGATCGGCGTTGCCCCACGATAGTGCAAAAATGCATTAAAATACTTATTTTTCAAATAAATAAACATCATCAATTCGATAAGAATCTATCTTAAGCCCACATTTGACCTGCGAATTCTTTCTCGCTAAGTTGGAAGTCCGCTGGAAGCTTTCTGGACGGGCAAACGTCTCGTCATATTTATGCAGTAATTGAAGACTCCCTCTTAAAACAAGTCCTATACCACTTGTGAGACCGTCACGAGAGGCCATTGATGGAGGGCGGAAAAGCAGATTGGCGGGGTTAACTTGCTGATTGGACTTCTGCCTGAAATTGGGAAGCCCCCTCGCAGTAGGTTGTGAGAGTCACGCAGAGCCTGGGGAGGTTCACGATATGTTGTACGATAAATCCCAAGAGAGGGACAACTGTGGTTTCGGCCTGATCGCCCATATAGAAGGCGAACCTAGCCACAAGGTGGTGCGCACCGCCATTCACGCGCTGGCCCGCATGCAGCACCGCGGCGCGATCCTCGCCGACGGCAAGACCGGCGACGGCTGCGGCCTGTTGCTGCAAAAACCCGATCGCTTCTTCCGCATGGTGGCGGAAGAGCGCGGCTGGCGTTTGGCCAAGAACTACGCCGTCGGCATGATGTTCCTCAGCCAGAATGAAGAGGAAGCGCGCCTCAGCCGCCGCATCGTGGAAGAAGAGCTGCAAAACGAAACGCTGTCGATCGTCGGCTGGCGCGAAGTGCCGACCAACCCGGACGTACTGGGTGAAATCGCCCTCTCCTCCCTGCCGCGCATCGAGCAAATCTTCGTTAACGCCCCGGCCGGCTGGCGCCCGCGCGATATGGAGCGCCGCCTGTTCGTAGCGCGTCGCCGCATCGAGAAACGCGTGCAGGACGACAGTTTCTACGTCTGCAGCTTCTCTAACCTGGTGACGATCTATAAAGGCCTGTGCATGCCTGCGGATCTGCCGCGCTTCTATCTCGATCTGGCGGATCTGCGCCTGGAGTCGGCCATTTGCCTGTTCCACCAGCGCTTCTCCACCAACACCGTGCCGCGCTGGCCGCTGGCGCAGCCGTTCCGCTACCTGGCGCACAACGGCGAAATCAACACCATCACCGGCAACCGCCAGTGGGCGCGCGCCCGCACCTATAAATTCCAAACGCCGCTGATCCCGGATCTGCAGGCCGCCGCGCCGTTCGTCAACGAAACCGGCTCCGACTCCAGTTCGCTGGACAACATGCTGGAGCTGCTGCTGGCGGGCGGGATGGATCTCATCCGCGCCATGCGCCTGCTGGTGCCGCCGGCCTGGCAGAACAACCCGGACATGGACGGCGATCTGCGCGCCTTCTTCGACTTCAACTCGATGCACATGGAGCCGTGGGACGGCCCGGCCGGCATCGTGATGTCCGACGGCCGCTACGCCGCCTGTAACCTCGATCGCAACGGCCTGCGCCCGGCGCGCTACGTGATCACCAAAGACAAGCTGATCACCTGCGCCTCCGAAGTCGGCATCTGGGATTACCAGCCGGATGAAGTGGTGGAAAAAGGCCGCGTCGGCCCCGGCGAGCTGATGGTGATCGACACCCGCAGCGGCCGCATCCTGCACTCGGCGGAAACCGACAACGATCTGAAAAGCCGCCACCCGTATAAAGAGTGGATGGAGAAAAACGTCAAACGCCTGGTGCCGTTCGAAGATCTGCCGGACGATCAGGTCGGCAGCCGCGAGCTCGACGACGCGCAGCTCGAAACCTATCAGAAACAGTTCGGCTACAGCAGTGAAGAGCTGGATCAGGTGATCCGCGTGCTGGGCGAAATTGGCCAGGAAGCCACCGGTTCGATGGGCGACGATACCCCGTTCGCCGTGCTCTCCAGCCGGCCGCGCATCGTTTACGACTATTTCCGCCAGCAGTTCGCGCAGGTCACCAATCCGCCGATCGATCCGCTGCGTGAAGCGCATGTCATGTCGCTGGCCACCAGCATCGGCCGCGAAATGAACGTGTTCTGCGAAGCCGAAGGCCAGGCGCACCGCCTGAGCTTCAAATCGCCGATCCTGCTGTACTCCGATTTCAAACAGCTCACCACGCTGGAAGGCGAATACTATCGCGCCGAGACGCTCGATCTGACCTTCGATCCGCAGCAGCAGGATCTGGAGCAAACCATTCGCGCCCTGTGCGACGAAGCGGAACGCAAGGTGCGTGAAGGTGCGGTGCTGTTGGTGCTGTCCGACCGCGCCATCGCGCCCGGCCGCCTGCCGGTGCCGGCCCCGATGGCGGTCGGCGCCGTGCAAACCCGTCTGGTGGAGAAAAGCCTGCGCTGCGACGCCAACCTGATCGTTGAAACCGCCAGCGCCCGCGATCCGCACCACTTCGCCGTGCTGCTCGGCTTCGGCGCGACCGCCATCTATCCGTATCTGGCCTATGAAACCCTGGCCAAGCTGGTGGACAGCCAGGCGATCGACAAGAAATACCGCGACGTGATGCTGAACTACCGCAACGGCATCAACAAAGGCCTGTACAAGATCATGTCCAAGATGGGCATTTCGACCATCGCCTCTTACCGCTGCTCCAAGCTGTTCGAAGCGGTCGGCCTGCACCGCGATCTGGCGGATCTGTGCTTCCAGGGCGTGGTCAGCCGCATCGGCGGCGCCAGCTTCAGCGATTTCCAGCAGGATCTGCAGAACCTTTCCAAGCGCGCCTGGCTGAAACGCAAACCGCTGGAGCAAGGCGGCCTGCTGAAGTTCGTGCACGGCGGCGAATACCACGCCTACAACCCGGACGTGGTGAACTCGCTGCAAAAAGCGGTGCACAGCGGCGAGTACAGCGACTATCAGGCTTACGCCAAGCTGGTGAACGAGCGGCCGGTCGCCATGCTGCGCGATCTGCTGGCCATCACGCCGAAAGGCGAACCGATTCCGGTCGATCAGGTCGAACCGGCGGAATCGCTGTTCAAACGCTTCGACACGGCGGCGATGTCGATCGGCGCGCTGAGCCCGGAAGCGCACGAGTCACTGGCGATCGCCATGAACGGCCTCGGCGGCTTCTCCAACTCCGGCGAAGGCGGCGAAGATCCGGCGCGCTACCGCACCAACAAGGTGTCGCGCATCAAACAGGTGGCCTCCGGACGCTTCGGCGTAACGCCGGCCTACCTGGTGAACGCCGACGTGATCCAGATTAAGGTGGCGCAAGGCGCCAAGCCGGGCGAAGGCGGCCAGCTGCCGGGCGACAAAGTCACCCCGTACATCGCCAGACTGCGTTACTCGGTGCCGGGCGTGACGCTGATCTCCCCGCCACCGCACCACGACATCTATTCGATCGAAGATCTGGCGCAGCTGATCTTCGATCTGAAGCAGGTCAACCCGAAGGCGGTGATCTCGGTGAAACTGGTGTCCGAGCCGGGCGTCGGCACCATCGCCACCGGCGTGGCGAAAGCCTATGCCGATCTGATCACCATCGCCGGTTACGACGGCGGCACCGGCGCCAGCCCGCTGTCCTCGGTGAAATATGCCGGCTGCCCATGGGAACTGGGCCTGGTGGAAACCCAGCAGGCGCTGGTGGCCAACGGTCTGCGCCACAAGATCCGCCTGCAGGTGGACGGCGGCCTGAAAACCGGCGTGGACATCGTCAAAGCGGCGATCCTGGGCGCGGAAAGCTTCGGCTTCGGCACCGGGCCGATGGTGGCGCTGGGCTGCAAATACCTGCGCATCTGCCACCTCAACAACTGCGCGACCGGCGTCGCGACTCAGGACGACAAGCTGCGCCGCGATCACTACCACGGCCTGCCGGAACGCGTGACGAATTACTTCCAGTTTATCGCGCGAGAAACCCGCGAGATCATGGCGCAACTGGGCGTGAGCCAACTGGTGGATCTGATCGGCCGCACCGACTTCCTGACCGAGCTGGACGGCATCTCCGCCAAGCAGAACAAGCTGGATCTGTCGCCGCTGCTGAAAACCGCCACGCCGCATCCGGGCAAAGCAGTGTACTGCACCGAAAGCAGCAACCCGGCGTTCGACAAGGGCCTGCTGAACAAAGAGCTGCTGGCGCAGGCGCAGCCGCACATCGAAGCGAAGCAGGGTAAAACCTTCTACTTCGACATTCGCAACACCGACCGCTCCGTAGGCGCCATGCTGTCCGGCGCTATCGCCAACGTGCACGGCGATCAGGGCATGGCGGCCGATCCGATCAAGGCGCACTTCTCCGGCACCGCCGGGCAGAGCTTCGGCGTCTGGAACGCCGGCGGCGTCGAGCTGACCCTGACCGGCGACGCCAACGACTATGTCGGCAAAGGCATGGCCGGCGGCAGCATCGCGGTGCGTCCGCCGATCGGCTCCGCCTTCCGCAGCCATGAAGCCAGCATCGTCGGCAACACCTGCCTGTACGGCGCCACCGGCGGCAAACTGTTCGCCGCCGGCCGCGCGGGCGAGCGTTTCGCGGTGCGCAACTCCGGCGCCATCACCGTGGTGGAAGGCATCGGCGACAACGGCTGCGAATACATGACCGGCGGCATCGTCTGCGTGCTGGGTAAAACCGGCATCAACTTCGGCGCCGGCATGACCGGCGGTTTCGCCTACGTGCTGGACGAAGACGGCGAGTTCCGCAAGCGCGTGAACCCGGAGCTGGTGGAAGTGCTGGATGTCGATCAGTTGGCGATCCATGAGGAGCATCTGCGCGGCCTGATCACCGAACACGTGCAGGCGACCGGCTCTTCCCGCGCGGAAGAGATCCTGGCCAACTGGCCGGAGTGGGCGCCGAAGTTCGCCCTGGTCAAACCGAAGTCCAGCGATGTCAAAGCGCTGTTGGGTCACCGTAGCCGTTCCGCAGCTGAGCTGCGGGTGCAGGCGCAGTAAGAGGTAGGTCATTAATGAGTCAGAACGTTTATCAATTTATCGACCTGCAGCGTGTTGATCCGCCTAAGAAACCGCTGAAGATCCGCAAAATCGAGTTCGTCGAGATCTACGAACCGTTTTCGGAAACCCAGGCCAAAGCCCAGGCGGACCGCTGTCTGTCCTGCGGCAACCCGTATTGCGAGTGGAAGTGCCCGGTGCACAACTACATCCCGAACTGGCTGAAGCTGGCCAACGAAGGCCGCATCATGGAAGCGGCGAACCTGGCGCATCAGACCAACAGCCTGCCGGAGGTGTGCGGCCGCGTATGCCCGCAGGATCGCCTGTGCGAAGGGTCTTGCACCCTGAACGACGAGTTCGGCGCGGTCACCATCGGCAATATCGAGCGTTACATCAGCGATAAGGCCATCGAAATGGGCTGGAAGCCGGACATGTCGCACGTGCAGCCGACCGGCAAGCGCGTGGCGATCGTCGGTGCCGGCCCCGCCGGGCTGGCCTGCGCTGACGTGCTGACCCGCAACGGCGTTAAGGCGGTGGTGTATGATCGTCATCCTGAGATCGGCGGTCTGCTGACCTTCGGCATCCCGGCCTTCAAGCTGGAAAAGGAAGTGATGGTCAAACGCCGCGGCATCTTCAGCGAGATGGGCATCGAGTTTCAGCTGAATACCGAAGTGGGCAAAGACGTCAGCATGGAGACTTTGCTGAGCGAGTACGATGCGGTGTTCCTCGGCGTCGGCACCTATCAATCGATGCGTGGCGGGCTGGAGAATGAGGATGCGCAGGGCGTGTACGACGCGCTGCCGTTCCTGATCGCCAACACCAAGCAGCTGATGGGGTATGAAACCGAGCAGCACGAGCCTTATGTCAGCATGGAAGGCAAACGAGTGGTGGTGCTGGGCGGCGGCGATACCGCCATGGACTGCGTACGCACTTCGGTGCGTCAGGGCGCGACGCAGGTCACCTGCGCCTACCGCCGCGACGAGGCCAACATGCCGGGTTCCAAGCGCGAAGTGAAGAACGCCCGGGAAGAAGGGGTGGACTTCCAGTTCAACCTGCAGCCGCTGAGCATCGAACTGAACAGCGCCGGCCGCGTGGCCGGGGTGAAAATGGTGCGCACTCAGCTGGGTGCGCCGGATGCCAACGGCCGCCAGGCGGCGGAGCAGGTGCCGGGTTCCGAGCACGTGATCGACGCCGACGCGGTGGTGATGGCGTTCGGCTTCCGCCCACACCGCATGGACTGGCTGGCGGCGCACGACGTGCAGCTCGATAAACAGGGCCGCATCGTGGCGCCGGAAGGCAGCGACAACGCGTTCCAGACCAGCAACCCGAAAATCTTCGCCGGTGGCGACGCGGTCCGCGGCTCCGACCTGGTGGTGACGGCGATCGCCGAAGGCCGCAAAGCGGCAGACGGCATCATGAACTACCTGGAAGTGTAAACCTTCCGAACCGCCAAAGGCCCGGCACATTGCCGGGCCTTTGTTTTAACCGGCCACGCTTTGTAACAACCTCCCCTCTCCTCACTGCCTCAACGCGCTATAGTATTGAGTTAGCACCATTGCAGGGCGCGGCTGCGCCTGACACCGTGATAAGGATAGCGAACATGAAATGCTCCATTTCCCTGTTGGCCGGCGCACTGCTGGCCGTCAGTTTCAGCACCTCAGCCATGGCGCTGGATTCGCAGGAGGTCGGTTACAATATCGAAGCGCGCGGCGCGCGGCCGGTCGTAGCGCAGTTGGGCAAGGCCGGACAGTTCAGCGCCGTGGAAAACAGCATCCGGTTGGGGGACGACAACTGGATTGCCCTGGCGCCCAAGCTGGCCGGCGGCGGCAATGCCGGATTTACCGCCGGCATTAAATCTGCCCTCTCCGCGGCCCTGATCTACAACCCGGCGGCGGTATTGCAGGCGCTCAACCAAGGCAACGATCTGCCGCTCAATGACATCTGCACCGCGCCACCGGAAGTGCAAGGCGACACCGCCATCACCAGCTTCCGTGAGCGCGCGGCCCGCGCGCTGTCCACCGTGCGCGTAGGCGATCTCAGCGCGCCGCGCGATGCCTGCATTGCCGCCCTGAAAGGCTGACCCGCTTCTGCCGGGCAAAAAAAAGGTTCATCGCGTTTTAACGTGATGAACCAAAAAAAAAGCACCCCACGGGGTGCTTTTTCGTTTGTTCACGCAGGCTTATTTCACCACGCGCAGCGCCGGGCGGCCACCGCGCGGCGGCTGCGGCGGTTCGTCGTCCGGGCCGTCATCTTCTGCGGTATCCGGGCGATCGCCGTCGATGACCGACATCAACGTTTCCGAAGGGATCGTCTCATTGTCCAAACCTTCGAACACGCCTTCGCTTTCGTCGTAGGCGGCTTCCGGTTCAAACATCGTGCCGGCGCCGTTCTCACGCGCATAAATCGCCAGCACGGCGGCCATCGGCACCGAAACCTGGCGCGGCACGCCGCCGAAGCGCGCGTTGAACTGCACGTCTTCGTTGCCCAACGCCAGGTTGCCTACCGCGCGCGGCGCGATATTCAACACGATCTGGCCATCGCGCGCGAACTCCATCGGCACCTGAACATCAGGGCGAGTCACATCGACCACCAGGTGCGGCGTCAGCTGGTTATCCAGCAGCCAGTCGTAGAACGCCCGCAGCAGATACGGGCGACGCGGCGTCATCTGAGACATGTCCATCGCGCTTAGCCCCGGGTTTGCAGGCGCATTTCACGCTCGGCTTCGGTCAGGGAAGCCAGGAAAGCGTCACGTTCGAAGACGCGGGTCATGTAGCCTTTCAGCTCTTTGGAGCCGGCGCCGCTCAACTCGATGCCCAGCTGCGGCAGACGCCACAACAGCGGCGCCAGGTAGCAATCCACCAGGCTGAACTCTTCGCTCATGAAATACGGCGCCTGGCCGAAGATAGGCGCGATCGCCAGCAGCTCTTCACGCAGCTGGCGGCGGGCGGATTCCGCTTCCTGACCGCTGCTCTTCTCGATCTTGTCCATCAGCGAGTACCAGTTCTTCTCGATGCGCAGCATCATCAGACGGCTCTCACCACGGGCAACCGGGTAAACCGGCATCAGCGGCGGGTGCGGGAAGCGCTCATCCAGGTATTCCATGATGATGCGGGATTCATACAGGGTCAGTTCGCGATCGACCAGCGTAGGCACCGTCTGGTAAGGGTTGAGGTCAATCAGATCTTGCGGCAGGTTATCCATTTCGACCTGCTCGATCTCGACGCTGACACCTTTCTCCGCCAGTACGATGCGTACTTGATGGCTAAAAATGTCGGTCGGGCCAGAGAACAGCGTCATTACCGAACGTTTGTTGGCAGCGACAGCCATGAAAACCTCCAAGTTATCTAGAAAATACTGCGAATAGCCAACTGACAGGCTGCTATCCTGAATAATCTTGCCGCAGGCCGGCAGCACGCAGCGCGGACCCGAACCCATAAAAAAACCGGCCCAGGAGGTCAACTGCACGGCGAACAGGCGCAAAAGTGGATGATAGTTTACCAGATTTTGCTTGTTTTGTGGGGGCGCTGCGGCGAATTCATGTTGAATTGTCTGATATGCCACAGATTTTAGTCGGGGACGGCGGATTTCAGGCATAAAAAAACCCGGTGAGGCACCGGGTTTTTTGCGTAAATCGCACTGCCGAAGCAGCGGAAATTAACGCTTGGAGAACTGCGGACGACGACGTGCTTTACGCAGACCGACTTTCTTACGTTCAACCTGACGAGCGTCACGGGTGACGAAGCCAGCTTTACGCAGTTCAGAACGCAGAGTCTCATCGTACTCCATCAGTGCACGGGTGATACCGTGACGGATAGCGCCAGCTTGACCGGAGATACCACCACCTTTAACGGTGATGTACAGATCCAGTTTGCCAACCATGTCGACCAGTTCCAGCGGCTGACGAACTACCATGCGGGCAGTTTCGCGACCGAAGTACTGTTCCAGGCTGCGCTGGTTGATAACGATGTTACCGTTGCCCGGCTTGATGAAGACGCGAGCGGCGGAGCTTTTGCGGCGACCAGTGCCGTAGTATTGATTTTCAGCCATTGCCATTAATCCCGATTAAATGTCCAGAACTTGCGGTTGCTGTGCCGCGTGATTGTGCTCGGTGCCCGCGTAAACTTTCAGTTTACGGAACATAGCACGACCCAGCGGGCCCTTTGGCAGCATGCCTTTAACCGCGATTTCAATCACGCGCTCAGGACGGCGGGCAATCATCTCTTCAAAGGTCGCTTGCTTGATACCACCGATGTGGCCGGTGTGGTGGTAGTACACTTTGTCTGTACGCTTGTTGCCGGTTACAGCAACTTTGTCAGCGTTCAGAACGATGATGTAATCACCGGTATCCACGTGCGGGGTGTATTCCGCTTTATGCTTGCCGCGCAGGCGACGAGCCAGTTCAGTAGCGAGACGGCCTAAAGTTTTACCATCTGCATCAACAACGTACCAGTCGCGTTTTACGGTTTCTGGTTTAGCTGTAAAAGTTTTCATTAGAAAGCTTACCCAATAATTAGTTACACGTTGGTGAACACCCAAACGCTCGAAAACAGTTGAGGCTCACACGACCATACAAGTCCAGCAAACCTACCCCTTCGAATAGCCATTGCCGGCACTATAAAGTTTTTGGGAAAAAAAACTTTGTTGTAACGTGGGGTCGCAAGATTATAGAGAAGTCGCTCACAAAGATCGAACGGTTTTTGAATGGAAAATAAATTTATCGCCGGCGGCGGACAACCGGCGATACGGCGGCGGCAAGCCCGGCAGACTCAGGGCAAATGCGGCAGCTTGAGGTACTCTTCGCTCTGCATTTCCTGCAGGCGCGACAGGCAGCGCTGGAATTCAAATTTCAGCTGCACCCCCTGATAGATCTCGAACATCGACGCTTCGGCGCCGATCACCAGCTTGATGTGCCGCTCGTAGAATTCGTCCACCAACGCCAGGAAACGGCGCGCGGTATTCTCTTTCAGCGGCCCCATCACCCGCACATTATACAGGATCACGCTGTGATACAGCCGCGACAGCGCGATGTAGTCCAGTTGGCTGCGCGCCTCTTCGCACAGCGTGTGGAAATCCACCGCCAGCACGCCGTCCACCGAACGGATCGCCTGCAGCGGCCGATGGTTGATCTGCAGCACCGGCGCGTCCTCCCCCGCCTTGCCCGCCAGCTTGACGAACATCCGATCCAGCGTCTCGCGCGTCTGGTCGTTCAGCGGCGTCAGGTAGAGATGCGCCTGGGTCAGGGTACGCAGACGATAGTCGATGCCGGCGTCGACGTTCATCACGTCGCAGTACTCGTTGATCAGATCGATGGCCGGCAGGAAACGCGCCCGCTGCAGACCGTTGCGGTACAGATCGTCCGGCGGGATATTCGACGTGGCCACCAGCGTGATGCCGCGCGCGAACAGCGCCTGCAGCAGCGTGGCCAGCAGCATGGCGTCGGTGATGTCGGACACGAAGAATTCGTCGAAACACAGCACGTCGGTCTCAGCCTTAAAGCCGTCGGCGACGATTTCCAGCGGGTTTTCCCGCCCCTGCAGCTCGGTCAGCTCTTCATGCACCCGCAGCATGAAGCGGTGGAAGTGCAGACGCATTTTGCGATCGCCCGGCAAACTGTGGAAGAACATATCCATCAACCAGGTTTTGCCGCGCCCGACGCCGCCCCACATATACAGCCCCTGCACCGGGCGCTGCGGCGCCGTGTCGCCGCCCTTACCCAGCAAGCGGCTGAACTTGCCGCGCAGCCCGCCGGCAGGCGCGCTCGCCGCCGGCTTTTGCAGCAGAGCCTGATAAATGCGATCCAGTTGAGTGACGGCCCGGCGTTGAACCTCATCGGCCTGATATTCCCCCGCATCCAGCGCCTGCTGGTAGCGAGATAACGGTGATAGTGCCTGCATCTGTTCGATGTTCCCTAAGAACGCTTAGAAATTATTTAGCCAACGTTGGCGGCAAGTTGATGCCGATTCGCACCGTTATCGCCACAAATGCCCGCTGTGGGCGCCGCTGAAAACCCTGTAAAAATTAGGTGGAAGCGCATCAGGATTCCACTCGGACAAGGTTAACGGTTATAGTGGATATTATTAAGTGAAAAATCCCTGCGGAACAACGAAGTCAAAATAGGAGTCATCATGACCTGGGAGTATGCGCTGATTGGTTTGGTCGTCGGTATCGTGATTGGTGCGGTGGCGATGCGTTTTGGCAACCGTAAATTACGTCAACAACAAGTCCTGCAGAACGAGCTGGACAAGAGCAAAACCGAGCTGGAAGAGTACCGTCAGGAGCTGGTCGGCCACTTTGCCCGCAGCGCCGAGCTGCTGGACAACATGGCGCGCGATTATCGTCAGCTGTATCAACACATGGCGAAAAGCTCGAACAACCTGCTGCCGGATCTGCCGATGCAGGAAAATCCGTTCCGCTATCGCCTGACCGAAGCGGAAGCAGACAACGATCAAGCGCCGGTGGAAATGCCGCGCGACTATTCGGAAGGCGCCTCCGGCCTGCTGCGCGGGCAAAGCGCGCGCCGCGACTGACCCCCCTTCGCCCGCGGGGCCACCCGCGGGCTTCCTCCGTTTACCGTCTTGACCTTCCCTCGCATTACCTTTACTGAACTTTGCACGCAAATTCACGGTCTTACCCTTCACTATGACAAGGCGATTGCCTTATCATCAAATTTTCATCGGCAGGTATTGAGAGAGTTATAATCAATGAAGAAAAAGTCGTTAATTCTTAGTGCATTGGCAATGAGCCTCGGCCTGACGCTCAGCTCCGTACCGGTGGCCAACGCGGCCCTGCCCGTCGCCGTTCAGGGGCAGCCGCTGCCGAGCCTGGCGCCGATGCTGGAAAAAGTCTTGCCCGCCGTAGTGAGCGTGCATGTCGCCGGCACTCAGGTGCAGCGTCAACAACTGCCGGAAGAGTTCAGACGCTTCTTCGGCCCTAACTTCCCCGGCCAGCAGCAAAGCTCCCGCCCGTTTGAAGGGCTGGGTTCCGGCGTGATCATCGACGCCGCCAAAGGCTACGTGCTGACCAACAACCACGTCATCAACAACGCCGATAAAATCCGCGTGCAGTTGAACGACGGTCGCGAGCTGGACGCCAAGCTGGTCGGCCGCGATGAGCAATCCGACATCGCCCTGCTGCAGCTCAGCGACACCAAAAACCTGACCGCCATCAAGATGGCCGACTCCGATCAGCTGCGCGTCGGCGACTTTGCCGTCGCGGTCGGCAACCCGTTTGGCCTGGGCCAAACCGCCACTTCCGGCATTATCTCGGCGCTGGGCCGCTCCGGCCTGAATCTGGAAGGACTGGAAAACTTCATTCAGACCGACGCCTCCATCAACCGCGGCAACTCTGGCGGCGCGCTGGTTAACCTGAACGGCGAGCTGATCGGCATCAATACCGCCATTCTGGCGCCGAGCGGCGGCAACGTCGGCATCGGTTTCGCCATTCCGAGCAATATGGCGCAGAACCTGAGCCAGCAGCTGATTGAATTCGGCGAAGTGAAACGCGGCCTGCTGGGCATCAAAGGCAGCGAAATGACCCCGGATATGGCCAAAGCCTTCAACACCGACGCGCAGCGCGGCGCCTTCGTCAGCGAAGTGCTGCCGAAATCCGCCGCCGCCAAGGCGGGCATCAAGGCCGGGGATATCCTGGTCTCCGTCGACGGTAAACCGGTGAGCAGCTTTGCCGAACTGCGCGCCAAAGTCGGCACCACCGCGCCGGGCAAAACCCTCAAGGTGGGCCTGCTGCGCGATGGCAAACCGCAGGAAGTCTCGGTCACGCTGGACAACAGCGAGAGCGCCTCGACCAACGCCGAAACGCTGTCGCCGGCACTGCAGGGGGTTTCCCTCAGCAATGGCGCGTTGCCGAGCGGCGACAAGGGCGTGAAGGTGGAGAACGTGGATAAAGGGTCAACGGCGGCGCAGATCGGCCTGCAGAAAGGCGACGTGATCATCGGCGTCAACCGTCAGCGCGTGGACAACATCACCACGCTGCGTAAAGTGCTGGAGGCCAAGCCACCGGTGATGGCGCTCAATATCGTGCGCGGCAACGAAACCATTTATCTGCTGCTGCGTTAATTTGTGCAAAAACCGGGCTCGGTGACATACTGCGCCCGGTTAACTCATGCTATCCTCCGAACATCGTTCACCACACCACGAAAACTCCATGTTTGCTAAGCTCTTGCGTTCCGTCGTTATCGGTCTCATCGTTGCCGGCCTGCTGTTGGCCGCACTGCCCATGCTGCGTTCTTCCAACGGCCTGTTTGCAGACAAACCTGAGAGCACCAGCGACGAAACGCCAGTGAGCTACAACAAAGCGGTGCGCCGCGCCGCGCCCGCCGTGGTGAACATTTACAACCGCAACCTGAACGGCGCCGCCAACGTGCTGTCGCTCGGTTCCGGCGTGATCATGAATGAACGCGGCTATATCATCACCAATCGCCACGTGATCAAAGACGCTCAGCAGATCACCGTGGTGTTGCAGGATGGCCGCCGCTATGAAGCGCTGCTGGTCGGCTCGGACGGCCTGACCGATTTGGCGGTGCTGAAGATCGATCCCGGCAATTTGCCGGTGATCCCGACCAATAAAAATCGCGTTGCCCACGTCGGCGACGTCGTGCTGGCGATCGGCAACCCCTATAACCTGGGGCAGACTGTCACACAGGGCATCCTCAGCGCCACCGGCCGCATCAGTATGAGCACCACCGGCCGACAGACGTTCCTGCAGACCGACGCCTCCATCAACCGCGGCAACTCCGGCGGCGCGCTGGTCAACTCGCTGGGCGAGCTGATCGGCATCAACACCCTGACCTATGACAAAATTACCGACGGCGAAACGCCGGAGGGCCTCGGCTTCGCCATTCCGATCGAACTGGCCACCAAAATCATGGACAAGCTGATCCGCGACGGCCGCGTCATCCGCGGCTATTTCGGCATTCAGGGCAAAGAGATCATTCCGCTGCGCTCGTCCAATTCCGGCATCGATCGCCTTCAAGGCATCATCGTGACCGAGATTACGCCGAACGGCCCGGCGAGCAACGCCGGCTTCCAGATCAACGACATCATCATCAACGTGGATAACAAACCGGCGGTGTCCGTGCTGGAGACCATGGATCAGGTGGCGGAGATCAGACCGGGCACCGAGATACCGGTTATCGTGCTGCGTGACGGCAAGCGCATTACGTTGAAAATGACGGTGGGTGAATTCCCGGAAGACAGCAATTAAAAAAGGGCCGGCATTGATAGCCGGCCCTTTGATTTTCATCCTGCCGACGCAGCCGCGCCGGCGCTAATGCCTTACTCGCCTTTCACACGCTCGATGTTCGCACCCAGCGCGCGCAGCTTGTCTTCAATACGCTCATAGCCGCGATCGATATGGTAGATGCGATCGACGACGGTCACGCCGTCGGCGATGCAGCCGGCGATCACCAGGCTGGCGGAAGCGCGCAGATCGGTCGCCATCACCTGAGCGCCGGACAGCTGTTCAACGCCATGGCAGATCACGGTGTTGCTCTCGATTTCCGCGTGCGCCCCCATGCGGATCAATTCCGGCACGTGCATGAAGCGGTTTTCGAAGATGGTCTCGGTGATAACGCCGGTGCCTTCCGCCACCAGGTTCAACAGGCTGAACTGGGCCTGCATGTCGGTCGGGAAGCCCGGGTGCGGCGCGGTGCGCACGGTGACCGCTTTCGGGCGCTTGCCGTGCATGTCCAGACTGATCCAGTCTTCGCCCACTTCGATATCGGCACCGGCTTCACGCAGCTTGGCCAGCACCGCATCCAGCGTATCCGGACGGGTGTTGCGGCACATCACTTTGCCGCCGGAAACCGCGGCGGCGATCAGGAAGGTACCGGTCTCGATACGGTCAGGCAGCACGCGATACACGCCGCCGCCCAGACGCTCGACGCCCTCGATGGTGATCTTGTCGCTGCCTGCGCCGCTGATCTTCGCGCCCAGCGTATTGAGGAAGTTGGCGGTATCGACAATTTCCGGCTCACGCGCGGCGTTCTCGATAACGGTCGTGCCGGTCGCCAGGGTCGCGGCGCTCATGATGGTCACGGTTGCGCCCACGCTCACCTTGTCCATCACGATGTGCGCGCCTTTCAGACGGCCATCGACGGACGCCTTGACGTAACCTTCTTCCAGCTTGATCTCGGCCCCCAACTGCTCCAGGCCGGTGATGTGCAGATCGACCGGACGCGCGCCGATCGCGCAGCCGCCCGGCAGGGAAACCTGACCGCGGCCGAAACGAGCCACCAGCGGCCCCAGCGCCCAGATGGAAGCGCGCATGGTTTTCACCAGATCGTAAGGCGCGCAAAACTCGTTCACGCCACTGGCGTCCACGAAGACCGAACCGTTGCGCTCAATCTTGGTGCCCAACTGGCTGAGCAGTTTAATGGTGGTGTCGATGTCCTTCAGCTTGGGGACATTCTGCAGCTCGACCGGCTCTTCCGCCAACAGGGCGGCGAACAGGATCGGCAGGGCGGCGTTTTTGGCCCCGGAAATAGACACTTCACCGCTCAGGCGGGTCCGACCCTGCACACGAAATTTATCCATCTGACTACTCTCTGTTATCTAATCTGAAGCTGCCCGCCCGGCAGGGCAAACAGCCTTAAAATCCGTTGAGTTTGCGGTCTCGCTGCCACTCTTCAGGGGTGTACGCCTTGATAGACAAGGCATGAATGCGGTTGTCCGCAATGTATTCCATCAGCGGTGCGTAAACCGTCTGCTGTTTTTTGACGCGGCTCATGCCGGCGAACAGTTCGCCGACCACGATCGCTTGAAAATGGCTGCCGTCGCCCGTCACGTGCGCTTCATCCAGTGCCAATGCCTGCATCAGCACGTCTTTAATCTCGTTGGTTTCCATAGTATCCAGTTCTGCCGCTAAAGGATCATAAACAGCCTAGTATCTTAGTGGAATACGATGTTTTCTTAAACTAAAGAAAAAGCCCCTGCATAACAGGGGCTTTGTATCGTTTAACCACGCAAAGGCGGTGTAAAACGCCGCTAACCGGCGGTATCGACAGGCATTATCGCCTGCAGGTTGTAGAGCGCGATCAGCGTTTTCAGACGCTCGGTGACGCCGAAAATTTTTAGCGCGACGCCACGTTGGCGCTGCTCTTCCTGCAGATGCAGCAACAGCGCCAGCCCGGAGGAGTCCACGCGCTGCAGTTGCGCCACGTCGATCGCGGTTTTATCCGCCATCAGCGCGTCTCGCTGCCGCCACAACGGCAGCAGCGTTTCACGGTCCAGTTCACCGCGCAGGATCAGCGTCTGCTGCTCTGATTCGAAGCTGAGCGCTGCCGACATCAGTTTTTCTTGTCCAGCGAGATGGGCTGCGCGGCGGCGGCCTGCAGCTGTTTGGTCAGGCCGTCGATGCCCTGAGTACGCAGCGTAGACGCCCACTCGTTTTGCTTGGTGGTGATCATGCTGACGCCTTCGGCGATCATGTCATACGCCTGCCAATAGCCGGTTTTGCTGTTCTTGCGCCATTGGAAATCCAGACGCACCGGCGGGCGGCCGCCGTTGTCGATGATGGTGACGCGAATGGCCACAATGTCGGCGTTGCCCAGCGGCTGTTCAGGCGCGATCTGGTAAGTCTGGCCGTGGTACATCGCCAGCGCCTGGCCGTAAGCCTGCTCCAGGTAAGCCTGGAAAGCGGTGAAGTAAGCTTCGCGCTGCGCAGGCGTCGCATCTTTGTAGTAACGGCCCAGCACCAGCGCGCCAGCGTATTTCACCTGCACGAACGGCATCAGTTCCTGATGCACGATGGAGCGCAGGTAGTTCGGGTCCTGCTTGATCTTCGGCTGTTCGTTCTTCAAACGGCTGAAGGTCTTCTGCGCCGCGTCTTGCATCATGCTGTAAGGATTGGTTTGGTCGGCTGCGCTCGCCAGCGGCGCAACCACCAGCAGAGCCACCATCAGTAAACGTTTAAACATGCAGGTATCCTCTCTTAATGATTTGGAACAGCGGGTTGCGGTGCAGCGCCGGCAGCCGGCTCAGCGGCCGCGTCTCCCGGTTTGGCGCTGTCCTGACCGCCGCTTTTATACAGGAACTGGCCGATCAGATCTTCCAGAACCATGGCTGATTTAGTGTCCTGAATGGTGCCGCCGTCTTTCAGAATGGTGGTGCCCATATCAGGATCTTCGAAGCCCACGTTAAGCGCCAGATATTGCTCGCCCAGCAGGCCGGAGGTGCGGATCGCCAGCGAGCTGGTATCCGGGATTTCGTTGTACTTTTTCTGGATATCGAGCGCCACGCGCGGCGTGTAGGTTTTCGGATCGAGTTCGATGTCGGCCACGCGGCCGATTACCACGCCGCCGATCTTCACCGGCGAACGCGGTTTCAGGCCGCCGATATTGTCGAACGTCGCGTAAACGCGGTAGGTCGGCTCGCTGCCGATCGATTTAAGGTTCGCCACCTGCAGGCAGATAAACACGATGGCGCACAGCGCGATCAGCATGAATGCCCCAACCCAGATTTCACTCTTCTTCGTTTGCATCGAATCAATTCCCAAACATCAGTGCGGTCAGCACGAAATCCAATCCCAACACCGCCAGTGACGAATGCACCACGGTACGCGTCGTCGCCCGGCTAATCCCTTCAGAGGTAGGCACGGCGTCATACCCGTTGAAAATGGCAATCCAGGTTACGGTAATGGCGAACACCACGCTCTTGATCAAGCAGTTGAGCAGATCTTTTTTCCACTCTACGGCGCCCTGCATCGCCGACCAGAAGAAGCCGCTGTCGATGCCCTTCCAATCCACGCCGACCACCGAGCCGCCCCAAATGCCGATCGCCACGAAGATGATGGTCAACAACGGCATGCTAATCATCCCCGCCCAGAAACGCGGCGCCACGATGCGCCGCAGCGGATCGACCGCCATCATTTCCAGGCTGGAGATCTGTTCCGTCGCCTTCATCAGGCCGATTTCCGCCGTGAGCGCGGAACCGGCGCGGCCGGCGAACAGCAGCGCCGTCACCACCGGCCCCAGCTCGCGCAGCAGCGACAGCGCCACCATCATGCCGAGGCTGGCTTCAGCGCTGTAGGTGGTAAGCACGATATACCCCTGCAGGCCCAGCACCATGCCGATAAACAGCCCGGAAACCATGATGATCAGCAGCGACTGCACGCCGACGCTGTAAAGCTGTTTTAACAACAGCGGCCACTGCTTGCCGGGTTCCGGCCGGCCAATCAATGCGTTGAACAGCATCAACCCGGCGCGGCCGAAGCTGGCGCTGGTGTTGATGCCACTGCGCCCCAGAGACGCTAACGCTCTTAATAACATGAGCTTATTTACTCCCTAAGCCTAGCAGTTCAGTCTGATAATCCCCGGCCGGATAGCGGAACGGCACCGGTCCATCCGCTATACCATCCAGGAACTGGCGCACGCGCGCATCAGGATTGTTCTGCAATTGCTGCGTGGTGCCTTCGGCAATCACCCGGTGATCGGCCACGATATAGGCGTAGTCGGCGATGCTCAGCACCTCCGGCACGTCGTGCGACACCACGATGCAGGTAATGCCCAGCGCATGGTTCAACTCGTCGATCAGCTTGACCAGCACCCCCATGGTGATCGGATCCTGGCCGACGAAGGGCTCATCGAACATGATCATTTCCGGGTCCAGCGCGATCGCGCGCGCCAACGCCGCCCGGCGCGCCATGCCGCCGGAGAGTTCATTGGGCATCAGCTGCGCCGCACCGCGTAACCCGACCGCTTCCAGCTTCATCAGCACCGTGCTGCGCAGCAGGGGCTCAGGCAGGTTGCTGTGCTCACGCAACGGGTAGGCCACGTTTTCGAATACGGTCAAATCGGTGAACAGCGCGCCCGACTGGAACAGCATGCTCATCTTTTTGCGCGCGTCGTACAACTGACGACGGGACAACGCGGGAATGTTGTCGCCGTCAAACCAAATCTCCCCGCGGTCCGGCGTCAGCTGACCGCCGATCAGACGCAGCAGCGTGGTTTTGCCGATGCCCGACGGCCCCATGATCGCCGTGATCTTACCGCGAGGCACCGTCAGGTTGATGTCTTCAAATATCCGCCGGTCGCCGCGCGAGAAGCTCATGTCGCGCACTTCGACCAAATTATCTGCCTTTTGGAGCATGTTAATGGACCCTTTACGACTCATCTTTTGCTGAATCTACCCGTGATGTTAAAGCAATGGGCGCAATCCGTCTCATCTTTACAAAAACTTACTGCCATTTCGCAACCAATGATGCCATTGGTTTTACTTTTCCGCGCCACCCGGTCAAAATTGGCGCCATAACGAAAAAAAACGAAAGTGTTCAACAATTAGCCGGGAAAAACCGTTGCTGCGCTCAAGCGCACGCACCGGAGGGCAAGCAATACCGCCGCATTGACGGCTTTAACCAACGAACCGGGATAATACCCGACAAAGGACCCTGCATGTTTCTCGCAATAGCATTATTAATCGTTGGTTTATTTCTACTGGTGTATGGTGCAGACCGCTTAGTTTATGGTGCTGCCGTGATTTCCCGTTCGCTTGGCGTGCCGCCGTTGATCATCGGCATGACCATCGTCGGCATCGGCACTTCACTGCCGGAGCTGATCGTGTCCACCACCGCCGCGCTGAACGGGCAGATAGATATGGCCGTTGGCAACGTATTAGGTTCCAACATCACCAACATTTTATTGATCCTGGGCGTAGCGGCGCTGATTCACCCGCTGGCTGCACGATCGGAAATACTGCGGCGCGAACTGCCGCTGATGTTAGCGGTCACAGTATTGTGCGGTTTCGTATTGATGGACGGCACCCTGAGCAGGCTGGACGGCGTGCTTCTGCTGACCGCCGCCGCCGGTTTCATCCTGCTGATGCTGAAAATCGCCCGGCTGGCGCAGCGCGAGGGCAGCGACAGCCTGACCATGGAGCAGATCGCCGAACTGCCGCAGGACAGCAGCAATACCGTGGCGGTGCTGTGGCTGGTGCTGGCGTTTATCATTCTGCCGCTCTCTTCCAGAATGGTGGTCGATAACGCGACGGTGATCGCGCACTATTTCGGCCTGAGCGAACTGGTGGTCGGCTTGACCATTATCGCCATCGGCACCAGCCTGCCCGAGCTGGCCACGTCCATCGCCGGCGCATTAAAGGGCGAAGATGATATGGCGATTGGCAATATCATCGGCTCCAATATTTTCAACACGGTGATCGTGCTGGGCGTCCCCGCCCTGCTGTCGCCGGGCAGCGTGGACGCCGCCGCCTTCCAGCGCGATTACTGGGTGATGCTGGCGGCCAGCGTGCTGCTAAGCGTGCTGTGCATCGGCCGCAAACACCGCATCGGCCACCTGGCCGGCGCGCTGTTATTATGCGGCTTTATTGCGTATCTTGCGGTGCTGTTCTTTAACCCTTTCAGTACTTTCGGCTAAACCGACGGGAATGAGTATGTCGAACATTGAGTTGCAACCGGGCTTCGATTTTCAACAGGCCGGCAAAGAAGTGCTTCAGATAGAGCGTGACGGGCTGGCTCAGCTCGACAGCTACATCAACGCAGACTTCACCCGCGCCTGCGAAACGATCGCCGCCTGCGGCGGCAAAGTGGTGGTGATGGGCATGGGCAAATCCGGCCATATCGGCTGCAAGATCGCCGCGACCTTCGCCAGCACCGGCACCCCCTCATTCTTCGTTCACCCGGCGGAAGCCAGCCATGGCGATTTGGGCATGGTCACTGCGCAGGATATCGTGCTCGCCATCTCCAACTCCGGTGAGTCCAGCGAGATCCTGGCGCTGATCCCGGTGTTGAAACGGCAGCGGATCACCCTCATCTGCATGACCAACAATCCGGAAAGTTCGATGGGCAAGGCGGCGGACATCCACCTGTGCATCAAGGTGCCGCAGGAGGCCTGCCCGCTGGGGCTGGCGCCGACCACCAGCACCACCGCCACGCTGGTGATGGGCGATGCGCTGGCCGTCGCGCTGCTGAAGGCGCGCGGTTTCACGCCGGAAGATTTCGCGCTGTCGCATCCGGGCGGCGCACTTGGCCGCAAGTTGCTGCTGCGAGTTAGCGATATCATGCACAGCGGCGACGAAATGCCCCACGTCAGCGCCGACGCCTCATTGCGCGACGCGCTGCTGGAAATCACCCGCAAAAATCTGGGTCTGACGGTGATCTGCGACGATCTGATGAAAATCGCCGGCATCTTTACCGATGGCGACCTGCGCCGGGTGTTCGACATGGGCATCAACCTGCACGAAGCCAAGATCGCCGATGTCATGACGCCGGGCGGCGTGCGGGTACGTCCCAATCTCTTGGCGGTCGATGCGCTGAATCTGATGCAGCAACGTCACATCACCGCGCTGCTGGTTGCCGATGGCGACCAGTTGCTGGGTGTGGTACATATGCATGACATGCTGCGCGCCGGCGTCGTTTAATTAAGGAATAGAACGGAATGGGTATGGTAGAAACCTGCTACGGGCCGGTAGAACAAGAGGTTATGGCGCGTGCCGGGAACATCCGCCTGTTGATTTGCGATGTTGACGGCGTACTGTCGGACGGCCTGATCTTCATGGGCAACAACGGTGAAGAATTGAAGGCGTTCAACGTGCGCGACGGTTACGGCATCCGCTGTCTGAAAACCTCCGACATCGAGGTGGCGATCATTACCGGTCGCTCCGCCAAGCTGCTGGAAGACCGCGCGCAAACGCTCGGCATCACCCATCTGTATCAGGGGCAATCCGATAAGCTTTTGGCCTTCCGCGAACTGTTGGATAAACTGTCGTTAACAGCGGATCAGGTCGCCTATATCGGCGATGACCTGATCGACTGGCCGGTGATGGCGCAGGTGGGCCTGGCGGTCGCGGTCGCGGACGCCCATCCGCTGCTGACGCCGCGTGCCCACTACGTCACCCGCATTGCCGGCGGCCGCGGCGCGGTGCGCGAACTGTGCGACATCATTCTTTTGGCTCAAAATAAGCTGGAGGACGCCAAAGGGCTGTCGATATGAGTAAAACCAAACTTTGGATCACCATCCTGTTGACGGTGATCGTTCTGGCGCTGATCGGCTGGAACATGACGGACTTCAGCGACGATACGGCTCCTGGTCCGGCTAACGATCAGGATCCGACCTACCAGAGCCAGCACACGGTCACCGTGGTGTACAATCCGGCCGGTAAACTGAATTATAAGCTGGTGGCGGAAGACGCGAAGTATTACACCGCCGGCGAGCTGAGCTGGTTCACCCAGCCGGTGATGACGCTGTTCGACGAGAATGCTGTGGCCACCTGGTCAGTTCGCGCCGATCGCGCCAAACTGACGAAAGACCGGATGCTGTATCTGTATGGCCACGTCGAGGTAAACAGCCTGACCACCACCTCGCAGCTGGAAAAAATTAAGACGGACAACGCTCAGGTAAACCTGGTCACCCAGGACGTCACCTCCGATGACGAAGTCACGCTTTACGGGACCAATTTTACCTCTAACGGCATGAAAATGCGTGGGAACCTGCGGACCAAAACCGCTGAGCTGATTGATAAGGTTAAGACCAACTATGAAATCCAGAACCAAAAACCAACTCCGTAATCTGTTGATCGGCAGCTTAGTTTTGGCCGCCAGCGCCCCTGCACTGGCGCTGAAATCCGACTCCAGCCAGCCGGTCAGCATCGACTCGCTCAAGCAGTCGTTGGACATGCAAAGCAACGTCAGCACCTTTACTGACAACGTGGTGATCAAACAGGGCACCATCGATATCCGCGCCGACAAGGTGGTGGTCACCCGTCCGGGCGGAGATCAGAATAAGACCTATATTGAAGCGTTCGGCAACCCGGTAACCTTCTACCAGATGCAGGACAGCGGCAAGCCGGTCAAAGGCCACGCGCAGAAAGTGCGTTACGACGTGGCGACCCAGCTGGTGACCCTGACGGGCAACGCCTATCTGGAGCAGCTCGACAGCAACGTGAAAGGCGATCGCATCACCTATCTGGTGCAACAGCAGCAAATGCAGGCGTTTAGCGACAAAGGCAAGCGCGTGACAACGGTTCTGGTACCGTCGCAGTTGCAAGACAAAAACGGGCAAAAAAAGAGTAACTAATCACTTATGGCAACACTCATCGCAGAAAACCTGGCGAAAGCCTACAAGGGCCGTAAAGTTGTCGAAGACGTCAGCCTGAAAGTGAAATCCGGCGAGATCGTCGGCCTGCTCGGCCCGAACGGCGCCGGTAAAACCACCACCTTCTACATGGTGGTCGGCATCGTGCCGCGCGACGCCGGGCGCATCGTGATCGACGAGGAAGACATCAGCCTGTTGCCGCTGCACGCCCGTGCGCGCCGCGGCATCGGTTACCTGCCGCAGGAAGCGTCGATCTTCCGCCGACTGAGCGTGTACGACAACCTGATGGCGGTGTTGGAGATCCGTCCCGATCTCACCAGCGAACAGCGCGAAGACCGCGCCAAAGAGCTGATGGAAGAGTTCCATATCTCCCATCTGCGCGACAGCCTCGGCCAGGCGCTGTCCGGCGGTGAACGCCGCCGCGTCGAAATCGCCCGCGCGCTGGCGGCCAACCCGAAATTCATTCTGCTGGACGAACCCTTCGCCGGGGTGGATCCGATTTCCGTTATCGATATCAAGAAAATCATCGAGCACCTGCGTGACAGCGGCCTGGGCGTGCTGATCACCGACCACAACGTGCGCGAGACGCTGGACGTGTGTGAACGCGCCTACATCGTCAGCCAGGGCAAACTGATTGCCCACGGCACGCCGGATGCTATTCTGGCCGACGAGCAGGTTAAACGCGTTTATCTGGGCGAAGAGTTCCGCCTCTAAGCGCCGGCGCGTCCTGCAGGACGACACCGTTAACGGAAGTAGACAGAAAATTATGAAGCAAGGTTTGCAACTCAGGCTCAGCCAACAGCTGGCCATGACACCTCAGCTCCAGCAGGCGATCCGCCTGCTGCAGTTGTCCACGCTTGAGCTTCAGCAAGAGATCCAGCTGGCGCTGGAGAGCAATCCGCTGCTTGAACAGACCGATCTGCACGACGAAATCGACGCCAAAGAAACCCAGGAGACCGAGGGGCTCGATACCCGCGAAGCCTTGGAGCAGAAAGACATGCCGGAAGAGCTGCCGCTGGACGCCACCTGGGATGAAATCTATACCGCGGGCACGCCGTCCGGCACCGGCACCGACTACAGCGACGACGAGCTGCCGGTCTATCAGGGCGAGACCACCCAAACGCTGCAGGATTATCTGATGTGGCAGGTGGATCTGACGCCGTTTTCTGATACCGACGCCGCCATCGCCACTTCCATCGTCGACGCGGTGGATGACACCGGCTATCTCACCGTCCCGCTGGAAGACATTCTGGAAAGCCTGGGCGACGAGAACGTGACCCTCGAGGAAGTCGAGGCGGTGCTGAAGCGCGTGCAGCGTTTTGATCCGATCGGCGTCGCCGCGCGCGATCTGCGCGATTGCCTGCTGGTGCAGCTCTCCCAATACGCCAAAGATACGCCTTATCTGGCCGAAGCGCGGCTGATCATCAGCGAGCATCTGGATCTGTTGGCCAACCACGACTTTCGCAGCCTGATGCGATCAACCCGGCTAAAAGAAGATACACTGAAAGAAGCGATGCTGCTGATTCAGTCGCTCGATCCGCGCCCGGGGCAGTCGATCAATACCGGCGAATCGGAATACGTCATTCCGGACGTGCTGGTGCGCAAGACGCAGAACAAATGGACGGTCGAGCTCAACGGCGACAGCGTGCCGCGTTTGAAGATCAATCAGCAGTACGCCGCGCTGGGTAACAGCGCCCGCAGCGAAGCCGACGGCCAGTTCATCCGCAGCAACCTGCAGGAAGCCAAGTGGCTGATTAAAAGCCTGGAGAGCCGCAACGAGACGTTGCTGAAGGTCACCCGCTGCATCGTCGATCAGCAGCAGGCGTTCTTCGAGCAAGGCGAAGAGTTTATGAAACCCATGGTGCTGGCGGATATCGCCCAGGCCGTGGAGATGCATGAATCGACGATCTCGCGCGTCACCACGCAGAAGTTTCTGCACAGCCCGCGCGGCATTTTCGAATTGAAATATTTCTTCTCCAGCCACGTGAATACCGACAGCGGCGGCGAAGCCTCCTCGACGGCGATCCGCGCGTTGGTGAAGAAATTGATTGCGGCGGAAAACCCCGCCAAACCACTCAGCGACAGCAAGCTGGCCACCCTGCTCGCCGATCAGGGGATCATCGTGGCACGGCGCACCGTCGCCAAGTACCGAGAGTCTTTGTCCATCCCGCCGTCGAACCAGCGTAAACAGTTGGTTTGACCTCTATTGAGAAGGAAGACACTATGCAGCTCAACATTACCGGACACCACATCGAAATCACCGATCCGTTGCGCGAGTTCGTGAACAACAAGTTCGCCAAACTCGAACAGTATTTTGATCGCATCAATCAGGTGTATGTTGTATTAAGTGTGGAAAAAGTGCAGCAAATTGCGGAAGCAACGGTGCACGTGAATGGAGGCGAGTTGCACGCCACCTCGGAAGACGAGAATATGTATGCCGCAATTGATACGCTGATCGACAAATTGGCACGTCAATTGAACAAACATAAAGACAAATTGAAGCAACACTGACACCCTAACCCATTCCATGAGGCGGCATCCGTCGCCGCCTCCCCCTTCGGCGCGTGACCCGCATGGGTGACGCGCCGAACGGTAATCAGGGTCAAAACCGACGAAAAACCGCCTTGCCGGGCACGCCCGGCGGCGCGGTTTTAAGTGAAGATGAGATGAACAACGAATATATGCAATTAAGCTCGGTGTTAAACATCGAGTGCACCAAAAGCTCGGTACACTGCACCAGCAAGAAGCGGGCTTTGGAAATTATCAGCGAACTGGCCGCCAAACAGCTCAACCTGCCTTCGCAGGTGGTGTTTGACGCGGTTCTCACCCGGGAGCGCATGGGCAGCACCGGTATCGGCAACGGTATCGCCATTCCCCACGGCAAACTGGAAGAGGACACACTGCGGGCCGTTGGCGTGTTTATCCGTCTCGACCAACCCATCGCTTTCGACGCTATCGACAACCAGCCGGTCGACCTGCTGTTCGCGCTGCTGGTGCCTGCCGATCAGTGCAAAACTCATTTGCATACGCTGTCGCTGGTCGCCAAACGCCTGGCCGACAAAACCGTATGCCGCCGCCTGCGCGCCGCGCAGAGCGACGAAGAACTTTACCAAATCATCACCGAGTGATGCCCGGCCGGCGTGACTTCCAGCCCGGATAACGATACTGTTTTACGATGATGGATCCGGCCACGGCCGGAATAACAAAGTTTAACGGTGGCGATGAACGCCGCCGCGATGCCAGGGGAGTTGCCACATGGTGCTGATGATTGTCAGCGGCCGTTCCGGTTCCGGAAAATCCGTCGCCTTGCGGGCGCTGGAAGACATGGGTTTTTACTGCGTTGACAACCTGCCGGTGGTGCTGCTGCCGCAGCTCGCCAATACGCTGGCGGAACGCAATATCTCCGCGGCGGTCAGCATCGACGTGCGCAACATGCCTGAATCACCGGAAGTGTTCGAATACGCGATGACTCAGCTGCCGGACAGCTTCTCGCCGCAGCTGCTGTTCCTCGACGCCGATCGCAACACGCTGATCCGCCGTTACAGCGACACCCGCCGCCTGCACCCGCTCTCCAGCAAAAACCTGTCGCTGGAAAGCGCCATCGACGAAGAGAGCGACCTGCTCGAACCGCTGCGCTCGCGGGCGGACCTGATTATCGACACCTCGGAAATGTCGGTGCATGAGCTGGCCGAAATGCTGCGCACCCGCCTGCTGGGCAAGCGCGAGCGCGAACTGACCATGGTGTTCGAATCCTTCGGCTTCAAACACGGTATCCCGATCGACGCCGACTACGTGTTCGACGTGCGCTTCCTGCCGAACCCGCACTGGGATCCGAAGCTGCGGCCGATGACCGGCCTGGACAAACCGGTGGCGTCGTTCCTCGATCGCCATACCGAAGTACACAACTTCATCTACCAGACCCGCAGCTATCTGGAACAGTGGCTGCCGATGCTGGAAACCAACAACCGCAGCTACCTGACGGTCGCCATCGGCTGTACCGGCGGCAAACACCGTTCGGTGTACGTGGCGGAACAGCTGGCCGATTACTTCCGCTCGCGCGGCAAGAACGTGCAATCGCGCCACCGCACGCTGGAAAAGCGCAAACAATGACGGTCAAACAGACGGTTGAAATCAAAAACAAGCTGGGCATGCACGCGCGCCCGGCGATGAAACTGTTCGAACTGGTGCAAAGCTTCGACGCCGAAGTGATGCTGCGCAACGAAAGCGGCACCGAAGCCGAAGCCAGCAGCGTCATCGCGCTGCTGATGCTGGACTCCGCCCAGGGTCGGCACATCGAAGTCGAAGCGACCGGCCCCGATGAAGTCAACGCGCTGGCGGCGGTGGTCGAGCTGTTCAACTCCGGGTTTGATGAAGATTAGCCGCTGAGACTCTTCCCATGCGTCGCCTCGGCGCATGTGTTGCCTCCGCCCCTCCCATAACGTAGCCCTCCCGTTTCTCATTTTGCGAATCCGCTTCCAGAATCAGCCGTAACCGCCTGTAAATTCACGTCATGGATTTACCCCCACCACGTTAATCGCAATAGTGTGTAACGCAAAAACAGACAACAGGCGGATGTTTCCCCACGCTTTGCTTGCGGGACAACAGAAAGTTTACAATTTGTGAACTTCACCGGCAGTCGCTATAATGTTCACCGGGTAGGAATCGAAGGAACGATGCATATCATTTCCAGGGAACCGTTCAATAACGCAACGAAGCAATATCCCAATGAAGCCACTGCTCTCGAGGCCATTTATAAAGCGTTGCGACGGGGCGAGTTCCGCACGCCGGACGAGTTAAAAGCGCTTTTTCCTTCGCTCGATCGTATGAAGCACAAAGAGAAATGGTGGGTCATTGACGTCGGCGGCAACCACCTGCGGATCTTGTTCTTTGCCAGCTTCGAGACACAGAAAGTCTTCATAAAGCATATCGTTAGCCACGCCGAATACGACAAGCTGATGCAGCACTATCGAAGGAGTTCGTCATGATTACAGATGCCATTAAGGCGGCCGATGCGCTACTGCGCGCCGTACCCTTATTGCAGGGCAGCCACGCTCAGCAAGACTACCGAGAAGCGCTCGAATTGGTGGAATATCTGCTGGAAAACGATGAACGCCATCCGCTGATTGACATGTTGGCAAAAAAAATCGCCGAATATGAAGACAACAGCGCCGAATTTACCGCATTCAACCAGCGTATCGCCCAACTCCCGCAAGGGGTGGCCGCGCTTCGCGTATTGATGGAACAGCACCAACTCAGCCAAAGTGATTTTGAACAGGAGATCGGCAAAAAGTCGTTGGTTAACCAAATCCTGAACGGCAAAAGATCGCTGACCATTCCGCACATTATGGCGCTGGCCAAACGCTTCAATCTGCCCCCAGCCCTGTTCCTGCCGGAAGCGGATTAGCCCCTCAACTCCGGCTCAGGCAGTCCAGCGCCACCGCTTTGAAGCTGTCGAAGCTGTCGCTGCCCAGCAGGCGGCTCATTGAGCGTTCACGCACGAAGGTGACGAACAGCTCGTAGATCGCCATCGCCTCTTCATAGTCACTCTTGCTGATCGCCAGCAGGAAAATCACGTGCGCGACTTCGCCCTCGCCCCAGGCGACGCCCTGCGGCGCCAGTAGCGTCACCACCACGGTCTTTTTCGCCAGCAGCCCCAGCGAGTGCGGCAGCGCGATGCCTTCGCCCAGCAGTGTGGAGACGATCGCCTCGCGTTCGACCACCGACGGATAAAAGTCCGCGCCGACGTACCCTTCCCGCTCCAGCTGGCCGCACACCCGGCTGAACAGTTCCGCCTGCGTCAGCGGCTCGTTGAGAACCATGAAATGCTCGGCGTCGAAGAACTTCTCCAGCATGTACGGCCTGGTGCGATCCACCAGCACCAGTTTGCCCAGTTGCTCCAGCTGATAATCGGTCGGGAACGGCGACATCACCACCACCGGCTTGTTCTTCTCGCCGATGCGGGCGTTAGAAATCACGAAGTCTTCGTCGATGTGCGCGAGCATCTCGTAATCGCGCAGCGAGACGATGCGCGTCATCACCAGCTGCGGGTACTTGCGCGCAATCTGCGCCTGGATCATGCGCACCGTCGAGTTGCCGGTGTCGCACACCAGCATCACCTGCGGGTGGCGTTCATAACCGATGTTGTAATGCCGCTCCAGCCCCACGCCGATGTGCAGCACCAGATAACCGATTTCGTTCTCGCTCAGCGTATAAGGCGTGTACTTGCCCCAGCTGGAGACCGCCGCCAGCGTCACGTCGTAAGCCATCGGATAGTGCTGCTTGATGTTGGCCAACAGCGGATTGGGGATGTTGATCTGGTATTTCACCCGCGTAATCATGGTCTTGATATGGGTAAGCAGATCGGCCCGCAACTGCTCGTCGCCCTGCAGGTTGTAGTTATAGTGTGCGTTGATGTAGGACAGGATGTAGTCCACCAGCGCTTCTTCATCGTCGGCGTTGATTTCGGTCGGCTGCACGTCCTGCACGCGGCGCGCGGCGATGTTGACCCGCAGATAGGCCTCTTCGGCCATCGAGATCTCTTTGCCGGAGGCCGCACGCAGCTCGGCCGCCAGGCGGGTCGACACCTGGCGCACCGCCTCGTCGCCGTCCTCCACCTCGAAGTCCGACAGCGGATAGCCATCGTTGATGCGCCGCAGCGCCACCGCGCAGTAGAAAATCAGGTACTGCTCGCCCTCGTCGGTCAGGCGAATGGCGTATTGCGACAGCAGCGGGTGCAGCAAGCCGGCGAACGCCGCCACCTGCGGCTGCAGCAGGATCTCGTTGTTGAGCAGCGGGTTCTCGGCGTCGGCCAACTGCAGCTGGAACAGCAGGTCGGTCAGGCAGGCGCGGATCGCCATCTCCGCGCCGAACAGCTTCATGCCGTAACGCGGCTTGGTTTCGATCGTTAATTGATAGTGCGCCAGACGCTCTCTCACCTCAGCCATGTCGTTTTGCAGCGTGCCGCGGCTGACGAACCACTCGTCAGCCAGATCTTCCAGTTTGAGGGAGAAGGCTGAGGTCAAAAAACGCACCAGCAGATAATGCACCCGCTCCTGCGCGCTGCGCGGGGTGGCGTGTTTGCGGCGCTCCTGATGCTGCAGGGCGCTGAACAGCGCAGCATTATCGACCTGCAAACGATAGCCGGCCCCGCGGCTATGCACGAAGCGCGCGCCGTATTTGTCCAGGATCTCGTTCAGCGCGGTGATATCCGCACGCACCGTGCGGGTGGACACGGCGAAACGCTTCGCCAGCTCATCCTGCGGCAAAGTCTCGGTTTGCAAAGCATCGAACAAGTAAGCCAAACGCGGGTAAGGAAATCGCACCATTCTGTGTCCGTCAATCAGGCGGCCCACCCGGCGAACCGGGCGGGCCACGGGTTACTTCGCCGGCGGCAGAAACGCCATTTGCGAGGGGCTGCCGATCGGCAGATAGCCGCCCACAAAGCTGAGTTTGCCGTCCGTCGGGTTGACGCTGAAGCGGGTGACGTTATCGCTGCGCTGGTTCAACGCATACAGATAGCGGCCATCCAAGCTCAGCGCCAGCGAACGCGGATAATCGCCACGCGTCCAGGTTTCCGCCACCGGTTTCAACTCACCGCCGGCGCCCACGCTGAACTGGGCAATGCTGTTATGCAGCCGGTTGGCGACGTACAGCGTGTCGCCGTTCTTGCTGAGCGCCAGCCCCGAAGCGAAGCTGGTGCCCTGATAGTCGGCGGGCAGCGCGGAAACCGCATGCAGTTGTTTCAGAGTACCTTTTTGGCGATCAAAACGGTAGCTGGTCAACGTCGAGGCCTCTTCGTTCACCAGCAGCACGGTGTTGCCGTCCGGATGGAACACAAAGTGACGCGGCCCCGCGCCGGCGGAAGAGGCGGCGATCCACGGCGGATCGTTCGGCGTCAGCCGGCCGCTCGCCGCGTCAAAGCGCCATTGGTAGATGCGATCCAACCCCAGATCGGTGGAGAACACGAACTTGCCGCTCGGATCGCTGGCGATCATATGAGCATGCGGGCCGTTGTGATCGCTGACGGCGAAGCTGCCGTTCACCGCGGCCGCCGGTTTAGCCGCGCCCGCCGGGCCCTGTTGCTGCTGCACCGAGCTGGCGGCGCCCAGGCTGCCGTCCGCTTCAATCGGGAAGACCGCCACGCTGCCGCTGACGTAGTTCGCCACCAGCAGATGCCGCCCGTCCGGCGTCGAGGTGAGATACACCGGCCCCGCCCCCTGCGAATCCACCTGGTTGAGCTGCGTCAGTGCGCCATCGGCCGGATTGATCCGGTAAGCGGTGATGCCGCCGTGCTTGCCGCCGTTGAAATCGGCCACTTCGCTGGCGACATACAGCGTCTTGCCATCGGCGCCCAACGTCAGCTGCGCCGGATTCGGCACGTTGCTGACCAGCGTGGCGTGGCTCAACGCGCCGCTGGCCGGATCGACCCGCACTCGGTAAACGCCTTCGCCGTTGGGATTGTAGGTGCCGATATAGGCAAAATGAGATGACGTGGAGTTCATTGCATCCTCAGCATGCAGCGCCGGGCCGGTCACGGCCAGCAGCGCCAGAAACAACGCGGCGCGTCGGGTTGGAACCTGCCAGTTTCGCATAGTAGTCCTCAGTATATACCCGTCATCTTTCAAGCCGCAGCGTTGTTGGCTGCCCACACTCACCCCAGTCACTTACTTAAGTAAGCTCCTGGGGCTCCTGCGCTTGCCGCCTAGCTGCAACTTGAAAGCTATAGGCTATAGGTAACGGCGCGGCATGCCGCGCCACGGGAAAACCTTCGCCTCCCTGCGTTTACCTCATCCCATTACGCGTTCAGCCCACCAGCTTTTTGGTCATCGCCAGCAGGGCTTTCACGTCCTGCGGCCGCGTGTCGCCACTGGCGGCGTCGATGATCGAGCTGTAGATATGCGGGATCACGCGTTTCACACCGGCCGCCAGCGCGATCTCGACGATCGGCTCGTAGTTTTCCAGATCGATGCCGCCGGTCGGCTCCAGCATAAAGTCATGCTCGGCACAGGCCTTGGCTACGTACTGGTATTCGTCCTTGCACTTCAGGCCCCCCATCGGGAAATACTTGATGGAGCTGCCGCCCATGTCCTTCAGCAGGGCGATGGCGGTTTCCACCGGCACGATGCCGTCCGCCGCCGCGGCGCTCAATGGGCCGGTAGAGATCTTCACCCAGCCGACGCGGCCGGTCGGCGACACCAGGCCATTGACCACGCTGTCGTTCTGGCCCAGCAGCGCGCGGCTGGCGCCGACGCCGGTAAACACCTGGTTAACGTGCTGCGGCTGCACCTGCTGAGCGATCAGGCTGACCATCGCCGACTGCTTCGGATCGCCGGCGCCCAGGCCGACCGAGAGCGCGTTTTCAATCAGGCGCGCATAGCGCAGCATGTCGGTCACCGCGCTGTCGACGTCCGGGTAGTTCTTGGAGAGCACGCCCACCAGCACATGCCCTTCCGCCGCGGCATAGATGTCCTGCGCGTTGGCTTTGGAACCGGCCAGCACGTTCAGGCAGACGCGGTCGCGATAGTAGTTAGGCTGCAGCTTCATGCTTGTTTCTCCGTAAACAGGTTCTTGATACAGCTAAAGACGGTCATCAGTTGCCGCTCGTCGACGCTGCGCACGTCGACTTCAATCTTGCCCTCGTTGGCCTTGTAGCCGCGGAAGTAGATGGCGATATCGCCGGTTTTCAACGCCTGGACGATGTCATAGGTCGACCGCCCCAGTACCGCTTCGTCGAAAGTGATCTCGGCGCGGGCGATATCGCGGCCGGCGCTGTCCCAGACGGTCTTGGCGCTGACGCCGGTCAGGGTGTTGAGGGCGTCGAGGAACGGCGTCATCCGCTCCACCATCTGTTGCCCGGTGGTTTTCTCAAGCGTCAGATAGCTTTCAATCGCCTGCGTCAGGCCGAGAATCCCCTCTTTGCCGACCTTCATCGCCCGGCCGATGCCGCCGGACTGCAGCTTCACCCACTCGACGTACTGTTTTTTGCCGATAACCAGGCCGCTGGTCGGCCCCTCGATGGCTTTGGCGCCGCTGTAGATCACCAGATCGGCCCCCATCTGGTAGTAACACATCAGATCTTCTTCCGCCGCGGCGTCGACGATCAGCGGCAGATTATGTTTGCGCGCCACCACCGCCGCCTGCTCGACGGACAGAATGCTTTTCTGCACGCAGTGGTGCGATTTGACGTACAGGATCGCCGCCGTCTGCGGCGTGATGCAGGCTTCAATCTGCTCCGGCGAACATTCGTTGGCGTAGCCCGCCTCCACCACCTTGCCGCCGCCCAGCGCCACCATGGTGTCCACCGGCGCGCCGAAGTTGACGTTGTGGCCGCGCGGCAGCACGATCTCGCGCGGCACGGCGATCGGCGCCGAATGCAGGTTCACCAGCAGATTGGCGTTATCTTTAACGATCACCGCCGCCACCGACTGGGCGATGCCCGCCGAGGCGCAAGAGACGATCACCGCGTCCTCCACGTTGAGCAGATCGGCGATATAGGCGCCGGTCTTGTTGACCAGATCCTTGATTTCGAAATAGTGGTTCAGGCCGTAATCAACGGCGTCGATCACGTCCTGGCGCGGCGTGGAAACGCCGAGAATGGTCATGCGGCCGGAGGTGTTGATCACCTGCTTCAAACCGTATTTTTCATAAATCGAAGACATGGCTTGCCTCCCCTTGTTCGGTTAATAGGATTTCCCCGGCCACCACCGCGGCCAGCGGCACCAGCAGCCGTTCGCCCTCGGCGGTTTGCCCTTCGGCGTCGGCGAATACCTGCGGTTCGCGGCGCAGCTCAAACAGCGTGAAATCGGCGTCATAGCCCGGCTCCAGCCGCCCTTTGCCGCTCAGCTGCAGCGCCGACGCGGCGTTCTCCGTCACGCAGGCGATCACCTGCGGCAGCGTCAGGCCGACGCTGAAGAATTTGGACATCACCGTCGCCAGGCTGTGCACCGGTCCGTTCATGCGGTTGCGGCAGTAAATATCGGAGCTGATGGTGTGCGGCAAAATGCCCAGCTTGATCGCCTGGCGCGCCACCTCGAAGCTGAAGCTGGCGGTGCCGTGCCCTACGTCGAGCAATACGCCGCGCCGCAGCGCGCGCTGGATAGACGCGCGCAGCGTGCCCGCCGGCGTCAGAATGCGGTTCGGTTTGCCGTTGTAGCAGTGGGTGATGATGTCGCCACGGGTCAGCAGATCGGCGATGTCGTCCAGATCCGGCGGATTGTTGCCGATATGCACCATCAGCGGCAGCCGACGGTTTTCCTGCTGGATCTCTTTGGCCAACACCAGCGGCCGGGTGCCGTTCTTGCCCACCACGCTGCTGCTCATGCGCGCCTTGATGCCGATGATGAAACCGGGATGGTTGGCGATGGCCTGGCCGGCCTCGCGCTTGTCGATGTCCGTCAACTCCGCCAGCTCGTTCTGCCGCAGCAGGCCGATACGCGAGATGTTGAGGAAGGCGAAAACGTTGGTTTTGGCGCTGCGCGTCAGCTGATAAAAGGCGTCGATATCGTCGGCGCCGGCGCTGCCGGCGTCGACCACGCTGGTGACGCCGCTGGCGACGCCGACCCGATCCGGCTCGTCATGGTAGATCGGCGATTCGGGATAGCAGTGCACGTGCGCATCGATCCAACCGGCGCTCAGGCGGCAGTTGCCCGCCAGATCCAGCTGGCGAACGGCACTGACGTCCGCCGCCAATCGCCCCACCGAGGCTATTTTGCCGTCTTTCACCGCCAGATCGATCAGCGTATCGTCCGCCAGTCTGGCGCCTCTGATTACTAAGTCATACATACCGCATTGCTCCTGTTAGCCCGGGCGCCGCCGCAGCCTCGGGCGGCGCCTGGCGCAGGCCTCTTAAGAAATGGCTACCGGGAAGATCGCCCCCAGGATCATCGCGCCGAGGATCGCTCCGCCGGTGATCGGTTTACCCCAGATATAGAACAGCAGCGCGCCGAGCAGCGAACCAATGCCGATCGGGATCGAGGCGGTCATCGCCGACAGGATGATCAACGGCCCGAGGAAGCGGCCCGAGGAGTTGCCCGCGCCCATCATCACGTCTGCCCCGTAGGTGGAGTTGCTCTGATTGATGGTGAATTTGCGCGCCAGAATGATCACATAACCGATCGCCAGGCCGATGATCAGGCCGGTGGCCAGCGAAGCGGCGAAGTTGGCGACCGGGAACACGATGCCGGCCCCCAAAAGCAGCGCCGGTACGCCCAGCCCGACGCCGGTCTGGATCGCGCCGCCGATGTCGAGGATGCCCACCAGCGAACCTTCGATGATGCGCGCGAACAGGAAGCTGGCGCCGAACGCCGCCACCGCGCCGTACACGCCGGTATCCATCCCCGCCCGCAGCATGGAGACGAAGGCCACTTCGTTAAAGGCGCCGATGCCGTACAGGTAGTACATGTGCGTCCCGGCGAACACGCCGGAGGACAGCAGGCCAACAAAAATCGGGAATGACCAGTCGGCGTACCAGAAGCCTTTTTGGGTTTGCTCTTCCATCATCCCGCTCCTTATTTACCGCTCAGGGTGTTGTGAATGGCGTCCAGCCAGCCCGGCACGCCGAGGCTGAAGGACTCGAGAACTTTCATGTCGAAGCCGCGGAAGAAGCCGCTCAGCACGAACAGCAGCACGATCACCGCCATCATGATCTTGGTGATTTTGTTCCAGCCGCTCTCTTCGACGCCTTTGCCGATCAGAATGCCCAGCACCAGGCCCGGTACGGCGTTGCCCATGATCAGCTGCGCCAGGCCGCCGAAAATGGTGCCCCAGAAGCCGGAACGGCGCCCGGCGTCGATCGCCGCCAGCCAGAAGATCACCGGCATCACGGTGTTCACCAGCAGGTTGGCTGCCGGCACCAGCACCTTGATCGCGGTGACCTGCAGCGCGGCAGGCACGGCGGAAGCGGTGGTATTGAGGAACGCCACCACCAGCATGCCGATGATGCCGCAGGCGATGGCCATTTTTTTCGGATCGTGCAGCGTTTGCGCCAGATTGCGGTTCTTGACCATCAGGGCCGCCGCGCCCCAGTGCGGGATGATGCGGTGATCGACGTCCTGCGTGAAGGAGCCCGCCGCCACGGAAGACGCCCAGGCGTTGAAGAAGAAGCCCAGACCGAATGAGAAGTGGGAAGCCGGATCGCCCTCGCAGGAGTTCAGCTCGCCCAGGGTGCGAAACGCCCCCATGCCCTGTGTTGTCGGCGCGTGGAACATGCGTGCAGCGCCGGCCCCTACGCCGACCCCCACCAGCCCACCGATAATAATCGATTTAAATAAGATGATTAAAAACATCAGTATACCCTTTCATTTATGCTAACGTTTTTATTTCGTGACGAAGACAACCTTCTCGGTATTGATAATGGTTACGTTCACGGTTATTTCCAGAGAAACGGCATAGCTCTTTCTTTCACGCGGCAAAAAGAAGAAAAGAAATTTCTCTTTTGTTATTTTCTCTTCCGCTTTCACCACGCTGACGTCCTGCGGCTCTATGCGCAGCAGAATATTGTTGGTGGACTTTAATACCGCGCCCTGCACATTAGCCAAGGCGGAAGCAAAAGCTTTCGCTTTGCTGTCGCCTTTACCCTCCACCTTTACCGATGTGGTATATTGCTCTTTCATTATGGGTTGCCATGTTTTTTGACGTAGGCTTCCACCAGTTTCTGGCCCAGCTCTTCTTTATCCATAAAGCCGAAACCCAGCACGTTGCAGCCTTCATTAATTGCCGTCACGCCCTCTTCCACCGAACGCATGCCGTATTTGGCTTTGTAGCCGTATTTGGTTTGTGCGGTAATCGCGCCGGCGCCGCCGCTGCCGCAAAAAGAGATGCCCAGCTGCGCGTTTTCCGCTTTCATGACGTCGCCCAGCTTCATATCCGCCGCCACGCCGGGAATAACCACCGCTTTTCCGCCTGCGTTTTCAACACCTTGTCCGACTTTTTGCCCTTTACCTAAACGATCGCCGATCACTACGGTAATTTGACCCATGGTATATTCTCCTGATTGAAATCGATGCGTTAACCGCTATGCGTTATTATCTTTCGCCACTTCGAAGTGCACTGAAAGCAAATAGGCTTCTTCGATAGGCAATGTGCCAAACTGATCCACCACGCGCTCCGCCATTTGCATGGACTCGGCGGAAATTTCGTCGAACAGTGATTTATCCACCTCCGGCAACGGTTCACCGGTTATTGAGCGCAGCACCATGGCGCGAATATGCGATTCCAGCATCTGTTGCTGCACCGCATTGGTATAAATATTCTCAGCATTCAGCATCGCGGTAATATCCGCCAGCACCCGAGCGGTGATCTCACCGGCTTCGCTGATATCGGATTGTTCAATTTCTTTTATCGAAGCAGATCCATCATTCACTTTTCAGTACCCCTAGATCCCACATTAATCAGTAAGCCGTAAAGCGCATCACCTGAATAACCCGCTTTCTGTGATGTCTTTACCCTACCCCCGGTAAGATTTTCTGTGGAGACCGGTTTTTTCCAGTTCGAAGTGGAAATCGAATGACGCGTGGAGATCCATTTCGCAAAACGGCGCTACGGCGAAAAAGTAAATGAGATAACAATTACATAACCCGGCTAACGGTTTTTTTTGCCTCGATTGACGATAAAAGCCTTCGTGATCGGGATCTCTTTCTTTTCTCGCCCCAACCGCCTACTATCAATGGGACAAATCGACATTACCCACACCCCCGCTCCTCTGGCGCGGGGGTGTTGCTTTGTGTTGTTTTTCCGAATTTATGGGTGCACAGACTGGCGCCCTTTGATTTGACTGGAGAGTGGAATGACCAAACCCATCATTACTATTAATGAGCTGGATGCGGAACGCCTGGATGCGCTATTGGAACAACCGGCCTTTGCCAACACCGACGTCGCCGCCGCGCTGAACGACGAGTTGGATCGCGCGGAAATCCTGCCGCCGGAGAAAATGCCGGCCAACGTGGTGACCATGAACAGCCGCGTGCGTTTTCGCGATCTGCACACCGATGAAGAGCACGTGCGCACGCTGGTCTACCCGGCCTCGCTGAAAGACAGCCACGATCAGCTGTCGGTGATGGCGCCGCTGGGCGCAGCGCTGCTCGGCATGCACGTCGGCAAGCAGATCTCCTGGCAATTGCCGAACGGTGAAGAAGCGCGGATTGAAGTGCTGGAATTGCTGTACCAGCCGGAAGCGGCGGGCGAATACCACCGTTAAGCGGTTCTCAGGGCGGCATCCGGCCGCCCTTTCTGTTTCAGAGGCAGATAGCGATCAGCACGGCGATCAGCAGCAGCACGTAGATTTTGGCATGCAGCGCATCGCTCACCTTCGGCAAACAGCGCCTGGCAAACACGATCCCCGCAATCCCCGCCACCACCAGCAGCCCCAGAATGTTCAGATTGACGTAGCCCAGATACTGCGGCCCGCTCATCTCGCGCCACCCCAACACGATATACATCAGCGCCCCGATCACCGCCACCGGGATCGACAGCGGGTTGGCGGCGCTGACGCAATACTTCATGTCATAGCCATGGCGGCGCAGCAGCGGCACGGTCATCACGCTGCCGCCCACCCCCAGCAGCGTAGCGATGCCGCCGATCAGCGGCCCACCGCCCCACAGCGTGGCGGGGGACAGTTCAGCGCGCGCCGGTTTGGTCAGGAACCCCCGGCGGAACAGACAGTCGGCGATGGTCACCGCCATATAGACCACGAACAGCACGCGGATCACGCCGTCCGCCAGCAGCGAGGAGGCAAACGCGCCCAGTGCCGCGCCGATGCCGATAAAAAAGATCAGCGGCACGATGGTTTCCCGCAGCAGGTTGCCGCTGCGCCAGTTGGTCAGGGTGGCGTACCCCGCGTTGAGGATCATCACCGCCGTCGAGGTCGCCACCGCAATATGCATCGCCTGGCCGGGCTGCTCGCCTGAGGCGGAGATCAAATGGTAAACGAAAGGCACCACCACAAAGCCGCCGCCGAAGCCGAACAGAATGGTGGTGATGCCGGTCAGAAAACCGGCACCCAGCACGATTAACATTTCAATCATGGCCGTGCGCCCGCACGAAGTCGTCGAACCCGGCGCAAAACTGCCCCGCCAGCGGGTGGAAACGATCGCCGACGAACAGCCCCAGATACTGCTCACGCACGGCGTCATGATCCACCAGCTCAATGCCCGCCTGTTCCGCCTGCGCCAGCGTCTGCGCATCCGGGAAGCCCCAATAGCGCGAATCGCCCTGCTTTTCCGCCGCTATCGCTTCGCTCCGTTCCGCCCGCATAAGCTGGCGCGCCAGGAAGGTGCCGCTCTGCACGCCCAGCAACATCATGTTTTCCAGGAACGACAGGTCGTGGCGCAGCTCGGCGGGCAGGCGGGCGAGCACCGGGCCGGCATCCCAATGTTCGTCCATTTCATGCAGCGTCACCGCACAGTCCTTGTCACCGTTCATCATCGCGCGGAACAGCGTCATCACCCCGCGATAGCGCGGCAAGTCGCCCGGATGCAGGTTCCACAGCAGCTTGCCGCGCCGGCTGAAGGCGCGCACATAGTCGGCGGAAAATTTCTGATAACAGCGCAAAGAAATCACCCCGTCCATATGACCCAGGCTGCTGATAAACGCGGTGTCATTGATGTCGAGAACGCGATGCGCTTTGACCCCGGCGGCGGCCAGGAACAGGGCCGGCGGCTGATAGGCGCCCTCACAGGCGGCGGCGTTGCGGCCAACGAACGGGAACACGAAATCGTTCAGCACCTCGCGCTCATACAGCCCCAGGCGGCGAACCGCCGGCTCCTGGGCGCGGCCGCCGCTTTTCGCCAGGGGGAAATATACCGTAAAAGCACACTCGCCTTTCAGGGCGGCGATCAGATCCTGACACACCAGCCAGGAGAAAATGTCGTTGCCGACAAAGAGCGCTACGTTTTTCATGCTTCAGCCTTCTTTGCGTTGAAAATAGGGTTGTTAAACACGATTTTGCTGATATCTCGCGTGATGGATTCCATCGCCGAGGTGTAAAAAAGGTCGCCCTTGGCGGGCGCGCCAAGCGAGTAGAGATGCTGCTCGCGGCCGCGGCGATCGGCGATTTTCAGCGTGTGCGGGTTGCACTTCACGCCGCCGAACAGGTTCTCCTGCACCACCCCGTCTTGCAGCAGTTGATGGCTCAGGCGGTTGGGCGGCAGTTGATAAGAAGGCGTGGTGCAGTTGAACAGATACTGCGCATGCACCCGCGTCTCATGGCAACGAAGGATAAATCCGTCCGCCCCCTTGCTGATATCCGTCAGGCCGCCGCAGGCGCGCAGGCGTTGGCTCTCCAACGCCGCCACGATCTTGTAGGCGTTCTTGATCGGCATGGCGTGCCGATTGCGCATCCAGGAGGAGTTGTAAAAGCGCATGAAGATCTGCCGGTTGTTGGCATCCATTTTGACCCAGGCGGCGCACACCGTCGGATGGATCGCCGCCAGGTAGCTGCAGATGTGCTCCCGGGCAAAGCGCGCCCGGTCGAGGCTGTCCGCCAGATCGCGGTAGCAATCGCGCCTTTCCCCCAGCGCCGAGAGCACCGTCAATCGTTCCGGCCCCGGATAGTGACGCGCCAGCGCGGCGTTGATCGCATGCACCAACTGATGCGCATCAATAAAATCGTTACCGGCGACAAAGCGCCGCAGCCCCTCAACAAACGCCTCCGGCGGCGGACGCATCAACGCCGGTTGCACGCTGGGGAACAGGCCCGAACGCGACAGGGCGCAGATATCGGTGGCCCCCAGGCGCTCCATCAGTTCAACGATGGCGTCGATCGCCGTCAGGCTGCAGCCGATCACGCCGATGGTTGAGTAAGGGTTGATCGGCGGCAGATCCCGGTGGGCCTGATAAGCGATCACCCCGTCCACCGGATAGAGACATTCCGGCGGGTTATGCCCCGAACACAACACCAGCGCGTTCATCTGTTCGGCGGAGCCGCAGGCGGTGGTCAGCCGATAGCCTGCCTCGTGCGGCGCAATGGCATTCACTTCGGCGGTCACGAAATTCAGCGCCACGTTGCTGTCCGCCGCCATATACATCGTCATGTCGCGAATAAAATCGAGATATTCCCGATACAGCCAACGCGGCGGATAACGATCCTGGCAAAACTGCGGGAAATGCATGGCGATCCAATCGACGAAGTGCGCGTCATCGAAAATATCCGCCGACATATTTTCTGGCGTCATATTTAAGATATGGCTGTCAAAATCGCTGCTGTATGCCATACCGCCCTTGAAGCCCTGCTTGTCGAACACCGTCAGGGAAAGCGGCCTTTTGCAATGATTAACCGACTTATTTTTTATAAAGTTATACGCAAAAGAGATGCCGGCGGCTCCGCCGCCAATCACACCGAACTTATACATGAAATATCACCTTATAGTCATTGAACTGCGCTAAGAACTATTGCTTCAGGTGTTGGAATAAAATGACGATTTATTCCTTATTAACTTCTTGTATTGCGAGAACGAAAACCTTCTTCTCACCCCGGTGTGAAAACTTGCGCGGGCTTTATGGCCGATAAAATAACGGCGCCCCGGACAAGCGTTATTTTTCTGCCCCGATAGTAGGGCGACCGTCGCTGGCTTGCTTTATATGAAAGGCCAACTATCATTGCGTTTCGGCCAACCTGCCGCCAAAGGGGGCACATGCGCAACGTCCGCATTGATGACATCGACCACGTAGCGCGCGCGGTGATCGCCATCGGCACCGATTATCCGCCGGGGCATTTGCTGCCGATGCACAGCCATCGGCGCGCGCAGTTGTTGTACGGCGCCACCGGCGTCATGCACGTTTTCACGCAGCAAGGCAATTGGATCGTCCCGCCGCAGCACGCGGTGTGGCTGCCGCCGCAGATGCCGCACGCGGTGAGGATGGTCGGCGTCACTACCCGCAGTCTGTACCTCGAACCGGGCGCATTACCCGCCGAACAGCCTCAGGTTTGCCAGGTGGTTAGCGTCACCCCGCTGATGCGCCAACTGTTGATGGCGGCGGTGGACATGCCGCTGGAGTATGAGCGGGAGGGACGCGACGGGGCGCTGGCGACGTTGCTGCTGCACGAGCTGGCCCGGCTGCAACCCTTGCCGTTGCACATCCCGCTGCCCGCCGATCCTCGGCTGGGCGAGCTGTGCCGCGCCTTTTTGCAGCACCCCGACGCCCACGACTCCGCGCAGCAATGGGCCCCTCGTCTGTACATGAGTATTCGCACCTTCAGCCGCTTCTTTCGCGCGCAGACCGGCCTGCCTTTTTCGCAATGGCGTCAGCGCGCCTGCGTGGTGCTGGCGTTGGCGCTGCTGGCCGAAGGGCGCAGCGTGACGCAGGTGGCCATGGAGATGGGATATGACAGCAGCGCGGCGTTTTCAACCATGTTTCGCCGCGTGCTGGGGCAGGCGCCCTCCTCCTATCTGACGGAAGACGGGCGCGACGGTTGACGGGTTAGCGGAATTTCTTGTGGTTGGCGTCGCGGGTCTGCTTGAAGCCCTGCGCCAGCTGCTTGGCTTCGGCGACTTTGCCCTGATTGACCAGCGCCAGCGCCTGATCGATCTGGCCGATCAGGGTATCCAACCCGCTGCGGAAATCTTTCATCTCCGGGCTGTCGGCGGCTTTGCTCTCCAGTTTCGGCGGAGTACCCTGCTTGGCATCCTGCGCGGCGGCGCGCATGTTCTGCAGGCTCTGTTTGAGGGTGGCGGCGGAGTCGGTATTCAGCACCGTTTTGTAGTTTTCCGCCAGGGTGTCCATATCGTCGCCCAGATCGGCGGCGGCCGCCAGCGAACTGGCCGCCAGCAGCGTCAACGCCGCCAGCGCTTTCAGGGTATTCTGCATGTTTGCTCACCTTCCAGTTATTGTTTTAGTTAACCCACCGCTACCATAGGCAAGGCCGGGCAAAATCGAAACCGGAGATTTGTAAGCAAGGTTGAGACGGGATAACGCGCGGCCGGCGGACGCCGACCGCACAGAGGATCACTGCCCGGCGATCTTCATTTCCGGCAGCAGCACCGAACCGCACTGGATATTGCTGCGGGTTTCGATATCGCTGCCGACGCTGACGATGTTGCGCAGCATGTCTTTCAGGTTGCCGGCGATGGTGATCTCGCTGACCGGGTACTGGATCTCGCCATTTTCCACCCAAAAACCGGCGGCGCCGCGAGAATAATCGCCGGTGACGCCGCTGACGCCCTGGCCCATCAATTCGGTGACCACCAGGCCGGTGCCAAGCTGTTTCAGCATGCCGGCGAAGTCTGCGCCCTGCCCGGCAATGCGCCAGTTATGGATGCCGCCGGCATGGCCGGTGCTGTGCAGGCCCAGCTTGCGCGCCGAGTAGCTGGTCATCAGCCAGGTTTGCAGCACGCCATCCTTGACGATATCGCGCCGTTGGGTGCGCACGCCCTCGCTGTCGAACGGCGTTGACGCCAGCCCTTTCAGCAGATGGGGGTGTTCCTCGACGGTCAGCCACGACGGCAGGATCTGCTTGCCGAGCGCGTCCAGCAGGAAAGTGGATTTGCGGTAGACGCTGCTGCCGCTGATGGCCCCCACCAGATGGCCGAACAGCCCGGTGGCCACTTCTGAGGCGAACAGCACCGGCGCTTTCATGGTCGACAGTTTACGCGGCGCGAGACGCGCCAGCGTGCGGCGGGCGCACTCCTGCCCCACCCACTCGGGGCTGTGCAGATCGCCCATCGCACGGCCGATGGTGTAAGCGTAATCCCGCTCCATGTCGCCGTCCTGCTCCGCAATGACGCAGCTGGACAGCGAGTGACGGCTGGAACAGTAGCTTTGCAGCATGCCGTGGCTGTTGCCAAACACCTTGATGCCGTAGTGGCTGTTGAAGCTGCCGCCTTCGGTGTTGGTAATGCGTTTGTCCGCCGCCAGCGAAGCCTGCTCGGCGCGCGCCGCCAGCTCGATGCCGCGCTCGGCGTCCAGCTCGGTCGGGTGGAACAGATCGAGATCCGGCGCCTCAAACGCCAACAACTCTTTCTCCGCCGGGCCGGCGCAGGGATCTTCAGAGGTGTAACGCGCGATGTCCAGCGCCGCCTGTACGGTGCGGGCGATGGCGTCCGGGCTGAGATCGGTGGAAGAGGCGCTGCCTTTACGCTGACGGTGATACACGGTAATGCCCAGCGCGCCATCGCTGTTGAACTCGACGTTTTCCACCTCGCCGAAGCGGGTGCTGACGCTGATGCCGGTCGATTTGGTGACCGCGACTTCCGCCGCGTCGGAACCGGCGCGGGCCAGCTCCAGAGCCTGAGAAACGGCCTGTTCCAGCGCCTTGCGCTGTTCTGCAACTTGAGTGACTACTTTCATCAATCTGCCATAATTAATCAGAAAATCGTTGAGAAAAGTGCCGGAGCGGCGTAGTTGTGCGCGCGGGGCGGCGCGCAAAAATCCTGAGATCTCTGCCGTTGAGTCTAACAGGAACCGCGTTGAATTTCGCATAAAGCCGGCAACCTGTTAGGATTAGCCTCTTTTTAACGGAGCCTACCATGAACAAACAGCCTGAAGACTGGCTCGACGATGTCCCGGAGAATGAAAACGAGGACGATGACGAGATTATCTGGGTCAGTAAAAGTGAAATTAAACGTGATGCCGAAGCGCTGAAAGACCTGGGGGCCGAAATGGTCGATCTGGGCAAAAACGCGCTGGATCGCATTCCGTTGGACGAAGATTTGCGCGCCGCCATCGAGCTGGCGCAGAAGATCAAGAAAGAAGGCCGTCGCCGTCAGCTGCAGCTGATCGGCAAGATGCTGCGCGCCCGCGATATCGAGCCGATCCAGACCGCGCTCGACAAGCTGAAAAACCGCCACAACCAGCAGGTTTCGCTGTTCCATAAGCTGGAAGCGCTGCGCGACCGCCTGGTGGAAGAAGGCGATGACGCTATCCCGTCGATCCTGGATCTGTATCCGGCCGCCGATCGTCAACAGCTGCGTTCACTGGTGCGCAACGCGCAGAAAGAGAAGGCCGCCAACAAGCCGCCTAAGGCTTACCGCCAGATCTTCCAATACCTGCGCGAGCTGGCCGAAGCGGCTGACTAAGCGCCGCCGTCATCCCGGGATGAACCCGTTTCATCCCCGGTGATGCGCCGGTTCGCCGCTGCTTTCGCGGATATTGAAACGCAGGCTGCCTTCCAGCTCTTCTTCCGCTTCTTCAAACAGCAGAATGATCGCGCCAAAACGACGCTTGCTGCGGGCATTGAGGTGGGTGAACTCGATTTCCACCGGCAGACCGATATCGCCGGTCACCACGTCCCACAGCGCGTCGAGGTTGGCGCCAAACCCCTCGTCCAGCGCAAACTTATGCGCGAAATCGCGGTAGAATGCCGGCACATCCTGGATCTGCTCAAAATCAAACTCTACTTTTGCCATCAAACTCACTCCACACGAATGAAGTTTTTGTAATGGTCACGCGAGACGAAGATCAGACCGTCGCTCGAATACAGCAGGCGATCGGCGCCGCGCCGGCCACACTGGTAATTGATGTCCGCTTCGCGCCAGACCCGGCCGCCGGCGCTCGGCAGTTGCCCTTCACGGTTAGAAAATCGATCGCCGCCAATCGCCTTGCCCGGCAATACCGAACAGAGGTTACCTGAACGCGGGTCCCAGCCCTGCTCGCGCGCCTGCTTCTTGGTGATGTAATAATCCGGCAGCCGCTGATGCTGCTGCAGGTAACTCACCACCGTTTGCTGCTGCGTGAGCCGATCGATGCTCTGTTGCTGCCCCGCCGGCGCTTGCACCGCCGCCGCATTGCCGCCGCTCGCACGGTGCTCGTTGCCGCGCAACGCGCTGAAGACGGCGATGACCACGGCGATGACAATCGCCAACAGAATCCGCTTGTTCATGACATTCCCTGAAATTATGCCGCCGGAAGCGCCGCAGCTCCCCCAGGCTAGTTAGGTATATAGTCGAGCTGGATGACACTAAGATGACCGACACCTTGCGTTTTCGCGGCGGTGAGGGTTTCATCCATTCATGTCAATGATGCCACTTTCCAGCCGTTCTGGCACTCGGAGTCTCTCTGAAAACGAGCCGCCTGCTCTGAGACGGCCCGCCGAACAACGACTGCTTACAGTATAGTCAGGGAAGGCGCCGCACAGCGCGGCGCAACAGGAGGGAACGCATCAATCGATCAAGGCGTGGCGATAGCGGTGCAGCATGTCGGCCAGGCGTTTCACCGGCCCGGTGACGCTGAGCGGCGCCTGATTGTCGACCAGCTTCTGCTGGTACTCGTTCATTTCGCCCAGCAAGCGATCGTAGTAATAGGCGCGCTTGACGTCGTTCTTGGCGGAGACCACCCGATCGGCGGTGCTGCGGATCTGGCGGTGGAAGGCCGACAGCTCTTCGCTGGCCGGAATTTCCGCTCGCTGCATGCGCTGGTGGGCGATGATCAGGTTCAGCGCCAAACGATACTTGGCGATGTCGTTCGGGAACATCATCAGCAGCTGATTAAGCTGCTGATACAGCGCGGGCAGGTGGTTTTGCCGACGGCGCGCCGCCTTGGTGGTCAGCGCCGACACCGCGCTGCTGACGAACTGGTTGAGCAACGTGCGGCCGGTGCGTTCGCGCGAATTATCGCGGATCAGCAGCAGCACCATCAGCCCAACGCAGCTGCCGAGGAACTGGCCCAGCGCCCCGTCGAGAAACTGGGTCACGTTGAACTCCATCGGGTTGCTCAGCACCAGAATGTTGATGGTCCCCGCCAACAACCCCAGCGAACCGAGCCGCCGCTTCTGCACCTCGATGCCGATGAAAAACGCCAGCAGGCCGAGGCTGAGGCACAACAGCAGAATGCTCTGCTGGGTCGCCGGCAGGATCACCATGAAGAACAGAGAACCGACCGGGATTGCCGCCAGCATGCCCAGCACGAAATCCATCGCCACCATGCGCGGCGCCGGGGTGCGCATCGCCAGCGAGGTGATCACCGCGATGATCACCATAAAACCGCTGCCGGACGTCCAGCCGGTCCACAGCCACAGCAGGCAGCCGAAGGCCGTCGCCACAAAGGTGCGCAGGCCGTTGATCATCGCGTGATGCCCTTCCGCCGAGGTCGGCTTGACCACGGTTTCGTTGCTCAATACGCCCTCTTCCACCGCGCTGATGCTGCAGTTGGTGTGCACGCCTTTCGACAGCAGCAGGTAGCGCGTCGCCGCGCCGACCCAGCCGGTGATGGTCGGCAGCGTTTCCTCGGAGCGATGCGTGGTCAGCACCTGACGCAACAGCTTCATGCGTTTGTGGATCTCCTGCGGGGTCTCCGCCGGCACCATCAGCTGTTCCCGCAAACTTTCTTTCAGCGCCTGCGGGTGATTCAACAAGATCAGATAGGTTTCACAGGCCTGGGTGATCAGCGTCAGCGACAGGGTATGCAGCGCTTTCACCCGCCGGTTGACCTTCTGCCAGCGCGAGGATTCCATCATCAGGTTGTTGCGCATGCCGTCCAGCGCCGTGGTGCTCTTCACCAGATTGCTCCAGGCGCGGTCGATGTCCTCTTTGTCGGCATGGCTGATGCACATCTGCATCAGGCGGTATTGATCCACCAGCAGCTTATCCACCGCCCGATCGATGTCCTGCTTGATCGAACGCGGCGAAAACAGCAGATCGGCCAACACGGCGCTGACGATCCCCAGCACGATCTCGCTGCAACGCTCGATGGCGAACTGCGGCGCTTCCAGCAGGTGGGCCTCGCTGGTGGCGACCGTCACGATGATGATCAGCGCGGTATAGCCGGCCAGCCCCCAGGCGTAGGAGTTCTCCACCTTGATAAGCGAAGAAAGCCAGGTGCAGAAACCGGCCCACATGCAGCACAGCATCAGCATCACTACCGGCGCGCGGGCGGTGGTGATGATGATGAGCAGGCCGACGAAGCAGCCGATAAAGGTGCCGATGATGCGCAGCCAGCCGCGATGACGAATGGCGCCGGAGAAGGGTTCACCGCCGGCGGCAAAGGCCGGGCCGGCGGCGACGATGGCGGCGGTCATCGCCGACCAGCGCGGGGTTTCCAGATTGAGATGGAAGCCGACGAACAGCGCAAACACAATCGCGAAGCTGAGTTTGAAGGCAAATCTCAGCCGGATAAAGGTTGGGCTGCTCATTAGCCGAACTCACGCAGCCGGTGCATCAGGCGCACAAAAGGCGAGCCGCTGTCGGCATTGCGATCGTTCTTGCCGACGATCACCACGGTGGCGGTGGTGCCGGCCGGGTACGGATGCTGTTGGTCCTTGGCGTCCAGCAGGATCTTCACCGGCACGCGCTGCGCCAGACGCACCCACTCCAGGTTGCTGTCGATCGAGGCCAACCCTTTGTTGTTCACCGTGCTGCTGCTGTTGTTCACCGCCGCCGCCACGCTGTCGACGGTGCCATGCATGATGCGGTTGCTGCCGAGCGGGGTAATCTCCGCGCGATCGCCCTTATTCAGGCCGTTAAGCTTGGTCTCTTCCAGGTACGCCAGGATGTAGAAGGAATCTTTCTTCACCAGCGCCACCGCAACCGACCCGCGGGTGATGTATTCACCGGCGTGTACGTTGAGGTTGGTGATCCAGCCATCGGCCGGGGCGCGCACCGTGGTGCGCTCCAGATCCAACTGCGCCAGCTCGCGAGCCGCAATGGCCTTCGCCAACTGGTGCTGCACGGTCTGCAGCGAGTTGTTCGACTGGTCAATCTCTTCCTGCGACATCGCCTGCACGCCTAATTTCACGCGGCGGCCGGCCTCACGCCGTTTTTCCGCCGCCAGCGTCTGATAGTAGGCGACGTCGGCGCCGGCTTCCGCCAAGGCCTGCTCATAACGCGGCCGATCGACCACGAACAGCACCTGGCCTTTCTTGACCAGTTGGTTGTCCACCACCGGCACGTCGGTCAGCAGGCCGCTGACGTCCGGCGCGATCGCCACCACGTCGGCGGTGAACTTGGCGTCACGCGTCCACGGCGACTCGGTGTAGAACACCCAGGCCTTGAATACCGCGGCAATGCCCAGCAGCACAAGAATCAAAGTGATCGCGATTCGGGTTATTTTTATCGAAAAATTTTTCACAGCGACCTCAAACAAAAAGACACGAAATCAGATAAAACAAGCAGCAATACAGCGCGGTATTAAACAGCGCCGGATGCCAGACAAAATCGTAAATCCCCGTCGGCTGCAGCAGGCGGCGCAAGAGAAAAAACAGCGCCAGCGACACCAGCAGCTCGAAAAACACCGGCGGAAACGACAGTCCGAAGATGACCATAACCGGAAGCAAACTCATCACTTTTTCCTTATTGTTCACTGCGCCGGGGAAAGACAGGTCTCGCCATTCACATTCTCTTTACATTTTAGCGTGCGCGCGCCACAAATCTTGACCAGGCAGCTTGTCCAGGTCACGAACCCGAAAAAAGGTTAAACTTTGGGGCAGACATCCACGACAGGGATTGCGAGGGTGCCGGAGGAGCGGCAGGATGACGTCGCCGCTCGCTCTCGCACGTTGGTGAGGTCTATTCACCCGACCACGTTATATTAGCCTGCTTACTATCAAGGCATCAACAATCTGTGATCTAAATCACTTTTAAGCCAGAGTGAATAATGGAAAGATTAAAACGCATGTCGGTATTCGCCAAAGTGGTTGAGTTCGGGTCGTTTACCGCGGCCGCGCGCCAACTCGACATGAGCGTTTCATCGATCAGCCAAACCGTCTCGAAACTGGAAAATGAGCTGCAGGTCAAGCTGTTGAACCGCAGCACGCGCAGCATCGGCCTGACCGAGGCCGGCAAGATTTACTATCAGGGCTGCCGACGCATGCTGCAGGAAGTCAGCGAAGTGCATGAGCAGCTGTACGCGTTTAACAATACGCCCGCCGGCACGCTGCGCATCGGCAGCTCGTCCACCATGGCGCAAAACGTGCTGGCGAACATGACCGCCGAGATGATGAAAGAGTATCCGGGCCTGACGGTCAACCTGGTGACCGGCATACCGGCGCCGGATCTGATCACCGACGGTCTGGATCTGGTGATCCGCACCGGCGCGCTGCAAGACTCGAGTCTGTTCTCGCGCCGCCTGGGGCAGATGCCGATGGTGGTGTGCGCCGCCAAAAGCTACCTGAGCCAGCACGGCACGCCGCAGAAGCCGAGCGACATGGTCAACTTTTCCTGGCTGGAGTACAGCGTGCGGCCCGACAGCGAATTCGAACTGATGTCGCCGGAAGGCATCACCACGCGCATTTCCCCGCAGGGGCGCTTCGTCACCAACGACTCCTCCACCATGATCCGTTGGCTGAAAAACGGCGCCGGCATCGCCTACGCCCCGCTGATGTGGGTGATCGAAGAAATCAAACGCGGCGAGATCGAGATCCTGTTCAAAAGCTACCATTCGGATCCGCGGCCAATCTACGCGCTCTATACCGAGAAGGACAAACTGCCGCTGAAGGTGCAGGTGTGCATCAACTATTTAACCGACTATTTCGAACGCGTAGCGGCGGTCTATCAGGGCTATCGCTGAGCAGCGCTTAAATAGCGGCGCGCCAGCGCGGCCAGCAGCATCAGTGCCAACATGCCGATGCCCCACAGCAGCCAGACGGCGTAGCCCGCCCAGACCAGCAGCAGAGGAAAATAGCTCGCCAGCCCGCTGCCCAGCTGTTTCAGCCACGGCAGCCAGGCGTCCAACACCGTCTGCGGCACCAGGCTCAGCGCACCGTTCACCGGCAACGTTGCGTTCCCGGCCGCCTCTGCCAACGCCGGCAGCCAGGTCAGCAGGCCGGATACGCCCCAGGCCAGCAACGTCCACAGCGCCATGGCGCCGAGCAGCAGCGCGACCGTCCAGCCGCCCCGATTCACGGCACACCGCCGCCGCACTGCGGACAAAAGCGGCTGCCCGGCGGCAACGGCGCGGCGCACTGTGCGCAGGTAGCGCTCACCGCGGCAAACGGCTGACCGCAGCGATGGCAATAGCGCGCGCCCGGCTTATTCACAGCCCGGCATTCCGGGCACTGCAGCCCCTGCTCGCCATGCTGGCTATAGCGGTTGCCATGGTGGCCACCGCCGTGGCCCGCGCGCCGATGACCGCCGTTAATACCGCCTTGCCCCAACAACCTTTTCAGTAAGCTCATCTCGCCTCTCCTCTGTGCATTCACGCTGAAGCTCACTGTAAACCCTGGAGTAAACTCCAGGGTAAAGCCCGGCGATGAGGATTTACGTTTCATTACATCGTAACAATGGCAAGGCTTTGATGCCGTTAACAAAAGCATCATCGGCATTATCCCACGCCGCTGCGCTGCGTTATGCTGCGAGCACCTCTCCCTGCATCAGGAATAACCATGAAAAAAATCATACTGGACTGTGACCCGGGGCATGACGACGCCATCGCCCTGCTGCTGGCCTGGGGCAATCCGCAGATCGACCTGCTGGCGGTCACCACCGTGGTAGGTAACCAAACGCTGGACAAAGTGACGCGCAACGCCCTGGCGGTGGCGCGCATCGCCAACATCACCGGCGTGCCCTTCGCCGCCGGCTGCCCGCGTCCGCTGGTGCGCGATATCGAAGTGGCGCCCGACATTCACGGCGACTCCGGCCTCGATGGCCCGGTGCTGCCGGAACCCCACCTGCAGCTGGACTCGCGCCACGCAGTTGACCTGATCATTGAGACCGTGATGGCCCACCCGCCCGGCAGCGTGACGCTGGTGCCGACCGGCGGCCTGACCAATATCGCCATGGCGGTGCGTAAAGAGCCGCGCATTGCCGAGCGGGTCAAGGAAGTGGTGCTGATGGGCGGCGGCTATCATGTGGGCAACTGGAGCGCGGTGGCGGAGTTCAATATCAAAATCGATCCCGAGGCGGCGCACATCGTGTTCAATGAAAAATGGCCGCTGACCATGGTCGGGCTGGATCTCACCCACCAGGCGCTGGCCACGCCGGCAGTCTGCGAACGCATCGCCACCCTCGGCACCCGGCCGGCCACCTTCGTCGGCGAACTACTGGCATTCTTTGGCCATATGTATCAGCAGGCGCAGGGCTTCAGCGCCCCGCCGGTACACGATCCTTGCGCAGTGGCCTATGTGATCGATCCGAGCGTCATGTCGGTGCGCAAAGCGCCGGTAAATATAGAGCTGACCGGCACCCTCACCTTAGGCATGACGGTCGCGGACTTCCGCGCGCCGCCGCCGCCGGATTGCCACACCCAGGTCGCGGTCAAACTGGATCAGGATAAATTCTGGCATCTGGTGGTGGATGCGCTGGAGCGGATCGGCGACGTGGAGTAAGCGCACAAGAGACGAGATTAACGCGCTTGGGCAGGCGCGTTAGTCCGTATTCTGCCGCGGCAACGGGAGGCTCAAGCCATACCCTCTTTTATTTCCAATGCAGCAGAACAATCCTAATAATTAATCATTTCATAAAGATTAAAAAAACAGACAAAGAAAAGAAAAATCTTAATAAAAATAAAACCATCAAAATCACTTTAAATTTAAAAATCAGCAATGAGAAACGATGAAATAAATCTCCACCGTCACGCCGCCACTGACGGCATCAATTAAACAAGCAGATACCGCTTTTATTGTTCACATTGCCTGCCACTATGGGCCACTACCGGGATACCCCACGATATCCACGCATGCAGGAATCACAATCAACCAATTGATTTTAATTAATAAAAAAAAGGATGTGATTACAAATTGACTGAATCACAATAGATTTGAGAAAATGGCGCGTCTGTTTTTGCAAACAACAAAAATGCCTTTGCGGGTGAAAAATACGGCTTAATTTTTCTTTGGGCACACAGCCTCGCGCATTCTCAGGGCAAACATTATTTATCGCTTCACCATAAAGACGGTTTAAATTTCCCGTGAGACATTTTCGATTTCAACATTACACGCATTTCAATACCAGGATAAAGGATAGGGAATAATCAAAACATGCATTTAATAAACGCTCTCAGACCTTGGCAGGTTAACCATGGCCGATAAATCTCCCGCTAACGCAGCAACCATCGCCGTGCTGCCCCTGCTGCTGATCTGGATGGCTGCGGTCCTGCCGGTCTATCACCCCAACATGGGCGGCGGCGGCCTGGCGCTGCCGCAAAATATTCTGGCCTGGAGCGTCATGGCACTGACCACGCTGATCGTGACGTTTACCGTTTGCCTGGGTCGCATCCGCCTTTCGCTCACGCCCACCGCGCGCCTGTTACTGCTCGGCATCGCCGTGCTGGCGCTGCCGTTGCTGTATACCCGCCCCGAATGGCGCGAAGACGCCCTGTGGCGCTGCGCCGGTTTGCTCGGCGGTTGGTTGTTCTATGTCGCCTGCCTGCAGCTGCGCGTCACCGCCCGGCAGCGCGAGCTGCTGCTGTTCGGCCTGTTGTTTGCCGTCGGCATTCAGGCGTTGTTGGCGGCTTTACAGCTGTTCGCCCCCGCGCTGGCCTGGGTATCCCCTAACGGCAGCAGGGTCTACGGCGTCTTTCAGCAGCCGAACGTGCTGGGCAGCTTTATCGCCACCGGGCTGGCTTTGGCGCTCTGGCTGCTGCTGGCTCCCCTCTCTGCGCCGACGCGGCGGCGGCAAATCCCGCTGCTCGCGCTGCTGGCCGCTTTCTCCACCCTGCTGGTGCTGATCCAGTCGCGCGCCGCCTGGTTGGGGGCCGCATTGGCGGCGACGCTGCTGCTGTGGCGTTTTGCCCGCCAACGCCCGGCCGCAAGCCGCTGGGCAGGCGGCGCGCTGCTGCTGGGCGCCGCGATCGGCCTGACGGTGCTGTTCACCAGTTTTGGTCTAGAGACAAGTAGCGTCTTGCTCGACCGCGAATTCTCCAACAGCGCGCGCCTGACCATGCTGCACGACGTCGGCGCCATGATCCTGGCCAAGCCGCTGCTGGGCTGGGGCTACGGCGGCTTTGAATACAGCTTCGCGCACTTCCGCCTGCAGACAATGCCCTGGCGCGAAGTGCTGGAAGTCGCCGGGCATCCGCACAATGAAATCCTGCTGTGGTGGGTCGAGGGCGGCCTGACGGCGCTGGCGGGTATCGCTATCGTCCTTGCCGCCGGCGTACGGCTGCTGAAAAGCGCCTGGCAACGGGATCGAGAACAGCCGAACGGTGCGCGCGTCGGCTTGTTCCTGGTGCTGCTGCCGATGCTGATACACACTCAGCTGGAATACCCTTTCTATCTGTCTGCGCCGCACTGGCTGGCGTTTCTGCTGCTGCTGGCGCTGCTGGACGGCCAAACCGGCGAGCCCCGCCCGCTGCCGTTCGCCAAAGCCCTGAGCCTGCCGGTGGCGCTTGCGGCGCTCGGCGTGCTGGTGATGGCGGCCTTCGCCTGGCAAGGGCGCATGGCGCTCACTCAGTCGGAGCGCACTATGCTGGCCAACATCGACAGCATCGAGCAGATGCCGCCGCCGGCCGCCTGGATCTACCGGGAGCGCAAAACCTTCGACGAGCAATCTCACGCTCTGCTGGTCTATAACCAAACGCGCGATGATGCCCTGTTGACCGGCTATCGGCAGTGGGCCAATGCCTATCTGCAGCGCCGCATCGACGCCAACGTCTACGCCACGCTGATCATGATCTTGCGCTATCAGGGGGATCAGGCACAAGCCGATGCTCGCCTGCGGGAGGCCGCTTTTCTGTTTGCGCGGGATGCGCGGTTCAGGTAGGGACAACGAGGTGAGAGCGATGCCTCGCCGCTCTCACCTGCGTCATTTTATGTAGCAAAATTAACGCGGCAAAATCGCGCACTCTTTATCCAGCAGCGATTCTACCGAAGCGCGGTTGCCGACATCCCAGCCGCGCTTCGAGGCCAGCAAAATAAACCCCCGTTGGCCGCCAAACGTGGTGGGCACTAACGCCACACCATATTCCGCCATCTGCGGCGGCGACAGATGGAAATAATCCGCCAGATCCTTAATCGGGTAAACGCCCATCGCAGTTGGCTGCATCACGCGGCGCGCGTAGTAGGTGTGGCGCAACAGCTTATCCGGCAAGGGCCGCCATTGTTCCTGTATGTAGGGGCGTTCCGCCTGCAATTGACGCCGCACGTCCTCACGCAGACAGGTCAGGTGAATATGCAATTGGTTTTGGCTGCGGCCGTAAGCGGAGTTGATCGCCATGCCCAACATATCATCCGGCACCGGCCCGCCATATTCGGCGGCCAGCCGGTAACGCATCAGCCAGGCATAGCCAAAATAGTCCGTCCGTTCCCCGGCCAGCAGCTGCGGGCTTTCGATGCCGGAGAGCGGCGCCGTCGGAACCAGAATAAAATGATAGGGGTAACGCGGGTTTTGCAGCACGCTGAAGCCCAGGGCCTTCCCCTGCGGCATATAAATCTGCTCACAGGGTGCCGGATCGCGCTTTTGCTGATAATTGGCCATGCAAAGCTTATCGACCACGCCCCACAGCGCATCGGAGCGGGCGCAGCCCGTCAGGGACAGGACGCCCAGCGCCAGCAGCCAACGCCGGGCGGGCATAGCCAGACGCGTCATCATCGTATTGCTCTGTTTTTTCGCCACGTCAATTTTATTCCATTATATCGTGCAGGCTACGGCGTCCTGCCGAGCTTAGCGTTACGAATGCGAGAAAGGCCGCAAAATGGAGCATGATTGAGGGGCCAACGCGTGGCCCCTGGAGGAAAAATTACGCCGTGCCGCCGACGGTGAGCGTGTCCAGTTTCAGCGTCGGTTGGCCGACGCCCACCGGCACGCTCTGGCCTTCTTTGCCGCACACGCCCACGCCTTTATCGAGCGCCAGATCGTTGCCGACCATCGAGATCTGCTGCATCGCCTCGATGCCGGAGCCGATCAGCGTCGCCCCCTTCACCGGTTTAGTGATGCGGCCCTTCTCGATCAGATAGGCTTCGGTGGTGGAAAACACGAACTTGCCGGAGGTGATATCCACTTGGCCGCCGCCAAAGTTCGGCGCGTACAGGCCGTACTCAACGCTGGCGATGATCTCTTCCGGCGTCGATTTACCCGCCAGCATGTAGGTATTGGTCATGCGCGGCATCGGCAGATGCGCGTAAGACTCGCGGCGGCCGTTGCCGGTCGGCGCGACGCCCATCAGTCGCGCGTTGAGCTTGTCCTGCATGTAGCCTTTCAACACGCCGTTTTCGATCAGCACGTTGTACTGGCCCGGCACGCCTTCGTCGTCGATCGCCAGCGAGCCGCGGCGCCCTTGCAGAGTGCCGTCATCCACCACGGTGCACAGCTCAGACGCCACCCGCTCGCCCATATGGCCGCTGAATACCGAGGTGCCGCGTCGGTTGAAGTCGCCTTCCAGGCCGTGGCCCACCGCCTCATGCAGCAGCACGCCCGGCCAGCCGGCGCCCAACACTACCGGCATATTGCCGGCCGGCGCCGCCACCGCGCCAAGATTGACCAGCGCCATGCGCACCGCTTCTTTGGCGTAGGTATCGACGCGCACGTCGCCGTCGACGGTTTCCAGGAAATAGTCGTAACCGAAACGGCCGCCGCCGCCGCTGGAGCCGCGCTCACGCTTGCCGTCCTGCTCCACCAGCACGCTGACGGAGAGGCGCACCAGCGGGCGAACGTCCGCCGCCAGCGTGCCGTCGGTGGCGGCCACCAACACCTGCTCGTAAACGCCGGTGATGCTGGCGTTCACTTCCTGCACCCGCGCATCGGCGGCGCGCGCCACCTTGTCGACGCGGTGCAACAGGGCGATTTTCTCTTCGCGCGGCAGGCTTTGCAGCGGATCGAGCAGCGGGTACAGCGCTCGATAACCGATCTCACCCAGGGTATGCGCCCGCCCGTCGCCCTGCTCGCGCACGATGCTGCGCGCCGCCTGGGCGCTCTGCTGCAGCGCATTCAGGGTGATCTGATCGGCATAGGCGAAGCCGGTCTTCTCACCGCTGACGGCGCGCACGCCGACGCCCTGGTCGATATTGTAAGAGCCATCCTTGATGATGCCGTCCTCGATCACCCAGGCTTCGTGATAGCTGGACTGAAAATAGAGATCGGCGTAGTCGATACGGCGTTCTGCCAGTTGACCCAGTACCGAGTACAGGTCTTGATGACTCAGCTTGTTGGTAGCGAGTAACTGCTCACTGACAAACGTCAGACTCATAATGGTTTCACTCTTGATTGGAGGATAACTTGTCAGACGGCGCCGTCAGCGACGTCTGGAATCGGTTGTGCTGCAGCACCGGCATCTGCGCACGAATATTTTTCAGGCTTGCGGCGTCCACACGCACCTTCAGTGCCGCCACGGCGTCCGGGTTCTCGGCCAGTACCTTGCCCCAGCCGTCGACGGCTAGCGTGTGGCCCCAGGTGCGACGGGTCGGCCCGTGGCGCCCCACCTGCGCCGGCGCCAGGATCATGCACTGGTTCTCGATCGCTCGGGCGCGCAGCAGGATTTCCCAATGCGCCTCGCCGGTTACCCGCGTAAAGGCCGCCGGCACCGAAATCAGTTCGGCGCCCTGTGCCCGCAGCGCCTGGAACAGCGCGGGGAAGCGCAGATCGTAGCATATGGTCATGCCCAAACGCCCGACCGGCGTATCCACCACCGTCAGGTGCTGCCCGTGCTGGTAGGTATCCGACTCGCGGTAATGGCCGTGCGCATCGTTGATGTCCACATCGAACATGTGCAGCTTATCGTAGCGGGCGCGGATCTCGCCCTGCTCGTCGAACAACAGGCTGCTGGTGGTGATAAGCGCCGGGTTCTCACGGCTGACGAGTGGCATCGAGCCCACCAGCAACCACACGCCATAGCGGCGCGCCAGTTCGCGCACCGCATTCTGCAGCGGGCCATCGCCCTGTTTTTCCGCCTGTTGGCGGTAGGCTGCGGAGTTGGCGAACAGCAGCGCGTTCTCCGGCGTCATGACCAGTTTTACCCCGGCATTGAGCTGCTTAATCTGCTGTTCAATCTGGGCCAGGTTATCGCGCACCTGATCGCCACTGCACAACTGCAACAACGCAACGTTAGCATTCCTCATGACGCCTTATCCTCCTTTGACTTACGCTGTACCTCATTGATCTTCGGCTGGTCGAGATCGCCGCCGATATGGTAGCGAATCAGCGAAATCTTGCTCCACAGCGGCCCCAGCACCTGCGAGGCGGCGAACACCGCCGCGCCGACGATCGGGTTAACGACAAACGCCGTGGCCACGCCGACGGTCGCTGAAATCGCCGGCGCCACCACCGCTTCCATATCGATGCGGCGGCGCGCCAAATCGATCTGGCCGCTCATAGCAATATCCGCCGCCAAGCCATCGATCAATAGATTATCAGTATGCATTATGCCATCTTTCAGCCAGGCGGTACTGCGGATGGAATCAAAGTAGAAACCTTTGCCGAAGGTATCGCTGAAGTCGAACTGCAGCTTACGCAGCAAGGCGTCGAAGCTGACCAGCCGCAGCAGCTGACCGGCGCGGCCGCCGCCCATGCTGTCGATCTCGCCCTTGCCCATTTTGACCTGCAACGCGCCGCTCAGCGTATCGACCCGCGGCTGCCACGGCGTGCCATGCCAGTACAGATCGAAATCCACGTCGTAAGGCGCCCCTTTGAGCGGAATGGTGATGCCGAAGAAGGCGGCGGTTTCATCAATCTTGCCGCCGAGCAGCTTGCCTTTCAGCGAGCTGCGCTCTTCCTGCGCGTTTTGTTTCCACAGGCCGGTGGCGGTCATGCGCCCTTGGCCAGTATCGACCAGGCCGTGATCCAGCGTCAGAGTATCGCCCCGATTAGTCAGATCCGCCTCGACCTTGCCGAGGTTCTGCCCCAGCACCCAGCACGACTTGCAGCGCAACATCAGCGAAGGCCAGTCGCGGAAGCTGATTTTCTCCGGCGGCGGCGGCGTGCCCGCCGCGCTTTTAGTCTCTGCGAACTGCGGGTTGTAATACAGGTAGTTGATATCGGCGCGCCACGGCCCGCGATCGGCCACCCGCAGGCTGCCGTCCACTTCGTCGCTCTTGGCGCTCACGAGGGTAGCGCCAAGCTGTTTCTCGGCCGACAGCGTCAGCTTGTGCCAGGCCTGGCCGCCCAACAGCAGCTGCGGCGTGGTCAGCGCCACGGTGGTGGGGAAGCTGAAACCGCCCACCTGGCCGCTGCCGCCGCCCTGTTTCAGCGCCGGCGCGAGCAGCGCCAGCCACTGCTCACCGTCCAGCGCCGGCAGATTCAGCGTCATCGACTTGCCGGCCGGCAGCGGCGGCGTGCCGCCCCCGTTGGTTTGCCAGGCAGCGCGCGCCAGATTCACCTGTTTTTTATCGAAGTTCCATTCGCTGTTGAAACGGTTCTGTTTGCCCGCGCTGCCGGTCAACATGAAGCCGTTCAGGCCGCCTTTGACCTTGACGTTCACCGGCAGCGCCTCTCCCGGCGCCTTGTCCAACGGCGAAGGTAAGTGACTGCTCACTTTCTTCAAATCCGCGTCGAGACCGATATCGTAGCTGGCCGAACCTTGGTGCGGCAGCGTGATGGCCACCTGGCTCTGCCAGGGCGCGCTGCCGTTGAGCGCATCGGCGGCCTCTTTCGGCAGGCCGGGGAACTTGCCCGGCTGCCAGTCTCCTTTCAGACCCACGTTGACCTTGTAGTCACGCTCGCCTTCCTGCGTAGTGAAGTTGACCGCCACCGGTTGCCCGAACCAGTTGGCCGACAGGGTGTCGCTCTCCAGATTGCCGTTGTTGAAACGGAATTTGCCGCTGAGCTTCTGCAGCTCGCTTTCCAGCGGTTTTATCAGCAACGAATTATTGTTCAGCGCCACTTCACCGGTGGCTTTGACCTGCTCGCCGTCCAGCGGGATATCCAGATGTAAGCGCCCACTGACATCGCCGCCGATCTGCAGCTGCTCCAGCGCCGCCCCCAGCGAATCGTGCAACGGCGTCTGCATAAAGTAGTCATGCACATCGCTGCCCGCGCCGGCCACGTCGGCGTCAATCAGCAGCCGCTCTTTCAGGTAATCCGGGATCACCGCACTGATATTTTTGCCCGCCACCTTACCCAGCCGGGTTTGCGGCGCATGCATCCACAGCCCCTCGTTGGCGAAATCGAGATTGATCGCCAAATCGGTCAGCGCAGGCCAGCCCGGTTGGAACTGGAAGGTGGCATGGCGCAGCGGTACGAAGACTTCGAACTGTCCTTCGTTTTTGCGATACGGGAAGTGCTGCGGATCGCCGGCATAAATCAGCGTGGCGTTATCCACCTGGCCGCCCTGAATGGCGCCGCTCAGGTAGTCCACCAGATGCTTGCCCATCAGCGGTTCAGGGAAATACCGCCAGGCGTCGGCGCCGTCATACAGGCGGATACCCGCCAGGATGTTCAGCCACGGCTCGCCCTTGGCCGGCTGCTGATAGCGGAAATCGCCGTTGACCCACAGTGACTTCGCCTTGACGTCCAGCCCCTGGCTCGCCAGTTCCCAACCTTGATCGTTATAACGCCAGGTCAGCGCGCCGCGCGCGCGGCTGACTTCAAGCGGCGCGCGGAACATGTCGCCGTAAGGCAGGGTGCTGTCGGTGAGCCCCAGCGTCAGGCGGCCGTTCTCCACCCCGCCGCTCAACGCCCCGGAGAAGTGGTTAACGCCCGGCAGCAGTTCCCAACGCTGCCAGCTGACATCGCGCCACAGCGCCTGGAAACGGCTCTTTTCCGGCTGCTTGAGCGGGATGTCCAGCGCCAGCGCTTCCAATTGCCCCTGCGGCTGCAGATCGTTCCAGCGGTCGAGCACGTCCGGGCTGAGGAAGGAGAAGGTCGGCAGCAGCGCCGACAGACGCTCCAGCTGAATATCAGTCGCGCGCACACGCAGTTCTTCATTCTGCGCCGGCCCCATGAATTCGTTGTTTTCCGGCAGCCACAGCGCGGAAAACCCGCCCTGCGGCCAGGCCTGGCCGTCGGTGCTCAACCGCAGTTGCGGCACGTCGAGTTGCCAGCCGGTGCCCTGGCGGCGCAGCGACAGCGCCAGATTATCCACGTCCAGCCGGTGCTGCGCGGCGCCGGTGTCCCAGTTGGCCGCCCCCTGCTTGAGCAACGCATTGCCGCCGGCGATCTGGCCGTTCTGCACCTGCAGCCAGGCCGCCAGGCTGAAGTCGGCGCTTTCCAGCCCGGTGTTGGCGCGCAGCCAGCGGGTAAACCAGGGTTTCATGTCGATGTTATCGGCCTGCAGGTAGACCGTGCCGGTATCCAGCAGGCCCTGATTATCGCGCAGGTCCATGCGCAGCTGCACCACGCCGTGTTGGCCGTTCAGCGTAGACAGACTGATCTGCCCCTCGGCGCGGTGACGATCGCGGCCGTTGAGCCAGGTCAGCTGGGGAATGTCAAATTCGGCGCGCGCGCCGGCGGGCGTCAGGAATGAAATACGACTGTCGCGCAGATCGAAATGATCGAGCTGGCGCAGCATCAAATCGCTGATTTTGCCCGGCTCAAGGCCTTCGCCCTGCTGGTCGCCGCCCAGCGTGGCGTTCAAATCGAGGCGGAATTGGTAGAAGGTCAGATCGCGGAACTGCCAGCGCCAGTGCAGCAGCGACTGCCACACGTCCAGCGCCAGCGTCACGCGCTCGATATGCACATCGCTTTTGGGCAGCGTAGCGCTCAGGTTGCGCATTTCAAGCTGCGGGCCGAACGTTTCCCAGCTGCCCTGCACGAAATCCATTCGCACAGGCACGCCGGACAGCTTCTCCACCTGCGCCAGCAGTTGGGGGCGGTAGTCGTTCAGCTTCGGCAGCATCAGGCGCAGCCCGCTGATCAGCAGCGCCACAATCACAATTAGGGTGGCGCCTGTTGCTAACAGAATCCCAGGCAGTCGCCTCACGCAGTTCTCCTTGCTCCGCTGCCTGGCAACGGGAATATCTATGCACTGACGGGCCCGGCGTGCCGGGCCCCTACCGATGTCGGGCGGGCTACATCATGACGACGTCGAACTGCTCCTGGCTGTACAACGGTTCGATCTGCACTTTCACCTGTTTGCCGACGAAGATCTCCACTTCGGCCAGCGCGTGCGACTCTTCGCTCTTCAGCGCTTCGCCGACCGCCGCGGAAGCGTACACCAGGAAGCGATCGGAATCGTAGGCGTGATGCACGCGCACAATTTCGCGCAGGATCTCGTAGCACACGGTTTCCACCGTTTTCACGGTGCCGCGCCCATTGCAAGTAGGACAATCGTGACAGAGCACATGTTCAATGCTTTCACGCGTTCGTTTACGCGTCATTTCAACTAAGCCTAGCTGAGAGAAGCCGTTGATCGTGGTTTTTACCCGATCTTTACTCAACGCCTGCTCCAGCGAGTGCAGCACCCGGCGGCGATGCTCTTCGTTGTTCATATCGATGAAGTCGATAATGATGATGCCGCCCAGGTTGCGCAGCCGCAGCTGGCGGGCAATGGCCTGCGTCGCCTCGATGTTGGTATTGAAGATGGTTTCATCGAGGTTGCGGTGGCCGACGAAGGCGCCGGTGTTGATGTCGACGGTGGTCATCGCCTCGGTCTGATCGATGATCAGATAGCCGCCGGACTTCAGCTCTACCTTGCGCTCCAGCGCGCGCTGGATCTCGTTTTCCACATCGTACAGATCGAAAATTGGTTGGCTGCCGGTGTACAGCTCCAGCTTGCGGGTGATGTCCGGGATATACTCGCCGGTAAACTCCACCAGCAGATCGTGCGTCAACCGCGAATCGACGCGGATGCGATCCAGCGCCGCGCCGGCGAAGTCACGCAGGATGCGCTGCGCCAGCGCCAGCTCGCCGTACAGCTTGTATTTGGTCTGGTTGCGCTTCTTGCGCTCCATCACCTTGGTCCACAGGCGTTTGAGGAACGCCGCGTCCTGCGCCAGCTCCTCCTCGCCGATGCCTTCCGCCGCGGTGCGGATGATAAAACCGCCCAGCTCGTCGCAGTGCGGCGCAACGATGGACTTCAGGCGTTCGCGCTCGGCTTCGCTTTCAATGCGCTGCGATACGCCGACGTGCGCCGCGCCCGGCATGAAGACCAGATAGCGCGAAGGCAGCGTAATGTCGGTGGTCAGACGCGCGCCCTTGGTGCCGAGCGGATCTTTCACCACCTGCACCATCAGGTCTTGCCCCTGGCGCACCAGCTCGGCGATATCGCGCACGTGGAAGTTTTTCCGCTCGTCGCCGGCGACGCATTCGGTATGCGGCATGATGTCGGAGGCGTGCAGGAAGGCGGCCTTGTCCAGGCCGATGTCGACGAACGCCGCCTGCATCCCCGGCAGGACGCGGCTGACGCGCCCTTTATAGATATTGCCGACGATGCCGCGTTTGGATTCGCGTTCGATATGAATCTCTTGCAGAATGCCGCCATCGATATAGGCGACCCGCGTTTCAGACGGTGTGATATTAACCAGTAGCTCAGCTGTCATGCCTTCTCCTCAGAGCCGGTCGATAATGGCAGCGCCCATCAACCGGTTCTTACATCACGTAATGCGACAAAATTACTGAGCAGCTCATGTGTTTCGACCAGTGGCAGACCGACCACCGCGTGATAACTCCCGGTTATCGTTCTGACGAAACAACCACCCTTTCCTTGAATGCCGTAGGCGCCCGCTTTATCCATCGGTTCGCCCGTAGCAATATAGTCGCGGATATCCTGTTGCGACAGGCTGCGGAACGTCACTTCGGTCACCACCAGCTGGCAACGCACGTCTTGGCGATCGGCGATCGCCACCGCCGTCATCACCTGATGCTGTTTGCCCGACAGGGCCGCCAGCATCTGTGCCGCATGAGCTTCGTCGCGCGGCTTCTCCAGCACCCGACCGTTGAGCACCACGATGGTGTCGGCGCCCAGCACCGGCCGATCTTCCTGCGCCAGCGCCACGCCCGCTTTGGCCTTGTCCTGCGCCAGGCGGCGCACATAGGCTTCCGCGGCTTCGCCTTCCCGGCGCTGCTCTTCGGTATGCGTCAACAGAATGTCGAACGATACGCCCAGCAGGGTCAGCAGTTCACGTCGACGTGGGGAGCCGGAGGCCAGATAAAGCGAAGTCATTGAGATACCCTTACTGTACGGCGAACTGACGGCGGATTTTGCGCATCAACAGGAATAACCACGGCCACAAAATGCCGTTTACCACACTACTCCAGAACACCTCTGGGCGGAAAGAGACGTTGATCACTAAAAACTCAGCCCAGAACACCACCACGTCCATCGACAGCGACAGCAGCACGACGATCAGCGCCTGTTGCCACAGCGCCATATTGCGGAACAGTTGGAATTTGAACGCCACCAGGTAGGCGATGATGCCCAGCGCCAGCGCACGCACGCCCAGCGTGGAGCCAAGGATCAGATCCATGATCAACCCCAGCACGAAACCGGTGCCGACGTTGACGCGGTGCGGCAAGGCCATCACCCAGTAGATGAGGATCAGCACCAGCCACGAAGGCCGGAACATGTAGATCTGTTCCGGCCACGGCATGATTTGCAGCACCAACGCCACCAGGAACGACAGCCAGATGATCCAGCGCCCGTGGCTGCGGTAACTGTTCATTGCACCACTCCCGCCGCGGCAGGCTGGACAGACGCCGGAGCGACGGTTTGCGGCGCCACGCCGGTGGCCGGCGCCGGTAGCTGCGGTCCGACCGAACCGGCAGGCGGCAGCACCTGCGGCATCATCTGCATCAGGCGTTCATTGGCCACGCGGTGCACTTCGTCCGGCGGCAACGGCATGTCGCCGTTGCGATCGGCGCCCCACAGCAGCAGCAGGTAGCGCAAGCGCTGCAGACCGGCGGTCGGCCGCGCCTGAATCACGGTGTAAGCGCGTTGATTGTCGACCTTGACCGAAGAGACGACCGCCACCGGATACCCTTCCGGGAAACGGCCGCCGAGGCCGGAGGTCACCAGCACGTCGCCAACGCGGATATCGGTATTGTTCGGCAGGTGTTCCAACTGCAGATCGTCGGCGCAGCCGCTGCCTGCGGCGATCACCCGAATATCGTTGCGCAGCACCTGAATCGGCAACGCGTGCGAGGCATCGCAGATCAGCAGCACGCGGCTGGTCACCTTCGCCACTGCCACGACCTGGCCAACTACGCCCTTGTCGCTGATCACCGGCTGGCCTTCATAGACGCCGTTGTCCGACCCTTTGTCGATAACGACCTGATCGCTGTACGGATCGGAACCGGTGGAGATCACCTGGGTGACCATCTTGTGTTCGTCCTGGCGCAGCGGGGAACCCAGCAGCTCGCGCAAGCGGGCGTTTTCCTGCTTGAATTGGCCAAGAAGAAGAATATCGCTGTTTTTCAGCAGCAGTTCCTGCCGCAGAGCGCGGTTTTCCAGCTCCAGCTGTTGGCGGGTGGCCAGCGTTTCTGACACGCTGTCCAAAACTTTACGCGGCCCGTTGGCCAGAAAATAGAAAGGGCTGACTGCGGTGTCCATGTAGTTACGTATCTTCACGAACGTGCCGAGCCGGCTGTCGGCAACGATCAGGCCAATGGCCGCGATCACCGCCAAAAAAAGTCGCAGTTGCAGGGAAGGCCCCCTGCTAAAAATCGGCTTCATAAATTATGCGAGTTCCTCGACAACAGAAAGAGGAACCGTACCCGATTTTCGCTGTGCGCATTCATCCGATACGATTCCTCCTTCCAGGGGCTGACTATTCTTCGCTGAACAAATCGCCGCCGTGCATGTCGATCATTTCCAACGCCTTGCCGCCGCCGCGCGCCACGCAGGTCAGCGGATCTTCCGCCACCACGACCGGGATGCCGGTTTCTTCCATCAGCAGGCGATCGAGGTTGCGCAGCAACGCGCCACCGCCGGTCAAGACCATGCCACGTTCGGAAATGTCGGAGGCCAATTCTGGCGGGCACTGCTCCAGCGCAACCATCACCGCGCTGACGATGCCGGTCAGCGGCTCTTGCAGGGCTTCGAGGATTTCATTGGAGTTCAGGGTAAAGCCGCGCGGTACGCCTTCAGCCAGGTTACGGCCGCGCACTTCGATTTCGCGTACTTCGTCGCCTGGATAGGCAGAACCGATTTCGTGCTTGATGCGCTCTGCGGTGGCTTCGCCGATCAGCGAGCCATAGTTGCGGCGCACATAATTGATGATGGCTTCATCGAAACGGTCACCGCCGATGCGCACGGAAGAGGAGTACACCACGCCGTTCAGCGAGATCACCGCCACTTCAGTGGTACCGCCACCGATATCCACCACCATGGAGCCGGTCGCTTCGGAAACCGGCAAGCCTGCACCGATCGCCGCCGCCATCGGCTCTTCAATCAGGAACACTTCACGCGCGCCGGCCCCTTGGGCGGACTCGCGGATAGCGCGGCGTTCAACCTGGGTTGCGCCGACCGGCACACAGACCAGCACGCGCGGGCTTGGACGCATAAAGCTGTTGCTGTGAACCTGTTTGATAAAGTGCTGCAGCATTTTTTCGGTCACGAAGAAGTCGGCGATCACGCCGTCTTTCATCGGGCGAATAGCCGCGATGTTGCCGGGGGTGCGGCCCAGCATCTGTTTGGCGTCATGACCGACGGCCGCTACGCTCTTTGGGGAGCCGGCACGATCCTGGCGAATGGCAACCACCGAAGGTTCATTCAGTACGATGCCTTGCCCTTTAACATAAATCAGGGTATTGGCGGTACCCAAGTCGATGGACAAGTCGTTGGAAAACATGCCACGAAATTTCTTAAACATAACGAAAGGATAATCCTGCAAGCTGGGGGCGGAAAATAAAATCCGCCTACTTTACCAACCACACGAAGCAGCGACAAGGCGCAAAAACGTTCTACTTCGGTGAAAAATAGTCTGTATTGTTTCTGCTCGAATGCACGGAAATTGGATGAGGCCTGAATTCCCTGAACAAAGGCTCAGTTTACCACCCTGTCAACGCACGAAACGGCGTAACACAGCTCATAAAATCTAACATATTCCCTGATTGCCGCCGGTGGTAAGCACCTACCAACGTCAACCAGATAAAGGCAGACAAGAGCCTATCTCAAATAGGCGTTGTTGTCGCAGGCAGTTTGGAAAAAACTCCAAAAAGACGGTAACGAGGCCCAGATGGATCCGGTCCTCATTCTACGTCAATTTTTGTCCGTCAATCAGCTTAAACACGATAACGACGTGAATATTTTTTACGCCCCACGTCGATCGGTTCCGGCGACGCGAAAAAGTCGCCCTGCCCGCCATGGATCCCACGCTCTTTCAACGTCTGCCATTCGTTGCGCGTGCGTACGCTGGCAGCGAACACCTGAGCGCGCGTGCCCGCGCAGGCGCCGGTCAGGCTCTGCACGAACAGCTGGTTTTCGTCCCGCTTATCGATACTCCGCACCAACCCCGGGTGGAGCTTGACGATCTCCACCTGCAACGACTTGATATAGGACGTACTGACCACGGTTAACCCCGCTTTGGACACCGCCAGGCGGCAACCCAGCCCTGACAGCAACCTCAGCACCGGACGCAAACGGTCGATATGTTGACACACATCTGCCTCCGCAAGTTCAATCAGAATGCGTCGACGCTGACTTTTTTCGCACTGCAACAGCGTATCGCGCAGCCAGCGCTGGAACGAACGCTGCAAAATCGAGTCCACGCACAGCGGGAACGCCAGCGTTTCTTCAGGCCACTGAGCCAGCAACGGGATGATGCGGCTCACCTGTTGGCGATCGTAACTCTCCGCCAACCCCAATTGCTCCACCAGCGGCATATATTCCGCCGGCAGCAATTCCTGGGCACCGTCATAAATTCGGCTCATGATCTCGCGGTGGTGCACCTCGCCTTCCACGGTCACCGCCGGTTTCTGATACAGCCGCGGGCCGCCGCGCGCCAGCACCTGTTCCAGCAGCGTGCGCCACTTGACGCTGCCGCGCCCCTTTTCCGGCACCTGGCTGTCGTACACATACCAACCGTTTTCGCCCTGCAGCGTGGCGTGCCGCGTCGCCTGCTCCGCGTAATCGATCACCTGCTCCGTGGTCTGACCGCTGCGGTACGCCACGATGCCGATGTGCAGGAAGGCCTCACGGTCGATCATCGCCGTGGAAGGCAAGGCATCGATGGCGTTGACCAGCTGTGAGGCGATGCCGTCGGCCTCCTTCAGCGTGCGATGCGGCAGCAAGACGGTAAAATCGCTGTGAAAATAGCGCGCCAGCAGCGCCGACGGATAGCGCATCACGAAGGTAGACAGCAGATTGACCAGCGAATACATCAGCTCCTGCACCGCCACGCTGCCGTGCGTCTCGCGCAGGGTCTCGAAATCGGGCAACCGCACCATCATCACGATGCCGTGAGAGCCTTCCTCTTCCAGCTGAGTGGTCAATTGGTTATCGAAGAACAGGCGATTGTTCAGCCCGGTTTTGGCGTCCTGCGCCGCGAAGGCGCGGATCAGCGTATCGACCCGGCTGCGCTCCTCCCGGGCTTCCGCCAGATCGGCCAGCAGGCGGTCGAGCGCCCCGCTGACGTTGGCCGGCCATTCGCGCACGTCGCCCTGCATGACGTTTTCACGCTCGCCGTTTAGAATGCGCCGCGCGCGGCGTTCCAGACGATCCTCGCCGTCGGCCTGTTCACGCAGCCAGCGCAGGCTGAACAGCAAAATCACCACCATGACGACGATCGACAGCGTGACGGCGGCCGTGGATTGCAACGTGCGCACATCGCTGGCGAAGGGATCGAGGTAGGTGATTTGCAGCGTACTGCCCGGATGCTGCAACAGAGGGCGCGAGACCTGACGATAGCCGTTCAGCGCATCCCAGGGCTCTTTTTTCGCCGTCGGCAATTTATAGTCGAGGAGATTGCTGGCGCCGGCCTCTACGCGGACTGACACGATGCCGAGTGTGCGCATGACAATCGGCAACCATTTCTCCTGCTCTTGCGGTGGCTCGCGCAACATGGCTTGGTCGAGAGTGGTAACCAGCGAATCCAAGCGGCGCTCCACGCGATCTTGCGTGACGTAAAAGAAGCTGTATGAACATCCCATCAGCATCAAAAACATCGCCAGCGCGACCAACAGAGTGATCAATGCAGAGAGTTTGGTGGTAAATCGCATCCCTGTGCCTTGTCCGCTATGGTTAAGTGAGTGTTCACCCTTTAGCTAAAAGGGGCCGTCCAACCCTAACAAGCCTTGCTGAGGAATTAAACCTGCAAGCGCCGTTTTTGTCCTTTATCAGGACATGGGCCGCTTATTATGCATATAGTCAAATAAATGTGATTCAGCCATTGATAGAAAAGTGTAAACGAGAGGAAGAGTGACATGCGTGCACTGTTATTGGAACAACAAGACGACCAAACTCTGGCTCATATCAAAGATATCGGCAGCGATCGGTTGCCGGAAGGCGATGTTACCGTCGACATCAACTGGTCCAGCCTGAACTACAAGGATGCGCTGGCGATCACCGGGAAAGGCAAGATCGTGCGTCATTTCCCGATGGTGCCTGGCATCGACTTCGCCGGCACCGTGCGCCACAGCGGTGACGCTCGCTTTAAAGAGGGGCAAAGCGTGGTGCTCACCGGCTGGGGCGTGGGTGAACACCACTGGGGCGGCCTGGCCGAGCAGGCCCGCGTCTCCGGCGAGTGGCTGGTGCCGCTGCCGAACGGCCTGGATGAGCGCAAGGCGATGATCATCGGCACCGCCGGCTTTACCGCCATGCTGTGCGTGATGGCGCTGGAGGAAGGCGGGGTACACCCGGACGACGGCGATATCCTGGTTACCGGCGCCAGCGGCGGCGTGGGCAGCACCGCCATCGCCCTGCTGGCGGCGCTAGGGTACCGGGTGACCGCCATCAGCGGCCGCGACAGCAATACCGACTACCTGAAAGCGCTCGGCGCCAAAGAGGTGATGTCGCGCGATGGCTATATAGACACGCCGCGTCCGCTGGAGAAACAGCTGTGGGCCGGCGCGGTGGACACCGTCGGCGACAAGCTGCTGGCCCGGGTGCTGGCGCAGATGAACTATAACGGCACCGTCGCCGCCTGCGGCCTGGCCGGCGGCTATCAGTTACCGACCACCGTGATGCCGTTCATTCTGCGCAACGTGCGCCTGCAGGGCGTGGACTCGGTGCATACGCCGCTGCATCGCCGCCAAACCGCCTGGGAACGGCTGGCTGGCATTCTGCCGGACAGTTTCTATCAGCAGGCCACGCACGAAATCACTCTCGAACAGGCGCCGGCCACCGCCGCCGCGCTGCTGAACAGCCAAATCACCGGCCGCACTCTGGTGAAAATCCGCTGACGGACTCCCCCCGGCGACGGGGGGCTCACCGGCGTCTGCGAAATTTCATATTTTCCCGTCCCCCCTCGCTTCCGGCCGGCTTTAGCGCCATGCTTATTTCATGGAGCCCCGTAAACCGCTCGCGGGCGGCGGGCATCAGTCGCGGAGAACATCAGCATGAACAAACACCCCAAATTGACCGAGGCCGACGTCACGCCGGAGAGCGTATTCCACCAGCGGCGCAAAGTGCTGCAGGCGCTCGGCATCACCGCCGCCACGCTGGCGCTGCCTACCGGCGCGCAGGCGGACCTGCTGTCGTGGTTCAAAGGCAACGATCGTCCCAAGGCGCCGCCGGGCAAAGCGCTGGAATTCAGCAAACCGGCCGCCTGGCAGGCGCAGCTAGCGATGACGCCGGAAGACAAGGTCACCGGCTACAACAACTTCTATGAGTTCGGCCTCGACAAGGCCGATCCGGCCGCCAACGCCGGCGGGCTGAAAACCGAAGGCTGGAAAGTGCGCATCGACGGCGAAGTGGCGAAGCCGATAACGCTGGATATCGACGATCTGATGAAGCGTTTCCCGCTGGAGCAGCGCATTTATCGCATGCGCTGCGTCGAGGCCTGGTCGATGGTGGTGCCGTGGATCGGTTTCGAGTTGGGCAAACTGATCAAGCTGGCCGAACCGAACAGCAACGCGCGCTACGTGGCCTTCCAGACGCTGTACGATCCGGAACAGATGCCCGGCCAGAAAGATCGCTTTATCGGCGGCGGCCTGAAATATCCCTACGTCGAAGGGCTGCGGCTGGACGAGGCGATGCATCCGCTGGCGCTGCTGACCGTCGGTGTGTACGGCAAAACCCTGCCGCCGCAAAACGGCGCGCCGCTGCGGTTGATTACGCCGTGGAAATACGGCTTCAAAGGCATCAAGTCGATCGTACATATCCGTTTGGTGCGCGATCAGCCGCCGACCACCTGGAACCAATCTGCGCCGAACGAGTACGGTTTTTACGCCAACGTGAATCCGCACGTCGATCATCCGCGCTGGTCGCAGGCTACCGAACGCTTCATCGGTGCCGGCGGCATTCTCGATGTCAAACGCCAACCGACGCTGCTGTTTAACGGCTATGCCGATCAGGTGGCGTCACTGTATCGCGGCATGGACCTGCGGGAGAATTTCTAAGTGCGCCTGACACCTGTTCATATCAAATGGCTGAAAGCCGCCCTGCATCTGGCGGCATTTTTGCCCTTTCTCTGGCTGGTGTTGGCGGTGGACCAGGGTTGGTTCAGCGCCGATCCGTCCAAGGACATACAGCATTTTACCGGCAGGATGACGCTGAAACTGCTGCTGGCCACGCTGGCTATCGCCCCGCTGGCGCGATATGCCCGGCAACCGCTGCTGATCCGCTGCCGCCGCCTGGTCGGGCTGTGGTGCTTTGCCTGGGGCACGTTGCACCTGATAAGCTACTCCACGCTGGAACTGGGGCTGAGCAATCTCGGCCTGCTGGGCAGCGAGCTGGTGAACCGCCCGTATCTGACGCTCGGCATCCTCACCTGGCTGATCCTGCTGGCGCTGGCGGCCACCTCGACGCTGTGGGCGATGCGCAAACTGGGCGCCAAATGGCAAATGTTGCACAACTTCGTCTATCTGGCGGCGATCCTCGCGCCCATTCACTATCTGTGGTCGGTCAAAACGTTTTCACCCCAGCCGTTCATTTACGCGCTGTTGGCGGTGGCGCTGTTGGGCCTGCGTTACAAGAAATTCCGCGCCTGGTGGCGCTGAATCGCGCGGCGGCGCGCGGGATTGCCGCTGAAAAACACGCGCCGCCGGCGGGAACTTTTTTTGTGTTCCAGCGCTCATATTCCTGTCACGGCTTCCCGAGTTCGTCGATTTGGGGTTGAATATCTTCGCTGATAAGACCAGTATTTAGCTGCGAATTGCTACGATATCGTTATAATGCCCGACCTTGTTTCTGTTCTCAGGGTGAATTTGCCCCTTAACAGGTGACAAATCGGTAACATCGGGTTATTTTCTACGATGATGGTTTTATTGCCGGAGATACCAGCACAATGGCGGATAAGTTTCACATTTTGCTTCTGAACGGCCCCAATCTCAATCTGCTGGGGACGCGTGAGCCGGAGAAGTACGGCAGCACGACGCTGACAGAGATTGTTAACGGATTGGAAAACCAGGCATCCGCATTGGATATTAGCCTGAGCCATCTGCAGTCCAACGCCGAGCATCAGCTGATCGATCGCATCCATCAGGCGCGCGGCAATACCGATTTCATTCTGATAAATCCGGCGGCGTTCACGCATACCAGCGTGGCGTTGCGCGATGCGTTGCTGGCGGTGCAGATCCCGTTCATCGAGATCCACCTGTCCAACGTGCACGCCCGCGAACCTTTCCGCCATCACTCTTATCTCTCAGACGTAGCGGTAGGCGTGATTTGCGGCTTCGGCGCGGATGGCTACGCTTTCGCTTTACAGGCAGCGGTTAACCGTCTGTCGAAAACCCACTAATTGCTCCACAAAAAGAGTACGGAATCACACTCATGGATATTCGTAAAATCAAGAAACTGATCGAACTGGTTGAAGAATCAGGCATTTCTGAACTGGAAATCTCTGAAGGCGAAGAATCGGTTCGCATCAGCCGTGCCGCACCGGCGCAGGCTTATCCCGTCATGCAGCAGGCCTACGCGATGCCGGCACAGCAGCAGCCAGCCCTGGCTAGCGCCGTTGCCACCGCGCCTGCGGCAGAAACCCCTGCAGCACCGGCGGCCGTGAGTGGCCACGTCGTTCGTTCTCCAATGGTAGGCACTTTCTACCGCACCCCAAGCCCGGACGCGAAAGCCTTCGTGGAAGTGGGCCAGAAAGTGAACGCCGGCGATACCCTGTGCATCGTTGAAGCCATGAAAATGATGAACCAGATCGAAGCGGACAAGTCCGGCGTCGTGAAAGCCATCCTGGTGGAAAACGGCCAGCCGGTCGAATATGACGAGCCGCTGGTCGTCATCGAATAACGAGGCGCCCCCATGCTTGATAAAATTGTTATCGCCAACCGCGGCGAGATCGCGCTTCGCATCCTGCGTGCCTGTAAAGAACTGGGCATCAAGACCGTTGCGGTTCACTCCGCGGCCGACCGCGATCTGAAACACGTTCTGCTGGCCGACGAGACCGTCTGCATCGGTCCTGCGCCATCGGTAAAAAGCTATCTGAACATCCCGGCCATCATCTCGGCGGCGGAAATCACCGGCGCGGTGGCGATCCACCCGGGCTACGGCTTCCTGTCCGAGAACGCCGACTTCGCCGAGCAGGTTGAACGCTCCGGTTTCATCTTCATCGGCCCGAAAGCCGAAACCATCCGCCTGATGGGCGACAAGGTTTCCGCGATCAACGCCATGAAAAAAGCCGGCGTGCCATGCGTGCCGGGCTCCGACGGCCCGCTGACCGATGACATGGATAAAAACCGTGCCTTCGCCAAGCGCATCGGTTATCCGGTGATCATCAAGGCCTCCGGCGGCGGCGGCGGCCGCGGCATGCGCGTCGTGCGCAGCGACAAAGACCTTGAGCAGTCCATCAACATGACGAAAGCGGAAGCCAAAGCGGCTTTCAACAACGACATGGTGTACATGGAAAAATACCTGGAGAATCCGCGTCACATCGAGATTCAGGTATTGGCCGACGGCCAGGGCAACGCCATCTATCTGGCCGAGCGCGACTGCTCCATGCAGCGTCGCCACCAGAAAGTGGTCGAAGAAGCGCCGGCGCCGGGCATCACCAGCGAAATGCGCCGCTACATCGGCGAGCGCTGCTCGAAAGCCTGTGTGGAAATCGGCTATCGCGGTGCAGGCACCTTCGAGTTCCTGTATGAAAACGGCGAGTTCTATTTCATCGAAATGAACACCCGTATTCAGGTAGAGCACCCGGTTACCGAAATGATCACCGGCGTGGATCTGATCAAAGAGCAGCTGCGCATCGCTGCCGGTCAGCCGCTGTCGATCAAACAGGAAGAAGTGAAGATCCACGGCCATGCGGTAGAATGCCGCATCAACGCCGAAGATCCAAACACCTTCCTGCCGAGCCCGGGCAAGATCACCCGCTTCCACGCGCCAGGCGGTTTCGGCGTACGTTGGGAATCGCATATCTACGCCGGTTATACCGTACCGCCGTACTATGACTCCATGATCGGCAAACTGATCACCTTCGGCGAAAACCGTGACGTGGCGATTGCCCGCATGAAAAACGCCCTGGCTGAACTGATCATCGACGGCATCAAAACCAACGTTGAGCTGCAGCAGAAGATCATGAACGACGAAAACTTCCAGCACGGTGGCACCAACATCCACTATCTGGAGAAGAAGCTGGGTCTGCAGGAAACCTAAGCAGGCACGCAGCATCGTCTGACGAAAGGCCGGTTAATCACCGGCCTTTTTCTTTGGCGCTGACGCCAGTAACGGCTTGGCAAAACGCCGTCATGCCGTAAAATTCCCTACCTTTGATGAATCCATCACCGTAAACCTATGGGAGACACGGATGGACAAACGCTTTATTCAGGCGCACCGCGAAGCGCGCTGGGCGCTGGGGCTGACGTTGCTCTACCTGCTGGCCTGGGGGCTGGCGGCCTACCTGCCGGACAGCGCCATCGGCGTCACCGGCCTGCCGCACTGGTTCGAAATGGCCTGCCTGCTGGTGCCGCTGCTGTTCATCGGCCTGTGCTGGCTAATGGTGCGCACGGTGTTCCGCGACATTTCGCTGGAGGACCGCGATGCAAACTGAAGTGATCCTGCCGCTGGTCGCCTACCTGTTGCTGGTATTCGGCCTGTCGGTGTATGCCTATCGCCGCCGTCAGAACGGAAATTTCCTCAGCGAATACTTCCTCGGCAACCGCTCGATGGGCGGCTTTGTGCTGGCGATGACCCTGACCGCCACCTACATCAGCGCCAGTTCGTTTATCGGCGGGCCCGGCGCCGCCTACAAATACGGCCTGGGCTGGGTGCTGCTGGCGATGATCCAACTGCCGGCGGTGTGGCTGTCGCTCGGCGTGCTGGGCAAGAAATTCGCCATCCTGGCGCGGCGCTACAACGCCATTACCCTCAATGACATGCTGTATGGCCGCTACCAAAGCCGCCTGTTGGTGTGGCTCGCCAGCCTCAGCCTGCTGGTGGCGTTCCTCGGCGCCATGACGGTGCAGTTCATCGGCGGCGCCCGCCTGTTGGAGACCGCCGCCGGCATTCCGTATGATACCGGCCTGCTGATTTTCGGCATCAGCATCGCGCTGTACACCGCCTTCGGCGGCTTCCGCGCCAGCGTGCTGAACGACGCCATGCAGGGGCTGGTGATGCTGCTTGGCACCATGCTGCTGCTGGTGGCGGTGATCCATGCCGCCGGCGGACTGGACAGCGCAGTAAGCAAACTGCAGCAGATCGATCCGGCGCTGGTGTCGCCGCAGGGCGGCGATCAGATCCTCAGCCTGCCGTTTATGGCGTCATTCTGGATCCTGGTGTGCTTTGGGGTGATCGGCCTGCCCCACACCGCCGTGCGCTGCATCTCCTACAAGGACAGCAAGGCGGTGCATCGCGGCATTCTGCTCGGCACCGTGGTGGTGGCGGTGCTGATGTTCGGCATGCACCTGGCCGGCGCGCTCGGCCGCGCGGTATTGCCCGATCTCAAGATCCCCGATCAGGTGATCCCAACGCTGATGATCACCGTGCTGCCGCCGTACGCCGCCGGGATCTTTTTGGCGGCGCCGATGGCGGCGATCATGTCGACCATCAACGCCCAACTGCTGCAATCCTCCGCCACCATCATCAAGGATCTCTATCTGGGCGTGCGGCCGCAGCAGATCCACAACGAACGGTTGATCAAGCGCTTCTCCAGCCTGACCACGCTGATCCTCGGCCTGCTGGTGCTGCTGGCGGCCTGGCGGCCGCCTGAGATGATCATCTGGCTCAACCTGCTGGCTTTCGGCGGGCTGGAGGCGGTCTTCCTGTGGCCGCTGGTGCTGGGCCTGTATTGGGAACGCGCCAATGCACAGGGAGCGCTTAGCTCAATGGTGTCGGGTGCGGTATGCTATACGCTATTGGCCAGCTTCAATCTGCAACCGGCGGGGCTGCACCCTATCGTGCCTTCGCTGTTGCTCAGCCTGTTGGCGTTTTATCTCGGTAACGTCGTCGGCGAAAAGCGCCGGGCGGCGTCATCATTACCCTCTTGAAGAGAATTGCTATGCCTTGGATCCAACTCAAACTGAACACCACCGGCAGCCAGGCGGAAGACCTGAGCGACGCGCTGGTGGAAAGCGGCGCCGTGTCGGTGACCTTCCAGGACACCCACGACAATCCGGTGTTCGAACCCTTGCCGGGTGAAACCCTGCTGTGGGGCGATACCGATGTGATCGGCCTGTACGACGCCGAAACCGATATGGCCGAGGTGGTGGCGATGCTGGAACAGCACCCGCTGCTGGGCGCCGGTTTCCGCCACAAGATAGAACAGCTGGAAGACAAGGACTGGGAGCGCGAGTGGATGGACAACTTCCACCCGATGCGCTTCGGTGAGCGCTTGTGGATCTGCCCGAGCTGGCGTGACGTGCCCGATCCCGACGCGGTCAACGTGATGCTCGATCCGGGCCTGGCGTTCGGCACCGGTACCCACCCGACCACCGCGCTGTGCCTGCAGTGGCTGGACGGCCTCGATCTGGCCGGCAAAACTGTCATCGACTTCGGTTGCGGCTCCGGCATCCTGGCGATCGCCGCGCTGAAGCTGGGTGCGGCGCGCGCTATCGGCATCGACATCGATCCTCAGGCCATTCAGGCCAGCCGCGACAACGCGCAGCGTAACGGCGTTTCAGAGCGTCTGGAGCTGTATCTGCCGAAAGACCAGCCTGCCGACCTGCTGGCGGACGTGGTGGTCGCCAACATCCTCGCCGGCCCGCTGCGCGAGCTGGCGCCGCTGATCGGCTGTCTGCCGAAGGCCGGTGGCCATCTGGGGCTGTCCGGCGTGCTGGCCAGCCAGGCGAGCAGCGTAGCGGAAGCCTATGCAGAGAAGTTCACGCTCGACCCGGTCGCCGAGCGCGAAGAGTGGTGCCGCATTACCGGCCGCCGCAAGTAAGCGTCACGGTATCGTGTCCCCTTCGTCCACCGGCCCTGCGCCGGTGGATTTTTTTTGTCCGGCGATCGGCCCTCGGGTGGCACAAAATTTTATGCACTTTTTCGCCGCTCAACGACGGATCGCCCTGAGAATGCGCCTTCCAGGCAGGCTATCCCGGCAAAAATAGCGGGCGAATGCAGATAATATCCTGCGCAAAGGCGAATATTTTGCCGCACACAAAATAAGCACTTTTCGTCAACTTATTGTAAAATATATATAATATTTTTATGAATCGCCGCGTAGCGTATTTTTCGTCCTAATATCGGGCCAATTGGTTAAAGTTTGGCCTTTCATCTCGACGCAAAAATGCGTAATATACGCGCCCTTGCGGACACAGTATGGTCACTCTTTGTCTATGCGCATTGGACACCACCAGCTTACTAATTGCCTGATTGCGGCCCCGATGGCCGGTATTACAGATCGCCCGTTCAGAACCCTCTGTCATGCAATGGGTGCTGGGATGGCTGTATCCGAAATGCTCTCCTCCAACCCGGAGGTATGGCGGACGGATAAGTCGCGTCTGCGTATGGTGCATAGCGATGAACCAGGGATCCGCTCCGTGCAAATTGCCGGATGCGATCCTGATGATATGGCCGCCGCCGCGCGTATCAACGTGGCCAGCGGCGCGCAGATCATCGACATCAATATGGGATGCCCGGCCAAAAAAGTGAACCGGAAGCTTGCCGGGTCCGCCTTGTTGCAGTACCCGGATCTGGTAAAACGGATCCTCCACGCGGTGGTTGACGCGGTGGATGTGCCGGTAACGCTGAAGATTCGCACCGGCTGGGCGCCGGAGCACCGTAACTGTGTAGAGATTGCCCAACTGGCCGAAGACTGTGGTATTCAGGCCCTGACGATTCACGGCCGAACCCGCGCCTGTCTGTTTAACGGCGACGCGGAATACGACAGCATTCGGGCAGTTAAGCAGAGTGTTTCCATTCCGATTATCGCGAATGGGGATATTACTGACCCGCATAAAGCCAGAGCAGTGCTCGACTACACCGGGGCCGACGCCCTGATGATAGGCCGCGCTGCTCAGGGGAGACCCTGGATCTTCCGGGAAATCCAGCATTATCTGGACACTGGGGAGTTGCTGCCGCCGATGCCGCTTGGCGAGGTGAAGCGCTTGTTGATTGGGCACATTCGGGAATTGCACGGCTTCTATGGCCAAGGCAAGGGATTCCGGATTGCTCGTAAGCACGTGTCCTGGTATCTCCAGGAACACGCTCCGAATGACCAGTTTCGGCGCACATTCAACGCCATAGAGGATGCCAGCGAACAGCTGGAGGCGTTGGAGGCATATTTCGAAAATCTTAGCGTAAAAAAAGAGCTGACAGAACTATGTTCGAACAACGCGTAAATTCTGACGTACTGACCGTTTCTACCGTTAACTCACAAGATCAGGTGACTCAAAAGCCTCTGCGTGACTCGGTTAAACAAGCACTGAAGAACTATTTTGCTCAACTGAACGGTCAAGACGTAAATGACCTGTATGAGCTGGTACTGGCTGAAGTTGAACAGCCACTGTTGGACATGGTGATGCAATACACCCGTGGCAACCAAACCCGCGCAGCCCTGATGATGGGCATCAACCGCGGCACGCTGCGCAAGAAGCTGAAAAAATACGGCATGAACTGATACTAGTCAGTTAACGTGTTGAAAAGGCGCTTTATCTCATTTGATAAGCGCCTTTTTCTTTAGGGCATTCCCGGTTTACGGGCAATAAAAAAGGCCGCAGCGCGGCCCTTGTGGTAAAACGGAGACCTTACTCGGTCACTTTGTTCTTGAGGCTTTCCGCCCCTTGCTTGGTCTTGTCCCAAGCCTTCTCCGTACCCTGTTTGGTGGAGTGCCAGGCCTTTTGCGAGCCTTCGCTCACTTTGCTGCCGACGCTATCGCTCTTGCCTTCGGCGGCGTGCTTGGCTTTCAGCTTCAGCTCTTCACCCTTGTCCTGAGACTGGTGCAGCTTTTCTTTGGCGGTATCCGCCCCTTTATGCGCCTCCGCGACGACCTCGTTGCTGGCGTGAGCGGTGGTGTCGGTCGCGGTTTCAGCAGCGAACACCGGGGAAGCGAGCAGCAGTGCAGACAAGGCAATGATTGATTTCTTCATAAGTCCCTCTTTTCTCAGATACGTGCCATTCGTCATGAAACAAGATGGCATGAAACGCCCCTTGAACGATTTAAGAATAGGACTAAAACCAAAAAAATCGATATAAAATTTTATTACAAACAGTTTTATTGATTTTTTATGCCACTAAGCAGCATGAGCGGGGAAAGCGCACGAAAAAGTTAAATTTTTCCTGTCACAAAACTATAATTTATACGAATTTTTAACAAGCACTAACAGGGATGGATTCTATGGTTGCCGCGATCATTATCGGCATTTTTATCATCAGCTTCCTCTACGCACACTCCCGCGGCAAAGAGAAACAAAAGCTTACTCGTCAGCTGTTCGATCACTCCACGTTTATGGGGCCGATCAACATGTTTATGACCGGTTTCTCCCGTTTGCCCGCCAAACAGCCCTACTTCGACGAAAAAGGCTTCCCGGAGCTGCAGACGCTGACCGACAACTGGCAGACGATCCGCGAAGAAGCGGTGCGCCTGCAGGATCACATCAAAAAGGCGCAGTCGCACAACGATGCCGGCTTCAACACCTTCTTCAAACGCGGCTGGAAACGTTTCTATCTGAAATGGTACAGCGACAGTCACCCTTCAGCGCAGACGCTGTGTCCAAAAACCGTCGAGCTGCTCAACCGCATCCCGTCGGTCAAGGCGGCGATGTTCGCCGAGCTGCCGCCCGGCAGCCACCTGGGTAAACACCGCGATCCTTACGCCGGCTCGGTGCGCTATCACCTGGGGCTGATGACGCCCAACGACGATCGCTGCTTCATCGAAGTAGACGGCGAGCCGCACAGCTGGCGCGACGGCCAAGCGGTGATCTTCGACGAAACCTACGTGCACTGGGCGCAGAACGCCACCGATCAGACGCGCATCATTCTGTTTTGCGACGTCGAGCGGCCAATGAAATGGCGCTGGGCGCAGGCGGTCAACCACTGGGTCGGCGCTACGCTGATGTCGGCAGCCAGCTCGCCGAACGACGATCAGGACCGCACCGGCGGCATCAACCGCATCTTCAAATACGTCAACGCGGTGCGCGATGCCGGCCAACGCCTGAAAGCGCGCAACCGCCGCGGTTACTACCTGCTGAAATGGCTGACGATCGCCGCGATCTTCGCCGCGATTATCATTCCCAGCCTGTAAAACGCGCCAATCCTCAACTCAGGGGCAACGCGAATGAGAATATTCGCATGCCCCTCTTCCGCCACACCCCGTACCCTGTGTTAACATACACGTTCCTAGAGCCGCCTCCGCTGGCCAACAGCTATCCCTCCGAAGCCTGATAGCAGCGCAAACCGCCCTTCGAATGTAAAGATTTAGTCAATTATGGAATCTGACTAAACCCTGGCCGTCCCCGGGTGTCTGAGTGGTTGTATCGCTATCGAGTGGATCCTTTATGCGCTACAGGTTGCTACCCCCCTAACGCATAAACGAGCTGCTATGAAACGCCAAAAGAGATTTCAACTTTCCTTGCTGCACCCACGCTACTGGCTGACCTGGTTTGGCCTCGCCCTGCTGTTCCTGCTGGTCCAACTCCCCTACCCGTGGCTCTACCGTCTGGGGGTGTGGATGGGGCGCACCTCGATGCGTTTTCTCAAGCGCCGCGTCACCATCACCCGTCGCAACCTCGAGCTGTGCTTCCCCGAGATGGACGAAGCGCAGCGCGAGCGCAAAGTGGTGGGCAATTTCGAATCCCTCGGCATGGGCCTGCTGGAAACCGGCATGGCCTGGTTCTGGTCAGATAAACGCGTCAAGCGCTGGTTCAATGTCTCCGGCATCAACCACCTCAAAATGGCGCAGCGCGACGATCGCGGCGTGCTGGTGATCGGCGTGCATTTTATGTCGCTGGAGCTGGGCGGCCGGGCGATGGGCCTGTGTCAGCCGATGATGGCGATGTACCGTCCGCATAACAACAAGGCGATGGAATGGGCGCAGACCAAAGGCCGCATGCGTTCCAACAAGGCGATGATCGATCGCAAGGATTTGCGCGGCATGGTGCATGCGCTCAAGCGCGGCGAGGCGGTGTGGTTCGCGCCGGATCAGGACTACGGCCCGCGCGGCAGCGTATTCGCGCCGCTGTTCGCCGTCGATAAGGCCGCCACCACCAGCGGCACCTTCATGCTGGCGCGCATGGCCAACCCGGCGCTGGTGCCGGTGGTGCTGATCCGCCGCGAGGGCGGCCTCGGTTACGACCTGCTGATCCAACCAGCCCTGGAAGACTATCCGCTCAGCGACGAACAGGCGGCGGCGGCTTACATGAACAAAGTGATCGAGAAAGAGATCATGCGGGCGCCGGAGCAATACATGTGGCTGCACCGCCGTTTCAAAACCCGACCGGCTGGCGCGCCCTCGCTGTACTGATCCCCCCTTATTTCCAGCCCGGCCAACGCCGGGCTTTTTTGTGCGCCGCGTTTAAAAAATCTGCGGCTCGGGATCCCGCTTTCCTGTAATCTCCTTTTTTACCCGCACAGGAAAGGAAATGATGAAAGCTCAAGTCCGCATTGCTCTGGTCGGTGATTACAACCCGCAAGCCGTGGCCCACCAGGCCATCCCCGTGGCGCTCCAGCTCACCGCCGCCCACCTCGACATCGACGTTCAGCCCCAGTGGCTCCCGACCGAAACCCTGACCTCCCCCGACGCGCTGCAAGATTTCGACGCCATCTGGGTGGTGCCGGGCAGCCCGTATCGTCACGACGACGGCGCGTTTATGGCGATCCGTCATGCGCGGGAAAACGACGTGCCGTTCCTCGGCTCCTGCGGCGGTTTTCAATACGCCATCGTCGAATACGCCCGCAATGTGATGGGCTGGCACGACGCCGGTCATGCGGAAACCGACAGCGGTGGCCGGCTGGTGATCGCCCCATTGAGCTGCTCGCTGGTGGAAAAAACCGGCGACATCGTTTTCCAGCCTGACACCCGCGTCGCGCAGGCCTATGGCAGCCTGAACGCCCATGAAGGCTACCACTGCAACTTCGGCGTCAATCCGGACTTCGTCGCCGATCTGCAGCGTTTCCCGCTGATCATCAGCGGCCACGACACCGAAGGCGACGTGCGCGCCATCGAACTGCCGGGCCGGCGTTTTTACGCCGCCACGCTGTTCCAGTCAGAACGCGCTGCGCTGCGCGGCGAGCTTTCACCGCTGGTGGTGGAACTCGTCAAAGCCGCCGCCAACGGGTAAACAAAGGTTCATCGGCGCCATCGGGGCGTTGTCACCGGATAAAAAAAAGCCCTCTTGCGAGGGCTTTCTGATCGGCTATCCCGCCGACTTACGCCTGTCCGAGATCGCGCAACGCCAGATTGAAGTGCTGGCCCAGCTCACGCCGGTGAACCGGATGCTCCATCATCGACACATGGTCGCCGTTGACCTGGCTGACGCGGACGGTCGCCGGCGGCAACAGCCTATCCCATCCCAGCGCGGAAGCGTCTTCGCGGCAATATCCCGCCTGCTTGATCTTCTGCCAGTACGCCTGGAACTGCTCGTTCTGCGAATTGGCGGAAACCTGCTCCTGCTTCGCCTTGAACAGATGGATCTTGAGCGATGCAGGCTGCACCTGAGTCGCTTCCACCAGCTTGGCGTAATGGTGTCGCTGTTGCCAGAGAGCCGCCTCGTCGGCCACTTCCGCACGCTGAGTCTTGATCCCGGCGCGTTGCACGGCCGCTATCGCCTCCGGTAACGGCAGTTCGGCCAACTGCTGACAGAACTGCGGATCCGGCCTCTCCTGCGTGGATTCCACCCAGTTCAGCAACAGCTGGACCGGGCTGTGCATCGCCTCCACCGGCCGCAACGTGTCAATCAGCCCCAGGAAAGCGACCGCTTCCCCGGCCGATTGCAGCTGCTCGGCGATGGCATAGGCCAACACCCCGCCGGAAGAGTACCCCGCCAGATGGTAGGGCCCCTGCGGTTGCACTTCGCGAATCAACGCCACGGCGCTGGCGGCCATGTCGCTCATGGTTGCCGGCTTTTCATCCACCGCCGGCCACGGCACGGCGTAGACCGGGAAGCTTTCGTCGATCTCCTTGGCCAATTCAAACACGTAGGAGTGGTCGCCAAAGCCGGTCGGGACGAAGAACAGCGGCGGTCGGCTGCCGCTGCTGCGAGCCGGCACCGCTTTGCGCAGCGGAGCCTCTGCGGTGCGACGATCGATCCGTTCGGCCAATTCGGCCAAGATCGGATGGTTGAAGATCGCCTGTACCGGCAAGGTGATGCCTTGCTGACGCAGTTGGCTGGAAAGACGTACCGCCAGCAGCGAATGGCCGCCGAGCTCGAAGAAATTGTCGTGGCGCCCTATCTGGCCAATCTCGAGCAGCTCACACCATACCCGCGCCAGCGTCGTTTCGGTCTCCCCCTGAGGCGCCGCATACTCCCGAGCGCCGACTGCCGCGCGCTCCGGCTCCGGCAAGGCACGCCGATCCAGCTTGCCGTTGGCGGTCAACGGCAGCGCATCCAGCCAGACATAAGCCGACGGCACCATGTACTCCGGCAAACGTTCGCTCAAATAGGCCCGCAACTGCCCTTGCAGCGCGCTGCGGTCAACGTCGGCCGCCGGTACGATCCAGGCGACCAGGCGCGGGTGGCGCTCCGTCGAACAAACCTGCACCACCGCTTCCCGCACCCACGGGCTCGCTGCCAGCTGCACCTCAATCTCGCCCGGTTCGATGCGGAACCCGCGCAACTTGACCTGCTGGTCGCACCGCCCTTGGTATTCAAGACTGCCGTCCGGCAGATAACGCGCCAGATCGCCGGTACGATACATGCGGCCGCCGCCAACCGGGTTGAACGGATCGCTCAGAAAACGCTGCGCCGTCAGCTCCGGCCGGTTCAGGTATCCCAACGCCACCCCCACGCCGCCGATGTGCAGTTCTCCTATCGCCCCCATCGGCACCGGGCGCCCACGGGCGTCCAGCAAGTACGCGCGGGTATTGCCGATCGGTTTACCAATCGGCAAACGCGCCTCCCCTTCGGCCCGTTCAATACGCGCCGTAGTCGCAAAGGTGGTGGTCTCCGTCGGCCCATAGGCATGGATCAGTTGCACCGGCCCTTGTTCTTGCAGCAACCGAGCATAAGCGCCCGGATCTTCTTTCTCTCCCCCGCTGATCAGATATTTCAGCTGCGCCAGCGCGCCGCTGATGCTGTGTACATACTGATTGAACAACGCGGTGGTCAAGAACAGCGTGGTGATGCGATGACGCTGCAGTTCGGCCGCCAGACGTTCGGCTTCCATCATCACCTCCGGCGCTATCACCACCAGCGCACCGCCGTTCAGCAGGGCCGCCCACACCTCCATCGTGCTGGCGTCAAACGCCGGGTTGGCGGCAAAGGCAACGCGGTCTTCAGCGTCAAAGGCGGCGTAGCGATTGTTGCGCACCAGACGAGTAATGCCCTGGTGCGGCGTCATGACCCCTTTCGGCGTACCGGTCGAACCGGAGGTATACATGATGTAGGCCGTCGCGCCGCTCGATACGCGCAACGCCGGGTTACCGTCATGACCTTCAGCTTCGCGAGCCTCGACCGTCAGCTGCGGAATGTCCTCGTCGCCGATGGCGTCCGTCAGCATCAGGCAGGCGCCGCTGTCATCGGCGATCCACGCCTGACGCGCGGCCGGCAGTTGCGGATCGATGGGTACATACGCCGCCCCGGCCTTGATTACCGCCAATTGGGCGCAAACCAGTTCGATGCTGCGCGCCAGCCGCACCGCGACCCGGTCGCCCGGTTGTACGCCGCGCTCAATCAGCCGATGCGCCAACCGGTTGGCGCGCGCATTCAACTGTGCGTAGCTGAGCCGTTGCGCATCCTGGATCAAAGCGATGGCCTGCGGCGTCTGCCGCACCTGCTGTTCAAACAGTTCGTGCACGCAGGTATCCGCCGGGTAAGCTTCCGCCGTATGATTCCAGCGGCACAGCTGCAGCGCATACTCCTCATCCGGCATCACGTCCAGTTCGCAGATCGGTGTCTGCGGCGCCTGCTCCAACGCCTGCGCCAATGCGCTCAACGCCTGCGCCATATAGCCGCACACGCGCTGCGCTTCAATCGGCTGTCTGACCTGCGCCGTCAGGCCCAGAGAATCACCGCCGTCCTCGACCGACAGCACGAACGGATAGTTGGTGCGTTCCTGGCTATCGAGCAGCGTTACGCCGGCCGGCAAGGCGGTCTCCTCGCCGCTGTTATGCCGGTAATTCAGCAGGGCACTGAACAGCGGCGTGCCCGCGGCGACGCCGCTGCAGCGCTGCGCCAAGGCCAGCGGCGCATGCTCATGGGCCAGCAGCCCGCTCAGCCGAATGTGCGCCTGCAACACCGCCGATTCCGCGCCGACCTCGTTGACATCCAGCCGCAGCGGCAAGGTGTTGATAAACAATCCGAGCGCCCGTTCCGCGCCGTCTCCGGCCTGCATGCGGCCCAACAATACGGTGCCGAACACCACCTCATCGCGGCCGGTGGCGCGCGCCAACACCTGCGCCCACGCCAGGTGGCACAGACTGGCCAGGCTGACGCCCAGCCGCCGCGCCTGCCGCCGCAGCTGCTGATTGAGCGCATGCGGCAATGCCAGGTGCGCCGTCGAGATATCCCGCCCTTCGCCATGCACGTCGCTCAGGCCGAACGGCAACGACGGTTCATCGATATCCGCCAGCAGAGTGCGGAAGAACTGCTCGTGTTCAGCGTTGCTGACGCCGAGCCGCGCCTGCGCCACCGCGTTGCGGAACGGCGGCGCCTTGGCCAATTCGTCTCCGCGTCCGGCCAGGATCAGGTTGATTTCCTCCTGCATCACCGCCAGGGTCGAGTGGTCGCCGATCAGGTGATGCCACTGCTGGAGCACACACCAACTGCCCTCCTCTTCCCGAGCAGCGACAAAGCTCAGCAACGGTGCGCGCGTCAGGTCAGGCCGTACGCGGCGCGGATCAAACAACGCCGTCAGCCGCTCACCGATATCGCCCTGCGCCGGATTGAGCCGCAGTTCTTGCAGCGACAACTCGGCCTTGCGCCACACCACCTGCACCGGCGAAGACACGCCCTGCGTGATGAACGCGGTGCGCAGAATGTCATGGCGATCGATCACCTGCTGCATCGCCGCCAGCCAGGCATCCAGGCGCGCACGGCTGTCGAAGCGCAGCACCGCGGACAGCTGGTACGGATCGCCCTGCTCCGCCAGCAGATGGTGGAACAAAATCCCCTCCTGCAGCGGCGACAAAGCGTAGATGTCCTGTACATTGGCCACGCCGCCAGGCACCTGCGCCACCACCGCGTCGATCTCCGGCTGGCTCAGCGCCGCCAGCGGCAACATCTCCGGCGTAATGGCTACGCAGCCCGGTCGGATACCGTTGGCCGGCACGCTCACCTCTTGCTGCGTGACCAATGTCTGCGCCAACGTCGACAGCGTCGGCGCGGTGAACAGCGTTTGTACCCCGGCGCTCAACCCGACACGGCGCAGCTGCGCCATCAGTTTGACCGCCAGCAACGAATGGCCACCCAGTTCGAAGAAGTTATCGTGGCGCCCGACCCGCTCAATGCCCAGCAGCTCGCGCCAGATCCCCGCCAGCAGCGTTTCCAGTTCGCCTTCGGGTTCGGCGTAAACCTCACGCACGTAGGCGTCCTCTTGCGGCTCAGGCAGCGCGCGCCGATCCAACTTGCCGTTCGGCGTCAGCGGCAGCGTATCCAGCGCAACCCAGGCCGCCGGCAGCATAAACTCCGGCAACATCCCCGCCAGATACTGTCGCAGCGTCACCGCCAACGTCTGACGATCCGCGTCAGCCTCCGGCACCACCCAGGCGACCAGCCGCTTATTGTCCGCTTCGCCGAGGACATCCACCACCGCTTCGCGCACCGCCGGATGACCGGCCACTCGCGCCTCGATCTCACCGCATTCGATGCGGAAGCCGCGAATTTTCACCTGCCGATCGTTGCGTCCGAGGTAGTCGATATTGCCGTCCGGCAGATAGCGCGCCAGATCGCCGGTGCGATACATCCGCTCGCCTGGGTTAAACGGATCCGCCAGGAATCGCTCTGCCGTTAACTCTGCGCGGTTGAGATAACCCAGCGCCACCCCGGGGCCGGCGATGTAGATCTCGCCGGTCGCGCCGAGCGGCACCAGCTGCCCGTGCGCATCCAGCAGATAAATCCGGGTATTACCGATCGGCCGCCCGATAGGCAAACGCTGCCATGGATCCACCCGCTCGATCGTGGCCGTCGTGGCGAACACCGTACACTCGGTCGGCCCATAGGCATTGACCAGACGCACCGGTCCCGCCTCTTTCAGCATACGAGCAAAGGCGTGCGGATCCGCGGCTTCACCGCCGCTGATCAGATATTTCAACTGCGCTAACGTCGCGGCGATGCTATGGACATATTGGTTAAACAACGACGTGGTCAGGAACAAGACGTTAATCTCTTGCCGCACCAACGCTGCCGCCAACGCATCGGGATCCGTCAACACCTCCAGCGCAATGATCGCCAGACTGGCGCCATTGAGCAACGCGCCCCACATTTCCAACGTGCTGGCGTCGAATGCCGGATTGGCGGCGAAAGCAAAGCGATCGCCGCGTTCGAACGCCGCAAACCGATTGTTAATCGCCAGTCGAAGGATGCCTTGATGCGTCACCATCACGCCTTTAGGCGTGCCGGTCGAGCCCGAGGTATACATGATGTAAGCCGGTGCGTCGCCGGCGCGAGCCACCGCCGGATCGTGGGTCGGATCCTGCCGCAGACGATCGATACGCAGGCATTCGATCTCGCCGGCTATCTCGCGATCGAGCTCGCGATCGCACAGGATCAACGTCGTTCCGCTGTCGCCGATGATCCACGCCTGCCGCGCAACAGGCAGGTGCGGATCGAGCGGCACATAAGCGGCGCCCGCCTTGAGGATCGCCAACTGGGCAATGACCAGAGAGAAACTGCGTTCGAGCGACGTGGCCACGCGGTCGCCGGGGCGTACTCCCTGTCCGATAAGTTGATGTGCCAGTTGGTTAGCGCGGGCGTTCAATTGCGCGTAGCTAAGGCTGTCCGCCTCGTTTACCAACGCGATGGCATCCGGCGTGCGCCGCGCCCACTGTTCAAACTGGACGTGGACAGGGTTCTGCGCCGGATAAGCTTCCGCGGTTCGGTTCCAGCCATACAACAGCAGTTCGCGCTCAGCGGCCGGCAGCAGATCGATATGCGAAGCAGACTGCGAAGCGTTTGTCGCCATCGCCCGCAGCACCTGCACCAGATAGGCGCCGTAACGCTCGGCGGTGGCGCGATCGAACAACGCCGTGGCGAAATTCAGCGTACCGCTGATTTGCTCGTCGCTCTCCGCCAGATCGAGCGTCAAATCATACTTGGCGATCCGGTAGCCCAACTCGGCGCTCTCAGCCTGCAGTCCAGGCAGCGGAATATTGCGCACCGAGCCGTCCTGCCAGGCCAGCATCACCTGGAACAGCGGGGTATAGCCCAGATGGCGCGGCGGGTTAACCAGCTCCACCACCTGCTCGAACGGCAGATCGCGGTTTTCCTGCGCCGCCAGCACCGTGTGGCGGATCCGTTCGAGCAGCGTCGGCAGATCCGGATCGTCGCGAAGATCGATGCGCAGCGCCAGCGTGCTGACGAAGAAACCGACCAGCGATTCGGTTTCCAGCTGGCCGCGGTTGGCCTCCGGCGTGCCGATCACCAGCTCCTGCTGTCCGGCCATGCGCGCCAGCACCAGGCTCCAGGCCGCCAGCACCGTCATAAACAGCGTGCCGCCATGCTGTCGGCTGAATTGACGCAGCGCCTGCGTCAGCTCGGCGTCGATCGCGATCGGCACTTCTGCGCCGCTGAAAGACTGTACCGTCGGACGCGGCCGGTCGGTCGGCAACGTCAGCAGCGCCGGCGCATCGCTCAGCGTTTCACGCCAGTATTGCGCCTGCGCCGCCAGCCGTTCCGGCGTCAGGTAGCGACGCTGCCAGGCGGCGTAATCCGGGTATTGCAAGGTCGGCGGCGGCAGCGGATCGGCCTCGCCGCGACGGAAAGCGCCGTACAGCGCGCCCAATTCGCGCAGCAGTATGCCGGTCGACCAGCCGTCGGAGACGATGTGATGGCAGGTGAGCAGGAACAGATGCTCCTCATCCGCCAGACGGAGCAGCGCGGCGCGCACCAGCGGCCCCTGCGTCAAATCGAAAGGCGCCTCCGCCAGGTGCTGCGCCAGTTGCCGCGCTCGGCTTTGGGCATCCTGCTGCCCACGCAGATCGTGAACCGTCAACGGCAGCGCGTCTGCCGGCAGAATGTGCGTCTGCGGCTGCCCCTCGACGGTGATAAACCGGCTGCGCAACGCTTCGTGACGGGCATAGAGCGCATCCAGACTCTGCCGCCAGGCAGGCAGATCCAGCTCGCCGCGCAGGCTCAGCGCCAGCGGGATATGGTAGGTTTCGCTCATTCCCTCCAACTGGGTCAGGAACCACAAGCGCTGCTGAGCAAACGACAGCGGCAATGCGGCATCGCGCGGCAGAGCCTCGATCGGCGGCAGCGCTTCACTCGTCCTTTGCAGTTGCTGCGCCACTACGTGCAGCGTCGGATTGGCGAACAGGGTCTGCAACGGCAGCTGCCATTCCATCTGTTGCAGACGGTTGGTCAGACGTACCGCCAGCAGCGAGTGACCGCCCAGTTCGAAGAAGTTGTCGTGGCGGCCAACCCGCTCCACGTTCAGCAACTCGCGCCAGATCTCCGCCAGCAGCGTTTCGCGCTCACCCTGCGGCGCTTCGTACGCCGCCTGGCTCTGCATCCCCTGCGGCTCCGGCAGCGCCCGACGGTCCAACTTGCCGTTCGGCGACAGCGGCAACGCCGCCACCACCACCCAGGCCGACGGCACCATGTAGTCCGGCAGCGCCGCGCTCACATGCTGCCGCAGCGCGCCCGCCAGCGTCTCTTCCGCCACGTCCGCCGCCGGCACCACCCACGCCACCAGCCGTTTGTCGTCGCCCACCGCGCGCGCATCCACCACGGCTTCCCGCACCGCCGGGTGCGTCGCCAGCGTCGCTTCTATCTCGCCGCATTCGATGCGGAAGCCGCGGATTTTCACCTGCTGGTCATTGCGCCCCAGGTACTCGATGTCGCCGTTCGCCAGATAGCGCGCCACGTCGCCGGTGCGGTACATGCGCCCGCCCGGCGCGAACGGATCGTTCAGGAAACGCTCCGCCGTCAAGTCGGGCCGATTCAGGTAGCCCCGCGCCACCTGCACCCCGCCGATATACAGCTCGCCCACCGCCCCCAGCGGCACCGGCTGCCCGTGTTCGTCCAGCAGATAGATGCGCGTGTTGGCGATCGGCCGACCGATCGGCACCGACACCCGGTCCGCCTCCCGCGAACAGTGCCAGGCGGTGACGTCCACCGCCGCCTCCGTCGGCCCATACAGGTTATGCAACTCCGCCTGCGGCAGCCGGCGGTAAAACTCCGCCACCAGCGCCGCCGGCA
>NZ_JADCNB010000006.1:0-228199 GCF_014982455.1 Serratia sp. X3
TTTTTTGCATCCGAAGATGCTGGATATCGTCTTGTGGAGTGCCCACACAGATTGTCTGATAAATTGTTAAAGAGCAGTGAGTTAGGCGCTTTCGCTTGCTAACTCGAGGTGGCGTATATTACGCTTTCCTCTTTCAGAGTCAACCCTAATTTTCAGGATTTTTTCTCTTTCTTCCCGGCCGCTGTGTGAAGTGAATCACTTGCGCCGTGTCGATGGAGGCGCATTATAGGGAGCCGGTTCAGAATGACAAGCGTTAATATGCATTTTTTATCTGACCGCTCACTATTCATTCGTAACGCCTATTAAACCCGCTTTTTGATGGCTGCCGGCAGGTCCGCCAGGCTGTTTAGCACCCAATCGGCCAGCTTTTCGCCCTGCTCCGTCACCGGCTTGCCGGTACGCACCAGCACCTTGGTGCCGACGCCGGCCGCGATCGCCGCCTGCATGTCTTCCGGTTTATCGCCCACCATATAAGAAGCGGCCATATCGATGTTCAATTCCTGCTGCGCTTGCAGCAACATGCCCGGCTGCGGCTTACGGCAGTCGCACACCTGGCGATACTCTTCTACTGCCGCCTCCGGATGATGCGGGCAGAAATAGATGCCGTCGAAGTCGACGTCGCGATCCGCCAGCGACCAGTCCATCCACTCGGTCAGGTACATAAACTGCTCTTCGCTGAACTTGCCGCGCGCAATGCCGGACTGGTTGGTCACCATCACCAGCGCGAAGCCCATCTTTTTGAGTTCGCGACAGGCGTCAATCACGCCGTCGATAAAGTGGAAGTTGTCGATTTCATGGACATAACCATGGTCAACATTAATCGTGCCGTCACGATCGAGAAAAATTGCTGGAACGCTTTGTGTCACCGCTTTGCTCCTGAGGGCCTGTATACGCTGACAGTATCGCATGTTTTACCCCACGCTGAGAACGCCGGAGAACGTCGTTGGTCGTTGACTTAGACGTCTAGACGCCTTAACATCTGATCCATACCTTGGTTCCACGCCGAGGTTTACTTTTATCTAGCCACGGGCAACCACGCTAAAATAAGAAGAATATGATTAAACTTTCTAACATCACTAAAGTGTTCCAGCAGGGTTCGCGCACCATTACCGCGCTCTCTGACGTGACCCTTCACGTTCCTGCCGGGCAAATCTATGGCGTCATCGGTTCCTCCGGCGCCGGTAAAAGCACGCTGATCCGCTGCGCCAACATGCTTGAGCGCCCCACCTCCGGCCAGGTGCTGGTCGATGGCCAGGATCTGACGTCTCTGTCGGAAAGCGAACTGACGCGCGCCCGTCGCCAAATCGGCATGATCTTCCAGCACTTCAACCTGCTCTCTTCCCGCACGGTGTTCGGCAACGTGGCGCTGCCGCTGGAGCTGGACAATACGCCGCGCGCCGAGATCAAAAAACGCGTGACTGAACTGCTGGAGCTGGTCGGCCTGGCGGACAAGCACGATGCCTACCCGACCAACCTGTCCGGCGGCCAGAAACAGCGTGTGGCGATCGCGCGCGCGCTGGCCAGCAACCCTAAAGTGCTGCTGTGCGACGAGGCCACCAGCGCGCTGGATCCGGCCACCACCCGTTCCATCCTGGAACTGCTGAAAGACATCAACCGCCGTCTGGGCCTGACCATTCTGCTGATCACCCATGAAATGGACGTGGTGAAACGCATCTGCGACCAGGTCGCGGTCATCAGCCAGGGGCAGCTGATCGAAAAAGACAGCGTCAGCGAAGTGTTCTCGCACCCGAAAACGCCGCTGGCCCAACAGTTCATTCAGTCCACGCTGCATCTGGATATCCCGGACGACTACGCCGCGCGCCTGTCGCCGGAGCGTCAGGGCGACCGTCAGCCGCTGCTGCGCCTGGAGTTCACCGGCCAGTCGGTCGATGCGCCGCTGCTGTCTGAAGCCGCTCGCCGCTTCAACGTGAACAACAACATTATCAGCGCCCAGATGGATTATGCCGGCGGCGTGAAATTCGGCGTGATGCTGGCGGAGCTGCACGGCAGCGACGAAGACGCGCTGGCGACGATTAAGTTCCTGCAAGAAAATCAGGTAAAAGTAGAGGTTCTGGGTTATGTCTGAGGCAATGATGTGGTTGATGGCGCGTGGCGTGTGGGAAACCGTCATGATGACCTTTGTCTCCGGCTTTTTCGGTTTCGTGCTCGGCCTGCCGGTAGGCGTGCTGCTGTATGTCACCCGCCCGGGGCAGATCATCGCCAACAATTCGCTGTATAAGATCCTGTCCGGGCTGGTGAACATCTTCCGTTCCATCCCGTTCATTATCCTGCTGGTTTGGATGATTCCGTTTACCCGCATGATCGTCGGCACCTCGATCGGCCTGCAAGCGGCGATCGTGCCGCTGACCGTCGGCGCCGCGCCGTTCATCGCGCGCATGGTGGAAAACGCCCTGCTGGAGATCCCGTCCGGTCTGGTGGAAGCGGCGCGCGCCATGGGCGCCACGCCGATGCAGATCATCAAGAAAGTGCTGCTGCCGGAGGCCCTGCCGGGCCTGGTCAACGCCGCGACCATCACCCTGATCACCCTGGTGGGCTACTCCGCCATGGGCGGCGCGGTCGGCGCCGGCGGCCTGGGCCAAATCGGTTACCAATACGGTTATATCGGTTATAACGCCACAGTTATGAATACCGTATTAGTATTACTGGTAGTTTTGGTTTATCTGATCCAATTCTGCGGCGATCGCATCGTCAAAGCCGTTACCCATAAATAGTTTCACAGCATATTAATGCGAGTCTAATGAGGAAGGGATATGTCGTTAACATTTAAATCCATCGCGACAATTGGCGCACTGATCGGCACTCTGGCTCTGGCGGGCTGCGGCCAGGATGAAAAGAATCCAAACCACATCAAGGTCGGCGTGATCGTCGGTGCAGAGCAGCAAGTCGCCGAAGTGGCGCAGAAAGTGGCGAAAGAGAAATACGGTCTGGACGTTGAGCTGGTCACCTTCAACGACTACGTGCTGCCTAACGAAGCGTTGAGCAAAGGCGATATCGATCTGAACGCCTTCCAGCACAAACCTTATCTGGATCAGCAGATCAAAGATCGCGGCTACAAGCTGGTGCCGGTCGGCAACACCTTTGTTTACCCGATCGCCGGTTACTCCAAGAAAATCAAATCGCTGGACGAACTGAAAGAAGGTTCGCAGATCGCGCTGCCTAACGATCCGACCAACCTGGGCCGTTCGCTGCTGCTGCTGCAGAAAGTCGGTCTGATCAAACTGAAAGACGGCGTTGGCCTGCTGCCGACCGTGCTGGACGTGACCGAGAACCCAAAAAACCTGAAATTGGTTGAGCTGGAAGCCCCTCAGCTGCCGCGGTCTCTGGACGATCAGCAGATCGCGCTGGCGGTGATCAACACCACCTACGCCAGCCAGATCGGCCTGACGCCGGCGAAAGACGGTCTGTTTGTGGAAGATAAAGACTCGCCTTACGTCAACCTGCTGGTTGCGCGCGAAGATAACAAAGACGCGGAAAACGTGAAGAAATTCGTTCAGGCCTACCAGTCTGACGAAGTTGACGCCGCCGCCAACAAAATCTTCAACGGCGGTGCCGTGAAAGGCTGGTAAGCGCTTATTCACCAATTTTATTCCTATAATTGCAAGACGGGCCAAGGCCCGTCTTGTTATTTCCGCCATAGATTGCTTCAATAGCGCCACTTTCATTAAGGCAGAGGAATCTCAATGCGTGTTTTACCTCTCTGTTTGTTAGCGCTCGCGCTGGCCGGATGTTCATCGCAACGTATCGCGCCATCCTCAACAAACAGCACCAGCAAGCCGACCACGACCGCCCCGGCCAAGACCACGCCGGCCGCCCGCCCCGCTCCGGTAAAACTGTATAAAAGTGCAGAAGAACTCGTGGGTAAACCGTTCCGCGATCTGGGTGAAGTGTCCGGCGAATCGTGCCAAACCACCGTACAAGACTCCCCACCGAATCTGGCTACCGCCCGTAAACGCATGCAAATCCGTGCGTCTTACATGAAGGCCAACGCCGTGCTGCTGCACGACTGCCAGATTGTCAGCGGCGTCGCCGGTTGTTACCAGCAGGCCGTTTGCCAGGGCTCGGCGCTTAACGTCTCATCTAAATGACCGAATTCGTTTTCGAGCAGATCGGCGTGATCCGCTCGCCGTATAAAGAGAAATTCGCCGTGCCCCGCCAACCGGGGCTGGTCGAAGACGGTGGCGGCGAACTGCTGCTGCTGCCGCCCTATAACCAGGCGGAAGCGGTTCGCGGTCTCAGCGATTTCAGCCATCTGTGGGTGATGTTCATTTTCCATCAAACCATGGAAGGCGGCTGGCGCCCGACGGTACGCCCACCGCGTTTAGGCGGCAATGCCCGCATGGGCGTGTTCGCCACCCGCTCCACCTTCCGCCCCAACCCGCTCGGCATGTCGCTCATTGAGCTCAAAGGCGTACGGGTGAAAAACGGGGAAGTGGCGCTGGAACTGGGCAGCCTCGATCTGGTCGACGGCACCCCGGTGGTGGACATCAAGCCTTATCTGCCGTTCGCCGAGAGCCAACCGCAGGCCCGCGCCGGCTTTGCCCAGGCCGCGCCCGCCGGCGATATGCCGGTGCGTTTCGCGCCGCAGGCGGAACAACAGCTGCAGCAACATCAGGCGCGCTACCCGCAATTAAGGCGTTTTATCAGCCAGGTGCTGGCACAGGACCCCCGTCCCGCCTATCGTAAAGGAGAGGACGTCGAACGGGATTACGCCGTCTGGCTGCTGGATTTCAACGTGCGCTGGCACGTCGTCGCCGGCCACACCGAAGTGCTGTCGCTCGACCCGCGTTAAAATTCCGCCGCCTCTCTTTTGGCGACCCGCTCGCGCTGGTAAACTAAATCACTTTTTGGCCGCCACTCTGGCAGCCCGATGCAATTTGCAGTTCTAACGGAACCAAAACACCATGCGTACTAGCCAATATCTGCTCTCCACTCTGAAGGAGACACCTGCCGACGCCGAAGTGATCAGCCACCAGCTGATGCTGCGCGCCGGGATGATCCGCAAGCTGGCCTCCGGTCTTTACACCTGGCTGCCGACCGGCCTGCGCGTTCTGAAAAAGGTTGAAAACATCGTTCGCGAAGAAATGAACAATGCTAACGCGATCGAAGTGTCCATGCCGGTGGTTCAACCTGCCGACCTGTGGCAGGAAAGCGGCCGTTGGGAGCAATACGGCCCCGAGCTGCTGCGCTTCGTCGACCGCGGCGACCGTCCTTTCGTGCTGGGCCCGACGCATGAAGAAGTGATCACCGATCTGATCCGCAACGAGATCAGCTCGTACAAGCAGCTGCCGCTGAACTTCTTCCAGATCCAGACCAAGTTCCGTGATGAAGTGCGCCCACGTTTCGGCGTGATGCGTTCCCGTGAGTTCCTGATGAAGGATGCCTACTCCTTCCATACCTCACAGGAGTCTCTGCAGGAGACTTACGACGCGATGTACGAAGCGTACAGCAAAATCTTCAGCCGCATGGGCCTGGATTTCCGCCCGGTGCAGGCCGATACCGGCTCGATCGGCGGCAGCGCGTCGCACGAATTCCAGGTGCTGGCAGACAGCGGTGAAGACGATATCGTGTTCTCCACCGGTTCCGACTTCGCCGCCAACATCGAGCTGGCGGAAGCGGTCGCTCCGGCAGCGCCGCGCGCGGCGGCCAGCGAAGAGCTGCGCCTGGTGGATACGCCAAACGCCAAAACCATCGCCGAACTGGTCGAGCAATTCCAGCTGCCGGTGGAAAAAACCGTGAAGACGCTGATGGTGCGCGCCACCGAAGAGAGCGGCCATAAACTGGTCGCCCTGCTGGTGCGCGGCGATCACGAGCTGAACGAAATCAAGGCCGAAAAGCTGGCGCAGGTTGCCGCGCCGCTGACCTTCGCCACCGAAGAAGAGATCCGCGCTATCGTCGGCGCCGGCCCGGGTTCCCTCGGCCCGGTCAAGCTGCAGATGCCGGTGGTTGCCGACCGCAGCGTGGCGGCGATGAGCGACTTTGGCGCCGGCGCCAACGTCGACGGCAAACACTACTTCGGCATCAACTGGGAGCGCGATCTGCCGCTGCCGCAGGTGGCCGACATCCGTAACGTGGTGGAAGGTGACGCCAGCCCGGACGGTCAGGGCACGCTGCTGATCAAACGCGGCATCGAAGTGGGCCATATCTTCCAGCTCGGCACCAAGTACTCGGAAGCGATGAAAGCGACCGTGCAGGGTGAAGACGGCCGCAACCAGGTGCTGACCATGGGTTGCTACGGCATCGGGGTGACGCGCGTCGTGGCCGCCGCCATCGAGCAGAACCATGACGAACGCGGCATCATCTGGCCGGACGCCATCGCGCCGTTCCAGGTCGCTATTCTGCCGATGAACATGCACAAGTCATTCCGCGTGCAGGCGCTGGCGGAAGAGCTGTACAACACCCTGCGCTCCCACGGTATCGATGTGATCCTCGATGACCGCAAAGAGCGTCCGGGCGTGATGTTCGCGGATATGGAACTGATCGGCGTGCCGCACTCTATCGTTATCGGCGACCGTAACCTCGATAACGAAGAGATCGAGTACAAAAACCGCCGCGTCGGCGAGAAGCAAATGATCAAAACCGGCGAAATCGTTGATTTCCTGCTGGGCCAGATCAAACGCTAAACACCGAGCGTCAGCGAATAAAAAACCCGCCTAGGCGGGTTTTTTTATGTCCATGGGGACAGGGGAAGTTAGTTGTTGCTGCAGCTTTTACTGCGGTCGAACGCGATTTTGCCGTCCGGCACCACCGCCTTCTCTATCTGCCCCTCTTCCATCGACGGCTGCACGCTGAAGTGCGCGTTGAAAGTCAGAAACACCGGCTCACCGGCATTCTTATTGGCTTTGGCGTAACCTTGCTCCAGCGCGATGTTGTTATCCACCGGGAACGTAATGCCGGTGGCGCAATCTTTGAACACCGCCGCGTCGGCCATATAGGTGTAGCTGCCTTTCATCACCATCGGCGTTTTAGGCAATGGCTTCTCGACCGGCTCCAGACGATAATTCAGCTTGGAGGCGATCGGCGCGCCGCTGCGATCCAGCATCTCAAGGCTCTTGCCCACCGGGCGGAAGTAGCGTTTTTCTCCGGTGCTGTCGGTCAGCACCAGCTTATCCGCGGTGCGCGCCCATTTGCCGTAGTCGGCAAAGGTCTGATCGCCGTCTTTGCTGCCGCGATAGGTTTCTTGCAGCACGAAGGTGCCATCCTCATCCAGGAACAGCGCCGTATCCAGCCCGCCGCAATCGGCGCAAGGCAACACCCCTTGATAACTCTGCGGCATCGCCTGCAGCGGTTGTTCCTTCGGTTGATAATGATTGTTGCATCCCAACAACGAGAGTGCGCCTGCCGCCAAGAACAGGGCTACCGTAATTTTCTTCACAGTTATTCTCCTACTGTGTTCATGTATTCCTAAGTGCGAACCTTGCCACGCAGCGCCTTGGTGGCGCCCTTACGCGCCTTGCCTTCCAAACGGCGCAATTTTGCCCCTTTGGTCGGTTTGGTCGCCTTGCGCGTTTTTTCCACCACCATCGCCTGCTGAATCAGCGCGACCAATCTGGCCAACGCCGCTTCGCGATTCAATTCCTGACTGCGATACTCTTGCGCCTTGATAATCACTACGCCATCAGCGGTAATGAGATGATGATTCAGCGCCAGCAGCCTTTCCTTATAATACTCTGGCAGGCTGGATGCCCGGATGTCAAAGCGCAAATGGATCGCCGTTGAGGTTTTGTTCACGTGCTGGCCACCCGCGCCCTGCGCGCGGATCGCCGTCAATTCCAGCTCATTATCCGGTATGGCGACGTTTCTTGACAGTTCCAGCACCGGTCACACCTGTGCCTGCTGCCACTCGGCAAACTGGATTTCCAGACTATTCTGAGCATCAGACAGCCAAATAGTTCCCTCCTGCAGCGTTGCCTGCAGCGTCATGGTGCGGCTGGCCAGCGCCGTCAGGCGCGCCAGCTGTTCGTCATCGAGGAAGCGCACGCTCAGGTTCTTGTAGCCGGCCACTTTTCCCTGCATCGCCTGCCACCAAACGTGCGCGGCGCGCTCGCCGTAAGCGTACAACACCACGCGCGGCGACTGGTTGCAGGCCTTGCGGATGCGTTTCTCGTCGGGCAATCCCATCTCGATCCACATTTCCAGCCCGTTGTGGTCGTTGCGCTGCCAGATCTCCGGCTCATCGTCGGCGCTCAGCCCTTTGGTGAACACCAGCCGCTCGTCGGCATGACAGATCCAGGCCAACAGGCGCAGCATCATGCGCTGCTCATTTTCGGACGGGTGTTGCGCCAGCGTCAGCGTAGCGTCGTGGTAGAAGTGACGATCCATATCAGCAATATTGACCGCGGCTTTATAAATGGTTGCTTTCAGCGCCATGGGTGACCTCGTTATTATCCGGCGACAGTGTACTTGATCAGGGCCAAACCCCGCCAGCGCGGCCAGGCTGCGGCAGTGCGAAAGGCGTGCCGGGGTGCTGATAACTCCATAACAGCTGTGCTATAGTCGTCTAGGATAGGATAAAACTCCGAGAGCCTGCGCCTCATCGCGATAGTAGTCTTGATGATGCAGAGGTTCTTAAGGGAGGAAACTGTGCAACAATACTGTGAGTTAGTACGCCGTACTTACGCCGAGATTGGCAGTGGAGATCTTGGCTACGTGCCTGATGCGCTGGCTTGTGCGTTAAAGGCATTGGACGATGTCGCAGCGAACCACGCGCTACCGTCCTCCGTTAGGGAACAGGCGGCCTTTGCCGCCGCTAACTTATTGGTGAGCGACTATGTTGATGAATGATGAGTACCAACCCATCAATTGCGATGACTACGACAACCTGGAACTCGCCTGTCAGCATAAACTTATTCTGAAGCTGGAGTTACGCGACGGAGAAGTGATCGAGGCCAAGGCTATCGACCTGCTGCAAAAGAAACGCGTTGAGTATCTGACCATCGAACAGAACGGCCAGCAGCGCGACCTGCGTCTGGACCATATCAGCAGTTTCAGTCATCCGGAAATCGGTACCGTGGTCGTCAGCCTGTCGGACTGAACGCAGCGGTAACCCCATCCCAACAGGGCAGCCCAACGGCTGCCCTCGTCATTTAGGGCTTCAGGCTGGCGTAATAAGCCGCCAGATCGGCGATATCGTCATCCGACAATCCCGACACATAGGCTTTCATCACCTCGGCCTGGCCGCCGTTGCGTTCCCCTTTCTTGTACGCCTGCAACGCGTGCTGCAGGTACATGGCGTTCTGCCCGGCCAGATTCGGGTACATCGGCACCGTCACCTTGCCCTGCGCGCCGTGGCAGGCCGCGCACGCGGCGGCTTTGGCCTGACCGGCGGCCGCATCCCCCGCCGCCAACGCCGGCAGGCTGAACAGGCCTGCAGCCAACAGCGCGATTTCCACAAACTTCATCATTGCTCCTCACGATTATGATTTTTTTCCCAGCGCAGCCGCCACGGGCGTTCGCCTTCCGGCACCTGCCCCGCCTCACAGACGAATACGCCCAGCGCGGCGATCAGCTGCTCATCATAATAAATCAACGGGATGCGTTCACGCTGCCAGGGAGGAATACCCAGCTCCTGCCACAGTTTTTTGATCGGCCGCGAATGGGTGCGCCCCACGATGCGCACCGCGCCCTGTACACCGCCGAAACGAATGCTAATCTGCTGCGATGGCAGCGGCGCGCGCAGCGCCAGATCGCCCTCACCGGCAACCAACTGCCCCAGCCCGTCCGGCAACGTCAGTGGCTGGTCAGGCTGCCAGGGCAGATGCACATCGCGCAGCGCCGCCAGCGGCGGCAACAGGTGCAATCGGCCTCGGAAACGGCGGATCTGATAGGCGCCGAGCTGCAGCTGCGGTTCGGCATCTTCCCGGCTGAGCGCCACCTCATCCCACAGACGCTGCAACTGCTCACGCGCCGGCATGGTGACGTTGAACAATGCGATCCAGCGCCGCAACAGAGCGAAGCGCCGCACCGGCGAACAGGCCGTCAAACCGTCGATCGCCAATGAGCGATCCGCCGCCAACAGGCTTTGCAGCGGTTCCGCCAGCAGCTCGTCCAACAATTGTTCCTGTTCGGCGCACAGGCTGGCGCTGCGCGCCACCGCCGAGGCGAAGTGCGGCCAACGTTGATTGAGCTGTGGCAACACCTGCAACCGCAGGAAATTGCGATCGAAGCGCGTGTCCTGATTGCTGTCGTCGTCTATCCAGGCCAAGCCGTGGCGCTGCGCGTAATTTTCCAGCGTTTGACGCGAGCAGCCCAGCAACGGCCGCAACAGCAGGTGCTCGCCCAGCGTGGCGCGCGCCGCCATCGCCGACAACCCCGCCGGCCCGCTGCCGCGCTTGAGCGCCAACAGGAATGTTTCACTTTGATCGTCGAGGTGTTGGGCGGTGAGCAGCGCTTCCCCCTCCGTCAGCGCGGCGCTGAAGGCGGCATAGCGCGCCGCACGCGCCGCCGCTTCGATGCCGCCCTGACGGGCATCCACCTGCACGTGCGTCACCGTCAGCGGGATCCGCCACTCGGCGCACCGGCTGCGGCAATGCTCAACCCAACGGTCGGCAAAGGCGCTCAGGCCATGATGCACGTGCAACGCGCGCAGCTGCAGCGCCGGACGTTGGCGGCGCAACGCCGCCAGCAGATGCAGCAGCACGCTGGAATCCAGGCCGCCGCTGAACGCCACCAGCAGCCGCTGCTGCGAGCCCAGCTGGTCCGCCACCTGCGTCGTTAATTGATCAGTATCCATCGGTAGGCTTTGTTACTTCTACGTAGCTGCACGTTAACCCCGCCTACCGCCATCAATCAAGCATTAACCGTCCGGGCCTGGCGTCGCGTCAGCAGCCACCAGCCGCCCAGCACCGCGATCACCGCCAGCGCACATCCGGCCGCTCCCCAGCCGATCTGGGCGAAAATGCGGCCATACGCCTGCATCGCCGCCCCTTCGATGTGATCCTCGGCGGTCTGATTGGCGATAATGCCCGCCAGATAGTTGGCGATCGAACCGGTCGCTAGCATATAGATGCCGGTCAACACGCCGGTGGCGCCGGGGATATTCAGCCGGGTGATCTGCGCCATCGCCACCGGATCGATAAACAGTTCGGCAAAGCCCATCACCGCCAAACCGGCGATCATCAACCCCATCGATCCCGGCCCGTGCAGCCGCGTATTGAGCGCCATCAGCGTAAAGCCGGCGCCGATCAACAGCAGACCGAAAGCGAACTTGCACCAGATGCGCAGCGTGCGGTCGCCATCGCCGCTCGCCAGCCAGGCCAGCGCCACGCCGCCCAGCATCACCGCGCAGGCGTTAACCGACTGGAACAGCGCGGTCGGCACCGTCCAGCCGAACCAGCGCCGGTCAACGAAGTGATCGATAAACAGGCTGATGGAGCTGCCGCCCTGCTGGGCAAAAGCCCAGAACAGCGTGCCGAGCAGCATCAGTACGATGATCTGCCACAACCCTCGCCGCTGGCCGGCGTCCGAGCGCAGCATAATGCGCGCCACCAGCGCCACCGCCGCCACGCACACCAACCCGAGCAAATAGCCGGCCCAGCCGCGTTCAAACAGCAGCGTGAAGAACAGCGGCGACGCCAGCAGCGCCGCCAGCAGCCATCCCCAGTGCGGCAGGCCCAGGCTCCTGGCGCGCATCAGCGGTGCATTCACGCCGCGCGTGTGGCGAAAATGGCGTCCGCCAAGCAGAAAAATCACCAGACCGGCGAACATGCCGATCCCGGCCAACGCAAAGCCGACGTGCCAGCCATAGCGCTCGGCCGCCAACCCGCAGGCGATCGGCGCCAGAATAGATCCGACGTTGCCGGCGGCGTACAGCAGCGAGAAGCCCCCTTCGCGGCGCGAGTCCTGCGCCGGATACAGCTCGCCCAGCAGGCAGCTGATATTGGATTTGAACAGGCCGTAGCCGCAGATGATGATCGCCAGCGCCAGATAGAGCGACTGGGCGGAGACCGCGCTCAAACCAAGCACGATATGTCCCAGGGTCATCAGCGCCGCGCCGGCGATCACCGCGACGCGGTTGCCCAGCAGGCGGTCGGCGAGCCAGCCGCCAAGAATAGGAGTGACGTAAACTAACGAAGCGTAAGCGCTGTAGAGATCGATGGCGTGGCTGTCGGTATAGCCGAGTTGGTGGGTCAGATAGAGGATCAATAACGCACGCATGCCGTAAAAGCTGAAATATTCCCAAATTTGTATCGCTACGACATAGTAGATTGCGCGCGGCTGTGAGGGTGTTTTCATGGTGGTCTCCCATCAGTCGGTGAACGACAAAGGGGAAGCGCGAGCGCCTCCCCTCTTATTGGCTGCGGTTATTTCGCCTTCAGCACTTTCACCCGATAACGTCCGTCCGCCTGGCGATAGGCGCCGTGAATGTCGGTTTCAAAGCCCGGATAATGCGCGCCGATTTCGCACAGCATCTGCAGGAATTCCAGCACCGGCCGGCTCTCCTCGGTCAGCATTTCGCCCGGCATCACCAACGGCACGCCCGGCGGGTATGGGAGGATCATGTTGGCGTTGACCTTACCGACCATCTCTTCCAGATAGACCTCTTCCACTTCACCGTGCAGCTCTTTCTGGAACGCCTGGTACGGATTCATCACCATGGTTGGCAGCACTTCGAACGCGCGGTACATCAGGTCCGGCAGGTTGTGTTGCTCCACCAGGCGGTGAATGTTCTGCGCCAGATCCTGAATGCGCATGTTTTCATAGAAATCAGGCGCTTCCTGATACAGCGAAGGCAGCATGTTTTTCACCCGCAGGTTCAGATCGAACGAGCGTTTGAAGTCGGTCATCGCGCGCAGCAGGCTGAGCGCCTTGGTTTTATCGATGCCGATGCTGAACAAGAACAGCAGATTGTACGGCCCGGTTTTCTCGACGATGATACCGCGTTCGTCGAGGTATTTCGCCACGATGCTGGCCGGGATGCCGAACGGCTGCATCTCGCCTTCCTTGCTCATCCCCGGGGTCAGAATGGTGACCTTGATCGGGTCCAGATACATGTGTTCGTTATCGATGTTCTTGAAGCCGTGCCAGGCGCTGTCGGAGCGCAGCGGCCAGCATTCCGGCTCATCGATATGCTCCGGCTGCCAGACGTCGAAGAACCAGCCGTCGGACTCGACTTTCAGGCGTTTGATCTCTTTGCGGAACTTGATCGCGCGCTCGATAGAGCCGTTGATCAGGCGCTTGCCGGCGTTGCCTTTCATCATCGCCGCGGCGGTTTCGGTCGACGCCACGATGCCATAGTGCGGTGAAGTGGTGGTGTGCATCATGTAGGCTTCGTTGAAGGTCTCTTCGTTGATATCGCCCTTCACATGAATCATCGACGCCTGCGAGAAGGCCGCCAGCAGTTTGTGGGTGGACTGGGTTTCGTAGATCACCTTGCCCTCCACGCGGCCGCCGCTCATGCCGCACTTGCCTTTATAGATCGGATGGAAGTTGGTGTAAGGCACCCAGGCGGAGTCGAAATGGATCGACTTCACGTCCAGAGTGTTCTTGATAAAGTCGGTGTTGTACAGCAGGCCGTCATAGGTGGAGTTGGTGATCACCGCGTGCACCGGCCAGGTGGCGTTCGGGGTTTCCTTCACGCGTTTGGCTATGGTGGCGCGCTGGAACTCGCTCTGCGGAATGCCGCCGAGGATGCCGTAGGCATTGCGGGTCGGGCGGAAGTAGATCGGCGTGATGTCGCTCATCATCATCAGGTGAGTCAGCGACTTGTGGCAGTTACGGTCAATCAGCACCGTGCTGCCCGCCGGCGCCGAATACATACCGACGATCTTGTTGGCGGTGGAGGTGCCGTTGGTGACCATGTAGCTGCGTTCGGCGTTGAACACGCGGGAAATGTACTCTTCCGCCTCTTTGTGCGGGCCGGAGTGATCCAGCAGCGACCCCAGTTCGGACACCGAAATCGAGATATCCGACTTCATGGTGTTCGGGCCAAAGAAATCGTAGAACAGGCTGCCCACCGGGCTCTTCTGGAACGCGGTGCCGCCCATGTGGCCCGGCGTACAGAAGGTGTATTTGCCTTCGCGCACGTATTTGAACAGCGCCTTGGTCAACGGCGGCAGGATGGTGTCGATATACTCGTCGGTATTCTGTTTGATCTTGGCGGCGATGTCGGTTGCCGCGCCGAGCGCATATTCGAAGAAGCGCACCTGCATGCGCAGATCGTTCAGGCTGACGTCCAACGTGGAATAGGTGTTGGCGAATGCGTACAGCGGCATGTATTCGTTCAGCTGGCTGATCTCTTCGCACAGCTCCAGATTGTATTTGTCCCAGTCGAAGATCACCCCGCACAGACGGGCGTTGTTCTCGATCAGTTTCAGCAGGTCTTCGCGATCGTTAGGGTAAACGATGCGGAAATCCAGACTTTCCAGCGCCTGATGCAGTTCACGGATAGGCTCTTCTTTGAAATAGACACCCATGTGATTCATGATGGCGATAACGTTCATATGCATTTCTCCTGGCAAAGCAAGCCCCTTCCCGTCGCGGCTGACAGGTCGGAAAGAAAGGGGCTGGGTAAATTCAGTCGGTCAGCGGACGCGAATCAGTGCGCTTTGGCCGTGGTGTTTTCATCGACCGCAGCTGCGTTGGCAGCCTGGCGGGTATTCATTTTCCGGGCGTAGAACATCAGGATAATCAGGCTGATGATAAAGGTGCCGGACAGTTCGAATGAGTTGGCGCCCATCAGCGCGATGAAGCAGAAGCCGCAGCCGCACACCGAAGCGATCAGGCTCAGCAGGTTGCGCACGTTGACCCCTTCGAAGCGGATCAGGTCTACGCAGGAGTAGAAGTAAGGCAGCATGGTCAGCAGCACCGCGATGCCGGTCAGCTCGCCGAACAGATCGGAAGCCTTGCCGCCGGCGGAGCTCATCAGGGTGATCAGCACCATCAGCGCGGTCATTTTGCAGCTCGCGAGCAGCAGGCCTTTTTTCGGAATGCCGTTTTTATCCAGCTCGCCGTACACTTTCGGGAAGTTGCCGTCGTTGGCGGCGCGCACCCCGGCCTGGCCGACCAGCATCATCCATGACCCGAGCGAGGTCAGGCAGGCAAAGGCGGTGAAGGCGGAAACCATCGGTGCCGCCCAGTTGCCCATAATCGCCGAGGCGCTGATGGCGAACGGCGCGCCGCTGGCGGCCATTTCAGACGCCGGGAACATGCCGCTGATCACCTGGGTGGCGGCGATGTAGATGATGCCCGCCAAACCGGTGCCAAGCATGGTCGCCAGCGGCACGGTGCGTTTCGGGTTTTTCACCATGCCGGTGCTGACCGCCGCGGATTCCACGCCGATGAATGCCCACAGGCACAGCAGGATGCTTTTGATGACCGCATGGCTGTCGGTGGTGCCGGAGGTATTCCAGTTAGCCTGGTAGGTGGCGGCGTCAAACCAGTGCCAGCCGAGGGTGGCGGTTACGATCACCGGGATCAGCACCAGCACCAGGCCCAGGGTGGTCAAGCGGCTGACCCAGGTCCCGCCCAGCATGTTGACGAAGGTGAAGATCCACACGATGGCGATACAGGCGATGCCGGCAGGCACCGGGTTGTTCAACGCCGGGAAGAAGGTGGAGAGATAAGAAACGGCGGTAATGCCGATGGCCAGGTTGCCGATCCAGTTGGCATGGTAATACAGCACGCCGGTCTGGAAGCCGAACGCCGGGGAAATTTCACCGGCGTAGGCGATAGGGCCGCCCTGCTGCGGGTTTTTGGTGGCGAGGCGGGCGTACACGTAGGCCAGCGACATCGCCCCAATAATCGAGATCACCCATCCCCAAATGGCGATGGATCCGAGACTCGCCAGGTTGGCGGGCAATAAGGCAATCCCGCTCCCCATCATATTACCGGCGACGACGCCGGTGCAGGCAATAAGCCCTATTTTCTTGGGTGAAGCCATGGTCAGTTTCTCCTGATTTACGTTTCTTATAAGCCACACCCATAAATAAAACATTTTAATGAGCCGGCTTGATAGTCAGGATGCTAACCATCGGCAGAAATAAAGTCCTAAAGATAAAGTGAGATTACGCTCATGATCATACAAATGATAATCTGAGGTTTTTGATTAACACATCAAGATAAAAAGGTAAGCTAAAGAAAAGATAAACATCTTTTAAAAACAAGACAATAACCAGGTTAATCACAAATAACAAACGGCAGAAAAGGAACGATATTGCGCAGCAAAATAACACAATGGCGCAACATGTCTTCACCAATAAATAACGCCGCCGGAATTCCCTGAGAATAATGGCGGCGTGGTTCTGGTGAATTATTGGCGCCGATAGTTATTTAAATAAGGCACCACGTTGGTCAATGACGTCTGGAATACGCCATTGGTGATCCAATGCAAGGTATCTTCACCGGGGCGCAGGTTGAACGCGGTAATATAAGAATCCGCCGCCAAATGATTCTGCCCCTGCATTTCATACACTTTGCCCAGCAGCACATAATTCAGCCACGACATTTGCAACTCAATCCCCAGCTCGATCGCCCGGTGCGCATCGTCAATGCGTCCCTGCGCCAGCGCATCAACCGCCAGAACTTGCTGCACGATCGGCGTATTTTTCAATTCGGGGATCGTCGCCAGATGGCTGATATCGGCGCGCAATTGCGCCAGCCCCTGGCTGTCGAACGGTTGATAAGAGTTGCGCAGCACATCCACCAGCGCTTTTTCCGCCAGCAGGTAGTGGAAATTCGGCGCGCTTTTAATCAGCTCGCTCAGCTGCGCGCTGGCGCGGGTCAACGAATCGGCGTCGCCGTGGATCAACAATTGATGCGCCTGATAGAAGCGCTGCAGCAGCGGCCCGTTGTCCGGCAGCAGCTGCGCCAGACGCTGTTCCAGCTGCGGCGGCCAGGGCTGTTTCAGCGCGGCGGACAGGCTGGAGAGGAAGTCGCTTTGGATCTTCAGTTGGTTATCGGCGGTGATGAAGTAACGCTTGTCCAGCATGACTGAGCTGTCGGCATTATCCACCAGCCGCACGGACAGGAAACACTGCTGGGCGCGGTAGTGGCGCTGATTGACGAACTCGATATACAGCGACTTGCCCGAATTGCTGGGGCCGGAATAGTTGTAATTGGTTTGGTCGTGCACCAGGAAGGTCGAGTAGGTGTTGAGCGAATCGGTGATCAGCTCGCTGACGCCCACCACATAGGAGAGCTGCGGCATCCAGTTGCTGCAGCTCTCGCCGCCCTGGATGCGGATATCGATATCGCGCGGATTGAGCAGCACCGGCATGCTCGATACCGGCACGCGCTGCGACAGCGTGGCGATGCCGACAAACGCCACGCAGACGCTGAGCGCCGCCAGAAACGCCAGCCACACCCAAAACGTCGAGCGGCGATAAAAGCGCGGCTGCTTTTCGCCGGGCGCGGCAGCCGGCGTTCGGGTCCGGCTCGGCGGCACGTACGGCGTATCGTCTTCATCATCGCTGCCGTCTTCCGGCTCATGCATGATCACCGCAATCTGCGGCGCCGGCGCAGGGACGGGCTGCGACTCCCCGTCTTCACACCAGATCACTGAAGCCGCCAACTTATACCCGCGCTTAGGCACGGTGATAATGTACTCCGGACTGTCGCTGTCGCCGTCTTTCAGGTATTTGCGCAGTTCTGAAATGCATTGGGTCACCACGTGATTAGTGACGATATTGCGCTTCCAAACGCTATCAATCAGCTCGTCGCGGCTCAGCACCACATCGGGGTGCCGGGCGAAATAGCACAGCATGTCGATCAGGCGCGGTTCCAGCGTTTTCTGGCGGCCGTCACGGCTGATGGTATTGTCGGCAGGGGTAACCAGCCACTCCCCGACGCGAAAAGCAGGCTCTTGCATGGCGGAAATAACTCTGTAGGCATGTGGGGCAAGGGCGCGATCATAGCATAATCGCCCCCGGCTGTGGCCGCCGGGAGGCGATTAAGCCGTTAACTCTCGTATAATTCTAACGGTAAACCATCGGGATCGCTGAAAAAGGTAAAACGGGATTGAGTATAAGGATCGACGCGTACCGGTTCGCAGGCGACGCCGGCCGCCTGCAGATGGACGATGGCCTGGTCGATATCGTCAACGCTGAACGCCAGATGGCGCAGGCCGCAAGCCTCCGGGCGGCTGACGCGGGCCGGCGGCGAAGGGAAAGAAAACAGCTCGAGGGTGTATTGCCCGTTGAGCGCCAGATCCGCTTTCCAGGAGTCACGCTCCTCGCGGTAAACTTCACTCAGCAGGGTAAAACCGAGAATGTCGCAATAGAAATGCTTACTGGCGGCGTAGTCCGCGCCAATGATCGCGATGTGATGCACCTGACGTAATGCCAGCATAGAAACCCTCTCCTGTTCATTCTGATGGTGCACGGTATCCGGCGGCGATGAGGCCGTCAATGAGGAAGCCCGGCGCATCTTTCCAAACCGCCGGGCGCATTATGGCCTTATGGCTGTGGGGCTTTCAGCACCTTCACCAGATAGCGTCCGTCCTCCGTCAGCTTGGCGCCGTGGATGTCGGTTTCAAAACCGGGATAGCGCTCGCCGATAGAGCACAGCATCAGCAGGAAATCGAGCACCGCCCGGCTCTCTTCGGTGATCATTTCCCCCGGCATCACCAGCGGCACGCCTGGCGGATAAGGCAGGATCATATTGGCCGCCACTTTGCCCACCAACTGATCCAGCTCGCAGGTTTCCACATTGCCGCGCACCTGCTCCTGGAACATCTGGTGCGGCGTCAGCTTCATTTCCGGCAGCACGTCAAACGCCCGCTGCATCAGGCGCGGCAGATCGTGTTGGCAGATCAGGCGATGAATACCGGCGGCCAGATCCTGGATGCGCATATGGCGATAGAAATCCGGATCCTCGGCGTACAGATCCGGCAGCATGTTCTTCACCCGCAGGTTGAGATCGTAGGCTCGCTTGAAGTCGGTCAGGCCGCGCAGCAGGCTCATCGCCTTGGTTTTATCGATGCCGATGCTGAACAGGAACAGCAGGTTGTACGGCCCGGTCTTCTCCACCACGATGCCGCGCTCGTCGAGGTACTTCGCCACCAGCGCCGCCGGGATCCCCTCTTCCTCCAGCGCCCCCAGCTCATTCATGCCCGGCGTCAGGATCGTCACCTTGATCGGATCGAGATACATATGATCGCGATCGGTCTGGCCGAAACCGTGCCAGTTATCGTCCGGATCCAGCGGCCAGCACTGCGCTTCATCGATCTCTTCCGGCTGCCAGATATCGAAGAACCAGCTGTCGCTTTCCTCGCGCAGCCGCTGCACTTCACGGCGAAAATGCAGCGCGCGCTCCACCGAACGGTTGATCAAGCGGCGCCCCGGATTGCCGCGCAGCATGGCGGCGGCGGTTTCCATCGACGCCACGATGCCGTAGTGCGGCGAAGTGGTGGTGTGCATCATGTAGGCTTCGTTGAAGGTGCTCTCGTCGTAGTCGCCCTTGATATGAATCATCGAGGCCTGCGAGAAGGCCGCCAGCAGCTTGTGGGTGGATTGGGTTTCGTAGAAAACCTTGCCGGGCACCCGATCGCCGCTCATGCCGCTCTTGCCGTCGTAAATCGGATGGAAGTTGGTGTAAGGCACCCAGGCGGAGTCGAAGTGGATCGATGGCACTTCCAGCGTCTGCTTGATGTAGTCGGTGTTGTACAGCAGGCCGTCATAGGTGGAATTGGTGATCACCGCATGCACCGGCCAGGTGGCGTTCGGGGTCTCCTGCACCCGGGCGGCGATGCTGGCGCGGGTAAACTCGCGCTGCGGAATACCGCCGAGGATGCCGTAGGCGTTGCGCAGCGGGCGCAGATAGATCGGCACAATATCGCTCATCATCAGCAGGTGACACAGCGATTTGTGGCAGTTGCGGTCGATCAGCACCGTGCTGCCCGCCGGCGCCGAATACATGCCGACGATCTTGTTGGCGGTGGAGGTGCCGTTGGTGACCAGATAGCTCTGCTCGGCATTGAAGGTGCGCGCGATGTACTCTTCGGCCTCCAAATGCGGGCCGGTGTGATCCAGCAGCGACCCGAGCTCGGTGACCGAAATCGAGATGTCGGCCTTCAGGGTATTGGCGCCGAAGAAGTCATAGAACAGGCAGCCCACCGGGCTTTTCTGGAACGCGGTGCCGGCCATGTGGCCCGGCGTGCAAAAGGTATACTTGCCTTCGCGCACGTAGTTGAACAGCGCCTTGGTCAGCGGCGGCGTAATGGTGTCGATGTATTCCGCCGTGTACTGCTGGATGCGCTGCGCGATATCGTCCGCCGCATTCAGGCCATACTCGAAGAAATAGAGCACCATGCGCATTTCATGCAGGCTGACGTCGAAGGTGGAGTGGGTATTGATAAAGGCGTACAGCGGCAGGTATTCGTTTAGCTCGTTGATCTCGCTGCACAGCTCCAGGCTGTAATCGTCCCAGTCGAAGATCACGCCGCAGATGCGGGCATTGGCTTCGATCAGCTTCAGCAGGTCACCGCTGTTTTTGGGGTACACCAGCTGGAACCCCATCGCGCCCAGCGCCGCATGGAGCTCGCGGATCGGCTCATCTTTGTAGTAGACGCCCGTCGGGCCCATGATGGCGATGATATTCATCGGCAGCTCCTGTCAGTTAACGGCTAAACCCCTATCACAACACGAAATATCGGTATGAACAACCGCCTATCGGGGGAACGAAAGCCTTGCCCGTTCCGCTCGTTGCCAAACATTCGCTCGCGGGGGTAATATCAGAGCATGAGTAAAAAATCATCCGCCATTTCGCCGCAGCAACGCCTTCAGCAAGAAATTGCTCAGTTGCGCCAGGACTGCCGTAACCAGCAAAGAAAGATCGACCTCTTCTTGTTCGAACGGCGGCGGCACGAGGTAAAGCTGTTCTGGCTCTTCCTGCTAATCGGCCTGCCGTTGGGAGCCTGGCTGTCGTATTCTTCGATCAGCCGCGTGTTCCGGGCATTTGACGTGGGATTCGTGTCAATCAGATGGCACCAATACCACAAAGACTACTCCCTCTCCAGCGATCCCTTCTGGTTCTGGCTGGTGATTACCGTTTACGTGTTTCTTGCTGCCTTGATTATACTGGCGTTCGTCTACCTCATACTGTTGTTTTCATCCCTGAGTCATTCTCGGCTCACCCGCAAGCCGCCCCCGGTGCAGGAGGCAATGCAAAAGCATCTGCAGTATTTGCAAACAGAACTGGAAAAACGCGAACAGCGACAACAATAGCGCATGGGTCTTGCCCATCTGGCGCGCATAAAAAAGCCGGCCCGTTTTCACGGACCGGCTGATGGCTAATGGCTGAAATAATCAGCAGTAGCCGTAGTTCATCAGACGCTGGTAACGGCGGTTGAGCAACTCTTCGTCGTTCAGGCCATCCAGATCTTTCAGATCGGCCAGCAGCTGCGCTTTCAGCGCGGCGGCCATCGCCGGCACGTCGCGGTGCGCGGAACCCAGCGGCTCCGGGATCACCGAGTCGATCAGCTTCAGCTCTTTCAGACGCGGCGCGGTGATGCCCATCGCTTCCGCAGCCAGCGGCGCCTTGTCGGCGCTCTTCCACAGGATGGAGGCGCAGCCTTCCGGCGAAATCACCGAGTAGGTGCTGTACTGCAGCATGTTCACCTTGTCGCCCACGCCGATCGCCAGCGCGCCGCCCGAGCCGCCTTCACCGATGACGGTGCAGATGACCGGTACGTTCAGACGCGACATCTCACGCAGGTTGCGCGCGATGGCTTCCGACTGGCCGCGTTCTTCCGCGCCCACGCCCGGATAAGCGCCCGGGGTATCGATAAAGGTGATGATCGGCATTTTGAAGCGGGCGGCCATTTCCATCAGGCGCAGCGCCTTCCGGTAGCCTTCCGGCGCCGGCATGCCGAAGTTACGGCGGATCTTCTCTTTGGTCTCACGGCCTTTCTGGTGCCCGATGATCATCACCGGGCGGCCATCCAGGCGCGCAATCCCCCCGACGATCGCTTTGTCGTCGGCGTAAGCGCGATCGCCCGCCAACTCTTCGAAGTCGGTAAAGATGTGTTTGATATAATCCAGGGTATAAGGACGGCGCGGGTGGCGTGCCAATTGGGCAATCTGCCAGGCCCCAAGATCGGCAAAAATCTTGCGCGTCAGCTCAACGCTCTTTTCACGCAGGCGCTGAACCTCTTCGTCCAGATTAATATCTAATTTTTCGTCTTGACGGCTGACTGCAGTCAGCGAGTCAATTTTCGCTTCCAGCTCTGCAATCGGCTGTTCAAAATCAAGAAAATTCAGACTCATAGCATTCCTATTTTAGTCAAATTCCAAGTCCACCTGCTCATTGCCTACCAACGTCCGCAAGTCTATCAACAAGCGGTCGGTGGGCGTCACGCGCCAGGTTGCGCCAAAACGCAGCTTGGCTCGCGCATCTTCCCGTTGATAGTAGAGATGCACTGGAATCGTCCCCGAGCGATGGGGTTCCAACGACTGACGGAGACGGTTCAAAAGCTGGTCATCAATTTGCCTGTCAGTCAGCGAGATAGCAAGCCCGCGAGCGTATTTTTCCCGGGCTTCACTGATGTCCATTACCTCGCGGGCCATCATTTTAAGCCCGCCGCTAAAGTCATCAAAGCTGACCTGTCCACTGGCGATAAGGATACGGTCTTTTTCCAACAAATGCTGGTATTTTTCTAACGCTTCTGTGAATAGCATCACTTCCAGACGGCCCGAACGGTCATCCAGCGTACAGATGCCGATGCGGTTGCCGCGCTTGGTCACCATCACCCGCGCGGCGACCACCAACCCGACGGCGGTAGTCATTTTGCCCCGATCCGTCGGGTGCATGTCTTTCAAACGCTGGCCACCGGCGTAACGTTCGATCTCCTTGAGGTATTGGGTGATCGGGTGGCCGGTCAGGTACAGCCCCAGCGTTTCCCGTTCACCGTCCAACACCACCTGCTCCGGCCAGGGCGCGATGTTGGCGTAGGATTGCTCCACCTGCTCCGGCGCTTCCGCCAGCACGCCAAACATGTCCACCTGGCCGATAGCTTCGGCTTTCGCATGCTGATCCGCCGCTTTCAACGCGTCGCCGAGCGAATTCATCAGCGCGGCGCGGTGTGGCCCAAGGCGATCGAACGCCCCGGACATGATCAGTTTTTCCAGAATGCGGCGGTTCAGTTTCTTGATGTCGGAGCGCGCGCAGAGATCGAACAGGTCTTTGAAATAACCTTGTTCGCCGCTGTTGCGCGCTTCGATAATGGCTTCGATCGGCCCTTCCCCCACGCCCTTGATGGCGCCGATGCCGTAAACGATCTCGCCATCGTCATTGACGTGGAAGTGATACAGGCCGCTGTTGATGTCCGGCGGCAGGATCTTTAGCCCCATGCGCCAGCATTCGTCCACCAGCCCCACCACTTTGTCGGTGTTGTCCATATCGGCGGTCATCACCGCCGCCATAAACTCGGCCGGATAGTGCGCCTTCAGCCACAGCGTCTGATACGACACCAGCGCGTAGGCGGCAGAGTGCGATTTGTTGAAGCCATAACCGGCGAATTTCTCCACCAGGTCGAAGATTTTCACCGACAGTTCGCCGTCGATGCCGCGCGCTTTGGCGCCGTCTTCAAAGCCGCCGCGCTGCTTGGCCATTTCGACCGGGTTCTTTTTACCCATCGCACGGCGCAGCATGTCCGCGCCGCCCAGCGTATAGCCGGCCAGCACCTGGGCAATCTGCATCACCTGTTCCTGATACAGGATGATGCCGTAGGTCGGTTCCAGCACCGGCTTGAGCGACTCATGCTGCCACTGAATGTCCGGGTAGGAGATCTCTTCGCGGCCGTGTTTGCGGTCGATGAAGTTATCCACCATGCCCGACTGCAGCGGCCCCGGACGGAACAGCGCCACCAGTGCGATCATGTCTTCGAAGCAGTCGGGCTTCAGACGTTTGATCAAATCTTTCATGCCGCGCGATTCAAGCTGGAACACCGCCGTGGTTTCCGAACGCTGCAGCATGTCGAAGCTTTTCTTGTCGTCGAGCGGGATGGCGGCGATGTCGATCGGTTCCAGCCCAGTCTTGGCGCGCCGGGCATTGATCATCTCCAGCGCCCAGTCGATGATGGTAAGGGTGCGCAGACCGAGGAAGTCGAACTTCACCAGCCCGGCGTATTCCACGTCGTTCTTGTCGAACTGGGTCACCGGGTGGTTCCCTTCGGCATCGCAGTACAGCGGCGCGAAGTCGGTGATCTTGGTCGGCGCGATCACCACGCCACCGGCGTGTTTACCGGCGTTGCGCGTCACCCCTTCCAGCTTGCGCGCCATGTCGATCAGCGCCTTGACCTCTTCGTCGGCCTCGTAAATTTCCGGCAGCTGCGGTTCGGCGGCGAAGGCTTTCTCCAGCGTCATGCCCGGATCCGGCGGCACCAGTTTGGAGATGCGATCGACGAACCCGTACGGGTGCCCCAACACGCGGCCTACGTCGCGGATAACCGCTTTCGCCGCCATGGTGCCGAAGGTGATGATCTGCGATACCGCTTCGCGGCCGTACATCTCCGCCACGTGCTCGATCACCTGATCGCGCTTCTCCATGCAGAAGTCGACGTCGAAGTCGGGCATCGAGACACGTTCCGGGTTCAGGAAGCGTTCAAACAGCAGGTCGAATTCCAGCGGATCGAGGTCGGTGATTTTCAACGCATAGGCCACCAGCGAGCCGGCACCGGAGCCTCGCCCTGGGCCCACCGGCACGTTGTTGTCCTTCGACCACTGGATAAATTCCATCACGATCAGGAAGTAGCCGGGGAACCCCATCTGGTTGATCACTTTCAGCTCGACGTCCAGACGCTCGTCGTATTCCGGGCGGCGCTGCGCGCGCACTTCAGGATCGGGGAACAGGAACTCGAGGCGCTCTTCCAGCCCCTCTTTCGATTTGAGTACCAGGAAGTCCTCGGTGCTCATATCGCCAGTCGGGAACTGCGGCAGGAAGTACTCGCCGAGGCGAATGGTGACGTTACAGCGCTTGGCGATTTCGACGCTGTTCAGCAGCGCTTCCGGGATGTCGGCGAACAGCTCGCACATCTCGTCTTCGCTGCGCATGTATTGTTGCGGGCTGTAGTTGCGCGGCCGCTTGGGATCGTCCAGCGTAAAGCCGTCGTGGATGGCGACGCGGATCTCATGAGCGTCGAAGTCATCTTCCACCAGGAAACGCACGTCGTTGGTGGCCACCACCGGCAAACCGCGCTCGGTGGCCAGCGCCACCGCCGCATGCAGATAGTTCTCTTCGTCCGGGCGGCCGGTGCGGATCAACTCCAAGTAGTAGCAGTCCGGGAAATATTGCTGGTAGAAATCCAGACACTGATCCACCTGCGCCTGGTTGCCGCGCAGCAGAAACTTGCCGACGTCGCCCTGACGCGCGCCGGAAAGCAGGATCAGCCCTTCGCGATGTTCAATCAGCCAGTCGCGATCGATGATCGGGCCGGCGGCGCCGTAGCCGCGCTGATAGGCGCGGGAAATCAGCAGCGTCAGGTTCTGGTAGCCTTCGTTGTTGCTGGCCAGCACCGTCAGCTGAGCGAGTTCGTCGCCCAAGACTTCGCTTTGCACATGGAAATCCGCGCCGATGATCGGTTTGATCCCGGCGCCGTGCGCGCTGCCGTAGAACTTCACCAGCCCACACAGGTTGGTGAAATCGGTGATTGCCAGAGCAGGCATGGCTAACGCGGCGGCTCTTTTCACCAGCGGCGCCGTCTTGGCCAATCCATCAATCATGGAGTAGTCACTGTGGACGCGCAGGTGAATAAAACGAGGTTCGGCCATCTCCAGATACCTGATTGAAGGGGCTCAGCGTGCTGAGCCCGGGTTAATGCTATCGTCGAGCGGTCAGGCTCGCAGGCTACAGCGCGAGCGCCCTTTTCACCGGCGCGAAGCTGCGGCGATGATGCTCGGTGGCGCCCAGCGCGGCCAGCCGCTCCAGGTGGAAGGCGGTCGGGTAGCCTTTATGCTGCGCGAAACCGTAGTCCGGGAACTCGCGGTCCAGCTCGGCCATTTCGCGATCGCGCGTGACCTTCGCCAGAATGGACGCCGCGCTGATCTCCGCCACGCGGCTGTCGCCCTTCACCACCGCCTGCGAACGCATCGGCAAACTCGGGCAACGGTTACCGTCGATTAAAACCATGTCCGGCGCGATATGCAACCCGGCCACCGCGCGCTGCATCGCCAACATGGTGGCGTGCAAAATGTTCAGTTGGTCGATTTCCGCCGGTTCGGCGCGCCCCAGGCTCCAGGAGAGCGCTTTGGCGACGATTTCGTCATACAGCGCCAGCCGGCGTTTTTCACTGAGCTTTTTGGAGTCCGCCAGCCCGACGATCGGCTGCGCCGGATCGAGGATCACGGCGGCGGTGACCACTGCGCCGACCAACGGGCCGCGGCCCACTTCGTCCACACCGGCAATCAGCGTGGCAGCGGGATAGATAAAGGGTTCAATCATGCTTTCGCCAGCTCCAACACAGCCTGAGCTGCCTGTTCGTCCGCACCGCAACGGATGCTTTGGTGCAAGGTAAGGAAAGTCTGTTTCAGCGCGTCGGTTTCCGGGCTCTCTTCCAGCAGCGGCATCACAGCGGCGGCCAGTTTGTCCGGGACACAGTCATGCTGCAGCAGTTCGGTGACGATCTCCCGCCCCGCCAGCAGATTCGGCAGCGAGACATAAGGCGTTTTCACCAGCTTCTGCGCCAACCAGAAAGTGAACGGCTTCATGCGATAGCCCACGACCATCGGGCACTTGGCCAGCATGCATTCCAGCGCCGCCGTGCCGGATGCCAGCAGCGCCGCGTCGCTGGCGATCATCGCTTCACGCCCCTGTCCATTCAGCAGGTGTACGGTCAGATCCGGCGCCACTTCGGCCTTGATGCGCTCAAACTGCTCACGCCGTTTGGCGTTGACCAGCGGCACCACCACTTCCAGCTCGGGATAACGCGTGCGCAGCAGCTGCGCGGTTTTGAGGAAGTCGGCGCTCAGCATCTCGACTTCGGCGCCGCGGCTGCCCGGCAACAAGGCCAAACAGCGCGCCTGCGGAGCGATGCCAAGCTGAGCGCGCGCCGCAAAGCGATCGGGCTGCAGCGGCATGGCGTCCGCCATGGTGTGACCGATAAACCGGCAGGGGACGTTGAAACGATCGTAAAACGCTTTTTCGAAAGGGAGAAAGGCCAGCACCAAATCGGTGGCTTTGCCTATTTTGAAAACGCGCTTTTGTCGCCAGGCCCACACGGAAGGGCTGACATAGTGGATGGTGCGAATGCCGCGCTGCTTGAGGCGGCCTTCCAGCGTGATGTTGAAGTCCGGCGCGTCGATGCCGACAAACACGTCCGGCCGCAGCTCACCGAAGCGGCGGGTGAGATCCTTGCGGATCTTCAACAGGCGTGGCAAGCGCTCGAGCACTTCCACCACGCCCATTACCGCCAGCTCTTCCATTTCGTACCAGGCTTCGCACCCTTCGGCCTGCATCAGCGGGCCGGCGACGCCAACGAAACGCGCGTCGGGGATCTGCGCCTTGAGCGCACGGATCAAACCGGCGCCGAGAATGTCACCGGAGGTTTCTCCGGCGACCAATCCGATAGTCAATGGACGATTCGACATAACTCAGCGAATGATGCCACGGGTAGAACGGGTGAAGAAATCGAGGTATTGCTGCACCACCGGCTGCTCTTTGGCCAGGGCTTCGATTTCCGTTTTCGCTTCATCCAGCGTTTTTTCGCTGCGATACAGGATTTTGTAGGCGTTACGGATCGCCTGCATTTCATCCTTGTCAAAACCGCGGCGCTTGAGGCCGACCGCGTTGACGCCGAACGGCGTAGCGTGGTTGCCCTGAGCGATGACGAAAGGAGGCACGTCCTGAGCGACACCGGAACAACCGCCTACCATCACATGCGCGCCGATAATGCAGAACTGGTGGATCGCGGTCATGCCGCCGATGATGGCGTGATCGTCGATTTCCACATGCCCCGCCAGCGTGGCGTTGTTGGCCAGCACGCAAGAATTGCCAACCACGCAGTCGTGGGCGACGTGCACGTTGACCATCAGCAGGTTGTCATTACCCACTTTGGTCAGGCCGGTGCCCTGCGCGGTGCCGCGGTGAATGGTGACGCTTTCGCGGATGCGATTGCGATCGCCCACTTCCACACGCGTCGGCTCGCCCGCGTATTTCAGATCCTGATTCACTTCGCCGATAGAGGCGAACTGATAAATCTGGTTATCGCGGCCAATCTTGGTAATGCCGTTCACCACCACGTGGGATTTCAGCACCGTGCCGGCGCCGATTTCCACCTGGGAGCCGACGTAGCAGAAAGGGCCGATATGCACGCCGGCGCCAATCACGGCGCCTTCTTCGACTATCGCGCTAGGATGGATAAAGGCGGTTTGGTCAATCACGGATTAAGCCTCCCGGCTGCGGGCACACATCATGGTTGCTTCGCAGACAATTTTACCGTCAACGGTCGCGACGCCTTTGAAGCGAGTCAGACCGCGGCGAGTTTTCTCGAAGGTGACTTCCATGACCATCTGATCGCCTGGCACCACAGGGCGCTTGAAGCGAGCTTCGTCGATACCGGCGAAGTAATACAGTTCGCCCGGTTCCAGTTTGCCGACGCTTTTAAACGCCAGGATGCCGGTGGCCTGCGCCATGGCTTCCAGGATCAATACGCCTGGGAAAATCGGTTTGCCAGGGAAGTGGCCCTGGAAAAACGGTTCATTCACCGATACGTTCTTCACCGCACGCAGATATTTGTGCTCTTCAAACTCGAGGACGCGGTCGACCAGCAAGAACGGGTAACGGTGAGGAAGCAGATCCAAAATTTCTGCAATATCCAGAGTATGAGTGTCAGTAGTCAAAATACTCTTCCTGTCTCTAAAAACTGATGGCATCAACAACACGGCCTGCGCTGACCCCAAAAGGAGATCATCATGCAGGCCGCAAATTAACATCTCTTTGCGCTTTTGGTCTCACGACCAACGCGTTTCGTTTTGTACCCGCCAGGGCGGGCGGCAATGACTAGTCTTTTCCGACTTTACGTTCGACAGCTTTCAAGCGCTTGCTGATCTCATCGATATTCATTACCAACGCAGCGGTTTTACGCCAAACCTTGTTAGGCTGCAACGGAATGCCCGAAGAGTATACCCCAGGTTCGGTGATTGGTCGCATAACCATTCCCATTCCGGTAACAACAACCTTATCGGCAATTTCCATGTGACCGTTGATCACGCTGGCGCCGCCAATCTGGCAATAGCGGCCGATTTTCAGGCTGCCGGCCATGATCACACCGCCGGCGACGGCGGTATTGTCGCCAATCACGACGTTATGTGCAATCTGGCATTGGTTGTCGATGATAACACCATTCCCGATTTGGGTGTTATCCAAAGCGCCGCGGTCAATGGTGGTGCAAGCGCCGATTTCGACGCGATCGCCGATAATCACCGTGCCCAACTGAGGGATCTTGATCCACTCGCCGCGCTCATTCGCATAGCCGAAACCGTCTGCGCCGATCACGGTGCCCGACTGAATCAGGCAGCGCTGGCCGATTTCGACCGCATGATAAATCGTTACGTTCGCCCACAGACGCGTTCCCGCGCCGATGCGTGCGTGTTTGCCGATGAAGCAGCCCGGGCCGATAACCACGTTATCGCCAAGCACCGCACCCGACTCGATCACCGCGTTCGCCCCAATGGCGACGTTCTGCCCCAGCTGCGCTTCAGGCGAGATCACCGCGCTTGGCGCGATATCCTGAGCCGGCGACGGCGTGGTGTCCATCAGCTGCGCCATGCGCGCATAGGTCAGGTAAGGGTTCTTAACCACCAGCGCCGCAGCACGGCAGTGTGGTAAATCCGCTTCGGTAAGCACCACGGCGCTTGCCTGGCAGGAAGACAGCTGCTCTTGATAGCGGCTGTTTGACAAAAACGTGATTTGGCCAGGCTGTGCCGAATGCATAGAAGCAATGCCGGTGATGACGAGATCGCCATCACCGTGCAATTGTGCATCCAACTGCTGCGCTAAATCAGCCAGTCGAATTGAAAGCATGTGTTATTTAACCTGTTTCAGCACGTCAGCAGTGATATCTTTGGAAGAGTCTGCATAGGCAACGGCGTTGGCGTCGATCACCACGTCATAACCGCCTTTGCTCGCGACAGATTTCACCGCGTCCTGAATGCGGCTCAGGATCTTGTTACGCTCTTCCATCTGGCGACGACGGTTGTCCTGCTCGAAAGCCTGGGCTTTCTGAGAGAACTGCTCGCGCTGCGCCATCACGTCTTTTTCCAACTTGCTGCGGTCGCTGGCTTTCATGGTAGCGCCGTCACGCTGCAGACGTTGCATTTTGGTCTGCAGGCTACGTTCCATGTTCTGGAGTTCGCTTGCACGGCCTTTAAACTCGTTTTCCAGCTGTTTAGCGACCGCTTCGCGGGCCGGCAGCTGTTGGAAAATGCTGGAGACGTTAACGACAGCGATCTTATCTGCTGCCTGAACGCCAGCTGAAGCAGCCATTGCTAAACCGAGGCCTGCGGCACACAACCACTTTTTCACTATAAACTCCTTACCATCACCCATTTGTGTCATATGACACTGAAGTACACAATTTGCCAGACTTGTCCCACCAAACAATGAGAATCATCTCCCTCTGCCGGCGGGCGCCTGGCCATTGCGATTCTTAATAACTGTTATGCCCAGAGGCGAGACCCGTTACCAGGTCTTACCGATGTTAAACTGGAACTGTTCGGACTTGTCGCCTTCGTATTTCTTGATCGGGTTGGCGTAAGAGAACACCAATGGCCCCAATGGCGACATCCACTGCAGCGCGATACCGGCGGAAGAACGAATATTGCTGGCCTTGCTGTAGTCCGGCACGCCGTACATCAGCGTCTCGTTGGTATTCTTCCACTTGGTATCCCACACGGTACCCGCATCGATGAACAGCGACGTACGCACCGAGTTGGCGTATTTCTCGCTGATGAACGGCGTTGGGGTGATCAACTCCAGGCTGGCGACCGCCATGGCGTTACCACCCACCGCGTCATCCGAACCACAGATGCTCTGACGATCGGTGGTGCTGCCGGCGTTGAACTGGCACTGGTACGAATTGGAGTTGTAGTACACCGCCTTCGGACCAATGGTGTTGGACTGGAAGCCACGCACGGTGCTCGAACCACCGGCGTAGAAGTTCTCGTAGAACGGCATTTCCTTGCCGCCCAGCCCATCCGCGTAACCCAGACGGCCGCGACCCAACAGCACCCAGGTGCGGTCGTCGTTGATCGGCACGTACTGTACGCTGTCCAGCGTCACCTTGTAGTATTCGTTGTCCGAGCCCGGAATGGTGACCTTGCCGTTCAACGTGGTGCGGTTACCCGAAGTCGGGAAGTAGCCACGGTCCAGGTTGTTGTAGGTCCAGCCCAGGTTCAGGGTAAAGTCGTCCGTCGAGTAGCTGGCGCGGTCGGTCTTGTTCGCATCCACGCCCATAGAGTCGAGATAACGCCACATGGCGATCTGCGGCTGCATGTTCGACAGGCCGTTGTGGACATAGCCCAGACCGGTGCGCAACGAGTTGTTTTCGTTGATCGGGAAGCCCAGCGTGCCGTCAACACCGTAACTCTTGTTGGTGTAGTCGGACAGGTCCGCATTATCCGCTTTAAAGTCGTTGTAGAAGACGCGGCCGCCCAGGCTCACACCGTCAACGGTGAAGTACGGGTTGGTGACCGAGAATTCGGTATACGTCTGGTAATCGTTCTTGGTGCCGCTGATGCCGACCGAGTAGCCGGTACCCAACCAGTTATCCTGCTGCACGCCGGCCTGGAAGCTGACGCCGCTCTCGGTGCCGTAACCGACGCCGAAGTTAAAGGTACCGGTGTTGCGTTCTTTCACCTTGTAGGTCACGTCGACCTGATCGGCAGTGCCCGGCACGCGCTGGGTTTCCACATCGACCGTTTCGAAGTAGCCCAGGCGGTTCAAACGCTCCTTGCCCTGCTCGACCTGCTCGTTGCCGAGCCAGGCGCCTTCCATCTGGCGCATTTCGCGACGCAGTACGGAATCCTTGCTGGTGTCGTTGCCTTCGAACTTGATGCGGCGCACGTAGAAACGGTTGCCCGCGTCAACATTGACGTGCAGCTTGACGGTTTTATCCGCGTCATTGATCTCCGGCTGGGTGCCGACGCGCGGGTAGGCGTAACCATAACGGCCCAACATCGTTTTGATGTTGTCTTCCATTTTGGTCACTTTGCTGCCGTTATACAGCTCGCCCGGCTCGATTTTGGTGATCTGAGCGACTTCCGCCGAATGGCCGGCCAGGTTGCCGTTCACGACAACATCAGAAAGCTTGTACTGATCGCCTTCGGTGATGTTGATGGTGATATAGATGCCTTTTTTATCCGGCGTCAGGCTCACCTGGGTAGAATCGATATTAAAGCGGGCATAGCCGCGATCCAGATAGAAGCTGCGCAGGGTTTCGAGATCGCCCGCCAGTTTTTGCTTCTGGTATTTGCGATCGCCGACCAGGTTCCACCACGGCACTTCATCACGCAGCTGGAAGCGCGAGATCAGTTCGTCGTTGGTGAAGGCGTGGTTGCCGACGATGTTGATTTGTTGAATCTTGGCGGAGACCCCTTCCGTGAACACCAGCTTCAGGTCGACACGGTTGCGCGGCAACGGCGTGACCACGGCTTTCACCGAGGCGCTGTATTTACCGACGCTGTAATAGAAGTCTTCCAGCCCTTTTTCAATGCTGGAAATCGTGGTGCGGTCGAGCGCCTCGCCCACCCGGACGCCGGAAGCTTCCAGGTTTTGCTTGAGCATGTCATCCTTCACCGACTTGTTGCCGGAGAAAGTGATGCTGGCGATGGTAGGACGTTCCTTCACCTGCACGATCAAGGTATTACCATCGCGCAGTACGCGCACGTCCTCGAAGTTGCCGGTGGCAAACAAGGCACGAATGGTATTACTGATGTCATCGTCAGTGACGGTATCGCCGACGCGAACCGGCATGTTGAGTAACGCCGCACCGACGGCAACTCGCTGCAGGCCTTCGAAATGAATGTCTTTCACTACGAACCCGTCTGCACCGTATACGGTGGCGCTGCCAAACAGCAGCGACGCTATGAGCAACTTTTTCATCGCCATCGTTGTTATGCGTTCTTCCTAACCTATCCCCGCCCCTAAAGGCGGGAAAAATCATTGAAAAGTGCAAGACCCATCAACAACACCAGCACGATCGAACCTATGCGGTAGCTGTAGTCCTGTACTCGCTCGGAAACCGGCCCACCCTTCAGCTTTTCTATCGCCAGGAAGAGGAGATGCCCACCATCTAACACCGGTAATGGGAACAGGTTGATGATCCCCAGGTTGACGCTAATCAACGCCAGGAACATCAGATAATACACGAATCCGACTCCGGCTGACGCCCCAGCTCCCTGTGCAATCGAGATCGGGCCACTCAGGTTGTTCAGCTTTACATCACCGGTTATTAATTTGCCCAGCATGTTGACCGTCAGCCGCATCAGCTGCCAGGTCTTGTCGCCGGCCTGATACAGCGCCGGGAACGGTCCATACTGACGAATCGTCTTATACTCTTCCGGCAGCGGCAGCACCTTTGGAATGATGCCTGCAAACCCCACCGATTTGTCTTTTCCCACCGGCTTTGTATCCGGTATCAGCGTCAAAGACAAGGGGGCGCCGTTTCTTTCAATCTCCAAAGCCAGCGGTTGCCCCGGGCCATCGTGGATACGCTTCACCAGCGTCTGCCAACGACCCAACGGCTGACCATCGACTTTAACGATCCTGTCCCCCGCTTGTAAACCCGCCTTTTGCGCCGCCGAGTTCGGCTGCACTTCCGCCAACACGGATTCGATCTGCGGGCCGCGCGGCATAATCCCCAGTGCGACAACGGGATCCTGCTTGTCCGGTTCAAAGTTCCACTGGCGCAAGTCCAGGGTTTTGGTCACCACCTGCGAAGAGCCGAACGGCGCTACGCCGACTTCGGTTTGCGCATCGCCAATCTTCGCCACCAGCGCCAGACGAACTGACTCCCAATCAGGCGTTTCGATGCCGTCAACCGACTTTAGTTCCATGCCAGACGAAATTTCAGCCTTGGCGGCGATCGATTGCGGCGCGATTTCGCCGATCACCGGACGGAAACTCGGCACGCCGATGATGAACACCAGCCAGTAGGCAAGGATAGCAAACAGGAAGTTGGCGATAGGGCCGGCGCTGATGATGGCCGCGCGCTGCCAGACGGTTTTATTGTTGAAGGCCTGGTGGCGCATCTCCGGCGCCACCGACTCCACGCGCTCGTCCAGCATCTTCACGTAGCCGCCGAGCGGGATCAGCGCGATAACGTACTCGGTGCCCTGGCGATCGGTTCGGCGCCACAGCGCCCGGCCGAAGCCGATGGAGAAGCGTTCAACGCGCACGCCGCAACGACGGGCAACCCAAAAGTGTCCGAACTCATGCACGGTAATCAAGATACCGAGCGCAATCAGAAACGCCACCAGGTTCCAAAGCACGCTGACCATCATCCCTCACTTTCCGTCATCGACGGATTAAAACACCAACAGCATCAGGCAGGCAAACACCGGCACCGCCGCGGTCAGGCTGTCGATACGATCCAGTATGCCGCCATGACCGGGAATCAAATGCCCGCTGTCCTTGATGCCCGCTTCGCGTTTGAACATGCTTTCGGTCAAATCGCCCAGCACCGAAGCCAGCGCGGCGATCACCGAACAGGCCAGCAGCGTGGTCGGCACCACGTTCAGCGGCGCATAGCGGCCGAACAGCCACGAGATCACCGCCGACGTCAGCAACCCGCCGATCAACCCTTCCCACGTTTTGCCCGGTGAGACCTTCGGTGCCAGCTTATGCTTGCCGAACAGCTTGCCGAACATGTAGGCGCCGGAATCCGCGCCCCACACCAGCAACATCACATACAGCAGCCACCAGGCGCCGGTAAACGGGTTTTGCTCGTAACCGTACTGGCGCAGCGCCAGCATGCCCCAGAAGAACGGCACGATGGTCAGCAGGCCAAACAGCAGGCGCAGCGGGCGCGAATTGCGCCAGATAGCGGCCGAGCCGGGATAGAACAGCACCAACAGCAACGCCGCCAGCCACCAGGCCAACGACAGCCACAGCGAGCCGCTTATCTGTGGCACGGATTGATGGTAAGCGGGGACGCTGAGCATCATCAGCGCAAGCAGAAAACCGCACAGTATCGCCAACCAGATGCGCTGCGAACGGGAGGTAAAACCGGCCAATTGGCCCCACTCCCAGGCAGCTAACATGCACACGACGAGCGTTACCAGAGCAAAGGCCAACGGCGGCAACAGGAACAGCGCCGCGATAACGATCGGGATTAAAATCAGAGCAGTTATGAGGCGATACTTCAGCAAAAGTTCTCCCTAGGACGCATCGGCGCCGTTAGGTGTTGTTCCCCCGAAGCGGCGCTCACGTTGTGCAAATGCATTCAGCGCACCTTCAAAGACAAGTTCATCGAAATCAGGCCAGAGCACATCAGTAAAGTAAAGTTCAGCATAGGCGATTTGCCACAGCAGGAAATTACTGATGCGATGCTCGCCACCGGTGCGGATAACCAGATCCACCGGCGCCAGGTCGCTCATGCAAACCCGCTCGTTCAATAATTCCTCGCTGATCTGATCCGGGTGCAACTCGCCTACCCGTACCTGTTCGGCCAGTTCCCTTACTCCCTGAATGATATCCCAACGGCCGCCGTAGTTGGCAGCGATATTGAGCGTCAGGCCATCGTTATTTTCCGTCAGAGCTTCAGAGCGGCGGATCCGCTCCTGCAAACGCGCGCTGAATCGGCTGATATCGCCGATCACTCGCAGCCTGACGTTATGTTTATGCAGGCTTTTTACTTCACTATCCAAAGCGCGGACAAAAAGCTCCATCAGGGCAGAGACTTCCTGCACCGGACGGTTCCAGTTTTCGCTGCTGAAGGCATAAAGCGTGAGCGCATCTAAATGGTGGCTGGCGGCAAAACTGACCGCGCGGCGAACCGATTTCACCCCTGCTTTATGACCGAAGACACGTAACTTGCCCTGACGTTTGGCCCAGCGTCCGTTACCGTCCATGATAATGGCGACATGGCGCGGCCCCGGGGAAGATGGATTAGCCTCTTGTTGGTTTGCGGACGACATAACTCGTACTTATTTCCTCAATAGAAATATAACTGCCTTTCCGGAACATCAGGCCCTTACGCGCAAAAAAAGCCGTGTGCCCGACACGGCTTTCAGCCTGCCCTTGCGATACCCGGCGCAGCCGGGCCGCCATTGACGCACAAGGCGCCAATCGGGCCATAATTCAACGGTATAACCGCTGACAGGTGGCGCAGACTATACCACCTCAGCGGGGCATGAACAAACGGCCCCGCTGCGGCGCACGCGAATGACGAGCAAAATCGGATAATCACCGTGATCGGCCGCACAACGCGCGAACCCGCTCCTCAGCGGCGGCGCGCGCCTGACGGTCAATGTCTAAGACCGCTTCGATGCTCGTCGGTTCCTGCAGCGCGAGACGTTCCACCACCTGGCGATTGACCGCCGCGATATCGGTAAAGCGAATCTGCTGCTGCAAAAATGCCGCCACGGCGATTTCGTTGGCCGCGTTCAGCGCGGTGGTGGCCGCCTGGCCGGCATCGAACGCTTCGATCGCCAAATACAGGCAAGGATAACGCTCACGCTCCGGTTCGGCGAAGGTCAGCGAACCGATACGGCAGAAGTCCAGCGCTTCCACACCGGAATTCACACGCTGCGGATACGCCATCGCATGAGCGATTGGCGTGCGCATATCCGGTGTCCCCAACTGCGCCAGCACGCTGCCGTCGGCATAGCGCACCATCGAGTGAATCACCGACTGCGGGTGCAGGATCACTTCCATTTGCTCGGCCGAGGCGTTAAACAGCCAGCGGGCCTCAATGTATTCCAGACCTTTGTTCATCATGGTGGCGGAATCCACCGAGATCTTGCGGCCCATCGACCAGTTTGGGTGGGCGCAGGCTTGATCCGGCGTCATCGCGGCGAACTGTTCCAACGGCGTGGTGCGGAATGGGCCGCCGGAACCGGTAAGCACGATGCGCGAAACACCATGACTGTCCAGTGAAGAGTATCCCAACTGGCGCTGAATGTTCTCAGGCAAACTCTGAAAAATCGCGTTGTGCTCGCTGTCGAGCGGCAGCAGTTGCGCCTGGCTTTGCCTCACCGCGTCCATAAACAGGCGGCCGCAGGTGACCAGCGACTCTTTGTTGGCCAGCAGCACCTGCTTGCCCGCGCGGATCGCCGCCAGCGTCGGCAACAGCCCCGCGGCGCCGACGATGGCCGCCGTCACTTGATCGACGTCATCCAAAGCGGCCAATTCGCAGGCCGCTTGTTCCCCGGCCAACACTTCGGTAGCGACGCCGTTCTCCGCCAGGATAGCGCGCAGCTCGCACGCGGCGCTTTCATCCGCCATCGCGGCAAACGCAGGCCGAAATTCCATGCATTGCTGCGCCATGACCGCAACGTTGCGGCCGGCCACCAGCGCTTTGATCGCAAAACGGTCGAGATTCGCCCTGACCACGGCCAGGGTGCTGGTCCCTACCGAGCCGGTCGAGCCAAGAATGGTCAGTTGCTTCATGAGTTCACTCTGAATAACTGTCTGATGAGATCGGAGGTGCTCCAGTGTGGAACCTTGGACACCGCTTGTCCATGATCTTTCAGTACGATGAAACGGGATCTGCGCCACAAAAAACAAAGCGCCGCCCAGGCGACGCTTTTTTTCTGCGCGATGCTGATTAGAATTCCATCAGCTCTTTTTCTTTCTCCGCCAGCGCGGCGTCGACCAGCTTGATGTAAGCGTCGGTCATTTTCTGAATCTCGTCTTGTGAACGACGCTCTTCGTCTTCGCTGATCTCTTTATCTTTCAGCAGCGCCTTGACCTTGTCGTTGGCGTCGCGACGCACGTTACGCACCGCTACGCGGCCCTGCTCGGCTTCGCCGCGCACGATCTTGATCAGATCCTTACGACGTTCTTCGGTCAGCGGAGGCAGCGGAACGCGAATGTCAGAACCGGCGGAAGACGGGTTGAGGCCCAGATCGGAGCTCATGATCGCTTTCTCAACGGCCTGGCTCAGGCTGCGGTCGAATACGTTGATTTTCAGCGTGCGGGAGTCTTCCACGGTCACGTTGGCCAGCTGACGCAGCGGCGTAGCGGCGCCGTAGTATTCCACCATGATGCCGTCCAGAATGCTTGGAGAAGCGCGGCCGGTACGGATCTTGCTGATTTGGTTTTTGAATGCTTCTACGCTTTTTTCCATGCGTGAATCAGCATCTTTTCTGATTTCATTAGTCACGTTGCAAACCCTTGGAAGCTGGTTACTTGGCAGGCGATACTCAAGTATAGCCCGTAATCGTACTCGAAGAGCGCGCGGCGCCTGGCGTCACGCGCTCCGAAAAAGAGGTGTGAACAGCCTTATTTGCTGATCAGCGTACCTTCGTTCTCACCCATCACCACGCGGCGCAGCGCACCAGGCTTGTTCATGTTGAACACGCGGATCGGCAGACCGTGATCGCGGGCCAGCGTAAACGCCGCCAGATCCATCACTTTCAGCTCGCGCTCCAGCACGTCCTGATAGGTTAATTGTTCATACAGCGTCGCATCCGGGTTTTTCACCGGATCGGCGGAGTATACGCCATCCACTTTGGTGGCTTTCAGCACCACGTCCGCTTCGATCTCGATGCCGCGCAGGCAAGCGGCGGAATCGGTGGTAAAGAACGGGTTGCCGGTACCGGCGGAGAAGATCACCACGCGGTTGTTGCGCAGCAGGCTGATCGCCTCTGCCCAGCTGTAATTATCACATACGCCGTTCAGCGGGATCGCTGACATCAGGCGGGCGTTCACATAGGCACGGTGCAGTGCATCACGCATAGCCAGGCCGTTCATCACGGTAGCCAGCATTCCCATGTGGTCGCCCACTACGCGGTTCATGCCGGCTTGCGCCAGCCCCGCGCCGCGGAACAAGTTCCCGCCGCCAATAACTACACCGACCTGAATTCCCAGTTCGACCAGCTCTTTCACTTCCTGAGCCATGCGATCCAAAACGCTGGCGTCGATACCAAAACCTTCTGCACCTTGCAGGGCTTCGCCACTCAGTTTAAGCAGAATACGCTGATATACGGGTTTTGCATTGGTTGCCATGGTGTTCTGTCCTAAGAAGCAGTATTAGTATTGGGGATTTCAGCCGATGAAACGCGCCTGAGGTGAGCATCACGCTGCAGGGCCTGCCACCGGTGTAATTCTGGCTGGATAGTATGGAACCGCCAGACGGCGGTTCCATCGACAGTCATTAAGACTGTTTGCTCATCGCGGCAACTTCAGCAGCGAAGTCGGTTTCGACTTTCTCGATGCCTTCGCCCACTTCGAAGCGAATGAAGTTGGTGACGTCAGCGTTGTGCTCTTTCAGCACCTGAGCAACGGATTTGCTCGGATCCATAACGAAAGGCTGACCGGTCAGAGAAACTTCGCCGGTGAATTTCTTCATGCGGCCTTCAACCATTTTCTCTGCGATTTCTTTCGGCTTGCCGGACTGCATGGCGATGTCCAGCTGAACCTGGTACTCTTTTTCTACCACTTCAGCAGACACGTCTTCTGGCTTCACGAACTCTGGCTTGCTCGCCGCAACGTGCATTGCGATTTGCTTAACCAGCTCTTCGTCAGCGCCTTTAGCCGCAACCAGAACGCCGATGCGCGCGCCGTGCAGGTAGCTGCCCAGCACGTCGCCTTCCAGGGAAGCAACGCGACGAATGTTGATGTTTTCGCCGATTTTTGCCACCAGCGCTACGCGCTCTTCTTCGAACTGTGCTTTCAGCACGTCAACGTCAGTGATTTTGCCGGCCATAGCGGCATCCAGCACTTTGTCGGCGAACGCCTGGAAACCGGCGTCTTTCGCAACGAAGTCAGTCTGGCAGTTAACTTCCAGAATGATGCCGTAGTTGCCTTCGATCTTGGTTTTGATCACGCCGTCAGCAGCCACGTTGCCTGCTTTTTTAGCGGCTTTAATCGCACCGGACTTACGCATGTTTTCGATTGCCAGTTCGATGTCGCCGTTGGATTCAACCAGCGCCTTCTTGCAATCCATCATGCCAGCGCCGGTACGCTCGCGCAGTTCTTTTACCAGGGCAGCGGTAATATCAGCCATTTATTTTTCCTCGGTTATCTCGCGTGGAGACAGTTCTCATTCAGATAAGCAAAGGGGGCCTTTACAGGCCCCCCTAACCAACATATGTCAATACCTGGTTAATAAGGGCTCAGTGACGAGCTTGCCTTATTATTCAGCTTCTACGAAGCCTTCTTCCGCCTGAACGGCCAGATCTTGAGAACGACCTTCACGCACAGCGGCAGCAACAGCAGTCAGGTACAGGTTTACTGCACGGATTGCGTCGTCGTTACCAGGGATGATGAAGTCAACGCCGTCTGGGTTGGAGTTGGTATCAACGATAGAGAATACCGGGATACCCAGGTTGTTGGCTTCTTTGATCGCGATGTGCTCGTGATCGGCATCGATAACGAACAGTGCGTCTGGCAGACCGCCCATATCTTTGATACCGCCCAGGGAGTTTTCCAGCTTGGCCAGTTCACGAGTGCGCATCAGCGCTTCTTTCTTGGTCAGCTTGTCCAGGGTGCCGTCTTGAGACTGGATTTCCAGATCTTTCAAACGCTTGATGGACTGACGAACGGTTTTCCAGTTAGTCAGCATGCCACCCAACCAGCGGTGGTTCACGAAGAACTGGTCACAGCTGTTCGCAGCGTCTTTTACCGCTTCGCTTGCTGCGCGTTTGGTACCAACGAACAGGATCTTGCCTTTACGGGAAGAGATCTTGCTCAGTTCAGCCAGAGCGGCGTTGAACATTGGTACGGTCTGCTCCAGGTTGATGATGTGAACCTTGTTACGAGCGCCGAAGATGAAAGGCTTCATTTTCGGGTTCCAGTAACGGGTCTGGTGACCAAAGTGAACACCAGCCTTGAGCATGTCGCGCATGGAAACAGTTGCCATGATTAAACCTCTATAGATTAATTGGGGTTATGCCTCCACGTATCCCATAACGCCGACCCTGGCGGCGACAAGTCACCTCAGGGCACCCCGGCGGATGTGCCGATACGTGTGTGTTATTTACACAAAATGAGTGCAGTTAAAGTATTTTCGGCCCATTCCCGCCAGGTCACAAGAACCAAGACACGGATCGCCGGCGCGCTTTATACCATAAACCCGCCGCCGACACCAACTTTTGTTGCGTTTCGCCGGGCGTCAGGAAATGAAATTTGGCAGCCCCCGGCCGGGCTGATACCATAAGTCACTGCTTCTTATTGTCGACGATAACGACACCTGCGGACGAATTTCATGGCAATCTCAATTAAAACACCTGATGACATCCAAAAAATGCGCGTGGCCGGCCGCCTGGCAGCCGAAGTGCTGGAAATCATCGAGCCGCACGTCAAACCTGGCGTGACCACCGGCGAGCTGGACCGTATCTGTCACGAGTACATCACCAACGAACAGCAGGCCATTTCCGCCTGCCTCGGCTATCACGGCTTCCCGAAATCCGTGTGCATTTCGGTGAACGAAGTGGTGTGCCACGGCATCCCGAGCGACGACAAAACGCTGAAAGACGGCGATATCGTCAACATCGACGTGACCGTGATTAAAGACGGTTTCCACGGCGACACCTCGAAGATGTTCATCGTCGGCAAACCGACCATTCTGGGCGAGCGCCTGTGCCGCGTCACTCAGGAAAGCCTGTATCTGGCGCTGAAGATGGTCAAACCGGGCATCCGTCTGCGCACCCTGGGCAAGGCTATCCAGCAATTCGTCGAAGCCGAGAAGTTCTCCGTGGTGCGCGAGTACTGCGGCCACGGCATCGGCGAAGTGTTCCACGAAGAGCCGCAGGTGCTGCACTATGACGCGGACGACGGCGGCGTGGTGCTGCAGCCGGGCATGGCCTTCACCATCGAACCGATGGTCAACGCCGGCGATTACCGCATCCGCACCATGAAAGACGGCTGGACGGTAAAAACCAAAGATCGCAGCTTGTCGGCGCAGTATGAGCATACTATTGTGGTGACTGATAACGGCTGCGAGATAATGACGTTGCGCAAGGATGACACCATCCCCAACATCATTACGCACGAGATGTAAGCACCGCGGCGAACGCCGCGTGCGGAATATCACCAGGCCGGCTTATGCCGGCCTTTTTTATGGGCTGCGCACTATGTCTGACAATCTTCTTCAACAGGCGGCCCCGGCCGTGCCGATGCCGCCCGCCTCCCCCAGCGCCTACGGCGACGACGAGCTCACCTGCCCGGTGCTGAAACAGCGGCTGGAGCAGTTCCAGCTGTGGCTGGCGGCGGCGTTCGACGCCGGCTCCAGCGCAGAAAGCCTGGTGGCGGCGCGCAGCGACTTCATCGATCGCCTGCTGCGCCGGCTGTGGACGTTCTACGGCTTTGAAGATATCCCGGAAACCGCGCTGGTGGCGGTCGGCGGCTACGGCCGCGGCGAGCTGCACCCGCTGTCGGATATCGACGTGCTGGTGCTCAGCCAGCGCCGGCTGACGGAGCAACAGTCGCAGCGGGTCGGCGAATTCATCACCCTGCTTTGGGATCTCAAGCTGGAAGTGGGCCACAGCGTGCGCACCCTGGAAGAGTGTCTGCTGGAAGGGCTGGCGGATCTGACCGTGGCCACCAACCTGATCGAATCGCGCATGATCTGCGGCGACGTCGCGCTGTTCCTGCAGATGCAAAAACATATCTTCAGCGACGGCTTTTGGCCTTCGCCGCAGTTTTTCCACGCCAAGATCAACGAGCAGCAAGAACGTCATCAGCGCTACCACGGCACCAGCTATAACCTGGAGCCGGATATCAAAAGCAGCCCCGGCGGCCTGCGCGACATCCACACACTGCTGTGGGTGGCGCGCCGCCACTTCGGCGCCACCTCGCTGGACGAAATGGTCGGCTTCGGTTTCCTCACCCAGGCCGAGCGCAACGAGCTGAACGAGTGCCAAAGCTTCCTGTGGCGCATCCGTTTCGCGCTGCATCTGGTGCTGCCGCGTTACGACAACCGTCTGCTGTTCGATCGCCAGCTCAGCGTCGCGCAGCTGCTGCGCTATGAAGGCGAAGGCAACGAACCGGTCGAGCGCATGATGAAAGACTTCTACCGCATGACGCGGCGCGTCAGCGAGCTGAACCACATGCTGCTGCAGCTGTTCGACGAGGCCATCCTGGCGCTGGACGCCACCGAAAAACCGCGTCCGCTGAACGACGATTTCCAACTGCGCGGCGATCTGATCGATCTGCGTGACGAAACGCTGTTCATCCGCGAGCCGCAAGCCATCATGCGCATGTTCTACCTGATGGTGCGCAACCGCGAGATCAAAGGCATTTACTCCACCACCGTGCGCCAGCTGCGCCACGCGCGCCGCCACCTGAAACAGCCGCTGTGCACCATCCCGGAAGCGCGCGATCTGTTCATGGCCATTCTGCGCCATCCCGGCGCGGTGTCGCGCGCGCTGGTGCCGATGCACCGTCACAGCGTGCTGTGGGCCTATATGCCGCAGTGGGGCAAGATCGTCGGGCAGATGCAGTTCGACCTGTTCCACGCCTATACCGTCGACGAACACACTATCCGGGTGCTGCAGAAGCTGGAGAGCTTCGCCGATCCGCAAACCCGGCCGCGCCATCCGCTGTGCGTGGAACTGTATCCGCGCCTGCCGCACCCGGAACTGCTGCTGCTGGCGGCCTTGTTCCACGATATCGCCAAAGGGCGCGGCGGCGATCACTCGATCCTCGGCGCGGAGGACGTGGTGGAGTTCGCCGAGCTGCACGGCCTCAACTCGCGAGAAACCCAACTGGTGGCCTGGCTGGTGCGCTGCCACCTGCTGATGTCGGTCACCGCGCAGCGCCGCGATATCCAGGATCCGACGGTGATCCAGCAGTTCAGCAGCGAAGTGCAGAGCGAAACTCGCCTGCGCTACCTGGTATGCCTGACGGTGGCGGATATCTGCGCCACCAACGAAACCCTGTGGAACAGCTGGAAGCAGAGCCTGTTGCGCGAGCTGTATTTCGCCACCGAGAAACAGCTGCGCCGCGGCATGCAAAACAGCCCGGATCTGCGCGAACGCGTGCGCCACCACCGGCTGCAGGCGCTGGCGCTGCTGCGCATGGACAACATCGACGAAGAGGCGCTGCACCGCATCTGGAGCCGCTGCCGCGCCGACTATTTCCTGCGCCACTCGCCGAATCAGCTGGCCTGGCACGCCCGCCATCTGCTAGCCCACGATTCCACCCAGCCGCTGGTGCTGGTCAGCCGCCAGGCGACGCGCGGCGGCACCGAGATCTTCATCTGGAGCCCGGATCGTCCTTATCTGTTCGCCGCCGTCGCCGGGGAGATGGATCGCCGCAACCTGAGCGTGCACGACGCCCAGATCTTCACCAACCGCGACGGTATGGCGATGGACACCTTTATTGTGCTGGAGCCAGACGGTAGCCCGCTGGCGCAGGATCGCCACGCGGCGATCCGCCAGGCGCTGCTGCAGGCCATCACCCAGCGGGAGTACCAGCCGCCGCGCGTGCGCCGCCCCTCTTCCAAGCTGCGCCACTTCAGCGTGCCGACCGAGGTCACCTTCCTGCCGACCCATACCGATCGCCGCAGCTACCTGGAGCTGACCGCGCTCGACCAACCTGGCCTGCTGGCGCGGGTGGGCGAAGTGTTCGCCGATCTGGGGCTGTCGCTGCACGGCGCGCGCATTTCCACCATCGGCGAGCGGGTCGAGGATTTGTTCATCCTGGCCGACGGCGAGCGGCGCGCGCTCGACCAAGAAACGCGCAGAAAGTTGGAGCAACGGTTGACAGAGGCCCTCACCCCAAACGATAAAATGTGATACAAGTAACTTTTTACCGACAACATCAGGAAAGAGAACAGCATGCAGCAATTACAGAACGTTATTGAAAGCGCCTTCGAACGCCGTGCGGACATCACCCCGGCGAACGTAGACACCGTAACGCGCGAAGCGGTAAACCAGGTGATCGGCCTGCTGGACAGCGGCGCCCTGCGCGTCGCCGAGAAGATCGACGGTCAATGGGTCACCCATCAGTGGCTGAAGAAAGCCGTGCTGCTCTCTTTCCGCATCAACGACAACAAGGTGATGGACGGCGCAGAAACCCGCTACTACGACAAAGTGCCGATGAAATTCGCCGACTACGACGAAGCGCGCTTCCAGAAGGAAGGCTTCCGCGTCGTGCCGCCGGCCACCGTGCGCCAGGGCGCGTTCATCGCTCGCAACACCGTGCTGATGCCGTCTTACGTTAACATCGGCGCCTACGTCGACGAAGGCACCATGGTCGACACCTGGGCCACCGTCGGTTCTTGCGCGCAGATCGGCAAAAACGTTCACCTGTCCGGCGGCGTCGGCATCGGCGGCGTGCTCGAGCCGCTGCAGGCCAACCCGACCATCATCGAAGACAACTGCTTCATCGGTGCGCGTTCCGAAGTGGTGGAAGGCGTGATCGTGGAAGAAGGCTCGGTGATTTCGATGGGCGTCTACCTCGGCCAGAGCACCCGCATCTATGACCGCGAGACCGGCGAAATCCATTACGGCCGCGTGCCGGCGGGTTCGGTGGTGGTTTCCGGCAACCTGCCGTCGAAAGACGGTTCTTACAGCCTGTACTGCGCGGTGATCGTCAAGAAAGTCGACGCCAAAACGCGCGGTAAAGTCGGCATTAATGAGTTATTGCGCACTATCGACTAAATTGAAATAGCGGGTGATTCACCCGCTATTTTTTTGTCTGCGTTTCGCTGGCAGTCACAGTCGCAGATCTCGCTTTCCGCCATAATCGCAGTCGTGGAATATAACGATCACATCTAAAGAGGGCGCAGTATGTACGATAACTTGAAGAGTTTGGGCATCAATCAACCGGAAGACGTCGATCGCTATAGCCTGCGTCAAGAGGCCAACAACGACATCCTCAAGATCTATTTCCGCAAGGACAAGGGCGAGTTCTTCGCCAAGAGCGTGAAGTTCAAGTATCCGCGCCAGCGTAAAACCGTGGTGGCGGACAACGCCGGCCAGGGCTACAAGGAAATTCACGAGATCAACCCGAACCTGCGTTACGTGATCGACGAGCTGGATCAGCTGTGCCAACGCGATCAGGTGGAAGTGGATCTGAAGCGTAAAATCCTCGACGACCTGCGCCATCTCGAAGGCGTGGTGTCGCACAAGATCGCCGAGATCGAAGCCGATCTGGAAAAACTCACCCGCGGCAAATAATGCGGATCGGTTGACCCGCATCATCGTTAAGGCGCCCTTTTGCGGCGCCTTTTTACGTTATGACTGCAGCAGCGTGCCCCACTGCTCGACCCACGGGCAGGCGACCACTTCCGGCTCCGGCTGTTCCATCGCATCGATTTCCAGCACTTCGCCAACGCGAGTGGCGCCCTGTTCCTGCAACAGCGCATCGAACGTGCGCCCGGCGCCGCAGAAGTGGTCATAGCTGCTGTCGCCGAGGGCGATCAGCCCATAGCGCAGCTCCGGCTGATAGCCAACCTGATCGCGGATAGCGTGGAACAGCGGCGCGATGCTGTCCGGCAGATCGCCCTGCCCGGTGGTGGAGGTGATCACCAGCGCGTAGTGCTGACGATAAAACTGCCAGGCCTCCAGCGTGCCCTCTTCGAACAGTTTGACCTCATGGCCCTGCTCGCTGAGGATGTTTTGCGCCTCTTCCGCCACCAGCAGCGAATTGCCGTAGACCGTTCCCACGAAGATACCAACCTGAGCCATGGCTCCTACTCCCTTCATTACCTTTAAAAATTGTCAGCTATCCTGACCGTTAGCCGCGCTAAACTCAACCCCGGCAAGTTCAGGGAATACCCCTGCCCAACCGAACTGCGCCATCACCCCTTGCCAGGCCTCGTCCCAGCGCGCCGTCACCTGCAGCGGTTCGCCGGTCACCGGGTGCGACAGCTGCAGATGGCTGGCGTGCAGCATCAGGCGCGGGCAGCCGAAATGCTGCGCCATACCGCGGTTCTGCCGCAGATCGCCATGCTTGCTGTCGCCGATGATCGGATGGCGCAGGTGCGCCATATGGCGCCGCAGTTGGTGCTTGCGGCCGGTTTCCGGCTGCAGCTCCACCAGGCTGTAACGCGCGCTGTCGTAGCGGCCGACGGCCACCGGCATCTCTACCTGCGCCAACGGCCGGTAGTGCGTCACCGCCGGCTGCGGCCCCTTGTCGGCATCGGCATGTTTATCGGCGATTTTATCCAGCTCCGTCGTCAGCGGGTAGTCGAGGGTCGCCCCCTCCTGCACGTAACCGCGCACCACCGCATGGTAGGTTTTCTGCACCTGATGCTGCTCGAACTGCTGTGACAGCAGACGCGCCACCTCGCTGGAGAGCGCCATCAGCAGCACGCCGGAGGTCGGACGATCGAGACGGTGCACGGTAAAAACGTGCTGCCCGAGCTGATCGCGCACCGTCTGCATCATAAAGCGAGTTTCATGACGGTCCAGCCAACTGCGGTGCACCAACCAGCCCGACGGTTTGTTCACCGCCACCAGGTGTTCATCCTGATACAAAATCTCAATCACATCGCGTTCCCAGGTCAATAGCCGTTTCGGGCGCGAGTATAACAGGCATGACACGCAACGCTAGTTCACCCATTCGATGGTCACCAGGCGCGTATCAGCGCGGCCGCGATCGTCCACCGCCCGGATGCGGTAGCGCCCGTTGTTGATCGGCCGCCAGTCGATCGGCTTTTTGCTGGCGCTGCTGCCGAGATAGATATCGTCGACGAACCAGTACACCGTCTTGCTGTCGGCGTCCGTCACCGCGCTGAAGGCGATTTTATCCCGACCCTGCTGCGACTGACGCAGGGTATAGGTGGTGTTCTTCAGCGGTGAGGTGATGCGCGGCGCGTTGCCGCCGACGGCGATGCCGTTGTCCTTGCAGCGATTGACCGGCGGCGCCCGCTTCGGCAGCCCGGCCTGGGCGAACACGTTGGCCAGATCGGATGGCCAGAACTCAAAGACCTCGGTGCGGGTCTGCGCCGCGTCATACGGCGGGCAAACGACCTCGCCGCTGTGAATATCCAGCACCACAGGCCGGTAGACGCTGTCTACCTTGATCGGCGACTTGCCGGGAATGAACCAGGTCTTGCCCTTTTGCTGGCACCACGGCGTCGGCAGATCGCCGCTGGCGAGACAGATGTCTACCCGCCGCAGCCGCTTGGGGAACGGATGTTTCGGTTCCCGCAGGGCGGGATAGCTGGCGTTGACGCTGTCGATGATATTGAAAAACAGCGGCGCGGCCGCCTCGGCGCCGACCAACGCATTGTTGCCGCGCCCATCGAAGTTGCCTTCCCACACCACCAGCACGTAAGGGCCGAAAATCCCGACGCTCCAGGCGTCGCGAAAGCCCCATGAGGTGCCGGTCTTCCAGTACACCGGCAGCGACGAAGAACGCTGCGCCAGCGTATCGCCCAGCCGCCGGTGCTGGCGCAGCATATCCAGCGTGATGAAACTGGCCTCCTCGCTCAACAGCCGCACCGGCGCCGATTCAGCCGCGTTAACCTGCATGCGCAGCGGCCGCAGCTCACCGCGGTTCGCCAGCAATGCATACAGCTTCGCCAATTCCTGCGCCGTCACCTCGCCGCCGCCCAGCACCAACGACAGCCCGTAGTGGCTTTCGTTGGCCATATTGGCGACGCCGGTCAGGCGTAAAAACTGATAAAAGGTCGGCTGACGCAGCTGTGAAGCGACATACACCGCCGGAATATTGCGGCTGAAATTCAGCGCGTCGGTGGCGGTCACCGGGCCGAGAAAGCGCCGGTCGAAATTTTCCGGCGCATAGGCTCCAAACGACGAAGGCACGTCTTTCAGGATAGTCATCGGATGCAGCACGCCCTGCTCCATGCCCAGCGCATAGATGAACGGCTTCAGCGTCGATCCCGGCGAGCGTTTGGCGTTGGTGCCGTTCACCTGCCCCTGAATAGGGCGATTGTAATAGTCCGCCGATCCCACCAGCGCACGCACCCCCATATCGCGGCTGTCCACCAGCAGCACAGCGGCATTCTGAATGCCGCGGCTGCGGTTGCGGGCGATAAAGGCATTGACCTGCCGCTCGACCAGCCGCTGCAACCCGGCGTCCAGCGTGGTATCGACGCGGGTATCACGTTGCACCAGTTGCTGCGTCTGCAGGCGCAGCTGTTCGATAAAGTGCGGCGCGATATAGGGTACTTGCTCAGGCTGGCGCAGCGCCAACGGCAGGCGGAACAGCGTTTGCTGGCTGGCGTCGGTCGGGTAAACCTGCTGCCAACGCTGGAACAGACGATTGCGCGCCTGCGTCAACGCCGCGCCGAGCACGCCGGTTTTCGGCTCCAGACGGTAGCTGGGTGACTGCGGCAAGACCGCCAGCGTCAGCGCCTCCGGCAGAGTCAACTCCCGCGGCGACTTGGCGAAATAGATCAGGCTGGCGGCGCCGATGCTTTCAATGTTGCGGCCGTAGGGCGCGTAATTCAAATAGGCTTCCAGGATATCGCGCTTGGAGTAGCTCAGTTCCAGCTGCACCGCACGCAGCACCTGCAACACCTTGCCGCCCGGCGTACGGGTATTGAGATGCCAGCGCATGCGCGCCAGCTGCATGCTGATGGTCGAACCGCCCTGCATTTTGCCGCCGGCGACATAGCTGCGCCAGAAACCGCGCATCAGGCTGACGGGGTTAAAGCCGGGGTTATAGTAGAACCAGCGATCTTCGTGCAGCAGCAAGCCGCGCACTGCCAGCGGCGACACTTGCTCCAGCGGGGTCCACAGCCGGTAGCGATCGTCGTTGGCCAGCGTAATGCGCAACAGCGCGCCGTGCCTGTCGTAATAAACGGAAGACTGCGGCAGCCCCTGCCACAGGGGCGGATGCGGCCACAGCCGAATTGCGGTCAACAGCAGAGCCAGTAAAAACACCGCCATCAAGCCGTTTTGCAGCACGCGCCCGGTCAGGATCTTCATACGTTCTCAGCATTCCGGCGCCAGACGCTGGCCTGGCGCCGGATACGGCCTAGTCGTTGCCCGCCGGCACCACCACCAGCTTGCCGCCGCCAGCCGACATGGCCTGCACTTCTCGGTCATACATGGCTTCGCCGTAGGCCGGTGGAATAATAAAGCTGCCGGTATTGGTGGCCTTGATCTGATAGACAAACTCCTGCACCTCGGTGCCGGCGCTGCCGTAGATAATCACCCGATCTTCACGGATATCGCTGTAATCCGGCGCCCAGGTGGAGCCGGTGGCGGCCAGCGGCGACTGCCAGCCACCGCGATCGTCGCTCTCCTCACCGGCATCGGCCGGTTCCGGCGGCGTCTGCTGCACCACTTCGAACCCGCCCGGCAGCAGATCGACAATCGCCAGGTTGCTCTGCCCCTCTTTCGAGTTGGCGCGCACCTTCAGATGGACGTTGATCTTCTGCCCCAGCGTCACCTGCGTCACCGGTTTGCCCTGTTCGTCGGTGTACTCGCGGACGATCTCAATCCCGCGCGACAGCGCTTTTTGCGGCGCGTTCAGATCGTAACCGGCCTGCGTCACCACATACCAGGCCGGCGCGTTGCCGCCGTTGGTGAAGCGCACGGCGGTGGCATCGGCGTTGAACTGCCCCTGAACGAACAGCCCCTGCAGCTCACTGATGCGCTGCGGGTCGCCGCCGCTTTTGCCCACCTGCACGATGCCTAACGCGTCCGCATTGGCGGATTGCGCCGCCACCTGGGTCGAATAGCTTTCCAGCGCCAGAATGCTCATCGCGGAAGAGTAGGTGGTATAACGCTCTTCTTTCAGTGCCTTGACCATATTCTCCAGCACCTGCGGCGGAATCGACGCCACCTTCTCCGGGAAGTGGCGGGTAATCAGATACAGCCGCGTCGCATCCTGCACCAGCGGATCGAAATAGTTCTGCGTCCACCAGGCACTGTCATAGGCCTTGCTCAGCTGCTGCCAGCTCGGTTGCAACAGCGCGGCGGCTTCGTCGTCCATCTTCAACAAGCGATAGGAAGAGGCCAGATACAGCGCGCTCAGATCGGTTTTCCACCCTTCGCCATAGCGTTTTTGCAGCGTATCCTGCACGGCCGCCAGCGAGTTGGTGGTCACTTCGCCCTGCAGCGTCAGCAGGTAGACCGCCCAACTGCGCAGGCGCAGCAGATACAGATCGTCGAAACCGCTGGCCGCCAGCTCACGCAACGCGCCGTTGGCTTCGTCCAGCATGCCTTCCGGCAGGGCGTAACCCGCCGCTTTGGCCTCGAGCAGATATTGCACCACATAAGGCGTGACGAAAGGATCGGCATCCGGCGACGAACGCCAGGCGCCAATCGCCCCGCTGTCGTTCTGACGGGCGCGCAGCACCCCCAGCAGGTTGCGCAGCTGCTTGCTGACTTCCGCCTGGCTCAGGCTGCTTTTCATCTCTGGATGGCGGCTCTGCAACATCAGCGGAATGGAACGGCTGACGATCTGCTCGGAACAGTAATACGGATAATCCGCCAGGTATTGCGCCAACCCGCTGGTCAGCACCAGCGGCGAATTCGACACCGCCGCCCGGCGCTGCGCGAAGGCGTCGAACATCTGGCGCAGCCCATCGACATTCTGGCTGCCGCCGCTCATGCGCCCCATCACCGATTGAGTGCGGTACGGTGCCGCCGGCCGCACCGAGGTGCTGACGGTGCGACGGCTGGCCTGGTCGCCGTAACGGGCGTCGAACACCAACGGCGCATCGCCCAGCACGGCTTTGGCGCGCAGACGGAAGGTGATCACGCCTTCGCGTTTTTCCGCCAGCGTCAGGCTTTGCGTCGCGTTGCCCACCAATTCCAGCTGCTGCGGCGGCGTCAACAGAACATTGACGGCCACCGACTGGCCGTTCAGCCCTTCGAGGTTGTTGCTGACGCCCACGCTGACGTCGAACTCATCGCCCGGCGCCACCATCGCCGGCACGTTCGGCGTCATGATGAAGCTGTCGCGCACTGTAGCGGCGGTTTGCGCCTTGCCGATTTTCTCCGGCGTCACCGAAATCGCCATGACGCGGATCTTGCCGTTGAAGTAATCCGGAACCGGGTAGACGAACTGCTTCTCGCCGCTGACTTCGGTAATGCCGGACCAATAGGCCACCGGCTTGTCGCGCTTGCGTTTGAACGGGTTGAGGTTGAGATCCAGCCCTTCGCCCGCATCGCCGCCCGGCGCCGCGGTCAGCGCCATCAGCTTGCTGAATTCCGGCAGGATCAGATCGAGGATCTGCGAGCTGCTCACGTTCAGTTCGCGCTTGCTGAAGAAGAACTCCAGCGGATCCTTCAGGCGATAACGCGCCACCTGCAGAATGCCCTCATCGACGGCGAACAGCGCCACCTGCTGCGGCGCATCGGTCTTGACCGTCATCGTCAGGTTTTCACCCGGCTTGATGACCTCCGGCGCCGTCACCTCGAGGCTGTTTTGGCGCGCCTTGGTGCTGATCTTGAACGGCATCACGCCGTAGCTCAGCGGGCTCATGAAGATCTCGCTGGAGTTGATGTCGCGCACGAACTGCACGTTGATGTAGCCGTTGCCCTCCATGCCGGCCGGCACACGGATCTTCTGCACCGAGCTGGTGGTGTCGGTGTGGAACCACTGCCAGGCGTAAACCTTGTCCTTCTCGATGGTGATCAAGCCGCTGCCGGTATAGGGCGCGTTAATCGCCACCTCGATCTCTTCGCCGGGCTGGTATTCCGCCTGGTTGAGTTTCAGCTTCAGTTCGGCGTTGCGATCCAACGAACGGCTCAGGTTGGCGTTGCCGGCTACGCTGTAGGCGACGCGGTTAAGCGTCTTGCCCTGCGCATCTTCGATCACCAACACGAAGTCGCCCGGCTTATCGGTCGCCAGCCGCAGATCCGCGCCCTGTTCGCCCAGCGCCAGCGGCTGTTCCGAGAGCTGCACTTCCTTCATCTTCGACTGGTATTTGTAAACGCCCGAATCCTGCTTGGTCAGCACCGAAATATATTTTTGCTCTATCAGCACCTGTTTCAGGTTCGGCAAGGCGATCTGTTTCAGGGCCGGATCGATGGCGATCACGTTCAGATGCCGCTCCGCGTCGCGATTGATGTAGCCCAGATCGCCGTCGGCCTTCACCCCAATCAGGTAATCGTAAGGCGAAACCAGCGTACGGGCGGTAGCCGCCACCGAGCGCCCGCCGCCGGCAACGAACGCCTCCGACAACAGCTGCAGCTGATAAGTGGCGTCGGCGTAAGATTCCAGATCGAGCGGAATATCGGCCGCACCGTGTTCATCGGTGGTGCGATCTTCCAGCTCGGTTTCGAACCCGTCGCTGTTTTGCCGGTTTTCGTAGAACGCATAATCCGGGAAGCGATCGAAGCTCGGATACATCGGCCGCAGCGTCAGCCTGGTGGTCACGCGGCGATCTTGCGCCGGGGTGCCGAACAGGTTCTGCACATCGATGCTGGCCTTCAGCTCAGACGGTTTGACCCAACCTTGCTGGCGGTCCGGCGTCAACGCCAGCTTCACTTTCAGCTGATCCGGCTCAAACTCCTTCACATTGACTGCGGTATGGCCGAGCAGCGTGGAGGTGTCGTTGTTTTTGCCGATCAGATACAGATAAACGTTCCACTCGCCGGTGGGCGAGTTTTCATCGGTGGTATAACTCAGTTCGTTGAAACCGCTGGCGCCCAGCGTCAGCGGCACGGTGGACATCAGCTTGTCGCGCGGATCGCGAATTTCGGCGCGCACCGGCACGCCGGCGAGGCCAACGCGCCAGTCGGCGGCGCGAGTGATCAGGCCGATATTGAAGGTATCTCCCGGCCGATACACGCCGCGATCGGAGAACAGGTAGCTGCTGAGCGTGCGCGGATCGGTCGGCGTTTGTTCACCGGCAACGTCGAAGCGCGAGAAATCCAGCCCGCGATCGTTATAGCTGCCGGTCGGCAGGAAGGAGACATCCCCTTCTTTCTCCACCAGGAACATCACCGGCTGGCGCTCGTTGGTGTACACATCCAGCGCCGGGAAACGCACGTGGCCGTCGGCGCCGGTGGTTTGGCTGAGCAGCGTCACGCCGTTTTTGGCCACCACCGATACGTTGGCGCCGCTGACCGGCGCACCGCTTTGGATCGACTGCACGAAGACGTCGCGCGTCTTATCCTGCGAGCTCTTGGCGACGATGCCCAGATCGGTCACCACCACAAAACGCGAATCGCCGACGTCGGGCTGTTCTTCCCCTGCGCTCTCGTCCTGTTCCTGCTCCTGCTCGGCACCCGCCTCTTCCGCCGCCGGTTTCCGGTTCGGTTGCCATTCGGACAGCGTCAACAGGAACACTCCGCGATGGGAGCTGGCGTTGGTGGAGAGATAACGGGAGAGATCGATGCCCTGATAGTTCACTTCCCCCGGCCGCTCGTTGTTAAGCGCGGTCTGGTATTTGAAGTGTTCGGTAAAATATTCGTCGTTGAGCCGGTTGAATTCCGTGGACGAATACTCTCGGCTTTTGAAGGAGACAATGTGCTGCAGCTGGCTCGGAATCACCCGCTTGATGTCCAGCCGCAGGCCCGCCACGTTGCGCGCCGCCACGCTGATCTGCTTGTCGCCATTGACCGACAGCAGCGAGCCCTGCGACATGAACTGCAGCGATTTCGGGAACTCCGGCACTTCGACCACCCGGTAAACCTTCTTCGGCATTTTGTAACCGCCGACGGAGACCAGCTGGTTATCGATCTCGAGCAGCACAAAGCGATGCGCCGGGGCTGCAAAACGGAAGCTGAACTGCGGTTGGTAGGCCTCTTCCGCCTCGTTAAGCGTCAACGACAGCGGCGTCGCCTGCGCCAGCACGTTCTTGCCGACGCTGTCTACCGTCCATTGATAAAAGTCTTCGGCATCATTGGCCGTATCGGCATCGCTCGGATCGTGCTGCGGCAGCAGCCACGCCTTGGTGGCCTTCGCCAGCTCGACATCCTTCACCGCATCGCTGAAACCGACCACCAGCGCACGCTGGCCTTTACCGCTGTCGGTGTCCACCACCTGAGCACTGGCGTCGTTCAGCGCCAGGCTGTACAAATCGGGTACCGCAGCCCAGCTGCTCTTTGCCTGCTCGATCGCATTAGCAGGTACCGCCGCCCTGACACCCTTACCGACTGTCAAATTAACGAAGCCACCCCGTTCCATCAGCGGCAGCGGTTCTGAATGCACCCAGGCGTTTAATTTTTTCTCGTCATACACCAGGGAGAAATTCAGTTTTTTCTCTGCCTTGGTGCCACCATCTTGCAATCCTAAAGAGATTTGCTTTTCAAAGCTGGCCACGTCAACCGGCGCATTGAACTTCAGATTGAAAATCGCGCTACGCTTTCGAACATCCTGAGGGTCGCGATAATATTCACCACGTTCTAATTGATACTCAAATGGGGAAACGCTAAACGCATAACGCGTTTTGGCGAGCTTGACCTGCGGCGCCAGCAAGAGGGCGGGATCGAGGGTTACGTCGTATTTGGCCCCCATCGGCAACGGCTGTTCCGGCATGAAGACCAATGTCCATTCGTTGCTCCAGTACCATCGCCCTGCCGCGACCGGTTTCAGCGTCACGCCACGGGTTACATCCTTGCTGATGCCAGCCAACGGTGCCGAAGATTGGCTGAATTTCAGGCTCACCGTTTGTGACGCGCCAGGCGCAGCATAGTTTATCGGGGCAGGATTACTAATCTCAACGCTGACCTCTTGAACCACCATCGGCGCCGGTTCGATGGGCTGGGGGCGGTTTTGCCACCAGTGCCAACCGTAAAACGCGCCACCCGCGGCGCCCGCCAGCAGCAGCAGGCCCAGACCGAACGCCTTCGGGTGTTTATCCACGCCGCTTTCCAGCCGCAGAAAACCGCGCGGCAGCGCAGCCCACCAGGCCGGCGCGCGCCAGCTGAGGTTGCCGACCAGCGGTCTCAGCAGCCGCCCCAACAGCGACAAGCCCCCACCCAGCAGGCGGCAAACGCCCTTAACCAGGGTAAAAGGTAAACGCAGGATAAACCTTAATAAATCCATTATTGCAGCACCTCATCATCCTAATGCAGCCCCCCGGTCAACCGCCGCGGTTTAACCGAGCCGAAAGACGCCGTCGGCTCTCCTGCCCGGCATCCGCGCGAGTACTCTACACTGCCGGGCGGCAAAAATCTGCGCGCCGCCGGCGAATTACGACTCTTTATTCAACATCAAATCCAACTGCTGCAGCAGCACCAACAGCGGCAGGCTGCTCGGCTCACGCTCCTTCAACGCCTCCTCGAAGTAAGGCGTGATGGCAAAACGCGTCGGCAGCGGCGCTTCGGCGTCCAACAGCGCATACATGCGCGGCAGAAACACCCACTGCAGCCAAGCCTCGGCCGACATGCTGTCGATGCAGAACGGCTCGGTGCTGGAGAAAGCCTCAGGCTCGGGCGGCGCGGCCTGCCACAAGGCCAAATCGCGCATGGATTGTTCAATCGCCTGCAAACTGCGGCGAACCTGATTATGTATACTCATCTGCATTCCCGATCTCTTTTCATCATGATATTCAGCTCGCTGGCTGAAAGGCGGCAAAGCATAGCATTTTTATAGCCCAAATTTGGCGAGCCCGAGACCGGCTGCCGTTTTTATCTGGTGGCGTGCGCCGCCGCGCGGCACAATAGGCCCACCGAATTCACCACACAGATAAAGATTCATGTCCGTAATAACAGAGAAAAAAAATCACGCGACGCCCGGTAAGGCCATGCTGGCCTCGGTCACCGGTTACGCCATGGACGGGTTTGACCTGCTGATCCTCGGCTTTATGCTGCCGGCCATCAGCATCGAATTAGGATTAACCTCATCGGCCGCCGGCTCGCTGGTCACCTGGACGCTGATCGGCGCGGTGCTGGGCGGCGTGATCTTCGGCCATCTCAGCGATCGCTTCGGCCGCATCCGAGTGCTGACTATCACCATCCTGATGTTTTCCCTGTTCACCGGCCTGTGCGCCGTGGCGCAAGGCTATTGGGATCTGCTGGCCTATCGCACGCTGGCGGGCATCGGGCTGGGCGGCGAGTTCGGCATCGGCATGGCGCTGATCGCCGAAGCCTGGCCGGCGGAGAAACGCAACCGCGCTTCGGCTTACGTCGGCATGGGCTGGCAGTTGGGGGTGCTGGCGGCCGCTTTCCTGACGCCGCTGCTGCTGGAACATATCGGCTGGCGCGGCATGTTCCTGGTCGGCCTGCTGCCGGCGCTGGCGTCATTCCTGATCCGCCGCACGCTGGGCGAACCGGAGGAATTCGTGCGGCAGAAAGACGCCGGGCAGCCGCTCTCCTTCCTCCAGCGTTTGCGCCTGCTGTTTAAGGATCGCGCCACCAGCAAAGCCAGCATCGGCATCTTCATTCTCTGTTCGGTGCAGAACTTCGGTTACTACGGGCTGATGATCTGGATGCCAACTTATCTGGCGAAAAACTTCGGCTTCTCGCTCACCAAGTCCGGCCTGTGGACGGCGGTGACGGTGGTCGGCATGACGTTCGGCATCTGGCTGTTCGGCGTCCTGGCCGACCGCTTCGCCCGCTGGAAGATCTTTGTGCTGTATCAGGTCGGCGCGGTGGTGATGGTGATCGGCTACGCCCAGTTGAGCGATCCGATGCTGATGCTGTTCGCCGGCGCAGTGATGGGCATGTTCGTCAACGGCATGATCGGCGGTTACGGCGCGTTGATTTCCGATACCTACCCAGTGCAAGCGCGCGCCACCGCGCAAAACATCCTGTTCAATCTGGGACGCGGCGTCGGCGGCCTGGGGCCATTGGTAATCGGTGCGCTGGTGACGCAGGTGTCGTTTACCGCCGCCATCAGTCTGTTGGCGGCGATTTACCTGCTGGATATCTACGCCACGCTGTTCCTGCTGCCGAAAAAACAGGGCGCAGGCGATACGCTGGGCGCGATTGGTTAACGCGGAAGAAGGATTGAGACGGGGCGCACGCGCAGCGGGATAGAACAAAAAGTTGGGGGCACTGCGTTAACAGTGCCCCCGGTTCGTTTTATAGCCATCCCGCTACACAGCATGCTCCCTGCTCAATCCTTGAAAACTTTTCCTGCGGCCATCCTGACCAAGTGGTCCTTGCATCATCCTGCAGCATCGTCCTGACGCGGTTCCTCAGCCTTCCTGACCCGCCGACAGTCCTGCGCCGGCTCTCAATCTCCGTCCTGGAGGTGTCCTTGGTTTCAATCCTGAAACATCCTGGGCATCTCCTGACGCCATCCCTCGCTCTTGCCTGAGCGCATCCCTTTCTTCTTCCTGAAGCTGCATCATCCTGATGCTTTCCTGCTCCGCCGGGTCCGTGCCGGTAATGATAAGATCGCTCAAATTTCCCGGAATCACAAGGGTTTGAGAGGTGTCTCACACTAAATTAAGACTAAGAGTTATCCTAAAGAAATTCTAACCAATTGATCTGGATAACAATAATCTCATGCTCCAAAGAGAGGTGAAAAAAATTAAAAGCGATCTCTCACAGCCCGTGTGAGAGATCTCTCACACGACCGACGGCGAATCCGCCGCGCTTCACTCCAGCACCGGGCGCAGCGCATCGAGGAAATTCCCCAGCGTCGCCGCCAACAAGGTGCGCTTATCGCTGCCGAATTGTTCCAGCACCACGTTGCCGCTGACGTTGCATAGTGACACCATCGTCATCTCGGATTCGGTGGTCGCCAGGAACAGCGTTGGCGACAGCTTGAGACGTTTTTGCGTCACCAGATGACCGATCAGGTTCTCCTGCAGACGGATAAAATCTTCCTCGCTCCAGACCTGCAGCAGGCTCAGGCGATGCTCCCCAAATTGCGCGCTCATGTCACCGGCGTATTGCTGCGTGTAGAAACGGTGCGCATCCGGCTGCAAACGCAGCTCCAGCGCGGCTTCTACCTTCTCCAGCGTCGCCGCCGGCTCGAAAGGCTGCGGCAACCACAGCACCTCGTCCTCGCGATTCTCCACGATGCAGGGCGACGGCACGCCGTACAGCGCCTCGCTGGCCGGCGCGTGGCCGCGCGCTTGCTGCCACAACTCGACATAGCGTTGAGTGAATTCACGCAGAGCGTGCGATACATCATGGTCCATATTCTTTCTCGCATACGTTAAACTGACGGCCATTGTACCTATCTCTGACCGAGGTGACAGCAGATGTCCTCCTATCAAGACCACCAGGCCCTGTCAGGGCTGACGCTGGGCAAACCCACCGCCTACCGCGATCACTACGACGCCGCGCTGCTGCAGGCGGTGCCGCGCAGCATGAACCGCGAGCCGCTGGGGCTGTATCCCGACAATCTGCCCTTCCACGGCGCGGACATCTGGACGCTGTACGAACTCTCCTGGCTGAACGCCAACGGGCTGCCGCAGGTGGCGGTCGGCGAGATCAGCCTCAACGCCGACAGCCTGAACCTGATCGAATCGAAAAGCTTCAAACTGTATCTCAACAGCTTCAACCAAACCCCGTTCGCCGATTGGGAAACGGTGCGCAGCACCCTGCAGCGCGATCTGTCTGCCTGTGCCCAGGGCGAGGTAAGCGTCACCCTGTTCAGCGTCGAGCAGCTGGAAGGCACGCCGATCGCCCGTCTGGCCGGCGACTGCATCGACCAGCAGGATATCCGCATCGACAATTATGAGTTCAACGCCGACTACCTGCTGAACGCCGCCGGTGAAGAGGTAGTGGAAGAGCAATTGGTCAGCCACCTGCTGAAGTCCAACTGCCTGATCACCCATCAACCGGACTGGGGCTCGGTGCAGATAAGCTACCGCGGCGGCAAGATCGATCGCGAAGCGCTGCTGCGCTACCTGGTCTCCTTCCGCCACCACAACGAATTCCACGAGCAGTGCGTCGAGCGCATCTTCAACGATCTGATGCGCTACTGCCGGCCGCAAAGCCTGACGATTTACGCCCGCTACACCCGCCGCGGCGGGCTGGACATCAACCCGTGGCGCAGCAACGTCGCGTTCGCTCCCGAGCACGGCCGCCTGGCGCGCCAATAAGTGCGAAACATTGCTCAACAACTGAGCTAACGAGCGGTTTGTGTTGGTAAAAGCGCAGGGACGGCGGTAAGGTTAAAACGAGGCTGCGGCCGGGCAGAGCGCCCGCTTCGCCGCAGCACGCCAACCATAACGAGATGCTGTTTTGCTGCGTATGGATTACTACCGCCCCGCACCGGGTGCAAAGGAGTTACCTTGATTACACACATCAGCCCGCTTGGCTCTATGGATTTATTGTCGCAGCTGGAAGTAGACATGCTGAAACGCACCGCCAGCAGCGACCTGTACCGCCTGTTTCGCAACTGTTCGCTGGCCGTGTTGAACTCCGGCAGCCAAACCGACAACAGCAAACAGCTGCTGTCGCGCTATGAAACCTTCGACATCAATGTGCTGCGCCGCGAGCGTGGCGTGAAGCTGGAGCTGGTCAATCCGCCGGAAGAAGCGTTCGTCGACGGCCGCATCATCCGTTCACTGCAGGCCAACCTGTTCGCCGTGCTGCGCGACATTCTGTTCGTGCACGGCCAAATCGCCAGCGCCGGCCGTTTCCAGCACCTGAACCTGGAAAACTCGGCCCACATCACCAACCTGGTGTTCTCGATCCTGCGCAATGCGCGCACGCTGCATCTGGATGAGGATCCCAACATGGTGGTGTGCTGGGGCGGGCACTCGATCAACGAGAACGAATATCTGTACGCGCGCAAGGTCGGCAGCCAGCTGGGCCTGCGCGAGTTGAACATCTGCACCGGCTGCGGGCCGGGCGCCATGGAAGCGCCGATGAAAGGCGCGGCGGTCGGTCACGCGCAGCAACGTTACCGCAACAGCCGCTTCATCGGCATGACCGAACCGTCAATCATCGCCGCCGAGCCGCCTAACCCGCTGGTGAACGAGCTGGTGATCATGCCGGACATCGAAAAACGTCTGGAAGCGTTCGTGCGCATCGCGCACGGCATCATCATCTTCCCGGGCGGCGTCGGCACCGCCGAAGAGCTGCTGTACCTGCTGGGTATCCTGATGAACCCGGAGAACAGCGAGCAGGTGCTGCCGCTGATCCTGACCGGGCCAAAAGAGAGCGCCGACTACTTCCGCGTGCTGGACGAGTTCATCATGAACACGCTGGGCGACGCCGCGCGCCGTCACTACACCATCATCATCGACGATCCGGCGGAAGTGGCACGGCAGATGAAAAAAGCCATGCCGCTGGTGAAGGAAAACCGCCGCAACACCGGCGACGCCTACAGCTTCAACTGGTCGATCCGCATCGCGCCGGATCTGCAGCTGCCGTTCGAGCCGACCCACGAGAACATGGCGAACCTCAATCTGTATCCGAACCAGCCGCCGGAGCAATTGGCCGCCGCGCTGCGCCGCGCCTTCTCCGGCATCGTGGCCGGCAACGTGAAGGAAAACGGCATCCACGCCATTGAGCAGTTCGGCCCGTACAAGCTGCACGGCGAACCGCAGATGATGAAGCAGATGGACAGCCTGCTGCAGGGCTTTGTCGCCCAGCACCGCATGAAGCTGCCGGGCAGCGCCTATGTGCCCTGCTACGAAATCGTCGCCTGATCCTCAATCCTGGGCGGCGTAACGGCCGCCCTGTTTTTTCTGACCTTACCGCCCATGATGATACACCTACTGATTGTCGACGCCCTGAACCTCATCCGCCGCATTCACGCCGTACAGGGCTCCCCTTGCGTCAACGCCTGCCGCCACGCGCTGCAGCAGTTGCTTCAGCACAGCCGCCCGACCCACGCGGTGGCGGTATTTGACGAGGACGACCGCAGCGAAAGCTGGCGCCACAAAATTCTGCCGGACTACAAGGCCGGGCGTTCGCCGATGCCGGAAAACCTGCAGCAGGAGATGCCGCAGCTGCGTGAGGCCTTCGCCGAACTGGGCGTCGCCAGCTGGCATTCGCCCGGCAACGAGGCTGACGATCTGGCGGCCACGCTGGCAGCGAAGGTCGCCGGCGGCGGCCACCAGGTGACCATCGTTTCCACCGACAAAGGCTATTGCCAACTGCTGGCGCCGAACGTACAGATCCGCGATTACTTCCAGAAACGCTGGTTGGATATGCCTTTCGTGCAGCAGGAATTCGGCGTGCAGCCGCAGCAACTGCCGGACTACTGGGGGCTGGCGGGGATCGGCAGCAGCAAGATCCCCGGCGTGGCCGGCATCGGGCCGAAAACCGCCGTGCTGCTGTTGCAGCAGTCGGGCAGTCTGGACGGGATCTATCAGCACCTGGAGCAGGTGCCGGAAAAATGGCGCGGCAAACTGGAACAGCACCGCGAGCTGGCCTACGTCAGCAAACGGGTCGCCACGCTGCGCACCGATCTGTCGCTGGACGGCAACCTGCAGCAGCTGCGCCTGCCGATACAATAAGGGCGCTGCAAGCAGCGCCCTTCATCAGGTTTAACGCGGTTAATCGCGCTCGTCGCGGCGGCCCGGCACCGCCGACCACATGCGGCGCACGTGCACGGTGATCTCTTCACGATCGTGATACAGCTGCTTGGCGTGCACTTCAGCGCTGATGCCGGCGGCGCTCAACGCTTCGCGGATGTTCATCAGGTTTTGCGACACTTCCTCATAGCGCTTTTTCATCGGCAGTTTGAGGTTAAAGATCGCTTCGCGGCACCAGCCTTTCACCAGCCACTGAATCATCAGGCTGGTCACCTTCGCCGGTTTTTCCACCATGTCGCACACCAACCAATAGATCTTGCTGCTGTTCGGCTCGAACTTGAAGCCGTCGGCGCGGTGATGCGTTACCTGGCCGGTTTCCATCAGGCTCGGCGCCATCGGGCCGTTATCCACCGAATGCACCATCATGCTGCGCTTCACCAACTGATAGGTCCAGCCGCCCGGGCAGGCCCCCAGATCGACCGCATGCATGCCGCTGGCCAGGCGCTCGTCCCACTCGTCGGCGGGGATGAACACATGGAACGCCTCTTCCAGCTTCAGCGTCGAACGGCTCGGCGCATCGGCCGGGAAACGCAGACGCGGAATGCCCATATAGAACGGTGAGTTGTTGTTGCTGTAGGAGTAACCGACGTAACAGCAGCCCGGCGCGATGAAGAACACGTGCACCACCGGGCGAGTCGGGTTCTCCCGCGCCATCAGCACCTTCTGCTCACGCATCGCGGCGCGCAGCGGCACCGTCAGCTTGCGGCAGAATTTCATCAGCTCTTTGCTTTCGTTGGTGTCCGGCACTTCCACCCGCAGCTCGCCGCCGCGATCAACCACGCCGATCAGCATGCCGACGATCGGCGATACCCGATCTTCCGGCGGCAGATCGCGCAACAGCTCCCCCACCACGATCATCTGGCGGGCGAAAATCAGTTCGCGGAACGGAATTTCCCGTGCCAGACGGTCGGCATCGTCCGGCTGATAGCATTCGAACAACACGTAACCGCTGTGCTCTTTTACCCGCGCAAAGCCGTAAATCTCCAGCTGGGCGGCTTTATCGGTGATCTCCGCCGCACACTCTTTTTCGAAGCCGGGACGGCAGTACAACGCAATCTTATTCATGGCGCTCGGCCTTTTTCCTCAGACGCAAAGCGCCAATCAACATCAATATCCAGCCGATCAAGAAGCACACGCCGCCAACCGGCGTGATATATACCCAGACCTTCAGGTGCGACAGCGCCAGGCAATAGAGGCTGCCGCTGAACAACACGGTGCCGAACGCCAACAGCGCTCCGCTCCAGTAAAACCACAGGCTTACGCGGCGCTGCATCGCGACCGCCAGCGCCAGGATAGCCAGGGTGTGGAACCCCTGATATTCCAGCCCGGTGCGGATCCAGGCCATTTCGTTGGCGCCCAGCGTGCCGCTTAACACATGCGCGCCGAATGCGCCCAGCGCGACAAACACAAAGCCGCTGATAGCGGCGAAAACCAGCATGGAACGGCTGCTCATGGTGATCTATCCCATTAAAAATCACCGGCCGCGGCAAGGCGGCGGCCGGCCTTATTGTTCGTAACGGAAGCGGAACTTCTCTTGTTCGCTGGCGGCGCGCGCCAGGATCCACTGCCGGAAGGCGGCTATTTTACCCAGTTCTGCCTGGCTGTCATGACATACCAGATAAAAAGCGTTTTTACTGACCAACACATCGTTGAACGGGCACACCAGGCGACCGGCTTCGATCTCGGTTTGCGCCATCACGTTGTTCACCAGCGCCACGCCCTGGCCGTGCACCGCCGCCTGCACCACCATGGCGCTGTGGCTGAAGATTGGCCCCTGCTGCACGTTGATGTGCTGCAACCCCAGCTGGCGCGTATAGGCCAGCCAGTCACGGCGTGAAACGTCATGCAGCAACGTATGATAAGCCAGATCGTCTGCGGTTTTCAGCGGATGATCGCCGGTCAGCAGGCTCGGCGAACAAACCGGCAGCAGATATTCCGCATACAGGCGCTCGGCGCGCAGCCCCGGCCAATTGCCGCGGCCGTAGAAAATCGCCACATCGACGTCGTCCGCCAGCTTGTCTTCTTCGCGGTCCACCGCCTGGATGCGCACATCGATCCCCGGATAAGCTGAGTTAAAGCCGGACAGACGCGGCACCAGCCACTGAATGGCGAAGCTCGGCGGCAGACTGACGGTCAATGCCCCCTTGGCGCTGCGCGCCTGCAGCTTGCGCGTCGCCTCGTTGATCGAAGAGAAGATCTCCTTGATATCGAGGTAGTAACTTTGCCCCTCTTCGGTCAGCAGCAGCGAGCGGTTGCGCCGACGAAACAGCTTCAGCCCGAGGAAGTCCTCCAGCGACTTGATCTGGTGGCTCACCGCGGCCTGAGTCACGAACAGCTCTTCCGCCGCCTTGGTGAAACTCAGGTGGCGAGCGGCCGCATCGAACACGCGCAGCGCATTGAGGGGAGGTAAGCGTTTAGACATTAAATTAGCTACTTTTGTGTAACATTAATCCGAATGATTCGGCGCCGAAAATCGGGCGGCTTTGCGTGGCAAGCCATCGGTAAACGCTAACGGCGCATTGCCATTAGTTTTTTTAATCCGAGCCATTATAATTTGTCCGTTGAGGATGCGCCAGCAAATACCTATAGTGGCGGCACTTCCCGGGCCGGAACGAAAAGGGAGTGGGTGTCGAGGACGCCGATGAACTTTTGGCTTGTGGTTGTGATGTTGTGTTTGCAAATTGTCCGGCGATTCCGGACATGGTAGCTAGGCTACTGTTTTTTCACTTCCTGTACATTTACCCTGTCTGTCCATAGTGATTTTATGCAGCACCGCAAAACTTGCGGTGCTTTTTTTTGCCTGACGGTTACTGGTTGCTTTCAACCATCTCTTTCACATCGGCGCGGTTGATCTGCTGTTCGACGCCGTTGGCGTCTTTATAGCTGATCATGCCGGTATCGTTGTCCACTTTAGGCTTGCCGTCAGCGACAATGGTGCGTCCGTCATTGGTATGCATCACGTAGTTGCTGGAACAGGCGGCCAGGGTGAACGTAAGCATCAGGGCAGAGAGAACTGCGGCTGTTTTCTTCATTGAGGACTCCTTTGTAGTTTTAAATGCTAATAAATACCTTTTATTTGTATAGATGCGATTAATTAACGCACGTTTAATAGCATAACAAACTTTCCCAATTTTGCCAGGCGATAAGTCCTAATCGGCGGGATCGCTTGTCTCCGACGGCAAAATAGGACAGGATCAACCATCGACTCAAGCCAGTGACAATCAGGGTATGACGCCTTTTAACCCCAGCCTTTTTCGCCAACAGTTTCCCGCGCTCGCGCAGGACGGCATCTATCTGGACAGCGCCGCCACCGCGTTGAAACCGCAAGCGGTGATCGACGCCACGCAGCAGTTTTATCGCGACGCCGCCGCCACCGTGCACCGCAGCCAGCATCGGGCGGCGCAGGCTCTGACCGCCCGTTTCGAGCAGGCGCGCGGCCAGGTCGCGCAACTGATCCATGCGCCGTCGGCCGACGACATCGTCTGGACGCGCGGCACCACCGAGGCGATCAACCTGGTGGCGCAGAGCTACCTGCGCCCGCGTCTGCAGCCGGGGGATGAGATTCTGGTGAGCGAAGCGGAACACCACGCCAACCTGATCCCCTGGCTGATGGTGGCGGATCAAACCGGCGCGCGGGTAGTGAAACTGCCGATCGGCGCCGACCGGCTGCCGGACCTGGCGCAGCTGCCCGCCCTGCTCAACGATAGAACCCGCCTGTTGGCGCTGGGGCAAATGTCCAACGTCACCGGCGGCTGCCCGGATCTGGCGCCGGCGATCGCGCTGGCCCATGCCGCCGGCGCGCGCGTGATGATCGACGGCGCACAGGGCGTGGTTCACGATCCGGCCGACGTACAGCGGCTCGATATCGATTTCTACGCCTTCTCCGGCCATAAACTGTATGGCCCGACCGGCATCGGCGCACTGTACGGCAAAGCCGAGCTGCTGGCGCAGATGGCGCCGTGGCAAGGAGGGGGAAAGATGCTGACCCAGGCGTCGTTCGACGGTTTTATCCCGCAAAAACCGCCGCACTGCTTCGAGGCCGGCACGCCGAACATCGCCGGCGTGCTGGGGTTGGCCGCCGCGCTCGCCTGGCTTCGCGAACAGGACATGGCGGCGGCGGAGCGCTACAGCCGCGAGCTGGCGGATCGGGCGGAACAGCGGTTGGCGCAGCTGCCGGGCTTTCGCAGCTTCCGCAGTTCCGGTTCCAGCCTGCTGGCGTTCGACATCGCCGGCGTACACCACAGCGACATCATCACGCTGCTGGCCGAGCAAGGCATTGCGCTGCGCGCCGGCCAGCACTGCGCGCAGCCGCTGATGGCGGCGTTAGGCGTCAGCGGCACGCTGCGCGCGTCGTTCGCCCCCTACAATACCCAACAGGACGTCGATACGCTGGTCAGCGCGTTGACCCACGCCCTCGATCTGCTGGCCGACTGACTTGATTCCCGGAGACGCTATGCTCGCCCCCCATCCTTTTGGCCGAGAGATCACCGCCGAAGCGTTGATCGCCACCTTCAGCGCGCTGAAACAGTGGGAAGACCGCTACCGCCAACTGATTATGCTCGCGAAACGGCTGCCGCCGCTGCCGGAGGCCTTGCGCAGTGAAGAAATGGCGTTGAACGGGTGTGAAAACCGCGTCTGGTTGGGGCACCAGTTGCTGGAAGACGGCACGCTGCACTTTTATGGCGACAGCGAAGGCCGCATCGTGCGCGGCCTGTTGGCGGTGCTGCTGACCGAAGTGGAAGGGAAAACGCCGCAGCAGATCGCCGAATTGGATCCGCTGGCGCTGTTCGACCGCCTGGCGCTGCGCGCTCAGCTGAGCGCCACTCGCGCCAGCGGGCTGGCGGCGTTGGCCGCCGCCGTGCAGGCGATCGCCGCCCGTTACGCCTGACGCGCCGCCTTCGCCACCATCTTTTTCAGCGCGTGCGACACGGCGACGAAGCCGAAGGTGGCGGTGACCATGGTCGCCGCGCCGAAACCTGCGCTGCAATCCATTCTTTTCGGCCCTTCCGCCGTGCTACGCGAAGCGCATACCGAACCGTCCGGCTGCGGATAAACCAGCGGCTCGCTGGAGAAGACGCAGTCGATGCCCAGCTTGCCCTTGCCGTTTTTCACCACGTTAAAATCGTGCTTCAGTCGCTCGCGCAGCTTGGCGGCCAGCGGATCCTGAATAGTTTTCGCCAGATCGGCCACGTCGATTTTGGTCGGATCCATCTGCCCGCCGGCGCCGCCGGTGGTCACCACCGGGATCTTGAAGCGGCGGCAGTAGGACAGCAGCGCCGCCTTCGGCCGCACGCTGTCGATCGCGTCGATGACGTAGCTGAAGTTATGGTCCAGCAGCTCGGCGACGTTGTCCGGGGTGATGAAATCGTCAATGCAGGTCACCCGGCATTCCGGGTTGATCGCCAGGATACGCTCCGCCATTACCTCGGTTTTCGATTGCCCGACGTGCTGGCGCAGCGCGTGGATCTGACGGTTGGTATTGGTGACGCAAACATCATCCATGTCGATCAGAGTGATGGCGCCGATGCCGGTGCGCGCCAGCGCCTCAGCCGCCCAGGAACCCACGCCGCCGATGCCGATCACGCAGACGTGCGCCTGCGCGAACACCGCCAGCGCCTGCTGGCCGTATAACCGCGCCGTGCCGCCGAAACGCTGCAGATAGGCTTCCGAATAAGCTGTGCTCATAACGCTTTAATTACCTTCGTAATGCAAATGATAAGGGCCGGAAAATCCGGCCCTTGCGGGTCACTCTTTTCACGCCGTGCGCGTTTAGCGGGTGACCAGCAACGAACCGCCGCCGTTTGACTGATTGGCGCTGAACAGCTGGCCGCCGCCGTTGTTCTTCAGCACCCAGACGCGGCCATAGTGGTTGTAGTAGCCCGCCGAGTGGCCGGCTTCCGGCCCGATGCCCTGATACATGTCAAAATGCTGGCCCTTGATGGCGCCGCCCACGTCGAGCGCGACCATCAGACGCATCTCGTATTTTCCCGTGAATTTACCCTTGTTGTCCAGCAGCGGCACTTCGGCCAGCAGCGTGGTGCCTGCCGGGATCAGCGAACGGTCGGAGGCCACCGACGCTTTGGCGATCAACGGCACCGCGCTGGCGCCTTTCACCGGCGCAAAAGCTTCCGGGCGGAAGAACACGAACGACGGGTTCTGCTCCAGCAGCTCACGCACCTCTGCGGCGCTGTGGGTATCCGCCCACTGACGGATCGCCTGCATCGACATGTCCGCCTTGGCCACTTCACCGCGATCGATCAGCACCTTGCCGATGCTGCGGTAGGCGTGGCCGTTCTTGCCGCCGTAGCCGAAGAACACCAGCGGCTGACCGTTGCCGTAGTCGACGTAGCCGCTGCCCTGGACTTCCATCATGAAGTTGTCCATCAGCGAGTTGGTGTAAGCGATGATATAGCGATCGTCGAGCGCGCCGGAATAGATGCCCGCGCGATCCGGCAAGCGGCCCCTGCCCTTCGGCGGCATGCGGTACAGCGGATAACGGAACTCGCCCTGTTGGGTATAGCGTGCCTGCACCACCGGCGTGTAGTAGCCGGTAAACTGCACGTTGCCGTAATTGTCGACGCCTTCCATCTGATAAGCGCTGAGGCCGTACTGGCTCAGCATGCGCGTGTCGGCGCCGGACGCCATCCAGTTTTGCACCGCCTGATAGGTGCTGTTGTTGCGGTTAAACAGCGAAGGCGACGCGTACTTGATCTCCATCAGCTGATCCGAATAATCCTTGGCGTTGACCGGCGAACCTTTGGCGTTGGGCTGATTGACCAGCTCCAGCGATTGATCCAGACGGCCGTCCTTATATTGCTGACCCCGATCGGTCGGCTTGGACGAACAGCCCGCCAATACCGCCACCATCAACCCGCCCAGCAGGTATTTGCCCCAACGTCCTTTCATCGCGCACACTCTCAAACTGATATGATCTACCGGCTGAACGATAACAAACGCTCATTGATAAAGGAATCGCTGCAAATAAAAAAAGCCGCACGGAGGATAGTGATGAAAAAGAAGGCAAATTGCGGGCAAATTCAGCAGAAAAACGGGTTTAGGCCAATAAAATGCAAAAAGGGTTTGCAACAAAACGCATGGAGAGTATAGTGCGCATCCATCGGACGCGGGGTGGAGCAGCCTGGTAGCTCGTCGGGCTCATAACCCGAAGGTCGTCGGTTCAAATCCGGCCCCCGCAACCAACCGATGCCGCAGTGGCGGTATTTTGCGTTTGGGTTCGATAACAAAGTATTACACGGACGCGGGGTGGAGCAGCCTGGTAGCTCGTCGGGCTCATAACCCGAAGGTCGTCGGTTCAAATCCGGCCCCCGCAACCAACCGAATGTCGTACCAGCGGCATAACATGAACGGTGGTTTCGTCGTAATACCGCATCAAGACGGACGCGGGGTGGAGCAGCCTGGTAGCTCGTCGGGCTCATAACCCGAAGGTCGTCGGTTCAAATCCGGCCCCCGCAACCAACTCTTGATGACAACAGATAAGCACCCTGACGGGTGTTTTTTTGTATCTGCAATCCGCAAAAACAGCCGGACTTGCGCCCGGCCCTGCCGCTATCGGCTCGCCAGCGCGCCGCCGTTGGCGAAATAAGCCTTGATGCCCGCCAGAATCGACTCCGCCACCTGCTGCTGGAAATGGCTGGTGCGCAGCTTGCGCTCCTCTTCGATATTGCTGATAAACGCCGTTTCCACCAGGATTGACGGGATATCCGGCGCCTTCAACACCGCAAAACCGGCCTGATCGACGCGATTCTTGTGCAACCGGTTGATTTTACCCATCCGGTTCAACACTTCCTTGCCGAACTTCAGGCTATCGTTGATGGTTGCGGTCTGGATCAAATCGAACATGGTGTGGTCGAGATAGCGGTCGCCGCTCTTGCTGACGCCGCCGATTTGGTCCGAGGCGTTCTGCGTCTGCGCCAGGAACTTGGCCGCCGAGCTGGTGGCGCCTTTGGTGGACAACGCGAACACCGACGACCCGCGCGCGGCGCGGCTGGTGAAGGCGTCGGCGTGAATCGAAACGAACAGATCGGCGCGCTGCTTGCGCGCCTTGGCGACGCGCACCTTGAGCGGGATAAACACGTCTTCATTGCGCGTCATGAACACCTTCATGTTCGGTTCACGCTTGATCATGGCGCTCAGCTTGCGGGCAATCTGCAGCACGATGTCTTTCTCGCGCGTCTTATACTTGCCGATCGCACCGGGATCTTCGCCCCCGTGGCCAGGATCCAGCATGATGACGATCGGCCGATCGCGCCCCGCCTTGCCGGCCTGTGGCGCTTCGGGCGGCAACGTGCGCTCCAGATCGCCCTTGTTGTAATCTTCCAGTAACGCCAGTAGCGGATCATACTCCTCGCCGCCGCTGCCGCCCTTGGTCGGGTAGAGATCCATCACCAGACGGTTGCGATACTCCGGCACCGGCGCCAGCGAGAACATGTGCGGGCTGACGCTTTGTTTGAGCTCCAGCACCAGCCGCACGGTATTCTGATCGAACTGGCCGACGCGCGCCTGCTTGAGATAAGGATCGTCGGCGCGCACCTGCCCGGCGATGCCCTTCAGCACGCTGTTCAGATGCACGCCTTCGATATCCACCACCACGCGATCGGGATTGGTCAGGGCGAACTGCTTGTATTTCAGTTCGACGTTGGATTCCAGCGTGACGCGGGTATAAGTGGAGGACGGCCAGACGCGCACGGCAATCACGTGCGATGACGCGGCGAAGCCCGTGCGACTCACACTCAGCAACCAGCTGGCGGCAACGCCCTGTAATAAACGACGGCGGCCCAGATTGTGATTAGCGTTTGGCATGCGGCTCCGGCAGTAATAACTGTTTACAACAGATGAAAAAAACACCAATGACTTGGGAATGCCGAAAACTTTAACCAATCATTCCAGCCCTGTCATCAGAAAATCTTTTTATGGTTTTTCAATTTATTAACGATTTAGCGCCCTTAGCTCGCTCTTCATGACGATTTCCCACTTGCCATTGGCGCAATAAAAGAATAAAAATACAAAAATATCGTATAAATATGCAAAGAGGTTTGCCCGTGAAGGAACGTAGTACAGAGCTGGTGCAAGGATTCCGTCACTCCGTCCCCTATATCAACGCCCACCGCGGCAAGACGTTTGTCATCATGCTCGGTGGGGAAGCCATCGAACACGAGAATTTTTCCAACATCGTCAATGATATCGGGCTGCTGCATAGCCTGGGTATTCGCCTGGTGGTGGTTTACGGCGCACGGCCGCAGATCGACGCCAATCTGGCGCAGCACAACTATGAACCGATCTACCACAAGCATACGCGCGTGACCGACGCCCATACGCTTGAGTTAGTCAAGCAGGCGGCCGGTTTATTGCAGCTGGACATCACCGCCCGGCTGTCGATGAGCCTCAACAACACGCCGCTGCAGGGCGCGCACATTAACGTGGTCAGCGGCAACTTCATCATCGCGCAGCCACTGGGCGTCGATGACGGCATCGACTACTGCCACAGCGGCCGCATTCGCCGCATCGATGAAGAAGCGATCCATCGTCAGCTCGACAGCAACGCCATCGTGCTGATCGGCCCGGTCGCCGTCTCGGTGACCGGCGAGAGCTTCAACCTGACTTCGGAGGAAGTCGCGACTCAGCTGGCGATCAAACTGAAAGCGGAAAAAATGATCGGTTTCTGCTCCTCACAGGGCGTGACCGACGCGGAAGGCAACATCCTTTCCGAGCTGTTCCCCAACGACGCGCAAAAGCGTCTTGAAGAGCTGGAGGAAGGCGGTGACTACCATTCCGGCACCGTGCGCTTCCTGCGCGGCGCGGTGAAAGGCTGCCGCAGCGGCGTGCGCCGCAGCCACCTGATCAGCTATCAGGAGGACGGCGCGCTGGTGCAAGAACTGTTCTCACGTGACGGCATCGGCACCCAAATCGTGATGGAGAGCGCCGAACAGGTGCGCCGGGCGACGATCAACGACATCGGCGGTATTCTGGAACTCATTCGGCCGCTCGAACAGCAGGGTATTCTGGTGCGCCGTTCGCGTGAACAGCTGGAGATGGAGATCGACAAGTTCACCATTATCGAACGCGACAACCTGACCATCGCCTGCGCGGCACTGTACCCGTTCCCGGAGGAAAAAATCGGCGAGATGGCCTGCGTGGCGGTGCATCCCGATTACCGCAGCTCTTCGCGCGGCGAGATGCTGCTGCAGCGGGTGGAAAATCAGGCGCGGCAGATGGGATTGAAGAAGCTGTTCGTGCTGACCACCCGCAGCATCCACTGGTTCCAGGAGCGTGGCTTCACCCCGGCGGAGGTCGACGTGCTGCCGATGCAGAAACAGGCGTTGTACAACTACCAGCGCCGTTCCAAAATCCTGCTGGCGGATCTGTAATCCCTGCGGGCGCGGCCGCTACCGCGCCCCTTCATCGCTTATTTCGTCGTCTGCAGCCGTTCAGCCAATCCGCTGCGACGCTGGGTCGGCGTGCGAATGGCCCGCAGCAGCACCGCGTCCGTGGCGTACAGCGAGAGCTGCTGACGCGCACGGGTGATCGCGGTATAGACTAGCTCACGCGTCAGCACCGGCAAGAAATGGTTCGGCAACACCAGAACCGTATGCTCAAATTCCGATCCCTGGGACTTGTGCACCGTCATGGCATAGGCGGTTTCATGCGCCGGCAAACGGCTCGGCTGCACCGATTTGATGCTGCCGTCCGGCAGTTGGAAATGCACGCGCAGTTCCCCCTGCTCATCCGGCAGCGTAATGCCGATATCCCCATTGAACAGCCCCAGCGCGCTGTCGTTACGGCCGATCATCACCGGCCGCCCCCGATACCAGCGGTCGAGCACGCCCGGTTTGCGGTCGATCAGACCGGCGCGCTGCAGCCCGAGTTCAATACGTTCATTCAGGCCGGCGACGCCGAACGGCCCTTCACGCAGCGCGCACAGCACCTGGAAACGGCCAAAGGCGGCCAGCACCGCCGCCGCATCCGCGCCTTCGGCAGTCAGCCGCAGATAGTCGCGATAGCCCGCCACGCACGCGTCCAGCAGCGCCTGATACTCTTCACTCGTCGCCAGCGCATAGCCCGCGACATCGCCGAAACGGCCGTTTAGTGCCGCCAGCGCGCGATCTCCGGCGCCGGCATTAACCGCCAACGCCAGTTGGCCGATGCCGGAGCGGGCATCGAAGCGATAGCTCTTGCGCAACAGGCACAGGCTGTCGCGCACCGCCGCTTCCGCGTCGGCCTGCTGCCCTTTGATCGCACAACCGGTCAGGCGGCTCAGCTCTGCGGCGCGCGCATCGCTGTATCCCTGCTCGGCAAAACGGCAAATATCCCCCAACACCGCACCGGCCTCCACCGAGGCCAGCTGATCGCGGTCGCCGAGGAAAATCACCCGGGCCCGATCGGGCAACGCCGCAATCAGGCGCGCCATCATCGGCAGATCGACCATCGAGGCCTCATCCACCACCAACACATCCAAATGCAGACGGTTACTGCGGTGATAGCGCATGCGCTGACTGTTGGGTTGCGCCCCCAACAGACGGTGCAACGTCGCCGCCTCCGTCGGGAACAACGCCTGCTGCGCCGGGGTCAACGCCAGCTGACGGCTGGCGCTGCCAAGCGACTCCGTCAGGCGCGCCGCCGCCTTGCCGGTTGGCGCCGCCAGCTGAATCCGCAAGCGCGCGCTTTCATCCAGCTGCACCAGCGCCGCCAGCAGTTTAGCGACGGTGGTGGTTTTACCGGTGCCCGGTCCACCGGAAATCACCGTGATGCGCCGCGTGGCAGCCACCGCGGCGGCGATCTTCTGCCAGTCGGGTTCATCGCTCGCCGCGCCGAACAAGCGGTCGAGAATGGCGCGCAACGCCTCCTCCGGCACCGTCAGCGATTCCCCTTCACCGCCGATAAACGCCGCCACTTCACCTTCGTTTTGCCACATGCGTTGCAGATATAAGCGCTGCCCACGCAGCACCAGCGGCGTAGCGCCGCTGCCGTCCCCAACCGCCGCGCTGCTCGCCAGACGCTGCTGCCAACGTGCGCTATCCGGTCGCCCGACCGCCTCCCACAGCGCCAGCGCCAGCGCCGGTTGGCGCCCTTCAAACAGCGTGTCTGCCTGCAGCTGCTCCAGCATCAGGCAAACATGCCCCGCCCCCGCCTCTGCGCTCAGACAGGCGGCGGCCAGTAAAATATCAGGCTCGTCTTCGCTCGCCACCACGCGGGCGAACTGCACGTCCAGCGGGCGCAGCGCGCCAAGCGCCACCGCCTGCTCCAGCAGTGCGATCATGATTTTTCCTCCGTCGCCGCAGCTTCGCCGCTGAACAAGCTATCCATTCCCGCCACCAGCTCAAACGCGGGGAGACAGGTGAAAATGCCGTTGCCCGGGTGCGCCGCATCCACGCCGCGCAGGAACAGATAAATCACCCCGCCGAAATGGCGCCGGTAATCATAATCCGGCAACCGATGGCGCAAGTAACGATGCAACGCCAGCGTATACAGCTGGTATTGCAGATCATAACGATGCTCCGCCATCGCCTGCTCCATCGCCGGCCGGGTATAGGCGCTGCTGTCCTCCCCCAACCAGTTGGACTTGTAGTCCAGGAGGTAGTATTTGCCTTGCCAGCAGAACACCAGGTCGATAAAGCCTTTCAGCATGCCCTGCACCTGATGGAAATCCAGCGCCGGGCAGCGGGCGGAAAGCGGATCGTAACGCTTCACCAGAGTATCGAGCTCTTTCGCCTGCAACAGCCGGTTAATCGGTAAATAGAACTGCAGCTCTGCCTGCTTATGCTGCGGCGTCAGCGCCGCCAGCGTCACGCCGCTGTCATCGAGCGGCGTATTGAGCAGCACCTGCATCCACGCCAGCAGTATCGGTTGCCAGTGTTCGGCGAACCCTTGCCGCTGCAGCTGTTCCAGCAGCCACTGTTCGTCGAGCGGCTGGGTGAAATCCAGCGTTTCAAACAGGCTGTGCAGGAAGGTGCCGGGCGTTGCGCCGCGCGGGAAGGTATGTGGTGTAAGCGCTGGCTCACTTTCTTCCCCGCGCTCACCGGCTGCGTCGACATCCAGACGCGGCAGCAGATCCTGCATCAGGCTCGCGCCGTGCTGCTGCAAGCCGGTATAGCTGGTCACCCGCCAAAAATCCTGGATCCGCCGGGTAAAGCTTTTCGCCGCCAACGCTTCGGCCAGCGACGCCTGGGGTTGCCAGGGTTCTGTATCCGGCGGTTCAACCAGCGACAGCGCGATACCGCCGCCCACCAATTGCTGCAGCCGCTCCTGCAGATACACGGCGTCGCCGGGCTGCCCGCCCTGCACCAGATAGCCCAATGCGCTGCGGTGCAGATCGGTATCGCCCTGCTTCTTGCGCGTGCCCTGGAACAGCGGCGCAATGCCGATACTGCAGTGGTACACCGAGCGGGTCAGCGCCACATACAGCAGACGCAGATCTTCCGCCAATCGCTCCTCCTCCGCCCAGGCCTGGCTCTCTTCATTGGCGTCGAGGTCCAGCAGCGCCTGGAAACTGTGGCGATCGTGATACAGCGCCTGCTGCTGCTGGCGGAAGTTGCCGACGAACGGCAGCCACACCAGATCGAACTCCAGCCCTTTGGACTTGTGAATCGTGATCACCTGTACCAGATGCCGGTCGCTCTCCAGCCGCAGTTGCTGATTGTCGGACTGGCGATTAGGCTGAGCGATCTGCTGCGCCAGCCAGCGCACCAGCGCATGCTCGCTGTCGAGCTGCGCCGCCGCTTCTTGCAACAGCTCCCCCAGATGCAGCACATCGGTCAAGCGCCGCTCGCCGCCGGCGCTGGCCAGCAGGTTCTCCGCCAATTGGCGCGCTTTCATCACCTCGCTCAGCATCGGCAACACGCCGCGGCGCAGCCAGAGCGTGCGGTAATTGTCGAATTCATTAACCAGCGCGTCCCAGGCGCGCTCATCGCGGCTCAAGCCGTCCAGCGTCGGCGCGTCCAGCCCCATCAGCCCGGTGGCCATGGCGCTGCGCAGCGTGCGCTCCTGCTCCGGCGCCAACACCGCCTGCAGCAACCACAGCAGGTCTTTGGCCTCCGGGGTGTCAAACACGCTGTCGCGGTTGGACAGGTAGACCGATGGAATAGACAGCGCGCTGAGCGCATCGCGCACCAACGCAGCCTCGTTGCGGCTGCGCACCAGCACCGTGATATCGGAGGCTTGTACCGGCCGTGACACCTTGCCGCTCTGCAGCCGCGCCAGGCCCTGCTGCCCGGCGCTGAGCCAGTCGCGAATTTGCGTGGCGCACAGGCGCGCCATCAGCTGTTGGTAATCACTTACACCCGCGCCTTCCCCCTGCTGCAGCCAGAACTGCATCGCCGGCTGCGGCTTGCCGTGCAATTCAAACGCCAGCCCTTGGTTCTTTTCCGCCGCGTTAACCTCAATAAAGGGGATTTGGCCGAACAGGAAAGGTTTTTCTACCTGAGAAAACAGGTGATTGACGCTGGCGACCATCGACGGAGACGAGCGCCAGTTGGTCTCCAGCGTATAGTGGGCGCTCACCTCTGAACGCGCGCGCATGTAGGTAAAGATGTCGGCGCCGCGAAAGGCGTAAATCGCCTGCTTGGGATCGCCGATCAGCAGCAGGCCGCAATCGGGCCGGCCGACGTAAAGCTTTTGGAAAATACGGTATTGCTGCGGATCGGTATCCTGGAATTCATCGATCATCGCCACCGGATAGCGCTGGCGGATCGCCTGCGCCAACTGTTCGCCGCCGCCGCTTTGCAGGGCGCTGTCCAAACGGCTGAGCAAGTCGTCAAACCCCAGCTCGGCGCGCTGGCGCTTTTCCTGCTGAATGGAGGTGCGGATCTCGCTGAGCGCGCGCGCCATGATTAGGTCGCGCAGCGTCAAGGGTTCATCGAACAGTTCGTCTATCGCCGTGAACAGCGCATGACGCGGCGGCTCGCCCTTCTTGGTCTTCTCCAGCAGCACCGACTGGCGAAACTTGTCCAGCTCCTTCGGCAGTTGGTAATCCTGGGTCTCCTGCCCGCTCCATTCGCCGACCTTGTTCAGCCAGTTCGGCAGGTGTTTGCTGCTGTAGCTGCGCTTATCGACGCCGGACTGGGCGATTAACGCCTCAAGATCGCCCGCCGCCGCCCGCCATTGCGCCTTGATGGCGTCGATGCGCGCGACGATCTGCTCGTGGCGCATCAGGACGGTTTCTTCGTCCTTCGGCGGCCGCCGCAGCGCCGGCGCTTCACCATGCAGATAACCGGAAAGGTCAGCCAGCAACGCTTCCGGGCCGCTCCACTCCTGGCTGATCGCACGCGCCACGCCCAGCGGCAATGGATAGCAATGACGGCGCCAGAAATCGGCGCAGGCCTGCCGCCGCAGCGGCAGTTCGTCCTGCACCAGCGTTTGTTCAAACAGCATGCCGGACTCGAAGGCGTTGTGGGTCAACATCCGTTGGCAAAAGCCGTGGATAGTGTAAATTGCCGCTTCGTCCATCTGCCGCTCCGCCGCCAGCAGCTGCGCAGCGGCGTCAGACAAATCGTCAATTTCTTCCATCAGCGCCGAAAACAGCGGGTTAGCGCTGATGCCGCGCACACAGGCGATGCGCAGCCCGTGGATATTGTCACGGATACGCCCGCGCAGCTCCTCGGTGGCGGCCTCGGTAAAGGTCACCACCAGGATTTCTTCAACCGTCAACGGGCGGGGAAACGCCGCGTCACCGCCTAACCCCAGCAGCAAGCGCAGGTACAGCGCGCCGATGGTAAAAGTTTTGCCGGTGCCCGCCGACGCCTCGATCAGGCGTTCGCCAAACAGCGGCAACGTCAGCGGTTCTAGCCTCTGCGGGGCGACTTCCGTCATGGTGTCGCCACTTTGCGCGGCAGGATCTGCTGCAATGCCGACGCGTTCGGATAGGTGACCCAATCCTTAGGCGCCGCGTAATCCGCCTTGTTTTGCCCGCTGCCGCTGACCTGCGACAACACCGCCAGCCCCTGCGGCTGGATCACCGCCTGGTGGAAATAATCCGCCAGTTTGGTCGGCGTCAGCTGTTGCACCTGTGCGATCAGCTTCTGGCGGGTATCAAAGGCGAAGTTGCCGCGATCGAAATCATTGGCGAACCGGCTGGCCTCCTCGCTGAGGGTTTGCGGCCGCTGTTTGAGTTCGTTGATCAGCGCCTGTTTGTACTGCTCAAAATCGGCCTCGCTCATTTCACGCAGGCGTTTCTCGGTTTTCGGATAGAAATCCTGATAGCGCTGGTACAGGTAGGCCGGCTGTTTGCTGTTGCTCTGCAACAGGAAGCCGACGCCCCACTGGCGGCCCACCGACATCGGGAAGGCAAAGACCGCATACCCCAATTGTTCCTGAGTGCGCAGCTGGCTGTAGAACCACGGCTGAATAATCTGCCCCAACAGCGAGCTGTAGGCCATGCCGGTCACTTCGTCGTAACCGGTCGGTACATAGACCGCCGCCAGCGCCGAGTCGGTGCTGCTGCCTACCTGTTGCAGGTTGGCCAGCTGGTTCTTGTCCACCACCACGTCTTCGCCGTGCCACCACTCAATACCGGTACAGCCCAGACGGTGCTTCAGCGTCGACGCCAGCGTATCGACCTGTTGCTTGCTCATGTTGCCCACCACCAGCAGCTCCGGCGTGGCCTCGGCCAGCAGGCTGTCGCGATACGCCAGCACGTCTTTCAGCGTCAGCGTTTTCAGCACTTCGCGGCGCTCGCTGCGTTCGGAATACGGCACGCGGGAAACCATCTGCACCGGCTGAATGGCCAGTTCAAACGCCTTGCCCTTCTCGGCGGCGTCCAACTGCTCCAGGTACCAGGACTTGGCCTGCGCCAGCTGATCTTCCGTCGGCGTGAAGCTGGAATAGCCCTCGATCAGCGCCGTCAACAACTGCGGCAGACGCTGGGTAAAGCCGTTGGCGTTAAACATCAGGCCGTTGTTCGGCGACGTCGAGAAACTCAACCCGCCGACCGACGCCTGATAGCTCAGCTGATCCAACGCCAGGCCGGCCAGATAATCCGTCAGCGAGAACAGCACCTGGTTGCGCGCGGAATCCATGGTCTTGGCGTTGCGGAAAGCGACGGTGACATCGGCCTTCGGCTCATCGGCGAAGTAACGGCTCGGCATATACAGCACGCGCAGGCCGGGCTTATCCACCACCATTTCCGGCTTTTTGAATTCATGCGACGGTTTGGTCAGGGTGAAATCATCCGGAATGTACGGGTTGAGCGCCGGCAATGACAGGGAAATGCCGCTGCCCAACTGCTGCCACTGCGTAAAGCGCTGCGGCGTGATTTTGTCGACCTGGTAAGGTGCATTGACGAAATAGGCCGTCTTGTTGTGCGGTTCATCCGGGCTGACGAACCAGATGCGCGCATTTTGCGGCGTCATGGTGTCCAGGCGTTCGGCGATCGCCTTAGGATCATAGCGATCGGCCAGGTAAGGCGCGTCCAGCGCATGCTCAACCGGCACGCGCAGCATAGTGTCCACCAGCCATTCGATGTAGTCCATGTCGCGCGTGATCGACGGATAGCGGAAGTCCAGGTTCAGAACATGCGAGATTTCGTCGAAGTAGCTCTGCTTGATGCCTTCGCTGCGCAGCATTTTCAGGTAGTTGAAAATGGCGGCGATGACTTGGTCGCGCTGGGCCAAGCCTTTGTCAGTCAGCGAGACGCTGATGGCGAAGACGCCGCCGTTGCGATCCACCATCGGATCGGCACCGGCATTGATGGCGTCCGCCAATCCCTGCTTCTGCAACCAGTCGGACAGGGTATTTTTACTGCGGTTGCCGATCAGGTAACCGATGTAGGTATCGGTTTTGCTGCGAAACGCGGCGCTGTTGTTATCGATGCGGAACTCAACCTTCAGCTGCTTGCGCGGCTGCGCCGGCACATAGTGAATGATGATGCCCTGCTGCTCCGGCGTGACGGCCGGTACGGTGATCGGCGGCACGCTGGCGTCATGATTCGGCACGCGGCCAAAGGTTTTTGCGGCAATGTCAGCCAGCTGCGGCAGCGGCTGATTGCCGTACAGCACCCCCATCATCAGATTGGCGGAGTAGTAGCGCTTATAGAACCCCGTCAGCTCATCGTGCAACTTGCTGCCCGGCTTGTCTTTCAGCGTGTCCAGATTACCGCCGGAGAAGCGCGCGCTCGGGTGCGCCGGGTTGAGGGTTTCCGCGCCGACCTGCGCCATACGCATGCCATCGCGCGAACGCGCCATCGTCAATTCGGCATTCACCGCGTTGCGCTCGCGATCGGCATTGCCCGGATCGAGCAGCGGCTCGGCAATGGCGTCGGCCATGCGATCGACCGCCGGCTCCAGCGCGTCATTCTCCACTTCCAGATAGAAGGCGGTGCGATAAGAAGCCGTGCTGGCGTTGTGGCTGCCGCCGTGCTTTTTCAGGAATTCGGACAGGTTTTCCGGCTCGGGATAACGTTTGGAGCCCATCAGCACCATATGTTCCAGATAGTGCGCCAAGCCCAGTTGGCTGTTCGGATCTTCGAGCGACCCGACCGGCAATGCCAGCGCCGCCAGCGATTTCGGCGCTTGGGCATCGGACACCAGCAGCACCGTCATGCCGTTAGCCAGCTTGATCGCCTCGTACTGACGCGGATCGTGCTCGCTCTTGTTGATCTTCTCCGCCAGCGGTTGCCATCCTTGTGCGGCCCAGCTCAACGGCGCCCAACACATAGCCAAGAATACCAGCCCGGTGATGCGGGCCAACTGTCTGCGCATATCCAAAATAAACCCCTATTCTGACATCGCCACGCCCACTCCCTGACGCTGGCGACGTACATCAAAACCACATAACCAAATCTGTACTCGCCGGGTTCTTCACCAATGTGGCGCCTCAAACGCGGCGGGTATATGCCTGTACGTTATGTAAGACCGGGAATTACCCCAATGGTTGAATATAACCTTCGTTATTTTTACCACCTCCCGCCGCACAGCACCACCGGGGGATTGTTACCCCAGGTTATGACGCGCCACCGGCAGCAGATAACGCTCTGTTTCGGCCAGTATTTGCGCCAGGTAGTCATTGTCCAATTGGCGGAACACTCGCTGAACGTAGGGATCTTCCCCTTCTCCGGGAATGCGCTGATCGCCCTGCCAAGCCTGCAGCAATTTGGCGCGAGCCTTTGTTTGCGCTTCTTCCTCCCAGTCGATTTGCTGCGTTTCCGGCTGATAACACTGGCTCAGCCACGCCCAGCCGCTCTTGTTCAGCAACAGCAGCGGCTGACACAAACCGCGCTGATAGCCCGCCAGCAGTTCCGCCAGCTGCGCCTGCGCGTCTTCGGGCGCCAGCGCGGCAAAGCGCCAGGCGGAGTTCTTGCGACCGTACATGCGGCTCTCGCCGGTGCCGCCGGCGCAGCAGTACACCAGGTGCTCCAGCCACAGCAATATGCAGTCCACCGCCGACAACGTGGCGGGCCGCCAGCGCAACAGGCCATCATCCTGCACCTGATGCAACCAGCCGCTGAGGCGCACGCCGGCTATCTCGATATCCAGCTCCAGGCTGTGGCTCTGCGCGCGCTCCGCGCGCACCTGTTCGGCCAGGTCGCTCATTTCTTCCTGCTGCCTTTGCCAATAGATTTCCCCGAAGGCGCCATAGGGCAACCCCCCGGCGGCGCGCACCCGCTGGAATAGCCGCTCGGGGTCGTCGCCGTCGATCAGGGTATTCAGCAGTTGGCTGTTGAACTGGTAGCGGCTGAGGTTATCCAGCGTGAAGGGCTCTTCGTCCGGCAGCTCGGTCTCTTCCAGGATAAAGCTGACGCCCAACCGCAGCTGGAAGAAGGCGCGAATAGGATGGCGGTAAAACCGCAGCAGCTCCTCCAACGCTATTTGCTGCAGCGTTTCGGCGGGCAGCGGCTGGTTGAAGGCCGGATGCGCCGCCCCGCGCCCGTCGGCGGCGGGCAGCCACTCGGCGGCATAGCTTTGCGCTTCCGAGCCCGGCAAGAAATTCTCGGCGGCGAACGGCATGCGCGCATGCCACTTCAGCAAATGCTCGCCCACTCGCCGGGCGCTGTCGTCGGCGGTGCACGCCTCGTCTCCCGGCAGGCAATAGCTTTGTTCAAGATACTCCAGCAGCTCGGTAACCAGCACCGAAGGATAGCGCGGGCTGTTGTCCTGAATGGAACGGCCAATGAAGCTGATATACAGCCGTTGTTGCGCGGACAGAATCGCCTCCAGGAACAGATAGCGGTCGTCATCGCGCCGGCTGCGGTCGCCGCGCTTGACCTGCTGCGCCATCAGATCGAAGCCCAGCGGCGGCAACGTGCGCGGATACACGCCGTCGTTCATGCCCAGCAGGCACACCACCTTGAACGGAATCGAGCGCATCGGCATCAGCGTACAGAAATTGATTTGCCCTGCGAGGAAGCGCTGGCTGATGCGCTCCTGATCGAGGCGCGCCGCCAAATCGTCGCGCAGAATCGTCAAGGGCACGTCATCCGGATAGCGCGCCGCCAGGCCAAAATTGATGGCCTGCTGCCACTGCTGCTCGATCAATGCCAGCACCACTTCGGTATCATTATCCGCTTCGAAGAAGGCATCCAGCAGCTGTCGGCACAGCGGTAGCCACGCATCGAGCGAGCGCGCTTCGCTCAATACTTGCCGCCAATGGCTCAATTGGGCCAGCAGATCCGCCAACTGCCCCGCCAGTTCGGCGACCAACCCGCTCGACTCGTCGTAAGGCAAAATACCCTGCCAATCGCCCGCGTTGCTGTCCATCGCGTAACCGAGCAGCATGCGCGTAATGCCGAATCGCCAGGTGTGCTGGCCCGTGGCGGGCAGATCCAGTTCGCGCACGTTATCGTCGTCCAGACCCCAGCGCACGCCGGATTCACCGACCCAGTGACGCAACAGGCGCAGCCCCTCTTCGCCAATGGCGAAACGGGCGGCCAGGGCCGGCACTTCCAACAGCGCCAGCACCTGTTCCGAAGTAAAGCGGCTTTGCGGCAGATCGAGCAGTGAGATGAACGCCTGCAGCGCCGGATGCGCCTGGCGCGCCTTACGGTCGGAAATGGCGAACGGCAGGTAGCGCTCGGCGGGAGCATTGCCGAACACCGCCTGAATATAAGGCGTATAGCTGTCGATATCCGCCACCATCACGATGATGTCGCGCGGCGTCAACGCGGGATCCTGCGCGAGCATGGTCAGCAGTTGATCGTGCAGCACCTCCACTTCCCGCTGTGGGCTGTGGCAGGCGTGCAAGCTGAGGGAACGATCTTGCGGATCGAGCCTGCGCTTGCTGAAACTGCTTTCCAGCGTTTCCGCCGTGATGCCGATCACCGCGTGGTCTTCCAGCTCCAGCATATCGCGTTGAACGGCGTGCAGCATGGTATCCGCCGGGATATCGACAAAGGCGTCGACCTCTTGCGCCCCTTCCATCTGCGACAGCAAATAGAGGTGATCGCGCCCGAGCTTGCCCCAGGAGGCCAGCAGCGGGTTACTGAGCTGCTGCTGCCCTTCAGCGTCAAACAGACGCGCCGCGTCGGCCGGCTCGCGAAACAGCCCTTGCTCGCGCGCCTGATGATAGTGACGGCGCTTGCGGCTCTGCAAGCGGGCCAGGAAAGCGTAATCCTGAATGTCGCCCCAGTAATAACGACAAGGGTTGGTGAACATCAGGTGGATATCGATATGCCGCCCCAGCGCCTGCAGCGCTTCCAGATAGACCGGTGGCAACGCCGAAATGCCGCAGATAAACACCCGCGGCGGCAAACCGGGCGGACACGTTGTTGCCTGCTCCAGCGCGTGGATAAAGCGGCTATACAGATTGGCGCGGTGCCATTCCGGCTGCCCCAATTCGCGCGTGTACTCCACCAGGCGCGCCCAGAGCGGCGCCTGCCACTGCTGAGCCTCGGGCAGACCGTCGATGCGTTCGCCGCGCTGCCAGCTATCCAGCCACTGCGGGCGATAAACCAAATACTGGTCGAACAGGTCGGCAACCCGGCCGGCCAATTGGTGGATTTTTCGCTTGTCGCCGTCATCGGTGAGATAGTGCTGCAGTGGCGCGAACGCCGGCTGGGTCAGCATCTCCGGCAGCAGCCACATCAGCTTCCAGGTCATGGCGTCCTTACTGAAGGCGCTCTCTTTCGGGATATCCGGCAACACGCGGGTGAACATGTCCCAAATGAAGGTCGCCGGCAGCGGAAACGCGACATTGGCGGCGATGCCGAACTGCTCAGCCAGCTGCATTTGCAGCCATTGCGCCATACCGGGGCTCTGAACCAGCACCACTTCCTGTTGAAAAGGATCGGCCAACGGATCTCTGGCTATCAGCGCGCTGGTCAGCGTTTTCAATAAATCCAGCTGATTGGAATGATAAACCGTGAACATGATGGCTCCTTTAAAACTAGATACGTACCGGCTCAAAAACGGGTGCAATACCAGCGGCTCAGCGTCGCCCACTGCCGTTGCGGAGTTTGTACTCTGACCGTCAATCGGCGGCAATCCGCATCCGCGCCGTCGAACGCCGTCTCGCGTCGCCAGCCTTCCGACAGCGGTTCGGCATCGAGCCGACCGGTGACGGCGAACGCCTCCAACTGCTGATGCGCCATCACCCAGGCTTGTCGGTAGTGCCACTGGCGCTGGAACGACTGCAACAGCACCTGATGATACTGTAACAAGCCCAGCAGCGACACCGAGAACAACAATGCCGCCACCAACACTTCCGGCAGGCTGAAGCCGTTGCGGGATAACCGCCCTGCGCGAGCGTTAACCCTCACAGTCGGCCGGCCTTTTCTCGGGGCAAAAATCCAGCCGCCCGCCCGGCAGCGCTTGCACCCTGCCGACCGATTCCGCACCGCCAAACTCGCCCCATTGATACAGCCAAAGCGGCTCACCCCCGCGCATTTCGCCCAGGCCGCGTACCGTCACGACGCCCGCTCTGGCAGACAGCCGGGCGCAGGCCGTCAGTTCCGCGCGCTGCCTGCATAACCAGGCCGCCGCCCTCAGCTCGGCGCGCGGCCAACGCTGGAGCATGCCCCAACTCAGCGCCGAAGCGGCCTGATTGTAAGCCTGGAGGTAGCGCTGCTGATCGGCGGCCAGTAACAGCGCGTTATCCAATTGCCGGTGCTGGGCATTGAGCAACATCAACCCCAACGCCAACAGCAACATTACCGCCGCCAAAGTGCTGCCGCCTTGCTGGCCCCGCCGGTTCATGGCAACGCCGCCATTTCGACGCTCCCGCTCAGGCTGCGCCTGATACGCGCATCGCCGACAGAGCGCCCCGCCAGAGTCAAACGGGCCAGCGCACCGCCATGCTCCCCGCGCTCTATCGCCACATGAAACTGCTCAATGCGCACTTCGTCACGATCGAGCAGCCGCTCCCAGCCGCCGCCGTCGCATTGGCTTACGCCACGTTGCCCTTCCAAGCCGCCATTGCGCAGCCGATAACCGAAATAACCTGCATCCTCGCCCGAGGTGAGCCATTGCCCGCTGCGGGTGATGTCGTAAGCGACGATAACGCAGCTGTCCGCCGCTTCTCCCGCCGTCTGGCCGATCAGCAGCGGACGGCCGGCGCACTGCCCGGCACAGAAACCGGCGCGGCGCAGGTCTTTCTCGATGCCGAATGCCAGTTGCCGCAGCGTTGACTCCAGCCGAAAATGCTGGCCGACGGCCAGGTTTTGCTGGCGCAACAGCGGGTAGGTTTTCGCGGCGCCAAGCGCGATCACGCTGCCGAACACCAGCGCCAGCATCACCTCCGGCAGAGTAAAACCGCGTTCGACAGTCAGCATGGCGCGATCCCCCTTATCCGGAGCCCTTCGCTGCACAAACGCAGCCGCCCTCGGGCGGACAGCACCAGCCGCAGGCCGCCTGCCTCGTTGCTGAGCAGGATGTGCCCCGCCTGCGCGGTATTGCGCAAGCCGTAAAACCCGATCTCTTTGTCGGTGTAGCCGCTCAAAACGACGTCGCGATAAGACGGTGAGAAAACGGAACCCTCGGCGGAAGCGCAATCCGGCGGCGGCACACCGCCGCCCAGGCACCAGGGCGTGCCGTTCTTGAACCACAGCAGCGTCGTGCGGTTGCGCCAGTTGGCGTCCGCCTGCAGTCGCAGTAAAAACGCCAGCAGCTGCTGGGCAGTATGTTCCAGGCGCAACGTTTGCTGATAGTGGCGCCATTGACCGACGCCCCAGCCGGTGAGCATGCCGGCGATCAGGAGCGCCGCCAACAGCTCAATCAGTGTCATGCCACGCTGGTGGTGATCGATGTTCGAGAGCGTATTTTCTTTCATGCGGCCAATGTAAGGGCCGTAACAAGGCGGTAAAGCCCCATGCGCAAGCCTTGCGGCAAGCTGCGCAATGTTTTCCCTGTAGCGACAAGTGGCGACAATAAAATGCGGCGCGGCGCGCAATGCGGATAAAAAAAGGGGCGCAATCGCTGCGCCCCTGGTGTGATGCGGTTAAGGTCAGATCGCGACCGGCGCCTTGATGGCCGGGTGCGGATCGTAACCTTCGATCTCGAAGTCTTCGAAACGGTAATCGAACAGCGAAGCCGGCTTGCGTTTGATCACCAGCTTCGGCAACGGACGGGGTTCACGCGTCAGCTGCAGCTGCGTCTGTTCCATATGATTGCTGTACAGATGGGTATCGCCACCGGTCCAGACGAAGTCGCCGACGTCCAAATCGCACTGCTGCGCCATCATATGCACCAACAGCGCGTAGCTGGCGATGTTGAACGGCAGGCCGAGGAACACGTCGCAGGAACGCTGGTACAGCTGGCAAGAGAGCTTGCCGTCCGCCACGTAGAACTGGAAGAACGCGTGGCACGGCGCCAGCGCCATCTGGTCCAGCTCACCGACGTTCCAGGCGGAAACGATAATGCGGCGCGAATCCGGATCTTGTTTCAGCTGCTGGAGCACGTTGCTCAGCTGATCGATCTGACGACCGTCCGCCGCGCCCCAGGCTCGCCACTGCTTGCCGTACACTGGGCCGAGATCGCCGTTTTCATCGGCCCACTCGTCCCAAATGGTGACCTTGTTGTCACGCAGATAGGCGATGTTGGTATCGCCGTTCAGGAACCACAACAGCTCATGAATGATCGAACGCAGATGACATTTCTTGGTGGTCACCAACGGGAAGCCTTCCTGCAAATTGAAACGCATCTGGTGGCCGAAAATCGACAACGTGCCAGTGCCGGTACGGTCGGCTTTAGGAGTGCCCTCGGCGAGCACCTTGTTCATCAAATCCAGATACTGTTTCATTTGTCCCTCACGACAGTTGTTGCTGCGGGCGACGACGGTACGCCCAAATCATCATAATAACACCGGCCACCACCATCGGGATGGACAGGATCTGCCCCATGCTGATCACGCCGTCGAACAGGCCAAGCTGGGCATCCGGCTGGCGGAACGCTTCAACGATGATGCGGAATGCGCCATAACCGATCAGGAACAGGCCCGATACGGCACCCATCGGCCGCGGCTTGCGGATGAACAGGTTCAGAATGATAAACAGCACCACGCCTTCAAGCAGCAGTTCATACAGCTGGGACGGGTGACGCGGCAGCACGCCGTACTGATTCAGCAGCGGTAGCAGAGAAGGGTCGGCGGCGGCGAGCGCCACGTCTTCGCTACGCGAGCTTGGGAACAGCATCGCCCAAGGGGTGTCGGTGGTTACGCGGCCCCACAGTTCACCGTTGATGAAGTTGCCGAGGCGGCCGGCGCCCAAACCGAACGGGATCAATGGCGCGATAAAATCGGAAACCTGGAAGAAGGTGCGTTTGGTGCGGCGAGCGAACCAGAACATCACCAGAATCACCCCCATCAATCCGCCGTGGAACGACATGCCGCCATCCCAGACTTTAAACAGATAGAGCGGATTATCCAGGAACAACGGCAGGTTGTAGAACAGCACATAGCCCACGCGGCCGCCGACGAATACGCCCAGGAAACCGGCGTAGAGCAGGTTTTCCACTTCGTCCTTGGTCCAGCCGCTGCCCGGCTTGTTGGCGCGGCGCACCGCCAGCCACATGGCAAAAACGAAGCCGACCAGATACATCAGGCCGTACCAATGCAGAGAAACCGGGCCAATGGAGAAAATGACCGGATCAAATTTAGGAAACGCCAGATAGCTATTGCTCATCTATCACCACAACATGTCTGTTATTTTTCCCCATGCGGGGGCGGCAGGTGCCAAACGTCGGCGCAGGTTGTCACACGCCTTTCAAACGGCAGCGTTGGCCGCTGCGGTTTGCAAGACGACGAACATGCGTCGCGCTGAGGTTGCGCATCATAACATAGGCTTAGCGCGGTCCGGGCCGGCAGCGCGGGAAAAGTTCTGTAAAAAAATCACATCGTGCGGCGATTATCTGCCGCCGCGAATCAACCCGCCCATGCCGCGTCGCTCCATAAACGCCGCCACCAAATGGCGCACTTCCGTGGTCATTTGGGTGTTCAACACCCGTTGCGCCAACACTTCGGCGTCGGAAAGCTCGATATGCCGCAGCAGGTATTTGATGCGCGCCACGCTGCGGCCGTTCATGCTCAGATTGCGATAGCCCATGCCCACCAGCAACAGCGCGCCCATGGGATCGCCGGCCAGTTCACCGCACAGGCTAAGCTGCAGCCCGGCCGCTTTCCCCTGTTCGGCGATCAACTTCAGCACCTGCAGCATCGCGGGATGCAGGCTGTCGTACAGCGAGGCTACCCGCGTGTTGTTGCGATCCACCGCCAGCAGGTACTGGGTCAAATCGTTGGTGCCGACCGAGATGAAGTCGACGCGCCCGGCCAAATGCGGGATCAGGAAAATCATCGACGGCACTTCCAGCATCACGCCGATTTTCGGTTTCGGGATCGCGTAGCCAAGCACCTCTTCCACCTCGCGCCCGGCGCGGTCAATCAGGCGCTTGGCCTCATCGACCTCTTCCAGGCTGGTGACCATCGGCAGCAAAATGCCCAGGTTGCCGGTGCCGGCATTGGCGCGCAGCATGGCGCGCACCTGTATCAAAAAGATCTCCGGCTGGTCCAGAGTGATGCGAATGCCGCGCCAGCCCAGGCAGGGATTTTCTTCGCTGATCGGCATGTAGGGCAGTTGCTTGTCGGCGCCGATGTCCAGCGTGCGCAGCGTGACCGGTTTGTTGGGATAAAGCTGCAGCATGCCTTGATACTGCGCGACCTGTTCTTCTTCGGAAGGGAAACCGCTTTGCAACATGAACGGAATTTCAGTGCGGTACAACCCCACGCCGTCCACCCGGCCGCCCAACAGCTGTTCATGTTCCGGGCTGAGGCCGGCGTTCAGCATCACCTGAACGCGTTCGCCGCTTTTCAACTGCGCCGGCTGTTCGACGTCGTCTTCCGCCAGCTTGCTCAGTTCCTGTTCTTCGCTGATCAGCCGTTGGTATTCCTGCACCAGCACCGGTTCAGGATCGACCAGCAGTTCGCCGCGATACCCATCGACGATCAGCAGCCGCTGGCTGAGCAGAGAAGGCTGAATGTCGGCGCCCATCACCGTCGGCACCCCCATCGCCCGCACCAAAATCGCCGCATGCGAGTTGGCGGCGCCGTCGCGCACGACCACGCCGACCAGGCGATCCTGCGGCACTTCGGCCAGCAATGTCGCGGTCAGTTCATCCGCCACCAGCACAAAACGCGCCGGCCACTGGGTGGCGCCCTGAGTGCTGTCGTCGAGGTGGAACAGCAGGCGCTGGCCCAGCGCGCGCAGGTCGCTGCCGCGCTCGCGCATATAGGTGTCCTGCAGTTTGGCGAACTGTTCGGCAAAGGCTTCTATCACCTGCTTCACCGCCCATTCCGCCACCGAGCCGTTGTCGATTTCGGCGAACAATTCGCGCTTGAGGCGGGCGTCGTTTAGCAGGTGAGAATAAAGATCGAAGATCGCCGCGCTCTCTTTTTGCGAGCTGGCGGCAAAACGCTTGCTGAAGCGGCGAAATTCCGCACCGGCCTCTTCCAGCGCCAACGTCAGGCGCTCGCGCTCGCTGGCGGTGTCCAGCGTCGACGCGCGGTAAACCTGATCGAGCGAAGGCTGGCTGCTGTCCTGCCACCCTTCCGCCACCGCTACGCCGGGCGAGGCCGCCAGCGCGCGCACGCGCGTTTGGCGATACTGACCGAAAATGGCATTAAGCTGCGACTGTGAAAGGATCCCGGCCATCTGCGTGGCCAGGGTGACCATGAACGACTCTTCGCTTTCGTCGAACTGGCGCAGCTCGCGCTGCTGCACCACCAACACCCCCAACAGCTGGCGCCGGTGAATGATCGGCACCCCGAGGAAGGATCGGAAGCGATCCTCTTTGACCTGAGGAACGTACTTGAAGCTGGGATGGCTTTGGGCATCGGCCAGGTTGATGGGTTCGGCCCGACGGCCTACCAACCCGACGACACCTTCGTCAAACGCCAATGCGATAGTGCGCCCGCGCGGCTTTTTCAGCCCGCGCGTGGCCATCAGGTAGTAACAGCGGCGATCGTTGTCCGCCAGGTAAATGGAGCACACTTCGGTGTCCATCGCCAGACAGGTTTCATTGACCAGCAGATCCAGCGCATCCGTCAGACTGGCCGCCGCGGCCACCTTCTCTACAATTTCTCGCAAGCGCGTGAGCATAGTCGGCTTAACTTAACCTCTCTTTCGGCGATAAGCGGGGGCCTGCCGCGGCGCCGCCTGCTCTTGCATCGGCATCACGGTCACGGCGAATTCTTTCATCACCCGGCGGTAGACGTCGCGTTTGAACGACACCACCTGGCGCACCGGATACCAGAAGCTCACCCAGCGCCAACCGTCGAACTCCGGCGTGCTGCTGCGCTGCATGTTGATATCAGCGTCATTGCACAATAGCTGCAACAAAAACCATTTTTGCTTTTGGCCGATACAAACCGGCTTTGTGTCCCAACGCACCAAACGTTTCGGCAATTTATAGCGCAACCAGTTGCGGGTCGAAGCCAGGATGCGCACATCCTTTTTACTCAGCCCCACTTCTTCGAACAGCTCACGGTACATCGCCTGCTCCGCAGTTTCGCCAGGGTTAATCCCACCTTGGGGAAACTGCCAGGAGTGCTGACCGTAACGGCGGGCCCATAAGACCTGCCCCTGACGATTACAGATTACGATACCAACATTCGGGCGGTAGCCATCATCATCGATCACCGGACTACCTCGATAAGCTTAAATTCGCATAGATGTCCTGATTGTTTCACACAAGCTACAGGCGGTAAACCACTGCTTTACGGCGCTGCGGGCCGGATAACATTGGGATAACTCACAGATATAGGCAAAGTTATAAACATGCATTGGCATTTCAGACCGGTTTTATTCACTTTTTCTGTGGATAGGTGTGTGTAGAACTCGAGGGATAAGCCGGTAAAACTCTCGTCCCCGAAAATCCCCCCCTCACACCGAAAAAACAATATTTTTCATAAAAACATATAATTAACCAATATCCCACAGTTATATACAGGGCAAAAATGTGATCTATGCACGGTAAGGATCTTACCCTGGCGAAAGATCCACCAACGCCGTTTTTATCCACAGATTATCCGGGCAAGTTACGCACAAAACGGACAAATTCGTAAAAAAACGCCCGAGTCAAGGCTGTAAATTGAACCAGTGATCGGTAAAAATTTGGGTTATCCCATAAATCTGTGGATAAATAGGTGTAAGATCCTGTTTATTGTCGGTGGCTTCAGGTGAACAAGCCTCGCGGGTGCATTGCCGCCCGCGCAAGGAAAGAAAAAAAGTCATGTAAAATCATGCTACTATTATTCTTTTCCCCAGGCGACTGGGGTTACCGTTTCCCGTGTATCTTTGCAGTACGTTTTTCAACCAAATTCGACAGGCTTGATTTATGGCGTTTTTATCCCCTCTGCCGCCCCCGCCGGAAAATGAACGGCAACTGTTCGAGCGCGCTCAGGCGCTGGCCGGCTTCAGTTTTGGCGAACTGGCCGCCCGCGCGCAGTTGCCGATCCCCAAGGATCTGAAACGCGATAAAGGCTGGGTGGGCATGCTGCTGGAGCTGTACCTCGGCGCCATGGCCGGCAGCAAACCGGAACAGGATTTTCCCGAGCTGGGCATTGAGCTGAAAACCATTCCTGTAGACGCCGCCGGCAAACCGCTGGAGACCACTTTCGTCTGCGTGGCCCCGCTCACCGGCAACAGCGGTGTCACCTGGGCCAGCAGCCACGTTCGCCACAAGCTGGCGCGCGTGTTGTGGATACCGGTAGAGGGCGAACGGCAAATCCCGCTGGCGCAGCGCCGCGTCGGTTCGCCGCTGCTGTGGAGCCCGAGCGCTGCAGAAGAAGAGATGCTGCGCCGCGATTGGGAAGAGCTGATGGATCTGATTGTGCTCGGTCACGTAGAACGCATCACCGCACGCCACGGCGAAGTGCTGCAACTGCGCCCCAAAGCGGCCAACAACAAGGCGCTCACCGAAGCCATCGGCGAACAGGGGCAACCTATCATGACGCTGCCGCGCGGTTTCTATCTGAAAAAGGGTTTTACCGGCGCGCTGCTGGCAAGACATTTCTCAATCTAAGCGATTTCGTTTAACTCTGGTTTAGCTAGCTCTGTCAGCGCCACGATAAACGCGTATAATTCACGCTTTGCATTTATTAAGTATTAAGGTGTGTCGGGCAATGTTCGAATGGATTATGGATCCCAATGCCTGGTTAGCGTTAGGTACGCTAACCATTCTTGAGATCGTACTGGGTATTGATAACATCATTTTTCTGTCGCTGGTGGTGGCGAAGCTGCCCAAAGCGCAACAGAACAAAGCTCGCCGAATGGGCTTGGCCGCCGCCATGCTGATGCGCCTGGCGCTGCTGGCCTCCATCGCCTGGGTGATCCGCTTGACGCACCCGCTGTTCACCGTGCTGGATCACGCCATTTCCGCCCGCGATCTGATCCTGCTGCTCGGTGGGTTGTTCCTGATCTGGAAAGCCAGCAAAGAGATCCACGAAACCATCGAAGGCACGGAAGAAGAGCACCACACCAAGGTGCACAGCTTCTTCGGCGCGATCGTACAGATCATGCTGTTGGATATCATCTTCAGTCTGGATTCGGTGATTACCGCCGTAGGCCTTTCCGATCACCTGTTCATCATGATGGCGGCGGTGGTGATTGCCGTCGGCGTGATGATGTTCGCCGCACGGCCGATCGGCGAATTCGTCAATCGCCATCCGTCGGTGAAAATGCTGGCGCTGGCGTTCCTGATCCTGGTGGGCTTCACGCTGATGCTGGAAAGTTTCCAGGTGCACGTGCCGAAAGGCTACATCTACTTCGCCATGTTCTTCTCCATGTCGGTAGAAGCGCTCAATCTGATGCGCAGCAAGAAAAATCACGCCTCCGAATAAACCTGCACGGAAGCCGCTATCGGCGGCTTCCGCCGTTTCGTTGCCCCCTCATTTCAGTTTTTCTTATCAGATAAAGACTTATCTGAGACGCTCTCTGCCAAGAGTTTGCTAATCTTGAAAGAACATTGTTTTCTGCATAATCGAGGATCCGCAGGATGAAAAAGTGGGTAATGGCAGTGTCTGCGCTGGTTATGGCCGCCGGTTTGGCGGGATGTTCCAGCGACTACGTGATGGCGACCAAAGACGGCAACATGATCCTGACGCAAGGCAAACCGGAGATCGATACAGACACCGGGCTCATCAGTTATAAAGATGAGAAAGGCAACCACCGCCAGATCAACGGCGACCAGGTTTCCCAGGTTATCGAACGCTAATCACCGCTCGCCGGCTATCGCCCGTTCAAGCGCGGTAGCCCTCATTCGTGTCCGCACTGAATCCGCTTCCCCCATCTTCACCGCTTGGTTATAGTCAGGAAAGGCGACATCGCCGCCCGACGGACTTTGCGCCGTCTTCTGACATTGGGCTCCTGTTTCACCGGGCCGTGCGGCCCGTCAGCGCTAACAAGAAAGGAAGGCCGTTAATGCAATACCACCGTATTCCCCACAGTTCTTTAGAAGTGAGCGTGCTGGGACTGGGCACCATGACCTTTGGCGAACAGAACAGCGAAGCCGACGCCCATGCGCAACTGGACTATGCATTGGCCGCAGGCGTGAACCTGATAGACACCGCCGAACTGTACCCGGTGCCGCCCCGCCCGGAAACCCAGGGCCTGACCGAAAGCTATATCGGCAGTTGGATCAAAGCACGCGGCAATCGCGAAAAAATCGTCCTGGCCAGCAAAGTCTCGGGCCCGGTGCGCGGCACTGACAGCAGCATCCGCCCGCAGCAGGCGCTCGATCGCAAAAACATCCGCGCCGCGCTGGACGCCAGCCTCAAGCGGCTGAACACCGATTATCTCGATCTTTACCAATTGCACTGGCCGCAGCGCGCCACCAACTGCTTTGGCAAACTCAACTATCAATATACCGATGACAAAGCCACGGTCACGCTGCTGGAAACCCTGGAGGCGCTGACTGAGCAGGTGCGCGCCGGTAAAATTCGCTATATCGGGGTCTCCAACGAAACGCCCTGGGGCGTAATGCGCTATCTGCAACTGGCGGAGAAACACGAGCTGCCGCGCATCGTGTCGATTCAAAACCCGTACAGCCTGCTGAACCGCAGCTTTGAGATTGGCCTGGCCGAAATCAGCCAGCACGAAGGGGTAGAACTGCTGGCCTATTCCAGCCTGGCGTTCGGCACGCTGAGCGGTAAATACCTCAACGGCGCTAAACCGGCCGGTGCGCGCAATACGCTGTTCACCCGCTTCAACCGTTATTCAGGGCAGCAAACCCAACGAGCGATCGCCGAATACGTGGCGCTGGCCAAAAAACACGGGCTGGATCCTTCGCAGATGGCGTTGGCCTTCGTGCGTCAGCAGCCGTTCGTCGCCAGCACCCTGTTGGGCGCCACCTCGGTGGAGCAGTTGAAAATCAACCTCGACAGCCTCGACGTGATTCTGGATGAGGACGTGCTGCAGGCGCTCGAAGAAATCCACACCCGGTTTACCATTCCGGCGCCTTAATAGCCTGAGGGCGCAGCCTGGCTGCGCCCCGTTTCACCGCCGCTGCGACCACCACAACGCGCTAATCGCCAGTGCAAACACCACGCCAAACCCTACGCCGACGCCCACCACCGGCACGCCCAGCTTCACGACCAAAGAATACAGGCCCAGCATCAACAACATGGCGGCGTTTTCACCCAGGTTTTGCACTGCGATCGCATTGCCGGCGCCGACCGAATGTTTGCCCCGCTCCTGCAGCAACGCATTGAGCGGCACGACGAAGAAGCCCCCCAGCATGCCGATGAGCGCCAGCAAGACGTAGGCATTGAGCATGGTCGTTTGCAGCGCAAACACCGCGACCGCGACGCCGATCAGGATCCCGGCCGGCATACAGCGTTTCACCGTTTTAAGCGTGACGAAGCGCGCGGCGGCCCCCGCGCCCAACACGATGCCGACGGCCACCATGGCGTTCAGCAGCGTCGGCGTGGCGTTATCGGCGATGCCGAGCGCCACCGGCACCCACAGCACCAGCAGAAAACGCAGCGTCACGCCGGCCCCCCAAAACAGGCTGGTGCCAATCAATGAGAAACGCGTCTGTCCATCGCGCCACAGCGTAACGCAGGCAGCAAAGAAGCTGTGCGTCATGGCCTGCGGACGCCACGAAGCGCCAGGACGCGCCGCCGCCAAACGCGGAATATACAGGTTGGCGACCACTGCCCCCGCGTAAACCAACGCGCAGGCCGCCAGCGCCGCCGCCACGTGCCAGTCCGCCAAAACACCGCCGGCGACCGAACCGGTCAGAATGGCCGCAATGGTCGAAGCCTCGATCAGGCCGTTAGCCTTGACCAGTTTCTCGCCGCTGGTGATCTCGCCCAGAATGCCGTATTTGGCCGGTGAATACGCGGCGGCTCCCACGCCGACCAGGCTGTAACCCAGAAACGGGTTACCCCCAAAACAGATCACCAATGCCCCCGCCAATTTCAGGGCGTTGGCGAACATCATCACCCGCCCTTTGGCAAAGCTGTCGGCGATCTGGCCGACGAACGGAGCCAGAATGATATAGGTGGCGACAAAGGCCATCTGCAGGATCGGCTGGCTCCAGTCCGGATACAGCTGCTGCTTGATCAACGCCAGCGTGGCGAACAGCAACGCATTGTCGCCGAACGCCGAAAGGAACTGCGCGCTGATCACCGCGATCATGCCGCGTGACAACAAAGGGGATTCGGTCGAAGGATTCATCAGGCACTCTCCGGCTGTTCGGCCATATGACGCAGGGTGACGAAATCAGGTTTGCCGCTGCCGAGCACCGGCAGCGTTTTCAACAGGCGAATATCGCGCGGCACCGCCAGCTCCGGGCTGCCCAGTTCGCGCGCCACCCGCAGCAATGCCTCGCGGGTAATGGCGGGATCGGTGGTGAACAGCACCAACGCCTCGCCTTTGCTGCTGTCGCTTTTGACCGTGGCGGCATGCAGTTTATCCGGCGAAAGCCGTTGCGCCAGCAGTTCGACGCTCTCCAGCGACACCATCTCGCCCGCCAGCTTGGCGAAGCGCTTCACGCGCCCGCGAATGGTGCAGTAACCCTGCTCATCCAGGCTGACGATATCGCCAGTGTCATACCAGCCCGGCTGCAGCACGCCGTTCGCATCTTCCGCCGCCGGCGGCTCCAGTTCGCCGGGGCGCTCAACCCGCAGATAGCCTTTCATGATATTCGGCCCCTTCAGCTGCAGGCGACCGCCGTTATCAATACCCGGCACCGCGATCAGACGCGCCTCCATCTGCGGCATGATGCGCCCGACGGTGCCCACCTTGGTCGCCAGCGGCACGTTGATCGAGACCACCGGCGCGCACTCGGTCACGCCATAGCCTTCCAGAATGCGGATGCCATATTTGTCCTGATAGATCTGTTTGGTGCTGTCCGCCAGTTTCTCCGCGCCGGCCACGACATAGCGCAGGCGGGCAAAATCATACGGATGCGCGAAGCGCGCATAGTTGTTAAGGAAGGTCGCCGTGCCGAACAGCACCGTGCAGTTACGGTCATACACCAGCTCCGGCACCACGCGATAGTGTAGCGGGCTGGGGTAGAGGAAAATGCGGCTGCCGGTGAGAAGCGGCGTGAGCAGCCCCACCGTCAGGCCGAACGAGTGGAACAGCGGCAGCGACGACATGAAGCGGTCGCGCGGCGTGAAATCGGCGATGGTGCGGATTTGTTCTACGTTGGCCAGCAGGCTGGCGTGCGAATGCACCACGCCCTTGGGATGGCCTTCGGATCCGGACGTGAACAGGATCAGCGCCGGGTCCTCCGGACGTTGCGGCAACGCCGCGCGCTGCGGCTGCAGCAAGTGACGCAGGATCCACAGCTTATCCGCCAGGGTGACCGTATCTTTCAGATCTTCCAGATATACCCAGTTAGCTTGCGGCAACTGTTCCGGCAGGTGGGTCAGCTTGCCTTTCTCCAGAAACTGGCGCGAGGTGACGATGGTTTTGATGCCGGCGGCCGTCATCGCGCTGTTCAAGCCGTTGGCGCCAGCGGTGTAGTTGAGCATCGCCGGGATGCGATTGCGCAGCGAAGCGCCGAAGATCGCCGCCGCGGTAATGGTGGCGTTGGGCAACAGCAGCCCAACGTGCTCCCCCTCGGCGGTAAAGCGCTGCAGAATGCGGCTGACGCCCAGCGATTTCTTGACTAGCGTCTGGTAACTGTCCTCTTTGAAAGCGATGTCTTCAATGCAAGGCTTGCGGCGCCCATAGCGGTGCTGCGCCGCCAGCAAGGCATGGAACAGCGTTTGCGGCTCGCGCGTCTCCATGCGCGCCCGCATCATGATCTGCATCAGCCGATCGCCCGCCAGCGCCCGGCGTTCACGCGCGCGCGGCGCTTCCGGCATCGGCAGCGTGGTCGGCGGCAAGATGCGGATGCTGATTTGCGGGAACCAGCGGATCTTGAACACCCCGGCCATGCGGCCAAACGGGCTGAACTCCGGGCCGTCGATCCGCACCGGCACCACGGTGGCGCCCGATTTGGCGGCGATAAACGCCGCTCCGTCGTAAATTTTCATCAGCGCGCCGGTCACGGTGATGCGCCCTTCAGGGAACACCACGATCGGCCGTCCCTGCTCGACCATGCGCACCAGTTGCTTGATGGCCATCGGCTTGGTGGGATCGAGCGAGACAAAATCGATGTAAGGCCGCAGCCAGCGCATAAACCAGCTCTCGCCGATGCTGGCATAGACCGCAAACACCGGTTTTATCGGCAGGAACAGCGCCAGCAGTACGCCGTCGAGGAAAGAGACGTGGTTCGGCGTAATCAGTAATTTTTGCCGTTCGAAGTGCTGGACGTCCCCTTCGACCCGTACCCGAAACAACAGGCGAAACAGCGCGCGCAGCAGTGAAAAGATCATGCCCTTCTCCCTTGGCCATGGAGGCGTAAATCGTTGTAGGGAAAAGAATACTATATGGCAGGCAAAAAAAAACCTACGCATCCGCGTAGGTTGGTGCAATTGAAAATGGCTTCAGCATGCAAGGCACGCTGATTTCTCACCAATCAATACCTCTGGGATCACCTACTCTAGAGAGATGGCGTGCAGGAAACTACCGGCGAATCGCAAGAGTTCTGCTCCAAATGCAACCAGCTGTAAATTTCCCGCGATCTGCTGTAATAACTCAATGAAACTTAAACCTTCCCGCAGCGACGAAAATAAATATAACAACGACGAGCCAGTGACCCAGACGCGAAATATTCACTCATCGTGCGCTGACCTCGACCAGGCAGCTCATGGCGTTCGGCCCCTGCGTCAGCGGCGAGGTGCCGATATCCAGCGTCAGCACGTTCGGGTTGCCCGCCTGCTCGACCGGCCGGCGCTGCGCGTCGAAACCCGGCTCGAACCAGGCACCGGTCGCCATCAGCACCACGCCGCGCGTCACGCCATCGGTGAGCGATACCCCCGCCAGACAGCTGCCGCGCGCGTTGCTGACCAGCACTTCGGCGCCGTCCACCACCCCGCGCGGCGCCGCATCGTCCGGATGCATGTACAAGGTTTCTCGCCCGGCGGTCTTGTTGCCCTGCGCCAGCGGCGCCGGATCCATCTGGCTATGCAGGCGATCGCTCGGCTGAATGGAGATCAGGTGCAGCGGCCAGTTTTTGGCCTGCGGCGCGCCCAGCCACTCCACCGGCGGCCGCCACTGCGGATGCGGAGCGAAATCATCGTAGCGATAGCCGGCGATCCGCTCGCTGAACAGCTCAATCTTGCCGCTGGGCGTTTGCAGCGGGTTAGCCTGCGGATCGGCGCGGAACGCGTCAAAAAATACGAACTCTTTAGCCGGCGCGGGCAGCTCGACATAGCCCCGTTGCCAGAAGGCCTCAAACTCGGGCCAGGCGACGCCGGCGCGCTGCTGCGCTGCGCCGCATTGCCGGTAGATAGCTTCGATCCAGGCCCGCTCGTCGCGATTCTCGGTAAAGCGCTCACGATAGCCGAGACGCTCCGCCAGATCGGCGAAGATATCGAAATCGTTGCGCGCCTGATGCTGCGGCGCAATGGCCTGATGCATCGCCAACACGTAGCGATCGCGCGACGAGCCGCCGATATCGTTACGCTCCAGCGAACTGGTGACCGGCAGCACGATGTCCGCCATTTTGGCCGCCGCCGTCCACCAGATATCTTGAACGATCACCGTGTCCGGTTTCTGCCAGCCATCTACCAGCCGATTCAACTGCTGATGATGATGGAACGGGTTGCCGCCGGCCCAGTGCACCAAATGGATATCCGGATAATGCCGCGTCTCGCCGCAAAATTGATAGGCCTCACCGGGGTGCAACAGCATGTCGCAGATGCGCGCCACCGGGATCGCCAGCCCGGCCGGGTTTTCGCCTACCGGCATGGTCGGCGCAGGCGTGTCAACGCGCGGATTGCCGACGCCGTTCATCGAGCCGTGGCCGAACGAGAAACCGCCGCCCGGCAGCCCCACCTGGCCCAGCATCGCCGACAGCGCGATCATCATCCAATACGGTTGCTCCCCCCGATGCGCGCGTTGCACGGAGTAGGAACAGGTGATGAAACTGCGCACGCCGATCAGTTGCCGCGCCAGCAGCGCGATGCGCGCCGCCGGAATGCCGGTAATGGCGCTGGCCCAAACGGGGGTTTTCGCCACGCCGTCACCGGCGCCGTTCAGGTAATCCGCCAGCTGTTGATAGCCCACGCAGTGGCTGTGCAGGAAGGCTTCATCCTGCGCGCCCAGCCGCTGGATTTCGTAAGCCAGCGCCAGCATCAGCGCCACGTCGGTATTCGGCCGGATCGGGATCCATTCCGCGTTGACGAACTCGGGGCAATCATCGCGCATCGGGCTGATGTTGACAACCGGCGTGCCTTTGCGCGCCAGCTTTTGCAGCCAGGGCTTGAGCGCATGTTCCGCCGCGCCGCCGGAAGAGACCTGAGCGTTTTTCAGCGCCAACCCGCCAAACGCCACAAACAGCTCGCAATGCTCCACGACGCTCGGCCAACTGGTGACGCGCCCGGTCAAGGGCGAGAAAGTGCCGATCACATACGGCAGAAAGAACTGCGCCGCACCCCAGCTGTAGTTGCCCTGCTGATCGACGCCGCCGCCGCCGCTGAAGTAGAACCGCCGCACCAGCGAGCGGGCATGGTGCAGCCGCCCGGCCGACGACCAGCCATAAGAGCCGGTAAACAACCCGGAGGCGCCGTAGCGCTCGCGCACCCGGCGATTCTCTTCCGCCACCAAATCGAGCGCCAATTCCCAGTCCACCTCGACGAAATCTTCCCTGCCGCGCAGCGTACGGTCGCTGCCCTCGCGCTTTTGCAGCCACGAGCGGCGCACCGCCGGCTTGCGGATGCGTTTGTCGGAATAGACCATCGGGACGATGGAATCGAGCAGCGGCGAAGGGTCGGGATCGTCGACGAAGGGTTCACAACGGATAAGCCGGTCGTCTTCAACCACGGCGGTATAAGCGCCCCAATGGGCGAGCTGCGGATAGCGTTTAATGGACATGGCGTTCTCGGCGCAAATCGGAATGCAAAGACGTTACCTCAGCCCGTCGCCAGTGCCAACGTACAAATTGCGCTATCGTTCGGTAGCAGTCGGTTATGCGTACAGACTCGAAGAGATTCTGCAACCGCCGCCACAAGTTGCGCACGAGACCGCTTGCAGCCCCGGTTTTTTTCCGCAAAACTGGGGGATGTAAGCGATTACCCAGGATGTGTTGACTGATATGGCTACGATAAAGGATGTTGCCAGGCTGGCGGGTGTTTCCGTGGCCACGGTATCCCGCGTGATAAACAATTCCCCCAAGGCCAGCGAAGGGTCGCGCACCGCGGTGCAGGCCGCCATGGAACAGCTGCAGTATCACCCTAACGCCAACGCACGAGCGCTGGCGCAGCAATCCACCGAGACGCTGGGGCTGATCGTCTCCGACGTTTCCGATCCCTTCTTCGGCGCGATGGTCAAGGCGGTCGAGCAGGTGGCCTACGCCACCCACAATTTTCTGCTGATTGGCAACGGTTACCACGACGCCGAAAAAGAGCGTCAGGCGATTGAACAGCTGGTGCGGCACCGCTGCGAAGCGCTGGTGGTGCACGCCAAAAGGCTGAGCGATCAGGAACTTTGCGGCTGGATGCAACAGATCCCGGGCATGGTGCTGATCAACCGCACGCTGCCGGGGTTTGAAACGCGCTGCGTGGCGCTCGACGATCGCTACGGCGCCTGGCTGGCAACCCGACATCTGATCCAGCAAGGGCACCAGCGCATCGCCATCATCTGCTCCACTCACCAGATTTCCGACGCCACCGATCGTCTGCAAGGCTATCTCGACGCGCTGCAGGAACACGGCATTGCGGTGGATGAAAAGCTGATCGCCTACGGTGAACCGGACGAGATCGGCGGCGAACAGGCGATGACCGAATTGCTCGGTCGCGGCCGTTCGTTCTCCGCCATTACCTGCTACAACGATCCGATGGCCGCCGGCGCGCTGTCGGTGCTGAGCGATAACAGCGTCGACGTACCGGGAGAAATTTCGCTGATCGGTTTCGACGACGTGCTGATTTCGCGCTACCTGCGCCCACGCCTGACCACCATTCGCTACCCTATCGTGGCGATGGCCACCCAGGCTGCGGAGCTGGCGCTGGCGCTGGCCAACCGGCAACCGCTGCCGGAAATCACCAACATGTTCAGCCCAACGCTGGTGCGCCGCCACTCGGTCGCCACCCTCAACAACGCGCACGAACAGCCATAATCATGCCGCCGCATGACGCGGTGAAGCGGGCGCAAGGCGCCCGCCCGCTTATCAGATAAGTTCCAGCGCGATCAGTTCTTCGATGGTTTGGCGGCGGCGGATCAAACGCGGCTCGCCGTTTTCAAACAGCACTTCAGGCAACAGCGGACGGCTGTTGTAGTTGGAGGACATCGATGCGCCGTAGGCGCCGGTATCGTGAAACACCAGATAATCGCCGATCTGCACCGGCGGCAGCTCGCGGGTTTCCACGCCGCCGCCCGCCTGCTGGGTGAAGACGTCGCCGGATTCGCACAGCGGCCCGGCGATCACCGTGTCGCGCAGCGGCTGCCCCGAGGTATCGCGCCCATCGGCCGGCAACAGCGAAATATGGTGATAGCTGCCGTACATCGCCGGCCGCATCAGATCGTTAAAACCGGCATCCACCAGCACAAAGTGGCGGCTCCCCATGTCTTTTACCGCCCGCACCTCGGCCACCAATACGCCCGCCTCCGCCATCAGGAAACGTCCGGGTTCAATCTCCAGCTGCACCGGGTGCCCCAGATGCGCGGCGATGCGCTCACGCGCCCGGTTCCACAAACCAAAATAGTGTTCGGTATCGATCGCCTCTTCGCCGTACTGATACGGGATAGACAGGCCGCCGCCGGCGGAAATGGCGCTGATGTCATGACCGAGGTCGATCACCTGCTGCACCATCGCATCGCAGACGCGCTCCAGATGCTGGTAATCGACGCCGGAACCGATATGCATATGCACGCCAATCAGCTTCAGGCCATAGCGGCGGATCTTCTCCACCGCCTGCGGCAGATCGGCATACCAGATGCCGTGTTTACTGTTCTCGCCACCGGTGTTGGTTTTCTGGCTGTGGCCGTGGCCAAACCCCGGATTAATGCGCAGCCACACCGGATGTCCGGCGGAAGCCTGACCGAGCTGCTCCAGCATATCGATGGAACCGGCGTTGACCGGGATCTTCAATGCGCTGACGCGCGCCAGCGTCGCGTGATCCAATACGTCCGCGGTAAACACGATATCGCTCGGCTCGCCGCCCGGCTGAAAACCGGCCTGCAGCGCCCGCTCGATTTCGCCGAGCGACACCGAATCCACCTTCACGCCCTGCTCGCGCATCAGGCGCAAAATATGAATATTCGAACAGGCTTTCTGCGCGAAACGGATAGTGTCGAAGTGACGCAGCTGAGCGATGCGCTGGCTGATGATGTCGGCATCATAAGCCCAGACCGGGCAACCGAAGCGCTGCGGCAAGGCCAGCAGGTTAGCGGCGTTCAACGCGGTGGAGGTGTCGTGCAACGGGCGTGGCATGGCGATATTCCCAATTCGAAAGTAACGGCAGATAAGGCCATAGTGCCGCACGCTGAATCGGGTGGAAAATATCTATTTAGCCGTAGTCTATTCATTTATGATATAGCTTTCTCTACAGTCGAGCAGCCTCGTCATGCACAGCATCTCTTTGCGGCAGATAGAAATCTTTCGGGCGGTGATGACCACCGGCAACCTGACCGAGGCGGCGGCCCTGCTGCAAACCTCGCAACCCACCGTCAGCCGCGAGCTGGCGCGCTTTGAGAAGCTGATCCGGCTGCAGCTGTTCGACCGGGTTCGCGGGCGCTTGTCCCCCACGGTGCAGGGCCTACGGCTGTTCGAAGAGGTGCAACGTTCCTATTATGGCCTCGATCGCATCGTCAACGCCGCCGCCGGCATTCGCCAGTTTCAGCAGGCGCAGCTGTCGATCGTGTGCCTGCCGGTATTTTCCCAATCGCTGCTGCCGGCGGTGTGCCGGCCCTTTATCGAACGTTACCCGGAAGTCAGCTTCAGCGTGATCCCGCAAGAATCGCCGCTGCTGGAAGAGTGGCTGTCGGCCCAGCGCCACGATCTGGGGCTGACGGAAACCACCCTGACGCCGGCGGGCACCGAGCGGGTAACGCTGATGACGTTGAATGAAGTCTGCGTGCTGCCGGCGGGCCATCCTTTGCTGGCGAAAGACCAGCTGACGCCGCAGGATTTCGCCGGGCAAAACTTTATCAGCCTATCGAGCACCGACAGCTATCGCCACTTGCTCGATGCGCTGTTCGCCGAGCAGGGCGTCGAGCGCCGCATGGTGATGGAAACGCACAGCGCGGCGTCGGTGTGCGCCATGGTGAGAGCCGGCGTGGGGGTGTCGATCGTCAATCCGCTGACGGCACTCGACTATGCCGGCAGCGGCGTGCACGTGCGGCCATTCAGCATCGACGTGCCGTTCACCGTCAGCCTGATACGGCCGCTGCACCGCCCTTCATCGGCGCTGGTGACGGCCTTTATCGACCATCTGCATCAACAGGCGACACTGTTCTCCGCCCGCCTGGCCGCCGCCGTCAAACGGTGAAAACGGCGTGGGAATGTTGCCGCGGCCTTAGCGCAGCGTCGCCTGCCACTGAGGATCGCTGGCGAACCATTCCACCAGAAAGTCCAGCATGGTGCGCAAGGTGGCGGGCATTTGTCGGCGTGAGGTGTAGATGCCGTAGATGCCCATCGATTGCGGCCGGTAACCCGGCAGCAGCTCCACCAGTTCGCCGCTGGCCAACAGCGGCGCCGCCGAATAGTAGGGCTGCAGGGAAATACCCGCCCCCTGCACCGTACCGGCCATCAGCACCACCGATTCATTGGCGCTCAGGTTGCCGCTGACCGCCACCGCCGATTTCACCCCCTGAGCGTCGAAATGCCACAGGCTTTTGCCGAAATAGGAATAAGTCAGGCAATTGTGCAACGCCAGATCCTGCGGCTGGCGCGGCGTGCCGTGCGCCGCCAGATACGCCGGCGCGGCGCACACCACCGACGCGCAGGTGGACAGCGGCCGGGCGATCAGGTTGGGATCCAACTCATTGGTGATGCGCAGCGCCAGATCGATGCGCTCTTCCACCAGGTTCACCGCCCGGTTGTTCATCTGAAGATCGACCGCCACCTGCGGATGACGCTTCAGATACTGGGCGACGGCCCCCACCAGCGCCGTTTGCCCGAGCGATTGCGAACAGGTGATGCGCAGCAGGCCGCGCAGTTCGTCGCTCTGCCCTTCCTCCACCAGATCGATTTCCCCCGCCAGCGCCAACATTTGTCGGCAGCGCTCCAAAGTACGCTCACCGGCGTCGGTCAGACTAAGCTTACGGGTAGTGCGGTGCAGTAAACGCGCCCCGGCCCATTGCTCCATCTGGGCCAGGTAGCGAGTGACCATCGCGCGCGACATCTCCAGCGTTTCCGCGGCGGCGATCATGCTGCCGCGATCGACGATGGTGACAAAAACCTCAGCGGCGGTAATGCGATCCATGATTAGTCCGATTTATGCAACGAATAATTGCTTATTATCCGGTTTTTCTATCGCTTTATGCAACCTAACATCATTACAACATTAACCGATACCTAAGGACCTCTGCCCATGTTTAAGAAATCACTGTTAACTCTGGCCTTCACCGGCGTCGCCACCCTGAGCACCTACGCCACCGCTGCCGATACCCTGACCATGGAAGTGTATAACCCGGGCGAGAAAAGCGTGTTCCCGGTGTCTTCCGAAATCGTCAGCGGCAAACACGAAGTGGCGCTGATCGACGCACAGTTCCAGCGCAACGATGCCGAAGAGCTGGTGAAAAAGATCAAGGCGACCGGCAAGAAACTGACCATCGTCTACATCAGCCACTCAGATCCGGATTTCTATTTCGGTCTGGACGTGATTAAGGCCGCTTTCCCGGAGGCGAAAATCATCGCTTCGCCTGGCACCATCAAGGACATTAACGCCACCAAAGACGGCAAAATCGCCTACTGGGGCCCAATCCTGAAAGACAACGCGCCGAAAACCGTGATCGTGCCGCAGCCGCTGCAGGGCGACAGCTTCACCATCGACGGTCAAAAAGTGGAAGTGAAAGGCCTGAACGGCCCGACCCCCGACCGCACCTTCGTGTGGATCCCGGCGCTGAAAGCGGTGGTGGGCGGTGTCGCGGTCGCCGGTGACAACATCCATCCGTGGATCGCCGACAACCAGAGCGTGGAATCGCGCCAGCACTGGCAACAGACGCTGAAAAACATCGAAGCGCTGAAGCCGCAGGTCGTCGTGCCGGGCCACTTCCTGCCGGGCGCCGCACAGACACTGGCATCGGTGCACTTTACCCAAAAATACCTGACCACGCTGGAAGCCGAGCTGCCGAAGGCCAAGGATTCCGCCGCGCTGATTGAAGCGATGAAAAAGCACTACCCGACGCTGAAAGACGAATCGAGCCTGGAACTGAGCGCGAAAGTGCTGAAAGGCGAGATGAAGTGGCCGCAATAAGCGCCCGTGCGTGATTGAACCAGCCCTGGCGCCGCGGCGGCTTGCCGCGCGCCAAGCGAGGAGTAAAAATGACCGAAACCACTCTGCATTACATTTTCGATCCGCTGTGCGGTTGGTGCTACGGCGCCGCGCCGCTGGTGAAAGCGGCTCAGAGCCTCCCCGGGCTGAAAGTCGTGCCGCACGCCGGCGGCATGATGACCGGCAACAACCGCCGTCAGATCACCGACGAATGGCGCAACTACGTCATTCCGCACGACAAGCGCATCGCCGAGATGACGGGCCAGCCTTTCGGCGAAGCCTATTTCAACGGCCTGCTGCGCGACACCACGGCGGTGATGGATTCCGAGCCGCCGATCACGGCTATCCTGGCGGCGGAAAAACTGGCGGGACGCGGGCTGGACATGCTGCACCGCATTCAGCAGGCGCACTATCAGGAAGGGCGACGCATCGCCGACACGCCGGTGCTGGAAGCGTTGGCGAAAGAGCTGGGGTTGCCTTCGGCGGCGTTTATCGCCGAAATGCGCTTCAACAGCGGCGCGCCGACCGCGCAACACATCGCGGAAAGCCGGGCGCTGCTGGCCAAAGTGCAGGGCCAGGGCTTCCCGACCTTTGCGCTGCAGGATAGCGAGGGCCAGCTGCATCTGCTGCCGGCCGGCAATTATCTGGGCAATGTGGAAGCCTGGAAGAATCTGTTGGGCGCCGCCGCGCTGGCGTAACCCTGCTCGCCCCGGTCGTCGGGGCGGGTCATTCTACCCGCACGAACCGCCCTTCCGCCCGCACGTTATGGCCGAACCCGCAATCGCCCCGCGTGTGCATTTCCAACGCTTGCTCGCCAAACTCCATCGTCACGTCGCAGACCTGCGCGCTGTCCGGCTCGTGCTGGTGGTAGACGGCCTTGCCGTGTGCGATCGGCAGCTCGGCGGTGAAGTCGCCCATGTTCGGCCCGTAATACAGCCCCATCTGCGGCATGGCGTAGCCGGAAAAATCGACCAGCCAGCGCTCGCCCTGCGGCTTCACCACCACTTCACTCCACACGCCGCGCCCGGCGTATTGCCAGTACACGCCGCCCGGCCCCTGCGGCTGCGGCCGCTGCGCCAGCCGTTGGCGCAACAGACTCATGTTGTGCTGCGATTTGTCATCGTGCGGCGCCAGCGCCAGATAGGCCTGCGCCTTGAGCAATTCGCCGGCGTGCATCAGCGACAGCGCCACGTTGTTGTAAGCCGTGGCGACAGCCTGCTCGCTCAAACCGCAAAACTCGCTCCAGGCCGCCTGATCGCGAAAGATGTCGGCAGCTTTGGCGTAATCCTGGCGCTGATAGGCCTTTTTTCCCAGTTCGGCGTAGCTCGCCACCTTTTGGCAGTCGGCGGCGATGTCCGGCTCGTCAATGTGCGCCCAGGCCCGGGCGCTGGCGAAGACGCCGCAGGTCAGCAACAGGGGAAACCAAGCCTTCATCGTTTATCCTTTCTGCAAAAATTCGGCGCCAGTATAACCGCCCGGCGCCGGAGTGTATGCCGCAATTGCGATCGCCTGCATGGCCGCCGGCGATTCAGCCGCCTTATTTCAAACGGTTAGCGGAGTCAAAACTGCTTACAGTCGCGGTTTGTTTGTTACCGGCCCGCAGCCCATGCTGAACAAAATACCGCAATTATCGAGCCGTTATGAACGCAACCCCCTTGCAGAAACACGCCATTTGGCAGTTGATCAAACCCTTTTGGGTGTCGGAGGAGCGATGGCGCGCCTGGATGATGCTGATCGCCATCGTCGTCCTGTCGCTCGGCCTGGTCTATATCAGCGTGCAGATCAACCAGTGGAACCAGGTGTTCTACGACGCGCTGCAGAACAAAAACTACCCGGTATTCAAGGCGCAGCTGTGGCGCTTTACCTATCTGGCGCTGATCTTCATCGTGCTGGCGGTCTACAAGATCTACCTGACTCAGGGGCTGCAGATGCGCTGGCGGCGCTGGATGACGGAAAGGTTCATGGGAAAATGGCTGGCGCACCAGGCGTATTACCACACCGAGCAGCAGCAGATCGTCGATAACCCCGATCAGCGTATCGCTGAAGATCTCAACGTGCTGACCCAATATACCCTGTCGCTGTCGCTCGGGCTGCTCTCCAGCCTGGTGACGCTGTTTTCCTTTATCGACATTTTATGGCACGTCAGCGGGCCGATGACCTTCGCGCTCGGGCAACACGCCATCACCTTGCCCGGCTATATGGTGTGGTTCGCGCTGCTGTATGCGGTGTTGGGATCGCTGCTGATCTGGTGGGTCGGCAAACCGCTGGTCATGCTGGGCTTCAACCAGGAACGGTATGAGGCGAACTTCCGTTTCGGCCTGATCCGCATCCGTGAAAACAACGACGCCATTGCGCTGTACCACGGCGAACCGCGCGAGGCGCAGCAGTTGGGCGACCGTTTCGATACCATTCGCAGCAACTGGTGGGCGATCATGCGCATCACCCGGCGGCTCAACATCGCCACCAACTTCTACGGCCAGTTCGCCATCGTGTTTCCCCTGCTGGTGGCGGCGCCGCGCTACTTCTCCGGCGCCATCCAGATGGGCGGCCTGATGCAGATCGCCTCGGCCTTTGGCCAGGTGCAGGGCGCGCTGTCGTGGTTTATCGACGCGTTTAACGATTTGGCGACCTGGAAAGCCTGCGTTAACCGTCTGGCCGGCTTCAACGCCGCCGTCGATCAGGTTCACCATCAGCCGCGCGGCATTCAACTGCGGGAGGAGACCGCCCATCCGTTAACGCTGGACAACCTCAGCCTGCACTTGCCCGACGGCCAGCCGCTGCTGACCGGCGCCGAGATGACGCTGCAACGCGGCGATCGCCTGCTGATCGTCGGGCCTTCCGGCTGCGGCAAGTCGACGCTGCTGCGCGCCATCGCCGGTATCTGGCCTTACGGCGCGGGCGCCATCGGGGTAGCGGGCAACGCCAACATGCTGTTCCTGCCGCAGCGCAGCTACATTCCGATCGGCACGCTGCGCGAAGCGCTGAGCTACCCGAGCCTGGCGTCGGAATACAGCGACGCGCAACTGATGCGGGTGCTGGAAAACTGCCGCCTGAAGCACCTGCAGCGCTGGCTGGACACCTCCGCCAACTGGAGCCATCGCCTGTCGCCGGGCGAGCAACAGCGGCTGGCCTTCGCCCGCGCCCTGTTGATTCGCCCGAGCATCCTGTTCCTCGACGAGGCCACCAGCGCGCTGGACGACGAAACCGAGCAACTGATGTACTGCCTGCTGGTGGATGAACTGCCGGACGTGACGCTGGTCAGCGTGGCGCACCGCAACAGCGTGGCGAAATACCACCAGACCTGCTGGCGCTTCAGCCGCGGCGAAGACCAACCGGCGCGTCTGGCGCTGAGCCCGTTGCCGGCCTAACTCACGGAGCCGGGCGCGCCCGCGCCCGGTTTTCGTTCAGATGCCGTCGGCCTGCGCGTCTTCGCACTTCACTCGGCGGCGTTCATGCCACAGGCTGGTCAGGCCGCGTTTGCCGCACGCCAGCGCCACCTCGCGAAATTCATCCAGACTCAGTCCGTCACGTTCCAGCATCATTTCCGCCGCCAGCTGCATGTTGACGCCGGTCAGCACTTCGCAATCGCCCCGCGCATCCGCCAGTTCACAGGCGCTGCGAAACGGCGAACCGCCGAGCATGTCGGTCAGGAACACCACGCCGTCCGGCTGCGCCACCGCGACCAGCGCCGAGCGCAAAGCCTCCCTGAGCTGCGCGGTGCTCATCTGTTCGGGGAAATCGACCGCCGCGCAATGCCGCTGCGGCCCCACCACCTGTTCCACCGCCTGCAGCAGCCCGGAGGCAAAGCCGCCGTGGCCGGTAATCACAATGCCTGGCATATCCCGCTCCTCATAAAATGCCGATAAATTTGCCCGCCACGCCGATCGCGACGGTGACGCCAATCAGCTTCACCGGCGAGAATCCGCGCTTCATCAGGAAGAAAATGAGCAGCGTGAAACACAGCGGCAGCAAGTTGGGCATCAACTTGTCCAGCACGTCGGTCTGCAGCGCCACGCTGGCCTTGCCGGCATGCATCACCAGCGGCGTGGACAGGTGCACGTACGAGGCCACCAGCGCGCCGATCACCGTCATGCCGACAATGGAGGCGGCGTGCGAAATGCGCCGGGTGTGGGTTTTCAGCAGCGCCAGCGCGCTGGTGCCGGCCTGGTAGCCGTAGTGCGCCAGCCCGAAACGCAGGCCGAAGTGGAACAGGTTAAACAGCAGCAGGAAGACGATCGGCCCGAACAGGCTGCCCTCCAATGCCAGCGAAGCGCCTATCCCGGCGCAGATCGGCAGCAGCGTCAACCAAAACAGCGCGTCGCCGATGCCGCCAAGCGGCCCCATCAGCGCCACTTTCACCGCGCGGATGGTGGAGATCTTCTCCTTGTTCTGCTCCATCGCCAGCACCAGACCGGACAGGAAGGTGACGTCGAACGGGTGCACGTTGATAAACTCCATGTGCATCTTCATCGAGTTGGCCAGATCCTGCGGGTTGCGGTGGATCTTGCGCAGCGCGGGGATCAGCTGATACAGCCAGCCGCCCGCCTGCATGCGCTCGTAGTTGAACGACGCCTGCAGCAGCAGCGAACGCCAGGCCATGCGGTTAATGTCGCCGCGCGTCAGCGCTTCGGCGGGCCGGCTGTCCAGATAGTCGTCCTGCTCCACCTGGCTGGTGGCCAGCGCCTGCGCCATACGCTGCTCGGCCTTTTGCGCCAGCAGATCGTCGGAATCGTTAAATGCCATCTTCGGCGTCCTCCTGCGGAGCGGGCCGGGCCGTCGCCTCTGCCGCGCCGCGTTGCGTGTTGAAGAAGTCGATCAGAGCGATCGCCAGGGCGCCCAGCGCCACCGCCAGGATCGGCAGCTTGAGAAACGTGACCGAGATGAAACCGAGGATAAAATAGGCCACGTAGGTTTTTTTCATCATCACCTTCATCAGCAGCGAGAAACCGATCGCCGGCATCATGCCGCCCGCCACCGCCAGCCCGTCCAGCAGCCAGCCCGGAGCTTTCTGCACCATGGCGCTGGCCGCATCGGCGCCGAAGTAAATCGGCAGGAACGCCACCACGAAATAGAAGATGAACAGAATGCCGATGCCGAGATAGTTCACCCGTTCGATGCCGCGCCAGTTCAGCGCTTTTACCATGCGATCGCAGCGGTGCATCATCGGCGAGAACAGTGTAAACAGCAGCGTGATGCAGCCCTGCACCGCGATCGAGAACGGCACCGCCACGCCGATCGCCACTTTAGGGTCGGCTTTGGTCAGAATGGCGAATGCGGTGCCGATCACCCCGCCGATCACCACGTTAGGCGGTTGGGCTCCCGCCAACGGCACCATCCCCATCCACACCAGCTCCAGCGTGCCGCCCACCAGCAAGCCGGTGTAGACATCGCCCAAAATCAGCCCCACCAGCGGCCCCATCACCACTGGCCGGTGGAAGTGGGTCAGACCGTCGAACAGGTCAACACCCGCCAACCCCGCCAACAGCGCAATCAATAACGCATCCGTCAACATGCTTTCCCCCCTGGCTCAAAAGAGCAGTTTGCCGATCGCCTCGCCCGCTTCATCAGGCACCCGACGCACTTCGCACTCCACGCCCAGTTCAGCCAGCGCGCGGAACGCAGCCACGTCGCCGTCGTCCAGCGACACCGTTTTGTGCACCTGCCGCTTTCCCTCGGCGAAGTGCATATTGCCGACGTTGACGAAACGGATCGGCACCCCGCCGCGCACCAGCGTCAACACGTCCTGCGGCGTTTTGCACACCAGAAAGATCTTCTGCCGATCCGCCGCCTTGTGGATCACGTCAATGGTTTTCTGCAGCGTGAAATAACGGGTCTGCACCCCTTCCGCCACCACCATGTCCATCAGGTTCTGCTGCACCGGATCGGCGGCGGCCTCGTCGTTGGCCACCACCACCAGGTTGGCGCCAAGGGTGTTGGTCCAGGTCACGCCCACCTGGCCATGTACCAGGCGATTGTCGATGCGGGTCATTAAAATGTTCGGCATATCAGCGGCCCTCCGGATAGCAGGCGGCGTGGTAATCATCGAGTACCTGCGTCACTTTGTGCAGCACCCACTCCTGCGGATCGGCGCTCAATTCGCCGGCGTTCAGCGCCCGCGCCTGCTCCGGCAGATACTGGCTGAGCAGCGCCAGCGGCGCCGGGCTGCGCCGCAGGTTGTCCAGCAAGCCGTCGACCGCCTGCTGCACCTGCGGCTGCGGCCAGTAGTAACGCACCCGATCGCTCAGGCTGTAGTGGCGATCGAGATACTGCTGGTGCGGCGTACCGTGGTAATAGCGGCTCCACTGTTGCGGCTGCTCGCGCATCACCTGTTCCAGCGTGGCGCACAGCTGCGCCGACTGGCGTTCCCCCAGCCATTCGCGCTCGATGCGATCGAGAGCGAACAGCGCTTCGCGTAGCGCAAAGGTCAGCGCCGGCCCCACCTTCAGAATGGCGAAATGATCGCGCACCAGCTGGCGATAGGCCTGCGGCGGTTGGTAGTCCGTGGAGTGCGCTTCATAGATCATGCCCGGCTGCCGTTCGATGAAATGGCTCAGTGCGTCGGCGCGTTGCGGCTGGTAACGTTCGACGCTGTGGTGATCGAACTCGACGCCCGGCTGCACCACCAGCGCGATGGTTCGCTGCCAGGCATCGTTCAGCTCGGCCTTTTGCCAGGCGATACGGTGTGTTTCCAGGGTTTGCGCCACCGCCTGCGGCGTGGTGACCTGCAGGCCCGCCAACGCCTCCTGCGCACCGCCCGGTACCGGCACCTCGGTGCCGATCACATAGACCGGCGCTTCGCCACCGCTCTGCGCCCAGGCGCGTTCCGCCACCGCGCACAGGCGCGCCGCACGCTCGGCGACCGCCGCATCACCCAAGGGCGAGGGATCGCCGGCGCACGACATGGAACAATCGAGATGAATTTTGCGAAATCCGGCGCGAACGTAATCGTCGATCAACGTTTCCGCCAGCGTCATCGCTTCCTGAGCCGGGCGATCTTGCCAGGCGTTGGGCCCCAGATGGTCGCCGCCCAGCCACACGCGCTCGCGCGCCAAGCCAACCTCATCCGCCAGACGCCAGAGCGCATCGCGGAACTGGGCCGCCGTTTGGCCGGTATAGCCGCCGAACTGATTGACCTGGTTGGAGGTCGCCTCCACCAATACCGGCGTGCCGCGGCTTTTAGCCTGCCGCAGCGCGGCCTTCAGAACCCAGGGATGGGCGGAACAGACGGAAAAAATCCCGACCGGCATACCGGCCTTGTGCTGCTCGACAAGCTGTAACAACTGCTGCATGAAGCCCCCATGCAGGCGCCGTGCTACCGATCGGCGATGATGACCTCTACGCCCAGCTCGGTTAACGCCCGCTCGTAATCGTCCGGAAGACGGCTGTCAGTGATCAGCCGATGGATTTGTCCAGCTTCGCGAATCATGCAAAAGCTCTTGCGACCGAATTTGCTGGCATCCGCCACTGCGATAATCTCGCGCGCCACCTCGCACATCACGCGATTGAGGTGCGCTTCACCGGGGTGAGGCGTGGTGATGCCGGCGCTCAGATCGAACCCGTCGACGCCTAAAAACAGCTTGTCGAAGCGGTACTGACGCAATTGCTGCTCGGCAGCCGGACCATAGAGCGAGTAAGAGTTGCGGCGCACGCTGCCCCCCAGCACCATGACTTCCACCCCGTCGTTTCCTGAAAGCTCATAGGCAATGTTCAGCGCATTAGTCATCACCACTAGATCGCGCCGCCCCTTCAGGAACGGCACGATCTGCGCGGTGGTTGAACCGGAATCGAGGATCAGCGCATCGCCGTCGCGCACATAGCCGGCCGCCGCGTTGGCGATCAGCGTTTTGACATCGCGATTCAACCGCCCTTTGTCCCGCAGCGGCCGATCGAAAGCGAATTGCTGATTGAGCATTGCGCCGCCGTAAGCGCGCAGCGCACACCCTTTTCGTTCCAGAAAGCGCAGATCGTTGCGGATCGTCACCGTGGATACTGCAAACTGTTTGCTGAGTTGCTCCACGCGCACGCTGCCGTGCTCGCATAACAGATCGATGATGTGTTCACGTCGCTTTGCGGTATTCACTGGCATGAGCTGCGGTCCTCAGGTTTCCGGCATCGCCGGGGAGAAGATGGCTTTCGCTCTACTGCGCTGGCATTACAGCAAAGCGAAAGCAATGAAATTGTGATCGGGCTTACAGCCCCGTTTTAGCAAAAAAACCGCCAAAAAACCTTTCGAATCGAAACGAATCGAAAAGCCAAAAAATGGAATGGGTGAAAAATGAAATGCCATGACGAGCGCGAACGCCGGAGAGCAGCCGCGCCGGCGGCGGCAGAAGTGAAAGCGCTGCAGACCCCGCCCTGCGCCATGACTTTTAGTTCACTCAGTGACCAGGATCACATAATGGGAATTATCCTGCAGCCGGCGGGAATCAGCCCTCTCCATCCCGCCGGCCCCCCTTGTCAGCGCGAGCCATCTTCCCTACACTTGCGATCAGATATCGGCTCCTTGTCGGTACGTAAGCGTTAACGTCAATCAACGCATCACGCCATGCAGCGCTGATTGTCTGCATGCCCTGGTGCGAGGAACTCATGCCGCAACCCGCTTCATCTTCATCATCCATCGCGACCCCGCGTCGCCGTTTACATCGCCCTGTTCTGCTGATCGTCGGCATCATGCTGATCGCAGCTAACCTGCGCGCCGCCCTCACCAGCGTCGGCCCGCTGCTGGAACAGATTCAGCAACAGCTGGCGTTGTCCGCCACCGCAGCCGGCCTGATCAACTCACTGCCGCTGATCCTGTTCGCCATCCTCTCGCCACTCACCCCGGCGCTGGCGAAACGCATCGGCATCGAACGCACCCTGGGTTTAGCCCTCGCGCTGCTGGTTTGCGGCATCGCGCTGCGTTCCCTGCCGCAAGACGCCATGCTGTGGCTGGGAAGCGTTCTGATCGGCGCCGCCATCGCCTTCGCCAATGTGGTGCTGCCAACGCTGGTGAAAAGAGATTTTCCTCATCGCGCCGCCGCGATGATAGCGGCCTATGCGGCGGTGATGTCACTGGTCGCCGCCATCGCCTCCGGTCTGGCGGTGCCGCTGGCTTCCCTGGCCGATCTCGGCTGGCGCTTCTCCTTGCTGTGCTGGGGATTACCTGCGCTGTTGGCGCTGCTGGTGTGGTTGCCGCAGCTGCGGCGCTCCGCCACACCCGTCGCTAAAGAGCCGCAGCCGACGGAGCCGCAACGCTATCGCTCTCCCTGGGGCAGCGCGCTGGGCTGGCAAGTGGCGATGTTCATGGGGCTGCAATCGATCGCCTTCTACACCATTATCGGCTGGTTCAGTGCCTTTGCCGTCAGCCACGGCGCCTCAGCCCAGCAGGCGGGCTTCGAGCTGTTCGTTTATCAGGTGGTGGCGATCGTCGCCAACTTTGTCATGGTGGTGATTTTGCCGCGGGCGCGCGATCAGCGGGCGATAGCGCTGGGCAGTTCTCTGCTGATCTTTATCGGCGTCGGGGGATTATTGGTGCAACCCGCCAGTTCACTGGTGTGGCTGACGTTTGCCGGGTTGGGAGCGGGGAGTTCGCTGGTGCTGGCACTGTCGTTCTTTGGATTGCGCAGTCAGCATCATCATCAGGCGACGCTGCTGTCGGGCATGGCGCAATCCGTCGGTTATCTGTTGGCCGCGCTGGGACCCACCTTATTCGGCCTGTTACACGATTTGACGGAAGGCTGGCGCTGGCCGTTGATCGCTCTGCTATGCCTGACCGTCTTGCAAATGCTGTTCGGCGCGCTGGCCGGCCGCAGCCGCGTGATCGGCTAACGTCGCTGAGCGATGGGCCGCGCCGCTTCGGGGGCGGTATCCTGCCATAAATCTTCAATAAAGGCGCGCTGCTCATCGCTCAGCACCCATGAAGGCGGAATTTTTGACTGCGCGCGACGCTGAGCGCCCTCACGGTTTTTAGCCTGCTTCTTGTTCACGAATCGTCTTCCTGCTTAACCTGCTAACTCAGTAACCAGTAAATCACGGCAGCGGTTAGCAGCCAGAACAGCCCACTAACGATAAACACGCCTAGCCATGCTTTACGTTTGATATTTGGTCCATCCTTGCTCACCACAGCGCCCCTAACCAATAGATTAAACCATTCAAAATAAAATTATTGATACATTTCAACGATCAATAAAGTCGTTTTTTCCTATGGAAATTTAAAAAAACTCTGCTGCCCATAGATCTGCATTGCCGTATCAGCCAGAACGGCACCGTGGATATCACTGTTATCGGCAGGCGAGAACGTGTTTTGATAGGCGAACGAATGCGCAGTGTGCCACACCTCTAAAGGTCAAAATTAAACCACTGGTAAACAATTAAAACATCAATTATTTGACTGGTCGTAAGCCAAATCGGCAGCAGACAGCATTGGATGAGGGAGAGAAAATGAAGCGACGCACTGAAATAATGCGGGGGCGAAGCGCCGGCCCGTTTTGGTCTGGCACGGGCCGACGTAAGTTAACCGATTCTGCTGACGGAATCCCGGCTGGCGTGTTCACGCTCGCTGCCGGTCAACTCGCGTAAATGGCCTGAGCGCATCTCCAGCAACCGATCGGCGTGTTCGAAATAGTGATCGTCATGGCTGATGGCGAACACCGTTTTGCCCAACGCGCGCAGCGCCGGCAACAGTTCGCGATAGAAAATGCGCCGGAACTGCGGATCCTGATCGGCGGCCCATTCATCCAACAGCAAAATATCGCGTTGTTCCGCCACCGCCAGCAACAGGGCCAGACGTTTGCGCTGCCCCTGCGACAGTTGCGGGTTGGTCACTCTGGCGCCGTCGAACTGCAATTTGCTTTTCATATTCAACCGTTCAAGCCAATGCGTGACCAGCGCTGCATCAGGTTCGCCGCCTTCCGGTCCTTGTAAACGATCGAACTGATGAAAATCGGTGAAAATCGCTGAAAACAGCCGGCGATAGTCCGGCATATCCGCCGCGGTCTGTGCGACGCCATCCAGAACGATGTGCCCGCTTACCGGCCGATACAACCCGGTCAACAGCATCGCCAGCGTTGACTTGCCACTGCCGTTGCCGCCGATAAGAAACACCAGCTCACCGCGCCGCAGCGTCAGATTGAGCGGCCCGACGGTAAAACCGGGCTGTTGTTCCGCATCTGCATAGTGAAAAACCACGTCGCGCAGCTCCAGCGTCTGCCAGGAACGGCCAACGGCGGCTGGAAACCCCGGCTGATACTCGGCCAAACGCAGCGCTTTCAGCTTGTTGAAGGCCACTTCGGCGCCGACCAGCGTCGGAAACGCCCCCACGGCCTGCAGTAAGGGCGTGCGCAAGAACAGCAGCGTCAGCGAGTAGGTCGCGGCCACCGTCGAGTCCGCCCATCCCAAACTGTTGGCCATAAAGAACACCAGCCCGATCGCCCCCAACATCATGATGTTTGACCAGTTGAGCGCACTCAAATGGAAGGTATCGGCGCGAATGATATGGTAGCGATAGGCTTGCGCGTCGGGCTGATAGGCCTGCTCGTATAACGCCTGAGCCCGTTTGCGGTTCAACGTCAGTTCCTTACGGCCATCAATCACCGATTCATAACGATGATAGAGACGCTCTTCTGACTCGCGCAAACTGGCCATATGGCGATAAACCCGTGACACCAGGCAACCGCTGCCCACCACGGTCACCGCCACCCAAACCGCCGTGACCGCCAGCATTTTCGGCGATAGCCACCCCAGGTAGGCCGCTGCCCCCAGGGTCAAAATCACCCCTTGCACCAATTCGGGCAAGCGCACGAAGGCGATGGTGATATTGCGGATGTCACTGGACAGACTGGCCAGCAATGAGGCGCTGCCTAACTGTTCGAGGCGCTCGATCTCGGTATCCAGAATGCGCTTCACCAGTTGCCCACGCAGCCGATAGACGAAGTAATGGCCCAATGTGGTCAGCGCCAGCTGTGAACCCAGCGTGACCGCTATCAACAATGCCAGCAGGGCGAGAAACATCGGCAACACGGCCAATGGGTTGCCGCTGACGTCCATCAGATATTGATTGATAAAAGCAATGATACCGATGCCTAAACCGGCGCTGGCCATGGTCAATGCCATAACCGCCAGAAATGGCCAACGATACTGCCGATAAACCACCCGTAGCAGTTCCATGAAAAAACCTCTGAAGTCGCGATCTGGCAGGCATTGTAAGCGGCGCGAGAATGAGATCAAGACGAATTCTCATCACAGCTTATCAAGCACCGATATGAGAGAGAGGATATCTCATGGCTGTCTGACGGATGGAAACTCTCCATGGGGCTCTTACAGAGATGCTAAATATTCGCTAATTAAATAGCCTCATGAAAAAAATTAAATAATCATACAAAAAACAATATATATTCACTTGAAAAATGAAAAAATAGAAAAGATAAAAAAACCATCTATTAACAAATGAAATTATTTATTTCCTTTGCTGCCAATTATGCTCCAATGCTTTAATAAAACTTCATGATAGAAATCACCAACATCAAAGATGCAGGAAAGAAAAATGAAAAAAAGGAAATTTCTCAGTCAGGTTGAAATTGAGCAACTGATTGCCGCCGTGCATGAGGGGAAAAATAGCATTCGAGATCGTTGTCTACTATTAATGTGCTTTATTCACGGTTTGCGGGTTAGCGAACTGCGTGCTTTGCGCCTGGAGGATATTGATCTTACCTCTAATCGGATCCATATATCCCGACTGAAAAACGGGTTTTCCGTTCAGCATCCGATCCAACCGCGAGAACGGCAGGCGCTGTTACATTGGTTGACCCAGCGGACGAGCTATCCTGATGCAGAGGCTCCATGGTTATTCCTGTCGCGCCACGGCGGACAAATCTCACGTCAGCAGCTGTATCGATTAATGAGAATGTATGGCGAAATGGCCGGTATTAGCGTTCAGGTTCATCCTCACATGCTACGACACTCCTGCGGCTACGCGCTTGCAGATAACGGGGTCGATACGCGCTTGATTCAGGATTATTTAGGGCACAAAAATATCCAGAATACGGTGATCTACACCGCAACCAATGTAGAGCGATTCCGCACGATCAGCATTTAATTTTACGATGTAAATAACGATGCAGGCACTCATCTTCTTTTAACGTGCGCATCGAGTACGGTAAAAAATATCGGATGGGAAAATGCAGCCCGGCACGCCAACAACGCTCTAATTCAGCACTATTCCAACGCCGAGCTGCTTTCATCCACCCGCCCAGGGGAACACTTGTTTGATTATTTTTCAACGCCCAGGCTACCGGTTTATACCCTGTCATTAACGATTAAGTCCCCTTTGACCACTTCCCGCCAAATTGTCGCGTAATATTGCCGTGCAATGAAAACAGTTCACTGTCATTCTTCACCTGCAGTTTGCGCATGGCACTGCATTTATGCGCGCTGATCGTCTTGATGCTGCGGCGTTGCAATTCGGCGATTTGCCGCAGGCTCATGCCGTTGAACAAAAAGGCCAACACATCAGTCTCGCAGCGAGTCAGCTTTCGGGTGAACACCTCATCTCCGCTAACCGAGGGTGCCAGAAAAGTCCCTATCTGTGGGCTCAACACTCGCTCCCCAAGCAAGACCCGATTAAAAAACTCCGCCACCAGCGGCAAAGCGTCATCCCTGGCGACGATGCTGACATTGGGCTGAGACAACAATCGCCCCAACTCTTCTGCATTACGGCAACGGGTATAGGCAATCACCCGTAATTCGGGCAGTTGCGTACACAGGGCCAGCAACGTTTCCCTGCCCTTAGCGGGCGTCTCATCTTCACCGTCCAGTTCGGTAATCAGCACGTCGGCCTGCTGATAGACCACGCTATCCACCACCGCACGTACGCTGGTTTCCTTTACGACGACTTTTACCTGGGTTGGCAGCGTTTTTAAAAAACTGGCCAACCCTTCCAGCGTCAATGGACATCTGTCCATTAATGCTATGTTCAGCGGTTGCTGACGCCATAAATGCATAATCTGCTCCTATGCTTGCTTGCCCGCGAGACCTCGTGCGCTTGCCTAGCGAACCAAGGATGAACCTTGCGCAGCCATCCATTTCCCCTGAAGATACAGTTCCCCATCGCTGTGAAACCCCAGCTTCAACATCGCATTGCGTTTATGGGTGCTGACGGTGCGGATATCACGGCACATGGTCAGCGCCACATTGGTCACGCTCTTACCGGAAAACAGTTGGGTCAACACATCCAGTTCCTTCGCCGTCAGCGGTTTATCGGCGCCAGCCTCATGCAATTGACGTTGGCGTACCCGGTGGCTGAAGCTGCAACTGCCTGTCAGGACTTGCTGAACACAGTGGGTCAATGCAATAGCCGGTTCCTGCTTCAGCATCAGGCCGCGAATACCGGAAGCGATGAGCTGCCGCAACAACCTCGGTTCATCCAATGCCGTACAAATGACAATCGCGGTGTCCGGCGAGTTTTCCCGCACCTCGGCGATCAGCTTGAATCCCTCCAATACCGACTCTGATTGTCCACACAGCTCCATCACCAATAAACGATGCGGATGCTCAGTCAATAAGGCTCTCAGTTCCACCAGATTCGCCACCTGCCGAATGTTGCCAGGTTGGAGACCGCAGGATTCAATCAGCCGGTTTCTCATCCCCAGAGCCGTCATGGCGCAGGGTTCCATGACAGCCACGGCACCCGCCGCTTCATTGCCCGCCGCCAAGGTCATTCCATCGGGATAATTGATTTTCATATCATCACCTTAACTCTGTCGTTAGCCTTCCGCCCACGCTGGCCCTTTTGTCCCATTGCCTACTGATAGACAAAAGTGACCTGCAGAGCGCCGTCTATTGAACCAGGCGTCGATCCGCCATGGGTGCTGTATGCCCGCGCCCGCAAATTGAATTTGGCTTCATGCGTCGCCTGGTTAACTGACTGGGTCATGTTCTTGCCATTACCCAGGTTTGCTCCCTGGTTGTCTTGCAATTCAATTTGTACCCGACGAGAACTGCCGGTGCTTTTGTATAAGCTGGTGCTTTCCTCAGCGACGGTCCCGCTGAAGGTCGCGACAACCGACGTGGTGGTGCTCGGGCAGTTTTTTAACGTCAGGGGGAACTCCACCCAAGGGCTGAAGGCGCCGGAGGTCGCCAGCGTGGCGGCGGAAATATCGTCCCCCAGATTGACCGTAACGCTAGCGTTCGCACTGTCGATTTCGCAGGGAGCAGCTTTAATGTTGCCGGAAATCACTATTTTCGATACCGCTTGTGCCGTCGGGATCGTCAAAATCAACATGCTGCTCAGCACCAGGTTGCAGCCAAAACGATTAAACATTTTCACCATAATCTGTTCCTTCTCGTTAAACGCAGGGGCCCGCCCACCCCACTGCCGTTGAAATATCCGTTTATTGGATTTCTGCCTGAATGGTCGCCGTGGCATTGAACTTGCCCATCGCAGGCGCCTTCCCGGTGGTATTGATGGGATAGACGCTGATCCCGGTTCGCCCTGACTGACTCGGGTATTGAAAATCGACCGGCAACCGGCCGTTTTGCGGTGCAATCGGGTTGCCAAACAGATCCTTTATCATCACCCCGATGCTGTCGTTGCTGGTCTTCAGCGCCTCGGGCATGTTGCCGTCGGCTTCGCCGCGAAATGACAGGCTGACTTTGACGCCATTGGAAATGTTGCTACAAGCCAGCGTCAGCGTTTTCTCATGCGGGGTGAAGCGGGACGGCATCGCCCCTTTGGTTTGAAAGTCCGTGGTCAGGATATCGCCGAAATCCACCGTCACCGTCTGAGGGCTGATTTCGCAGCTTTGCGGCACGGTGACGGTGCCGCTCATTGAGACGGTAGACACCGCCACATCACTGCTCACACCGCTCACGACCGAGACATAAGTTTCCACCAGTTTGGTGCTGGGTATCGTCGTCACCCCCACGAAAGGACGGCGGAAATAGAGATGGATTCGCCCTTTAGCGCCGCTGTTATAAGGTGTACTGGCGCAGGACTCATCATCGCCATCCATATCGGTCTTTTTATTCGACTCATTCTCAAACGGTGCGGCGATATACTCTTCGCGGTAGCCCGCCACGTACACTTCACTGGCGACGCCCAGATATTCATTCAGCGCGTAATAGGTTAGTCCCCCCTCACTGAATACCTGGTCACTCAGCAGTACTTTGGCGGTTACGTAAGACGCCGTACGATACTGGCATTCACACTCAACCAGATAGGAGCCGGCCAGATTCCATTTACCGCCGTCGGCGTTCTTGATAATTCGCCCCGCCATGTTTTGAGACGGATCAACCAATTTCGGCGAGAAAACAAATGAGAATCCTTTAGTGCCGGATTTCGGCTTGCATTGCCCAAAAACGGCCTGCGCTTGCTGAGCGTACAGCATCATACTCAGCAGCAATCCCCCGGCGCTGACCACACGTTTAATAGATATTCCCTTAACCATCATATGCACCTTATAGACACTGCCCTTTCACGAGGCGTATACCGCCGCTCTCAGGCTGATTAGCCAATTGATAGTTAGCCTGACATTGCTGAGCGGCATCATTGCCCCACTTAACCAGCAGCCGGCCACTCTCCGCCATGCCGGCCAAATAAACCTGCCCACCATCGCCGACAATGCTGCCCTTATCGGAAGGGCTGTTGAGATCGCTGACGGTGGCGCCGAAGGGCACCGGATCACCGCTACGCGTCAGCAACGTCAGCAACACTCGGGCTCCGACATCTGGATTGAAGCTGGCGCGCACTACGGCGCCGCGAGTTGGAATCACCGTTTGGCTGCTTAGCGTCATGTCGACATCCTCGGCGAAAGACTCACCGTCCAGCCCGACGATATTGCGCCGGTAAGGCGTCAGGTAAGGCACCACCGCATAACCGCGCCAGTCGGTGCTGACCCCGGTCTGGTTCAGGACATCGATCCCTGCGGCGCCAGGTGCCTGCACCAACGCCACCGTATCGCCCAGCGGCTGCGACAACGTGACGCCGTTTTGGTGCACCAGCACGCCGCCCTGCACGCCGTAGTTCACCTGCCGGCGATGGCGCTCGTAGCCATAGCCCAGGTTCCACTCGGCGAGGGCGCCTTTATAATCCGCCTGAATATTCCCGTTCGCCCCCACGCCCCTGCCGGTATAACCTTGGCTGATGCTGTAGTTCAGGTTGTCGCCCGGCAGAGCAGTACCGCTCAACCCAAGGTTGTTGCTGGTGGCGCCATTGCGGCTGGCGTTCATGCCGTAGGTGGCGTAGCTGCCCGGCAGCCATTTGCTGAGCGGCACGCTGACGTTGAAGGCAACGATGTGATCGCGGATATTGCTGTGGTTGCCGTTGCTGTCGTAACCATTTTGGCTGAAGGTATAATTCAGCCCATAACTGATGGCTTCCCAGCTGTTGTTGTAGCTGAGGCTGACCGACTGCGAGCGGCGATTGTCATTCCAGTAATCCTCGTTAAACAGGCTGAGCGACAGCGTTCCGCCCAGATCCCACAGGCTCTGGCTCATCGTCAACTCGGCTCGGCTCTTTTTGCGGTCGTTATAGACAGCACTGTTGCCACCGTAACTCTCCAGCGCCTCTTGCAGGTTATAAAAACCGCGCGTGGAATAGCGGTAGCTGGCCAAGCTGAAGTTAGTGCCGGTTTCAATGAAGTTTTTGCCGTAACGCAGGCGCCATGATTGCCCTTGCTCTTTCGGCCGAGTTTCCTGCTTGGTCCATGCCTGAGTGACATCTGCGGACAGCGCCCCCACCGCCCCCATGTTCTGCCCCCACCCCAGCGCCAGAGACTGGTACTTACTGGCCGCCTGCACGCCGCCATACAGGGTAGCTCCCCACGGCAAACCGTAGATGCCGGTGGCCTGGCTGAACGGACGTTCATCAACGCCGCCGCTGTATGAACGGTATTTCCCGCTGGTCAGGCTGTATTTGAAACGCCCTTCGCGCTGAAGCACCGGCACCACAGCATAAGGCACCACGAAATGTTGCTCCTGCCCGTCAGCCTCGCGCACGCTGACGTTCAGATCGCCGCTGCCGCCCGTGGGGTACAGATCGGTAATTTCAAACGCACCCGGCGGTACATAGCTTTGATAAATCACGTAGCCGTTTTGCCGGATCACGATTTGCGCGTTAGTGCGCGCAATCCCGCGCACCACCGGCGAGTAGCCCTTCATGCTGTCCGGCAGAATGTCATCTTCAGAAGCCAATTGCCCGCCGCGGAACTGTACGCTGTCGAACACCTCGCTGGTCGTTGTGCTGTCCCCCAGCGTCAGGCGGCTTTGCAACGCAACAATATCGCGCTGCAGATAGGTATTGATTGAACGCCAGGATGAAGCACCGCCGGTGTAGTGATTCCAGATGGAATAGTTACGCAAACGCCAGGCGCCCCAGTTAATGCCCGAGCGCAAATTGAGGTAATAGTTATTGTTGTTCTGCCGCTGCGTGTCGCGCATCTGACTATTGGCGCCGCTGAAGTTGTAATTGACCAATAACGCGGGTATGCCGGAATCCCATTTATCCGGGGAGACATAATCGCGTGCATTCAAGCGCAATGCCGCCTGAGGAATGCTTAGGTTCAGTCTCAACTGATTGAACTGGAATACTGCAGAGGCCTGTGGAATGGCCTGCGCCAGGTTGACGCAGCTATCCCCAGGCACCATCGCTGGGAACATAGCCACCCTCACGCCTAGCTCAGCCCATTTTTCCGTGCTGAAACAAGGCTGCAGCGTTTGCTTACCATCGGCTCTCGGCATCAGCTGGAACTCGACGTCAAGGCTGTCGATCTGTTCTCCGTTCAAGTAAAGATCGACCCGATAGCGCCCGGGCGCCTGGCTGCTGTTCTCTTCAAATACGGAGAGGTCGGCGCCACGCAGCGCCGGATTATCAATCTCCAGCAGCGCCGGGTTAAAGTAATCGCGCGCATGCGCTGCACCGATTGGATAAAGCAGTGCCACCTGGCAAGACATCAAACCGGCCAGAATCGATCGGCTCCCTGGTAAACCAATGCAATTCGGGTTATTCATCCTTTTAACTCCCTGTCCCGATTGGCTTAGCCCGTCGAAAGCTCAGGTAAGCCGAACGCCGGCCCCGGCGTACTCCGGAGCCCAAAAAACACGCATCGCTGCCCGGCTATAACGTGCCAGTAAAAGTCTGGCCGGTTCCGCCATAGTCGTTGATGATTTGCCAGCTCAGGCTGCCGCCCCCAGCGTGCGCCGTCGGCAACGGAAAACTGGCGGTAGCTTGCGGCGCGACCATGGTGTTGCCGGTAATGGCGCTGCCGTTCAGCTTCAAATTAAAAAAAGTGAGGTAATAGGGAGAAGGATTGGTCACCTGCAGCCGGTCGCCGCTGCGCCGCCATGTCACTTTACCGGCCGCCTCTTCCGGATTGCCAACCAGCCCCTGGGGACGATAAATCAACTTGATGCGGGTCTTGATCGCAATTTGCAGCGTGTTCTCTTTCTTTTCCACCGAAGGGATTGCCTTCACATTCAGCCAATACAGCGATTCTCTGTCCGTCGGCAAATTGCCGCCCGCACGCACCACGCGCAACAGGTTATTTTGGCCGCCGTCCAAACGAAACAACGGCGGCGTGATGATAAAAGGCGCTTTAACGCTGTCGCCCTCTTGCCCATCGACCCAAGATTGGATCAGATAAGGCACCGCATCCGGATTATTGATATTCAGTGCAGACTCTTTTTTGCCGCCATCGTAAATCAGACGTGTCCCACCCACGATCACGCCGGCCTGTACCGGAGTCCAAAGCGCCATCAATAACGCTGCCGCCAGCGCAAAATATCCCGCTTTCATTTTGTTACCTTCCCCGATGGATAAAGAGCCAGAGGCGCAGCCTCTGGCCCAGTTTTCTAACGCTTACGCCAGAATGACGACGTGAATTTACTGATAAACGATGGTGAAGTTGGCGGTGGCGTTCGCGCTACCGACAGAGACTGTGTCGTAAGCGAAGTAGCGCGCCACAAAGCCCAGAACGTTGTCTTTGTTCTCTGCCAACGTATACACGCGGGAATCGTTGCCGATGTTGAGTACGTTGCTGCCGTCATCCAGCAGCTGTACGCCAATGCCGCCTGCCACTCCAGCGGTGCCGGCGCCGGTCAGTTGCAGAAGCCCGGACTGCCCCTGCACCTGCGTGCCGTCAAAGCGTACGGTCGCCCCGGTGACGGTGGCCGGGCAGTTTTTCAGCACCAGGTTGAATGCTTTGGCACCGGCAGTTTTAGACAGGGTGAACGCATCTTTAGCGATTTTGCCCAGAGCAACCTGCTTGTTCTGGGAATCCGGATCGACGGTGCAAGACTGATCGGTGATGGTACCGGTGATATTCAGCGCGCCGTCAGCGGCAAATACAGAGGTGGTAAATGCAGACGCGGTCAATACAGCTACAGCCAGCAGATTCTTTTTCATCCTACTTTCCTTAAAATTATGCAAAACATGCATGGTTTTATTTCCGACATATCCTTAATGTCATTCCTTTTATTTAGTTCCATGAATGTAAAGGGCCTTAGCCAGACTGATTAGTGGCTTCGGACTTATTCACCCAAACGATTCATTTTGAACTAAAGTGACTCCTTTGGCTTTTAAAACCAAAAAAAATATATTTAACAGAATTTAAAACCAACTTGATAACAAATGGACAATAAATCAGACTAAAAAACCAAGGTGTAAACTCAATGATTTAAATCTGCGGATCTTTGATTAGGATTTTGCTTAGATGAAGAGGTGGGGTTCGACAAGAAATAAAATCACAACACACTGTTTTTAAAGGCAATTAACCTTTGTTCGGGAAAGAGAGCATAGGAATATTGACATTGTTTTTACGCGTCCTTACAGTATGTTTCAGTTTAGTTCAAAGTGACTCCTTATCGTTATTAACTTAAATCACACTTACCAAATTTCCTTAAAGCGCTGTGCATTGCTGGCGGTATAAATCACCGTATTCTGAATATTTCTATGCCCGAGGTAATCCTGAATTAAACGGGTGTCGATACCGCGGTCCGCCAATGCAAATCCGCAGCCATGCCGCAGCATATGTGGATGAGCGTTGACCTCCAATTTGGCCACCTTGCTGTAATGGCGAATCAACCCGTAAATACGTTGGCGCGACAGACGGCCACCGCGGTTGGACAGGAATAACCACTCTTGATCGGCCCAGCGGTGCCGTTGACGCTTATCCAACCAACGCCGCAGACATTGCCTTTCGCGCAGATAAAGCGGATGCACCGTGGAAAAACCATTCTTCAAGCGATGAACATAAATGTTGCCGCCTTCCAGATCGATATCCGACAAACGCCATCCCCCTATTTCGCTGGCGCGGCACCCATGGATAAAACACATATAAATCAAGCAATAATCGCGTTCTGGATTCTTTCCCTGCAGCGTGACCTCAAGCAGTCTCTCCACTTCGGAAGGCGTCAGATGTTTACGATTAGACATACAACCTCTATTACTTTGATCGGAAAAATGTGGCTGTCATTTTCCTTTTACATCACCACAATGGACACTCAGGGTTTCCCCTGGCTATGGATAGGTTCCTGCATCCAGCGCGGAGTATAACGGATTTGCCAAACGCGAACAGTGCACAGGGATTATTCACCGCTTCAGCGCTCCCCTTGAGGACCCTCGTTAATGAAAACCGCAGCTCAACTGCCACTATCAGAAATAATAAGGATGGCATACTTCCTGATTCACTTTAGTTTGCGTTAATACTTCCATTTCACACATGCGCTGAAATTGGCAAACAAACCGACAAAACAAAGAAAAATCCTAATAAAATCGCGAGGCGTCATGGGTTTCGAAGCGTTATACGGCACGTAAAAAAACGAAATAAATCCGCCGACGCAAACGTAACTTAACCAAACAGATAAGTATTAATCTTTATGTGAATCGATAAGAGGAAAAATCAGGGCAGGAGGAAATAAAGTCACGATGGGGAATAGCCCAGGCCTGGCCGCAGCACACGGCCGCCTGGGGGGAGAATTATTGACTGGTCATAACGTGACACAGCTCACCAAGGGTCAGGTCAGGCCGTTCGATAAACATTTCCGCATTGAGCGTAATGCCGAACTCACGCCTAACCAGCAGCATCAACTCCATATAATCCAGGCTGTCCAACCCCAACTGTTGCAGCGGCATATCGGCCGACATCAGCGTTCTGTCCAATCCTTTGGCTTCATACAACAAGCCGCAAATCGCCTCATACAATCGATGATACTTTTCCATATGCCCTACCATTATCCATTGTGATTGCCGAATACCAGCGCTGCATTAGCACCGCCGAAACCGAAGTTGAGACTCATGACATTGCGCAAACGACCGCGACGATGCCCCTCGCGGATATAATCGAGATCGCATTCGGGATCGGTCTCGTGCAAATGGCAGGTTGCCGGCATCATTTGCTGCTGCAATGCCTGTAGGCAGACGATCGCCTCAAAGCTGCCGGATGCGGCGAGCAAGTGCCCGGTATAGGATTTCGTACTGGAAATCGGCGTGCGATAAGCATCGCGCCCCAAAGCCGCCTTGACCGCAGCGGTTTCGTTTACGTCGTTTTGCGGCGTAGACGTGCCATGCGCATTGATATAGTCGATCTCATGGCTGCCGAGCCCCGCCTGCTCCAGAGCACGTCGAATGGTTTTCACCTTGGCCTGCGGATCCTCCGCCGGCGCGGTAAGGTCAAAAGCATCTGAAAAGTTGCCGTATCCCTTGATCTCCCCCAATATTGTCGCACCGCGCGCTAAAGCCGCCTCTCGCTCCTCAAGACACAACACGGCGGCCCCTTCCGCCAACACGAAACCGCTGCGCTCCCGGCTGAACGGGCAACTGGCCTTGGTAATATCCTTTTGCTCCCGACTCAGCAAACGCAGCGCGTCGATATTCCAGATCGCGCCATTGCCGCTCAGTGATTCCGACGCGCCGGCCAGCATCATTGAAGCGCGACCGCTGCGGATCACCTCAAACGCATCGCCAATCGCGATGCCGCCGGTCGCGCAGGCCGCCGCCGGCGAGCCTTGATAACCCCGCAGCAACCAATGTTGGCCGCATATGGCGGTCGCGATATTGGGCATCGCGTGAAAACAGCCAAACAGCTGTCCCAGCCCGGATTGCAGATAGTCCGCATTGTTTTGCATGATCTCATCCTGCCCTCCCCAGCCGCTGCCGATAATCGCCCCGCATTCCAACGACGAATAAAAGTGCACAGGCCCTCTGTAAGAGGATGAAAACGCCATTTCGATCGCCTCCGCGGCGGCGGCAAGCGCCAGCCTGGCGAATCTGGGCAGCCGGCGGCTTACCCGTCCGGCAACGCCCTCCAGCTGCGGTTCAGACTCCAGCAAAGCAAAAAAGCGCGCATGTATTCCCGCCGCCGATTTATCGTGATAGCGATAGGCCAGGCGGTTGGCCATGATAGCCTGCCAGTTTTGCTGCGCGTTGCCACCCAGCGCGGTGACGGCGCCGTAACCCGTGACCACCACACGTCTTGTATTCCGTTCTCTGTCCATGCTTATTCCCCTTGCCCGGATGCGAAAGCCTCGTTGCCGCCCAGCGCCAGCCAGAGCTGCATCGTGGCGTTCAGGTAGCGATATTGCAGTGCCGACAGCGAATTCTCGCTGGTTAACACCGCCTCTTGCGCGTCCAGCAACGTTTGCAGCGCGACGGAACCGGCCTGATATTGATGGCGGGCCAATGCCACGGCTTGTCTCCCCATCGCCAGATGTCGCTGTTGATTGCCGATTTGCCGCTGCGCTTCCAGACGTTCCCGCATGGCGTTGTCTACCTCAGCCAGCGCGCGGTAAACCGCATCGCGAAATTGAATCTCCGCGCGCTGCGCCTGCAACGCCGCTTTGTCGCTGGACAAGCGCATCTTGCGCCACTCAATGAACGGCAGCGTCAACGTCGCGCCCAGCGAACGCGAAGGTTCACTGAACCATTGGCGGAAAAGCCCGTTGCCGGCATCCAGTGCGGCATCCAGACTCAGCGCCGGATAAAAACTCAATTTAGCGGCCTCCGCACCGGCCAGCGCCGCCCTCAGGCGCCGCTCCGCCGCCTGCACATCCGGCCGTCGCGCCATCACCGCCGCCGGCAGACGTGGCGCAATGGGCACCTCGTTGATCGGTAGCGCTCGCCTTTCGCTGTATCGCAGCAAGGGTGAACGGCCGAACAACAGCGCCAGCGAGTTGCGAGCGTCTTCCCGCTGCCGTGCCAGTTCATCCCGTTGATTCTCCCGCGCCAATAGGTTTTGCTCCGCCTGCAACAACTCGAATCGGCCGACGTCGCCGGCAGTGTGACGTGCCGCCACCAGCCGTAAAGTCTCACGCGCGAACGCCACCGCCTGCAGTTGATGGGTGACTTGCTGATTCAAATCGGCGATCTGCCAATACCCGCGAGCGGTAGCGCCGATCAAGGTCAACGCGGTATTGCGCCGATCCAACTCCGAAGCGACGGCCAGCCACTGAGCCTGCTCGCGAATACGCGCCAGCTTGCCCCATAAATCCAGTTCATAACTCAGTGACAGTCCTGCGCGGTAACTTTCTTGCGGCCGCGCCGCGCCGCGCAATGCCTTGGTATTGCGGCCACTCAGGCTGGCGGCCAGGTCGGGGGTCGCATTGCCGGCTATCAACCCGGCCTCCAACATCGCCTCACGCCACTGCAATCCAGCCAGCGCCAGATCCTGGTTCGCGATGAGCACGCCATCGATCAGCGAGGAAAGCTGCGGATCATTGAAGTTTTCCCACCAGGCGACGCCTGCCCGCAATGAACCGGAACGTTCATCAACCACGCGCCACTGCTGCGGCAACGACGGTGGCGCCGTGGCGTCGATCGGCCGCCCTCCGCAAGCGCTCAAAGACAGCATGACCAGCCCGTAAATCAAAAGTCGGTTCATTCTCGCGCCAACGCCTCCACCGGCTGCAGGCGCGCGGCGGCACGGGCCGGAAAGAAGCCGAACCCGACGCCGATCAACGCCGAGAACCCGCAGGCCAGCAGCAATGGTGGCCAGGTAAAGATCATCGTCACCTGCTGCGCCAAGCCGCTCAGAATCCCTTTAACCAGCGCGGCGCAGGCGATCCCCAACACGCCCCCCAGGCTGCAGATCACCACCGCCTCAATCAAAAATTGCCGCATAATGTCTTTCTCAGCGGCGCCCACCGCCAATCGAATGCCGATCTCATGGGTTCGTTCCGTCACCGAAACCAACATGATGTTCATCACCCCCACCCCGCCGACCAGCAGCGAGATGGCGGCAATCGCCGTAATCAGCAATCGCATGGAGTCGGAGGCACGCTGAATGGATTGCGTCAGCTGATCGTCGGTCAGCGTGAAAAAATCCCGCCGGCCATGTTCTATGGTCAAACGCCGGGTCACATCCCGCCTTGCCGCTTCCAACGTCAATTTTTCATTCACTCGCATCACAATCGATTCCAGCGGCATATCGCCGGCGATGCGGCCAGTCAGGGAGGTATGGGGCAGCCAGGCAAGCGGTTGAGAGCCGGCGTATTGGGCGCCGCGGCGCTGCGCAACGCCGATCACCCGATAAGGCACACCCGCGATCAGCAAAACCGCGCCCACCGGATCTTGCCGGGAAGAAAACAGAGCCTGTTGCAGCAAGGGATCGATCACCGCCACCGGTGCGCGCTCACTCAGATCCTGCGCAGTAAACAGGCCACCGGAAAGCAGCCGAATACCCTGCGTGCGGAAATACCCTTCGCCGACGCCCATCACGGCGAGCGGCACCTGCTTGCCTTCGCGCACGGCCGACAGTTGAGTACTGATAACCGGCGAAACGCTGTCGACATAAGGCAAGGTCGCCAGCAGCGCAGCATCCCGCGCACTCAGCGAACGCGCAAAATCGGGACGCGTTTTTTCCCATCCCAATCCGGGACGAATGTCCAACGTGCTGGAGCCGAGCTGGCTGATTTCCCTGAGGATGCTTTGACGCGTGCCTTCACCGATGGCGATGGCGGAAACGACCGCCGCAATGCCGATGATGATGCCGAGCATCGATAATAATGCCCGGACCCGATGCCCTAATAATGCCCGCCAAGCCATGCCGATCGCCTCTCGCAGCGCCGCCCAAAGGCTCATGCGTTTCAGCGGCGCAGCCAGCGCCAGCGGCCTCTCGAACGCAAAATGCTGCCGGGCGGCATCGTGGCGACGATCCGCCACGATCTCGCCGTCGCCGATCTCAATGATCCGCTGCGCCTGCTCGGCGATCCGCCGATCGTGCGTCACGATGACCACGGTGTGTCCGACAGCGTTCAGCTCATGCAAAATGGCCATCAGCGCCTGACCGCTGGCGCTATCCAACGCGCCGGTAGGTTCATCGGCCAAAATGATTTCCGCGCCGTTCATAAGAGCTCGGGCAATACTGACCCGCTGCTGCTGCCCACCGGAAAGCTGCGCCGGACGATGGCCACCGCGCTGCGCCAACCCGAGGCGAGCCAACAAATGCGCGGCCCGCAGGCGGCGCTCGGCGGCCGGCATGGCGGTATACAATGCAGGGATAGCCACGTTCTCACCGGCCGTCAGATAGGGCATCAGGTGGTAGCGCTGAAAAATAAAGCCGATATGCCGACTGCGGAGCCGCGCCAGGCGATTGCCGTCGGCTTGCCCAATCGCCACCCCGTTGATGTAAACATCCCCCTGAGAAGGCTTGTCCAGACAACCGATAATATTCATCAACGTCGATTTTCCGGAGCCGGAGGCGCCGACGATAGCGACCATTTCTCCCCGCTTAATGCTCAGGGAAACGCGTTTGAGGACCGTGATTTTCTGCTCTCCGGCTTGAAACTCGCGTGAAACGTTATCCAAAACGATAATGGGATCCGTGCTAACTGACATGCTCACCCTCCGTATCTGGCTGGTGTTCCAGCAGCACTTGCTCACCCACACTCACGCCGTCCAACACTTCCGCATAGCGGCGATCGCGCTTCCCGATGCGCACGCTGCGCGCGACAACCCGCTGGCCTTCCAACACTCTGATCTGATAGCGCTCGCCATCCAGAGCCTCTCCCAATGCCGCCATCGGCAGCCGCGCCACCCCCGTGGCGCGTTCGGTAATAATGAATACCTGCGCCGTCATCGAGGTGCGTAATCGACGTTCGCCGTTGGCGACGGCAAACACGCCGTTGTAATACACCGCCGCCGTTTGCTGGCTTGAATTTCTGCCCAGCGGGTCGGCTTCCAGCGCTTCTGCCGGCGCTTGCTGTATCGCGCCCATGACCCCCTCATACCGGCGGCGGGGATCGGCGGCGACATAAAACCACAGCGGCTGCCCCGCCTTCACCTGCAAGATGTCATTTTCCGATATGCGGGTATGCACCATCATCGTATCCACGTCTGCCATCACCAAAATGGTCGGTGCGCTTTGCGATGAGACGATGGTTTGTCCTTCCTGAGTGACGATGCCCAGCACTTCGCCGTCGATAGGCGCGGTAATACGGGTAAAAGCCAGGTTGGCCCTCGCCGTTTCCTGTGCGACTTCGGCCTGAACGATCTGCGACTCATTCACTTTCAACTGCGCCAGCTGCGCGTCGTGCTGCGCCTGCGCTTTTTCCAAATCGCTGGCCACGCCGGCACGATCTCGCGCCAACGCCCTTTGCCGCGTCAGCTCCAGTTGATACTGCTTGAGCTGCGCCTGACTCGCCAATTTCTGCGCCTGCGCGCTGCGTAATTCAGCCTGCGACTTGCGCAGTTCGTTAAGTTGCAACGTCGGATCTATCTCGGCCAACAGCTGGCCCTGAGCCACTCTGTCCCCCTGTTTAACATACAGTTTTTTCAGTTGGCCGTTGACCTGCGCGCCAACGTTCACCTGCCGGGCCGGTTTCAAAATGCCGGTAGCCAACACGCTTTTTTCGATGTCGCCGCGATCGACGCGCGCCGTCTGCGGCGGTAATACCTCTGGCGCTCGATTCAGCCATAACAGCCCGCCAGCCAGCCCCCCCAACACGATCGTCGCCAGCGCCACACGCCGCCAGCGTCTCTTTCCGGGCACGTCACTCCACCTCAGCACAGTCATTCATCCTGGTGTCGACGGCAGCCACCAACCGGCCCTGCGACAAGTGCAGCACCCGATCAAACAACGGCAGCAGCCGCGGGTTATGCGTCACGGTCACCAGGGTTTTACCCTTCTCGCGGCAATGCGTTACCAGAGCCGACATCACCGCCGCAGCGTTTTTTTCATCCAGATTCGCCGTCGGTTCATCCAGCACCAACACCGGACAACGGCTGTACATGGCGCGCGCCAGCAACAGACGCTGCCGTTGCCCCAGCGACAACCCCGCATGGCTCTCTCGCACCAGAGCGTTCACGCCTCCGGGCAGCTGCGCCACCGCATCCGCCAGCCCCAAACTGCATAGCGCCTGCTCCACCTCCCTTTGCTGACCCGGCGCCGACGGGGCGAACAGCGTGATGTTTTGCAACACAGAGGCATTGAACAGAATGTCCTCCTGGCTTTGCAGGAAGAACAGCCGCTGCGCGGCGGCGTTAGCCAGCACGCGGCCATCCAGCGTCAGTTCCCCCCGCTGCGGCGTCAGCAGACAGGCTAGCACCTTCAGCAAGGTGCTCTTGCCCGCGCCGGAACCGCCGCAGATGGCGATGCACTCGCCCCGTTCCAGCGTCAGCGACAGGTCGCGCAAAACCGGTTGGCCGGCGTCGTAAGCGAAGCTCACCCCCCGATACGCCAACTGCACATCAAAATGGTTCACGCTTTCGTCGCCAGACCCGGTACGCAGAGAGACGGCAGGAAACAGATCCCGCGCGCGCTCATCGATAACGTGCAGTTGGTTTTTCTGCAGGACGGCAAAAAAGATTTTGCTGGTGTAAGAGGTAAAAATTTCGCGCAGAAAGCTGTAGGCGAAGAATGCCCCCAGAGTGAGTTCGCCGCCCTTTAGCAGCGGCAGCGCCAGCAGCATGAACACCACCATTTCCAGGCTGCCAATCAGTTGATAAATGCTGCCCTTGACCTGCTCATAGACTTTTTGCCGCTGCAGGCAGTTGAACAGCGGACGGGCATGCTCGGCAAAGCCCTCTTGCCGCTGGCCGGCGAGCCCGGCGGACTTGATGGTCGAAAACCCCTGAATGGTTTCCAGAATAAAATCATTCTGCGCCGCCCCTCTCACCTGTAGCTGCTGGGTGAAGTGGCGATCGCGATAAATGGCCCAAACGCTGATCGCCCCCATCAGCAGTACGCCGACAATCGGCACCAGCGCCAACATCGGGCTCAAATAGCCCATCACCGCCAGCGCGATAGCACCGATGATCCAGTCGGTGCGCAGGCCGTTATCCAGCTCGATTTTCTGGCCGGCGGCCATCTGCCAGCTGGTGAAACGGCTGAAAATCTCGCCGGGCGCGCGCTTGCTGAAGAAATTCAGCGAATTTTCCAGCAGGCGGGAAAACCCGGCGGCGCCGTGCAGCAACACGAAGTTTTTGATAAAACGCTCGGTGATGATGCGCGCCATCAGCGCCAGCGCCGTGGATGCCACAAACGCCAGCAGATAGTAGGCGTAAGGGAACGCGACCTCTCCGGCCATGGCGAACACCTGATTGATCGCGCTGGCGACCATCATCGGCATGATGAACAGCGTCAGCGAAATAAGAAACGTCATCGCCGCCAGGCGATAAATGCCGGCGATGCCAGCGGTATCCTTCAGGCTTAAACTGGCGAAAGCGCCCCGTCGGCGGCTCCGCGCGGCAGGGGCGGTGGACGGTAAGTCGTCGCGATCGAGCACCAATGCGTAGCCGCTGATTTCCGCTTTCAGGGCGGCGTAGGGTAGCAGCTGTTGCCCCAACGCCGGATTCATTACGCATACGTAACCGCCCTGACGATATGCCAGCAGTACATAGTGGCCCGCGCCGTAATGCAGAATCGCCGGTAAAGGCAGCGCCGCCAGATCCCGGTGCTCGAACGCCACCGGATAAGCCGGCAGCGCCAGCTCCCCTAAAATGGCGCACAGCGTCGCCAGCGAAGTGCCATGTTGCGAAGCGGGGTAACGCTCACGCAGTTCCGTCAATGGCGCGCGAACGCCCTGCGTTTCCGCCAGCATGGCGATGCAGGCCAGCCCGCATTCATTGATTTCGCTCTGCAAGACCGGCGTAGGGAGGGTGTTTTCCATGCGTAGTGATATCCCTGACTTATTCGTTGATAAAAAATAAAGAGTGCGAATGCCACAGCAGCCAATCATCCGCATGTCGCCGCAGGGTGCGCTCAACGATCGCCGGCACGGCACGGCCGACCTGCTCTGTAGCAATCGGTTCTTCTATGTGAATGCGAACGCCGCGCTCGTAATAAAGCGAATAGCACACCACTCGAGCCCGCATCGCTCGGGATAATCGAACGATGCCGCTATGCAAATGCGCTGGCCGGTTGAACAAACGGCAAGCCAGTTTGGCCGAGGCGTCCCGGGTGCTGTTCAAGGTGTAATCCGGCGTGATGTCCGGGAAGAGGATGATGTTGCGCCGATGCTCCGTCGCCTCCAGCAACGCCTGCGACAAGGTGCCGGCAATATGCCGGGGATCGTCGTGAATCGAGCAATAGTCGAGCCGCTGCCGCCATTCCCCCTCAGGCGCTCGCCGTGCTAACGTCTGTGCGTCGCCGGAAACGATCACCGTTGCCCGCCCCGGATAAACGCCCGCGCCGACCAGCGTCGCCAACACATCGGAAACCGTGTGCATCGGCGCCAACAACACCGGCACCCCGGCGCGATGCAGCGGCTCCACCACCTGATTGAGCTGTGAGGTGCACTGCGCCAAATGTTCCATCAACACGGCGTTGTGGGCCTGGATCGCCGCCAAATCCAGCCATTGCCGCCGCTGCATCAGCCAGGCGAAGTCCAGCCTGCCGTAGCCCAACAGGCTTTGGCGATTCGCCTCAGCGACCGCTTGCCGGTGGCGAAAACGGCGTTGCTGCAGACCCCACCTCAACCGCCTCTGCATCTTTAGCCACAGGCGATAATCCACGCGCCGCAGCAGAGCGCACGTCAGACTCCGGCTCACCCCGGTGCGGACAGCCGAGAGACGCGCCACGGCGTCCAGGCCGTTACGCCAGGCCAGATAGCCCCGAACCGCGAGCAGGCGCATCAGGGGGCCAGCGGCTTATCGTGCTGCAACAGCGACAGCAGTTGCTGGCTGAAAGCGGAAAACTCGCGGTCTTGCAACGCCAGCCATTTGCGATTGACGATAAAGCTGGGGGTCGCGTTGACCTGGTAATAGCGGCTTACCGCCGTCATATACGCCAACAGCTCTTTGACCCGTTCTGAATCTCTGGTCCGCTGATAGGCGGCCTCGTCGATGCCGTTGGCCGCCAACCAGGCGCTGAGCTGCTTTTCATCCGCCAGATTGAGGTTTTCTTTGATAATGGCGCGGTAAGCGGCGGAACGATGCTGCGCCTCGATCCCCATGACCGTCAGGGTGGCGAAGAGGGGCGCAAAGGCCGCCATGCCGGCGCGATCGTCGTCGCTGAGATGCAGGCGCACCAATTTGGCCCCCGCCGGTAAGCGTTTTTCCAGCTCGGCTACGCCGCTTTCGTTGACTTCACAATAGTGACAGGCGTAGGAGAAGACTTCGACAATGGCGTTATCATCTTGCAATGGGCTTTGCTCTATTTTTTCCGGAGAGATAAAACTCAGGCTTTCCGCCGCCGGCGAGGCCATAACGTAATGCTGGAAATAAAGCGCGGTCAAAAAAGAAGAGGCGAAAATAATGACGAGCGTGTAACTGATAAAAAGCAAGGGACGTTTATACATAACGGACGCATCCTGCGCATTAATTGATATTCACTTGGCAGAGTGAACGAGTGAAAAAGAATTAACACCGTAAATAATAAAAAGCTAAAGACGACTGCTTCGCCCGGTATCAGGCGGAACAGCGCGAACGCTGCCCGCCTGTCCACCGCTATTCTAGATGCTGGTGGCCACGCACATTAGCTTGGCGTGGTTGGGTTGCTCGGGCAGCTCGCCGCCGGTGCCGGATAATAGTACTTCTGGACGCCACCGAATTTATTCGCGCAGGTTTTCACCAGCTGGCAGGTTCTATTGTTGCCGCTACCCACCCAGGCGAATTCCTTGGTACACACAAAAGTACCGCCGACGATGTTTTCCGCTTCAGACAGATTGATTTTCTTCATTACAATATCCTTATATATATTAAAATATAAACACACTACCCATCACTCTGCCTGCAAGACAGAGTAATTCTTCAATACATTGAAAAACATTTAATTGATAACAATGAGAGCGCCGCGGGAAAAAGAATAGCCCTCTCACACAAGCAGATCAATACAATTATTTACACTGCACCGCAGGCTTAATGGAATAAGTAACGTTTGATATAAGGATTATTCTAATTTAATTGCTGATAAAAACATGGAAGTTAATTTCACCCCCGGAATAGCCATGATTTATTTGAAGGATGATTCTCAGTTTAAGAGGTAATTAACCAAGAAAATTTCAGATCCGACCAGTTAACCGGCGCTGGAAACAGGCTGAAAAGATTGCTTCCTGCCGCGCCGGACTTACACTGGGCAACAGGACTCTCACTCTTAGGATGCCCATGCTCGCGACTCACGAATACGCCAACGACCTGATTCTGTTTGCCCTGATTGTCGACTGCGGCTCGTTCAGCAAGGCGGCGGAGAGCGCCGGCATTACCAGTTCGGTGGTCAGCAAACGCATCGGGCGGCTGGAGAAATCGCTGGGCGCCCGCCTGTTGTACCGCACCACCCGCAGCCTGACGCTGACCGAAAGCGGGCAGGCGCTCTACCAGCAGGCCAAGGAGATCGGCGCCAAAGTGCAGGAAGCGCTGTACGCCGTCAGCGAAAAGAGCGAAGAGTTGACCGGCACCATCCGCATGTCGGTGCCGACCATTTCGGGCGAGCTGTTGCTGAGTGAAAGCGTGGCGGAGTTTTGCGCTCAGCACCCCAGCCTGAAGGTCGAGATGCGGCTGGAAAACCGCTTCGTCGATCTGGTGGAAGAAGGCATCGATCTGGCGATCCGTACCGGCACCATGCCGGACTCCAGCCTGATTGCGCGGCCGATTTTCGATTCCCGCTGGGTGATCGTCTGCTCGCCGGGCTATCTGGAGAACCACCCCGAGCCGCGCAATCCCGACGATCTGCTTAGCCACAACTGCCTGACCTATACCTATCAAGAGAACGGCACCGCCAACTGGCTGATGAAGCGGCCAGGGCGCAACGAAATCTACGAGCTGCAGGTTAACGGCAATCTGTCGGCCAACAATGCGCGGGCGATCCGCAAAGCGGTGATCGGCGGCCACGGCATCGCCATGGTGCCGCGCTGCATGGTGTACGAAGATTTGCAGGACGGCAAACTGACGGAGATCCTGGCCGGCCACTGCGGCAAGGTATTGGGCATTTACGCCGTCTACCCTTATACCCGCAATCTGCCGTTAAAAACTCGCCTGCTGATCGAACATATCATCGGTTCCTATCAAAATATCAGCCACTACTTTTAAGTTTCCACTCCTGATTATTTCCACGCGGCGTAAAAGACCGCGTGGATTACCGCATTTTTGGACATGAACTCGTGAACATTAACGCCTAATTAATGTGATCCAGCGCATTCATTACACAAAATAAAAACCCATCCAATTGATTTTAAATAAATTTAATTCAGCCTCAACAGCCGGAATTTTTCCCGCCGTCGGCGCCATTCGCCGATGTTAAAAAATTATCGCGTGGCATCATCGCCAACGTTGTGATTAGAATGAAAATGTTGCGGTAATTAACCTTTCAGTTACATATCTCTGCCCATAAAAATAATAACCCTGAGGATCTTATGCCCCTGCTTTTCAGTATTGCGCCCATCGTCCTGCTGATATGGATGATGACCAAAAGGAATGGCGTGCCCTCTTATCTGGCCCTGCCGCTGACGGCCGCCGTGGTCTATGCCCTGCAGCTCTGGTGGTTCGATGCCTCACCGCGGCTGCTGCATGCCAATATCATCACCGCGCTGGTCTCGACGCTGACGCCGATCACCATCATCGCCGGCGCCATTCTGCTCAACAAACTGATGCAGGTAAGCGGTGCGGAAAACGTGGTGCGCCGCTGGTTGGAAACCGTTAGCCCCAACCCGGTGGCCCAACTGATGATTATCGGCTGGGCGTTCGCCTTTATGATCGAGGGCGCCAGCGGCTTCGGCACCCCGGCCGCCATCGCCGCGCCGATTCTGGTCGGGCTAGGCTTCAACCCGCTGCGCGTCGCCCTGCTGACGCTGGTGATGAATTCGGTGCCGGTTTCCTTCGGCGCCGTGGGCACCCCTACCTGGTTCGGCTTCGCCAATCTCGGCCTGTCGGACGCCAGCCTGCTGGAGATCGGCCGGCAAACCGCGCTGATCCACGTTGTCGCCGGCTTCGTCATTCCTCTGCTGGCGCTGCGCTTTATCGTTTCCTGGCAGGATATCCGCCGCAACCTGCCGTTCATCTTGCTCAGCGTGCTGAGCTGCACCGTCCCCTATCTGCTGCTGGCCCAGATGAACTATGAGTTCCCGGCGCTGGTCGGCGGCGCTCTCGGCCTGGCGCTGTCGGTGCTGCTGGCGCGCGGCGGCATTGGCCTCGCCCGCGCGGAAAAACCGCAGAGCGCCGCGCAGGCGGTGCCGTTCATGCAGGTGGTCAAGGCGATGACGCCGACCCTGCTGCTGATTGCTATCCTGATAGTGACGCGCATTCACCAGTTGGGCCTCAAGGCGCTGCTCAACACCACCACGCTGCTGTGGCAGGAAAACCTCGGCTGGCTCGGGGAGCTGCGCATCAGCCAAGCGCTGATCGTCGAACTGCGGCATGTGCTGGGCACCTCCGCCGCGGCCGGCTACAAAACGCTGTATGTCCCGGCGCTAATCCCGTTCCTGCTGGTGGTGGTGTTGTGCATTCCGCTGTTCCGTCTGAATGGCGGCCTGGTGCGGCAAATGTTTAGCGAAACCGGCGGGCGCATCGCGCGCCCCTTTATCGCCCTGTTCGGCGCGCTGGTCATGGTCAATCTGATGATGCTGGGCGGCGACAACGCGCCGGTGATCCTGATCGGGAAAGCGTTGGCGGCGCTGACCGGCGACAGCTGGCTGCTGTTCTCATCGTTCCTCGGCGCGCTGGGCTCGTTCTTCTCCGGTTCCAACACCGTTTCGAACCTGACGTTCGGCGGCATTCAGCAATCGATCGCCCAGAGCAGCGGCCTCGACGTCAATCTGACGCTGGCCTTGCAGTCCGTCGGCGGCGCCATGGGCAACATGGTATGCCTGAACAACATTATCGCGGTCTGTTCGATCCTGGGGATCGGCAACGCCGAAGGCAAAATCATCAGAAAGACCGCGCTACCGATGCTGGCGTACGGTGGGATCGCGGCCGGTATGGCGGCGATCCTCTCGCTCTGACTGACAACTCGCTATTTGCAAGAAGACAAGAAGGTAAACACTATGATCATCTCCGCGTCAACCGACTACCGGGCCGCCGCCCAGGCCAAACTGCCGCCGTTTCTGTTTCACTACATCGACGGCGGGGCCTACGCGGAGCATACGCTGAAGCGCAATACCGCAGATCTGGCCGATATTGCCTTGCGCCAGCGCGTGCTGCGCAATATGTCTGAACTCAGTCTGGAGACCACGCTGTTCGGCGAGCAGTTGGCGATGCCGGTGGCGCTGGGGCCGGTGGGGCTGACCGGCATGTACGCCCGCCGCGGCGAAGTGCAGGCCGCGCGCGCCGCGGCCAAAAAAGGCATTCCGTTCACGCTGTCCACCGTGTCAGTCTGCCCCATCGAAGAGGTCGCCCCGGCGATCGATCGGCCGATGTGGTTCCAGCTCTACGTGCTGAAAGACCGCGGCTTTATGCGCAACGCGCTGGAGCGCGCCAAAGCCGCCGGCGTGAAAACGCTGGTGTTCACCGTCGACATGCCGGTGCCCGGCGCCCGTTACCGCGACGCCCACTCGGGGATGAGCGGCCCCAACGCCGCCCTGCGCCGCGTGCTGCAGGCGTTTACCCATCCGCAGTGGGCCTGGGATGTCGGCCTGTTCGGCAAGCCGCACGATCTGGGCAACGTCTCGGCCTACCGCGGCAAACCGACCAGCCTGGAAGACTACATCGGCTGGCTGGGCGCCAACTTCGATCCGTCGATTTCCTGGAAAGATCTGGAGTGGATCCGCGAATTCTGGGACGGCCCGATGATCATCAAAGGCATTCTGGATCCGGAAGACGCCAAAGATGCGGTGCGCTTCGGCGCTGACGGCATCATCGTCTCCAACCACGGCGGCCGCCAGCTGGACGGCGTGCTGTCGACCGCGCGCGCCATGCCGGCGATCGCCGACGCGGTGAAAGGCGACATTACCTTACTGGCCGATTCCGGCATCCGCAGCGGCCTGGACGTGGTGCGCATGATCGCGCTGGGCGCCGACAGCGTGCTGCTGGGGCGCGCCTTCGTCTATGCGCTGGCGGCGGCCGGCGAAGCCGGGGTGGCTAACTTGCTGGATCTGATCGACAAAGAGATGCGCGTCGCCATGACGCTCACCGGCGCGAAAACCATTGCGGAGATCAACGCCGGATCGCTGGTCAGAAACGCCTGACTCACAGCGGCTGCACGCCCTCCGGATAAGCGTTGTAGCTCATCTTGCTGATGAAGGCCCCGGCCGGTGACACCAACACCCGGCCGGCGGCGTCCAACCCGAGGAAGGTGCCGGTGCAGCGCCCGGAGATAAAGTCGAAGAAGAACACCGAGCACACCGGGATAATCTTTTCCCGGAAGGTGAACAGGAACATCTCGTCCTCAAACTTGTAGTAAGTGGCGTAATCCATGTCGCCGTGCCCGAACTGCTCGCCGCGCAGGTTTTGCCAGGCATAACGCTCGGTGTTGACGTAGAAGTGCTCGTAGTAATGGTTGGGGCTGTAAATGTTCAGCGTGCGATAACCGATCAGCTCGCGGGTCAGATGCGGCGCGATGCCGCCCGGCGTAACGCCGGCAATCAGCCCAACGTGGAAGCTTTGCTTGAGGCGGGATCCCTTTTCCACCGTTTGTTCGGGCAACAGCGTACTGCGCACCAGCAGCGCCCGGCCGCTGTCGCGGTTGAGCACCAGCGTCAGGCATTCGTTGCCCGGCGACTGCAACGGAATATTGAAGAAATAGCGCGCGGCGGAGGTTTGCACCTCTTCGTAAGCGTCCTCACCGCTCTCCCCACCCCAGGCCCACAGCACCCGTTGCCGGTCGGCGCTGAAACGCAGCGTGATGTCCCCGCCGTCTTCAAAGGCGATCTGCAGCGTTTTGCCGCGCCAGTCCTGGGTGCCCGGCAAGCGGTTGGTATCGATGCCGCGCGCGAAATCGTCGTAATTCTTCCAGTCCGGCTCGGCATTTTGATTCAGTACGGATGGTTCTGCTGACATCTTCGCTCTCCTTGATTGAATGGGATAAAACTCGTCTCAAACGTCGGCGACGCCCGCCGGCTTCACCGCTCGGCGGTTCACCACGGCAGGGGCGGTTTCATCGAGAAAACAACTCAGTACCCCGGCACACACGGCGCCGGCGGCCGCCAGCCACATTACGCTGACCAGGCCGTAGCGATCGGCGATCAGCCCGGCGATAAACGGTGCCAGGCAGCCGCCAATCACCTCGCCGATCCCCATCACCAGCCCCAACGCGGTGGCGATGCGCGCCGGCGACACCGTTTCCGACGGGATGGTGGCCATAAACAGCGTGAAACAGCCAAGGCCGGTATAAGACAGGAACACCAGCACGCCCAGCAGCCACGGGTTGGCGACGTAGCTCAGGAACAGCGGGCAGCACACCGCCAGCAGCGAAAAGAAGATCAGCGTCGGTTTGCGCCCGAGGCGATCGGAGATTGCCGGTACCGCCACGCCCCAGAAGACCCAGGCGGCGCCGATGGCGCTCATGATACCGCCCATCGTGCCTTCACCGAAGCCCCGGTCGGTCACCAAAAAGTTAGGGGTGAAGGTTATGATGATCATGAACCAGGTGACGAACACGCAGGAGATCAGGATGCACAGCGCCACGTTCTTGATTTTGAACAGCTCGCCGTAAGCAGCCTTGCCCGCCGACTTACCGGCCGCCGGCGCGGCGCTGAAAGCGGGATCCTTTTTGCCGTTCACATAGCGATAGATCAGCCACGCCAGAATGATGCCCGGCACGGCGGTCAGGTGAAACGCCATGCTCCATCCCCACTTCTGCGCCAGATAGATGATCAGCGGCGGCGCGATGATGCCGCCCAACAGCCCCGGCGCCGCGCCCTGGATCAATCCCATATTGAAACCGCGGCGCTGCGGCTGCGATCTTTCCACCATCAGCGACTGGGCGATCGGCAATACCGGCCCCTCAGCAATCCCCATCAACGCCCGGAAGATCAATAACATGGCAAACCCGCTGACCAGCCCCGACAGCGCGGAGAACAGCGAAAACACCAAGATAGACAGGATCAGCATCGGTTTACGGATATTAAAGCGGTCGGCTATCGCCCCCAACCCGGCGCCGGACAGCGCCCAGGTTAGCGCCAGCACCGCCGACAGCGTGCCGAGATGCACGTTGCTCAGCTTAAGGTCGGCGGCAATCATCGGAAACAGAAACGAGATGGTCAGACGATCGACGAATACGCAGCCGAACACGAAAAACAAAATAATCAGCAACCGGTTCTCTTCACTTAATGCTCTGCGTGCCGCTAGCGATGTATTCATAGCGTCATTTGTCCATAAGTTAACTTATGAATGGCGACCCGCCATGGCATAAGTGTGTTAAGCGCTCGGCCAAGAGAGAAATTGGCCCCCCGTCACGACAACAACTCATTAACATGTTAATGACATAAAATTATCGCAAGCCGGCGGTCTGTCAACCGGCGCGCTCCGAGAGACAAATGAAATTCTGAACGGGTACTATTTCAATATCGCATTATCACCTTCAGGTTATTTATCCTTCTGTTATTGATACATATAAAATAATGTCCGGTACTTTCTTGCGATTAAAAAAGCCTGCTTGCGCGTTATTTGCGAATAATCCCATCGATGACGCTTCAGGATTATTAATTTTTCATCGGCATTGAATGATCGCCGCACGCGCTTCAGAACCATTTTTATCTATTGAATCATCTCGTTTTATTTTAAGGCTGCCGAAAAAACTAACTCTTACGAGGGAAATGCCAACGACGGGGTTATATAACCCTGTCTGGACAATAGCAAAAGCGCAGAGCGTGACGTAAATCACGGCAATCATGCCGCATCCAGCAAAGCAATTATGCTCGCAGCAGCAATTATCTATTGCGATTAGGACTGTTTATCTCAATTAAGCGCCATGCAACACTTCGTGCCATCGTTCGACACCGCGCCGCAAGGCCTGAGACGGAGTGACACATGAGCATCGAAAAATTAACCCGGGAGCCGCTTTCCATCGGCATCGAGTTGCCGCTGGACAACGATTGGTCCACCAGCGGGCAGCTGAAACGCCAGCAGGACGGGCGGCCGTTCGGCGTGCCGGACATGAGCGAACACGCTGCGCGCATCAAGCTGGCCGATGAGCTCGGCTTTCGCGCCGCCTGGGTTCGCGACGTGCCGCTGTACGATCCGGACTTCGGCGACGCCGCGCAGGTGTTTGAGACCTTTACCTACCTCGGCTACCTGTCCAGCCTGACGCGCAATATTCTGCTCGGTACCGCGGCCGTGGTGCTGCCGCTGCGGCAGCCGTGGCTGGTGCGCAAAGCGGCTTCCACGCTGCAAACGCTGAGCGGCGATCGTCTGTTGCTCGGCGTCGCCAGCGGCGATCGCCCCGTGGAGTACCCACTGTTCGGCGCCGATTACGCCGCGCGCGGTGAAAGCTTCCGCGCCAGCGTTGGCATTATCAAAGGGGAAGCCGACAGCGCACTGCAACCGGGATTGCGCCTGCTGCCGGCCACGCCACCGCCGCCGCTGCTGGTCGCCGGACTGGCGCAACAAACGCCCGAGTGGGTGGGTAAAAATATGGATGGCTGGCTGTCGTATCCCGGCACGCCTGCGGACCACGTTTCGCGGGTCAAACTCTGGCGCAACGTAGCCGGTGACAAGCCCTACGTCAGCTTTATTCATCTCGACCTCACCGATAACGCCGACGCGCCGATTCAACGCCATCGCTTCGGTATCAAGAGCGGCCGCAATGGATTGATTCAGGAACTGAGCGCCATGCGTGACGCCGGGGTCAATCACATCGGCCTGCATTTTCGCCGCAACCAGAGGCCGCTGGAAGAGACGATGCAGGAGATCGGCCAATGGGTGTTGCCGGAATTCCATCGCGCCTGACACCCGCTTTAGCCCGCTATTCCGACCTGAGCGGGTATTTGCCCCATTCACGGTTTTTTTTTATTTCCGCCGCTGCTGGTTCATAACAACTCGGTCTAATCCCTGCCGTCAAACGGCGGCATGATGACAAGGAAACGAGCCACCATGAGGAATGAGCAATGACGGCAAAACTGACAGAAGCGGGCTTTTGGCGCAAAACTGCCGACTCTTCATCGCTGCGCGAGCCGCGCGTGCTGATCCGGGTCTACGTCGACGAAGGCGAGATTGACCGCGCCATCGCGTTTTACGAGCAGCTGCACGGCGTGGAAGCGGATATGCGTTTCGACTTCCCCGAGCATCGGCTGGTGCTGGCGGCGGTAGGGCCGTTTCTGATCCTGGAAGGCTCGGAAGAAAACCTGCGTCCTTTTCGCAGCACCGTCGGCACGTTGCTGGTCGATAACATTTATCCCTACCACCAGCGGCTGCTGGCCGCCGGCGCCGATATCTTCTTTGGCCCGGTGGAAGTGCCCACCGGCGCCTGTTTCAATGCGCGCCTGCCGGACGGCACGATTATCGAATACGTGCATCACCGACCGCGCGCGGACGAATAAGCCGCCTCAGGGGTGCGCCGGCTTCATGGCGTAACCGCGCAGATCTTTACGCAGGCTGAGCATGTACAGCACGATCACCGCCGAGAACGGCAGGCCGCACAGCACTACCGCAGTCTGCATCGCGCTGAAACTGCCGGCGTACAGCAGCCCGGCACACACCAACGTGGTGACCGCCGCCCAGAACACCCGCAGCCAGGCCGGCGCGTCATCGTGGGCGGAACCGCCCTGGCAGGACAGATTCGCTATCATCAGCGTGCCGGAATCGACCGGCGTCAGGAACAGCACGAAGCTTATCACCACCACAAAACCGGCGGTCAGCTGGGTATAGGGCAGGTATTCGAACAGCTTGAACACCGCCATCGGCGGGTCGCTTTGCGCCACCTGCCCCAGAATCGCTTGCCCGCCCTCCAGCACCAGACTGATGGCGGTATTGCCGAAGATCGACAGCCACGCCAGCGTGAACCCCAGCGGGATCAGCAACACGCCGAAGATCAGTTCGCGGATGGTACGGCCTTTGGAAATACGCGCGATAAACAGCCCGACAAACGGCGCCCACGCCACCCACCAGGCCCAATAGAACAGCGTCCAGGCGCCCTGCCACTGGCGCGCCTTGCCGTACAGATACATATCGAAGCTGCGGCTGACGAGCGAGGTCAGATAATCCCCAATGTTCTGCAACATGCCGTTCAGCAGGTTCAGCGTCGGGCCGGCCAGAAACACGAACAGTAACAGCAGGCACAGGAAGCCGACGTTAATGTTCGACAGCATCGCGATGCCCTTCTCGACGCCGGTGACCGCCGCCAGCGTGGCCACCACCATCATCACCACGATCAGCGCCAGCAGCACGCCGGTGCTTTGCGGGATGTCGAACAAGTAGAACAGCCCCGAGTTCACCAACAGCGCGCCGATCCCCAGGTTGGTCACCATCGAGATAACCGTCACCAGAATGCCGAAACTGTCCACCAGATGGCCGACGCCGCCGTGGATGCGCTCGCCGAAGATCGGGTACAGCGCCGAACGCAGCGCCAGCGGCAAACCGCGACAATAGGCGAAATAGGCGAGCGCGGTGGCGATCAACGCATACAGCGCCCAACCGTGCAGCCCCCAGTGTAAAAAGGTGAGCGCCATCGCCTGCCGCGCCGCCTGCACGCTGCCGCCGTCGCCTTCCGGTGGCGACAGGAAGTGATCCAACGGCTCATAGGCGCCGTAATACACCAGCGCAATGCCGATGCCCGACGAGAACAGCATCGCCACCCAGGAGGGATAGCTGAACTGCGGCGGCTCATCATCCTGGCTGAGGCGAATATGGCCAAAGCGCGACAGCGCCAGCCAGAACACGAACACCATGCAGGCGACCATCAACAGCATGTAATACCAGCCGAACACGTCGGCCACCCAACTTTGCGCGACATTCAGCCACTGTTTGCTGGCGGCGGGAAACAGCACAATCAGCGCCCCCAGCAGCAAGATCACCGCGGCTGAGCCGAAAAATACCGGGACATTCAATCTGACAGGTTCTTCGTCAAGCGATGGAGGAGTTTTTATTGTCATTGGCAGGCTTCCATGATGCGAAAGACAGACGATTTAAATGCAACTTTTGATTAACATTTTATCGTCATTTATTTGACATTTTAGCAGCATATAGAGTATTGATTGACCGTTCAATCAATCAAATCCAAAGTGTGATTGGCCTATCAGTTGGGGAAAATATGTACCGCAGAGAGATTCCTGAGCAGCGCAAGGAGCAGCTGATTAACGCCGCCTTCGAGACCATCGGCGTGGTGGGGCTGGCCAGCGTCACCCTGTCGCAGGTGGCGAAAGAAGCCGGGCTGTCGACCGGCATCGTCAGCCACTATTTTGGCGATAAGGAGGGATTGTTGAGCGCGACCATGCGCAAGATCCTGCGCGATCTGCGCGACGCGGTGGCCGAGTGCCGCGCTCAGGCGGCGAGCGACAGCCAGTCGCAGCTGTGCGCCATCATTCAGGGCAACTTCCACCCCAGCCAAACCAACGCCATTTCCATGCGCGCCTGGCTCGACTTCTGGGCCGCTAGCATGCACCAGCCAGTACTGCGCCGCCTGCAGCGCGCCAACGATCGGCGGCTCTATTCCAATATTTGCAGCCAGTTCCGCCGCGAGCTGCCGCTGCAGCAGGCGCGCGACGCGGCGCGCGGGCTGGCGGCGATGATCGATGGGCTCTGGCTGCGCGGCAGCCTGGCCGGGGATGACACCGATCTGCAGCAGGATTACCGCATCGCCTGCGACTACGTGATACAACGGCTCAAGGCCGCGCCATCGATGGTGTGAACGGCAGCGTCAGCGCGGTTCCTGCTCTTCGCTGTACTGGGTTTGCCACATGGCGGCGTAGCGGCCGTTCGCGGCCAGCAACGCCTCGTGCCCTCCGCGCTCGACGATCTCCCCCGCCTCCAGCACGATAATTTCATCGGCATCCACCACGGTGGAGAGCCGATGAGCGATCACCAGCGTGGTGTGGTTGCGGCTCACCTCGCGCAGGTGTCCCTGGATTTCGCGCTCGGTCTGGGTATCCAGCGCGCTGGTCGCCTCGTCGAATACCAGGATGGCCGGATTTTTCAGGATGGTGCGCGCGATCGCCACCCGCTGCTTTTCACCGCCCGACAGCTTCAACCCGCGCTCGCCCACCCGGGTGTCGTAACCGTCGGGCAGACCGACGATAAAATCATGGATATGCGCCAGCCGCGCCGCCCGCTCGATTTCTTCATCGCTGGAGCCGGTTTTGCCATAGCCGATGTTGTAGCGCAGCGTATCGTTGAACAGCACCGTATCCTGCGGCACGATGCCGATCGCCTGTCGCAGGCTGGCCTGGGTCATTTGACGAATGTCCTGGCCGTCGAGGGTAATGGCGCCGCCCTGCACGTCGTAAAAGCGGAACAGCAGGCGCGACAGCGTGGACTTGCCCGCGCCGGAGGCGCCGACCACCGCCACCGTGTGGCCCGCCGGAATGGTAAAGCTCACCTGCTTGAGGATCGGCCGACGCGTGTCGTAACCGAAGCTGACCGCGTCGAACCGCACTTCGCCGCGCTCGAGGCGCAGCGGCTGCGCATCCGGGCTATCGACGATCTCACGCTTTTCCTGCAGCAGATCGAACATGTTCTCCATGTCGATCAGCGCCTGGCGCACCTCCGAGTAGATAAAGCCGAAGAAGTTCAGCGGCTGGTACAGCTGCAGCAGGTAGGCGTTGACCAGCACGAAGTCGCCGACCGTCATCGTCCCCTGCCTAATGCCCTGCGCCGCCATGGCCATCATGACGATCAGTCCGATCGAGATAATGGCGGTTTGCCCCAGGTTGATCGCGGTAAAACTGAATTGGTTCTTGATGGCGGCGTATTCGTAGAGCCGGCGCGACAGATCGAAGCGCTCAGCCTCGAACGCTTCATTGCCGAAGTACTTCACGGTCTCATAGTTCAGCAGGCTGTCGATGGATTTGCTGTTGGCGTCGGCGTTGGCTTTGTTGAGCTCGCGGCGAAAGCGGGTGCGCCAGCTCACCGCCAGCACGGTGAACAGAATGTAGCAGCCGACCGTGGTCAGGATCGCCAACGCGAACCAGCCATTCAGCATATGCCACATGATCGCCGTGACCAGCGTCAGCTCGAACAGGATCGGCACGATGGAGAACAACAATCGCGACAGCACCGTGGACACCGCCTGGGTGCCGCGCTCGATAGACAGCGACAGCCCGCCGGTCTGGCGCTCCAGATGAAAGCGCAGGCTCAGCGCATGCAGCTGGCGAAACACCCGCACGCCCAACAGGCGCGTGGCGTTTTGGCTGACGTGGATAAACATCACGTTGCGCAGCTCCTCAAACAGCGCGCCGCCCACTCGCGCCACGCCGTAGGCGACGATCAGCCCCAGCGGCACCGCCAGCATTTTCGCCGTCTCGCCGCTCAGCGCATCGACCATCGCTTTGTAGGCCAGCGGCACCAGCGTGGTGCTGACCTTGGCCACCACCATGAACACAAAGGCCACCACCAGATACCAACGCAGCCGCGGGTTGTCTTTCGGCCACAGATAGGGCAGCAGGAATTTCAGCAAGCGGGAACGATCCATCATGTAATATTCATCTTCTCGGTCGGGCTCGCGGCGCATGGCCGCGCGGGAGTTATGAGTTTGGCCTGGTCGGCGGCGAACGCCGCAGCCATTCCGTTTTCCTGCGATGGCAACTCAGCATCATCCGTCAGGAGAAGCGGCAGCGACTCGGGCAAAGTTCAGGCATGGAGGAGACAATCACATGACCCAGACGTATGCAAAGCGCTTTGCGCAGGTCTTTGACTATATCGACCGCCACCTGGACGAGGCGCTTACCGTCGACAAGCTGAGCGAAGTGGCCCATTTTTCGCGCTTTCACTTTCAACGCCAGTTTAGCGCGTATTGCGGCATCTCGGTGTGGCGTTATATCCAGTGGATGAGGCTTAAACGCGCCTCTTACCGCCTGGCGTATAACCCGCTGGAGCCGGTGATTGACATCGCGCTGGACGCCGGTTTTCAGAACCCGGAGTCCTTCAGCCGCGCCTTCAAACAGGCGTTCAGCCAAACGCCGAGCCAGTTTCGCAAACAGCCGGCCTGGATCGATTGGCAGCAGCGCTTTCCCGAACCTAAACACAGAAGGAAACACCCCATGAAGGTAGACATTGTCGATTTTCCGGCCACGCCGGTGGCGATGATCGAACATAGCGGCCCGCCCGCGCTGGTCAACGAAACCGCCGCACGCTTTATCGAGTGGCGCAAAACCAGCGGCCTGTCGCCGGTCAGAAGCAGCCGCACTTACGGCATCGCGCCGCACGATCCGGCCACCACCGAAGCGCAGGACTTCCACTTCTTCATTTGCGGCGAAGTCACTACGCCGATCCCGGAGGACAACGCCTTCGGCGTGGTGAACGGCACGCTGCCGGCCGGGCGCTGCGCGGTGCTGCGCCATCTCGGATCGCTGGATGGGCTCTCGGAAAGCGCCCGCTATCTGTACCGCGAGTGGTTGCCGGCCAGCGGCGAGGAGCTGCGCGATTTCCCGCTCTATTTCCACTACCACAACTTCGTGCACGAGGTGGCGGAATATGAACTGGTGACCGATCTTTATCTGCCGCTGAAATAGCTGACATCCGGCTCCGCAAGGAGCCGGATTGACGTTAACAGGACGGCGACGATCCCTGCGGCGGCAGATAGCGCTGCGGATCGAGCGCGGTGGCGCGGTAGCGGATCTGGAAATGCAGGAACACCGAATCGGTGCCGGTGCTGCCCATGGTGCCGATCTTCTGCCCCGCTTTCACATCCTGGCCATTGCGCACCAGCGTGGTGTCGTTGTGCGCATAGGCGGTAATAAAGTCTTCGCCGTGCTTAATCATGATCAGGTTGCCGTAGCCGCGCAGTTGGTTGCCGACGTACACCACTTTGCCCTTGGCGGAAGCATAGATCGGCTGGCCGCGTTTACCGGCGATGTCGATGCCCTTGTTGCCGCCATCGGCATTGGAGTACGCCTGCACGATCCGGCCACTGGTCGGCCAGCGCCAGCAACGTGCGGCGCCCGGCGGCGGCGTCTGCTTGGCGATCGCGGCGGAAGACGAGGATGTTTTACGGCGCGTGGCGGCGGTTTTGGTCGGCGCGCCGCCGCTCAGCCGCAGTTTTTGCCCCACTTCCAGATTATAGGGCGGGCGTATCTTGTTGATTCTGGCCAGATCGCCGACTTCGCTGTCGGTGATCCAGGCGATGTAGTACAGCGTATCGCCCCGTTTGACGGTGTAGGACTTGCCGGTGTAACTGCCCTTCGGCAGTTTGTCGTAGTCGCGGTTGTAGGTGTTTTTACCCGAACACCCGGCCAACAGCAGCCCCAATGTCAGACACACCGCGATGCGGCGCCACCTTGCCAGCTTGCTTCCTGTGCTCAAATCCTGTCCCCAATCGTCTTTTCGGTTCTGATACGCGTCAGCCGCACAGTGTAACATTTGCGCCGGGTCAGTCAAAAACCCCCAGACGGTCTATGCTAAACAGGTAAGGATGACTGATTAATTTCCCAACGACGAAATGGAGTACTGTCATGTTGAACCTCGACCGCAATAATCTGCCCCTCCTGAGCGAAGAGCTGCTCAAAAAGCAACGCACCACCCTGCTGATCATCGCTTTCCTGCTGCTGGCGGGCGGCATACTGTGCCTGGTGAATCCTTTCGCCTCCGGCGCAGCGCTGAGCATCGTGGTGGGCGTCCTGCTGCTGTTGAGCGGCGCCGGGCTGATTATCGCCATGATCGCCAACCGGGCGCAGAATACCTGGCCGATGATCGGCGGCATTCTGCTAGGCGTGGCCTACCTGATTATCGGCTATGTGTTCATCACCAGCCCGCTGGCGGGCATTCTGGCGCTGGCGGTCTACCTCGCCGTGCTGTTTGCGCTCGGCGGCATCGCGCGCCTGGCGGCAGGCTATATGCGCCGCGGCCTGCCGGGCAACTGGCTGCAGTTCGTCATCGGCGTACTCGATTTGATCATCGCCTGGATGCTGATCGGCTCAGGCCCGGCGGCGTCGGTGACGCTGGTGACGGCGATCGTCGGCATCGAGATGCTGGTCAGTTCCTTTGCCCTGTTCCAGGCAGCGAATCTGTTTAAACGCGCCTGATCGTAACGGCCCGCCGACGGCGGGCCGCTATCCCCTCCCCATTTGCAAACAAAACAAGGCGATACCCCCTCAGCTTGTCCGTGGTTATCTTCATCGGTAAGTGCCAATATAGGCGAAGACAAGGGAGCTGAAACCGATGACAACCCATTCCAAACCGTTGAACTCGCGGGAGGTCTGCCTGCAATTACGCCACTTCAATCAGGTAATCGGGCAACAATGCCGCAATATGGCGCGCCAAAAAACCGCTTGCCCGTGCTGCCTGACGGACATCGCCACCGGCTGCGACGCCGGTATCAAACTGTGTGGACAGCAGTTGGCCAAACCCAACCCGCAAACCCCGTTATTCCGGCAGATTCGCAACCTGCTGCTCGACCTGCGCGCAGAAGCGATAGGGGTTCACAGAATAGACGTCCTAAACCGCACCAATAACGAAATCTCCTGGCTGTTGCGCGAGCTTTATTTCGAGACATTCTGAACACGAGGGCCGCGCGCCCATCGCTTGATACCTGCCGGTGCGGGCAAGATGCCGCGCCGTTTCACCGCCGCGCCAGCCGACTTTTCGCCACTTTATCTTTTTGCGTTCTCCCCACTTTACGACCGCCATCACACCTCGCCAACCCCACATTGCGTTGGTTATAGAGTCGTCTACAATTCAATCGAATTACCCCCTACAACATCAGAAATTATTATTATTAGAGGTGATTATGTTACAGAAACACGAAAACGTAATAAGTATGACTGTACTAAGCCCGCAAGCCACCCAAGAGCTGATGCCCTCATTTTCTTCCTTGCCCCACACGCAACATGCCGACGGCAAATATCGCCTGCGCCGTTATTCCGTCGTGAAATACCTCAACCCCAACATCGCCGAAGTGGGGCCGCGCACCTTCATGCAATCGGATCAGATCAACCATTTCCAGGGCAACGTGGTGCGCCGCTTCGAGCCTATCGACAGCGCCGTGCTGCAGAGCGCCGGCATGGCGGAGATGTGCAACCTGTTTGCCGAAAATAACGAACTGCCGGAAGGCGCCGAGATAGAGATCCACCAGATGCGCGTGGTCGCCATCCAAAAAGATACGCTGGTGGCGCCGGAAGGCATTCACCAGGACGGTTTCGACCATATCGCGATGATCGCCATTCACCGCCACAATATCGTCGGCGGCGAAATCATGCTGTACGACGACAGCCGCCACGATCCTTTCTTCAAAAAAGCGCTGGCCGACGGTGAAGCCGTGCTATTGGCGGACAGTAAACTGTGGCACAACGCCACGCCGATCAATACCGTAAGCCCGAATGAAGAAGGCTATCTGGATCTCTTCGTCCTCACCGCTCGGGGAGAGAAAGCATGACCTTTACCCCCGAGCTCGCCCGACGCCAGTTCAGCGCCCTGTCCCGGCAGATCGAAGGCAAACCGGCGATCTTTTTCGACGGCCCCGGCGGTGCGCAAGTTTCCCGGGGCGTGCTGGAAAAAATGACCGACTACCTGGGGAAGTACAACGCCAACCTGGGCGGGCACTACTTCTCCAGCCGGGTTACCGGCGAGGTGATGAGTCAGGCGCGCGAATCGGTGCGCGCCTTGTTAAATGCGCCGTCGCCCGACAACATCGTCTTCGGCATGAACATGACCACGCTGACCTTTCATCTCAGCCGCATCATCAGTCGCGATTGGCGGGACGGCGATGAGGTCATCGTCACCGCGCTGGATCACTACGCCAACGTCTCCAGCTGGCAGCAGGCCGCCGCCGACAAAGGCGCCGTGGTGCATCAGATGGCGCTGGAGAGCGCCGATTGTTCTCTCGACGCGGCAAAAGTGTGCGCGCGCATCAACGCCAACACGCGTCTGGTGGCGGTCAGCTACGCGTCCAACGTCACCGGCAGCATCGTCGATATCAAAACCATCGTTGAAGCCGCGCATCGGGTGGGCGCGCAGGTGTATGTCGACGCCGTTCATTACGCGCCGCATAACCTGATCGACGTGCAGGCGTTGGGATGTGACTTCCTGGTGTGCTCCGCCTACAAATTCTTTGGCCCGCACGTCGGCATGGCCTACATCGCGCCGCAGTGGCTGCAGCGCCTGCGGCCGTACAAAGTCGAGCCGGCCACCGACGTCGGCCCCGGCCGTTTCGAGACCGGCACGCAGAGCTTCGAAGCGCTGGCCGGCGTCGCGGCCGCTATCGAGTATCTGGCGCAGTGGGGCACGCCCGGTGCGCCGTTAAGGCAGCGTCTGCAGGAGAGCTTCGCCGCCTACCACCGGCATGAAGAGGCGCTGTGCCGCCACTTTTTGCAACGGCTGCAGCAACTCGACGGCGTGCGGCTCTACGGCAATCCGCAGGCGGACAGCGCACGCCGCACGCCGACCTTCGCCCTGACCTTCAGCGGCCAGGCGCCCGACGCGATCGCCCGACGGCTGGGGCAGCACAACATCTGCGCCGGCAGTGGGCATTTCTATGCGTTGGGCTTGGTGCAACAGCTGGGGTTGCAGGACGGCGGCGTGCTGCGCATCGGCATGATGCACTACAACACCCTTGATGAGATCGATACGCTGTTTGAAATACTCGCCAAGGAGATCCTCGGTTAATGCGCCATAACGGCCCGTTCGGTTTTCCGGCGGGCCACACCGCATGAATAGCCGTGCGTGTCGCCGGAGGCGTTAAACGAGAATAACGCTCCCCCTGTTTGAGGGGTTGGGTAAAATAGGCGGGATTTTTTTGAAAAGGAATTTTTACGTTGAGAAAATATGCCGTTATCACCGCCGTGTTGATGATGTCTTCTTGCGCCACGCCGGAAAAGTGGGAAGCGCAAACGGCGGCTCCGACACCCCTTGAGGCCGCCAGAGCAAGCTGCCGACAAGAAGCCGAACAACGCTATCCCGTGAGCCTGTCTTTAGACACCCGCTCGCCTGTATTCTCCTCCATGACTATCAACGGCGCGGAGATTCCCCACACCGGCGGTGGCGCTTATCCCTCGGACAGCAATGAAATGCGCAGAAAAGAACACGTTAATGCCTGCATGAAATTGGAAGGATGGGAAAATAAGAATAAGGTGACGGGGTTATTGGCCTTTTTATTTAACTAACGGCAACGTGAATTATTCGGAATTACCGCACAGAGACAGCGGTAATTCCGCTCTATAGAGCGGCGTCGGCCTCCTGCGCCAACCCAACTATTTTGCTACGATATTACAGTCACCACCTTTCCTCCATTCAGGGCGATAATCAAACAAATGGAATAAATCAATTTATGAGTGAGAAAGACACCTCCTTAAATAAGCCGCAAAGCCATATCAACAAAGCGGTATTCTTCACCTCTGCAGTCCTCATTTTTCTTCTGGTCGCCTTCGCCGCCTTTTTCCCCGACGTCGCTGACAAAAACTTCAAGCTTCTGCAGCAACAAATCTTCACCAACGCCAGCTGGTTTTATATTTTGGCCGTGGCGCTCATATTGCTCAGCGTGACGTTTCTGGGGCTTTCTCGTTACGGCGACATCAAACTTGGCCCCGATCATGCGCAACCCGATTTTCGCTACCACTCCTGGTTTGCCATGCTATTTTCGGCGGGGATGGGTATCGGTCTGATGTTCTTCGGCGTGGCGGAACCGGTTATGCACTATCTCTCGCCGCCGGTCGGCACGCCCGAGAGCATCGAGGCGGCCAAACAGGCCATGCGCCTGACCTTTTTCCACTGGGGGCTGCATGCCTGGGCGATCTACGCCATCGTGGCGTTGATTCTGGCCTTCTTCAGCTATCGGCATGGCCTGCCGTTGACCCTGCGCTCCGCGCTTTATCCGATCATCGGCGATCGCATTTATGGCCCTATCGGCCACGCCGTCGATATCTTCGCCGTCATCGGCACCGTATTCGGGGTCGCGACCTCGCTGGGTTATGGCGTATTGCAGGTCAACGCCGGGCTTAACCACCTGTTTGGCGTGCCAATCAACGAAACCGTTCAGGTGATATTAATCGTGGTGATTACCGGGCTGGCCACCATTTCCGTGGTTTCCGGGCTGGAGAAGGGCATACGCTTTCTGTCGGAGCTGAACCTCAGCCTGGCGCTGTTGCTCCTGGCCTTGGTGTTGCTGTTGGGGCCAACCGTTTTGCTGTTGAAATCCTTTGTGGAAAATACCGGCGGCTATCTGTCCGAGCTGGTCAGCAAAACCTTCAACCTGTATGCCTATGAACCCAAATCCAGCAACTGGTTAGGCGGATGGACGCTGCTCTACTGGGGGTGGTGGCTCTCCTGGTCGCCTTTCGTCGGGATGTTCATCGCCCGGGTTTCCCGCGGCCGAACCATCCGCGAATTTGTCACGGGCGTGCTGTTCGTCCCGGCCGGCTTCACCCTCATGTGGATGACCGTGTTCGGCAACAGCGCCATTTACCTCATCATGGAAAAGGGCGCGACAGATCTCGCCGCTACGGTACAACAAGACGTGGCCTTGGCGTTGTTTAACTTCCTGGAGCATTTCCCATTCTCCAGCGTGCTTTCGTTTATCGCCATGGCGATGGTTATCGTCTTTTTTGTCACGTCCGCCGACTCCGGCGCCATGGTCGTGGATACCCTGGCTTCGGGCGGCTCCAGCAACACGCCGGTATGGCAACGCATTTTCTGGGCGTCGCTGATGGGCATCGTCGCCATCGCCTTGCTGATCGCCGGGGGGCTCAGCGCGCTGCAAACCGTCACCATCGCCAGCGCGCTGCCTTTCTCGGCCATCTTGCTGATATCCATTTACGGTTTGCTTAAGGCGCTGCGTCGCGATCTGACCAAGCGCGACAGCCGGAATATGGCCACCATCGCCCCTACCGCCGCCCGCAATCCTATCCCCTGGCAGCGCAGGCTGCGTAATATCGCTTATCTGCCAAAGCGCTCGCTGGTTAAGCGCTTTATGGACGAAGTCATCCAGTCGGCCATGACGCTGGTGCAGGAGGAGCTGAGCAAGCAAGGCACGCTCAGCAGCATCAACACCGGCGCGGAAGATCGCATTCGTTTCGAGGTTGATTTAGGCGATGAGCTTAACTTTATCTATGAAGTCAGACTGCGCGGCTACAGCTCGCCGACCTTCGCCCTGGCCGGGCTGGATAATGATGAACAGCAAGCCGAGCAGCACAAATATTATCGCGCGGAGATCTACCTGAAAGAAGGCGGCCAGAACTACGATGTCATGGGCTGGAATCAGGAGCAGTTGATCAACGATATTCTCGACCAGTACGAAAAACATCTGCATTTCTTGCATCTGGTGCGCTGAATGCCGACATGCCGTCCCCAGGGGCGGCATTTTTTTGCCCTGCCTTCCTCCCTGCGGCGCTGATGATGCGGGTGGGATGGAGGGCGACCAGAAATAATGCTTACATGTGCAAAGGATTGGGTTGGGGTAACGTTTTGGAGAATCAGGATGCTTTCACGAGGAGGGTACTGGAGCGGGTGAAGGGAATCGAACCCTCGTATGCAGCTTGGGAAGCTGCCGTTCTACCATTGAACTACACCCGCATCGATGTGCGACAGGCATTATAACCGGTTATCGGCGGCGGGCAAGCGGAGATGGCGCGTAACTGTCGATGTTTTAAGCGGTTAAGTCCTGCAGACGAAAAAAAACCGGCGCAGTTGCCCGCACCGGTTGTTGCACGCTAAACGCGATTATTTCTGCGGGCGCATCGCCGGGAACAGAATCACGTCGCGGATGGTGTGGCTGTTGGTGAACAGCATCACCATGCGGTCGATGCCGATGCCCAGACCGGCGGTTGGCGGCAGGCCGTGCTCCAGCGCGGTGACGTAGTCTTCGTCGTAGAACATCGCTTCGTCGTCGCCGGCGTCTTTGGCGTTCACCTGATCGGCGAAGCGCTGCGCCTGGTCTTCGGCGTCGTTCAGCTCGGAGAAGCCGTTGCCGATTTCACGGCCGCCGATGAAGAACTCGAAGCGGTCGGTGATTTCCGGGTTCACGTCGTTGCGGCGCGCCAGCGGCGACACTTCAGCCGGGTACTCGGTGATGAAGGTCGGCTGAATCAGATGGCTTTCCGCCACTTCTTCGAAGATCTCGGTCACGACGCGGCCCAGGCCCCAGCTCTTCTCAACCTTGATGCCGATGGATTCCGCGATGGCCACCGCTTTGTCCATGTCGGCCAGGTCAGCCAGATCGGTTTCCGGACGGTATTTCTTGATAGCCTCGGTCATGGTCAGCTTCTCGAACGGCTTGCCGAAGTCGAACACTTCGTCGCCGTACTGCACCTGAGAGGTACCCAGCACTTTCTCGGTCAGGGTGCGGAACAGCGTCTCGGTCAGCTCGATCAGGTCTTTGTAATCCGCGTAAGCCATGTAGAGTTCCATCATGGTGAACTCTGGATTATGACGCGGAGAAACGCCTTCGTTGCGGAAGTTGCGGTTGATTTCGAACACGCGCTCGAAGCCGCCGACCACCAGACGCTTCAGATACAGTTCCGGCGCGATGCGCAGATACATGTCGATATCCAGCGCATTGTGGTGGGTGATGAACGGACGCGCCGACGCGCCGCCCGGGATCACCTGCATCATCGGGGTTTCGACTTCCATGAAGCCGCGTTCCACCATGAAGTTACGGATAGCCGACATCACCTGAGAACGCACCTTGAAGGTGTTGCGCGATTCTTCGTTGGCGATCAGATCCAGGTAACGCTGGCGGTAACGGGTTTCCTGATCCGCCAGGCCGTGGAATTTGTCCGGCAGCGGACGCAGCGCTTTGGTCAGCAGACGCAGTTCGGTGCAGTGGATCGACAGTTCGCCGGTCTTGGTTTTGAACAGCTTGCCGCGCGCGCCGAGGATATCGCCCAGGTCCCACTTCTTGAACTGCTCGTTGTACACGCCTTCAGCCAGATCGTCGCGCGCGACGTACAGCTGAATGCGGCCGCCCACGTCCTGCAGCGTAACGAAAGATGCCTTGCCCATAATGCGGCGGGTCATCATGCGGCCGGCGACGGTCACTTCTACGCCCAGCGCTTCCAGCTCTTCGTTGTCTTTATCGCCGTACGCGGCGTGCAGTTTGTCGGAGGTGGAGTCGCGACGGAAGTCGTTCGGGAACGCAATGCCGTTCTCACGCAGGCCGGCCAGTTTCTCGCGGCGGGACTGCAGCTCGTTATTGAGATCCAGCGCCTGATCGGCGCCCTGTACTTGTTGTTCAGACATTTCTATTCCTCATAACCCGGCTTTCAAACTTGCCTCAATGAATTTATCCAGGTCGCCATCCAGTACGGCCTGCGTGTTACGCGTTTCGACGTTGGTGCGCAAATCCTTGATGCGGGAGTCATCCAGCACGTAAGAACGGATTTGGCTGCCCCAGCCGATGTCGGACTTGTTGTCTTCCATCGCCTGTTTATCAGCATTTTTCTTTTGCATCTCAAACTCGTACAGCTTGGCTCGCAGCTGTTTAAACGCTTGATCCTTGTTCTTATGCTGAGAACGATCGTTCTGGCACTGCACCACGATGTTGGTTGGCAGGTGAGTAATACGTACGGCGGATTCGGTTTTGTTGACGTGCTGACCGCCCGCACCGGAGGCGCGGTACACGTCGATGCGCAGATCCGCCGGGTTGATATCGATGTCGATATCGTCGTCCACTTCCGGGTAGATGAACACCGAGCTGAACGAGGTGTGGCGACGGCCGCCGGAGTCGAACGGGCTCTTGCGCACCAGGCGGTGAACGCCGGTTTCAGTGCGCAACCAGCCGAACGCGTAGTCGCCGATGATCTTGATGGTGGCCGATTTCAGGCCCGCGACGTCGCCGTCGGACTCTTCGATCACTTCGGTCTTGAAGCCCTTGGCTTCGGCCCAGCGCAGGTACATGCGCAGCAGCATGCTGGCCCAGTCTTGCGCTTCGGTGCCGCCGGAGCCGGCCTGAATGTCCAGATAGCAGTCGGCGCTGTCGTATTCGCCGGAGAACATGCGGCGGAATTCCAGCTGTTCGAGCTTGGCGATCAGTTGATCGAGTTCGGCGACCGCTTCGTTGAAGGTCTCTTCATCGTCGGCTTCCACCGCCAGCTCCAGCAGACCGCTGACATCTTCGCTGCCCTGCTGCAGGTGATCGATGGTTTCAACGATGGCTTCCAGCGCGGCGCGCTCTTTGCCGAGCGCCTGTGCGCGCTCCGGTTCGTTCCAAACGTCCGGCTGCTCCAGCTCGGCGTTGACTTCTTCTAGGCGTTCCTTCTTGGCATCATAGTCAAAGATACCCCCTAAGAACCGCAGTCCGCTCGGACAGGTCCTGAATTCGGTTTTTTACCGGGTTAATTTCAAACATGGTTTTGCGTTCTTTTACGTTGATGTCGTCGATGGCGGAATGCCATTGGAACCGCTAATTCTAACGGATCCGGGCGGCAGTTTATAGCGAGTTGGTCAGTTTTTGTGGCGATCGGGCGCCAAAGCGTGTAGCGGGGAGAGCTGGCGTTTCGTCCGTGTTTTCTTGTCGGCGCCAACCAAGCCACTAAGCTGTTCAAGTATTGAGCAGCGTAGTCATTAAGACTATAGTCACGACGATGACTCAACAGGGATAGGCGGTGCCAACATGGACATTTTCGTTACGGATGATTTCGACAAATTTATGAAGAAAAATCGCATCGTCGATCAAAAAATTTGCACGGCAGCTCACGAACTCGAACATGGCAACCATGACGGCGATCTGGGGGGCGGCGTCTACAAGAAACGCCTCCCGCTCAATCGGGGTAAACGGGGCGGCGCCCGATCCATCGTGGCATTTAAACACGGACGCCATCAGTATTTTGTTGATGGATGGCTAAAAAACACCGTAAAACAGAACGATGCAAAAGAAATTAACGATGATGAATTAGCAACCTATCGCGAGCTCGCTAAAGACTTTCTTGCCATGCCGCCAGAAATTATCAAACGAGCCATCGATAGCGGTTACCTGCGAGAGGTGAAATGCGATGACTGATAATCGCCTACTCAGACTGCAAAAAATGGCGCAACGATTCAATGAAATTGGCGCAGTGTCAGACGACACCATGCGCAGCATCGATGCGCGCGTTCAGGCGCAAGAGCAAAATGCCCAGCATGAACAGCGTGAGCAAATGGACGGCGCACGCATCAAAATGCTACGCAAACGGCTTGGCTTAAGTCAGGCCGATCTGGCGGCCGTGGTCAATATGTCGACCACCAGCGTACAGAAATGGGAACGTAATGCGGTGAAACCCCAAGGTTCCGCGCTCAGAATGCTGGAAATTATCGAGCAGAAAGGCGTCGCCAGCCTGATTATTCCGCCACGAAACTGATGGAGCGTTCGTACACCGGTCACTTACCGCTACACGAACGCCCATTTCGCCTCAGCGCGGCCAAAGGTGCTGGATCAGCAGTTGCACGTTGCGGTTGCCGCGAAACTCGTTGACGTCGAGTTTGTAGGCCAGTTCCACTTCGCGCACGCTGCTGTCCGGCCACAGCGTGGTGTCCACGTTGAACGCGATGCCGTCGAGCAACGGGCCGCCGCCAAGCGGTTCCACCATCAGCTTCAGGTGTTTCTCACCCACCAACCGCTGCTGCAGGATGCGGAACTTGCCGTCGAAGGTCGGTTCCGGGAACGCCTGGCCCCACGGGCCGCCCTCGCGCAGCAGCTCCGCCGTCGTCAACGACAGCTCCTGCATCGCCAGTTCGCCGTCGGACCAGATCACCCCTTCCAACATCGCCGGATCGAGCCATTCGCCCACCAGCTCGCCGAAACGCTGGCGGAACTCGTCGAATTTGGCCTCTTCCAGCGACAGCCCGGCCGCCATCGCGTGGCCGCCGAACTTCATCATCAGCCCGGGGTTCAGCATATCCAGCCGCTCCAGCGCGTCGCGCATGTGCAAGCCGGGCACCGAACGCCCGGAGCCTTTCAGGATGCCGTCACCCGCCGGCGCGAAAGCGATCACCGGACGGTGGAAACGCTCTTTGATGCGCGAAGCGAGGATGCCCACCACGCCCTGATGCCATTCCGGATGATACATCGCCAGCCCGTAAGGCAGCTCGGTGCTGGTGCGCTCCAGCTGATCGCACAGCTGCAGGGCTTCCACCTGCATGCCCTGCTCTATCTCGCGTCGCGTCTGGTTCAGCGCATCGAGATCGTTGGCCAGCATGCGCGCCTGCGCGATGTCGTCGCTCAACAGCAGCGCCACGCCGATCGACATGTCGTCCAGCCTGCCGGCGGCGTTGAGCCGCGGGCCGAGGGCGAAACCGAGATCGTTGGCCGCCAGTTGGCGGGCGTCGCGGTTGGCCACTTCGAGCAGCGCGCGGATGCCCGGTCGGCATTTGCCGGCGCGGATGCGGTTTAATCCCTGATACACCAGAATGCGGTTGTTGGCGTCCAGCGGCACCACGTCGGCCACGGTGCCGAGCGCCACCAGATCCAGCAGTTCCGCCAGATTCGGCATCGCCAGCGCGCGCTGTTCGAACCAGCCGCTGTCCCGCAGCCGGGCGCGCAGCGCCAGCATCAGGTAGAACGCCACGCCTACCCCCGCCAGCGATTTGGACGGGAAGGCGCAGCCGCGCAGGTTGGGGTTAACGATCGCTTCAGCCGCCGGCAGGGTCTCGCCCGGCAGGTGGTGATCGGTCACCAGCACCTGCATGCCTTTGGCGTGCGCCACGTCGACGCCGGCGTGGGAGGAGATGCCGTTATCGACGGTAACAATGAGTTCTGCGCCGCGCGCCGCCGCCTGCTCCACCACTTCGGGGCTCAGGCCGTAACCGTCTTCGAAACGGTTAGGCACCAGATAGTCGACGGCTGCGCCGCCCATGCTGCGCAGCGCCAGCACCGTCAGCGCGGTGCTGGTGGCGCCATCGGCGTCGAAATCGCCCACCACCATGATGCGGCGACCGTCGGCCAGCGCTTGCTGCAACAGGCTGACGGCGTCGTCGATGCCGTCCAGCTGTTGCCAGGGCAGCATGCCCTTAACGCCGCGCTCCAGCTCTTGCTCAGCCTGCACGCCGCGCAGGGCGTAAAGCCGGCGCAGAAGCGGCGGCAAACTGGCGGGCAGATGCGTGTCGTCCGCCGCCGGGCGGCGGCGTAGTTGCGTTTTGATACTCACCGGCGATTAACCACCGGCTTTGGTGGCGGCCTGATGCGCGTCCAGCATGGCGGCCATCTCTTTCGGCCCCTGATAGCCCGGGATCATCATGCCGTTTTCCAGGATGATGGCCGGCGTGCCCTGAATGCCGAACTGCACGCCCAGCTCGTAATGCTTGCTGATGTCGGTTTTGCAGGTCGCCGGAGAAACGGCATCGCCCTTCATGGCGGCGTCGAACGCCTTGGCCTTGTCGGCGGTGCACCAGATCGACTGCATGTCTTTTTCAGCCTGGGAAGCCAGCCCCTGGCGCGGGAACGCCAGGTAACGCACGGTAATGCCCAGATCGTTGTACTCTTTCATCTGCTGATGCAGTTTGTGACAGTAACCGCAGGTGATATCGGTGAACACGGTGATCACGTGTTTCTCTTTCGGCGCTTTGTAAACGATCATCTGATCTTTCAGCGCTTCCATCTTGGTGCTCAGCAGTTGGTTGGTCACGTTGACCGGCTCTTTGCCGCTGACGTCGAACAGCGGGCCCTGCAGGATGTGCTTGCCGTCTTCGGAGGCGTACAGCACGCCGCTGTCGGTCAGCACGGTTTTCAGGCCGTTGACCGGCGAAGGCTGCACGTCCGCCTGCTGAATGCCCAGGCTGGCGAGCGCTTTTTTGATCGCCGCGTCATCGGCATGGGCGGCGCCGGCCACCGAAGCCACCAGCAGAGAGAGCAGCATTAAACCTTTTTTCATTGTTCCAATCCTTTCGAACCCGCCGCTCAGGCGCGCGGGTGATGCTGTTGATGTAGCTGTTTCAGTCGTTCGGTCGCTACATGAGTATAAATTTGCGTGGTCGAGAGATCGCTGTGGCCTAACAACATCTGTACGACACGGAGATCGGCCCCATGGTTCAGCAAATGGGTGGCGAACGCGTGCCGCAACACGTGCGGCGACAGACGCTCGCTGTCGATGCCCGCAAGGATGGCATAGTGTTTGATGCGATGCCAGAACGTCTGTCGGGTCATTTGCTGACACCGGTTGCTGGGGAACAGCACATCCAGCGTCTGGCCGTTGACCAGCCACGGGCGCCCGTGCTCCAGATAATTTTCGATCCAGTAGACCGCTTCTTCGCCCAGCGGCACCAGCCGCTCCTTGTTGCCCTTGCCGATCACCCGCACCACGCCCTGACGCAGGCTGACGTCGCTGATGTTCAACCCCACCAGCTCAGAGACCCGCAGCCCGGTCGCGTACAACACCTCGAGCATCGCCTTGTCGCGCAGCTCCAGCGGCTGATCGACGCAGGGCGCCTGCAGCAGCGCATCGACCTGCGCCTCGCTCAGATCCTTCGGCAAACGCTGCGGCAGCTTCGGGGAAGCCAGCTGCGCGGTGGGATCGTCGGCGCGCAGCTTTTCGCGGTACAGATACTGAAACAGGCGCCTCATGGCGCTCAGCAAGCGCGCGGAGCTGGTGGCCTTGTAGCCGCCATCCACCCGCTCGGCGAGAAACGCCTGCAGATCCAAGGCCTGCGCCTGCAGCAAGTCGGTGTTTTGCTGGCCAAGCCAGGCGCCCAGGGCCTGCAAATCCAGCCGGTAGGAGGCCAGCGTATTTTCCGCCAGATTGCGCTCAAGCCACAGCGCATCCAGGAATTGTTCAATCAGCGCATTGTCTTGCTGTTGCACGCGGTCCTCTCTTCGTTGCATTTCCACCCGCGCCATTATGCCTTAAGCCGACGCAAATCAGGTATACTCGCTGCAATTCTCTAAACAGCAACGTAACGGTTTACACATGAAGATTGGTCTGTTTTACGGCTCCAGCACCTGCTACACCGAGATGGCGGCAGAAAAAATCCGTGAGATTCTGGGTGAAGACCTGGTCGACCTGCACAACCTGAAAGACGTCTCGCCCAAGCTGATGGAGGACTATTCCATTCTCATCCTCGGCATCCCGACCTGGGATTTCGGCGAACTGCAGGAAGACTGGGAAGCTATCTGGCCGCAGCTGCCGGCGCTGGATCTGAAAGGCAAGATCGTCGCCATGTACGGCATGGGCGACCAGCTCGGTTACGGCGAGTGGTTCCTCGACGCGCTGGGCATGCTGCACGATCACATCGCGCCGCTGGGCGTGCAGTTCATCGGCTTCTGGCCAACCGAGGGCTTCGAGTTCACCAGCCCCAAACCGCTGAGCGCCGACGGCAAACACTTCGTCGGCCTGGCGCTCGATGAGGTCAACCAATACGATCTGAGCGAAGAGCGCCTGCAGCAATGGTGCGAACAGATCCTGTTGGAAATGGAGCCGCTGCTGTAGCCGCCGTCGGGCGATCTTCCCCAAACGCCGAGCGCCGGCGGCATGATCCGCGCCGGCGCCCCCTATCAGTCTTGTTCGCCGTCACTCGCCGGCGGATACAGCAACAGCTGCCGCAGGTGGCGCCACTCCTCTTTGCTCATGCAGTCAGAAGCCAGCCACAGCCGACGGCGCTTTTTGCCCTCCATAGGCTGTAGCGTCAGCAGCAGGCCGTAGCCCGGCATCCAGGGCTTCTTCACCAGCCGCCATTCTCGGCCGTGCCAGCTGAAACGCCTGTCCGCCAGCAGCCGCAGTTCACCCTGCACCGCGGCGATGCGCTTCTGGCTGCGAATGCACTGAAACACCACCAGCGTCAGCAACACCAGCCAGAGCGGACCAAAGCCTTCCGGCCAGGGCGAAATCAGGATCAGCAGGATCAGGACGCCGTGGGTCAACAGAGAGAACAGCTGGGTGCGCCAGGAAATGCGGATATCACATCGCCACTGGGCCACGATCTTTATTTCGCGTTTGGATCAGGGTCACCATTCTTTGCAGCTCGCTGTCCTGCGGCGCGCCATGATTCATCAGCCAGTTGAACAAATCGGGATCGTCGCACTCGAGCAGACGGATGAACAGCGCCTTGTCCGCGTCATTCAGGCTGTCGTATTCGTATTCGAAGAACGGCATGATGGAGATGTCCAGCTCGCGCATGCCACGACGGCAAGCCCAGTGAATACGTGCTTTGTTGTTAATATCCATGTTGTTATGACTCACCTCTTTTCAGCGCGGCAGCGCCAGCGCAGGGTTCAAATGACACACTGTATGGCAACGCCGTCGCAATATAATTCCATCAACCGGGGATCTGTCTGCAAGGGTGCCCTGGCCGCAAGCCTATAGAGTAACAATTTGACATACACGCCGGGAAGGCGCTTTGTGGCGGAAAACGCAATAAAGCGCAAAATGCCAAAAAAAGCGCCCCCCGGCACCGCGGCGCGAATAACAGTTTGCAAAGCCCGCCGCCTCTTTTACCATGGGTTCAATACCCTTCAGGTAAGCTAAACGTTGAGCAGGAACTTACTATGGCGCATAACATTCCATTCCCACCCCGTCAGCCCTCCGCTTCCACCCATCTGCCCCTGACGCTGATCTCGCTGGAAGATTGGGCGCTGGTGACGCTGAACGGGCCGGACGCGGTGAAATATCTCCAGGGCCAGGTGACGGCGGACATCGACGCGCTGGCGGCCGATCAACACGTGCTGTGCGCCCACTGCGACGCCAAGGGCAAAATGTGGAGCAACCTGCGTCTGTTCCACCGTGGCGAAGGCTTCGCCTATCTGGAGCGCCGCAGCGTGCTGGACAGCCAACTGGCTGAAATCAAAAAATATGCGGTGTTCTCCAAAGTCACCATCGCCGCCGATAATGACGCAGTATTGCTGGGGGTCGCCGGTTTCCAGGCGCGCGCCGCGCTGGCGGGCCTGTTCGCCACGCTGCCGAGCGCCGAGCACCCGGTGGTGCAGGAAGGCGAAACCACGCTGCTGCACTTCGCTGCGCCGGCGGAACGCTTTCTGCTGGTGACCCGCCCCGCCGTGGCCGAACAGCTGATCGGCAAACTGCATGATCAGGCGGAACTGAATGACAGCAGCCAGTGGCTGGCGCTGGAGATCGAAGCCGGTTATCCGGTTATCGACGCCGCCAACAGCGCGCAGCTGATCCCGCAGGCCACCAACCTGCAGGCGCTGGAAGGCATCAGCTTCAGCAAGGGCTGCTATACCGGCCAGGAGATGGTGGCGCGCGCCAAATTCCGCGGCGCCAACAAACGCGCGCTCTACTGGCTGGAAGGTAAAGCCGCTCGCGCCCCGCAGGCGGCGGAAGATCTGGAGCTGCAGCTGGGTGAAAACTGGCGCCGCACCGGCACCGTACTGGCGTCGAGCCAATTGGCCGACGGCACGCTGTGGGTGCAGGTGGTGATGAATAACGATTTAGACGCCGACAGCAAGCTGCGGGTGCGCGACGATGCCGCCAGCCAGCTGGCGATCAAACCCTTGCCCTACTCGCTGGCCGAAGAGAAATAATCCGTCGGCCGCAGGCGCCCTGCCTGCGGCCATCTTCGTTACTCGTCCAGCTCCCCGTCGCGCTGCACCAGATAAATCAGCACCAAAATGATGGTGATGAAGAAACGAAAGGCATCGGGAACGCCGTTCCACTGCTTCGACATCCACATGCCGAACCACTCACCGCCTATCGACATGAAACCGACCTGCCAGGTGAGGAAGCCCAGCGTCAGGCCGATCACCGCCAGCGTTTTGCGACCGTTAAAGGCCCTGGCGGGCAGTTTCAGGCCGCCCAACAGTCGCAGGCCGCCGATCCAGCACAGCAGCGCGGTCAGGCTTTCCAGCGCAATGATGAAAATATAACCGGCGTGATGCAGCCACGGCGTCTGTATCGAGCGATAGCCGATGGTGGCGTCGGGGAAAATTGTGTCCATCATAAAGACATGGCGCACAAAGGCGAAGTTGGAGCCGTAGTCGGTGATGTTGCCGAAGGCGACCAGTGAAGCGAACAAAGCGATAGCGCAGACCAGCAGCGCTTTGGATAAGCGAACGATCATCTTGGTGAGTCCTGAACAGAGGTTAAAGAAACGGTATGCGGGCTCAGAAATGAAGGAACGGGCTTGCTGGATACCCGAAAGAAGCAAGCGCCTCTTTTTTAAAACAAAAGAGGCGCCAGTTCAATACGCATTCAGACGTAGCGGCAAGGCTTAGACGTACAGGTAGATCGCCATGAAATGGCAGGCGCTGCCGCCGAGCACGAAACCGTGCCAGATGGCGTGGCCAAAGCGAATGCGCTTGGAAGCGTAGAAAATCACGCCCAGGGTATAGACCACCCCGCCGATCGCCAGCAGCGTGACGCCGCCGGCCTCCAGCCGCGTGACCAACTGATAAATCACGATCAGCGACAGCCAGCCCATCGTCAGGTAGGTCACCAACGACAGGGCTTCAAAACGGTGGGCGAAGGCCAGTTTGAACAGCACGCCGAGCAGCGCCAACCCCCAGATTACCGCCATCAATCCCTTCGCCAGCGGCGAATCCAGCCCCACCAGCAAAAACGGCGTGTAAGTGCCGGCAATCAGGAGATAAATGGCGCAGTGATCGAACTTTTTCAGCCAATGCTTGGCCTTCTGATGCGGAATCGCATGGTACAGCGTGGAAGCGAGAAACAGCAGGATCATGCTGCCGCCGTATAGGCTGTAACTGGTGATGGCCGTCGCATCGGCGCCGGTATTCACCGCCTGCACCAACAGCAACACCAGACCGACGATGCCGAACACCAGCCCGATGCCGTGGCTGATGCTGTTGGCGATCTCTTCCGCCCACGGATAAGCCGCGGCGACAATCTTATTGGTCCCGGCTTTCACTACGTCCGTTTTCCCCATAACGCGCAACCCCTCAAAATGCCCTGCTTTGTTCGAAATTAACGCAAAGCAGCTTAACTGAGAATAATTCCAGTGTACACGTGTACGCTAAAATAAAAATGTGAACGCGTGTAACCATCGAAATCCCCTGCCCGGTGGTCTACAATCCTCAGGCTTCAACCCACCCACCTTGAGGTTTACACCATGTCATCCGCTGTACCCGCGTTAGATTTCGGTTCAATGACCCAGGCCATCCAGTTCCTGATGGAAATCGATAAGTTGAAAGGCGTGCAACGCCGCACCAAAGTGCTGGGCACCCAGCGCCAGGAAAACTCCGCCGAACACAGTTGGCACTTCGCCATCGCCGCCATGAGCCTGGCCCCGTACGCCGGTGATGACGTAGACATTCAGCGCGTGATCCAGATGGCGCTGCTGCATGACATCGTGGAAATCGACGCCGGTGACGTGCTGGTCTACGATCTGGCCGCCCGCGCGGCGATCCACGATCAGGAAGTGGCGGCGGCGCGCCGTCTGTTCGGCATGCTGCCGCAGACACAGCGCGAGTATTTCACCGCTTTATGGCAGGAGTATGAAGAGGGCGAAAGCGCCGATGCCCGCTTCGCCTTGCTGCTGGATCGCACCATGCCGATGCTGATGAACCTGCACAACGAAGGCCAGAGCTGGGTGGAAAACGGCATCAGCCTGGAGCAGGTACTGTCGCGCAATGCGGCGATCGCCGACGTGCATCCCGAGCTGTGGCGCCACCTGGAGCAACATCTGCGGGATGCGCAGCGCAAAGGCTGGTTGAAATAAGGGAACCGGGCTGCCGCCTCCGCGCCGCAGCCCGTCATCGTCAAGCAAACGCCCGTTGGCGCGCCAGCGCCTCGTCATAGCTCGGCATCGACACCGCCGCACCGGCGCGCTCCACGCAGACCGCCGCATAGGCGGCGGCAAAACGCACCGCCTCGGCTAACGGCACCTGATTCGCCAGCTGCGCCGCCAAGGCGCCGTTAAACGCATCGCCCGCGCCGGTGGTGTCTTTCGGCTGTGCCGGAAACGCCGGGATCAGCTCGCTGTTTTCCCCGTCCGAGAACAACGCCCCCTGCGTGCCCAACGTCACAATCAGCAAACGAATGCCCTTGGCGTGCAACACCTGCGCCGCCTGACGCGCCGAAGCCACATCGCGCACCGGCACGCCGGTCAGCAACGTGCACTCGGTGGCGTTGGGCGTCAGCAGATCGACCTGCGCCAACAGGCTGTCCGGCACCGGCTGAAACGGCGCCGGGTTGAGTATGATGAACGTTTGCGCTTCGCGGGCAATGGCGATCACCTGCTCGATCGCCGGCAGATTGTTCTCCAATTGAGTCAGCAGAATATCCGCCGCGGCGATCGCCGGCCGGCACTGACGCACCTCGTCTTCGCTGACCGTCAGATTGGCGCCGGGATCGACGGCGATCATGTTTTCCGCATCCTCGCCGGCAACGTAGATAAGCGCATTGCCGGTGGGGCAATCGCCGGTAGAGAACAGCGTCACCGCATCGAAACCGGCGGCGGCGAGGTGGCGCCGGGCGAAGGTGCCGAAGTCGTCGCGCCCCACCTTGCCGATATAATGCACCCGCGCCCCGGCGCGCAGCGCGGCGGTCGCCTGGTTGGCGCCCTTGCCGCCCGCCCCCATCATGCTGTTGCGGGCGATCAGTGATTCGCCGGGCTGCGGAAAGCGCGCCATACCGGCGACGATATCCAGGTTGAACGAACCGAACACGCAGACTTTGCCTTTCATTGCGGGTACTCCCTGCTCAATTGGAGGTGGCGCCGGGCGGCCAGACAGGCGCCTTTGCTGCCGGTTTCATCGCCGAGGCGGCTGACGGAGATCGTCAGCCCCTGCGCCGGCTGCGGCGCGCGCAGATGACGGCGGATCTCCTGCTCCAACCGCACCAACGGAAAACCGCGCATGGCGATCACGCCGCCGCCCAGGATCAGGCACTGGGGGTCGATCACGTTCATTTCGACGGCGATGGTCTGCGCCAATCGCTCGACGAAGCGCTGCAGATCCGGATGCTCGCCGTGGCGTTCGAACAGCCGGTCAAACGGCGTTTGCGCCGCGTTGGCGCGCGCCCAGCCGGTTAGCCAGTGACCGGAGGTCAAACTCTCGACGCAGCCCCGTTTACCGCACGGGCATTCGCCCTGATGGCCCGGCCAGGGAATGTGCCCCAGCTCGCCGGCGGCGCCGTGCGCGCCGTGGTAAAAATCGCCGTTCAGCCACAGGCTGTTGCCCATGCCGGTGCCCAGATACAGCCCGACCGCCACCTGCGGCAACGCCGGCAGCTGCTGCAGATCCCACCACAGCAGATGATTGACGTCCTTGTCCATTCGCACCGGCAGCGCCAGCAAATCGGCCAACAGCGCCGCCACCGGCTGAGCGTCCAGCGCCGGGATAAACGGCAGCGACAGCACCCGCGAGCGATCGCGGCTGAGGATCCCCGGCAGCCCCAGCATCACCTGCGCCACCTGACGATCTTGGCAATGCCCGGCGATCAGCCGGCCTAACGCCGCCAGCGGATCGGCCTGCCGCGCCCAGTCGGCGGTCGCTATCTTGCGGTAACCGCTGAATTCACCTTCATCATCCATCAACAGCAGGCGGGTATTGGTGCCGCCGACGTCAACGCCAAGAAAATACCGCATCATGTCCCCCGCCTCAGGCCGCCTGCCGCATCTGATCCAGCATTTTTTCCCATGCCGTCTCCAGATCCGGATCAAGATTGAACAGCCCGGAGCTGCCGACGATCAACACTTCTGCACCGGCGCCCATCAGATCGCGGTAAGTGCGCTGGTTGCAGGATCCGTCGATCTCGATCAGATAGCGCAAATTTTGTTGGCTTTTCAGGTCGCGCAATTGGCGGATCTTTTCCAGCATTTCGGGAATGAACGGCTGCCCGGCATAGCCCGGATCGACGGTCATGACGGTGACCTTGTCCAGCAGGTGAAGGTAGTGGCGAATAAACTCCACCGGCGTGGCCGGGTTCAGCACCACCCCCACTTTTTTGCCCAGCGCGCGGATTTGATTGATCACCCGAAACGCGTCGCGGTTGATGGTTTCAGCGTGCGGGCAGATAAAGTCCGCGCCTGCGCGGGCGATCGGCTCGATAAAGTCGGTCGGGTTCTCCACCATCAGATGCACATCCAGCAACAACGAGGTGTGCGGGCGGATCTGTTCGATAAAGAACGGCGACAGCGTGATGTTTTTAACGTAGTGCCCGTCCATGATGTCGATATGCAGCATATCGGCGCGGCGGTTCAGCACCGCCAATTGCTGGCGGATATCCATCAGGTTCATGCACATCAGTGAAGGCGAAATCTGGTATTTCATTAGCGTTATCCTGCGCAAAAGGGAAAAGGATCAGTGGCCCGCCGCGGTTCTGGCCTGGGCCGCGCTGCGGCGCATCGCCCGCCGCTGCCGATAGCGATGCCGGAAAAACTTCAGCGCCAGCACCGCGATCAGCACGGCGCCCCACATCGCCAGACTAAAATGCGGGCTGACGTTCATCAGGTTTAAGCCGGTCGCGATCACCTGCAGCACGATCAGCGCCAGCACCACGCCGCTGACCCGGCCAAAACCGCCGAACGGATCGGTGCCGCCCAGAATGATCGCCAGCACCGTCAGCAGCAGGTAAGAGTCGCCGTAACCCATGCGCGCCGAGTTGAAGCGCGCCATCATCACCAGCCCGGCAATGACGCACAGCAGGCTGGAGAGGGTGTAAATGGCGATCAGCACCCGATGGGTATTCACGCCGCTGAAATGGGTGGCGTTGATGTTGCTGCCGCTCATGTAGATGCATTTGCCGAGCCGGGTTTTCTGCAGGAACAGCGCCAGCAGCGCGGCGACCGTCAGGAAGATCAAGAGCGGCACCGGTACGCCCAGCACGCTCTCGGCGCCGATAAAGCGCACGATCTCCGGCATGCCGCTCAGGGCGGCGCCGCGCGTCAGGTAGATGCCGATGCCGTTGACCGTGGTCATGGTAGCCAGCGTCACCAGAATCGGGTGCGCGCCGACGTAGGCCACCAGCGCACCGGTCGCCGCGCCGATAAGCCCGGCCAGCAGCATCGCCGCCGCCAGCGCCAACGCCAGCCACAGCGCCTGCAAGCCCAGCCCGGCGTCCGCCGGCAGGTAGCTGATGAACAGCCAGGCCATCAGCAGGCTGGTCAGGTTGGCGCTGGCGATAATGCACAGGTTCAGGCCGCCACTGAGGATCGGGATGAACATCGCCAGCGTCAGCAGACCCAGTTCCGGCAGCTGGAAGGCCACGCTGGTGAAGGTGGCGCCGCTGAAGAAGCGCCCCGGCATCAGCAAGCTGAAGGCGAGCACCACCGCCAGCAGCAAGGCCAGCAAACCGACGGCGGCCCCGTCCGGACGAAATTTCAGGTTGTTGCCCATCAAGCGCTCCTCAGGCGAAACCGACGTCGGTTTCTTTGCGTTTCTTGTAGTGAGTGACGGTGATCGCCGCGACGATCACCAGACCGATCACCACGTTCATGAAGTAGCTGGACACGCCGATCAGGTTGAGGCCGTTTTTCAGCACGCCGATCAGGAACACGCCCATCAGCGTGCCGACCACGCTGCCCTTGCCGCCGTTCAGGCTGGCGCCGCCCAGCACCGCCGCCGCCAGCACGTCGAGCTCGCCGCCCACCAGCGCGTTGGGCACCACTTCCCCCATGCGATACACCTGCACCAGGCCGCCGATCGCCGCCATCGCGCCCAGATAGCCATAGGCGAACAGATGCAGCAGGCCGACGCGAATGCCGATGCGCCGCGCCGACTCCGCATCCCCGCCCACGGCAAACAGCTGGCGCCCGAGGTGCGTTTTGTTCAGCAGCAGCCAGGTCAGCAGCGCCACCGCCAGCATCACCAGCGTCGGCAAACCGAGCTGATAGCTCTGCTCACCCAGTTGGAACGGCAACACGCTGCGCGGCAGCGTCCACCAGTCCGGCAATGCGTACAGGCTGCGGCCGTTGGTCAGCCACATCAGCATGCCGAACAACAACGCCTGCATGCTGATGGTGACGATGATCGAGACGATGCGCAGGCAGTAGATCAACAGCGCGTTGACCATGCCGAGCGCGGCGCCGATCGCCAACGCCAGCAAAATGCTGCCCGCCGGGCTGGCCAGGCCGTAATGCGTCGCCAGCGTGGCGATCAGGTACTGCACCACCGAGGCGACTGCGGCGAAGGAAATGTCGATGCCGCCGGTCACCAGCACCACGAACAGGCCGAGGGCGAATATGCCGCTCACCGCGTAGCTTTCGCTGAGATCGAGCAGGTTTTGCACCGTCAAAAACTGATCGCTGAGTAGCGAAAAGACGATGACCGTCAGCAGCAGCACCCAGGCCAGGTAGCCTTCGTTGCCGCGCGGTTTCAGACTGAATCTACGCATTAACCGCCTCCGCCAGCTGCAGCTGGCTCACCTGCCCCGGCAGGTACTCGCCGATCACGCTGCCGCCGCTGAAGTGCAGCACCCGATCGCAGTTGTAATACACTTCGGGCACCTCGTCGGAGATCAGCAGAATCGCGATCCCCTCCTGCGCCAGCAGATGGATCAATTGGTAGATGCTGGCCTTGGCGCCGACGTCGACACCGACGGTCGGCGAGTCGAGGATCAGGATCCGCGGTTGGGTCAGCACCCACTTGGCCAGCACGATCTTTTGCTGATTGCCGCCGGAGAGCGTCGAAACCGCCTGATCCGGATCCGCCACCCGCACGCCGAGTTTGGCGATCCACTCCGCGACGATGCGATTCTTACGGTAGTCGTCGATCAGGCGAAAACGCCCGCGCAGCTTATCGAGAATGGTCAGCACCGCGTTGTCCGCCACCGACTGTTGCTGCACCAGCCCCAGCGTCAGGCGATCCTCCGAGACATAACCGATGCCGGCCTTGATCGCGTCCTCATGGCCGCGAAAGCGCACCGGTTTGCTGTCGAGGTAAAGCTTGCCGCTGTCCGGCCGGGTCATGCCGAACAGGCTCAGCGCCAGCTCGGTGCGCCCCGAGCCGAGCAGTCCGCACAGCCCGAGCACCTCGCCCTGATGCAGGCAGAAGCTGACATCGTGATACTGCCCGGCGCGGCTGAGACGATCCGCCTCCAGCATCACCCGATCCTTATTCATGCTCGGTGACTTCAGGCGATAGTCCAGCGTCAGGCCGGTCATCAATTCGGTCAGACGATCGCCGCTGATCTCCGCCGCCGGCCAGGTGCCGATCTTGTTGCCGTCGCGGATCACCGTGACGCGATCCGAGATCTCCAGCACCTCGTCCAGCCGGTGGCTGACGAACACCACGCAGATGCCCTGCGCTTTCAAATAATCCACCGTGCGCAGCAGCTGATTGACCTCGGTGCGGGTCAGCGAGGCGGTCGGTTCATCCATGATCACCAGCCGTGCCTGCGCCACCAGCGCGCGGCAGATCGCCACCTGCTGGCGCTGGGCGATCGGCAGTTCCGCCACCGGTTTGTCGAGATCGAGATTGAAATTCAGCTCCTGCAGCAGGCGTTCGGCGGTGCGCCGCAGCCTCGCCGGGCGGTGCCATCCCAACAGCCCGCGCAGGTTGTGCTCAAAGGCGATGTTTTCCGCCACCGTCAGGTTGGGAAACAGCGACAGATCCTGATAGATCACCTGAATGCCGAAGGCGCGCGCCTGATCCGGCGACAGCCGGCCGAAGGTTTGCCCATCGAGGGTAATGCGGCTGCCGTCATCCGGTTGATACACGCCGGCGATCGCCTTGATCAACGTGCTCTTGCCGCAGCCGTTGGTGCCGGCCAGGCAGTGCACCTCCCCCGGCATCAGCGCCAATGAGATATCGTTCAGCGCGCGCTGCCCGCCGAAGGTCATCGACAGCTGTTGCAGTTCGATAAGCGGCGCGCCCCGCGTTGCCGTATTGCCGGAAATCGCCATGATTACAGCCCCATCTTCACCAGCTTCGGCAGGTTTTGCTTATCCAGGCTTTCGGTGGCGTTGCCAAGAATGGTGTGCTGCTGCGCATCCACCTGCACCTTGCCCATGCCTTCGATGGTCATGCCATCGGTGATTTTTTCGCCCTTGTGCATCATGTCGGCGATGCGCACGAACACTTCGCCCGCCACCATCGGGTTCCAGATGTAACCGCCCTTGATGGCGCCGCGATTGACCAGCGAAGCGCCCTGGCCCGGGCTGAACGGCCCGATGACGCAGATATCGTTGCTTTTGCCGCGGTTGAGCACCGCGCGCCCGGCGCCGATCGGCCCCTGCGAACCGAACGCCAGCACGCCTTTCAAATCGGGATATTTGGCCATCAGATCGTTGGTGGTGCGCACGCTGTCATCCAGCGATTCCCCCACGCCGAACTTGTCGCCCACCAGCTGCATGTTCGGGTAGTACTGCTTCTGGTAATTGATCGCCGAGTCCGACCAGGTGATGTGCAGCGGCACCGTCAGGCTGCCGACGTATACCGCGTACTTGCCCTGCTCTTTCATGCAGGCGGCCAACGCTTTCATGTGGTTGACCCCGTGCTGCGAGGCGTCCACCAGCTCAAAATCCCAGTCGGCGTACTTCTGGCCGGGGGACTCATGCACGATCACCTTGATGCCCGCCTCCTGCGCGCGCTTGAGCACCGGCTCCAGCACCCGGGCGTCGTTCGGCACCACGCCGATGATGTCCACCTTCTGCGCGATCAGATCCTCGATGGCGCGCACCTGCAGCGCCGGATCCGCCGCCGTCGGCCCGACCATCCAGGCGTCGATGCCGCGTTTGGCGCTCTCGCTTTTGATACCGGCCTCCATGGCGTTGAACCAGGGAATGCCGCCGATTTTCACCACCACGCCCATTTTCAGCTTGTCCGCCGCCTGCGCGGAGACCGACAGCAGCAGCGAGGCAAACAGACCGACCAGTACGGATTTTTTCATTGTTCTCTCTCCACAAGTGTTGGCTGTAATAAAAGGTTTTCGTTGTTGTTATCGCGCCGCCCTTTTCGCGGCGGGTGAAACTTCAATCACATCGACGTTGTTCCAGGCCAATTCCTGACGAAACTCGTCATCGCCAAGCCTGTCGGTGATCAGCGTATCTATTTCCCGGTAATGGCAAATGCGGGCGAACGAGCGGCGGCCGAACTTGTTGCTGTCCACCAGCAGGAACTTGCGCTCCGAGGCCAGCAGCATCTGTTGCTTCAGCCGCGCATGGTGCTCATTGCTCTCGCGGATGCCGCCGTCCTGGCAGATGCCGTGGCAGGAGAAAAACAGCTTGTTGATCACGAACTCTTTCAGCATCTGCTCCGCCAGCACGCCGATAAAATCCTCGTACTTGGCGGAATACTCGCCCCCCAGCCCGATGGTGCGCACGTTGGCCTTGCAGGCCAGCGTCTGGATGATGTGCAGCGAGTTGGTCAGCACCACCAGCGAGATATCCGGCAGCTGGCGCGCCAAAAACCAGCTGGTGGAGCTGCTGTCCAGCAGCAGGCAATCCCCCGGCGCGATAAACTCCAGCGCGCGTTTGGCGATGCGCGTCTTCTGCTCCGGCGACTCATTGCTGCGCTGGCGGAAGGACTCTCCCTGATCTATCTCGGCGGGCACATAGGTTTTTTCCACCGCCGGCGGCTCGACGAAGACCGCGCCGCCGTGGCTGCGCAGCAGCAGGCCGCGCCGTTCCAGCAGGGCCAGATCACGCCGCGCCGTCTCGATAGAGATATGGCACAGCTGCGCCACCTCCTGCACCATCACGCGGCCGCGCTGGCTCAAGACTTCGGTAATAAAGCGATGACGTTCTACAGGCAGCATGTTTCTTTTCTCCTCCACGACGATGATTACGATATCGATTTGCCGCGCCGCGTTTTGCGCGCAGACGCAAAGCGCATCGCCCCGCGATCGGTCAACGATCGCGCTGTGATAGTTGTCAAAAAAATCGGGAAGGAAATGAAATGAATAATTACGAAAGTGTGGAGTAACAGACAGTTATGATGCGCGTACGCCTGAGACAGACAGGAGAGAAACGGTAAACGGTCACAATTCCACGTTCCGCGGCATGACCGTTAATGACCGTTTGTGTGGTTTTGACCGAGCGCCGCAAGAAGACAGCCGGCGTTGATAACGCATTACCTGAAAAAACAGCAAAAAAATCCGGTGAGAATCTCACCGGATCGTTAGCCGCCTGGCACAAATTATTCCTCGTGCTCATGCTCTTTCAACATCGCCTCACGCAACACGGCGTTCAGGCGTTTCTGATAGCCTTTGCCTGGTCGCTGAAGCCAGGCCAACACATCCGCATCGATTCGGATGGTTTTTGATACTTTCATCGGCTTATAAAAACGCCCCTGAACCGCAGTCTGCCACGCTTCTTCCCCCAGCGCCGGCGCATCGGCATAATTGATGTCCTCGTCCGGCAACGCACTCAGTGAAGCAATTTGCGCTTTCTGCTCCTCCGTCAACGGCGGGAGTACGCTATGGGCCAGATTTTTGGCGGAATTTTTGCGCTTCATATCTTCCCCTCTCTTTGGCATCGGCCTTGCGTGCTGAAATGATACGCACGATCTCTACTGTATCGCCTTCGACATCCGTTTCGATCGTCGTATGTGCCACCAGCAACAGCAAACAAGAGCCAACCATACCGATCGTTTGCCAACGTTCTTCTCCACCCTCGATCCTTTCCAGCACAGCCAAATGGTTGGGATCCAGAAAAACCCGTTGCGCAATCTCAAAACTGACACGGTGTTTGTGCTGGTTACTGTGATTTTTATCCTGATTCCATTCAAAATAAACATACATTTTTGTAACTACATTTTGATTATTATTTAATCAAAATACATCACATCCGGAGGGATGTCAAAACCCTACGGATGCGTTCAACGCCCGCCTGCGGCCTCGATAAAGGTGCCGGTCACGTAAGACGCGGCGTCAGACAGCAGCCAGGCGATCGCTTCCGCCACTTCCTGCGGCTGGCCGCCGCGCTGCATCGGCAAACTGCTCTTCACGCGATCCACCCGGCCAGGTTCGCCGCCGCTGGCGTGTATCTCGGTATAGATAAGCCCAGGCCGCACGCCGTTGACGCGGATGCCCTGCGCCGCCACCTCCAGCGATAGCCCGATGGTCAACGAATCGACGGCGCCTTTCGAGGCGGCATAATCCACATATTCCCCCGGCGCACCTAAACGGGAAGCGGCGGAGGACACATTGACGATAGCGCCGCCCTGCCCGCCATGGCGCTGCGCCATGCGCTTCACCGCCTCGCGGCAACACAAGAAATACCCGGTGACGTTGGTGCCGAGCACCTTATTGATGCGCTCGGCGGTCAACTGTTCAATGTTCGCCTGCCGGAACAGAATGCCGGCGTTGTTGACCAGCGCACTGAGCGTGCCCAGCCCGGCGTCCAGCGCCCTGAACATTGCCATCACCTGCGCTTCATCGGCCACGTCGGCCTGCAGCGCCAGCGCCTTGCCGCCCTGCGCCTCAATCTCCGCCACCACCTGCCGCGCCGCGCTTTCGTCGCGCAGGTAATTCACGCCCACCGCATAGCCCTGCCGGGCCAGCAGCAAAGCGGTCGCGCGGCCAATTCCCCGGCTTGCGCCGGTCACCAATGCCACTTTCGTCATCGTATTTTTTCTCTGGTTGGCGATGTCGACAACGGCCTGCGCACAGGCCTTCCGTTTGCCCGTCAGAGTATAGAGCGGCGCCCTAAAAAACGCTTCAACGCTGAGCCAGGCGGCGCAGCTGCTTTTTAATGCGCGACTTGGCGCAGCCGTAAGCGTCCGTCGCCGCCGCCTGATGCACCCGCTGCAAAGCGGAAGCATGATGGCCACCGTGGCTATGGCTCTGCGCATCACCGCGAAAAGACAGCATCAACAGAACGAGCAGCATCGCCACGCCTGAATACATCAGCCGCCGCGAGGCGCCTGCGCTCGGGAAACCTTCAGTCTGCATGTTTCGCTCTCTCAGCCATGATTTCGAATGGCAGCAAAATAACTGAAATTCCCCCCCGCTCCCTTAACGCGAGATTAAAGCCAGATTAAGGTTTGCTTAAGAACGCGCAGGCAGAGCGGTTTTCCTCGTTGTCTTCCCGTCAGCGTTATAGTTAGATAATCGCGACTCAAGGCTCTCAGCGGAAATAACGTGAACATACTGTTGGTGGAAGACGACCTGCAATTAGGCAAGGCGCTGTGCCGAGCATTGGAGCTGGCCGGCTTTAATTTGTGCTGGGTGCGCCTGCTCACCGACGCGGAAAATAAACTTTCACCCGGCGGGTTCGATTTGATGCTGTTGGATCTCACGCTGCCGGACGGCGACGGTTTGCAGAAACTGATCGCCTGGCGCGCCGCCGGACAAAATATCCCGATCATCATCCTGACCGCCCGCGATCGCATCGAGAGCCTGGTGAACAGCCTCGACTCCGGCGCGGACGACTTTCTGGCCAAACCTTTCGCGCTGCCCGAACTCATCTCGCGCGTCAAGGCGGTCAACCGGCGCATGGCGGGCTTCGCTTCTCAAACCTGGAGCCTCGGCGCGCTGTATCTCGATCCGGTCAACCATCAGGTCATGCTGGATAACGAACTGCTGATGCTGTCGAAAAAAGAGTATCACCTGCTGCACGAACTGATGCGCTGCGCCGGCACCGTGGTGCGCAAAGCGGTGTTGGAACAGCGGCTGTTCGGCCACGGCGATAGCGTGGAAAGCAACTCGCTGGAAGTGCACATGCATAATTTACGCCGCAAGATTGGTAAAGAAAGAATCATTACCGTGCGCGGCATTGGCTATTTGCTGAAGAAAGAGTAGCGGGATGATCGGTTTCAAATCCTTCTTTATGCGCACCATTATTTTCCAGGTCCTGGCCATTTTATTATTGTGGGGGATCCTCGTCGCCTGGGTGAAGTACTGGTATTACCCCGACATGGAGAAATATTTCGATAACCAGCAACGCATCGTCGCCGCAGGCATCGCCAATATTCTCGATGAAACCGGCACCGATAATATCGATTACCGCGGCATCATCAAAACCATCGAAGGCATGTACATTGATTCCATCAATAACGGCATGCAGGATCAAATCGACTATCACCCGCTGTTCGTGGTTTACGACCGGGATAACCGGGTGCTTTACAGTTCGCAAACGCAGGGAGAACCGCTGCGCCTGCCGCCTGCGGTGCTGTCAGGCTCTGTCAATTACGCCGGCGCCAACTGGCACCTTGCCGGCAGCTGGAGCGAAAAGCGCCAGTACCGGGTGATCGTCGGCGAGTCTTTCAACGATCGCACCACGCTGTTCGGCAACCCGGCGGAGAGCACCGCTGTACCGCTGTTGGGCATTCTGGCGGCGATCATCATTACCTTGCTGTTTACCGCCTACTTCAGCCTGCGACCACTGCGCCAGATCGCCCGCACCATTTCCGATCGTCAGCCGGGCAATCTGTCGCCGCTCAACGTCAGCGAGCAGTATCAGGAAATCCGGCCGGTGGTGATGGAGGTCAACAAACTGATGGCGCGCATCGACGCGGCCAATCAGCGCGAGAAACGCTTTATGGCCGACGCCGCGCACGAGCTGCGCACGCCGATCGCCGCCGTGCTGGCGCAGCTGCATCTGCTGACCCAGGTCAGCGAGCAGCAGGAGCGCCGGGAAATCATCGGCGACATGCAGCAAGGGCTGGATCGCGCGGCGTCGCTGTCACGCCAGCTGATCAACCTGGCCAAGCTGGAGGCGGAAGATTTTCCGCTGAAGATTGAGGCGGTGGATATCTATGCGGAGATCGGCAAATGCATCGCACAGCACGTCCCCTATGCGCTGGAAAAAGATGTCGAACTGTCGCTCGACGGCAGCGAGGATGTGGTGGTGAGTACCGACCGCCATGCGCTGATCGCCATCTTCACCAACCTGCTGGATAACGCGCTCAAGTACGCGCCGCCCGGCAGCCGCATCGAGGCCAATATCCGCTCGCTGGCGCCGCTCGGCTGCTATATTACGTTGCGCGATAACGGCCCGGGGGTGAGCGAAGAACATCATTCCCGCCTGTTTGAACGCTTTTACCGCGTGCCCGGCACGCAGCAAACCGGCAGCGGGCTCGGATTGGCCATCGCCCGTAACCTGGCCGACAAAATCGGCGCGCAGCTGCGCGTTACCGAAGGCCTTGACGATCGCGGCATCGGCTTCATCATCGATTTGCCGGAAAGTTATCGGCCGCAGACTGAGAGTGAACCACGACCATGATTGCCCCTGTTCTGCTGCAACGGCAGCAACTCGACCGGCTATGGGATATCGACCGCAGCGAAATTATCGACACGCTGTATCGCCTGCAGGACGGCAAGCTGCAACCCTATGCGGAGTACTACGACGTGCGCGGCTGGGATCCGCACGATCGGGAAACCTATACGCCAATCCACGAAGCGTGCTTCGATCGCGGCGGCGCGTTCTTCGCGCTGTTCGAAGGCGAGGAGATCGTAGCGGCGGCGGCGCTGGATACCGAGCCGCGCGGCCCACTGCGGGATCTGCGCCAGCTGCTGTTCTTTTACGTCAGCGCGCACAAACGCGGCCAGGGGTTAGGCAGGCAGCTGTTCCAGCTCTGCCTGCGTCAGGCGGCGCAAGACGGCGCCGCCGGGCTGTATGTCTCCTCCATCCCCAATAAAAGCACCGTAGACTTCTATCTGGCGCAGGGCTGCCGGCTCATCGAACAGCCGGATACCGAATTGTTCGCCCGTGAGCCGGAAGACATTCACCTGGTCTGCCCTTGCCGCTAGCGGCCGGGGTTAACGGGCGATGCGCATCACCGAACGCACGTCGCTTTTCTTGTTCAGATCCCACACCTCGGCGATCTCCGCCAACGCGTGCTCCTGCGTCTCGATAGTGAGCGCTCCGGTCGCCGCCAGCGCCAAAATCTCGGTCGCGTAGCGCTGCATCTCCGGGATCGGCGGGAAGTTGCCGGTGCCGCTGCCGAGGATCTGCAGCTGGTTGCTGCGCAACACCGCCGCCGGCAGCCGGATGTCCGGCGCGGCCATCGAACCGACATTGACCAAGCGAATGCCGCGTCCGCCGGCGTAAGACGAGAGATCGTGATTATTGAGCGTCGCCAGCAGCGCTTCCGTCGCCGGGCCCCAGATGTAATCGACGATCACCTGATAACCGCCCGGCCCCGCCGCCGCCGCGAAGGCCTGCGTCAGCGCCTCGCCCTGCAGGCTCAGATCCACCGTGGCGTCTACGCCCAATGCCTCCAGCACGCTCAGTCGACGGCCGGCGGCAACAATGCGCCTGGCCCCCGCCTGACGCGCCGCCGCGACCGCCAGCTTGCCGGAGGTGCCGGTGGCGCCAATGATCAGCACCGTTTCACCGGGCTGCAGATCCGCCCGCCAGCGCAGCGGCAGCCAGGCGGCGAAGGCCGGATTGATCAGCGCGGCCGCCGTGGCGTCGTCCACCGCCTCCGGTACCGGCACCGTCCAGGACGCGACGCTGCGCTCGGCCATTGCGCCGTAAGGGCGGCGGAAAGAGGCGAAGTACACCCGTTGCCCGTCCGCCGTACGGCCCACGCCATCGGTGCCGGGCACGATCGGCAATTGCTTCGGGCTGGAATAGTGGGTGCCGGCGACGGTGGCGCGATCCAGCTGTTTGATGCCGGCCGCCAGAACGTCGATCGGCACTTCATTCGCCTGCGCCTGAGGCTCCTCAAAGGTGCCGAAAACCGGGGGTTGCCCCAGCGCTGTTACGATTGCCGCTTGCATGGTGACTCCTCAAATCGTGGGAACGTAAAGGAAAGAATAGGCCGCGATAAAATAAAAAGGGACACCGCATGATGCGGTGTCCCCCGAACACAAACTTTGCCGAACGTGTTATTCGTAATCGCTCATCGGCACGCAAGAGCAGAACAGGTTACGGTCGCCGTACACGTCGTCCAGACGCTTAACGCTCGGCCAGTACTTGTTCTCGCGTACGCCGGCCACCGGGAACACCGCCAGCTCGCGGCTGTACGGATGCTGCCAGTCGTTGACCAGCTCCGCCTGCACGTGCGGCGCATTCACCAGCGGGTTGTCTTCCAGCGGCCATTCGCCCTTGGCGACGCGGTCGATTTCGCTGCGGATCGCCAGCATCGCATCGATAAAGCGATCCAGCTCCACCTTGCTTTCCGACTCGGTCGGCTCGACCATCAGCGTGCCCGCCACCGGGAACGACATGGTCGGGGCGTGGAAACCGAAGTCGATCAGGCGCTTGGCGATGTCCATTTCGCTGATGCCGGTCTCTTCCTTCAGCGGACGAATATCGAGGATACATTCGTGCGCCACGCGGTGATCGCGGCCGGTATACAGAATCGGGTACGCGTCTTTCAGACGGGTGGCGATGTAGTTGGCGTTCAGTATCGCCATCTGGCTGGCCTGCTTCAGGCCCTCCGCGCCCATCATGCGAATATACATCCAGCTGATAGGCAGGATGGAGGCGCTGCCGAACGGCGCCGCGGAGACCGCGCCCTGCTGGGTGGTCACGCCGTCGATCTGCACCACGCTGTGGCCCGGCACGAACGGCGCCAGGTGCGCTTTCACGCCGATCGGGCCCATGCCCGGGCCGCCGCCGCCGTGCGGGATGCAGAAGGTCTTATGCAGGTTGAGGTGCGAAACGTCCGCGCCGATGTAGCCTGGCGTGGTGATGCCCACCTGGGCGTTCATGTTGGCGCCGTCCAGATATACCTGGCCGCCGAACTGATGCACGATCTGGCACACTTCGCGGATGGTTTCTTCATACACACCGTGGGTCGACGGGTAGGTCACCATGATGCAAGAGAGTTCTTCGCCCGCCTGCTCCGCCTTGACGCGCAGATCGTGCAGGTCGATGTTGCCGTTCTTGTCGCAGGCCACCACCACCACGCTCATGCCTGCCATCTGGGCGGAAGCCGGGTTGGTGCCGTGTGCCGAGCTCGGGATCAGACAGACGTGGCGGCCCGCTTCATTGCGGCTTTCGTGGTAGCGACGGATCGCCAGCAGGCCGGCGTATTCGCCCTGCGCGCCGGAGTTCGGCTGCATGCACACCGCGTCATAGCCGGTCAGCTGCACCAGCCACTGAGACAGTTGGCCGATCATCTGCTGGTAACCGGCCGCCTGCTCCGGCGGGCAGAACGGATGCAACTCTGAGAATTCAGGCCAGGTGATCGGGATCATTTCCGCCGCGGCGTTCAATTTCATGGTGCAGGAACCCAGCGGGATCATCGCCTGGTTCAGCGCCAGATCCTTGCGCTCCAGACGATGCATGTAGCGCATCATCTCGGTTTCGCTGTGATAGCGGTTGAATACCGGATGGGTCAGGATCGGATCCTGGCGCAGCATGGCGGCCGGGATCGATTGGCTGTTTTTGCTCACCGCCGCGTCCAACGCGTCGATGTCCAGACCGTGATTGTCGCCGGCCAGCAGTGCGAACAGCGTTTGCACGTCTTCACGCGAGGTGGCTTCATCCAGCGTGATGCCCACGGCGCCGTGGATGTCGGTACGCAGGTTGATGCCGAAGCTCAGCGCGCGCTCCAGCACCGCCGCCTTGTCCTTCACTTCGACGGTCAGGGTGTCGAACCAGGTGTGGTGACGCAGCGTCAGGCCGGCCTTCTGCAGCCCGGCGGCCAAAATGTCGGTCAGGCGATGGATGCGCCCGGCGATGCGCTGCAGGCCTTGCGGGCCGTGATACACCGCATACAGGCTGGCGATGTTGGCCAGCAGCACCTGCGAGGTACAGATATTCGAGTTGGCTTTCTCGCGGCGGATATGTTGCTCGCGAGTCTGCATCGCCATGCGCAGCGCGGTGTTGCCGGCGGCATCGCGGGAAACGCCGATGATGCGGCCCGGCATTGAGCGCTTGAACTCGTCGCGGCAGGCGAAGAAGGCGGCGTGCGGGCCGCCGTAGCCCATCGGCACGCCGAAGCGTTGCGCGGAGCCGAACACCACGTCGGCGCCCTGCTTGCCCGGCGCGGTCAGCAGCACCAGGGCCATGATGTCGGCGGCCACGCTGGTGATGATTTTGCGCGATTTCAGTTCGGCCAGCAGCGCGCTGTAGTCGTGCAGTTCACCGGTGGTGCCCACCTGCTGCAGCAGCACGCCGAACACGCCGTCCAGCTCCAGCACTTTTTCCGCTTTATCGACGATGACGTCGAAGCCGAAGGTTTCGGCGCGGGTGCGTACCACGTCCAGCGTTTGCGGATGCACGTCGTCAGCCACGAAGAAACGGTTGGCGTCTTTCAGCTTGCTGGCGCGTTTGGCCAACGCCATCGCCTCGGCGGCGGCGGTCGCTTCATCCAGCAGCGAAGCGGAGGCCAGATCCAGACCGGTCAGATCGAGAGTCACGGTCTGGAAGTTCAGCAGCGCTTCCAGACGGCCCTGCGACACTTCCGGCTGATAGGGGGTGTAAGCGGTGTACCAGCCCGGATTTTCCAGCATGTTGCGCAGGATCACCGGCGGCGTCAGCACGGCGCTGTAGCCCATGCCGATATAGGATTTGTAGCGCTGATTCTGGGAGGCGATCGCCTTCAGCTCAGCCAACGCCTGATGTTCGGTCGCCGCGTCGCCAACCGGCGGCGGCCCCGGCAGCTGAATGTCCGCCGGCACGATCTGTTGGATCAGCGCGCTGAGCGAGCGAGCGCCCACCGCTGCCAGCAACTCCTGGCGTTGTTCCGCAGAAGAGCCGATGTGGCGTTCAATGAACGCTTCGCTGTGTTCGAGTTGGCTGAGTGTCTGAGTCATTGCTACAAATTCCTGAATGCTTGCGTGATACGGGATATAGCTTGAACGGTAACTAAAACGCCCCGGCCGAAAGGCCTGGGGCGTGGGCACGATTACTCGTCGATCGAGGCCTGATAAGCCGCGGCGTCCAGCAGGTTCGCCAGCTCGCCTTCGTCGGAGGCTTTAATCTGGAACAGGAAGCCGTCACCGTAAGGTTCGCTGTTCACCAGCTCCGGGGAGCTTTCCAGCTCGCCGTTCACCGCCACGATTTCGCCGCTGATTGGCGCGTAAATGTCCGATGCCGCCTTGACGGATTCCGCCACGGCGCAATCTTCACCGGCGGCGACGCTGCGGCCCACTTCCGGCAGATCGACAAACACCATATCGCCCAGCAGTTCCTGCGCATGTTCGGTGATGCCTACGGTGTAAACGCCGTTACCTTCTGCACGAACCCACTCGTGGGAGGATGCGTATTTCAATTCTGTTGGCACATTGCTCATCGCCGGTTACTCCTTCGAAGAAATAAAAGAATCAATCAATAAAAAATCAATTTGTCAGCGGCTTGCCGGCGCGAACGAAACCGGGCTTGGTCACTTTAACCGGCATTTCACGGTTGCGGATCTGCACGATAGCCTGCTCGCCGATGCCTGCCGGCACGCGCGCCAGCGCGATGCTGAAGCCCAGCGTCGGAGAGAACGAGCCGCTGGTGATCACACCTTCGTGGGTTTGCCCCGCCGCGTCGGTGAAACGCACCGGTAGCTCATTACGTAATACGCCTTTTTCCGTCATGATCAAGCCGACCAGTTGCTCGGTGCCCTGCTCGCGCTGTTGTTCCAGCGCTTCGCGGCCGATGAAACGGCGATCTTCCGGCTGCCAGGCGATGGTCCAGCCCATGTTGGCGGCCAGCGGCGAAACGCCTTCATCCATCTCTTGCCCGTAGAGGTTCATGCCCGCTTCCAGGCGCAGGGTGTCGCGCGCGCCCAGACCGGCCGGCTTGACGCCCGCGGCCAGCAATTTTTGCCAGAAATCCGCCGCCTGCTCTTTCGGCAGCGCGATCTCATAGCCGGCCTCGCCGGTGTAACCGGTGGTGGCGATGAACAGCTCGCCGGCCTGCACGCCGAAGAATGGCTTCATGCCTTCGACCGCGCTTTTTTGCTCCGGGGTGAACAGGGTGCCGGCGCGCTCTTTGGCCTGCGGGCCCTGCACCGCGATCAGCGCCAGATCGTCGCGCACCGTCAGCGCGACGCCATACGGCGCGGCGTGCTCTTCGATCCAGGCCAGGTCTTTGTCGCGGGTGGCGGAGTTCACCACCAGGCGGAAATAGTCTTCAGTGAGGAAATAAACGATCAGGTCGTCGATCACGCCGCCGGAGGCATTCAGCATGCCGGTGTACAGCGCTTTGCCGGGTTGGGTCAGTTTGGCGACGTCGTTCGCCAGCAGGTAGCGCAGGAACTCGCGGGTGCGGGCGCCGTGCAGATCCACAATGGTCATGTGAGACACGTCGAACATGCCGGCATCCTGACGCACCGCGTGGTGCTCATCGAGCTGCGAGCCGTAGTGCAGCGGCATCATCCAGCCGTGAAAGTCTACCATGCGCGCACCGCACGCCACGTGCTGGTCGTACAGTGGGGTTTGCTTTGCCATCTTTTCCCTCTTTCCACTCGTCGCTAGAAGTTAGGGTGCTGCCACGCAATGCGGCGGAGCCTGGCTCGCGGCCCGATCGCCATGGCGCACTGACTGCTCAACACAAATGCTGCGCCGGGACGGGCGGAAACTGCGTGCAACCGCCGTGACGCAAACGATACCTTTCCCTCGAACTTATCACCGAACGACCACATTAACCATAAGTTAAAATAGGCTCATCGCCGTTCCGGGGCGGTAAAACGCCGGGCTAGTGTGCAGAGTTTTTCACTGGAAAAATGCGCCTTAAGGCACAAAATTAACAATTAAAGCGGCAAAACACCGAACTTATATAACAAACCTATGGCCTCACATGGGATCCGGACTTTTGATAACCGAACATGGAATTAGAAAAAGTAATGATAAAAAGCGGCTGAAATTAGATTATTTCAAATGAAGGGTTATATAAGGAAAAGCGATGGAATAAGGCGAGAAGCGCGAGCCCGATGCGGGCCCGCAGAAGGAAGGGATCAGGCAAGCCACTCGGGCAGATCGTTCAGGCCCATCGCCTGACGCACCAGCTTCGGTTTGACGCCCGGCAGGCTGTCCGCCAGCCGCAGGCCCACGTCGCGCAGCAGCTTTTTGGCCGGGTGATTACCGTCGAACAGTTCGCGGAAACCCTGCATGCTGGCCAGCATTACCGCCGCGCCATGTTTGCGGCGGCGTTCATAACGGCGCAGATAGAGGTGCTGGCCGATATCCTTGCCCTGCCGCTGCAGGCGGCGCAGTTCGGAAATCAGCTCGGCGGCGTCCATAAAGCCCAGGTTCACCCCCTGCCCGGCCAGCGGATGCACGGTATGCGCCGCATCGCCTACCAGCGCCAGGCGGTGCGCGGCGAAGCTGCGCGCATAGCGGCCGGTCAACGGGAACGCCAGCCGTTCGCTTTCCAGGCTGCAGGCGCCCAAACGCATATCGAAGGCCATCGCCAGTTCGCGATTGAATTGTTCCGGCTCCAGCTGCTTGAGGCGTTCGGCCTCTTCCGGCGCGACCGACCAGACGATGGAGCTCAAATGCGGATCGCTGAACGGCAGGAACGCCAGAATGCCGTCGCCGTGGAAAATTTGCCGCGCCGTCGCCTGATGCGGCTCTTCGGTGCGAATGGTGGCCACCAGCGCGTGGTGGCGATAGTCCCAGAAGGTCAGCGGGATATCGGCGTGCTGACGCAGCCACGACTGGGCGCCGTCGGCACCAATCACCAACCGGGCGGTCAGCATGCGGCCGTCCTCCAGCGTGACGAAGGCGTCGTTCTCGCCCCACGCCACCTGCTTGAGCGCGGCCGGGGTAATCAGCGTAATGTCCGACAGGCTTTCGGCGCGCTTCCACAGCGCCTGCTGGATCACCGCGTTTTCGATGATGTGGCCGAGATGGCTGAAGCCGCACTCGTCGCCGCGGAAGGCGATTTTGCCGAAGCTGTCGCGATCCCACACTTCCATCGCGTTATAGGCGCTGGCGCGCAGCTGGAGAATGTCGTCCCACACGCCGATGTGCTGCAGCAAACGCTCGCTGGCGGCATTGATGGCGGAGACGCGCAGAGCCGGCTGTTCCGACGGCGGCGCCATCTCCGGCTGGCGCTGCTCCAGCACCGCCACGCGCAGCCCGCTGCCCTGCAGGCCGCAGGCCAACGCCAGCCCCACCATACCGCCACCGGCGATAATCACGTCAAATGATTGCATGCTGCTCGATTTCCTTAAATAACGCGCGACGCCTTGCCGCGCCGCGCTTTGGGCGCGTTAAAGCGCCCGACCATGTCTCTAACGTTCCACCCAGCCCAGCGTACGCTTGGCGAAGGCATCGCGTATCGCCGGCAAACGTTCCATCGCCATCAGCGCCAGATTGCGGCCGATCACCAGCGGGCCATAACGGTTGGCGAACAGATGAATCAACCCGTCGGTCACGCCGATCGTCGCCCGCTGATCGTTTTGCCGCCGCTGCTGATAACGGCTCAGCAGTGCGTAACCGCCGGCGTCTTCGCCGCTGTCTGCCGCTTCCGCCAGCGTTTCCGCCAGCGACATCACGTCGCGCAGGCCAAGGTTGAACCCCTGCCCGGCGATAGGATGCAGCGTTTGCGCCGCGTTGCCCACCAGCGCCAGCCGGTGGCTGACATGGCGATCGGCGGTCAGCAGACCGAGTGGGTAACTGTGCCGTTTACCGGCTTTGAGAATGCGCCCCAGCCGCCAGCCGAAGGCTTGTTGCAGCTCGGCGATAAACCGCGCGTCGTCCCAGGCATCCACCTGATCGCGATCTTCGCGCGCATGGCACCATACCAGTGAACTGCGCCCCTGCGACATCGGCAACAGCGCCAGCGGCCCATAGCGGGTAAAGCGCTCAAAGGCGCGCCCCTGCGGATCTTCCGCCGTGGTGACGTTGGCGATGGTGGCGAACTGCGGATAGTCCTCCTGCCGCCACTGCATATTGCAGGCTTGCGCCAGCGCAGAGCGCGAGCCGTCGGCCGCCACCAGCAATTGCCCGCGCAGACGCTGGCCGTTGTCCAGCAGCACTTCCGCCCGCTCTGCGGTGCGAATCACGTCCACCACCCGCGCCGGGCAGTGCAGCGTAACGCCGGGCGCCTTGGCCAGCAGCGCGAACAGCCGCTGCCCGGCGTCGTGCAGTTCGATCACCTGGCCGAGCGCATCGACCTGATAATCTTGCGCCTGCAGATTCACAAACCCGGCGTGGCCGCGATCGCTGACGTGCACCTGAGTGATCGGTGTAGCGCAATCGCGCAGTGCCGGCCAAACGCCGATGCGCGCCAGCTGTTGGCAGGTGCCCTGCGCCAGCGCGATGGCGCGAGCGTCAAAGCCCGGGTGGCTGCGGTCGTCCGGCCGGGTCGCCTCGACCAGATCCACCGCCATTCTTCCCTGAGTGAGCGACGAAATGGCCAGCGCCAACGTCGCGCCCGCCATCCCGCCGCCAACGATAATAACGCTCATGCTACGACCTTGCCGCCGCCATCAAGGCCTCGATGGCATCGGCGTCTTTCACCACGGTGGCGGTCAGGTTTTCATTGCCGTCGGCAGTGATCACGATGTCGTCCTCGATGCGGATACCGATGCCGCGGTACTCCGCCGGTACGTCCGCATCCGGCGCGATGTACAGCCCCGGCTCCACGGTCAGCACCATGCCCGGCTCCAGCAGCCGATCGCGGCTCGGCGTGCCATAGTGGCCGACGTCGTGCACGTCGAGACCCAGCCAGTGGCTCAGCCCGTGCATAAAGAACTGACGGTGGGCCTGCTCGGCGATCAACTGGTCGACTTCACCTTTCAATACGCCCAGCTCCACCAGCCCGACCACCATGATGCGCACCACTTCGTCATTGACTTCGCGGATGCTGGTACCGGGTTTGAACAGTTCCAAAGCGCGCTGCAGCGACGCCAGCACAATGTCATACACCGCGCGCTGCGGCCGGCTGAACTTGCCGTTGACCGGGAAGGTGCGGGTGATGTCGCCGGCGTACCCCTGGTACTCGCAGCCCGCGTCGATCAACACCAGATCGCCGTCGCGCATCTGGCTCTCGTTCTCGGTGTAGTGCAGGATACAGCCGTTTTCGCCGCTGCCGACGATGGTGTTGTAAGACGGGTAACGGGCGCCGAGGCGGGTGAACTCATGATGAATTTCCGCTTCCAGCTGGTATTCGAACATGCCCGGACGGCATTTTTCCATCGCGCGGGTGTGCGCCAACGCGCTGATCTCGCCGGCGCGGCGCATCACCGCCAGCTCTTCCGGCGACTTGAACAGCCGCATGTCGTGCAGCCACGGCCGCCAGTCGGTGACGGTGGCCGGCGCCTGCAGGTTCTGGCGGAATCCCTTGCGCAGCTTGTCCAGCGCGCCGAACAGGATCTGATCGGCATAGGCGTATTCGCCCTGCGCGTGGTAAACCACGTCCAGGCCATTCAGCAACAGGTGCAGCTGGTCATTGATTTCATCGAACGGCAGCGCGCGATCCACGCCCAGCTTCGCCGGCGCGGCGTCTTGCCCCAGACGGCGGCCAAACCAGATTTCCGCCGTCAGGTCGCGCACCCGGTTGAACAACACGCTGTGGTTGTGCGTTTCATCGCTTTTAATCAGCACCAGCACCGCTTCCGGCTCATTGAAGCCGGTCAGGTACCAAAAATCGCTGTTCTGCCGGTAGGGATAGTCTGAATCTGCACTGCGCGTCGTTTCCGGCGCAGAGAAAATAACCGCCGCGCTGGCCGGCGCCATTTTCGCCAACAGCGCCTGGCGGCGGTTGTTGAATTCCTGCTGAGTCATTACCTTCTCCTGAAATCATGCCGTCCGCACCGCCGGCGGAAGGGCGATAGAACGTTTAGTGCAGCGTCGGTTTGATATTTTCCGGCGCCGTCGGTTTCTGACGGGTGAATTCGCCGTGGCACATGATGGCGGCGACCCGCACATACTCCGCCACTTCTTCCAACGACTGTTCCAATTCTTCCTGATCTTCGTCTTCGTCGTAGCCCAGCTGCGCGATGTTGCGCAGATCGTCAATCGCTTCACCGACTTCGTCTTTCACCTGAGCCAGCTTCGGCTGCATCATGCCCAGACCGAGCAGGAAGTGGTTGACCCAACCGGCCAGCGCATCGGCGCGATCGAACACGCTGACGATCTCCCCTTCAGGCAGCATCAGTTGGAACAGGAATTCGTCATCTTCCAGCGTGTCACGCGTCGCTTCATACAGCTGCTGCAACGGTTGGCTGAGCGCCTGCGGGAAGGCGACGCCTTCGTTGGTCAGATCGTGCACCAGCGCCTGCCAGCCGGCATCACGGCTGCCGCCGCACAGCAAGCCGCTGATCAGGCCGTGCATTTCTGCCGCGGTCAGCGCCACCGACTGCTGGTTGAGGGCCACGGTCAAAGATTGGTAACTTGGAAATGTATTCTGTATAGACATGCGCATTCGTCATCGTTGGCAGGATAAGTTCGTGTTATGCTACCACCAAGGTCCGTCGCTATACCAGATAAGCGCGACACCTCAGTGGCTAGTTATAATCGCGATGTGGCAGGTTTCACACTGCGCCGGCGGGTGACGAAAGTGCGGTAAATACGCATTTTGAAACCCTTTTTTGACTGGCAATGTCCGCCACAGTAGATTACAACCAGGTACTGAAAAAGGGGTTGTATCTTGGTACCGAGGTATATATAGTGGCGCCCGCTTTGACGGCCCGGCCCGGGCGGACAAGGCTGGCGCGAAATTTAGGCAGGAAGGTGGCATGTCTGCACAACCGGTAGATATTCAAATTTTTGGCCGCTCGTTAAGAGTCAATTGCCCGCCAGAACAACAAGATGCGTTGAATATGGCGGCGGACGATCTTAACCAACGGTTGCAAGATCTTAAAGTTCGCACTAGAGTCTCCAATACTGAGCAACTGGTTTTCATCGCGGCATTGAACGTCTGTCACGAACTTGCTCAAGAACGGTTGAAAACCCGTGACTATGCGTCCAATATGGAACAACGCATACGGATGCTGCAGCAGACCATTGAACAAGCGCTGCTTGAACAAGGTCGCATCTCTGAACGTCAGGATGCACAATTCGAATAACTTAAGTTGTTGAAAGCCAAGTTTTCGGCAACGAGTACAAAATTTCTCTGAGATGTTCGCCAGCGGGCCAGTCCCCTGAGCCGATATTTAGTACAAACAGAATGTGTTGCTCCGCGATCGGTGAGCACGCTCGGTGCGCCGAGAAGCCTTAAGATTGCGACGGCACGTTCACCTTGAACCATGGGTTCAAGGGTTACAGCCTGCGACGGCATCTCGGAGATTCCCCTTCTCAGCGGTTTTGTGTGCTGAACGCCACACTGAGCAAGCCTGATACGATGCCTTTTCAACCCCAATTCGCGCAGCAGCGCCAAGCCATTCGTCAACTCATTCGCCAACGTCGGCGCGAGCTTACGCCCGAGCAGCAACGCTTTGCCGCAGAAAAGATAACCGAACGTCTCGTCGCGCACAGCCGTATTCAAGCGGCGCACAGCATCGCGGTCTTCCTGTCGTTTGACGGCGAACTCGATACCGGGCCGCTGATCGAGCGTTTGTGGACGCTCGGTAAACGGGTTTACCTGCCGGTGCTGCATCCGTTCAGCCCGGGACACCTGTTGTTCCTGCGCTATGCGCCGGAAACGCCGCTGGTGCGCAATCGCTTCAATATTCTCGAGCCGCGTCTCGATGTGCGCCAGGTGTTGCCGCTGGGTGAACTGGAGGTGGTGCTGACGCCGCTGGTGGCATTCGATCATACCGGACAGCGTCTGGGCATGGGCGGCGGCTTTTACGATCGCACCCTGCAAAACTGGCGCAGCGGCGGCCCCTATCCCATCGGCCTGGCCCATGATTGCCAGCAGGTGGAGCACCTGCCGACCGAACACTGGGATATCCCGCTGCCGGAAATCCTCACCCCGCTCTGCAGCTGGGCGTGGCGGGAGCCCAAATAGCAAAAGGCCGGATCGCTCCGGCCTTTTTCGTTGCGGCGAGCCGCCGAATCAGAACAGCAGACGGGCGCGAATGGTGCCGTCGATGGCCTTCATGCGCTGCAGCGCGGCGTCGGCGCGCGCGGTTTCCGCTTCGATGTCGATCACCACATAGCCGATTTCCGGCCCGGTTTGCAGATACTGCGCGGCGATGTTAACCCCCTCTTCGGCGAAGATCTGGTTAATCTGCGTCAGCACGCCCGGACGGTTTTCATGGATGTGCAGCAGACGGCTGGCGTTCGGACCATGCGCCGGCAACGACACTTCCGGGAAGTTGACCGCCGACAGGGTCGAACCGTTATCGGAATATTTCGCCAGCTTGCCGGCCACTTCGTCGCCGATGTTCTCCTGCGCTTCCTGCGTGGAACCGCCGATGTGCGGCGTCAGCAGCACGTTGTCGAACTCACACAGCGGCGAGTTGAACGGATCGCTGTTGGTCGCCGGCTCTTCCGGGAAGACGTCGATCGCCGCGCCCGCCAGGTGATTGCTGGTCAGCGCGTCGCACAGCGCGGGGATATCCACCACGGTGCCGCGCGAGGCGTTGATCAGAATAGCGCCCGGTTTCATCAGCGCCAGCTCTTCCGCCCCCATCATGTTCTTGGTCGCCAGCGTTTCCGGCACGTGCAGCGTCACCACGTCGCTCATATTGAGCAGATCGGACAGATGACGCACCTGTTGCGCGTTGCCCAGCGGCAGCTTGTTCTCGATATCGTAGAAGAACACCTTCATGCCCAGCCCTTCGGCCAGAATGCCCAGCTGGGTGCCGATATGGCCGTAGCCGATGATGCCCAGTTTTTTGCCGCGCGCTTCATAGGAGCCCACGGCCAGTTTGTGCCACACGCCGCGGTGCGCCTTGGCGTTGGCGGCCGGAATGCCGCGCAGCATCAACAGCAGCTCGCCCAGCACCATTTCGGCCACGGATCGGGTATTGGAGAACGGGGCGTTGAAGACCGGAATGCCGCGTTTGGTCGCCGCTTTCAGGTCAACCTGGTTGGTGCCGATACAGAAGCAGCCCACCGCCACCAGTTTTTCTGCGGCGGCGAACACCTCTTCGGTCAGATGCGTGCGCGATCGGATGCCGACGAAGTGCGCATCGCGGATGGAGGCCTTCAGCGATTCGGTGTCTAACGCACCCTTGTGGTATTCGATGTTGGTATAACCGGCGGCACGCAAATTATCGACCGTGCTCTGATGAACCCCTTCCACCAACAGGAATTTAATCCTGTCTTTCTCCAATGATACTTTTGCCATTTACCCGACCCTATGTTCAGACTTCAGAAGCGGCTGTGACGACACAGCTCCCATCCAACATAACAAAAATAACGCGGGCGGCAATACAAACGATTGCCTGCCCGGCAGGACAAGGCGCAGCGTTGATGGCGGTTTACGGCAGAAAATGCCATAGGGAAAGTTTTCGGCAGAAGCTTTGGGGAGTCAGTTTTCACAATGTGACATAAGTCACCAAATTTGCCGCTTTTCAGAAAAGATGTTTTAACCGAAGAAATATGCGGCCCGGCACTGCCGGGCCACAGGCCGCAGAGGCTTATTTGACCACTTTCACGCCTTCCGGGGTGCCGACCAGCGCTACGTCCGCGCCGCGGTTGGCGAACAGCCCCACGGTCACCACGCCGGCGATGCCGTTGATCTTGTTCTCCAGCGCGATGGCGTCGGTGATGCTCAGGTTATGCACATCGAGGATCACGTTGCCGTTGTCGGTCACCACGTTCTGGCGATACTCCGGCAGGCCGCCCAGTTTCACCAGCTCACGCGCCACATAGGAACGGGCCATCGGGATCACTTCCACCGGCAGCGGGAATTTGCCCAGCACGTCCACCTGCTTGCTGGCGTCGACGATGCAGATGAATTTCTTGGCGATGGCGGCGATGATCTTCTCGCGCGTCAGCGCCGCGCCGCCGCCTTTGATCATCTGCATGTGGCCGTTGATTTCGTCCGCGCCGTCCACGTAGATATCGAGCGAGTCCACTTCGTTGCTGTCGAACACATGGATGCCGAGGCTTTTCAGCTTGGCGGTGGAGGCGTCTGAGCTGGACACCGCGCCTTCAATCTGGTGCTTGATGGAGCCCAGCGCGTCAATAAAGTGGGCAGCGGTAGAGCCGGTGCCTACCCCGACGATGGTGCCCGGCGTCACGTATTCCAGCGCCGCCCAGCCCACCGCTTTTTTCAGTTCATCCTGCGTCATAATATGTCCCTTGCCTCTGTACGAAAACGTGTGCGTATTATAGGGTAAAACGCTGTTTTTCACGCCGGCAGGATCACACTTATTTACCGCAGCCCGCATTTTTACCCGCCTGGCGGCGAGTTGGTGGCGTGATTTTTCCACCTGCGCCGCGCGCAAAATGTGGCATAGTGCCGGTATCATTCTAATTTAAGGGATATCTTTCCGATGAAACGCCCAGACTATCGTACGCTGCAAGCGCTGGACGCGGTGATCCGTGAGCGCGGCTTCGAGCGCGCCGCGCAAAAACTCTGCATCACGCAATCGGCGGTATCCCAACGCATCAAACAGCTGGAAAACCTGTTCGGCCAACCGCTGCTGGTCCGCACCGTGCCGCCGCGCCCGACCGAACAGGGGCAAAAGCTGCTGGCGCTGCTGCATCAGGTGGAGCTGCTGGAAGAAGAGTGGCTGGGCAACGACACCGGCGTCGATACGCCGCTGCTGCTGTCGCTGGCGGTCAACGCCGACAGTCTGGCGACCTGGCTGCTGCCGGCGCTGAAGCCGGTGCTGGCGGACTCCCCCATTCGTCTGAATCTGCAGGTGGAAGATGAAACCCGCACCCAGGAGCGGCTGCGCCGCGGTGAGGTGGTGGGCGCGGTGAGTATTCAGCCGCAGCCGCTGCCGAGCTGCCTGGTGGATCGGCTGGGGGCGCTGGACTACCTGTTCGTGGCCTCCAGCGGCTTCGCCGAGCGCTATTTCCCGAACGGCGTCACCCGCTCCGCGCTGTTGAAAGCGCCGGCGGTGGCCTTCGATCATCTTGACGACATGCACCAGGCATTTCTGCAGCAGAACTTCGATCTGTCGCCGGGCAGCGTGCCCTGCCACATCGTGAACTCATCGGAAGCCTTCGTGCAGCTGGCCCGTCAGGGCACCACCTGCTGTATGATCCCGCATCTGCAGATCGAAAAAGAGCTGGCATCCGGCGAACTGATCGATCTGACGCCAGGGCTGTACCAGCGCCGCATGCTGTACTGGCACCGCTTCGCGCCGGAGAGCCGCATGATGCGTAAAGTGACCGACGCGTTGCTGGAGCACGGTCACCAGGTGCTGCGCCAGGATTAAAACGAAAAAAGGTTCGCCGCAGCGAACCTTTTCTTCATGGCAACACCTTTACTGCGCGGCGTTGCGCTGCAGCTCGAACACCACATCCACCTGATCGTCGAAGTGAATGCTTTGCTGTTCATAGGTTTGCGCCGCGTCGTTTTCCGCCGCCGCGCCGGCCGCTTTATACATCCGCGCCACCGGCATCGGCTGGTAGTTGGCGACCCGGTAGCGAATGCTGTACACCGGCCCCAACTTGGCGTGGAAGCCCTTGGCCAGGGATTCGGCCTGCTGAGTCGCGTTCTCGATCGCTTTTTGCCGCGCCTGTTCGCGATACACGTCCGGCTTGGCGACGCCCAGCTCCACCGCGCGGATCTCGTTCAGGCCGGATTTCAACGCGCCGTCCAGCAGCTCGTTCAGCTTGTCCAACTGGCGCAACGTCACCTGCACCTGACGCACCGCACGGTAACCCTTCAGCACCGACTCGCCGGTTTTCAGGTAGTCGTATTCCGGCTGGGTGCGCAGGTTGGCGGCGCTGATGTCTTTCTTCTCGATGTTATTTTTCTGCAGGAAATCAAAGTACTGCGCCACGCGCTCATCCACCTGCTTCTTCGCCTGGGCGGCGTCTTTGGAGGAAACGCTCACTTCGATCGCCAGGGTGGCGATATCCGGCGTGGCGTCCACGCTGGCGGTGCCGGAGGTGACGACGTGCGGCCCTTCAGGCAATTCAGCCGCCTGCAGCGCCATCGGTAGCGTCCCTAATCCGACCATTGCGGCCATAGCCAATGCTTTTAGCTTCACAGTGTCTCCTTAATGACAGGCTGTCTCTGATCGCCGGCTTTTCCCTGCGAGAACCGCCGGATTCCTGGCATCAAACGTAGCATATCGCACGGCGTTTTGAATTCGGATTAGTGACAAATTCTTATAAATTTGCCCCCTGCCAGGCCAGCTGCAGCGCGATGCCCCACATCACCAGACCGACCAGCGCGTTGATGATGCGCTGCGCCCGCTGGGTGTTCAGCCACGGCGCCAGCCAGGAGGCCAGCAGCGCCAGGCCAAAGAACCACACCGCCGACGCGCTGACCGCGCCAAGCGCGAACCAGGAACGCACGTCCGCCGTCAGCTGTCCGCCCAGGCTGCCGAGCACCACGAAGGTATCCAGATAGACGTGCGGATTCAGCCAGGTGACCGCCAGCATGGTGACCACGATGCGCCAGCGGCTCTGCGCCAGCTCCTGCGCCGCGGCCTGCGCCGGTTGCGGGCTGAAGGCAGAACGGAACGCGCCCCAGCCGTACCACAGCAGAAACGCCACCCCGCCCCAGGTGACTAGCGCCAGCAGCAGCGGCGAGCGGGTCAGCAACGCGCTGCCGCCGAAAATACCGGCGCAGATCAGCACGATATCGCTCAGCGCGCACAATGAGGCGATCATCAGATGATACTGACGGCGAATGCCCTGATTCATCACGAATACGTTCTGCGGACCCAGCGGCAGGATCATGGCGGCGCTCAGGGCAAAGCCCTGCAGGAAGACGGCTAGCATGGGAAATTCCTCGAATGATAAAAGGCGCCGGACGTGGGCGCGTGTCGGTCAACACGCGCATCATACGAGGAAGCGATCATTAGGTGAAATTGATGTTTCTAATCAAGTATCAGAGATGCTAATACCCTGTGGGCGCCAGGCCAGCGCCGCCAGATTCGCTCATCGGCAGAAAATTCGCTATCATCCGCTCCTCCTCTGCAACCGGCCGCCCGATGTCTACGATTATCGATACCTTTATCGCTCCGCCCTGTCATGACCAGATAGAGATCCTCTATCAGGACGCTCATCTGGCGCTGATCAATAAGCCGGCCGGGTTGCTCAGCCTTTCGGGCAAGAATCCGCAAAATCTCGACTCGGTGCACTATCGGCTGGTGCAGATCTTCCCCGGCTGCACGCTGGCACACCGCCTGGATTTCGGTACATCCGGGTTGATGGTGGTGGCCCGCAATAAGGCCGTCAACGCCGCGCTCTGCCGGCAGTTCAGCGAGCGCACCGTCGGTAAAGTCTACAGCGCGCTGCTTTGCGGCCATGTGGCGGATGACGAAGGGATGATAGACGCGGCGATCGCCAAAGATCCGGCGCTGTTCCCGCTGATGTCGATTTGCGCCCTCCACGGCAAGCCCGCCCGCTCCCGCTATCGGGTCGTCGAGCGTTTTTATCGTCACGTGGAGGATGGGACATCGCTGCCGCTGACGCGGGTGCAGCTCACCCCGGAGACCGGGCGCACCCACCAGCTGCGTATTCACAGCTGGCAGTTGGGCCACCCCATTTTAGGCTGCGATCTGTATGGCGGGCGTCTGCTGCCGGGTGCCGAACAGACGCCGCGGCTGATGCTGCACGCCAGCGAACTGGACTTTGTGCACCCCATCAGCGGAGAGCGGATAACCGCTCGTCACGCCGCGCCGTTCTGAACGCGGCTTACCACATCAAATCGTCAGGCACTTTAAAGTCGGCGTACGGATCGTCTTCATCCTGCTCTTCCTGACTCAGCGCGCTGTGCAACACAATGCTGCCCGCATCGCGCTGCGCGATTTTATCGGCGACGCTCGCGGGGATAATCGCGTATTCACACTCTTCCCGGTTCTCGATCAGCAAACGCGCAATGGCGAGACGGCCATTGATCAGCTGGGTCTGGGTCGCTTTATCCACCAGGATTTTCTTGATCAGGTTGCCGTCGGTGAAGTTAAAACCGATATCGCCTTTCGCCAGGACGATGCGGTTCATCTCGATCAGTTGCTTCACCTGCGCCTTGTATTCTTTGGACAGCGCGGCTTGCTTTTGCTGCTCGCTCAGCTGCTTATCGCGTTCAAGCTGCGCCTTTTTATTCTCTTCCACCGCCTCTCTGGCCTCACGGGCCTGAACGCGTGATTTTTTAGCCGTTCTTTGGACTTTGGCCATTTTCTTGCTGGTTACCAAGCCCGCTTTTAGCATCTGCTCTTGTAAGGTGAGTTTTGTCATGTTCGTGTCTGAAGCCGTGGGATCATGGAGGGATTATACCCGTAATGTTTCAGGCTGCACCAGGTTGCCGGCCCAACCCACCGGCGGTTTGCGCCGCAGAGCAACAGCGGTAAAACGGCCCGAACGCCCGATCATGAATACCGCTCATGTGGTAATGAAATTAAGTCTCTTTCACTCCCTCCGTGACTCTGGCAAAAATAGACCTCATTAACGACAGACAATATGAAATCGGCTGAATAAAAAAATAGAAAAACAAGCCATTGAAATAAATGGATAAATCCAGCCTTCATATCATATAACAGGATGCTATAAGACGATGAATACAGACTTTACCTTTACGATTAAGAGCAGTTCTTTCGACGAAGATTATAACCCTTCTGAAAATACGCGTATCACCACCAACTTTGCCAATTTGGCCAGAGGGAAAAACCGCCGGGAGAACCTGCGCAACACGTTGGTGATGATCGACAATCGCTTTAATGCATTAGCCTATTGGGATAACCCCAAGGCCGATCGCTACTCCGTCGAGCTGGAAATCATCTCGGTTGAGATGCGCATCGAAGATCAGGGCGCCAGCTTTCCGGTTATCGAGATCCTGAAAACCAACATCATCGATAAAAAAACGCAAAAGCGTATCGAGGGCATCGTTGGAAACAATTTCTCCTCTTACGTGCGCGATTACGACTTTAGCGTCTTGCTGCCGGCGCACAATAAAAACACGGCGGAATTTACCATTCCGGATGATTTCGGCGATTTGCACGGCAATATCTTTAAGCACTTCGTCAATTCAAACGAATACCATGAAAATTTCAGCAAACCGCCGGTGATCTGCCTCAGCGTATCCAGCAAAGACACCTACCATCGGACGGGCAATCAACACCCGGTCTTGGGCGACGAGTATCGGCAAGACGGCGCTTCATTGACCGACCGGTATTTTAAAAAAATGGGCCTGCAGGTGCGCTATTTCATGCCGAAAAATAGCGTTGCGCCCCTGGCCTTTTATTTCCCCGGGGATTTGCTGAGCGATTACACCGACCTGGAACTGATCGGCACCATCAGCACGATGGAGACCTTCCAGAAAATCTATCGGCCTGAAATTTACAATGCCAACTCGGCGGCGGGGCAATGCTATCAGCCAAGCTTGAATAACCAGGATCATTCATTAACCAAGATTGTTTACGATCGCGAAGAGCGTAGCCAGTTAGCGATTGAGCAGGGGAAATTTACGGAAGAGCAATTTATCAAACCCTATAAGCCTATTCTTGAGCAATGGTCTGCTCACTACGCGCTTTGATTCACTTAAATACAGGTCACCTATCATGAAAATATTGCTCCCCACATCGACCGCCGGCAGCTTGCCCAAACCGGTCTGGCTGGCCCAACCGGAAACCCTGTGGTCGCCCTGGAAATTGCAGAATGAAGAACTCATCGAAGGGAAACAGGATGCCCTGCGTTTGTCACTGGCAGAGCAGCAACAGGCCGGCATCGATATCGTCAGCGATGGCGAACAAACCCGTCAGCACTTCGTCACGACGTTTATCGAGCATCTCAGCGGCGTCGATTTCGAAAAACGCGAAGTGGTTAAAATCCGCAATCGCTATGAGGCGAGCGTGCCGACGGTCGTGGGGGCGGTCTCGCGTCAAAAACCCGTTTTCGTTGAAGACGCCAAATTTTTACGCCAGCTGACCACACAGCCGATTAAATGGGCCCTGCCGGGGCCGATGACCATGATCGACACGCTCTATGACAACCACTATAAAAGCCGCGAGAAATTAGCCTGGGAGTTCGCGAAGATCCTCAATCAGGAAGCCAAAGAGCTCGAGGCCGCAGGCGTCGACATTATTCAGTTTGATGAGCCCGCATTTAATGTGTTCTTTGACGAGGTGAATGACTGGGGCATCGCCGCCCTGGAAAGAGCCATTGAAGGGCTTAAGTGTGAAACCGCCGTACATATCTGCTATGGATATGGGATTAAAGCCAATACCGACTGGAAAAAGACGCTGGGCTCGGAATGGCGACAATATGAAGAGGCGTTTCCGAAACTGCAAACGTCCAACATCGATATCATCTCGCTGGAGTGCCATAACTCGCACGTGCCCATGGATCTGCTTGAACTGATCCGCGGCAAAAAGGTGATGGTCGGCGCCATCGACGTGGCGAATCATGCCGTTGAGACGCCGGAGGAAGTGGCCGACACGCTGCGCAAAGCGCTGCAGTTTGTCGATGCCGACAAACTCTATCCGTCGACCAACTGCGGCATGGCTCCCCTGCCTCGTCAGGTCGCCCGCGGCAAACTGAATGCGTTAAGCGCAGGCGCCGAGATCGTGCGCCGAGAGCTGTTAGCCAAATAACCTTGTCGGGTTGCGCCAAGACCGGAACGGGTCGGCGCAGCCTGGCGCAATAGTGAACGCATGTTTTTAATGCATTCATAGGTTGAATAATGCTTATCTACTCAACCGAGGAAATTGTCTCAGTACCGGCGATAGCGTTATAAACGTCAAAATCGGTTTTTCCTAATTGTCGCCTTTATATTCAAGCTGTAGCGCCACCAATGCCGCCGTGCGAAAACCGTAAGTATCGCCAATATCCCGCAGAGTGCGATTTAACGTTTCCATGGCGGTTTCATTATCAATGAGAGAAATCCAACGATCTACATTCTCATTACGCCCTTCGACTCTGTCCGGCAAAAGCGTTAATCCGCTTTTCAGTTTCACAGGGTTCATATCCTTCGCATAAGAGAACACCTGCGTCTGGTAGGTTCTTGAATATGAATCTGCACTAAATGCCAACTTAATATCATCGTCTCCCGTGGAAACCTGTATGCCATAAGTATCATGCTGCCAAAAGGACACATAATTTAATGCCACCGTAACCACATTGGAGGTTTTCAGCGCAAAGGCGCGGCTGTCATGTTTAACAGACCAGTCCGAAGCGCCCACCTGTGCGGCTAGCGTGGCTGCCTTTTTTTCACCCGCAATCGCCTCTATCAAAGCCAGTGTCACGGGCACTGAGGCGGTTACTCCGGTCGTGGTGACGATCTTTCCATCAGCAACATAGCGGCGGTCCTGTACCCAAGAAGCTTTCGGGTACTGTTCTTCCAGATCTTCTCGTGAATACCAATGCCCCGTAGCATAATGCCCATCAAGGAGCCCCGCGTGGCCCAAGACCCACACGCCATCGCAAATCCCAACAATCGTGCTTCCCTTCGCTTGCTGCTCCTGTATCCATCTTAACAGTTCAGGATTGTCCGTTTCGTGCACGGCAGGAACAAGGATGTAATCTGCGCCAAGCGGATAAAGCCGATCAAAATTACTGGCCGTCATATCGGCCTCAACTTTAAACGCAGGAAACAGCTGTATTGGACCAGGCCGAATGGCGACGGTGAAAACATCCGCGACGTTTGCTTCTTTAAGCAATGCGTAGGGAATGACAAAGTCTGTCAGTTCCGTGAAAGTATTTTCGCCGACAACGGCAATGAGCGGTTTTTCTCGATTGTCATGCGCTTTCCACGGCGCAATTTTTGTCATTACGCCTTGAGGAAGCGTGAGCTGAGACGCCGCGACAGAAAAAGGCAATGTCGTGGCTAACATTAATACGAGAAAAATTCTTAATCGGTTACGCATCAATCCTTTCCACCCACTGATATAAGGCTGGCAAGCTTACCAATTTGCTCTTTTGGCGCAAGATGAGCGGACTCATACAGGCGTATTGGCGACCCTTTTCCATTTTTTCAGCGATAATAACCAATTGTATAAATGCCGTTGAACGCTTCACCTAAAAATAAAAGTGAATCCAATTTATTTCACTTCAGATTTATATTCGACAGTTCAGTCGATGACGAGGCGAAAGCTGAATATTCGGCGCCAGACAGGTGAAAACCATCGACTGACGCCTGCGCGACAGGCCGTTATTATTCCGCAGGTAGCGGAAAGCCACCGTATTTAAGAGAATGGACGCAGATAAAATGACCTTCATCTTGTTTGCCTTATTTCCACCCATTTTCCCGCGCCTTAGACATGACGATAAAGCGCTGCAACCGATCTGCGCTCACCGCCCCTCCCCACTTATCATGTGGCCCGACGCTGACTGTCTGCCCAGATGCGGCGCATCCCCCACTGCCCCCGCGCTGGTGTATACTCGGATTTCTACGCGATGCCAGCCAAAGCGGCCTGAACGGCCCCTCAGCCAGCCCACACCAGCTTAATAAAAGTGGAACCCTCATGAGCCCAAATACCGCTCGCATCAGCGAAATCATCGATCGCGCCAAGATCTCGCCTTATCAAATCCTGATCCTGACCCTGTGTTTCCTCATTGCCCTGCTGGATGGCTTCGATACCGCCATCATCGGCTATATCGCGCCGGCGCTGCGCGAAGAGTGGGGCCTGCAGCCAGCGCAGCTCTCTCCCGCCTTCGGTGCAGGATTGTTCGGTCTGCTGCTCGGCAGCCTGCTGTTCGGGCCGCTCGCCGACGCCATCGGCCGCAAGCGCGTGCTGCTCGTCGCGGTGCTGGTGTTTGGCGGCTGCACCCTGGCTTCGGCCTATACGCATTCGATCGAATCCCTGACCTGGTTGCGCTTCATCACCGGCATTGGCCTCGGGGGCGCGATACCGACCTGCATCACCCTCAGCTCGGAATACTCACCGGCGCGCCGGCGCATGTTGATGGTCACCCTGAGCTGGAGCGGCTTCACCGCCGGGTTGGCCCTGGGCGGCCTGCTGGCCGGGCAGATCATCCCAACGTTCGGCTGGCGCGGCTTGCTGCTGGTCGGCGGTATCGCGCCGCTGGCGCTGCTGCCGCTGCTGGCCTGGCAGATGCCCGAATCGGTGCGCTTTATGGCCGCCAGCGCCAAACACGCCGATCGGCTGCGCCGGGTGGTTGAGCGCATCACCGGCCAGCGTTGGGCCGGTGTGACGATTGTCGATGACGAGCGTCCGGCGCAGGCCACATCGCCGATATCACACCTGTTTATCGAAGGCCGCGCCGTGCGCACCCTGCTGCTATGGGCGGCGTTCTTCTGTTCGCTGTTTGTGTTCTACCTGCTCACCAGCTGGCTGCCGACCCTGCTCAAAGACGCCGGTTACGACATCGCCCACGCCTCGCGCATCGGAGCCATGGTGCCGCTCGGCGGCACTCTGGGCGCCATCCTGATGGCGCTGCTGATGGACCGGATCGGGCCCTACCGCGTGCTGGCCGTCTCCTACCTGGGTGCCGCACTGGTGATTGGCGCGACCGGTTACCTGATGGGCGACGTCTACACGCTGGCCGCCGTCGTGTTCCTGATCGGCTTCGGCGTGGCCGGCGCGCAAAACGGCCTGAATCTGGTTTCCGCCACCCTCTACCCAACCGCAGCCCGCGTCACCGGCGTCAGCTGGGCCATGGCCAATGGCCGCTTCGGCTCAATTGTCGGCTCGATGCTCGGCGGCTGGATGATGGCCGCCGCCGGCTCGACGGAAGTGTTCTTCCTCTGGCTGGCGCTGCCGGCGCTGCTGGGCGCCGCCGCCATCTTCCTGCTCTATCGCCTCAGCCTGCGCCGCCGCACGCCACTCACGGAACCGGCGGCCGGCGTCTGACCTCGCGGAAAATAAAAGGCCGAGACGCCATCGGTAGCGTCTCGGCCTGCAATAAAAAAGAGGGCCAAGGCCCCCTTCTGCGTTATTCCGCCTTGGCGGAAGCGTCTTCGGTGCGGTACAGGTGCACGTCCATCTGCGGGAACGGAATGCCGATGTTGTGGGCATCCAGCGCGCGCTTGAAGTTTTCCATCAGATCGAAGTACACGTTCCAGTATTCCGCGTTGGTGGTCCAGGAACGGGTCACGAAGTTCAGCGAGGACGGCGCCATCTCGTTCAGACGCACGGTCACGCCTTTGGCGTGCATGATGCGTTTGTCGGCGGCGATCACGTCGCCCAGCACCTTCTTCACCACGTCGATATCGGCGTTGTAGGTCACGCCCACCACGATATCCACGCGGCGGTTCGGTTCGCGGGAGTAGTTGATGATGTTGCCGGCGATGATTTTACCGTTCGGCACCACGATGGTTTTGTTGTCGGCGGTGCGCAGGGTGGTGGAGAAAATCTGCACCTGATCGACGGTACCGGCCACGCCGCCCAGATCGACATATTCACCCACGCGCAGCGGACGGAAGATCACCAGCAGCACGCCGGCGGCGAAGTTGGACAGCGAGCCTTGCAGCGCCAGGCCGACGGCCAAACCGGCGGCACCCAGCACCGCGATCACCGAGGTGGTCTGCACGCCGACACGCCCCAGCACCGCGATGAAGGTGAACGCCAGCACGCCGTAACGAACGATCGCCGACAGGAAGTCGGCCACCGTGGCATCGATGCCGCGCAGCTTCATCACGCGGTTCAGCGCATTGCCGACCACGCGGGCCACGATCGAACCGATGATCAGGATAACGATGGCGGCGACGATATTCACCGCGTACTGGATCAACAGATCCTGATTCTTCACCAACCAGTCGCCGGCACCGTTGATGCCGTCTACTACATTCAAATCTTTCATTCGTGTCGTCCTAACTCAGTCCCTAACGGGAGAAACTCGCAAAAATACACTGGCCTCGGCGGCCAGTAGGAAACCACGCCTAAGGGTAACCAACATTAAAGGCTCATGCCAACCATCAGCGTTAAAAATAGCCGAAACCGCCCGCCGCTTCTTCTATGCTGAGAACAGCGCGTTGGCCATTTCACGACAAGGGATCCGTTCTTCATGCACATTCGCTCTTCGCTCAAACACTATTGGCAAGTGCGGCCCAGGCTGCTGTTTTCCGTCGGCGCCGGGCTGCTGTGCTTTCTGCTGCTGCCCGCCCAGCTCTCGCTGCTGCAACGCTTGATGATCGGCTGGAATACGCTGGCCTGGCTCTACCTGCTGTTTCTCTGGCGGCTGATGCTGGTCAGCACGCCGCAGCACATTCGCCAAATCGCCCGGCGGCAGGACGAAAGCGCCAGCATGGTGCTGGCGTTAGTCAGCCTCGGCTGCCTGGTCAGCTTACTGGCGATCCTGTTTGAATTGAGCAGCGCCAAACAGGTGGCCGGCTCGCTGAAAACGCTGCATTTGCTGCTGACCGGCGCCACGCTGGCGGTCTCCTGGCTGCTGCTGCCGACCGCCTTCACCATGCACTATGCTCATCAGTTTTATCGCCAGGGCGCACAGCAGGATCCTTTGCCGCTGCTGTTCCCCGGCAATCTCGCCGATCCCACCTATCTGGATTTCGCCTACTTCTCCTTCACCATCGCGGTGGCGTCGCAAACCGCCGATGTGGCGGTCGGCGCGGCAGAGGTGCGCAAGATCACCCTGTTGCAGTCGGTGATCTCCTTCGCGTTCAACATGCTGATCCTGGGGCTGTCGATCAATGTCGGCGCCGGCCTGTTGGGCTGAAAACGAAAAAGGCTCCCCGCAGGGAGCCTTTAAATTGCAAACAAAGGAGGAAAAAACGTGGTTTTTCCTCCTTTGTGATCATCAGTCGAAATCAATAAATTGATTTTCCTTATTTTTTATATATTGCCAACGGCAAGCCAAGCCAAGCCACGCATCAGGCTTGCCATAAACAAAAAGGCTCCCCGCAGGGAGCCTTGTACATCATGCAACAGGTGCCGAAGATTACAGAACGTCTACCGCGTTCAGATCTTTGAAGGCCTGCTCCAGACGCGTCACCATGCTGGTCTGCGCTGCGCGCAGCCATACGCGTGGATCGTAGTATTTCTTGTTAGGCTGATCGGCGCCTTTCGGGTTGCCCAGCTGGCCCTGCAGGTAAGCTTCGTTCGCTTTGTAGTACTGCAGGATGCCGTCCCAGGTCGCCCATTGGGTGTCGGTGTCGATGTTCATCTTGATCACGCCGTAACCCACTGACTCTTTGATCTCTGCGTCGGTAGAACCGGAACCGCCGTGGAACACGAAGTTCAGGCTGTTGTGCGGCAGGTTGAATTTCTTGGACACGTAATCCTGAGAATCGCGCAGGATGGTTGGAGTCAGCTTAACGTTACCCGGCTTGTACACGCCGTGCACGTTACCGAACGATGCAGCGATGGTGAAGCGCGGGCTGATGGCGTTCAGTTTTTCGTACGCGTAAGCCACGTCTTCCGGCTGGGTGTACAGAGCGGAAGCGTCCATATGGCTGTTGTCCACGCCATCTTCTTCACCGCCGGTGCAGCCCAGTTCGATTTCCAGCGTCATGCCGATTTTGGCCATGCGCTTCAGGTAGGCGCTGCAGATCTCGATGTTTTCTTCCAGAGACTCTTCAGACAGATCGATCATGTGGGAAGAGAACAGCGGTTTGCCGGTAGCGGCGAAGTGCTTCTCGCCGGCGTCCAGCAGGCCGTCCAGCCATGGCAGCAGTTTCTTCGCGCAGTGGTCGGTGTGCAGGATCACCGGCACGCCGTAGTGTTCAGCCATCTGGTGAACGTGGTGCGCGCCAGAGATAGCGCCCAGAATCGCTGCGCCCTGAGGCACATCGGTCTTCACGCCTTTGCCGGCGATGAATGCGGCGCCGCCGTTGGAGAACTGAACGATGACCGGCGCGCGCACTTTAGCCGCGGCTTCCAGCACTGCGTTGATGGAGTCGGTACCCACGCAGTTTACCGCTGGCAGCGCAAAGTTGTTCTCTTTAGCAACTGCGAAGACTTTCTGAACGTCATCACCCGTGATGACACCCGGTTTTACGAAATCAAAAATTTTAGACATGTTACTTTGTCCTGTTTCGTCGGCCGTAGATGGATGTAAATCGATGTTTTCACGCCGCGCAGCATTTGCCGCGCGGTATAAAACAAACGGGCGGCTTTCGCCTCCCGTTGTCTGAATTACTGCTTAGCGCGCTCTTCCAGCATCACGACTGCAGGCAGCGGTTTCCCTTCAACGAATTCCAGGAATGCGCCACCGCCGGTGGAGATGTAGGAGATTTTGTCAGCGATACCGAACAGATCGATGGCTGCCAGAGTGTCGCCGCCGCCAGCGATAGAGAAAGCGTCGCTATCGGCGATCGCGCGGGCGACAATTTCGGTGCCCTTACGGAAGTTAGGGAACTCGAATACGCCAACCGGGCCATTCCACAGAATGGTTTTGGCGTTCTTCAGGATAACGGCCAGACGCTCGGCAGAGACGTCGCCCATATCCAGAATTTGCTCGTTGTCCTGGATCTCGTTGGCCTGCTTCACGGTCGCGGTCGCGGTTTCAGAGAACTCGGTCGCCACGCGCACGTCGGTCGGCACCGGAATGTCGCAGGTTTCCAGCAGTTTCTGCGCGTTCGGGATCAGATCCGGTTCGTACAGGGACTGGCCCACGTTGTTGCCCTGCGCCGCCACGAAGGTGTTGGCGATGCCGCCGCCGACGATCAGCTGATCGGCGATTTTGGACAGGGAATCCAGCACGGTCAGTTTGGTGGAGACTTTAGAACCGCCCACGATGGCGACCATCGGACGGGCCGGATTGCCCAGGGCTTTGCCCAGCGCTTCCAGCTCGGCGGACAGCAGCGGGCCGGCACAGGCGACAGGCGCGAACTTGCCCACGCCGTGGGTGGAAGCCTGCGCGCGGTGCGCGGTGCCGAATGCGTCCATCACGTACACGTCGCACAGCGCCGCGTATTTCTTGGACAGGGTTTCGTCGTCTTTCTTCTCGCCCTTGTTGAAACGGACGTTTTCCAGCACCACCAGTTCGCCTTCGGCGACGTCGACGCCATCCAGATAATCCTTCGCCAGACGCACTGGAGATTTCAGGTGATCTTTCAGGTAGTTGACCACAGGCAGCAGGGAGAATTCTTCGTTGTACTCGCCTTCGGTAGGACGACCCAGGTGGGAGGTTACCATCACGCGGGCGCCTTGCTTCAGCGCAGCTTCGATAGTCGGCAGGGAAGCGCGGATACGCGCGTCGGAAGTCACTTTACCGTCTTTTACCGGCACGTTCAGATCGGAGCGGATCAGTACGCGTTTACCCGCCAGATCCAGATCGGTCATCTTAATTACAGACATGGTGAACCCTCTTTATTGAATCTCTATAAAATTGCCTGAGCAGCGCGCCAATCACGCCGGCGCCGCCGTACTAGAAACCGCTGGCGGCCATTGCCCGTGTTGTATCCAACATCCGATTGGCAAAGCCCCATTCATTGTCGCACCAGACCAAGGTCTTTATCAGGTGCTGCCCGCTGACCCGGGTCTGCGTACCGTCGACGATAGCGCTGTGCGGGTCATGGTTAAAATCGATCGAGACCAATGGTAATTCCGTGTAGTCAACTATACCACGAAATGATTCCCGTGCGGCCTTTTGCAACAGCTGGTTGACCTCCGCCACCTTCACCGCGGCGCTCACGCTGACGCTCAGATCGATAGCCGTCACGTTGATGGTCGGCACGCGCACCGAGATCGCCTCGAAGCGATCGCAAAACTGCGGGAAGATGCGGGTGATGCCCGCGGCCAGTTTGGTATCGACCGGAATGATCGACTGGCTCGCCGCGCGGGTGCGCCGCAAATCCGCGTGATACGCGTCGATCACCGGCTGATCGTTCATCGCCGAGTGAATGGTGGTCACGGTGCCGGATTCGATGCTGTAGGCGTCGTCCAGCAGCTTGATCACCGGAATAATGCAGTTGGTGGTGCATGAGGCGTTGGACACGATGCGATGTTCCGCCAGCAGCGTCTGATGGTTGACGCCGAACACGATGGTGGCGTCCAGATCGTTGCCGCCCGGATGGGCGAACAGCACTTTCTTCGCCCCCGCCGCCAGGTGGGCCTCGCCATCCGCCCGGCTGCCGTACACGCCGCTGCAGTCCAGCACCACATCGACGCCCAGCTCGCCCCAGGGCAACTGCTCCACCGCCGGCTGATGCAACAGGCGAATCGCGTCGTCTCCGACGCTCAGCGTGTCGCACTCCTGCCGCACATCCCAGGCGAAGCGGCCATGGCTGGAGTCGTACTTCAGCAGATGGGCCATACCTTCGGCGTTCGCCAGCTCGTTGATCGCCACCACGGAGATTTCCGCCCGTCGGCCCGATTCGTACAGTGCGCGCAATACGCTGCGGCCGATGCGGCCAAAGCCGTTTATCGCTATGCGGATGGTCATGCTGCTCCTGAAAAAGGGCCGTCCACGCCGGGTTGACTCACCGGCGCCGCCCGGCGCTGACTGGTTGTCTCACTAACCCGCATAGAGTAGTGGATCGTACCGCCCGCTGTGAATCGCCGAGTTTGCATTATTCCCGCGCTTCAGCGGTTTTTCACCGCCGTCACATCGGCATTTCTGTCGAAGAGTGCTTCAACTGAAACGCTTCAGCTGAGCATAAACCAAAGTTTTGGCAAAAGGAACAGGTGCAACAGCTCCTCAGGTAACGGAGGGGAGTTTTACGAGCATAAGATGATCTGGCGCACATTTTTGGCCTCAAGACCGCGACGGATTTTCGCTCGCCGGCTCCGTTTCGCCGTAGTGCTCACGGAAATAGTCGCGCAAAAATTCGACGGTCACCCGCACTTTCGCCGACGTTGCCAGCCGGGAAACGTATACCGCCCAGATGTTGGCCGGCTGATAGTACTCCGGCAGGATATGCACCAGTCGGCCGCTGTCGATGTTCTCTTTCACGTCCCAGGCGGAACGCAGCGCGACGCCCTGCCCGTCCAGGCACCACTGGTGCACGATTTCGCCGTGGTTCGACGCCAGCGCGCCCGTCACCTTTACCGTTTCTTCACCGCTCGGCCCCTGCAGCCGCCACAGCCCAAACGGATGATCGCGTTCTTTGATCACCAGACAGGAACGGCCCGCCAGCTCCGCCGGGTTTTTCGGCGCCCCGTGGCGCTGCAGGTACGCCGGCGAAGCGCACAGAATGCGCTGATTGTCCGCCAGCTTGCGCGCGATAAGATTAGGGGCGATATCGTCGCCGATGCGGATATCCAGATCGAATCCTTCGCTGACCAGATCCACCAGCCGATCGGAGACGTCGAGCCGCAGTTCCAGCTGCGGATACTGCCGCGCCAGCGCCGACAGCGCCGGCGCCACGAAACGCCGGCCGAAGCCGAAGCTGCTGACCACGCGCAGCATGCCCTGCGGCGCCTGGCGCACTTCGGACAGTTCGTCCATCATCTGATCGACATCGTTGAGAATGCGCTGCGCCCATTCGTAGATGCGCTCGCCGTCTTCGGTGATCGCCACCCGCCGCGTGGTGCGGTGCAGCAACGACACGTCCAGCGTCTTCTCCAACAGCGCGATGCGCTTGCTGATAAAGGCCGGCGAAACGCCCAACTCTTCGGCGGCAGCGGCAAACCCGGCGCGGCGCGCCACCAGCACGAACACCCGCAGGTCACTCAGGATCGGCATATTGTTCATGATTCGTGTTTTATGTTTCACCGTTTTCAGGATTGATTAACAGTTAGTCAATTATAGGATAACAGTGTTGTCAATCTCCCCTACCTACAAATGAGACCTCTGTATGAGCAAAACTTACAAGATTGCCGCCATCCCCGGGGACGGTATCGGGCGGGAAGTGTTGCCGGAAGGCATACGAGTATTGCAGACGGCGGCGGCGCGCTGGGATCTGTCGCTGGAATTCGCCACCTTCGAGTGGGCCAGCTGCGACTACTACCAGCACCACGGCCAGATGATGCCGGACGACTGGTTCGAGCAACTGAAAGGCTTCGACGCCATCTATTTCGGCGCCGTCGGTTGGCCGGACACGGTGCCCGATCATATCTCGCTGTGGGGTTCGCTGCTGAAATTCCGGCGCGACTTCGAACAGTACGTCAACCTGCGTCCGGTGCGGCTGTTTCCCGGCGTGCCCTGCCCGCTGGCGAACAAGCAGCCGGGCGATATTGATTTCTACGTGGTGCGCGAAAATACCGAAGGGGAATACTCCTCGCTCGGCGGACGGATGTTCGAAGGCACCGAACGCGAGATGGTGATCCAGGAATCGGTCTTCACCCGTCAGGGCGTGGACCGCATCCTCAAGTACGCCTTTGAGCTGGCGCAACAGCGCCCGCGCAAACGCCTGACCGCCGCCACCAAGTCCAACGGCATGGCCATCAGCATGCCGTACTGGGATGAGCGCGTGGCGGAGATGGCGCGCCAATACCCTGATATCGCCTGGGACAAACAGCACATCGATATTCTGTGCGCGCGCTTCGTGCTGAACCCTGAACGCTTCGACGTGGTGGTCGCCTCCAACCTGTTCGGCGATATTTTGTCGGATCTCGGCCCGGCCTGCACCGGCACCATCGGCATCGCCCCCTCGGCCAACCTGAACCCGGAGCGCAATTTCCCGTCGCTGTTCGAGCCGGTGCACGGCTCGGCGCCGGACATTTTCGGCAAAAACATCGCCAACCCGATCGCCATGATCTGGAGCGGCGCGATGATGCTGGACTTCCTCGGCGACGGCGATGCCCGCTACCGCCAGGCGCACGACGGCATCCTGCAGGCGATTGAGCGCATTATCGCCGACGGGCCGCGCACGCCGGACATGCGCGGCGACGCCTCCACCCAGCAAGTCGGCCAGGCGATCGCCGCCCTGCTGCAACGCTGAACGCCGCAGATTTTCCCGCGCAGGGCGCCCTTCCGCGCCCTGCTTTGCCACGTCCGTTTTTCCGCATCGATCGCTGCCGCAAATCCGTTGAAAACCACCGCAGAAGGCACGCCAATACCCCGGTCAAGATCACAACAAATTGTTTACATACTGTGTTTTATCCTTTTACAGATGCCCTAATTGTGGCCCTCCTGTAATTTGTGCACACTCGAAAATGTTAATGAAGAGTAAATATTCCCGGCAGCGTTCAGCCGGGACGTTTGCTCCTCGCGGTGTAACAAAACAAAGGGTTCAAACCAATAAGGCCCGGGCGCCCCCTACGCTTTGCGCACCGGCCCATCACCGATAACAGGAGTTCACTCCCATGCAGAGCAATCCCAAAAAGGATGTCACGCTCATCGCCATCAGCCTGTGCAGCATTGCGCTGATCGCCCTTTGCCTGATGCTCTTTCCGGCCCAATCCGCGCTTATCGCCAACACCATTTTCAACGGCGTCACCCGGCTGTTCGGTTCAACCATTCAAATCCTGGTGCTGCTCGCCCTGCTGGTGGTGCTGTATCTGGCGTTGAGCAAATACGGCAACATCCGCCTCGGCGAAGGCAAACCACAATACTCCACGTTGGCCTGGCTGTTCATGTTCATCTGCGCCGGCCTGGGCTCGTCCACCTTGTATTGGGGGGTGATGGAATGGGCGTATTACTACCAGACGCCGGGGCTGAACATCGCGCCGCGCACCCCGAAGGCGCTGGAATACAGCATCAGCTACTCCTTCTTCCACTGGGGCCTGAGCGCCTGGGCGACCTACGCCCTCGCCTCGCTGATCATGGCCTACCACTTCCACGTGCGTAAGAACAAAGGGCTCAGCCTGTCGGGGATCATTTCCGCCATCACCGGCGTGCGCGCCAACGGCCCGGTCGGGCGGGCGGTGGATCTGATCTTCCTGGTCGCCACCGTCGGCGCCCTCACCATTTCACTGGTGCTGACCGCCTCCACCTTTACCCGTGGGCTGACGGCGCTGACCGGCATCCCGGACAACTTCGCGGTGCAGGCGACGGTGATCCTGCTGGCGGCGGTGATCTTCTGTCTCAGCTCTTACATCGGTATCGACGGTGGCATGCAGCGCCTGAGTAAAATGGTCGGCTGGGGCGCATTCGCTTTCGCCGGGCTGGTGCTGCTGGTCGGCCCGACCGAATTCACCATCAACAACACCATCAACGCCATCGGCCTGACGGCGCAAAACTTTCTGCAGATGAGCCTGTTCACCGATCCGATGGGCGACGGCAGCTTCAGCCGCAGCTGGACAGTGTTCTACTGGCTGTGGTGGATCTCCTATACCCCGGGCGTGGCGATGTTCGTCACCCGCGTCTCGCGCGGCCGCAAGATTAAAGAAGTGATCTGGGCGCTGCTGCTCGGCAGCACCCTCGGCTGCTGGTTCTTCTTCGGCTCGCTGGAAAGCTACGCCATGCACCAGTTCATCAGCGGGCAGCTCAACGTGCCGGAGATCCTCAGTACCCAGGGCGGCGAAACCGCCGTGCAGATGCTGCTGACGGCGCTGCCGCTCGGCAAACTGTTCCTGGCCGCCTATCTGTTCATCATGATCATTTTCCTGGCCTCGCACATGGACGCCGTGGCCTACACCATGGCCGCCACCAGCACCCGCAACCTGCAGGAGGGGCAAGATCCCAGCCCGATGCTGCGCCTGTTCTGGTGCGTGGTGATCACCCTGATCCCGCTGTCGATCCTGTTTACCGGCGCCTCGCTGGACACCATGAAAACCACGGTGATCCTGACCGCGCTGCCGTTCCTGCTGGTGCTGCTGGTGAAAACCTACGGCTTCGCCCGCTGGCTGAAGCAGGACTACGCGGCCATCCCGGCGCACCTGATCGAAAGCAGCCCGCCAACGCTGCCCGAAGCCCCGCCGGCCGCCGAACTCTCCGCTCCATCGTCGTATCAACCGCGCCCTATGGCGAAATGACAATAAGAAAAGAGGAAGGTTAACTTATGAGCACTCTGATCCCTGAATTTACCTTACCGAAAGATTTCTGCGCCGACGCCCGCGAGGCCTACACCATACCGGCCCGGTTCTACACCCACCAGGCGGCGTTCGAGCACGAAAAAGAGCAGGTGTTCGCCACCAGTTGGCTCTGCGTGGCGCACCGCAGCGAGCTTGCCCAACCCAACGACTACATCACCCGCGAGATCATCGGTGAAAACATTCTGGTGGTGCGCGGCCGCGATAAAGTGCTGCGCGCCTTTTACAACGTCTGCCCGCACCGCGGCCACCAACTGCTGGCGGGCGACGGCCGGGCGAAGAACGTCATCACCTGCCCTTATCACGCTTGGGCGTTCAAGCTGGACGGCGAGCTGGCGCACGCGCGCAACTGTGAAAACGTGCAGAACTTCGATAAAGAAAACTCGCACCTGGTGCCGGTGCGGGTCGAAGAGTACGCCGGGTTTATTTACGTCAATCTGGACTCGCAGGCCGGCACGGTGGAAGACCAGCTGCCGGGCCTCGGCGCCAAAGTGCGCGAAGCCTGCCCGCAGGTCGACGATCTCAAGCTGGCGGCGCGTTTCGTCACCCGCACCCCGGCCAACTGGAAGAACATCGTCGACAACTACCTCGAGTGCTACCACTGCGGCCCGGCGCACCCCGGTTTCGCCGACTCGGTGCAGGTCGATCGCTACTGGCACACCCTGCACGGTAACTGGACGCTGCAGTTCGGCTACGCCCGCCCTTCCGAGCAGTCGTTCAAGTTTGAAGAGGGCAAAGAAGCCAGCTTCCACGGCATCTGGCTGTGGCCGTGCACCATGTTCAATATGCCGCCGCTGGAAGGCATGATGACGGTGATCTATGAGTTCCCGGTCGATGCGGAAACCACCCTGCAACACTACGACATCTACTTCACCAACACCGATTTGAGCGACGAACAGCTCAAACTGATCGACTGGTACCGCGACGTGTTCCGCCCGGAAGATCTGCGGCTGGTGGAAAGCGTGCAAAAAGGCCTGAAGTCGCGCGGCTATCGCGGCCAGGGGCGCATCATGGCCGACGGCGCCGGCAGCGGCGTCAGCGAACATGGCATCGCCCACTTCCACAACCTGCTGGCGCAGGTTTATCAACCTTGATGCGACGGGGCCCGCGGGCCCCTTTCCCCTGACTTGTGAGGTTCTTGTGAATATTTCCGATCGGGCGCTATTCCGCCAACAGGCCTACATCAACGGGCAATGGCACGATGCCGACAACCAGGAAACCGTGCCGGTGAGCGATCCCGCCACCGGCCAACTCATCGGCGGCGTGCCCAACATGGCGACAGCCGAAACCCAACGGGCGATCGACGCCGCCCAGCAGGCGCTGGAAGGCTGGCGCGCGCTGCCGGCGCAACAGCGCGCTCAGCTGCTGCGCCGCTGGTTCGAACTGATGCTGGAACACCAGCAGGATTTGGCCAGCCTGATGACGCTGGAGCAAGGCAAGCCACTGGCAGAGTCGCTGGGCGAGATCCGCTACGCCGCTTCCTTTATCGAATGGTTCGCCGAACAGGCCAAGCGCGCCAACGGCGACATCATCCCTTCACCGAGCAGCGATAAACGCCTGATGGTGCTGAAGCAGGGCATCGGCGTGTGCGCGGCGATCACGCCCTGGAACTTTCCGGCGGCGATGATCACCCGCAAGGCTGCGCCGGCGCTGGCGGCCGGCTGTACGCTGGTGGTCAAACCCGCCAACGAAACCCCTTATTCGGCGCTGGCGATGGCCGAGCTGGCCGAACGCGCCGGCATTCCCGCCGGGGTATTCAACGTGGTGACCGGCAATTCGCAGGCGATCGGCGCCGAGCTGACTCGCCACCCGCAGGTGCGCAAACTCAGCTTTACCGGCTCCACACCGGTGGGCAGGCTGCTGATGCGCCAGAGCGCGGACACCATCAAGAAAGTGTCGCTGGAGCTGGGCGGCAACGCGCCGTTCATCGTATTTGACGATGCGGACATCGATGCCGCGGTGGAAGGCGCGCTGATCGCCAAGTATCGCAACGCCGGGCAGACCTGCGTCTGCGTCAACCGGTTCTACGTGCAGCGCGGCGTTTACCCGCAGTTCGCCGAGAAGTTTGTCGCCCGCGTGGCGGCGCTGCAGGTCGGCAACGGCTTCGAAGCCGGCGTACAGATTGGCCCGCTGATCAATCGCAAGGCGCGCGATAAGGTGTTGGAGCTGCTTGATGACGCGCTGAGCAAAGGCGCTCAGGTGCTGACCGGCGCCACGCCGCACGCGCTGGGCGGCAATTTCTTCACCCCGACGGTGCTGGGCGACGTGCAGCCCGGCTCGCTGCTGCTGGAAGAAGAGATCTTCGGCCCGGTCGCGCCGCTGGTGGTGTTTGATGACGAAGCCGAGGCGATCCGCCAGGCCAACGACACCATTTACGGTTTGGCCGCTTACTTCTACACCCGCGATGCGGCGCGCATCTGGCGCGTTTCGGAACGGCTGGAGTACGGCATGGTCGGCATCAATACCGGGCTTATCTCCAACGAGGTGGCGCCGTTCGGCGGGGTGAAACAGTCGGGGCTGGGGCGTGAAGGCTCCGAATACGGCATCGAAGACTATCTGGAGCTCAAATACCTGTGCCAGGCGGTATAACTTTTTCATGCGCGGGGACGCCCGCGCTTTGGAGCCAATGAATGACCAGCTATCAGATGCTTGATGTCCGCGTCGTCGACATCGAAACCGTCACCGCACGGGTCAAGCGCTTTACCCTGGCGGATCCGAAAGGCCGGCCGCTGCCCGCCTTCAGCGGCGGCAGCCACATTATCGTGCAAATGCAGGACGGCGAGCAGCGCTACAGCAACGCCTATTCGCTGCTCAGCTCACCGTTCGAACTCGAGCATTACCAGATCGCCGTTCGGCGCGAGTCTCCTTCCAAAGGCGGTTCCGACTTCATGCATGACCGGCTGGCGGTCGGCGATACGCTGACCATCAGCACCCCGAATAACCTGTTCGCGCTGGCGCCGGAAGCGCAACATCACGTGCTGATCGCCGGCGGCATCGGCATCACGCCGTTTATGGCCCATCTGCATGAGCTGCAACGCAGCGGCCAACGCTACCATCTGCACTACTGCTTCCACAGTGAAGAACACAACGCCTTCCAGCAGCAGCTGATGCAAGCGCCGTTCGCAGACAACGTCAGTTGCCATGTCTCCAGCCTTGGCGGCCGGTTGGATCTGGCGCGCACGCTGGCCGATGTGGAACCCGGCGCCCATATCTACGTCTGCGGCCCGGCGGCGCTGAACGAAGCGGTCTACCGGATCGCCGCCGAACGGGGTATCGATGCCGGTCGCTTGCACAGCGAAGCCTTTGCCGCCGAAGACACGGCGGGCGGCGCCTTTACGCTGGTGCTGGCTCGATCGGGTATTGAGCTTGAAGTGGCGCAAGACATGACCATCCTGCAGGCGCTGGAAAACAGCAAGGCGGCCAAGGTCGAGTGCCTGTGCCGCGAAGGCATTTGCGGCACCTGCGAAACCCGCATCGTCGAAGGGGAAGCCGATCACCGCGATCAATATCTCAGCGAGGAAGAGCGCGCGGCGCAGCAGACCCTGTTGATCTGCTGCTCGCGCGCCAAAGGCAGCCGGCTGGTGCTGGATTTGTAAAAGGAGCGCCCGCATCGGCGGGCGTCCTGGTTAGGCTTTCGGGAATATCCACAGATGCTCGGCCGGCAGGGAGAGCCGGCACAGCGCCCGATCGCGCGCCTCGTGCCCATAGGCGCGTACCACGAAATCTTCGGCCACGGTGCGGAACAGGTATTCCCAGCGATCGCCGAGATACATGCTGGTCAGCAACGGCAGCTCAAGCTGATTACCCTGCGGATCTTCACCCAACCGCACGCGCTCTACGCGGATCACCGCCGTGCCCTCCTGCCCGACCTGCACACCTTCGCCCGCTTTGCCCCACAGCGCCCAATCCTTACCTTCGATGCGCGCCCGGCCGTCTTCCAGCGCCACGATCTTGCCCGGCAACCGGTTGTTGCTGCCCATGAATTCGGCGGTGAACAGCGTGGCGGGCGAACCGTACATCTCCTGCGGCGTGCCCTGCTGTTCGATTTTGCCGTTATTGAGCAGCAGGATGCGATCGGAAATGGCCATCGCCTCGTTTTGATCGTGGGTCACCATCAGCGCCGACAGACCGAGCTTGATGATCAGCTCGCGCAGAAATACCCGCGCTTCTTCGCGCAGCTTGGCGTCGAGGTTGGACAGTGGCTCATCCAGCAGTATCACCGGCGGGTTGTAGACCAGCGCACGGCCGATCGCCACGCGCTGCTGCTGGCCGCCGGAGAGCTGGTGCGGATGGCGCTTGGCCAAATGCCCCAGCCCGAGCTGATCCAGCACCGCCTGTACCCGTTGGGCGATTTCCGCCGAGGCGGTCTTACGCAGCTTCAGCGGATAAGCGACGTTCTCAAACACCGTTTTATGCGGCCACAGGGCATAGGACTGAAACACCAGCCCCAGATTGCGCTCTTCGGCGGGAATTTCGCTGCGCGCGCTGCCGTTGTAAACCGCGCTGTCGCCGATGACGATCCGCCCCTGGCTCGGCTTCTCCAGCCCGGCTACCGCCCGCAGCAGCGTGGTTTTGCCGCTGCCCGACGGACCCAGCAGCGAAACCACTTCGCCCCGTTTCAGATCCATCGACACCCCTTTCAGCACCGGGTTGTCGCCATAGGTCAAATGCAGATTCTCTACCGAAAGTTCAATCATGTAATTTCACTCCAAAGCGCAAGGCGATCCCCAGCCCCAGCACCACCAGCAGGATATTGATGAACGACAGCGCGGCGACGATATCGATGGCGCCCGCGGCCCACAGGGAAACCAGCATCGAGCCGATGGTTTCCGTGCCCGGAGACAGCAGATAAACCCCGGTGGAATATTCGCGTTCAAAGATCAGGAACATCAGCAGCCAAGAGCCGATCAGGCCGTAGCGCGACAGCGGAATGGTAACGTGTCGGGTGATCTGGCCGCGGCTGGCGCCGGCGCTGCGCGCGGCTTCCTCCAGTTCCGGCCCCACCTGCAGCAGCGTGGAAGAGATCAGCCGCAGGCCATAGGCCATCCACACCACGGTGTAGGCCAGCCAGACGCTGAAGATGGTGCTGCGCAGCGAACGCAGCCAGACGATCACGTTCTCGCGCAGCCATTCGGCCATCGGCAGCACTGACAGCCAGCCTTCCTTGAGCGATTTATCCAGCCACATCGGCAGGAACAGGAACACCCACAGGAACGCCAAACCGGCCAGCAGCCCCGGCACCGCGCGCGGCACCAGCACGCTGTAGTCGAGGAAGCGCGTGGCGCCGTCCGGCTTGCGGTGCATCGCGATGCCGATAAACAGATAGCACGCGACCGCCAGCGCCCCGCCGATCACCCCGATCGCCATCGAGTTGACGATGGCGCGCAGCAGGTTGGGCTGCGCCCAGATGGTGCGGAAGGTGTTGATCGACAGTTCGTCCCAAACAGACACGCCCACGCCCCAGTTGGAGATAAAGGCGCGCAGCACCACGCCGATCAGCGGCACGCCGATGGTCACGGTCAGCCAGAACATCACCACCGCGCCGGCCACCCAGCGCCATTTGCCCAGCGGCAACGCGCGCGCCTGCGAGGCTTTGCCCTTGACGGTGACGAAACGGTTGGCGGTGCGCATCAGCCTGCGCTGCAGCATCACCAACGGAATGGTGATGCAGATCAGCACCACCGCCACCGCCGCCATCAGGTGGTAAGACGGCGTGCCCAGCTTGTTGGTCAGCTGATACAGGTAGGTCGCCAGCACCAGGTTGCCTTCCGGATCGCCCAGCACCAGCATCAGGCCGAACACCTCCAGCCCGAGGAAGAACAGCAGCACCCCGGCGTACAAGATAGACGGCCGCACCATCGGCAGGCTGACGGCGGTCATCACCTGCAGCGGCGTAGCGCCGGCGGTGCGCGCCGCTTCTTCAACGTCTGAGCCCACGCTGCGCAGCGCCGAGGAGATGTACAGGTAGGCGTGGGGCACGTGCGTCAACCCGGCGATAACCACGATGCTGGCCATCGAATAGATGTTCCACGGCACGAAGCCCAGCAGCGCCTCCGCCCACAGCGAGAAGAAGCCCACCGGCCCCGCCGCCACCACGTAACCAAAGCCCAGCACCATCGGCGACACGAAGATCGGCACCAAAATCAGCGGTTCGATGATCCGCCGCCCCGGCAGATCGGTGCGCACCATCAGGAAGGCCAAAATGCCGCCGAGCGGGATAGCGATGATCACCAGGCCGAATGCCAGGATAAAGCCGCTTCTCAGCGCCTTGTAGAAATCCGGATCGGTAAAGATGAACTCGAAGGCCTCCAGGCTGAAGACCTTGGAGGGAGAGAAAAACGGAGCCGAGAGGAAGCTTTGAATGATGATAAACGACAGGGGGACATAGATAACCAGCGCGGTTATCAACACCACCAGGCCGCGCGGCAGGCTCTGCCACTTTCTGCGCCATGCTTGCATAAATGCTCCCTATGGTTGTAAACGACGACCAAAGGGCGCGCGCCTGTACGTCAGGCGCGCGTCCGAATGCAGTCCCTGTTATTTCGCCGCGGCGGCGCGCCATTGTTTGATGTAGTCGAGACGCTTGGCCGGCTGCAGATACTCCAGCAGGCTGTCGTCGACCGGGATCGGCTTGAGCGCGTTGCCCAGCAGCTTGGTCATGCCGTCGATGTCGTTCTTGCCTTCGACATCGTTGCGGATCGAAGGGATATCAGCCTGATTGGCGAGAATATTTTGCCCTTTCTCCGACAGCACGTAGTCGAACCACAGCTTGGCGGCGTTAGGGTGACCGGCCTCTTTGCTGATGAAGCTCACGCGCGACAGCACCAGGGTATAGTCTTTCGGATAGACGATGCCGAGCGACGGATCGCTCTTGGCGCGGGCCTCGGCGTACGAACCGAGGATGTTGAAGCCGATCAGGTTTTCACCGGAGGAGACGCGCTCCATCATGGTGCCGGTGGAGGATTGCACCGCCAGCCCGCCCTTGGCCACGTCGGCCAGCGTTTTGAAGTAGTTGGGATCGGCCTTGAAGTCCTGCACCGACAGCATGAAGCCGACGCCGGATTTTTCGATGTCGTAAGTGGTGACTTTCTTCTTGAATTTGTCCGTCTGGCCGGCGATCAGCTTGGCCAACGCCGCGTGCGAATCCGGCACATCGCCCTGCGGGATCAGGCGTTTGTTATAGATGAACACCACCGGCTCATAGGTGGTGCCATACACTTTATCTTGCCATACCGCCCATTTCGGCAGCTGAGCCCGCTCCGGAGAGGCATACTCCTGCGCGTAATCGCCCGCCAGTTTCAAAATGGTGTCCATCGACGAACTCCACACCAGGTCGCCGCTGGTGCCGCCGGCCGCCTGCTCGCTGATGAAGCGGTTATACAGTTCGGTGCTGTTCATGTCGTTGTATTCGACCTTGATGCCCGGATACAACGCCTCAAATCCCTGGATCAGCGGCGCCGCCGCCTTGGTGTCGGTGGTCGAGTAAATCACCACCTTGCCTTCTTTCTTCGCGCCGTCGACCAGTTTCTGATAGTCGGCGGGGTAGCCCGCCGGGAAGGCCGCATAGGCGGAAACGGAGCCCAGTAAGGTGATTGCCGCTACGGTAGCGCTGATTTTTTTCATCATCATCCATCCCCAGATCACATTTAATAAACCAAAAATTAACATACAGTTAATAATTGCGACGAGGCAACGGCGTTGCTTGTTATCTTTCGGTTTTGTGAGGTTGGACGTTTTTCAGTCAATAGCCACGCCCGGCGGCGCGGGCTTTGCGGTCATCCGTGTCGCAGACTATTCTGCCAGGCGTGAGCGCCGCAGCAGGCGAATTCGCTGTACGATGGCGCCCCGGCAACGTCAGAACACAGCCTGCATTCGACCCGCGATATGCCGATCTTTTTCCCCCGTAAACCGGTCGAAGACGGCCACGTCTCTTTCAAGCCGCACATCGAAATTCCGCTGTCGATAGACAGGGTGGCGCGCTAGCGCGCTGCAGGGCCGGCCGCCATGATCCCTCTGTGCGGCCGGTTCACGCCAGGATAAACAGCGCTGTATTAATCAGGTTTTTGTCGCCGAATTATTATATCCTGCCGGACGAAAATTTTTGCGGGCGTACGCAGCCCCACGCGCCTCCTTCTGCAGCGCTTCATTTCGCAGCCAGGCCGTTTATTTCATGAATACAGGCAGTGCCATACCGTTATGACCAAGAGTTTATCCCCGAAAGACATTATCGCCCTGGGCTTTATGACCTTCGCCCTGTTTGTCGGCGCCGGCAACATCATTTTCCCCCCGCTGGTGGGGCTGCAGTCCGGTGAACATCTGTGGCCGGCCGCCCTCGGGTTTATGGTGACCGCCGTCGCTCTGCCGGTGATCGCCGTGATCGCGCTGGCGCGCGTCGGCGGCAGCATCAGCCTGCTGACCGGCCCCATCGGCCGCACCGCCGGCCTGCTGTTGGCGACCGTCTGCTATCTGGCGCTCGGCCCGCTGTTCGCCACCCCGCGAACCGCCAATGTTTCTTTCGCCCTCGGCATCGCGCCCTTCACCGGCGACGGCGCCCTGCCGCAGTTCATCTACAGCCTGCTGTTCTTTACCCTGGCGATGATCGTGTCGCTGTATCCTGGCCGCTTGCTCGACAACGTCGGCCATATTCTGGCGCCGCTGAAAATTCTGGCGCTGGCCGCGCTCGGCATCGCCGCCCTGGTGTGGCCCGCCGGTGCGCCGGTCTCCGCCGTCGGCAGCTATCAGGCCGCGGCGTTTTCCACCGGCTTCGTGCAGGGTTATCAAACCATGGACACGCTGTCGGCGCTGATGTTCGGCTCGATTATCGTCACCGCCGCCCGCTCGCGCGGCGTCAGCGACAGCGGCCTGCTGCTGCGCTACACCCTGTGGGCCAGCCTGATCGCCGGCGTCGGCCTAACGCTGGTCTATATCTGCATGTTCAAGCTCGGCGCCGGCAGCGGCAGCCTGGTCGGCAGCGGTGCTCAGGATGGCGCAGCGATCCTGCACGCCTATGTGCAGCACACCTTCGGCGATCTGGGCAGCGTCTTTATGGCGGTGCTGATGTTCATCGCTTGCCTGGTGACGGCGGTCGGCATGACCTGTGCCTGCGCGGACTTCTTCTCCCGCTACCTGCCGCTCTCTTATCGCGCGCTGGTGGTCATCCTCGCCCTCTTCGCCATGCTGGTTTCCAACATGGGGCTGGCCAATCTGATCCGCGTCTCACTGCCTGTCCTGACGGCGATCTACCCGCCCTGCATCGCGCTGGTGTTGCTCAGCTTCAGCCAGAACCGCTGGCGCAGCGCCAGGCGCGTCTTCGCGCCGGTGATCGCCACCAGCCTGGTGTTCGGCCTGGCCGATGGCCTGAAGGCTTCAAGCTTCAGCGGCCTGCTGCCCGCCTGGTTCGATAAGCTGCCGCTGGCCGAGCAGGGTCTGGTCTGGCTGCAGCCTACGCTGTTGGTGCTGTTGTTGGCGGCGGCTTACGACCGGTTACGCAGCGCCGAAAGCGTCAAGGCCGCGTCGTAATCGCGATTTCCGCCCATAAAAAAAGCCGGTCATGATGACCGGCTTTTTTATCGGCTTGCGCCCGGCGGCTTACTTCAGCAGCGCCTGCGCCTTGGCCACCACGTTGTCCACGGTGAAGCCGAACTCGGCGAACAGCTGCTCC
>NZ_JADCNB010000007.1:0-215642 GCF_014982455.1 Serratia sp. X3
GGAGCAGCTGTTCGCCGAGTTCGGCTTCACCGTGGACAACGTGGTGGCCAAGGCGCAGGCGCTGCTGAAGTAAGCCGCCGGGCGCAAGCCGATAAAAAAGCCGGTCATCATGACCGGCTTTTTTTATTCCATCACCCGATGAATCTGCAAATACTGCAGTAGCATGATGGTTTTGCCGTCTTTAATCCGGCCATCGGCGATCATCGCCACCGCGTCGCGAAACGGCAGTTCGATCACCTCAATATCTTCATCTTCAATGCCGCCGCCGGCCGCGCGCCGCTCATCGTCATGGTATTCGGCGATAAAGAAGTGCACGATTTCGGTCACGCCACCCGGCGACATGTAGGCTTCGAAGATTTTCTTCACCTCGCTGACCTGAAAACCGGTCTCCTCCACCGCTTCGCGGCGCGCGCACTGCTCCGGAGAGTCGGCGTCCAGCAAGCCGGCGCAGGCCTCGAGCAGCATGCCGCTCTCGTTGCCATTGACGTAGGTCGGCATGCGGAACTGGTTGGTCAGCACCACCGTGCCCTTGGCGCGGTTATACAGCAAAATGGTGGCGCCGTTGCCGCGATCGTAGACCTCGCGCACCTGTTGCACCGAACCGCCGTTTTTGCGTTTCAGATCGAACGTGTACTTGTGCAGCACATACCAGTTGTCCGACAGCAGCTCTTTCTTCACATTCTCAATTTTCGACGACATAACCCTTTTCCCTTGCGTGACAACGTGAAGATCATACCGCGATTAGGCCGCGCCGCGGCAGACGATTTGCAACAAAAATCACACCGCGCCCCGTCGGACAAGCCGGGACTTAGCATTGCTTAAAATAATGAAAAATAAGTCGCGCTCAGGCACATAAGATTGCATAAAACCCAGTGCGATTCGCCCCCCAAAGACAAATCGTCAGAGGAAACCGGCCCGCCGCTGAAAATCGACGGGCGTTTCGCTATTCATTTGATTACACAACCACAATTGTTCCCGTTTTGTTGACAACTTGATACAAATCGCGGTGCATTTTAGTTGCAAAAGTTATAGTTTTGCTTTCGAATGAAACTGGCGACGCGCCCTACCTGAGAGAAGGATCCTTGATTGCTTGTTAAACGTTCCGTGACCGGCAGCCTGGCCAAAGCGCTGTTCGGCATCGTGATACTGTCGGTGCTCGCCACCGGGTTGGCGTTGACCACCGTCGCCGGCAGCCAGAGCGATGCCGAAGCGATCAATATCGCCGGTTCGCTGCGCATGCAAAGCTACCGGTTGGCCTTCGATCTCGACCAGCAGAGCCCAGAACTGGAGCTGCACCTGCAGCAATACCGGCAGTCATTGCAGGCGCCGGCGCTGCAAAAACTGGCGCGCTTCTACGTACCGGCCGAGGTGCGCAACCATTACCTGGCGCTGCAACAGGCGTGGCAAACGATGGAGCGGCAGATCCGCAACGGGCAAGCGATCGCCTATCGGGCGGAGGTCGCCGGCCACGTCAATCGCGTTGACCATTTCGTGTCCGCCCTGCAGCGCTATTCCGAATTGAAACTGACCCTGGTGGCCGCCGTCAGCGTGCTGGGTTACGCCGCCATCATCGGTCTGGTGCTGTTTTGCATTCGTTTTATGCGTCGCCAGGTGGTCACCCCGCTGCAGCATCTGGTCGACGCCAGCCAGCGCGTGCAACAAGGGGATTTTCGCCACCCGCAGTTGGACGTGACGTTGCCGAACGAGCTCGGCGTGCTATCGCAAACCTTCAGCGCCATGTCGGACGAACTGGCCCGGCTCTATCAGTCGCTGGAGCTGAAGGTACAGGAAAAAACCCAACGTCTGCAGCAGGCCAATGAAACGCTTGAGGTGCTGTATCGCTGCTCGCAGGCGCTGAGCGTGCGCCAGCTCGATCAGCAGGCGTTCGAAAATGTGCTGCGCATCGTGCGCCAAAGCGAACGGCTGCGCTGCATCCAGCTGAACGTAGCGGACGGCCAGGGCCAGTGGCGGCTGAGCGAAGGGGAAGCGGCGCCGACGCAGGCCTGGAACGCACTGCCGATCACCCAGGGCGACAAGCCGCTGGGCGAGTTGCGCTGGCAGCCCGAGGCACACCCGCCGCATCCTCACCTGATGCAGAGCCTGGCCAATATGTTGGGCCGCGGCGTCTACTTCAACCGGGCGCAAAAGCAGCACCAATATCTGCTGTTGATGGAAGAGCGTGCGACCATCGCCCGCGAGCTGCACGATTCGCTGGCGCAGACGCTGTCGTTCCTGCGCATCCAACTGACGCTGCTGCGACGCAGCGCCGCCGATCCGGCGGCGCAGACCATTATCGACGATTTCGATCGCACGCTGGCCGATGCCTATCGCCAGTTGAGAGAGCTGCTGGCCACCTTCCGTCTCAACATTCAGGAGGCGGATCTGAACGCCGCGCTGGAGCAGCTGTTGCAGCCATTAAAAGCGCTAACCCCCGCGCGGATTCAGTTACACTGTCGGCTGTCTTCGCAGGCGCTCAACGCCCAGCAGCAGGTGCACGCACTGCAGATCGTGCGCGAGGCGGTGCTCAATGCCGTCAAGCACGCCGGGGCGGACGAGATTACGGTGTGTTGCGAGGTCAACGCCGCAGGCGACAACGTTTTCAGCATTACCGACGACGGTTGCGGCATCGCCAGTCTGGAGGAACCGGAAGGGCATTATGGTTTGACCATCATGAGCGAACGCGCGGCGCGATTGGGAGGAACGCTGCACATTCAGCGCAGAAGCGGCGGCGGCACGGCGGTTTGCCTGACATTCTCGCCCTGACCTTGCGGCTGTTCATTCTGCGTTACGGTTGCCGCCGGGCGGAAGGCCGTCCGGGGAGGTTTACGGCGCTGATTGCCGCTATTTTTGAAGAGACAGTCCCACTGTGAAGCACGCCGCAGGGCGCGTTTGAGTGGCTTTACTTGCTACAGGGAGCATATTTCATGGTGATGAAGCAATACCGAGTCATGATCGTTGACGATCATCCGTTGATGCGGCGCGGCATCAAACAACTGCTGGGACTGGATGCGCGATTTAGCGTGGTGGCGGAGGCCGGCAACGGCAGCGAGGCGGTTGCGCTGGCGCTGCAGCACGCCCCGGACGTGATCTTGTTGGATCTGAACATGAAGGGCATGTCCGGGCTGGACACGCTGCGGGCCCTGCGCGACGAAGGCGTGGACGCGCGCATCATCGTGCTGACGGTCTCCGACGCGCGCAGCGATCTGTATGCGCTGATCGACGCCGGCGCCGACGGCTACCTGCTGAAAGACAGCGAGCCGGAACTGCTGCTGGAGCACATCGGCGCCGCCGCCGAGGGGCAGAACGTGATCAGCGACGCCATGGCCGACTATTTGCTGGCGCGCGGCGAGCAGCGCGATCCCTTTGCCGCCTTGACCGAACGTGAGCTGGATGTCTTGCAAGAGGTGGCGCGCGGCCTGTCCAACAAACAGGTAGCGGCGCAGCTGCATATCTCTGAAGAAACCGTGAAGGTGCACATCCGCAACATACTGCGCAAATTGGACGTGCGTTCTCGCGTGGCGGCGACGGTGATGTACCTGGAGCATAAAAGCCAATGAACGTCAGCCCCGGCCGCTGCGCCGGGGCAGCTTACTCGATGGCGCTGAGCAGCGCCTGATGGTGCTGGTGCACCCAGCTCTTGTTGAACGGCCCCCAGCTTTCCAGCTGATAGAAACCGTCGTTGTTGCGCACGCCCTGCTGCACGAACTGCAGCTCGACGCCCATGCCGGGCAGCGCCTTCAGCACATCCTGCAACGTGCGGCGCGGCCAACCGGTCAGCGCCATCAACCGCGGCACATTGGGCCGCTCACTGTGGCTGATCAGCCAGCACAAATAAAGCCGACGGGCAAATACCGGGTTAATTCCCATGCCAAGCTCCTGCTGTAAGGTGAGTCCTGTTTATTTCCGGTTCCGTGCGCGCGAAAAAGGCGCGCAAGGCCTTCGACAGTCATAAAAATGTCTTAATCGCGTCTCGTTGTCGGCAAACAAGCGCCAACGCCGTTTTACGCTACCGTTATTTACACTATCTCCTTTTTTTCTCCACGCTTTCCTCGGCTTTCCCGAGTACAGTGCAATAGCGCCGGGATCCCTCCCTGCCGCTGAAATGCATAATTCTGATGCGTTTTAAAGATAGAACAAGTCATAACGAGGTTCGCGCTGCATGGCCAATTTTTTTATTGATCGCCCGATTTTCGCCTGGGTGCTGGCAATTATTCTTTGCCTGACCGGGGCGTTGGCGATTTTTTCTTTACCGGTAGAACAATACCCGAATTTGGCGCCGCCGAACGTGCGCATCAGCGCAACTTATCCAGGCGCTTCGGCGCAAACGCTGGAAAACACCGTCACGCAGATCATTGAACAGAATATGACCGGCCTCGACAACATGATGTATATGTCGTCGCAAAGCACCAATACCGGCCAGGCGACCGTCACGCTGACGTTCGAAGCCGGCACCGACCCCAACGAAGCGATGCAGCAGGTGCAAAACCAGCTGCAGGCGGCGATCAAACGTCTGCCGCAGGCGGTGCAGAATCAGGGGGTCACGGTCTCGAAATCCGGCGATACCACGCTGATGATGGTGGCGTTCGTCTCCACCGACAACAGCATGGACAAGCAGGACATCGCCGATTACATCGTCTCCAACCTGCAGGATCCGCTCAGCCGCATCAACGGCGTCGGCAGCATGGACGTCTACGGCTCGCAGTACGCCATGCGCATCTGGCTCGATCCCAACAAGCTCAACAGCTATCAGCTCACGACCCAGGACGTGGTCAAAGCCATTCAGTCGCAGAACGCCCAGGTGGCGGTCGGCCAGTTGGGCGGCACGCCGTCGGTCGATAAACAGGCGCTGAACGCCACCATCAACGCCCAGTCGCAGCTCCAGACGCCGGAACAGTTCCGCCAGATCACCCTGCGGGTCAATCAGGACGGTTCGCTGGTGACGCTGGGCAACGTCGCCACCGTTGAGTTGGGCGGCGAGAACTACAACTACCTCAGCCGCTACAACGGCATGCAGGCCGCCGGCATGAACATCAAGCTGGCTTCCGGCGCCAACGAACTGCAGACCGACCAGTTGGTGAAGGACAAAATCGCCGAGCTGTCGCAATACTTCCCGCACGGACTGGAAGCCAAAGTGGCCTATGAAACCACCCCGTTCGTCAAAGCCTCGATCAAGGACGTGGTGAAAACGCTGCTGGAGGCCATCCTGCTGGTGTTCCTGGTCATGTACCTGTTCCTGCAGAACTTCCGCGCTACCCTGATCCCCACCATCGCCGTGCCGGTGGTGCTAATGGGCACTTTCGCCATCCTCTCCGCCTGCGGCTTCAGCATCAACACCCTCACCATGTTCGCCATGGTGCTGGCGATCGGCCTGCTGGTGGACGACGCTATCGTGGTAGTGGAGAACGTCGAGCGTGTGATGAGCGAGGAAGGCTTGCCGCCGCGAGAGGCCACGCGCAAATCCATGGGGCAGATCCAGAGTGCGCTGGTCGGTATCGCTCTTGTGCTGTCGGCGGTGTTCGTGCCGATGGCGTTCTTCGGCGGCACCACCGGCGCCATCTATCGCCAGTTCTCCATCACCATCGTCTCCGCCATGGTGCTGTCGGTGCTGGTGGCGATGATCCTGACTCCGGCCCTGTGCGCGACGCTGCTTAAACCGATCGCCAAGGGGCATCATCATGGCAAGCGCGGCTTCTTCGGCTGGTTCAACCGCATGTTCAACCGCAATGCCGATCGCTATGAGCGCGGCGTGGGGCGCATCCTGCACGCCAGCGGCCGCTATATGGTGATTTATCTGCTGCTGCTCGGCGGCATGGCGCTGCTGTTCATCAAGCTGCCGACCTCGTTCCTGCCGCAGGAAGACCGCGGCATCTTCACCGTACAGGTGCAGCTGCCGGCGGGATCGACCCTGCAGCAAACGTCCAAAGTGGTGGAGAAGGTTGAGCAGTACTTCCTCACCGAAGAGAAACAGGACGTGTTGTCGGTGTTCGCCATCATTGGCTCCGGGCCGGGGGGCAACGGCCAAAACGTGGCGCGCCTGTTTGTCCGGCTGAAAGACTGGGACCTGCGCGCCTCGGGCGCCAACAGCTCATTCGACATCATCGATCGCGCGACTCAGGCATTCAGCAAGATTAACGAAGCCCGGGTAATCGCCAGCAGTCCGCCGGCGATCACCGGCCTCGGCAACTCCTCCGGCTTCGATATGGAGTTGGAAGACCACGCTGGCCTCGGCCACGCCAAGCTGATGGCGGCGCGCGATCAATTGCTGCAGCTCGCCGGGCAAAATCCGCTGTTGTCGCGCGTGCGCCACAACGGCCTGGACGACAGCCCGCAGTTGCAAATCGATATCGATCAACGCAAGGCTCAGGCGTTGGGCGTGTCGATCGACGACATCAACAGCACGCTCTCTACCGCCTGGGGCTCGACCTACGTCAATGACTTCGTCGATCGCGGTCGGGTGAAAAAAGTCTACGTGCAGGCTGCGGCGCCGTTCCGCATGCTGCCGGATGACATCAACAAATGGTATGTGCGCAACAGCACGGGCGGCATGGTGCCGTTCTCGGCCTTCGCCAGCTCGCACTGGGAGTATGGTTCGCCACGGCTGGAACGCTATAACGGCAGCTCGGCGCTGGAGATCGTCGGCGAAGCGGCCAACGGCGTCAGCACCGGCACCGCCATGGCGGAAATGGAGAAACTGGTCAGCCAGCTGCCGACCGGCTTCGGTCTGGAATGGACGGCGATGTCCTATCAGGAACGGCTGTCCGGCTCGCAGGCGCCGGCGCTGTACGCCATCTCGCTGCTGGTGGTGTTCCTGTGTCTGGCGGCGTTGTACGAGAGCTGGTCAATTCCGTTCTCGGTGATGCTGGTGGTGCCGCTGGGGGTGATCGGCGCGGTCGCCGCCACCTGGCTGCGCGGCCTGGAGAACGACGTTTATTTCCAGGTCGGCCTGCTGACCATCATTGGGCTGTCGGCGAAAAACGCCATTCTGATCGTCGAGTTCGCCAATGAGCTGAACCAGAAAGGGCAGGATCTGATGTCGGCGACGCTCGACGCGTCGCGCATGCGCCTGCGGCCGATCCTGATGACCTCGCTGGCGTTCATCTTCGGCGTACTGCCGATGGCCACCAGCAGCGGCGCAGGTTCCGGCAGCCAGCATGCGGTCGGCACCGGGGTGATGGGCGGCATGATCTCCGCCACCCTGCTGGCGATCTTCTTCGTGCCGCTGTTCTTCGTGCTGGTTCGCCGCCGCTTCCCCGGTAAAGCGCATCCTGCCGCCACACCGCCCGCCGAAGAGTGATCGGCGACGCATAAAAAAAGCAGCGTCGGATGACCGATGCTGCTTTTTCGAACGAATATTTCGTTCCCACGGTGTTTCAGTTATTTTCCAATGACTCAACCTTGCCATCGGCTTCATCGCTGTGTCAGTTGCCCAACATCTCATCAATGAAGTCTTTCCAGTTTCCTAATTCACGATCAACCATAATACTTTACAACCTCAATTATTTGACGAAGCGGATTCTACGCCTGTTTTTTGACCATGTGAAGGGAAACGGGAACGATGCCGGGCCCGGAAACCGGGGTTAGCGCACATTTTCGTATTTATCTGATCAATGTTCAGTGCGGCTATTCCCTTGTGATATCAATTTCTCCACGATAGCGTGTAAAAGGTATAACAATAAGCCAATGGAGCGCCGATCATGTCCACCTCTTTGTCCGTCTCACAGTTGAAAGCGCAAGGTCATTATCAGGAAGCCACTGCGCTGGCGTTACGGCAACTGGCGGCAGAGCCGGAAGCGGCGATGCTGCATTTTCAGCTGGCCTGCCTGTACGACGTTCAGGGTTTGGAGCGACAGGCGATTCCCTGCTACCTCGCGGCGTTGGGCCGCGATTTACCGCCCGCCCAGCGCCGTGAAGCCTGGCTGGGCCTCGGCAGCACTTACCGCGCCCTCGGGAAATACCCGGCTTCGCTGCGCGCTTTCGACGATGGCCTGGCTGAGTTCCCGCAGGCCAACGAGCTGATGCTGTTTCGCGCCATGACGCTGTACAACCTGGGTGAAGGTAAACGGGCCGTGGCCGATCTGTTGTTGTTGCTGGCGGAAACCTCGTCAGACCCCGACATCCGCGGCTATCAGCGCGCCATTCGGCACTATGCCGCCGATCTCAATCATATTGATTAGAGGAAAACGATGGAAATCATCACCGATATGAACCGCCGCGCCATCGACTGGCGGCGGCTGTGTGAATTGCTGCAGGCCGCCGGGCTAGGCGAACGCGATCCGCATACGCTGCAACGCGTTTACCAACACAGCCAGTTTTGCTATTGGGGGTTTATCGGCGATGAGCTGATCGCCACCGCGCATGCCATCAGTGATTTGACCTCGGTCGCTTACCTGGCCGACGTGGCGATCGATCCGCGCTTTCAGGGGCAGGGATTGGGGCGCCGATTGATGGACCGAGTAATGCAAGATCTGGCGCCGCTCGGCAAGATTTTCATCTATTCGGTGCCGGAAAAACTGTCTTTCTATAAAAAGTACGGTTTTCATGATTTGACCACCGGCATGGTGTTCGCAGAGGGGGATGCTCTGCGGCGTTTGCAACAGGGGGGCTACGTGCGTTAATCGCGCACAACGTTCGGCTGATAAAAATACGGCGGCAAATTCCCCGCAGAATTGCTGCCGCTGTCAGGATCTTTCACCACGGCCGACGATTGCCGTAGCCGACATATTCATCGTTAACGCGATCCAATCCGTCTGCAAGACAAGACGCTATTTCCGAGGTGACCTTATCGAAAATTTCGATCCGGCCTTCTTTCATGCCGTTCCCCCGTATAAATCATCCCCACTTGCACAACGCTCGCAGCTTAAAACATCGCATTTTTTTGATTAAGATTTATCTTTGCCATTAATTTGGCGCGCGCCATGAGATTGTCCCAGCACACTCTTTGAACTGCATTAAAAATAAGCGACGCCCCTCGCTAAAAAACAAGAAAAATCTTAATTATTAATTTATTAACATCCGCTCTTCCACAAGAAATGATCGGTATTAACGATCGAATATTTTATTTTGATAGCCACATTCTATGTTAATTCCTTTTAATAACCGGAGTATTAATAGAGGATTTCTATTCTATCCCTCTTTCTTCACTGGGCAGCTCGATTAAAAACCAAATTTACTCTTTATAAATCATGCTAGTATATGGGGCTTTCCTGCTTGTCCACCGCAGGATAGCGTTCTTACCCTGCGGCGCCCAATAAGTTCAATGTGAAATTATTTAGATTGTTTCTTTTTTTATGTTTTAAGATATCAATCCTCACCGGGAAATAGAAATTAAGGGATTATAATAAAATGAAAATCGATATTTTCAGCGAGTGTGCCTATACCACTATCGGCATCCGGCAGCTCATCAATCAAATCTGGGCGGAGAAACGCGCGCCGGCCGGCTTTAGCCGCAAAAGGGTCTGCTTTATCGATGTCACGATCGCCAATTTTGAAGCGCGCTACCGCGATGAATATGCCAACCCCAATACCTACAAAATAGTCATTATCACCGACTGCCTGCATGACATGGTGATTGTCGACAGCAAGACAATTATATTATCAAACCTTATATCATTGAGCCGCTTCAGCCACCTGATCGGCGACTTATATAAGCGCTACAGCCACTATACCGAGCCGCCGCAACTCTCTCAGCGCGAATCGCATTTTCTCTCGGAATGGTCGACGGGAAAATCGCTGGCCGACATCAGCAATGCCATGAATATCAGAAATAAAACCGCCAATCATTACAAGTCGCGAATAATGAAAAAACTCGGCGCCAGCCGGATAAAACCGCTCTTGCATATTACCCGCGTACGGTGTTTGACCGATCGTTTAAACATAAGGATCAATAAAGAGTAGCCCTCTCACCCTCAGATCCGTCCATACGGCAGAGCCTTTCGCCGGCGCCTTTCAATAGCGTCGTCGGCGAAGGCAGCCGTGTAACCACGTCGCCGGCCTCATCAATCGCACTACGGGCGCATCGTTGCTGGATCTCGTCGCCGCTTTACTGGCATTATCTCTGCTATCGCCGGGCGGCGAGAGGGCCGCTGGCCGCCCCCGCCGCTCAGTATCGACTCGACGAGACAGGTAGCTTTACGCCATGGCAAACAAACCGCAACAGACAACGCTGACGATGTACGGCATCAAAAACTGCGACACCATCAAAAAAGCCCGCCGCTGGCTGGAAGATCAGGGCGTGGCCTATCATTTTCACGACTATCGCGCCGACGGCCTGGACGAACAACGGCTGCGCGGTTTCGTCGCGCAACTGGGATGGGAGCCGCTGCTCAATACCCGCGGCACCACCTGGCGCAAGCTGGATGAAGCGCAGCGCAACGCCTGTGATAACGCCGACGCCGCCATCGCGCTGATGCTGGCGCAGCCGGCGATCATCAAACGCCCGTTGCTGGACGCCGGCAACGGGCGCGCCCTGCTCGGTTTCAACGCCGACGCTTACCAGCAATTTATCGCCGAGGTCACCGTATGACTTGCCCGGTTATCGAACTGGCTCAGCAGCTGATCAAACGCCCTTCCCTCAGCCCAAATGATGAAGGCTGCCAGCAGCTGATGATCGATCGCCTGCAGGCGATCGGTTTCACCGTCGAAGCAATGGACTTCGAAGACACTCAAAACTTCTGGGCCTGGCGCGGCGAAGGGCAAACCCTGGCGTTTGCCGGGCACACCGACGTGGTGCCGACCGGCGATGAAAAACGCTGGGACAACCCGCCGTTTGAACCGGCGATCCGCGACGGCATGCTGTACGGCCGCGGCGCGGCGGACATGAAAGGGTCATTGGCCGCGATGGTGGTGGCGGCGGAACGCTTTGTCGCCGCCAACCCGAATCACCGGGGCCGCCTCGCTTTTCTGATCACTTCAGATGAAGAGGCCAGCGCCACTCACGGCACGGTTAAAGTGGTTGAAGCGCTGATGGCGCGCAACGAACGGCTGGATTACTGCCTGGTCGGCGAGCCGTCCAGCACCGAGCGCGTCGGCGACGTGGTGAAAAATGGCCGTCGCGGCTCGATCACCGCCAACCTGCATATCCATGGCGTACAAGGGCACGTCGCCTACCCGCATCTGGCGGACAATCCGGTGCACCGCGCCATGCCGGCGCTGAATGAACTGGTGGCGATCGAATGGGATCGCGGCAACGAGTTCTTCCCGCCGACCAGCATGCAGATCGCCAACGTGCAGGCCGGCACCGGCAGCAATAACGTGATCCCAGGCGATTTCTACGTGCAGTTCAACTTCCGTTTCAGCACCGAACTGACCGACGCGATGATCAAGCAGCGCGTGGAAGAGCTGCTGGAACGCCATCAGCTGAATTACAGCATCGAGTGGCGTCTGTCCGGCCAGCCGTTCCTCACCTCGCGCGGCGCGCTGGTGGATGCGGTGGTCAACGCCGTCGAGCACTATTCTGAATTGACGCCGCAGCTGTTGACCACCGGCGGCACCTCCGACGGCCGCTTCATCGCGCAGATGGGCGCGCAGGTGGTGGAGCTGGGGCCGGTCAACGCCACCATCCACAAGGTCAATGAATGCGTCAACGCCGCGGATCTGCAGCTGCTGAGCCGCATGTATCAACGCATCATGGAGCAATTGATCGCATGATCAACGCAGAAATGCTCACCGGCCGCTCGACCGAGCACCTGGCGCCGCTGAGCGGCAACCATCGGCTGCAGCCGGAAGCCGTCAACGCGTTCCTGGCGATGCAGCAGGCGGCGCGTGCGGCGGGATTCGATCTCCAGCCCGCCAGCACCTTCCGCGATTTTGACCGGCAGTTGGCTATCTGGAATGGCAAATTCTGCGGCCAGCGGCCAGTATTAGATAAGGACAGTCAACCGATCGACGTCTCGCCGCTGTCCGCCGCCGAGCGCTGTGAGGCGATCCTGCGCTGGTCGGCTCTGCCGGGCGCCAGCCGCCACCACTGGGGCAGCGATCTGGACGTGTACGATCCGTCGCTATTGCCGGAAGGGCAAAAGCTGCAGCTGGAACCGTGGGAATATGAGGAAGGCGGCTACTTTGCGCCCCTTAACCAGTGGCTGACGGCGCATATGGCCGAATTCGGTTTCTACCGCCCCTTCACCGAAGACTGCGGCGGCGTGGCGGTGGAGCCGTGGCATCTGAGCTACCGGCCGCTGGCGCAAGAAGCCGAACACTTGCTGACGCCGGCGCTGTTGCTGGCGGCCTGGCAAGACAAGGAGGTCGCCGGTGCCGAATGGCTCGAACGCCATCTGCCATCGATTTTTTCGCGTTTTATACGCAGTAAAGGAAAGGAGTAGCTATGCAATGGTTAGCTGATTACTGGTGGATTATCCTGCTGGTTCTGGTGGGTATGGTCGTCAGCGGCATCAAGGAACTGCGCCGCGTTGACGTCAAAAGCTATCTGGCCAACAAGCCGGAGATACCGCCGCATCGCGACAACAACGCCCAGTGGGATGACGAAGACGACTGGCCGAAGAAAAAGTGATATCAGGGCGCTCATCGGCGCCCTGAGTTTTTAACGGAAGGCGATCAGCTCGCCGCGCTTGCCGGACAAGGCTTCGTCCCAGTAGCGCTGCGGCACATAGTAATGCAACCTTTCCAGCGCGGCGTTCATCATGCCCTGGTTGATCGCATGCCCAACGTCCTGTTCCACGTCCAGCGTGAAATCGGCGCCGTTGGTCCGCAACGCCTCCGCCGCCGCGTGAGCGTGCTGCACCGCGATCACCGCGTCCTCTTCGCCGTGGATCAAATGCACCACGCTGTCGCCGAACGCCTGCTCAGGCAACTGGGCGAAACGCCCGCTGAACGCCACCACCCGCCCGGCGAGGCGGGTTTCCGCCTTCAACGCCTCCAGTGCCATGATCGCTCCCTGCGAGAACCCCACCAGGGCTGTGCCGGCATAGCCAACGCCGCTCAGCTGCTGCCAATGGCGCACCACGGCCACAAACTGCGGCATTACGTCTGCGATGCGGGCCACGCGGTTCTCTTCGGTCACGTCCTGCACCGAAAACCACTGGCGGCCGGCGCCGTTGCCAAACGCTGCGGGGCCACCGATGCTGACCACCTGCGCCTGGGGAAACTCTTTGGCGAAATAGCGGCCGATCTCCCCCATCGCCACCGGGTTGTCGCCGACACCGTGAAACAGCAAGATCAGCTGCGCCGCCGGGGTCGCCGGGCTTTGGACAACGAAATGCTCATGTTTCATCGATGACTCCTTAATAGTAACCAAACCTGACGCAGCGACAGTTGTCGCCGCACCGCTGACAGCCACTATACGCCGCTGAGAAATCGGGAAAATCGGGTTTTATTGAGCAAGTTCTTCAATTTATTGCAATGACTGCGCCCAGTCGCGCCAGTAGCGGCAGTGCTGCGCATTCAGCTGTTCCAGCGCCTGCGCCGTTTCGTGCCGCCAGTGGCGCAGCAAGGCTTTCTGGCCGCTGACGCCCGCCCGCTCTGCGCACTCCGCGGGAGAGTGCCGCCGCTGCAGATGGCCGCGCAGTGCGGGCAGCGGCAGACTGCTGGCCAACAGCAACCGCTGCAACGCCCCCAGACTGGCCTCCAGCGGCCGATGCGCGAAAGCGAACCCGGCCAGCTCGCGCCAGTCCTCTTCGCCGAGCGACGTATCGCCATCGTCGCCCGGGATCGCCAGCGTAAGCTCGATACGCTGCCGCAGCCAGGGCCAGTCGCGCGCCAGATGCTTGTGCGCCGCGTGCCGCAGCGCCTCTCCTTGCTCGCTCAGGGGCAAGATCGCCATCGCGGTATAGCAGCCGCTGCTGGCCTCCGGTTTGCTGCCGATGCGCACCAGCTCGAAACCGCAGGATTGCCAAAAGCGCCACAGCGGCTCGGTATAGCCGAAGCTGACCGACAGGAAGTCCAGCCCCTGCGCCTGGCGGCGTTGCCGCTCGATCAACTGGCGCGCGATACCCCGCCGCCGCAATGCCGGCAGCGTTGCAATGCGGGTAATGCGCCGAGACCGCAGCGTCGGCGCCCACCATTGGCCACCATGCGCCGCCAACGACTGCGCCACCAGATTGCCGCGTGGCCGACGGCGGCCGGCCCACACGTCGTGCGCCAACTCGGCGCTCAATCCGCCCTCTTCCACCAGCCACACGGCGCCGACCACCTCCAAACCGGCCTGCGCCAGCCCGAAATGCATGCCGGGCGCATCCATCAGCCGGCGTAAATCCAGCGGTGAGGTGCGGTAATGCGCGCTGCTCAGCAGGGCGTAGAAACGCGCCAGCCGCTGCGGATCGGCGCACAGCTCGCGTTGTTCCGCCTGGCTGTAATCGATCGCCTGGCCATCCGCCGGCCAGGCGGGCAGCTCGTTGAACAACAGCGCATTGTCCGTTATCCGTTCCAGCGCATCCCCCTGCGCCCAACGCATCGGCTGCTGCAGGCTCAGCGCCTGATAGGCCGGCAGCCCGGCGCAAAACTTCAGCAGAAAACCGCGGCCGGTGCCTTCATAGCCCTGCACCGTGGTGGTCAGCAACACGCGCGGGAAATAGCCGATCAACTGCTGCAACAGCGGCGCGGGGATCGCCGCCGCCTCATCCACCAGCAGCCACCCCACGGCGCTGACGTCACCTTCCCGGCACTGCGCCAACAAGGCATCGGGCGCCCAAAACTGCGCGCGCCCCTGCGCCCATTCTCCGGCCACCGCCGTGGCGGCGCGGCTCGGCCCGGTGATCCAGCAGATCAGCGGCGACTGCGCCACCAGCATGCCCGCCAGCGTCGATTTGCCGCGGCCGCGGGCGGCGGTCAGCACCCACACGCCGGACTCGGCCTGCAGCAGCGCCGTCAAGATCGCCTGTTGTTCCTCGGTCGGCCGGCCATCGGGCGGCTGCCACCCTTCACGCGCCGGCAGCGCGGCCAGCGTCAGGGGCTCATCCTGCCGCCAGACAGTCACTTCGCTGTCGTCGGTCAGATGCTGCTGCAGATGGCGGATGAAATGCGGGGTGGTGATCGGCTGCGGACAATCGCTCCAGCGCAGGCTGTCGCCGTCCGGCAGCTGAGGCCATTGCCGCCAGGGCGGCGTCAACAGCAGCAGCCAGCTGCCGGCGCGCAGTGCGCCGCACAGCGCCGCCAACGCCTCTACGTCCAGCGAGTGACCGGCATCAAACACCGCGTGCAGCCGCTCCTGCCCCAACAATTGACGCACTGCGCCGCTCGCCAACGTCGCCTGGCCGGGCGGCGGATTTCCCCCTACCCACGGCCAATCGCCCGGCAGCGTCGCCGCCAGCCGCTGCGCCTGTTCGCGGCACCACTCGGGTTCGCCGCTGAGCACCAGCAGGCGCCGGATGCCCTGCCGCCGCATGAGTTGTTGCGCTGCCTGTAGCATAAGGCTGTATCTCAATTCGAAAAAAATGCCGGAGTCAGGCTCCGGCACTTAAGGTGTTAACGGGATGCGAAGGTGTTGCAGGTATTGGGATCGCCGCTGTCGAAGCCCTGTTTAAACCAGGTGTAGCGCTGCTGTGAAGTGCCGTGGGTAAAGCTGTCCGGCACGACGCGCCCCTGGCTCTGTTGCTGCAACCTATCGTCGCCAATCGCCTGTGCGGCATTCAGCGCCGCCTGCAGGTCGCCCTCTTCCAGCATCTGCTGCTTCTCGGCATATTTGCCCCATACGCCGGCAAAGCAGTCCGCCTGCAGCTCCATTTTCACCGACAGGCGGTTCACTTCCGCCTGGCTGGCGCCCTGCTGCATCTGGCGTACCTTCGGCTCGATGCCCAGCAAGTTCTGCACATGGTGGCCGACTTCGTGCGCCACCACATAGGCCTGAGCGAAATCACCGCCGGCGCCCAGCTTGGTCTTCATGTCCTGATAGAAAGACAGATCGATATACACCGTTCTGTCGCCCGGGCAGTAGAACGGCCCCATCGCCGCCTGACCGGTGCCGCAGCTGGTGCGCGTTACGCCGCGATACATCACCAGCTTCGGCGGTTGGTAGGTTTTGCCCATGCGCTGGAAAATCTCTTTCCAGTTATCTTCGGTCGAGGCCAGCACCACCGAAGTGAATTTGGCCAGCTCATCGTCTTTCGGACTGATGTTGGCGCTCTGTTGTTGACCCTGAGGAGCGACATTACCGCCGTTCAACAGCGGCGACAGATCGATGCCGTAATAACCGGCCACCAGCACCACCACCAGAATGACGATGCCGCCCTTGCCACCCACCGGCACGCGGAAACCGCCGCCGCCGCCGCCCAAACCTGAAGACTGCCCGCGACGATCCTCAACATTGTCACTTTCCCGACGCCCTTGCCAACGCATAAATACACTCCAGATATTTCCCCTGCTCGTTGAAGATGCCGCGCGTTGGTAAGCGCAAAGGCAGCTTCAAGCCTGAGTGGGATAGGTTTTAGTCATCTCGCATCCATCATTATAAATGGTCTGCCGCGGAGGAAATGTAGAAATTTTCTGGAAAAATGCAGAACAGCGGGACGATCCGGCCGGATCGCCCCGAATGGCGGAGCCAACGCTTAGTCGAGCTTCACGCCGATGCGGCGCGCCACTTCTTCATAGGCTTCGATCAGGCCGCCCAGGCTTTGACGGAAGCGGTCTTTGTCCATCTTGTCCAGGGTGTTTTTGTCCCACAGACGGCTGCCGTCCGGCGAGAATTCATCGCCCAGCACCACTTCGCCGTTGAACAGGCCGAATTCCAGCTTGAAATCGACCAGGATCAGGCCGGCGTCGTCGAACAGCTTGGTCAATACTTCGTTGGCGCGGTAGCTCAGCTCACGCATGCGCGCCAGATGCTCTTTGCTCACCCAGCCGAAGGTTTCGCAGTAGGATTCGTTGACCATCGGATCGTGCATGGCGTCGTTTTTCAGGAACAGATCGAACAGCGGCGGGTTCAGCACCAGACCTTCTTCGATGCCCAGGCGCTTCACCAGCGAACCGGCGGCGCGGTTGCGGATCACGCATTCCACCGGCACCATATCCAGCTTCTTCACCAGCACTTCGTTGTCGGACAGCAGACGCTCCATCTGGGTCGGGATGCCGGCTTCTTCCAGTTTGCTCATGATGAAATGGTTGAACTTGTTGTTCACCATGCCTTTGCGATCGAACTGCTCAATGCGCTGACCATCCAGTGCTGACGTATCGTTGCGGAACTCCAACACCAACAGATCGGGATTCTCGGTGGTGTAAACGGTTTTTGCCTTTCCGCGATACAGCTCAGCTAGCTTTTGCATCTTACTTACTCCAGTGATGTATCCCCGTTGTCTCCCGAGCGCGGCCCGAAATTAGGGGGTATAGAATTGACCTAATGAATTCTTTGGCGTGCCGGGCACTATTGTGCCAAACCTGCGACGCAAACGATACCGTATAGACAAAACAAAAAGGGGCCGAAGCCCCTTTTTGGTTATTTAACGCTGGTTTTACTGAAGGCAGACTGGAATGCCGCCACCAGTGCGTCGTTTTTCGACTGGGTGAGCGGTTTGCCTTTCGGATCGATGAATTGCAGGCTGGTGCGGTTGTTGAGATCGCCGACCTGCAGCTTGTAATCCCCTTCCGCCAGCTCAGGATCCTTGACGCCCAACGCATCCCAATCGCTGCTGCTCAGGGACTTGTAGGTCACGGCGACGGTGCCCTGCGGACGGCTGCGGTCACCCACTTTCATCCCCAGTTTTTCGAGCGCCGGCGGCAGGCGATCCCACACCACGGTGTACGGGCCGCGCACGACCAACATCGGCAGGCCGGTATCATCGGCGCCGCTCTGCACGTCCAGCGCGCCGAAGCGGCTGGCGGTCTGGCTGCTCGCCAGGTTGTCCTGCTTGTCCAGACCTTCGATCAGGGTGTTGATCATCATGCCGTTGTAACGCTGGATCTCAGACTGATCGGTGACCTGTTCGGTCTTGCCCTGCTGCTGCAGGCCAACGCTTTTCACCACCAGCGCCTGCTGGTAGCCTTGTTGCTGCACGCTGATCTGATAACGGCCTTCGTACTGGTTGTCTTCGTCCAGACGGTTCCACTTCACCCAGTCGGTGGTCAGGGTCTGACCGGCGTCCTGGCGGGAAGCGATCGCGATGTTCTTCGCCTGCAGCAGGCTGACGACGCGCGACCACAGGTTTTGGTTCTGCGGGCTGTTTTCCAGCAGCAGCGTGCCGCTGTCGCCGGCGTATTGCGCGCGAGAACCGCTCAGCAGCGCCAACGGCTGCACCGGCGGACGAATGTCCAGTTGCTTGCCGACGTTGCCTTGCAGCGTCGTGGCGGGCACGTCATAGTTGCCGCTCTGCACCGGCAGGATCATGCCGGACGGCGCGTTCAGCGCCTTGAGCGGAGCCGCGTCGAGGTAAGCCTCGTCGCCGCTGACCTGGCGCTTGTAGCGCTGATCGCTGCTGCAGGCCGCCAGCATCATCACCAAAGAGATGCCCACTACTTTTGCTACCGTCGACTTTTGCAATGAATAAGCCATCAAATTTCCCTTAGAGTTACAGCAAACCGACGCTTTTCAGCGCGCGCTCCACCACCGGGCGGGCGGTTTCGCTCAACGGCGTCATCGGCAGACGCAGCGTATCGGTTGCCATCAATCCCAACGCCTTACAGGCCCACTTCACCGGAATTGGGTTTGCTTCTACAAATAGATCCTGATGCAACGGCATCAAGCGCTGATTTAAGCGGCGCGCTTCGGCGAATTTGCCCTGCGCCGCCAGCGCACAAAGTTCCGCCATCTCGCGCGCAGCCACGTTGGCCGTCACGGAAATCACCCCTTTGCCGCCCAGTTGCATGAAGTCCAACCCGCTGGCGTCGTCGCCGCTCAGCAAAATGAAGTCTTCATCGTCAACCAGCACTTGGATCTGACTAACGCGACTTAAGTTCCCCGTCGCTTCTTTTACAGCAACAATATTCTTGATTTTCGCCAGCCGAGCGATGGTCGGCGGCAGCATGTCGCAGCCGGTGCGCGAAGGCACGTTATACAGGATCTGCGGCAGCTCGGTGCTCTCGGCGATCGCCTTGAAGTGCTGATACAGCCCTTCCTGCGTCGGCTTATTGTAGTACGGCGTCACCGTCAAACAACCCACCACGCCGGTGTTGGCGAAGCGGGTGGTGAGCGCGATGGCTTCGGCGGTAGCGTTGGCGCCGGTGCCGGCGATCACCGGAATGCGGCCGTCGGCCAGCTCCAGCGTCTGCAGCACCACGTCAACGTGCTCGTCATGGGCAAGCGTTGCGGACTCGCCGGTGGTCCCTACGGAAACGATCGCCGCGGTGCCACTGGCTACATGATAATCGATCAATTTTTTCAGGCTCGCGCGATCGACAGCACCTTTGTCGTCCATCGGCGTAACCAGTGCAACAATACTTCCCGTAAACATTGGCCGTCCCCTCCACAAACAAGTCACTCATGGTACTTTTGCTGCCTATCCAAAAGCAAGCGCACAACCGCGTTGTAAGCGCTTGGCAGGCGGTTTTTTTTATGTTTACCATGGTAACCCCATTAAGCACGACAGGAAGCGCCATTTTGCCTCAGTCAGACGAACACTATCTCGTGATTACCGCGCTCGGCGCCGACCGCCCCGGAATCGTCAATACCATCACCCGCCACGTCAGCAGTTGCGGATGCAATATCGAAGATAGCCGTCTGGCCATGCTGGGAGAGGAGTTCACGTTCATCATGCTGCTGTCCGGCAGCTGGAACGCCATCACCCTGATCGAATCCACCCTGCCGCAAAAAGGCGCGGAGCTGGAGCTGCTGATCGTGATGAAGCGCACAAACTCGCATGAAAGGCCGCCGATGCCGGCCACCGTGTGGGTTCAGGTCGAGGTGAAGGACTCGCCGCACATCATCGAACGTTTTACCGATCTGTTCGACTCCAGCCAGATGAATATCGCCGAGCTGGTCTCACGCACGCAGCCGGCGGACGGCGACCTGCCGCCGCAGCTGTATATTCAAATCACCGCCCACAGTTCCGGCGATCGGGACGCCTCAAATATTGAGCAAGCCTTCCATCGCCTATGTACAGAATTGAACGCGCAAGGCAGTATTAGCGTGGTGAACTATCCACAGCATGATGAGAAAGATGGAGAGTAGTGATGAGCCCATTGAAAGCCGGTGACACAGCGCCGAAATTTAGTTTGCCTGACCAGGACGGTGAGGAAATTAATTTGGCCGACTTCCAGGGACAGCGAGTATTGGTTTATTTCTATCCGAAGGCGATGACGCCGGGCTGCACCGTGCAAGCCTGCGGCCTGCGGGACAACATGGACGAATTGAAAAAGGCCGGCGTCGAAGTGCTGGGCATCAGCACCGACAAACCGGAAAAACTGTCGCGCTTCGCTGAAAAGGAGCTGCTCAACTTCACGCTGTTGTCTGATGAAGACCATCAGGTATCGCAACAGTTTGGCGTGTGGGGCGAGAAAACCTTCATGGGCAAGACCTATGACGGCATTCACCGCATCAGCTTCCTGATCGACGCCAAAGGCAAGATTGAAAAAGTGTTTGATGATTTCAAAACCACCAATCACCACGACATCGTTCTGAACTACCTGCAGCAGTAATTCTCACGAAGCGCAGCGGCCTGCTGCGCTTCGTCTCCTTCCGTCAGCCGGCCTTGTCCTCCACCTCGACCCGCAGTTCATCCGGCCAGGCGTGAATCACCGCCTTCACCAGCGTCGCCAGCGGTATGGCGAAAAACACGCCCCAGAAGCCCCACATGCCGCCGAACACAATCACCGACAGGATAATCACCAGCGGATGCAGGTTGACCGCCTCGGAGAACAGGATCGGCACCAACAGGTTGCCGTCCAGCCCCTGCACCACCAGATAGGCGACGATCAGCGTCCAGAAATCGGCGCCGACGCCCCACTGAAACAGCGCCACCACCACCACCGGTATGGTGACCAGCACCGCGCCGATATAGGGGATCAGCACCGAAAAACCTACCAGCACCGCCAACAGCAGCGAGTAGCGCATGTCCAGCACGGCGAACACCAGGTAGGTCGCCACGCCGACAATCACCATCTCCAGCACCTTGCCGCGAATATAGTTGGTGATCTGCTGATTCATCTCGTTCCAGACCTGCCCCGCCAGACCGCGATTGCGCGGCAACACGCGGCGCACCGCGTTCAGCAGCTGCTCTTTGTCTTTCAACAGGAAGAACATCATCATCGGCACCAGGATCAGGTAGATAGCCAGCGTCAACAGGCCGACCAGCGACGCCAGCGAGAATTTCACCACCGATTCACCCATGCCGGACAGCCGGCTGCGCAGATTTTCCGCCATCATGTCGATGATGCCGGCATCCACCAGCGCCGGATAACGCTTCGGCAGCGTCGCGGCAAAGTTATAGAACTGGTTGAGCATGCCCGGCAGATCGCTCATCAGATTGATGCCCTGCTGCCAGGCGGTCGGCGCGACGACGAACACCAGCAGCATGGCGACGCCCGCGAACACCAGCAGCATGATGCTCGCCGCCCAGGTGCGCGAACAGCCGATGCGCTGCAGGCGCGCGGTCGGCCACTCCAGCAGATACGCCAGCACGATGGCGACCAGCAGCGGGGTCAGAATGCCGTGCAGAAAATAGAGAATGAGGAAGCCGGCGACCAGGATCACCAGCAACGCGATAGCCTGTGGATCGGTGAAACGGCGGCGGTACCACTGTAATAGCATCTCCAGCATCAGAGCGGGCTCCTCGAGATTTGACGGGCGGGCATGGCGATTCCTGTGATGGGCCTGATTAAAGCATAGATAGAACGGCGCACGTGGGGGTGTGCAAAGCACTCAGAGTACTCAAAGTTCGCCATACATCAACAGCGATTTGGCTGAATTTATCGCGCGGGCAGGCGATCGGCGCAAAAATCCGCAGACGCCGCGTCAGAGTCGGTGAACGGCCCCGGACGGGGCCGCAGAAGATTACAGCGAGGCACTGATGGAGAGCGGCGAACCGACCGCCAATGCGAACAACAACACACAGCCGATGGCGATCGCCGCCGCCAGATCATTTTTCATTGTCCTGTCCCTTGATGCGTAAACCGATTATCGCCACGAACTCTGTCGGTTCTTTACGTTGAAGGCCTCTGCCGATGCACCCCATTAAAAACCCCCGCCTAAGCGGGGGGAGAAAACGTTCTGGTGCATCAAGTATTACAAGGAGGTCATGAGGGATTGCTAACCCTAAATGACTATTTCAAGCTAGGATTATTCTCAGAGCATGGCAAGCGATCGCGTCGAGGTTCTCCGCACTTTGAGAAAAACCTCATAAAAAAATCCCGCACGGCAGCGGGATGAAGGGATGATAACGTCATAAATTTTTTATGCGGACAATGAGGCGGTATTGTCGTCATTTGGCGACAATACCGCGCCGCTCAGGCGGTCTCAAGGGAAATCTGACCGCCGTAAGGAAATCAGAATTTCGCCAACGCACGCGATCGTGAGCCATTCTGCAGCAACGAAAAGAAATGGGATTTTCGTCAGACCGCCGCCGTGTAAAAACCGGTAACATGGTCGTCATAATCCCAAATGCCGTCGGGGGAGAGATGAACAACAAGCCATTTGAATTTGATGAGGCGATCTGCCAGGCAATTGGGCGCGGCGTATGCGAAGTCGTGAAAATAGGGGATGAAATCAGCGTCTTCTCTCTGCTGGAAGCTATCGAGAGCTTCATCGAGCGGCAGGCGCTCAGCGAAAGTGAAGTCGCGGCGGCGGACGACGCGCTGGATTTAATCACCGGTTTGGTCCACCGCCAGTAGCGATGCGTTAACGAAAAGAAAAGGAATAGCATGACCATACCTTCCCCACTTGTCTGGCGGCGTGCGGACTATCTCGTCAGCACCGATCCCGCCCTGCTGGATCTCGATGCCATCCACGCTTTTCTGACCCGTTCCTCATGGGCCGAGGGAATCGATAAAGAAACCGTCCGCCAGTCCCTCACCCACAGCCTGTGCTTCGGTTTATATCACGAGGCCAGGCAGATCGGTTTCGCCCGGCTGGTCACCGATTACGCCACTTTCGGCTATCTGTGCGACGTGTACGTGCTGGAGACGCATCAAAAAAGCGGGCTGGGTCTGTGGCTGGCGGAATGCTGCCAGGCCCATCCGCTGATGGCGAAGCTGAGGCGAGTCATGCTGGTCACCAGCACCGCCCCCTGGCTCTATGAGAAAGTGGGCTATTCGGCCATCAACCACCCCGACTTTGTCTGGCAGATCGCCCGGCCGGACATCTACCGACGGTAAGGCTATTTCAGCGCCTGCTCGGCCAGCAGCCCGAGCGCGATGACGATCATCGCCGCACCGGAGATGCGCCCCACCCCCTTCGCTGCCTGCGGGCGCGTGCGCAGCACGGACTGTGAACCGAATCCCACCAGCAGATACACCAGGCCGCAGCTGATCAAATGCACGGCGCCCAACGCCAGCATCTGCATCGGCACCGACCACTCGGCCCGGGCGTCGGTAAACTGCGGCAACAGCGCCAGAAACAGCAGAAACACCTTGGGGTTCAGGCCGCTGACGCACACGCCCTTGCCGGCCCAGCGCAGCCAGGAATCGGAACGCTGATCCTCACCGGCGCCCGGCACCGGCGGATGCAGCAGCATATTGAAACCGATCCACAGCAGGTAAGCCGCCCCCAGCAAGGTGAGCGCCGTCAGCGCCAGCGGATTGCCGACCAGCAACGCGCCGACGCCCGCCACCACGATCGCAATCATCAGCAGGTGGCCGAACAACAAACCGGCGACGGCGGGCACCACCACCCGGCCGCGAATGCCCGCCGAGATCACGTAAGCCCAATCCATCCCCGGCGTGATCACCAACAGAATCGACACCGCCCAAAAAGCGGCGAACAGAGCGAGCGTCATGCCGGCGCCCTCTTAAACGCACAGCGCCGCACCGAACAGAGAACCATCGCGTTTTCCTCGTAGAATAAGTACGGCCCCCGCCTGCCGCGGCGGCCGTCAAAACCGTTCAACAGATGGCAAGAATATCCTCAAGGCGTTAAAATGTGCTTTCAATTACTTGCCTGAAATCGGCATAAACGGGGAAATTTTTCCAAATGGACAAGATTGATCGCAAGATTCTTGCTGAATTGCAGGCTGACGGCCGTTTGTCGGTGACCGAGTTGGCCGAGCGGATCGGTTTGAGCGTATCCCCCTGCCACCGCCGGGTGCGGGCATTAGAGGAGTCTGGAGTGATCAGGGGTTACCGCGCCCAGCTCGATCCCGGCAGCCTGGGCTATAACTTTTCCGCCCTGGTGTTCGTCACCATGCGCGAAGGCGATCGCCGCGCCGTCGAAACCTTCGAAAACGCCATGGTGGACATTCCGCAGGTGGTGCAAGCGCAGCGGCTGTTTGGCGATCCCGACTATCTGCTGCACGTTATCGCCCGCGATCTGCCCGCCTTTCAGCAGCTTTACGACGAGAAGCTCTCCGCCCTGCCGGGCGTGCAGCGCCTGAGCTCCACGCTGGTGATGAAAACCGTGGTGCCGGAACGCTCGTTTCTGCCGCTGGGGAAATGACGACGGGAGCGTTGCCGCTCCCGTTTTTATCTTTTAAGGCACAATCACGAAATCCGGATTGGCGACGGCGAACAACGCCTCGCGGTCCGCCGCCGGTGGGTAAATCCACTGCGTGTTAATCTCCTGTTTAATCTTTTTGCCTTCCTGACGGGTAAAGCGCACCTGGCGCTGCCAGCCTTCGGTATACAGCGCGCCCCAGGGGCCAAGATCCAGACAGGTCACATACTTCGGCTGGCTATACGTGTGCGTCGGCAACCCCACCAACTCCGCCGCCGCATTGTGACCGGCGACGCGGCCGAGGCTCATCGCATGCTGGCAGGTCATCAGATTGTGGTTACCGAGATCGTCGGTCGCCGCTTTCACCGTATCGCCGGTCACGAAAATGCCCGCCGCCGCCGGCGCGCGCAGGAAGGCGTCGCCGATCACTCGGCCATTAGCGTCACGTTCGCCGGGGATTTGCTCGGTCAGCGGATGCGCACGCACGCCTGCCGCCAGGATCACCGTGTTGGCGGCGATACGCTCACCGTTCGACAGCATCACCCCCTCGGCATCGATAGCCGAAACGCGCAGGCCGGCTCGCGCTTCCACGCCGCACTCCGCCAGCGCCTGGCGAATCACCGTCCCCGGCTCCGCGCCCATTCCTGCACCCACTTCCGGGGCGCTATCGACGATCACCACGCGCACATTCTCGTTTTGCCCCAGCGCATCGCGCAGCCGCTGCGGCATCTCCGCGGCGCTCTCCAGCCCGGTCAGCCCCGCTCCCACCACCACGGCGGTGTTGCGCGCCGGCGTTGACGGTTTGGCCGCCAGCGCTTTGATATGAGCGCCCAAGCGCTGTGCGCTTTCCAGCGTATCGACGTTGAAACCGTATTCGGCAAAGCCCGGCACCGCAGGCACGGAAAGCCGACTGCCGGTGGCCCACACCAAACGATCGTAGACCAACTCAAGGGGTTCCCCCACCGCCGGCGCCACCCTGAGCGTTTTGGCGGCGGCGTCGATACGTTCCACCGTCCCGGCCAGGTGCCGCGCACCGACGGCGGTGAGCTGCGCGGAAATGTCGGGGTTCATGTTTTCCAGCACCGCTTCATACAGGCGTGGCCGGATGGTGACCGTTGGCGTCGGCGAAATCATCAGCACCTCGATATCGTCATGCTTACCGGCAAGGGTAATGGCGCGCATGGCGGACACGGCGGCCCAAAAACCGGCAAAACCGGAACCGGCAATCACTATTTTCTGCGTCATGGGATGACTCCTTCATACAGGGTTGACCGGGCGACGAGGCTGCCCGCAGTTTTTTCGGATGAACGGCGCCGTTCCGCTCCCGTCGCAGGGTGCAGAAGGACCGCCCGCCCCTTCCGAAGAGGCGGGAAAAAATGTGTTTTGTTTTAAGGAAAGGCGGAATCTAGGTCTTGGCGCGAGCCGTTTTGCCGCTGCGCGCGGTGCGTTCCGTCATGCGCTCGTCGAGCCAGATATTGACCTCGCCGAAGAAGCCCTGTGGCGCCTTGCGGCCAAAACGGGCAGCGACGTCGCCGAGGGTCTGCGCCGCCAGCGCATCGCGCATCGCCTTCTCCGCCTGCAGCATCACCGCATGGATAGCGCATTTGCCGGAGACCGCCCATTCCGGCGGGGAATCATCGAACACCGCACAGCGCCCGCGCACCTCCTGGCAATCGAACAGCGGCTTGTGCCCCTCGATGGCGTCGATAATCTCCAGAAAGCTGATCTCTTTCGCCGGACGGGCCAGCCGGTAACCGCCGCGCACCCCTTCACTGGCGGCGACGATGCCCGCCTTTTCCAGCTTAGGGAAAATCTTGGCCAGAAAGCTGGGGGAGATCCCTTGCAGTTCGGCGAGTTCGCGGCTGCTGAGCGCGCGCTGGTTATCGCCGACCAGCCACAGCAGGCAGTGGATGCCATATTCAACGCTGGTTGTGATGTACGCCATATGTCCGTTTTTGACCGTCAGTAAACCTTCAATAACGCAGACTATATGAGTCTGCGTTTATCTTGTCAATAAAACACAGACTAACTTTATCCGTGTTTTATTGAAGTTCCGTCTCGCTCCAGACGGAGAAAACGCCCTACGAAATGAAAAATAAAACTTTTTTGCCCGATTCGCCCCCGGCTAACGTTTCCTTGTCGCCTGCCGCTGACTATGATGTGATGATTGCCGTCGCGGCGGTTTGTGATCCGCCGCACTTTCACGCGGATCGCGCCGTGGGAATAAAGAACTCTTGTCTGCTGCTGACGTCTTAGAAATGATTATTTAAGGGAAACGCCTGACTATGACCAACCGGTTGACCAAAACCGCATTAGCGGTGCTGTTGCTCGGCACGTTGAACGCCACCGCCCTGGCGCCAGCACAGGCGGAAAGCCAGGACCAGTTGCCGGATATGGGCACCTCCGCCGGCGGCACCCTGAGCATCGGACAAGAGCTGGCGATGGGCGACTTCTACGTGCGCCAACTGCGCGCCAGCGCCCCGCTGATCAACGATCCGCTGCTGAGTCAATACATCAACCAACTGGGCAACCGGCTGGTGGCCAGCGCCTATTCGGTGCGCACGCCGTTCCATTTCTATCTGGTGCGCAACGACGAAATCAACGCCTTCGCCTTCTTCGGCGGCAACGTGGTGCTGCATTCCGCCCTGTTCCGCGTCAGCGACAACGAAAGCCAGCTGGCCTCGGTGCTGGCGCACGAAATCTCGCACGTCACCCAGCGCCACCTGGCGCGCGCAATGGAAGATCAGCAACGCAACGCCCCGTTGACCTGGGTGGGCGCGCTTGGTTCCATCCTGCTGGCGATGGCCAACCCGACCATGGGCATGGCGGCGCTGAGCGGCACCATGGCCGGTACCCAGCAGGGCATGATCAGCTTTACCCAATCGAACGAACAGGAAGCCGATCGCATCGGCATTCAGGTGCTGCAGCGCGCCGGTTTCGATCCGGAAGCGATGCCCGACTTCCTGCAGAAACTCTCGGATCAGTCGCGTTACGCCTCCAAGCCGCCGGAAATGCTGCTGACGCACCCGCTGCCGGACAGCCGTCTCTCCGACGCGCGCAACCGCGCCAACCAGATGCAGAAACACATCGTGCAGTCTTCGCAGGATTACCTGATGGCCAAGGTGCGCGCACTGGGCATGTACAGCTCGGAAGGCTATGGCCTGAATGAAGAGCTGCTCGGCTCGCTCAGCAAGGGGAACGTACGCGAACAGGCGGCCGCCAAATACGGCCGCGCCATCCTGTTCTATGAAGCGAAAAAATACGACGACGCGCGCAATATCATTCAACCGATGCTGGCGCAGGATGCGAAAAACGTCTGGCTGATTGACCTGATGACCGATATCGATCTCGGCCAGAAACGCGCGCCGCAGGCCATCGCCCGCCTGCAGGCGGCCAACGCCGCCCAGAACAACAACCCAGTGCTGCAACTCAACCTGGCCAATGCCTATGTCGAAGGCAACCAGCCGGCGCAGGCGTCGAAGATCCTGAACCGCTACACCTTTGCCCATCCGGACGATCCGAACGGCTGGGATCTGCTGGCGCAGGCCAGCGCCGCTCAGGGGCTGCGCGATGAAGAGCTGTCGGCCCGCGCCGAAAGCCTGGCGCTGAACGGCCGGCTCGATCAGGCTATCGGCCTGCTCAGCAATGCCAGCTCGCTGCAAAAACTCGGCAGCCTGAAACAGGCGCGCTACGATGCGCGCATCGACCAGCTGCGCCAACTGCAACAGCGCTTCCGCCAATACCAGCGCAGCTGATTCAACAAGGAATGAACGCCATGAAAAACGTCACGATTTACCACAACCCGCGCTGCTCCAAGAGCCGTGAAACCCTGGCGCTGCTGGAACAGCACGGCGTCGATCCCAAGGTGGTGCTGTACCTCGAAACGCCCCCTACGGTCGATGAGCTGAAAAAGCTGTTGAAGGAGCTGGGCTTCACATCCGCGCGCGAGCTGATGCGCAAAAAAGAAGATCTGTACAAGGAATTGAAGCTGGCGGACGAAAGCCTGAGCGAAGAGCAGCTGCTGGCGGCGATGACGGCGAACCCGAAACTGATCGAACGCCCGATCGTGGTGAAAGGCAGCAAGGCGCGCATCGGCCGGCCGCCGGAGCAGGTGCTGGAGATTTTGTAATCGTCCGGCAAATCTCTTATTGAATCGCAAAATACCAATAGCCCTGAACAGGGCTATTTTTAATTAGTTGTTATATAAATACTTTTCATCATCACAGTCTTCTTCCGCTGCTATGCTGCGCAAACGCCAAATCTCTCGGTGAAACAGCCGTTGACAATCGTCAACACCCCACCTACCCTGATCGCATCACTGGACGAGCGATGAAAAAACACCCAGACAAGCACATTCAGGCGGCATTAGCTTACGCCCTTTCTCAGGGTTGGCATTTTCGGCCCAGCAAGGGGCACGCATTTGGCCGACTACATTGCGCCTTTGCCGGGCATCAAGAACATATGATGAGCATCTGGAGCACGCCAAAAAACCCAGAGGTACATGCCAAACAGATTCGGCGCAAAGTCGATCACTGCCTGGCGCTGTCGCAGAAAAAATAACCGGAGAATCACCATGACGCTCTATCATTTCTCATTGACGCTGGATGGGGTCACCGCCGATACCACCGGGCTGGAGGATGCATTGTATGCAGCGGGATGCGATGACGCGCTGATCTGTTTCTACGGTAAAGCCGTCTATCTCGAGTTTGATCGAGAAAGCGATAACTTTGCGCACGCGATTTGCAGCGCCATCAGCGATATTGAATCCGCAAATATTGGCGCCAAGGTGATATCGGTGGACTCCAGTCTGGTGGGATTAAGCGATATTGCCGAGCTCACTGAACTGTCGCGTCAGGCAATCGCCATGCTAAAAGACGGGACTCGCGGCCCCGGCGGCTTCCCTTCCCCCATTCAACGGCTCGGCGGCGCCTCACCGCTGTGGCGCTGGGCTGACGTGGCGGCCTGGTTGGCACAGCAGGGGAAAATCGACCCACGGCTTGCAGACAATGCGCAGTGTCTGGAACATATCAATCTCGCTTTGCAACTGCGAAGCGATCGGCAACGCCAGCAGGTTGAGCACTACTGCTCCCTGCTGGAACACGCGGAAAAATAGGCAGATTAGCCCGTTACAGCCCCAGGATCTCTTTAACGAACGGGATGGTGAGCTTGCGTTGGGCGGTGATCGAGGCGCGATCGAGTTGATCGAGGGTCATAAACAGCGTGCGCATCTCGCGATCCAGCCGTTTCAACAGGAAGCGGCCCACGTCTTCCGGCAGCTCGAAGCCGCGCAGTTTGCCGCGCAGCTGCAGCGCCAGCAATTTCTCTTCGTCCGACAGCGGCTGCAACTTGTAGATCTGCCCCCAGTCCAGGCGCGAAGCCAGATCCGGTAAACGCAGGTTCAGCTGACGCGGCGGACGATCCCCGGTGATGAACAAACGGGTGCGGCCGGTTTCCAGGATGCGGTTGTAGAGGTTGAAGATCGCCATCTCCCACTCTTCGTCGCCGGCGATGCATTCGATATTGTCGATGCAGACCAGCGCCAGCTGCTCCATGCCGTCCAACACTTCAGGCACGAAGTAGGCGCGCTTGTCGAGCGGCACATAGCCCACCGCTTCACCTTTCTGCGAAAGCTCGGCGCAGGCCGCATGCAGCAGATGGCTGCGCCCGCCGCCTTCACGCGACCAGAAATAGATATAGCTGCCATGTTCCTGACGGACGGCGGATTGGATCGCGGCTAATAGGGATGGGTTCTCGCCCGGATAAAAACTGGCGAAAGTTTCATCATCGGGAAGATAAAGTGGCAGTGAAAGCTGTGCCGGCGTATTCAGAGAAGCACCTCAACCAAAACTGGCAGAAAAACGTGGGCAGTTTAACACAGAAAACGGGCGCTGTTGAACCGGCAGGATCTTATGCCGCAATAGTGAACAATGCCTAAGCGCCGCTTGATTGGCGGCGGCGCCCGCCGAGGCAAGAATTATCCGATATCATTCCCTAACTCCATGCCTGCTCAGGTTAAATTTGTAATTTAAGTAAAATCTGACCTAGTATAGGTAGGCTAAATGCAATCACCATCAACAAGGTTTCTGCAAGGATATAGACGATGAAAGTATGGAATAAAGTGCTGTTGGCCTCCTTTATCGGGTTGTTGGTTGCCGGCTGTGATGACTCCTCCAAGGTTGACGCCAACCTGGATAAAGCCAAAGACAGCGCCGAGCAGATGAAAGACGCCGCCCAGAAAAAAGCGGACGATCTGACGGACAAAGCGAAAGCGACGGCGGATGAAATCAAAAAAGAGGCCGCCACTCAGGCGGATCAGCTGAAAGACAAAGCTTCGGCGATTAAAGAAGACGCCGCCAAGCAGGCGGACGCCATCACCAACGACGCCAAGGCCAAAGCCGCCGCGATCAAAGACGACGCAGGCAAACAGAGCCAGCAGTTGGTGGATCAGGCCAAGGCCATCAAAAACGACGCCATCAACGGCGCCAACGATCTGACCGAGCAGGCCAAGGCGAAGACCGAAGCCATCAAGAACAGCGCCGAAAACAAAGCGCAAGAGTTGAAACAAGAGACCGATGCGGCGGTGAACGGCAATACTCAGCCGGCCACCCAGCAGTAAGCTATTCTCAGCCACCAAAGAAAGGAGCAGTAAATGGGGATTATTTCCTGGATTATCTTCGGCCTGATCGCCGGTATTTTGGCTAAGTGGATCATGCCCGGCAAAGACGGCGGCGGCTTTATTCTGACCGTCGTGCTGGGGATCATCGGCGCCGTGGTCGGCGGCTATATCAGCACCTTCTTCGGCTACGGCAAAGTTGACGGCTTCAACTTCGGCAGCTTCGTGGTGGCGGTTATCGGCGCCATCGTGGTGCTGTTCGTGTACCGCAAAATTCGCAGCTAAGGCGAATGCCATAAGTCAAAAGGGCAGCCCCTGGGCTGCCCTTTTCGTTACTTCTGCTCCGCCGGTTCGTCCGGCGCGTCAAGCACCTCTTCTTCCTTGCGGAACAGGCTGATGACCTTGAACAGCAGGCTCAAGCCAATGCCGACGATGGTCGCCAGCGCCATGCCTTTCAGCTCCGCCGCGCCGATGTGCACCTTGGCGCCGCTCACGCCGATGATCAGGATCACCGAGGTCAAAATCAGGTTCTGCGCTTTGTTGTAATCCACTTTGGATTCGATCAGCACGCGAATGCCCGAAGCGCCGATCACACCGTACAGCAGCAGCGAAACGCCGCCCATCACCGGCACCGGCACCGCCTGGATCGCCGCCGCCAGCTTACCGATGCAGGACAACAGGATCGCCAGCACCGCCGCTCCGCCGATCACCCAGGTGCTGTAGACCTTGGTGATGGCCATCACGCCGATGTTCTCGCCGTAGGTGGTGTTCGGCGTGGAGCCAAAGAAGCCGGAGAATACCGTCGAGATGCCGTTGGCGAACATCGAGCGGTGCAGGCCAGGATCGCGGATCAGGTCTTTTTTCACGATGTTGGCGGTCACCACTAGGTGGCCGACGTGCTCGGCGATCACCACCAGCGCCGCCGGCAGAATGGTGAAGATGGCGAACCACTCAAAGCGCGGGGTGTAGAAGGTCGGCAGCGCGAACCAGTGCGCCTCGCGGATCGGGGTCAAATCCACCACGCCCATGAAGAACGACAGCGCATAGCCCACCAGCACGCCGATCAGGATCGGGATAATCGCCAGGAAGCCGCGGAACAGTACTGAACCGAGCACCGTGACCGCCAGCGTCACCAGCGAAATGGTGATGGTGGTCGAGTCGGCGCTGGCGCCTTCCGCCGGCAGCAGCCCCGCCATATTGGCCGCCACGCCCGCCAACTCCAGGCCGATAACGGCGACGATCGCCCCCATCGCCGCCGGCGGGAACATCACGTCCAGCCAGCCGGTGCCGGCCTTTTTCACGATCAGCGCCACCAGGCAGAACAGCACGCCGCACATGATGAAACCGCCCAACGCCACTTCATAACCGAGCGGCAACAGCAGCAGCACCGGCGAGATAAACGCGAAGCTGGAACCGAGGTAGGCCGGGATCTTGCCTTTACAGATGAACAGATACAGCAGCGTGCCGATGCCGTTGAACAACAGTACGGTCGCCGGGTTGATCTTGAACAGGATAGGCACCAGCACGGTGGCGCCGAACATGGCGAACAGGTGCTGGAAGCTGAGCGGAATGGTCTGGAGCAGCGGCGGGCGCTCGCTGACGCCGATGGCGCGACGGGTCATGTGTGCTTTTCCTCGGTTTATTGGTTTTATAGGTTTTAGTCAAAAAAAAGCCGACTCGTTAAGTCGGCTCAAATGTTTACTTGGTACCAAATATCTTGTCGCCCGCATCGCCCAAGCCAGGCACGATATAGCCCTTGTCGTTCAGACACTGATCGATGGAGGCAGTGTACAGCTCAACGTCCGGATGCGCTTTCTCCAGCGCGGCGATGCCTTCCGGCGCCGCGACCAGAACCAGCACCTTGATGCTGTGGCAGCCGGCTTTCTTCAGCAGATCGATAGTGGCGATCATCGAACCGCCGGTGGCCAGCATCGGGTCGACGACCAGCGCCATGCGCTCTTCGATGTTGGAAACCAGTTTCTGGAAGTACGGCACCGGCTCCAGGGTTTCTTCGTCGCGGTATACGCCCACCACGCTGATGCGCGCGCTCGGCACGTGCTCCAGCACCCCTTCCATCATGCCCAGACCTGCGCGCAGGATTGGCACGACGGTAATCTTTTTCCCTTTGATCTGATCCACTTCAACTGGCCCGCACCAGCCTTCGATGGTGACTTTTTCCGTCTCCAGATCGGCGGTCGCTTCATAGGTCAGTAAACTACCCACTTCTGAGGCCAGCTCACGGAAGCGTTTGGTGCTGATGTCATTTTCGCGCATCAGGCCAAGCTTGTGTTTTACCAGCGGGTGTTTCACCTCAACGATCTTCATCATTTTTCTCCTATTAAGGTGGTTGCGGCCAAAAAAATCGCGGGATTATACCTCCTTTTTTTCGCCGCGCCACCCACAATAGCCCGATCGGGATCAACAAAAGTTTGAATATCAGTATAGATGACGAAAAAGCGGAGCCGGTTCACAAGCCGCTCGCAAACGTTTGCCTGCGCTGTTAGAATTGCCGCGCCTTATTCCGGAATCAACATCGGAAGCACAGTTTTCAAACCGCAAATCGTCGTGGGGAATCGCGCAGTGACCGACAAAACCTCTCTCAGCTATAAAGACGCAGGTGTCGATATCGATGCAGGCAACGCATTGGTAGATCGCATCAAAGGTGTAGTTAAACAGACCCGTCGCCCGGAAGTGATGGGCGGTCTGGGCGGGTTTGGCGCCCTGTGTGCGTTGCCGCAGAAATACCGCGAGCCGGTGCTGGTTTCCGGTACCGACGGCGTGGGCACCAAGCTGCGTCTGGCGATGGATCTGAAACGCCACGACACCATCGGCATCGATCTGGTGGCGATGTGCGTCAACGATCTGGTGGTTCAGGGCGCCGAGCCGCTGTTCTTCCTCGACTACTACGCCACCGGCAAGCTGGACGTAGACACTGCGGCCAGCGTGATCACCGGCATCGCCGAGGGCTGCAAACAGTCCGGCTGTGCGCTGGTGGGCGGCGAAACCGCTGAAATGCCGGGCATGTACCACGGCGAAGACTACGACGTGGCCGGTTTCTGCGTCGGCGTGGTCGAAAAATCCGAGATCATCGACGGCAGCAAAGTGCAGTCCGGCGATGCGCTGATCGCCCTGGGCGCTTCTGGCCCGCACTCCAACGGCTACTCGCTGGTGCGCAAAATCCTGGAAGTGAGCAACACCGATCCGACCGCCACTCAGCTGGAAGGCAAACCGCTGGCCGACCACCTGCTGGCGCCGACCAAGATTTACGTGAAGTCCGTGCTGGAGCTGATCGAGAAGGCTGACGTACACGCCATCGCTCACCTCACCGGCGGCGGCTTCTGGGAAAATATTCCACGCGTGCTGCCGGAAGGCATGCAGGCGGTGATCGACGAAGCCAGCTGGCAGTGGCCGGCGGTGTTCACCTGGCTGCAGCAGGCCGGCAACGTCAGCCGTCATGAAATGTACCGCACCTTCAACTGCGGCGTAGGCATGGTCATCGCCCTGCCGGAAGCCGAAGTGGAAACGGCCATCGCGCTGCTGACCGCGGCAGGTGAAAAAGCGTGGAAAATCGGTAAACTGACCGCCTCTTCCGACGAACAACAAGTGGTCATCAACTGATGAAAAAGATCGTGGTGTTGGTCTCCGGCCAGGGGAGCAATCTCCAGGCGCTGATTGACGCCTGCCAGCAGGGCCGCATCGCCGCCGAGATCGTGGCGGTGTTCAGCAACAAGGCGCAGGCTTACGGCCTGCAGCGCGCCGAAGCGGCGGGCATCGCCGCCCAGGCGCTGGATGCCAAGGCCTACGCCGATCGCACGGCGTTCGACGCCGCATTGGCGGACGCCATCGACCAGTACCAGCCCGATCTGGTGGTGCTGGCCGGCTACATGCGCATCCTCAGCCCGCAGTTCGTGCAGCGTTATGCCGGCCGCATGCTGAACATCCACCCTTCCCTGCTGCCGAAATACCCGGGGCTGCATACGCATCGTCAGGCCATCGACAACGGCGACAGCGAACACGGCACCTCGGTGCACTTCGTGACCGAACAGCTCGACGGCGGCCCGGTGATTTTACAGGCCAAGGTGCCGATTTTCGCTGACGATGAAGAGGATGACGTGGTTGAACGGGTGCAAACCCAGGAACACACGATCTATCCGCTGGTGGTGAGCTGGTTCGTCGACGGCCGCCTGGCGATGCGCGATGGCGCCGCCTGGCTGGACGGCGAACGTCTGCCGGCACAAGGCCACGCTGCCGACTGATGCGCGCAGCCTGAACCTTGCCTAAACGGCGCCCACGCGGCGCCGTTTTTTTTCGCCTTCATCCATTCTGTGAAGTTATACTTTGCACAATTTCACGGCACAGAGGAGCCCACATGTCCAGCACTGCCAGCGTCAGGTTACGCCCATTGGAACGGGACGATCTGTCGTTCGTCCACCAGATGGACAACAACGCCAGCGTTATGCGCTATTGGTTTGAAGAACCCTACGAAGCCTTTGTCGAGCTTTCCGATCTCTACGACAAACACATCCACGATCAGAGCGAACGCCGCTTTATCATCGAGCACGAAGGCGCCAAGGTCGGCCTGGTGGAACTGGTGGAGATCGATCACATCCACCGCCGCGCAGAATTCCAGATCATCATCGATCCCGCCCACCAGGGCAAAGGCTACGCCAGCACCGCCGCCCGCCTGGCGATGGACTACGGCTTCTCGGTGCTGAACCTGTACAAGCTGTACCTGATCGTCGACAAGGAGAACCCGAAGGCGATCCACATCTACAGCAAGCTGGGCTTTAACGTGGAAGGCGAGCTGATCGACGAGTTCTTCGTCAACGGCGAATACCGCACCGTGCTGCGCATGTGCATCTTCCAGCCGCAATATCTGGCGAAGTTCAAAACGCCGGGCGATAAGCCGCTGGTGAAGTGACGGCTAGCGAGAAAAAGAGAAAACCCGCGCTGGCGGGTTTTTTATTGGGAAATAAGTGGCTAGTATTAAGGCATGTTATTTTATCGTCAGGAAATAGCCTGATGAATACGAAAGTAAATAATATTCCTCAAGATAATTAATCGAAAAATAATTAATAGTGATAGTAAGAGTTACCCTCTGCCTCTACAAAGGAAAAATGCCATGACAACCGTCTCAAACCTGCTGCTTTTTATCGGCCTGGCGATGCTCGCCATCGCCGCCGGCCTGAATACCTATAGCGGCTACGCGCCTGCAGATCCCAATAGTACCCCGCTGTTTTCCCCGCTCTGGTGGACGCGCTGGTTCCCGCTCTATGCCTCGGGGGCTGCGTTGCTGTTGGTGGGGCTGGTGCTGCGGGTTTCGGGGCGGGAACGATAAAAAACAGAAACGGCTCCGAAGAGCCGTTTCCATACGTGGGTCAGCAGCCACCATAAACGCTATTATGAGCCTATTTATGATACATAGCACGTCGCTGAAATAGGAGTGAAGCCATATCCTAACTTATTGCCTTGATAATATTCTGTACGATAGGTTTGACAGCTGCTGTCAATTTTTCATTGTCAATAGTGAAGATCAAAAGTTCAATATCACTTTCCGCATCAAGTAGCAACTGTCGTAACCATTTTTCCTCTATCGCTACAATACTGTTACCTGCGTTATCTATTTCTGATTGAACTTCAGACACAGATAGTTTTCCCTCTAAAAAGGCCACACAGGAAGACCTAAGTTTTTTCATTACATCGGGATAAATCCACTCACTCATTTTTCACTCCTACGAAGGATTGTGATTATGATGTTACCATTGTTTTCAGTAACCACACCAATGTCACCAGCCCGATAAATTGTCCTTTGAATACCATTGGATATGCTTGTTTCAGTAACACCTGTTTTAATTACATGTTCAACTATATTTGGAGAAATGGTTTTTCCAGGTCCAATGGTTCCTGCTGGGGAACCTAAGCTTGTTGGTTGCATTCTGTCAACGGCATGTTGAGAGTAAAGACGATCACCTATACGTGCGTATTGACGTCCATCAACTGTTTTTTTCGGATAATTTTGCCAAGAGTCCCACGGAAGTTTCGTCTCACTTTTTGGCATGCGATCTAGAGCAATTAATGTGTTTTTCTCGGCAGCTTTAGAAGTAGCTTTAAGCGTGTTACTAGTTATTTTTACACCCAGCTTACCTGCGCCGGCGGCCCCAGCAAACAACCCTAGCCCAGCCATCGTCAGTTTACCGAACTCCAGACCTGCACCAAAAGCGCCATCCACGCCGGCATGTTCGTACTTCGTCTTGAATGTCTCGACCCGCCCCAAGTATTCCTGTTTCACACTTTCGCCAATAATCGAGAAGCGTTCATCGTTCTTTATCAGAGCTATTAATGCATCCGCTGCCTCGCGTGGATTGCTGGCCACGGCGACTAAACCATCCACCGTATCGCTGATTTCAACCGGGATGCCCGAGACTACACCCGCCGCAAAGGCGCCATCCTGGGTATGGCTCGTTATTCCCCAGTTCGCCAACACCACCGCTTTATCAAGCGGCGATTTCGCGGCCGCCAAATCCTTCTCCATCAATTCTTGTTGTTTGTGGCTGAGATAGTTGTACCGGAACGCATTCTCACCTCCGGTGGCGCCGCTATAAGCACCATCAGACTTGCCAGTGAAGACTGCGCCTGCGGCTGCGCCAAGCACTCGTGCCATCTGCGCCTGCTGTTCCGATTTCTTCTGCCACTCCTCCGGCTTGATGATATTGTCGCCCAATATCACCCCGGCCAGCTCCGCCGCCAGCGCCCCTGCCGCCGCACCCTTGGCATTGCCTTTGCCGATTTCTGCGGCCACGCCCGCCAGAACGGCATGGCTTACGGCCCGGCCCGGTATATCGAGAACCTGACCGTTATCCCCAATCAGATTGGCGCCCTCGGCCTGAACCTGGCTACCGATGTTCGCCAGCAGCGCATTGGTCAGGTTGCCCTTGAAGCTGCCGCCATTGATGGCGGTATTCAGGCTGGAGCTGATGACCGATTGCCCGGCCACCCGCTGCGCCACCTTGCTCCAGTCGCCGTTGCTCAGCTGCGGCAGTTTGACGTTGTTTGGATTGAGCGGTTTGCCCGCCGCGTCCTATCGGCGTTTATATGGAATACAACATCAAGAGAAAACGGCTCCGAAGAGCCGTTTTTTTAGGCTAGTCTAAATCCTCAGGAAAATCTTGTTGAATAGACCCTTCAGCCTTCAAGATAGCCACAAAATTTCTATAATTCCCCTCATCTCTCTCTATCAGACCATCAAGTAATTCATCGCCTATCAAGGAATGATGAAAAATGCCGTCGGAGAAAAAAACAGATCTCCACGATATTTCAGGGTCGACTACGGTAACTTCTTCGCTTCTATACGCAATAAGTGCACCGTATCGAGGAGGTAAACCATAAAAATACTTATTGCCACCTATTACATAGAAGGCAAAAACGTCAATTATGGTTCCTCTTCTAGTTTTAATCCTCATTTTTTCTTGCCTCCTTTAATGGACGGACCGGGCTGCAAATCATTATGTTTTGGTGAGTCAAATTTCATGTCGTATGCCTTGCCAGTATATTTATTATACTGGTAGTGAATAACAATATTGTTGCCATCTGGAAGTTCATGTAAAGCCTGCATTTTTTGGAAGCCCGCTGTAGTAGAAAATTTGGGATCTTTATTTAGCTTCAACTCCATACCTTTTTCAGGATTTTGCTTCACCAAATTCCACAACACCTGTTCATTCAAATCGCGAGGGGCGGTTGCCTGGTGAGCTTTCGCGGTAGAGATACCCTCAGCATTTCTTATTATTGTCTGCTGCTCTCGTGTGAGTCCCAGCGTCGTCAGGTCTTTTACCGTTGTTTTTTCTAATGCCTTGATACTATTCGTTGTGATCTTAACACCCAGCTTACCTGCGCCGGCGGCCCCAGCAAACAGCCCTAGCCCAGCCATCGTCAGTTTACCAAATTCCAGACCTGCACCAAAAGCGCCATCCACGCCTGCATGTTCATACTTCGTCTTGAATGTCTCGACCCGCCCCAAGTATTCCTGTTTCACACTTTCGCCAATAATCGAGAAGCGTTCATCGTTCTTTATCAGAGCTATTAATGCATCCGCGGCCTCGCGTGGATTGCTGGCCACGGCGACTAAACCATCCACCGTATCGCTGATTTCAACCGGGATGCCCGAGACTACACCCGCCGCAAAGGCGCCATCCTGGGTGTGGCTCGTTATTCCCCAGTTCGCCAACACCACCGCTTTATCAAGCGGCGATTTCGCGGCCGCCAAATCCTTCTCCATCAATTCTTGTTGTTTGTGGCTGAGATAGTTATATCGGAACGCATTCTCACCACCGGTGGCACCGCTGTAAGCACCATCAGACTTGCCGGTGAAGACTGCGCCTGCGGCTGCGCCCAGTACTCGTGCCATCTGCGCCTGCTGTTCCGATTTCTTCTGCCACTCCTCTGGCTTGATGATATTGTCGCCCAATATCACCCCGGCTAGCTCCGCCGCCAACGCCCCGGCAGCAGCCCCTTTACCGTCGCCGCGCCCGATTTCCGCGGCGATGCCCGCCACAACCGCATGGCTGACTGACTTCCCGGCCGCGCCCAGGACTTCGCCGTTATTCCCAATCAGATTGGCGCCCTCGGCCTGAACCTGGCTACCGATGTTCGCCAGCAGCGCATTGGTCAGGTTGTCTTTGAAGCTGCCGCCATTGATGGCGGTATTCAGGCGAGAGCTGATGACCGATTGCCCGGCCACTCGCTGCGCCACCTTGCTCCAGTCACCGTTGCTCAGCTGCGGCAGTTTGACGTTGTTTGGATTGAGCGGTTTGCCCGCCGCGTCCTATCGGCGTTTATATGGGATACAACATCAAGAGAAAACGGCTCTGAAGAGCCGTTTCTGTGTGCGGGTTAGATCCAATCTTCATAGCCGCTGTCATGGATCCAGACGATAGACAAAACACATCAATCTACACGAGCATCCTTTTATTCAGGCTTATCGATCAAGCCAAGCAATCGAAGATCGTTTAAAATTTCGTTTTTGTCATCTTCAGTTACATCCTTAAGCATTTCGAATAAATCATTTTCGGATAAAATTTTTAATATGATATCTATGTGGAACTTTACTGTTTGATCACTACATCTACCAGCCATATAGATGAGCGTCACTAGCTCAAGCATGAGGCATTCTATTGGTTCTTCAAACGAACCTTCTAATGACTCATACGCAAACGCCTGATCAGATGTATCACAAACCCCATGGTTATCCCCATCTTTCAATAGGTCAATTATCTCCCTGCAATAAACGTAACTTGAATGGGCAAAGCTACTTCTTATCTCATCATAACTCATCACACTCATTGTTATTTACCTCTTCCCGGAATCAAACGCACTCCGTTATTGTCCAAAACGTCAATTTTCACCCCAGGGTACCTACTCTCGAATTGTTTAACAACGCCCAAGCAACTGTCGCAGGCAGGTTTTTCGGTAAAAATAGTAACAGAACCTTTAGCAGAATAATTACTTCCTAATTTATCAGCTAAGTTATCCAATATTTTATATTCAGAGTCTATACGTCTTGGTACTGGTCTACCATCATCAGTAAGCAAAGTCTCATATTTGAAATTTTCTTTTCCCTTTCCAACAAAACCTTTCCCTTCAACATTTATGAGATTGTGACCCGCAAGTGTTTTTGGCATTCCAGATATATCAATATTGGCCACGGCAACGTTGCCACCACGTTTCCAGTCTGATGGTAGACCAGCCCTCAGTTCTGTAACCTGGTTTTTGAATGCCGCAGTCTGCTGAACCGTCTTCTCATTGACCAGATACCCTTTCCAGGCGCTGGTTGGCCCTACCAGTTTGGATGACAGGTACTGGTTGCCGACGCTCGCTTTGCCCATACCGGCAAATGTGCTGGCAATAGAGACCGCCATCACCGAGGCATTCACCCAGTCCGGCGACCAACCGGTCAACTTGCTGATTTGTTCTATCTGCTGGTTGCGTGCAAACAGCTGGCCGTCGGTTATCTGGTCGCCCAAATCATACGTGAATAACTTTTCGCTGTCATAACCGGCAAACGCCGGATAGTTGCCGAAGCGCTGGCGCTCTTTTTGTACCCAGTAGTTGGCAATGAGGCCGTCTTCATCCCGCGTTGACGGGTACTTATTCATCAGGGCTTCAAACTGCTTGCGTTCGTCTGAGTTCAACGCCTCTTGCGTGGTGCAAGCTACTTTTCGGCATGAAGCCGCCATCAGACGCGCTTCTTTTTCCTTGTCGCCCTTAGCCAACGCTTTAATCGCGTTGAGTTCTTCCTGGTGCAGCTGTCGATTGAAGCGTTCGACAAATTCCCCCGCATTTGCACCGCTGGTGGCGCCTGCGGCTTTGGCGGTTACGATGGCCCCTGCAAAGGCGCCCGCTACGCGGCTGATTTGAGCCTGACGCTCCTGCCAACCTTCACTTCTGACCAAATTATCATTGATGATCACCCCGGCCAGCTCCGCCGCCAGCGCCCCTGCCGCCGCGCCTTTGGCATTGCCCTTGCCGATTTCTGCGGCCACGCCCGCCAGAACGGCATGGCTTACGGCCCGGCCCGGTATATCGAGAACCTGACCGTTATCCCCGATCAGATTGGCGCCCTCGGCCTGAACCTGGCTACCGATGTTCGCCAGCAGCGCATTGGTCAGGTTGTCCTTGAAGCTGCCGCCATTGATGGCGGTATTCAGGCTGGAGCTGATGACCGATTGCCCGGCCACCCGCTGCGCCACCTTGCTCCAGTCGCCGTTGCTCAGCTGCGGCAGTTTGACGTTATTTGGATTGAGCGGTTTGCCCGCCGCGTCCTTGCTCCAGCCCATCGCGCTGTCGAAGCCGTTGAGCGCACCGCCTACCGCCATCGCCGTGGCGGTCGCCTTGACGTTTTCATTGCTGCCCAGCGCCTGCAGGGTTTTCGACAGGTTGCCCTGGTTCTCCACCAGCGCCACCGCCGCCTGAGAGGCCAGCGAAGACATCCCGGCGGTGACTGCGCCGCTGGTTACCGCCCCACCGCCCACGGCGCCGGAAACGCTGGAGGCTGCCGTAGCCGCCAGTGAACTGCCTGCGGTCACCGCCGCGGCTGCGATGGCGATCACCGCCGCCACCGCCGGGTTCAAGTGCTGGCTCTTGTAATCCCAGCTGTCGTAGGCGTCTTTGACCTTGCTCCACTGCACGTCGTTGCGCTTGTTCAGATCTTTGACCCAGGTGGTACCCGGCGTATTGCCCAGCGCGTCGATGGCGCTTTGCAGCGCCTGGCCGTTTTTCACCTTCACATCGGCGCTGACGCCCTTGGCGGCTTCCACGGTCAGGGCGCCACCGGTATGAATGCTCGGCAACACCCACTTATTGTCTTCGTAGCCTTTATTGGCCTGCTTGATAAAGAAGCCTTTCGAATTGCTGACGGTCTGTTCGAAAGAGGTGTTTTTCACCGCGCGGAAGTTAACCTGACCACGGGAGCTGGTCAGGCGCGCGTTTTGCCCGGCGGCGATTTTGCTGGCTTCATAGGTGCTGTCGTCGCGGCTCATCAGCGTGATATTGCCGGCGGCGGTAAACTCGGTAACCTTGTTGGTCACGTCGTGGCGGGTCTGCTTAACCTCGGTTTTCTTGCCCCACCATTTGCGCTTGGTTTCCTTTTTTTCGTAATGGCTGGACTCCTCCATCGCCTGGGCGTAGAGATAGCCCCCCTTGGCGGCGATATCCATATTGCCGGCGCGCATGGCTTCAGCCTGGTTGTGAGCGTCGACCTGAGCTTTTTGCTTAGCCTCATCCGCCCCTTTACTTATCGCCTCATTGCGGGCGGTTGCCAGACGTGATTGTGCGCCATCGCGGTCTTGGGTGGCCTGAGAGAGGCGCTGTTGTGCATCATTGAGGGCGGATTGTTCGGCATTGATTTCATTGGGGAGCGCATTCGCTCGCTTCTCCTTTTCCAATAAATCATGGGTAATGCCGATACCTTCGGCTGCGATGGCAGCACTTTGTTGCCATAAACCCCAGTCGTTTATTTCCATTAGCTTGCCGTGCTTGGCTGTAAACTCTTGAGATTTCTTGATTACCTCCGCTTGTCTTTGTTTTAGCGAGTTAATGTCACGCTGCAGCGTAGTTAACTCATTGCTTTTACCGTGCTTCGCTTGTTCAGCGCGACTCTTATCCTGCTGCGCCTGATTAATGCGCTGCTGCGCATTTTGAAGTTGCTGCTCGGCAACGGCGATGCGGCTGCCCCAATCAGTCACCGCTACCGGCGGTTTCCAGTTTGCCCCCAACCCTTTCACTACCAGTTTGGTCGCCTGGAACAGAATGCTGCCGCCGGAAATCACCGTCATCAGGCCACCGGCATTCAGCTCGGTCCCTTGCTGGGTGCGAGTTTCGGTAAATTCGTTGCCACCTTCTCGGTAAGTGTGGTTTTGCACCGCCTCGAAGCGCATATCGCCGCCGGAGGTTAGCGTCATGTTAGCGCCGGAAGTCAACCTGGCACCGTAAGTCAGCAGTTGATTGTTCGCCGCCGCGGTCAGGTTTTTCCCGGCGCTGAGGGTAGTGACCACATGGCGATCGTCTTTGTTGTTGTCGTTGGCAGCATCAATGGCGGAATAGGCGACATTCGATAACCATAGATTCTGCCCGGCCAGCAGCGTGATATTACCGTTGGCGGAGAGCGCGCCGCCCTGGGTGCCGATGTCGCGGGCCGAATTAATCAGCAGGTTGCCGCCGGCGTGTACCCGGCTGCCCAGTTCTGGCGTGCGAGAAGAGGGAAACAGGCGACTAAATTGTCCCCCCAATTCGCGATAGTTCAGATCGGCATTATGGCCGGCCAACAGCGTGACATCTTTGCCTGCTTTAATGTGCGTCCCGCGCAGCGCCAGATAACCGCCGCTGTTGAGCAGCACTGAACCACTGGCGTTCAACTGTCCGGCATTCAGCAGTTGGTTGAACTGCGTTTGTCGTTGTTCAGGAGATAAATTCTGCGCTAAACGATCGTTATTCAACGCCTCATCATTTCTGACAATCGAAACAGTGCCGTTCGCCGTCATGGCAATATTTTGGCTTTGCGGCGCGAAGTGCGTGTTACGTAGATAAATGCCTTGCCCGGCATTTAAGGTTAAGTCCCCGGCAGCATTCAATTGGCTCAGCCAGCGGGCACCATCGACGCCGAAATAGCGCGGGCTAGGTACAGTGTGCACTTTGACGTTGCCGTTGCGGCTGGTCAAAGTGACATTATGTCCTTTCAGATAGCTTTGACGGGCATCCAACTCATTCACTGCTGCAACGTTCAGATTCTTGCCCGCAGTCAGCTCAGCTGCGTCGGTGTAAAACAGATCGTCGGCAACCACAGTCAGGTCGTTACGCGCGTTTATTTTATCGGTACTGATGACGCGTCCCGCATGCAGCACAATATTGTGAGCTGCCAGCGAGTCAGGCCGCCCCGAAGCCACCACTTCACTAAGCTGATTTCCCGCCGGCGTCGAAGTTTTAATTTCTATCTGGTTTTTAAAATCCGCGACCAAACTGCCGCCGGCCAACATGGCTGAGGAAGGATAGCCAGAAGCCGACCAGCTCTTTTGCCCACCTTTTTTGACATAAATGACATATTCCGGGATCGACGATTTCTGATCCTGCCATTTATGTCCCAAAACAACTTTAGGATTCGGCACCTTCGGTTCGAACAGTGCATAGTCGTTCATGTCTCCCGTCATTTCACTGCGCACGCCCAGATTATTGCCGTTTAAAATCAGGTCGTTAGTCGCTTTTATTGTGCTGACGTGGTTCCAAAATTCCGACGCATTAATGTAGGCATTCTTCCCTGAAATGATTTCTGCGGGACGGCTGTCGGCCACTACGGTAAAACGCACGCGCTCACTGTTGACCCAAGGCGTTTTTTTGAAATCAACATGTCCCAACCAGGTGAAATTTTTATCTTCAAAGTCCGCCAAATAATCAAAAAATTGGTAATCGAATTGCCCCTCGTACACACCATCAGCCAACCAACGATCGATATCCTTGTTGTCCTTCGGCGTATTGGTGGAGGAAATGGCGAACTGCTGGCGAACATTGTTCAAACTCTCCGTGCGTATCACCAAGTCGCCGCTGTTGGTCAGGATTTTCGCCGAACGGTTCTCGACGGATTTAGCCTTGTTGCCCTGCGCATCCTTTTGGATCCACATATTTTTATTGGCGTGCAGCTTGGCGTTTTCCCCCGCATTACGGATGTGGTCGCCGAATATGCGCATATCGCCGCTGGTGCTGGTTTGCCCGTCATTCACCAGCGTCGTTGTCGCCAACGTGGCGTTGCCGTCCGCCTGTACGATAGCGCCCGGCGTAATGTGCAATCCCTTAGCGCTGACATTGAAGTCCCCCTTGCTGTGCGTGGTGCCGTTAAGCACAAGGTTACCGTTAACGCTCAGCGTAATATCCCGCTGTTTGCTGGTGAGGTCTTTCAGGTTCACCCCCACCCCATCCTCATTGGCCACCAGGCGGATTTTGTTGGCGTACATGCCGCCCAGCGCCTTGGTATCCACGGCCAGTTGAGGCTTAGCGCCTTCACCGGCGATCGGTTTGATGCTGCCGTCCTTGAAGCTGATGCGGTTGGCGCCCTGGGTCAGCGACAGATTTTGCGCATTGATTTTGCCGTTCAGCTCGGTGGCGCGGCTGATGATATCGACGTAGTCTGCGCCGCTGCCGTCCAACCCTTTACCGCCGATGGTGACACCGCCTTTTTTCACCTCCAGCGCTTCCAGAGCACCCTGCTTGTCGAACTGCGGTTTGCCGGTGGTCAACGTCACGCCCGGGGCATTGATAAAGCCGCAGCCGTCGCAGGTGATGCCATTCGGGTTGGCGATCATCACGTTGGCCTTGTTGCCGAATACCTCGAGCTTGCCCTGCAGCTCGGAACGACTGCCGCCGATCACCTCATTAATGATCAACTCCGCCGGTTTTCCCTTCAGGTAGGTGTTGCCCTGCGCGTTGTAGATCTCCACGCCCAGCTGCGTTTTGCCGCCGTGCGTGGCGTTATTCAACACGGCGCCCTGTGGCCCAACGTTGAAATCTTTATAGGTGTTGTGCGAGATGCCCGCACCGTTCGGCGTGGCGATATTCACCACCGGTACGTCGCCCGGCTTGATAACCACCTGCGTATTGCCGTTGGCGGCGGTGATACCGGCGGCGAACGCCGGGTGCAACGGCTGGAAAGCCGTCAGGTAGATCAGCAAATAGCTGGCGCCCCGCGCCAACGGAGGGTTGAGCTTATCCATATTCATTCCTTCGAAAGGATGTTGTTTTGAACGCCGAGGGCGTTCCTGCTGTGTGCTGGCGTTATAACGTGATGGTGGCTTGCCAGTAGGCCACCCAACGATCCGGTTGCAGGCTGTCTGGGTGCGTCAGCGGTTTACCGACGGTGACCGCCTGATTAAACCAACGGCCGCTTAGCGTGGCGCCCAGCGCCGCACCGACGACGCTGCCGCCGTCTATCTGCCCGGCGCGCCCCTGCAGCCAGCCGGCGTCTAACGCGCCGGTCAAAGAGAGCTCCCCCAGTCCCGGCAAGGTCTGCCATTGCCAGTTGAGTTCATTACGCCAGTAGGCGCCGCGATTACCGGTCAGGTACTGCTCTTTAAAGCCGCGCACCGAGTATTGCCCGCCGATGGAAATGCGCTCGCCGGCATACAGGTTGTCTGCGCTGGTTTGCCCGTAGGCCGAGGTCAGGTAGTAAAGAGAGGGGGCGAGCGGATAGAAATAACTGGCGCTGAGGCCAAGCTTACGGAACTCGCTGCGCGGCGCCCCGTTTCGCTGCGGATCGTCGGCGGTGGCGCCCAGCATGCGCAGCCCACGGCTTATCGTTGGGTTCAGCGTCATATAGCCGCCGCCCGCGACCGCACTGTAATTGAGGCCCAGGCTGGCGATGCTGAGCGTCGGGCTGCTGACGCTCAACCGTTCCCCCGCCAGCTTATTTTCCGTGGTGCGCCGCGCCAGCCCGATATCGATGGCCAGCTTACGTTTGCCATCCCGCAGCAACGTGCGGTTCGCGCCCAAACGCTGGGTCTGGTTGTTGCCCTGATAACGGTAAGCGGCACCGTTGAACGGCACCTGCTGGAAAAAATCGTTCCAGGCGTACTGATAGCTGAACAGCCAATAGCCATAGGGGAAGGTGACGCTGCCGTTCAGGCTGCGGCTGCGATGATGCGGGCTGAAATCGTTATTGCGCGCTGCGGAAAGCGACCATTGATCCGCAAGACGCAGCGGATTATCCAGCGAGAAGGCGGCGTTCATCTGTCCGGTGCCGGTGCTTTTCTGGCCGCTGTTATCCGCGCCGAAAGAAAAAGAAACCGGCGCGCGCGTGGCGCCACGCAGCAAAACCACGTTGGAAAAGCCGGGTTGCTCGCCAGGTTGGATATCGATAGTCACCTGTTGCGAGGGCAGGCGGTTGAGCTGCTCCATGCCCTGCTCGATATCGCGCAGATTCAATACGCCACCAACCAGACCGGGGAACGCCATCTTCAACGCCGGCGTCTGCTCACCGTTTTGCGTGATGGACTCGATTCGCCCCTCGCTGGCGCTGACGGTCAACACGCCGCGGGAGATATCCTGCTCCTGCAGCCAGGCCTGTGAGGTGACATAGCCGCGTTGCAAATAAGCATTGGTGGTTTCGCGCACCAGACGGTTGATGTGCTCCAGCGTCAGGCAGCGCCCCTGATACGGGCGCGCCAGGCTTTCTTTCACCGACCAGGAAAGATGCTCGGCGCCCTCAAAAACAATCTGCCGCACCGGCTGGCAAACCGCTCCTGCGGCGGCCGGCACAGGCAGCGGTAACGCCGGTAATTCAACGTTATTCTGCAGCGCCTCACGCTGTTGCTGGGCCTGTTCCAGCAACGTTTTCTGCTGTTGGGTAATGCTGTCGCGATCGGCAGGGCTGGTGATTTCCGCGCACCACGCCGAGCTGCAAAACGCCAAAAGCACAGGCCAAACCCTCGGCTTCCATGCACACATTTAAATACATCCATTTACGTTAACTTACATACCTTAGCGAAGTATATACATTTTATGTCGCCAATCAATGATAATGAGAATTATTTCTGTTTGATCTAAATCACAACGCGGAAAAAATGCGCATATGCCACAGCTACTGCAGCTTATTACCCAGAGCGCATTTAATTAATATTAAAATTAAAAAACCGAATAATAAAAACAAATAAATTCAATATAAAAATAACACGCTCAATATCGACAAAAACAAACAAGCAGAGTTTACAAAGTTAATTCACCCTTTTATCTTGGTAGTTATGCTTTAATAATTAATACATAAAAAACATAGTTATTAGTTAACCAATAAAGAAAAACAATATCGGGGATAGCCTCATGTTTAACCGTGATATAGAACTGTTTATTCGTGATTACGTTAATGATATTAAAGCTGGCAGCGCCGCACTGTTCGCCGGCGCCGGGCTGTCTATCCCCGCCGGTTTCGTTAGCTGGAAAGAGCTTATCGGCGATATCGCTTATGAACTGGGGCTGGATATCGAAAAAGAGAGCGATCTTATTTCCCTGGCGCAGTATCACCTCAATGAAAAAGGCAACAGACATAAGATAAATCAAAAAATAATTACAGAATTCGCTGAGCAAGCAGAAGAAACAGAAAACCACCGAATTATCGCCAGATTACCGATAGCGTCACTTTGGACCACTAACTACGACGACCTGATTGAAAAAACCTATGCCCGTTATAATCGCGTCTGCGACGTCAAAACCACACCAGAAAGCCTGACCAATAACATTCACAAACGTGATGTTGTTTTATATAAAATGCATGGTGACTATAGAAATCCCAACCAGGCGATTATCACCCGCGAACAATACGAGACTTACTCCCGCACACACCTTCCCTTTATCAACATGCTGATGGCGGAACTGACCGCTAAAACGTTTCTGTTTATCGGTTTCAGCTTCGAAGATCCCAATCTGCAGTATGTGTTGAGCCGCCTCTATGCACAGTATGCCGAAGGGAAAAGAAATCACTATTGCATTATGCGGCGCGTTCAGCTCGGCGACAGCGGCAGTGAAGATCAGGCGTCCTGTGACTACAACAGCCGTAAACAAAGCTTGATGATCAACGATCTGCGCCGTTACGGCATTCAAACGCTGCTGGTGGATGACTATCGGCAAATCACCGACCTGCTGTATGCCATCGAAACGCAGTTTAAGAAAAGCACGGTGTTTATCTCCGGCAGCGCCGACAACTACCATCCTTATGCCCGTGAAGAATCCATCCAGTTCATACATCGTCTGGCGCGCCTGCTTATCCGCAAACAGTACCGCATCGTCAACGGCTTCGGCTGGGGCGTAGGCACGGCGGTGATCAACGGCGCCTTGGAAGCCATTTACGACAGCCAGGGAAAAATCAGCGAAAGCCAGCTGGTGCTGCGTCCTTTCCCCCAATTCGCCAGCGGCGGCATTACCCTACCGGCACTTTGGCACGAATACCGTCAGAACATGATTTCGCTCAGCGGCATCGCAATCTTTTTGTTCGGCAACAAACGTAACGCCGAGGACGAATACGTGCTGGCCGACGGTTTACTGCAAGAGTTCCAGATCGCCACGGAACAAGGCTGCGTCTGCATACCTATCGGTTGTACCGGCAGCGCATCCGCCGAGATCTACCGAAAAATCAAGGAGGAGATGAAAGAAACCCTCTACCACCGCCACCCCGCCGCCATGAATCTGCTGGATCAGCTTAACGAACCGGGCAGCCTGGCGGAGAAGAAAAAATGCCTGTTGGCTCTTATCGATATCATTACTAAGGATAACCCCCGATGACCAGAAAATGTTTTTACAGTTTCCATTATGAGCCGGACAACTGGCGCGCCTCTCAGGTACGCGAAATGGGCACGCTGGAAGGTAACCGGCCAGCCACGGATAACGATTGGGAGGAAGTGAAAAAAGGCGGTGACGCCGCCATCGCCGCTTGGATCAAAAGCCAGTTGGACAATCGCAGCTGCGCCGTGATTCTCGCCGGTAAAGATACCGCTAATCGCAAATGGATTAATTTCGAAATCTGCGAGGCCTGGAAAAAAGGCATGGGCGTGCTGGTGGTGTATATCCATAACCTGAAAGACAGCGCCGGCGACCAAACAGAGAAAGGTAAAAACCCGTTGGATCACATCAAGCTGGGTGACACAAAGCTCTCCGCGATCGCCAAAGCCTATGATCCGCCTTACCTGACCAGCACCAATGTCTATAACCACATCAAAGAAAATCTGGCTGAGTGGGTAGAAGAAGCGATCCGCATCCGCGCAAATTACTGATGCCCCTGATAGACGAAAGGCTGCACAGTTGTGCAGCCTTTCGTTTGTTCATAGTCCAAACGCCTCACCCATACCGCCCGGTAATATAATCCTCGGTGCGGCGTTGGCGCGGCGAGGTAAAAATCGCGTCGGTATCGTTGTATTCCACCAGCCGCCCCTGATGAATAAAGGCGGTGTAGTCGGAGACGCGCGCCGCCTGCTGCATGTTGTGCGTCACCAGCACCACGCTATAGCGCTGCTTGAGTGCGGAAATCAGCTCTTCGATGGTCAGCGTGGAGATCGGATCCAACGCCGAGGTCGGCTCGTCGAGCAGCAACACTTCCGGCTCGATGGCGATAGCGCGCGCGATCACCAGGCGCTGCTGCTGGCCGCTGGACAAGCGGAACGCGTTTTCGCGCAGCCGGTCCTTCACCTCATGCCACAGCGCGGCGGCGCGCAGCGAACGCTCCACCGCCTCATCCAGCAAACGCCGGTCGCGCACGCCCTGCAGCCGCAGGCCGTACACCACATTTTCATAGATCGATTTCGGGAACGGGTTCGGCCGCTGGAACACCATGCCCACCCGCCGCCGCAGCGCCGCCACGTCGATCTGCGCGCCGGAGATCGCCGCGCCGTTCAGCTGCAGTTCGCCCTCGATGCGGCAGTTGTCCACCAGATCGTTCATGCGGTTGAAACAGCGCAGCAGCGTCGATTTGCCGCAGCCCGAGGGGCCGATCAAAGCCGTCACCCGGTGCTTCGGGATACGCAGCGAAATATCGTGCAGCACCTGTTTGTCGCCATAAAACAGGTTCAGGCCGTTGACCGCCAGCGCGGTCTGTTCATCGTCGAGATGCTGGACATCCAGCCGGGGCAAACTGCCTGGCGTCATCAAACCCATTACGCACTCCCCAAAAATAGCGTCATTGTTACTGCGACCATGCTCGGTACCGCTCCCTCAACGAATGGCGGATACCCATCGCCGCCAGATTCAAACTCACCACGATCGTCACCAGCAGGAAGGCGGTGGCGAACACCAGCGGCCGCGCCGCCTCTACGCTCGGGCTCTGGAATGCCATATCGTAGATCTGGAAGCTCAAATGCATGAACTTCCGCTCCAGGTGCAGATACGGGAAAATCTCGTCTACCGGCAGCACCGGCACCGATTTCACGACCCCCACCAGCATCAGCGGCGCGGTCTCCCCGGCGGCGCGCGCCACCGCCAGGATCAGGCCGGTCATCATCGCCGGCGCCGCCATCGGCAGCACGATGCGCCACAGCGTCTCGGCCCGGCTGGCGCCCAGCGCCATCGAGCCCTGCCGCAGCGAGGCGGGAATGCGCGACAGCCCTTCCTCGGTGGCGACGATCACTACCGGCAGCGTCAGCAGCGCCAGCGTCAGCGCCGCCCACAGCACGCCGGGCGTGCCGAAGGTCGGGTTGGGCAAGGACTCAGGATAGAACAGCTGATCGAGCGTGCCGCCTATCATATAGACGAAGAAGCCGAGGCCGAATACGCCATAGACGATCGAGGGCACGCCAGCCAGGTTGACCACCGCGATGCGGATCACCCGCGTCAGCAGATTGTTGCCGGCATATTCGTGCAGATATACCGCCGCAATTACGCCAAACGGCATCACCACGATCGACATCAGGATCACCATCAACACCGTGCCGAAAATGGCCGGGAACACCCCGCCTTCGGTATTCGCTTCACGCGGGCTGTCGGTGAGGAACTTCTTCACCTGCTCGCCCCAGTGTGCCAGCTTCTCGGTGGTGTTCATGGCGTTCGGGTACCAGGCATCGCGCACCTGGCTGAGCGGAATGGTCAACGTCTGCCCGTGCATGTCGCGCAGCAGCAACGCATCGCGCTGGCGATCGCGGTTCAGCCCCGCCAGACGTTCGGACAACAGCTGATACTGCCGCTGCAGCTCCAGCCGTTCGGCCTTGATGGCGTCCTGTGCGCGGGCGTCCAGCTTATCGTCGCGCTGCAGGCGCTTTTCCCGCAGCCGCAGCGCGTCAAACTGCTGATTGATGCGCGCCATGCCGCGGAATTGAATGTCGTGCGCCTGGCGCGAGAGCGCGGCGATTTGCGGCAGGCGCTGCTGCAACGCCTGCCCCAGATTGCGGCCAGTCAGCGGTTGCCCATCTTCCAGCAGCCCCGCCAGATAACCGTAGGCGGTGCCGTGGCTGTCGCGTTCCAGCACCAGCAGGCTGCGCGGCGTGCTTTGGCTGCGGATATCGCTGGCCAGCAAGGTGCGGAAATCCTGCCCCTCGCGCTCGCGGTTGCCGACCTTAATCAGATAACGTTCGACGTTCTGCGCCTCGCCCGGCGGCGTGACGCCCGCCTCGGCCAGCTGGCGCCGGGAAATGCTTTGTTGCTGGTACAACTCGCCGATCACCGTCACCGGCCCGGCACCGTTCTGATTCAGTTCGAACTGATAAACCGGGCTCGGCCAGAAATAGCGCATCCCCTGCCCGGCCAGCAGCAACAGAATGCCGATCAGCGCCAGCAGGCTGACGGCGACCGAACCAGCGGTCAGCCATACCCACGGTGACCCGCTCTTCACCCAGTTTTTCATGGCGCCTCCTGATTCGGCGTGTAGCGCTTGCGCAGCCGCAGGCGCACCGCCTCCGCCAGCGTGTTGAACACGAAGGTGAAGACAAACAGCACCAGCGCAGTCAGGAACAGCACGCGGTAATGGCTGCTGCCGGAGACCGCCTCCGGCATTTCGATGGCGATATTGGCCGCCAGCGCGCGCAGCCCCTGGAACAGGCTGCCGTCAATAATCGGCGTGTTGCCGGTGGCCATCAGCACGATCATGGTTTCTCCCACCGCGCGGCCAAAGCCGATCATCAGCGCGGAGAAAATGCCGGCGCTGGCGGATGGCAGCACCACCTTGATCACCGTCTGCCATTGGGTGGCGCCCAGCGCCAAAGAGCCCTGGCTCAGGGTGGCCGGTACGCTGAACAGCGCATCCTCCGCCAGCGAGAAGATGATCGGCACCAGCGCGAACCCCATCGCCACGCCCACCACCAGCGCATTGCGCTGATCATAATTATCCCCCAGCCAGAAATGCAGCGGCTCACCGAACAGCGCCACCTCCAGCCACGGCCCCAGGCTGAACGCCAGCCACACCGTCAACGCCAGCAGCGGCAACAGCAACAGCAGATCGACGCCCGGCCGGCAGCGCGGCATAAAACGATGGGTCAACGCGCCGAACAGCAGCACCGCCGCCGCCAGCAGCAGCGGCAACGCCAGCACCGCCAACAGATACTGCTCGATGATCGGCGCCAGCCAGATGCCGGCCACCAGCCCGATCACCACCGTCGGCAGCGCGCCCATCACTTCGATAGCCGGTTTGATCACTCGCCGTAGCCCCGGCGTCATAAAGTAAGCGGTATAGATGGCGCCGGCCAAGGCCAGCGGGATGGCGAACAGCATCGCGTAAGCCGCCGCCTTGAAGGTGCCGAAGATCACCGGCATCAGGCTGAATTTAGGTTGGTAGCTGTCTTCGCCGGAAGTGGACTGCCAGACATAGGCCGGCTGCGGGTAGTTCTCGTACCACACCTTGCCCCACAGCGAACGCCAGGTGACGTCCGGATACGGGTTGTCGAGCGCATAGCGCTGCCAGCCCTGCGCGCTCTCCAGCAGCAGGCCATCGCCGCGCGGCGCGAACGCCATTTGCCGCACCTCGGCGCCCAAACGGGTATTCAACAGCGGCTGCGGTTGAATGGTAGAGAATAGCGAGAAGCCGCCATCAGGCCGCAGGGTGGCGAACACCCGGCGATAAGGTTCAGCCACCGTCAGCTCCTGCCCGTCGGCGCCGTGGTCGAAATGCTGTACCGGCGTCAGGCGCCAGCGCTGCTCTTTTTCCACCTCGAACCACTCGCGCAGGTTGCCGTCGGCGCCCTTGATCAGCAGCGCGCTGCCGCCGGGCAGCGCCGTCATCTGGTACGGGGCGTGTTCGCCCAAGGTGCGCGTTTCACGCAGCTGCAGCTGCGCGCCGTCGATCTGGTAACGCGCCAGCCGGTTGCCCGCCAGCAGGTAAAGCTGGCGGCCATCCGGCGTCAGCACCAACTGCTCTGCGTCGTGTTCCAGCGGACGTTCGCTGAACTGCGGCGGCCGATCCGGGCTGAAACGGCCGAACACCAGCCGCCGATCGTCGGTCACCCCGGCCAGCAGGTACTGCCCGCGATGCGCATCCGCCAGCGACAACAGCTTCAGCGGCTTGCGCTGCGGATCCAGCGCCAGCGGCGGTTGCCCGAGCGGGAACAGCCACTGCGGCCGGCCGTTTTCCGCCGTGGCGAAATCCGCGCGCGCCACCACCAACCGGCCGTCGGCCTGCGCCAGCGCAAACAGATCGCGCTCGCCGGCGGCCTGCGCGAGCAGCACCGGTTTGGCCAGCAGCGTTTGCTGCGCCAGCGGTGTCTGAGCCTGGCCGCTCGGCGCCGGCGACAGACGATAAAATTGCCCCGCGCCCTGCGCATCGATGCGATAACCGACGTGCTGCTGCACGTCCATGCCCAACGCCAGCGCCGGGGAAGACGCCGCAATCGGCAGTGGCTGAGCCTGCCCAACCGAGGCCGGTTTGAACAGCGGCAGCACCGCAAACAGCAGATAAACGAAGATCAGCATCAACGTCATCAGCACCATCAGCCCGCAGGCGGTCACTGCCGCCTGCACGCCGCGGTCGATGCGCCCGCGCAGGCGATCTCGGGGATGTTGATTTGCCGTCGTCTGTGTCATGTGTCTCGCTGTCGCTGATGTAATCGGGCTTACGCCGTAAGATAACCGGGCATCTTATGTCAGTTTTATGACGTTTGCATGACAAAGTTACCCGAATCAACCCAGGTTTTTTACACTGCAAAAAGACAATATGAATTTGATATATTGCTGAAAAATGACCATAAACACGCTTTATAACGCCAAGAATAAGCCTGCTAACCGTCATTTCATGCTGATCGTTTCACTGCCGGGCATCCCACCGTGGGGAAAATTTCTTGCCGGCGAAAAACGCCGCGCGCCAACGCAATGGATATGTTGGACTTTCCTGTCAATCTCTCGCAATAATGATGAAGGACACTAGAGCGGCATCCGGGCGCTGCGTCCCGGATCCTATTCTAAAATTGAACTGGAGTGGCAATGGGTCAGGAAAAGCTCTACATCGAAAAAGAACTAAGCTGGTTATCCTTTAATGAACGCGTGTTGCAGGAAGCCGCAGATAAGAGCAATCCCCTGATTGAACGAATGCGTTTTCTGGGCATTTACTCCAACAACCTCGACGAGTTCTATAAAGTCCGCTTCGCCGATCTCAAACGCCGCATCCTGATCAGCGAAGAGCAGGGCTCCGCCGGCGCCTCGCGCCACCTGCTGAAAAAGATCCAGGCCAAGGTGCTGAAAACCGATCAGGAATTCGACGGCCTGTACAACGATCTGCTGCTGGAAATGGCGCGCAACCAGATCTTCCTGATCAACGAACGCCAGGTGTCCGAAAACCAGCAAATCTGGCTACGCCAGTATTTCAAACAGCATCTGCGCCAGCACATCACGCCGATCCTGATCAACCACGACACCAATCTGGTGCAGTTCCTGAAAGACGATTACACCTATCTGGCGGTGGAAATTATCCGCGGCGCGCGCACCGACTATGCGCTGCTGGAAATCCCGTCGGACAAAGTGCCGCGCTTCGTCAATCTGCCGCCGGAAGCGCCGCGCCGCCGCAAGCCGATGATCCTGCTGGACAACATTCTGCGTTACTGCCTGGATGAGATTTTCAAAGGCTTCTTCGACTACGACGCGCTCAACGCCTATTCGATGAAGATGACCCGCGACGCCGAGTACGATCTGGTGACCGAAATGGAATCCAGCCTGCTGGAACTGATGTCCTCCAGCCTGAAACAGCGCCTCACCGCCGAACCGGTGCGCTTCGTTTATCAGCGCGACATGCCGAACGAAATGGTGGAGCTGCTGCGCGGCAAGCTGGGCATCTCCAACTACGATTCGGTGATCGCCGGCGGCCGCTATCACAACTTTAAAGACTTCATCAGCTTCCCGAACGTCGGCAAGGCCAATCTGGTCAACAAGCCGCTGCCGCGCCTGCGCCACATCTGGTTCGACGGTTTCCGCAACGGTTTCGACGCCATTCGCGAAAAAGACGTGCTGCTCTACTACCCGTACCACACCTTCGAGCACGTGCTGGAGCTGCTGCGCCAGGCGTCGTTCGATCCAAGCGTGCTGGCGATCAAAATCAACATCTACCGCGTGGCGAAAGACTCGCGCATCATCGAATCGATGATCCATGCCGCACACAACGGCAAAAAGGTCACGGTGGTGGTCGAGCTGCAGGCGCGCTTCGACGAAGAGGCCAACATTCACTGGGCGAAGCGCCTGACCGAAGCCGGCGTACACGTGATCTTCTCGGCGCCGGGGCTGAAAATCCACGCCAAGCTGTTCCTGATTTCGCGCCGTGAAGGCGATGAAATTGTGCGCTATGCTCATATCGGCACCGGCAACTTTAACGAAAAAACCGCGCGCATCTATACCGACTATTCGCTGCTGACCGCCGACTCGCGCATCACCAACGAAGTGCGCCGGGTGTTCAACTTTATCGAGAACCCCTACCGGCCGGTCACCTTCGACAACCTGATGGTGTCGCCGCAGAACTCGCGCCTGAAGCTGTATGAGCTGATCGACAACGAAATCGCCAACGCCCAGGCCGGGGAACAGGCCGGCATTATGTTGAAAATAAATAATCTGGTGGATAAAGGGCTGGTAGATCGGTTATATACCGCGTCCGGCGCCGGCGTGAAGATCCGCCTGCTGGTGCGGGGCATGTGTTCCCTGATTCCCAACCTGCCGGGGATCAGCGACAATATTCAGGTGATCAGCATCGTCGATCGCTTTTTGGAACACGATCGGGTTTACGTTTTCGACAACAAAGGTGACAAACGGGTGTATCTGTCCTCCGCCGACTGGATGACCCGCAACATAGATTACCGTATCGAAGTGGCGGTATCGCTGCTGGATCCGGCGCTGAAACAGCGCGTTCTGGACATTCTGGAGATCCTGTTCAGCGATACGGTCAAGGCCCGTTATGTGGATAAAGAACTGAGCAACCAGTACGTGCCACGCGGCAACCGCCGCAAAGTGCGCGCCCAGGTGGCTATTTACGAGTATTTAAAAGCTCTGGAACAACCAGGACAGTAGGCCAGCAACTATGCCGCTAAAAAACACTGCAACGAACAAACCGCAGGAAATCGCCGCCATCGACCTTGGGTCGAACAGTTTCCACATGGTGATCGCCCGCGTCGTCAACGGCGCCTTACAGGTATTGGGCCGTTTAAAACAGCGGGTGCACCTCGCCGACGGATTGGACAGCAACAACGTACTCAGTGAAGAGGCGATAGAACGCGGCCTGGCCTGCCTGGCGCTGTTTGCCGAACGGCTGCAGGGCTTCCCGGCGGATAACGTCACCATTGTCGGGACCCACACCCTGCGCCAGGCGGTGAACGCCGAAGTGTTCCTCAAGCGCGCCGCCAAAGTGATCCCCTACCCGATCGAAATCATCGCCGGCCAGGAAGAAGCGCGCCTGATCTTCATGGGCGTGGAGCACACTCAACCGGAGAAAGGCCGCAAGCTGGTGATCGACATCGGCGGCGGCTCGACCGAGCTGGTGATCGGCGAAGACTTCGAGCCGCTGCTGGCGGAAAGCCGCCGCATGGGCTGCGTCAGCTTCGCCCAGCTGTTCTTCCCCGGCGGCGAGATCAGCAAAAACAACTTCCGCCGCGCGCGGCTGGCGGCGGCGCAGAAACTGGAAACGCTGGCCTGGCAGTACCGCATTCAGGGCTGGCAGTACGCGCTGGGCGCCTCGGGCACCATCAAGGCCGCCCACGAAGTGCTGGTGGCAATGGGCGAAAAAGACGGTCTGATCACCCTCGAACGCCTGGAAATGCTCGCCGAACAGGTGCTGCAGTTCAAAAGCTTCAGCTCACTGAGCCTGCCGGGGCTGTCGGAAGATCGCCAATCGGTGTTCGTGCCGGGGCTGGCTATCCTGTGCGGCGTGTTCGATGCGCTGGCGATCCGCGATCTGCGCCTGTCTGACGGCGCGCTGCGCGAAGGCGTGCTGTATGAAATGGAAGGCCGCTTCCGCCACCAGGACATCCGCAGCCGCACCGCCAAAAGCCTGGCCGATCACTACAACATCGACCGCGAACAGGCCAAGCGGGTGCTGGAAACCACCGAACTGCTCTATTCGCAGTGGATGGCGCAAAACACCAAGCTGGTGCATCCGCAATTGGAAGCCCTGCTTAAATGGGCCGCCATGCTGCACGAAGTGGGGCTGAGCATCAACCACAGCGGCATGCATCGCCATTCGGCCTACATTCTGCAAAACTCCAACCTGCCTGGCTTTAACCAGGAACAGCAGCTGCTGTTGGCGGCGTTGGTGCGTTTCCACCGCAAGGCGATCAAGCTGGAAGAGCTGCCGCGCCTCAACCTGTTCAAAAAGAAACACTACCTGCCGCTGATCCAGCTGCTGCGTCTGAGCACCCTGCTCAATAACCAGCGCCAGTCGACCACCACGCCGGAAACGCTGCGCCTGACCACCGACGACAACCACTGGACGCTGCGCTTCCCGGCCGGCTACCTGGCGCAAAACAACCTGGTGCAGCTGGACTTCGAGCGCGAGCAGGCCTACTGGAATGACGTCGTCGGCTGGAAGCTGCTGATCGACGAAGAAGGCTCGCAAGACGAACAGCGCTCCGCCTGATCCCCCGCCCCCTGCCAGCCAGGGGGTTTTTCTTTCCGCCCTCGCTCCGCCAACCTAAACGAAACCCTAATACGGCGCGCCGCTCGCCGGAAAAAAATGGACAACTTTTGTCATCAGCGCCTAAAATCCGGTTACAAATTCTCGAGCGAATAACACAGGACACCGGCATACCGGGTGATATATGCGCAAGAAAACCACCGGACAGATGACGAAGATAGTGTTGTTTATCAGCTTTATCATTTTAGTCGGCCGACTGCTGTACGCCGCCGTGGTGGCGGTGCCTCATCATCAGGAAAAAAAGCAGGCCGCTGCGCAAAACGCCGCCGAAGTCAGCGCGCCGCAACAGGACGCCTCCTCTGAATAACCGCCGCGCCCCGTCCGTTTCATAAAAATGACTCCGGCACTCGCTATGCTCTATCTTTTAATGAGCCTGCGTCAGGAACGCCGAGCGCCCGTTAAGGAACACCATGTCAGCCGCAACCCATAACGTCAAAAAAGTCGCTGAACACCGCCAGCGCATTCTCACTCTGTTGTTGAACAATAAGGAATTGGTCGACGGCATTCTCGGCCGGCCAGGGGATGAACACGCCCTCAGCCAAAGCGAACTGCTGAACCAAACGGCGGAAATTACCGGCCTGCTTGACGACATGCACGCCGCCGACCTGGCGGACCTGCTGGAAGCGCTGCCGCAGGACGAACGCATGGCGCTGTGGCGGCTGGTGGGCAACAGCAAGCGCGGCCAGACGCTGGTGGAAGTCGCCGAACCGGTGTGGGACAGCCTGATCGAAGAAATGAGCGATAAAGACCTGCTCAAAGCGATCAAAACGCTGGACGTGGACGAACAGGCCTATCTGGCGCAATACCTGCCGCGTAACCTGATGGGCCGGTTGCTGACCTCGCTGGAGCCGGAGCAGCGCGCTCAGGTGCGCGAGATGAGTCAGTACGCCAAAGACAGCGTCGGTTGGATGATGGATTTCGAACTGGTGACGGTGCGGCCGGACGTCACGCTCGGCGCGGTGCACCGTTTTTTGCGCATGCGCAAAACCATTCCCGACGCGACCGATAAACTGTTCGTCACCGATCGCAAAAACACCCTGCTGGGCGAACTGCCGCTCACCGCGGTGCTGCTGAACGACCCGGAAATCCCGGTACGCGAAGTGATGGACAGCGACCCCGCCACCTTTCAGCCTGAGGACAAGGCCGATGAAGCGGCCGGCGCGTTCGAACGTTATGACCTGATCAGCGCCCCGGTGGTTGACGCCAAAGGTAAACTGATGGGCCGTCTGACCATCGAAGAGATCGTCGACGCCGTCAACGAAGAGAGCGACACCAACCTGCGCCGCATGGGTGGTTTAAGCCCGGAAGAAGACGTGTTCGCCCCGGTCAGCAAAGCGGTCAAAACCCGCTGGGCCTGGCTGGCGATCAACCTTTGCACCGCGTTCGTCGCCTCGCGGGTGATCGGCCTGTTCGAGCACACCATTTCCCAGCTAGTGGCGCTGGCGGCGCTGATGCCGATCGTCGCCGGCATCGGCGGCAACACCGGCAACCAGACCATCACCATGATCGTGCGCGCGCTGGCGCTGCACCAGATTGAAGTCGGCAACATCTCGCGCCTGATGCTCAGAGAGCTGGGCGTCGCCATCATCAACGGCGTGGTGTGGGGCGGCATCATGGGCGTGATCACCTGGCTGCTGTACGGCGACGCGGCGATGGGCGGCGTGATGACGCTGGCGATGCTGCTCAACCTGCTGCTGGCGGCGCTGATGGGCGTGGTGATCCCGATGACCATGCTCAAACTGGGCCGCGATCCGGCGGTCGGCTCGAGTGTGCTCATCACCGCGCTGACCGATACCGGCGGCTTCTTCATCTTCCTCGGCCTCGCCACCCTGTTCCTGCTGTAAGACGCTCAAAGCCGGCCCCGCGCCGGCTTTTTCGTCATTCTGTCGCCGGGTTTGCGCTAACGCAGTAAAGTCGGCCCTCCCGGTAGGTTTTCCTCCCGCACTGTACTACCCTTTTTCAATAAATCATCTTGATTCATCCACGTCATGAATCCAATCACAGGCAGAGGTCATCGGTAAGGATGTCTATGGATATCAGCGCGCCGAACGCGTTCGGCACACACAAAGGCGTTATGCTGACACATTCCCTGTTCGTGGCGCTGGCGACATTTTTGCTCGCCTTGCTGAGCCTGTCGTTATCCAGTGAGGCTCATCACTTCACGCCGCTGTGGTTCCCGACCGCCGCCGCGATCGCCGTGTTGTATCGCCATCCTCCGCGTCATTGGGGTTTGCCGCTGCTGGCCAGCGGCACAGGCATCGTACTCGCCAGCTTCCTGCTGTTCGGCCTCAGCGCCATTCCGGTCAAGCTGGCCGCCATCAACCTGCTGGAAGCGGCAGTGTGCGCTCTGCTGCTGCGCCGCACGCTGCCGGCGATCGATCCGCTGAGCGATCTGGGCTGTTGGCTGCGCTTCGTGGTCTGTGCGGTGATCTTCACCCCGCTGTTCAGCGCGCTGCTGGCCGCCGGACTGACCCCCACGCCGGACCTGACGTTTTGGCAATCGTTCGGCACCTGGTTCATCTCTGAGGCGATAGGGGTGCTGTCGCTGGCGCCGCTCGGGCTCACCTATCACCGCCGCCTGTTGGCCGGGCTGAATCCGTATCCGCTGCTGTTGACCCTGATGGGCTCGCTGGCCTTCAGCTATCTGGCGCTGACGCATCTGCCCTTCCCCTTTACCTTCGTCATCCTGCCGCTGCTGTGGGCGGCTATCGCGCTGTCACGCTTCGAAACCTTCACCGTCTGTTTCTGCACTCTCCTGCTGATCACCGTCCTGCTGTCGCTGGGCCTGCTGCGCCTTCAGTCTTCCCAGCACACTTTCCTGGGCGAACTCGGCCTCTATCTGCCGATGTTGCTGATCCTGATCCCGGCGCACGCCATGGCGATGGTGATGCACACCTTCCGGGTGGAAAAACAACATATCGTCGAGAGCGAAAGCCGCTTTCGCAGCGCGCTGGAGTATTCCGCCATCGGCATGGCGCTGGTGTCGCCGGAAGGCAAATGGCTGCAGGTTAACCAGGCGCTGTGCAAGCTGCTCGGCTATCCGCCCGAAAGACTTTATCGCCTGACCTTTCAAGAGATCACCCACCCGGACGATCTGAACGCCGACCTGACCCAACTGCACGAACTGCTCGACGGCCATATCAGCAGCTACACCATGGAGAAACGCTATATCCGCAGCGACGGCCAGACGGTCTGGGCGCTGCTGGCGGTCTCGCTGGTGCGCGACGGCGAAGGCCGGCCGTTGTACTTCATCTCTCAGGTGGAGGACATCAGCGACCTTAAGCGCAGCGAGGCGGAGAACAATCGGTTGGTGGAGCGCATCACGCTGGCCAACCAGGTGGGCGGCGTCGGCATCTGGGAATGGGTGATGAGCCAGGAAAACTTCACCTGGGATCAGCGCATGTTCGAACTCTACGATCTCACCCCCGACCAAACGCCGACGCTGGCGTTGTGGCGCACCCTGCTGGTGCCGGAAGATCGCGAGCGCACCGATCGCGAGCTGGCCGAGATCCTGGCGCAGCCACGGCCATTCATCATGGAGTTTCGCATCACTACGCGCAGCGGCAAAGTGCGCCATATCCGCGGCCAGGGCAACGTGATCCTCGACGATCAGGGCCGGCCGCTGCGCCTGATCGGCACCAATATCGACATGACCGAGCTCAAGAGCCTCGCCGAGGCGCTGCACGAAGAGAAAGAGCGCCTGCACATCACCCTCGACGCCATCGGCGAAGGGGTGATCTCCACCGACAGCCACCTGCGCATCACCTTTATGAATCCGGTGGCGGAACAGATGTGCGGCTGGCCGCTCGAATTGGCGATCGGTATGCCCGTCGCCGGCGTGGTGCGCCTGACCAACGGCAAAGACGGCCCGGAAATCGAAAACCTCACGCAATACCCACGGCAATGGCCGGCGGATTATGCGCTGGTGCTGCACAGCCGCGACGGGCGTTATTTCGACGTACAGCAGTCGGTCTCACCGCTGAAAACCCTCGACGGGGAAACCATGGGTGCGGTGATGGTGCTGCAGGACGTCACCGCCTCGCGCGAACTGATGAAAAAACTCAGCTACAGCGCCTCGCACGATGCGCTGACCGGATTGCCGAACCGCACCCGCTTCGAGAAACAGCTGAAAGCGGCGATCGTCGCCGGCGGGGAACCGTCGTCGCCGCATTCGCTGGTGTTCCTCGATCTGGATCGGTTCAAGGCGGTGAACGACACCGCCGGCCATGCGGCGGGCGATGCCCTGCTGCGGGACATCGCCCAGCTGATGCGGCATCAGCTGCGCCATAGCGACTGCCTGGCCCGGCTGGGCGGCGACGAGTTCGGTCTGATCCTGTACGACTGCCGGCTGGAACAGGCCAAATCGCTGGTGCAGCAAGTGGTTAATCAAATCAGCCAGCACCCGTTCTACTGGGAAGGGAAGATTTACCGCGTCGGCGCCAGCGCCGGCATCACGCGCATCAGCGCCGACGCCAAAAGCAGCGAACTGCTGGCGCAGGCCGATATCGCCTGCTACACCGCCAAGCACCAGGGGCGCGGCCAGGTTTATCTGTACGAAACGCGGCAGAAACAGCTGCTGGAGCGGCAGCACGAGGTGCTGAGCCTGCAGGAAGTGCAGACGATCATCAGCGAGGGGCAACTGCGGCTGTTGACTCACGCGGTCGCGCCGCCGGCGACGCCGCTGTCGGCCGCGTTTCACCAGGTGAAGCTGCAGGTGATGGCGCCGGACGAGCGCCCGCTGTCGCACGAGGCGTTCATCGCCGCCGCGCAGCTGTACGGCCTGATGCCGGACATCGACCGCTGGACGGCGGCGCAACTGCTGGTGAAATATGCCGACGACATCAAACGCAAAGGGCTGTCGCTCGCGCTGCCGCTGGCCATCGACAGCCTGCTGAGCGCCGACTTCCAGCGCGACCTGACGGAAACGGTGCGCGCTTCCTCGCTGCCGCCGCAGGCGCTGCTGTTCAGCGTCGATGAGGCCGCGATACTGGAGCACGCCGCGCAGTGTCGGGTATTTCTCCGCGAACTGCAGCAGCAGGGCTGCCGGCTGATCGTCAACGGCTTCGGGCATAACATCAATGCGTTCGATGAGCTCAGCGACCAGAGGATCGACATCATTCGCATCGATGAACGCTTTATCACCAACGTGCACTGCAACCAGATGGACGAGCTGATGGTCTCGATGCTCAACGGCGCGGCGCATCGCATTAAAGCGCAGACCTTCGCCGGGCCGGCTCACCAGCCGGTGACGCTGCAGGCGCTGCGCGACATCGGCGTCGATCTGGCGGACGGCGACCAGGTGGCGCTGGAGCAGCCGCTGGCGGTGTTGCTCAGCGACGGCTATTTCGGCATCCGTTAACCCTCTCCCCCTCTCAGGCGCCGTCTCCCGGGCGGCGCTTCGCATCTCGTTCGTTACATGATATTAACCAAGACAAGATTAGTGATATAAATAACCCCTGAAGCTTAAACGATTAAGTAAGATGAAATACCCATGCGAACATCGACGTATCCGTTGATTTTCCTCGACAGGTGATGGCTCAGAGACAAGGGACTATGGAAAAGAAATGGTTTTCCGCCAGGGAACTGATGGGTAAGGCGGGGTTGCCCTCAACCCCGCAAGGGGTCAATTTGATGGCCCGGCGCGAAGGCTGGGTCAGTCGCCGCCGCAGCGGCGTACAGGGCAAAGCGCTGGAATACCATATCGACAGTCTGCCGTTCGGCGCGCGCAGCCTGTCGGCGTTGCGCGAAACCGACCATCCGGATTACGACGTCAAACGTCAGGATCCGGTACGGGTCTGGATCGAGTATTACTATCACCTGACGCCGGCCGAACGGGAAAAGCTGCTGGCGTTCCTGATGCGTGAAGGCATGAGCCGCCTGCTGCAGCTGATCGACACCCCTCGCTAGCTCTACGTTCAACTCTCCCCTTTCGGTGCCCAGCCGTCGTTGTGCCACAGATGCAGCGTGGCGTAAGAGCGCCACGGGCGCCAACGTTCAGCGTAGCGTTCTATCTGGCGCGGCGTCATGCCGGGAAAACGCTGTTTGATCAGGTAATCGCCGGCCAGGAACACGTCCGGCCACGACCAGGCGCGCATCGCGATATAGCTGGCGGTCCAGCTGCCGATACCCGGCAGCGCGGTCAGCGCCTTGATGCCCTGTTCGATATCCAGCACGTTGTCGAGCTGCAGCCGCCCTTCGCCCAGCGCGCGGGCGATCTCGATCAGCGCCGCCGCGCGCTTCAGCTGCACCCCGAGCGGGCGCAGTTCTTCGGGCTGCAGCTGCGCCACCCGTTCTGCTGTGGGGAAAACGTGGGTGATGCCCTCATGCGGCGTCGCCAGCGCTTCGCCCCAGCGTTCGGCCATCCGCCCGGCGAAGGTCGCCGCCATTTTCACGCTGACCAACTGCCCCAGCACCGCACGCGCCGCCTGCTCGAAACTGTTCACGCAGCCCGGCAGGCGCAGCCCCGGCGCATCGGCCGCCAGCGAGCCCAGCGCCTCATTAATGCGATCCGGCGCGGCGTCCAGATCAAACAGCAGGCGCACCCGGCGCAATACCTCCGTCGTCACCAAACTGAGCGTCGGCGCAATCTCGACCCGAACCCGATTGCGCGCCTCTTCCGGCTGCACGCTGAGCCAGCCGCGGTGTTCCGTGCCGCCCTGGCTGACGGCGATCGAGCGCAGGTAGCGGCGCCCCTCGACCCGCTCCACGCCCTGCACGGCGCGCGCCTGCAAGAAATTCAGCATGCGTTCCCAGTCATAGGGCGGCCGATAGCCCAGGTGAAACACCAACCCGCTGGCGGCGGCCCGTTCACCGCGCGCACCGCCGCTGCGCAGCGCCGACGGGATCAGGCGGTAACGCGTCTTGAACAGCTCGTTGAAACGCCGCAGGCTGCCGAAACCGGCGGCGAACGCCACCTCGCTGAGCGGCAGATCGGTGTCCGCCAGCAGGCGCTTGGCCTGCAGCAACCGGTGCGACTGCGCGTAATCGATCGGCGAGGCGCCAAACTGTTCGGCGAAGATGCGCCGCAGATGGCGATCGGAAATGCCCAGCCGCGCCGCCAGCGCTTCGCAGCTGTGTTCGGACAGATACCCCTGCTCGATGAGCTGCACCGCCACCTGGGCATAGCGGTTGCCCAGGTCGATCAGCGCCAGGCCGGGCGCCAGTTCCGGTCGGCATTTGAGGCAGGGGCGAAACCCTGCCAGTTCAGCCGCCGCCGCGCTCGGATAAAAGGTGCAATTTTCCAGCTTCGGCGTGCGGGCGCTGCACACCGGGCGACAATAGATGCCGGTGGAAGAGACGCCGACGAAAAAACGGCCGTCGAATTTGCGGTCACGCGCGCGCAGCGCGTCGTACAACGCTTGCTGTTGAGTATTCATGGCAACGCTCGGGTTCGGTTTTTTCTGCATTATGGGACTCGGCTAGCGCGCTGACGTGCGGAATTCGGACATTAAGTTAAGCACGCCGCCGCCGCGCCCGCTAAATTTTTCGACACTCGCGCATTGGCGCATTGCCCGCCGGCCCCGTCTCGGGTAAAGTCGCCCCCCTTCATTGGCATGGGGACAAAAAAGAGATGTTTATTGGATTCGATTACGGGACCGCCAACTGTTCCGTTGCAGTGATGCGCGACCACGGCCCCGAGCTGTTGACGCTGGAAAACAACGCGCCCTATCTGCCTTCGATGCTGTGCGCGCCGACCCGCGAAGCGGTGAGCGAATGCCTGCACCGCCATTGGCAGATCCCGACCGGCAGCGAAGAAAACCAGCAGCTGCTGCGCCGCGCCATCAGTTACAACCGCGAAGAAGACATTCCGGTCAACGGCAACAGCGTGCTGTTCGGCCTGCAGGCGCTGGCGCACTATATGGAAGATCCCGAAGAGGTGTACTTCGTGCGCTCGCCGAAGTCCTTCCTCGGCGCCAACGGCCTGAAACCACAGCAGATCGCGCTGTTCGAAGACCTGGTGTGCGCCATGATGTTCCACATCAAACGCCAGGCGGAAAATGTGCTGCAAACCGGCATCGATCAGGCGGTGATCGGCCGGCCGATCAACTTCCAGGGCATCGGCGGCGACGAAGCCAACCGGCAGGCGCAGGGCATTCTGCAGCGCGCCGCCGAACGCGCCGGTTTCAAGGACATTGAGTTCCAGTTCGAGCCGGTGGCGGCGGGGCTGGACTTCGAAGCGACGCTGAGCGAAGAGCAAACCGTGCTGGTGGTGGACATCGGCGGCGGCACCACCGACTGCTCGGTGCTGCTGATGGGGCCGCAGTGGCGCAACCGCGCCGATCGCCAGCAGAGCCTGCTGGGCCACAGCGGCTGCCGGGTCGGCGGTAACGATCTGGACATCATGCTGGCCTTCAAACAGCTGATGCCGCTGTTCGGCCTGGGCGGCGAAACCGCGAAAGGCATCGCCCTGCCGGCGCTGCCTTACTGGAACGCGGTGGCGACCAACGACGTGCCGGCGCAAAACGATTTCTACAGCGCCGCCAACGGCCGCGTGCTGCGCGATCTGATCCTCGACGCGGCGGAGCCGGAAAAGGTCAAGCGCCTGCTGAAAGTGTACCAGCAGCGCCTGAGCTACCGATTGGTGCGGGCGGCCGAAGAGAGTAAGATCGCCCTGTCCGGCCAAACGGCCATCAGCGCGCCGCTCAATTTCGTGCAGGCCGATCTGGCGGAGAACATCAGCCAGGATCAGCTCGCCGACGCCATCTCGCAGCCGTTGATGCGCATTCAGGAGCAGGTCAGCGCCGCGCTGGCCAGCAGCCAGACCGCGCCGCAGGTGATCTACCTGACCGGCGGCAGCGCGCGTTCGCCGCTGCTGCGCGCCGCGTTGCAACAGCAACTGCCGGGCATTCCGATCGTCGGCGGCAACGACTTCGGCTCGGTCACCGCCGGGCTGGCGCGCTGGGCGCAAACGCTGTTCCGTTGACCGCCCACGGGCGCGGCTCGCCGCGCCCTTGTTCATTGGAGACTATGCATCATGTCGACCATCCTTACCCTCGACAGCGCCAGGCTGCGGCTGCGCCCCTGGCGCGACGACGACCTGCCGGCCTTCGCCGCGCTCAACGCCGATCCGCAGGTCATGCGCTATTTCCCGGCGACGATGACGGCCGAGGAAAGCCGCGCGCAGGCCGAACGCATCCGCGCCTTCCTGCAACAGCACGGCTGGGGGCTGTGGGCGGTGGAAGTGAAAAGCGGCGCGCCTTTTATCGGTTTTGTCGGGCTGGCGCGGCCGGGCGACGACCTGCCTTGCTCCCCCTGCGTGGAGATTGGCTGGCGGCTGGCGGCGGCCCACTGGGGCAACGGCTACGCCGCTGAGGCGGCGCGCGCCGCGCTGGCGTGCGCCTTCGACACGCTGCATTTGCCGGAAGTGGTGTCCTTCACCGCCGAAGATAACCAGCCGTCGCGCCGGGTGATGACGCGCATCGGTATGCGCTTCGACGGCGAAACCTTCCTGCACCCGCGTCTGCCGGCGGGCCATCCGCTGCAAAAGCACGTCTTGTACCGGCTGAATCGACAAACGTGGCGCGAACGCCACGGCGATTAATACAGCGTATCCTTCAGCCGCTGCGGCAGCACGCTGTCGTACTCCTCACCGTCGAAGTGCGTTTGGCTCACCGCGGCCAAAATATGGCCGGGGCTGGGCAGCGCCGAACGCGCGAGGCGGCTGGCCTCTTCCCATAACCCCGAACGCAAGATCGCCCGGCTGCACTGAAAGAACACCGCCTCCACCCGAATGCGCAGCACCGAACGCGGCAGCTGGTTGCGGTGGGCGAAGCGCTGCAACACCGCCGGCGCCACCACGATCTCCGCCCGCCCGTTAATCCGCAGCGTTTCGCCGATGCCGGGGATCAGCAGCAGCAGCGCCACCCGGTTGTCGTGCAGGATATTGCGCAGACTGTCGATGCGGTTATTGCCGCGCCGATCCGGCAACAGCAGGGTTTTCTCGTCTTCGATATGAATGAAACCGGCCGGATCGCCGCGCGGCGAGACGTCCATGCCGTCCGGCCCGACCGTCGAGAGGGCAGCGAACGGCGCCGCCTCGATAAACGGACGGTAAGCCGGGTGGATGTAGCTGACTTCTTTAAAAACCGAGGGCGCGGCGGGCTTGCCGTACAGCTGTTCCAGCGCCGCGAGGTCGTTGATGATATCGCCAGACATTGCAGTTTCCTGAATGAGTCATATTGACCCCTTCAGCATAGAGCAAAATCGCCGGCGGCTCTTACTCGGCGCTGGCGTGGTTCAGCGTCTGAATGTCGTCCGCATCCAGCGTCAGTCGCGTGGCGCTGACCAACTCATCCAGCTGCGACAACGAGGTAGCGCTGACGATCGGCGCGGTGATGCTCGGACGCGCGATCAGCCAGGCCAGCGAGACCTGCGCCGCAGAGACGCCGTGTTTGCCCGCCACCTGATCCAGCGCCGCCAGGATGCGGAAACCGCGCGGGTTCAGGTAGCGTTCGACGATGCGATCGCCGCGCTGACTTTTGCCCTCATCCGCTTTGCTGCGGTATTTGCCGGTCAGAAAGCCGCTGGCCAGCGCGAAGAAGTTGATCACCCCGAGGCCATGGCGCTGCGCCACCCCCTCCAGCTCGGCTTCATACCCTTCGCGCGCATACAGATTGTATTCCGGCTGCAGGGTTTCGTAGCGAGCCAATCCGTTGCTCTCGCTCACCCGCAGCGCTTCTTCCAGGCGATCCGCCTGATAGTTGGAGGCGCCGATCGCCCGCACCTTGCCGGCCTTGATCAGCGCATCGAACGCCGCCAGCGTCTCTTCCAGCGGCGTATCGCGGTCATCGTCGTGCGACTGGTAGAGATCGATATAATCGGTTTGCAGACGGCGCAGCGAATCTTCCACCGCCTGCTGAATATAGCGCGGCGACAGCCCCTGTTTGCCTTCGCCCATCGGTTTGCCTACCTTGGTGGCGATGATCACCTGGTCGCGCTTGCCGCTCTTCTTCAACCATTCGCCGATGACGGTTTCCGATTCGCCGCCTCGGTTGCCCGGCGCCCAGCTGGAATAAACGTCGGCGGTATCGATAAAGTTGAGCTGATTGTCCACCAGCGCATCCAGCAGGCTGAACGAGGTCGCTTGATCCGCCGTCCAGCCGAACACGTTGCCGCCAAAGGTCAACGCCGGCACCTGAATGCCTGAGCGGCCCAATTCTCTGTTGCTCATCATCTGCTCCTGTGGGAAAAGATTCGCGGGTTAATTATTAGCGCCAACCAGGATAGAACGCTAAAACGGATTGGCTATAAGCTGAAACCAATCACTTATAAACATAGCACGCTCAAATCACCCACTTATTAGGACAATGCTGACGGTTCCTCCATATTTCCTTCATTTTTATGCCGTCCCCGCTGGCTAAACTAGTATCCTGTAAGGAGTGTCATTTTTGTGGCAATGAGTGCCCGCACCCCTGCCTTTTGGAGAGAATTTTCGCCGCCATGAATGCAAAACCCCAACGCCGTTCCCTGATGCCGCGCCTGCTGGTTGCGGCCATCCTGGTCATCGCCGCCGTCTTCGCCTGGCGTTATTTTAACGCCGCTCAACCGCCGGCCGGCACGGCCCCGGGCGCGCAGCAGGCCGGCGGCACAGCGGGGGCCGGTCGCGCGGCGGGCGGGCGGCGCGGCGCGCCGATGTCGCCGGTGCAGGCCGCGACGGCCACGCAACAGACGGTGCCGCGTTATCTTTCCGGCTTGGGCACCGCCACCGCCGCCAATACCGTCACCGTCACCAGCCGGGTCGACGGCCAACTGATGGCGATCCACTTTACCGAAGGCCAGCAGGTCAAAGCCGGCGATCTGCTGGCAGAAATCGATCCCCGGCCATTCCAAGTGCAACTGACCCAGGCGCAGGGGCAGTTGGCGAAAGATCAGGCCACGCTGGCCAACGCCCGGCGCGATCTGGCGCGCTACCAGCAATTGGTGAAAACCAATCTGGTTTCCCGTCAAGAGCTGGATACGCAGGCCTCGCTGGTGCAGCAAACCGAAGGCGCGATCAAGGCCGATCAGGGCGCGGTCGACAGCGCCAAACTGCAGATCACCTACAGCCGCATCACTGCGCCAATCGACGGCCGCGTCGGGTTGAAACTGGTCGACGTCGGCAATTACGTCACCAGCGGCAGCACCACCGGTTTGGTGGTGATCACGCAGACGCACCCGATCGACGTGGTGTTCACGCTGCCCGAAGGCAACATCGCCGATCTGCTCAAGGCGCAAAAAGCCGGGCCGGTGAGCGTCGAAGTCTGGGATCGCACCAACCAGAACAAGCTCACGACCGGTTCGCTGCTGAGCCTGGACAACCAAATTGATACCGCCACCGGCACCATCAAGCTGAAAGCGCGCTTCGCCAACGAAGACGACGCGCTGTTCCCCAACCAGTTCGTCAACGCGCGGCTGCAGGTGGATACCCTGCACGATGCGGTGGTGATCCCGACCGCCGCGCTGCAGATGGGCAACGAAGGCAACTTCGTCTGGACGCTCAGCGAAGACAACAAGGTCAGCAAACACCGGGTCACCGCCGGCGTGCAGGACAGCCGGCAGGTGGTGATCAGCGCCGGCCTCAACGCCGGCGATCGGGTGGTGACCGACGGCATCGATCGCCTGACCGAAGGCATGCAGGTGGAAGTGCTGGCGCCGAGCGACGCGCCTGCGGCGTCAAAAGCCAAGCGCGAACCTGACGTTCAGAGGAAGTCCTGATGCAGGTGATGCCACCGACCCGCGGCGGCGGCCCTTCCCGCCTGTTTATCCTGCGCCCGGTCGCCACCACCCTGCTGATGGTGGCGATACTGCTGGCGGGGATCATCGGCTATCGCGCGCTGCCGGTTTCCGCGTTGCCGGAAGTGGACTACCCGACCATCCAGGTGGTGACGCTGTACCCCGGCGCCAGCCCGGACGTGGTCACCTCCGCCATTACCGCGCCGCTGGAACGCCAGTTCGGCCAGATGTCCGGCCTGAAGCAAATGGCGTCGCAAAGCTCCGGCGGCGCCTCGGTGGTGACGCTGCAATTCCAGCTGGCGCTGCCGCTCGACGTCGCGGAGCAGGAAGTGCAGGCGGCGATCAACGCCGCCACCAACCTATTGCCGAACGATCTGCCCTACCCGCCGATTTACAGCAAGGTTAACCCGGCCGATCCGCCGATCCTGACGCTGGCCGTCACCTCCACCGCCATGCCGATGACGCAGGTGGAAGACATGGTGGAGACGCGCGTGGCGCAGAAAATCTCTCAGGTGACCGGCGTCGGCCTGGTGACCCTGGCCGGCGGCCAACGCCCGGCGGTGCGTGTAAAATTGAACGCCGCGGCGGTCGCCGCCTATGGCCTGAACAGCGAAACCATCCGCACCGCCATCAGCAACGCCAACGTCAACTCGGCGAAAGGCAGCCTGGACGGCCCGACCCGCTCGGTCACCCTGTCCGCCAACGACCAAATGAAATCCGCCGACGACTATCGCCAGCTGATCGTCGCCTATCAGAACGGCGCGGCGATCCGCCTGCAGGATATCGCCACCATCGAACAAGGGGCGGAAAATACCCGACTGGCAGCCTGGGCCAACCAGCAGCAGGCGATCGTGCTGAACATCCAACGTCAGCCCGGCGTCAACGTCATCACCACCGCCGACAGCATCCGCGAAATGCTGCCGACGCTGATTAAAAGCCTGCCCAAGTCGGTCGATGTCAAGGTGCTGACCGATCGCACCACCACCATCCGCGCCTCGGTCAGCGACGTGCAGTTCGAGCTGCTGCTCGCAGTCGCACTGGTGGTGATGGTGATCTACGTGTTCCTGCGCAACGTGCCGGCGACCATTATCCCCAGCGTGGCGGTGCCGCTGTCGCTGGTCGGCACCTTCGCCGCCATGTACTTCCTCGGCTTCTCCATCAACAACCTGACGCTGATGGCATTAACCATCGCCACCGGTTTCGTGGTGGATGACGCCATCGTGGTGATCGAGAACATCTCGCGCTACATCGAGAAAGGGGAAAAACCGCTCGACGCCGCGCTGAAAGGGGCCGGCGAGATCGGCTTCACCATCATCTCGCTGACCTTCTCGCTGGTGGCGGTGCTGATCCCGCTGCTGTTCATGGGCGACATCGTCGGCCGCCTGTTCCGCGAGTTCGCCGTGACGCTGGCGGTGGCGATTTTGATCTCCGCCGTGGTATCGCTGACGCTGACGCCGATGATGTGCGCCCGCATGCTCAGCCACGAATCGCTGCGCAAGCAGAACCGCTTCTCCGCCGCCTCTGAGCGCTTTTTCGAGCGCGTGATCGCGCGATACGGCCAGTGGCTGAAAACGGTGCTTAACCACCCCTGGCTGACGCTCGGCGTGGCCGTGGGCACCCTGGCGCTGACGGTGTTGCTGTACCTGCTGATCCCGAAAGGCTTCTTCCCGGTGCAGGACAACGGCATCATTCAGGGCACGCTGGAGGCGCCGCAGAGCGTTTCGTTCAGCAACATGGCCGAGCGCCAGCAGCAGGTCGCGGCGCAGATCCTCAAAGATCCAGCGGTGGAAAGCCTGACCTCGTTCGTCGGCGTCGACGGCAGCAACGCCACGCTCAACAGCGGCCGGCTGCAGATCAACCTGAAACCGCTGAGCGAACGCAGCGACCGCATTCCGGCGGTCATCAGCCGGTTGCAGCAGCAAACGGCGCAGTTCCCCGGCGTGAAGCTGTACCTGCAGCCGGTGCAGGATCTGACCATCGATACCCAGGTCAGCCGCACCCAGTACCAGTTCACCCTGCAGGCGATGTCGCTGGACGATCTGAGCCTGTGGGTGCCGCAGCTGATGGATGAGCTGAAGCGCACCCCGCAGCTGGCGGACGTCACCAGCGATTGGCAGGATCAGGGGCTGGTCGCCTACGTCAACGTCGATCGCGATTCGGCCTCGCGCCTCGGCGTCACCATGAGCGACGTGGACAATGCGTTGTACAACGCCTTCGGCCAACGTCTGATCTCCACCATCTACACCCAGGCCAATCAATACCGGGTGGTGTTGGAGCACGACGTCAGCGCGACGCCGGGGCTGGCGGCGCTCAATGAGATCCGTCTGAGCGGCAAGGACGGCGCCGTGGTGCCGTTGAGCGCCATCGCCAAAATCGAAGAACGGTTCGGCCCGCTGTCGGTCAACCACCTCGACCAATTCCCGTCGGCCACCGTCTCGTTCAACGTCGCCGCCGGCTACTCGCTCGGCGAAGCGGTGGACGCGGTCACCCAGGCGGAAAAAAATCTCGCCATGCCGAAAGACATCACCACCCAATTCCAGGGCGCGACGCTGGCCTTCCAGGCGGCGCTCGGCAGCACGCTGTGGCTGATTTTGGCGGCGGTAGTGGCGATGTATATCGTGCTGGGCGTGCTGTATGAAAGCTTCATTCATCCGGTGACCATCCTCTCCACCCTGCCGACCGCCGGGGTCGGCGCGCTGCTGGCGCTGATGCTGGCCGGCAGCGAACTGGACGTGATCGCCATCATCGGCATCATCCTGCTGATCGGCATCGTGAAGAAGAACGCCATCATGATGATCGACTTCGCGCTGGCGGCGGAACGCGAACAGGGCTTATCGCCGCGCGACGCCATTTATCAGGCCTGCCTGCTGCGTTTCCGGCCGATCCTGATGACCACGCTGGCGGCCTTGCTCGGCGCGCTGCCGCTGATGCTCAGCACCGGCGTCGGCGCGGAGCTGCGGCATCCGCTCGGCGTCTGTATGGTCGGCGGCCTGATCATGAGCCAGATCCTGACGCTGTTCACCACGCCGGTGATCTACCTGCTGTTTGACAAACTGGCGCGCAACACGCATCGCCAGCCGGATACGCAGGAGCTGCCGTGAAATTCTTCGTCCTGTTCATTCACCGGCCAGTGGCCACCACCCTGCTGACGCTGGCCATCGCCATCAGCGGCACGATCGGTTTTCGCCTGCTGCCGGTGTCGCCGCTGCCGCAGGTGGATTTTCCGGTGATTTCGATCAGTGCGTCGCTGCCGGGCGCCTCGCCGGAAACCATGGCCTCCTCGGTGGCGACGCCGCTGGAGCGCGCGCTGGGCCGCATCGCCGGGGTTAATGAAATGACCTCGATGAGCTCGCTCGGCAGCACCCGGGTGATTTTGCAGTTCGATCTCAGCCGCGACATCAACGGCGCCGCACGCGACGTGCAGGCGGCGATTAACGCCGCGCAAAGCCTGTTGCCGACCGGCATGCCGAGCCGCCCCAGCTATCGCAAGGTCAACCCTTCCGACGCGCCGATCATGATCCTGACGCTGACGTCGGACACCTACAGCCAGGGGCAGCTTTACGACTTCGCGTCCACCCAGCTGGCGCAGAAGATCAGCCAGACCGAAGGCGTCGGCGACGTTTCCGTGGGCGGCAGCTCGCTGCCGGCGGTGCGGGTGGAGTTGAACCCTTCGGCGCTGTTCAATCAGGGCGTTTCGCTGGATGCCGTGCGGCAGGCCATCGCCAACGCCAACGTGCGCCGCCCGCAGGGCGCCGTCGAAAACCCGCAGCAACGTTGGCAAATCCAGGCCAACGACGCGCTGAAAACCGCCGACGCCTACCGCCCGCTGATCGTTCATTACAACAACGGTTCGGCGGTGCGGCTCGGCGACGTGGCCGAGGTCAAAGATTCGGTGCAGGACGTGCGCAACGCCGGGATGACCGACGCCAAGCCGGCGATCGTTCTGGCCATCAGCCGCGCGCCGGACGCCAACATCATCGAAACCGTCGATCGCATTCGCGCCGAGCTGCCCGCCTTGCAGGCGAATATCCCGGCCTCGATTCAACTCAACGTCGCGCAGGATCGCTCGCCGACCATTCGCGCTTCGCTGGCCGAGGTCGAACAGTCGCTGGCGATCGCCATCGGGCTGGTGATCCTGGTGGTGTTCATCTTCCTGCGCTCCGGCCGCGCCACGCTGATCCCAGCGGTCGCCGTGCCGGTGTCGCTGGTAGGCTCGTTCGCCGCCATGTACCTGTGCGGCTTCAGCCTCAACAACCTGTCGCTGATGGCGCTGACCATCGCCACCGGCTTTGTGGTGGACGACGCCATCGTGGTGCTGGAAAACATTTCCCGCCACGTCGAGGCCGGCATGAAACCGATCAACGCCGCGCTGCTGGGCGCGCGGGAGGTCGGTTTCACCGTGCTGTCGATGAGCGTGTCGCTGGTGGCGGTGTTTATCCCGCTGCTGCTGATGGCGGGCCTGCCGGGCCGGCTGTTCCGCGAATTCGCCGTCACCCTGTCGGTGTCGATCGGGCTGTCGCTGATCGTCTCGCTGACGCTCACGCCGATGATGTGCGCCTATCTGCTGCGCCACCAGCCGGCGCGTTCGCAGCGGCGCGCGCGCGGCTTCGGCAAAATGCTGCTGGCGCTGCAGCAGGGTTACGGACGCTCGCTGAACTGGGTGCTTGGCCACTCGCGCTGGGTGCTGGCGGTGTTCCTCGCCACCATTGCGCTCAACGTCTGGCTGTATATCAGCATCCCGAAAACCTTCTTCCCCGAACAGGATACCGGCCGCCTGATGGGCTTTATCCAGGCCGATCAGAGCATCTCGTTCCAGGCGATGCGCGGCAAACTGGAAGATTTCATGAAAATCGTGCGCGAAGATCCGGACGTGGAAAACGTCACCGGCTTTACCGGCGGCTCGCGCACCAACAGCGGCTCGATGTTCATCTCACTGAAACCGCTGTCGGTGCGCAGCGACGATGCGCAGAAAGTGATCGCCCGCCTGCGCGCTCGCCTGGCCAAAGAACCGGGCGCCAGCCTGTTCTTGATGGCGGTGCAGGATATCCGCGTCGGCGGCCGCCAGGCCAACGCCAGCTACCAATATACGCTGCTGGCGGATGACCTCGCCGCGCTGCGCGAATAGGAACCGAAGATCCGCGCCGCGCTGGCGGCATTGCCTGAGCTGGCGGACGTCAACTCGGATCAGCAGGATAAAGGCTCGGAGATGGATCTGGTCTACGATCGCGAGACCATGGCGCGCCTCGGCATTTCGGTGTCCGACGCCAACAACCTGTTGAACAACGCCTTCGGCCAGCGACAGATTTCGACCATCTATCAACCGCTCAACCAATACAAGGTGGTGATGGAAGTGGCGCCGCCTTACACTCAGGACGTCAGCTCGCTGGACAAGATGTTCATCATCAACAACGAAGGCAAGGCGATACCGCTCTCCTACTTCGCCAGTTGGCGACCGGCCAACGCGCCGCTGTCGGTCAACCATCAGGGGCTGTCCGCCGCCTCGACCATCTCCTTTAACCTGCCGGACGGCGGCAGCCTGTCGGACGCCACCGCCGCTGTCGAGCGCACTATGACTCAGCTCGGCGTGCCGTCCACGGTGCGCGGCGCCTTCGCCGGCACCGCCCAGGTGTTCCAGGACACCCTGAAGTCGCAGCTGATCCTGATCCTGGCGGCGATCGCCACGGTGTATATCGTGCTCGGCGTGCTGTACGAGAGCTATATCCATCCGCTGACCATCCTCTCCACTCTGCCTTCCGCGGGCGTGGGGGCGCTGTTGGCGCTCGAGCTGTTCGGCGCGCCGTTCAGCCTGATCGCGCTGATCGGCATCATGCTGTTGATTGGCATCGTGAAGAAAAACGCCATCATGATGGTCGACTTCGCGCTCGAGGCGCAGCGCAACGGCGGCATCAGCGCCCGCGAGGCGATTTTCCAGGCCAGCCTGCTGCGCTTCCGGCCGATCCTGATGACCACGCTGGCGGCGCTGTTCGGCGCGCTGCCGCTGGTGCTGACCAGCGGCGACGGCGCGGAGCTGCGCCAGCCGCTCGGTATCACCATCGCCGGCGGTCTGGTGATGAGCCAGCTGCTGACGCTGTACACCACGCCGGTGGTCTATCTTTACTTCGACCGGCTGCAGGCGAAGTTTCGCCGCAACAAGCAGCTGGCCCCGCTGCCGCACTAATGGCCGACCGATGCTGATGAAACACACCGCCACGGTACGTTGGCAACTCTGGATAGTGGCGTTCGGCTTTTTTATGCAGACGCTGGATACCACTATCGTCAATACCGCCCTGCCCTCAATGGCCGCCAGCCTGGGGGAGAACCCGCTGCGCATGCAGTCGGTGATCGTCGCCTATGTGCTGACGGTGGCGGTGACGCTGCCGGCCAGCGGCTGGCTGGCGGACAAGGTCGGCGTACAGCGGGTGTTTTTCAGCGCCATCGTGCTGTTTACCCTCGGCTCCCTCCTCTGCGCCCGCTCGGCAACCCTGAACGAGCTGATCGCCTCGCGCGTGCTTCAGGGCGTCGGCGGCGCGATGATGGTGCCGGTCGGCCGCCTGACGGTGATGAAGATCGTACCGCGCGAGCAGTACATGGCGGCGATGACCTTCGTGACGCTGCCGGGCCAGATCGGCCCGCTGATGGGGCCGGCGCTGGGTGGCTTCCTGGTGCAATACGCCAGCTGGCACTGGATTTTCCTGATCAATATTCCGGTGGGCATCGTGGGCGCCATCGCCACGCTGCTGCTGATGCCCAACTACCAAATGCAGACCCGCCGTTTCGACCTCAGCGGCTTTTTCCTGCTGGCGATCGGCATGGCGTCGCTGACGCTGGCGCTCGACGGCCATAAAGGCATGGGTCTGACCGGCGGCGCCATCGCCGGCCTGGTGGCGCTGGGCGCGGCGGCGTTGTTGGGGTATGTTTGGCATGCCTACGGCAATAGCCACGCCCTGTTCTCACTGCGGCTGCTGCGCACCCCGACCTACAAGATCGGGCTGCTGGCCAGTCTGCTGGGGCGCATCGGCAGCGGCATGCTGCCGTTCATGACGCCGCTGTTTCTGCAGGTGGGCATGGGCTTCACGCCGTTCCACGCCGGGCTGATGATGATCCCGATGATCATCGGCAGCATGGGCATGAAGCGCATCGTAGTGCAGGTGGTCAACCGCTTCGGCTATCGCAACGTGCTGGTGGCAGCCACGCTGCTGCTGGCGCTGGTCAGCCTGAGTTTCCTGCTGGCGGCGATGCTCGGCTGGCTGTGGCTGCTGCCGGTGATACTGTTCTTCCAGGGGATGGTCAACGCATTGCGCTTCTCGGCGATGAATACCCTGACGCTGAAAGACCTGCCGGACCGGCTGGCCAGCAGCGGCAACAGCCTGTTGTCGATGGTCATGCAGCTGTCGATGAGCCTCGGCGTCAGCGTCGCCGGCATCTTGATCGGCAGCTTCGCCCATCACCAGGCGGTGGCCGACAGCCCGGCCATCCACAGCGCATTTATTTACAGCTACTGCTGTATGGCGTTGATTATCGCCCTGCCCGCGCTGGCCTTCGCGCGCGTGCCGGCGGATAGCGCGCCTAACCGCACGCTGGCCAAAGAGCCGGGCACCGGCTCAACGAGGTTGCAATGAAGATAGGCATTACCGGGAAACTGTTCCTGGCCATTTTCGCTACCTGCATGCTGGTGTTGATCACCATGCATTGGGGGGTGCGCGTCAGCTTTGAACGCGGCTTTATCGATTACATCAAGCACAGCAACGAGCAGCGCATCAACATGCTGAGCGAAGCGCTGGAGGAGCAGTACAGTCGCCACGGCAACTGGATATTCCTGCGCAACAACGATCAGGTTATCTACCAAATCATGCGTTCGTTCGAACAGAACAGCGACAGCAGCCACAACCTGCCGCCCAAGGGCTGGCGCACCCAGTTTTGGGTGGTGGACAGCCAGTTCAACCGGCTAGTGGGCCACTCCGGGCCGGTGCCGAAAGAAGGGCCGCGCCACCCAATCCGCTATAACAACGAGATCGTCGGCTGGGTGATCACTACCCCGGTCGAACGCCTGACGCGCAACACCGATATCAACTTCGATCGCCAGCAGCGGCGCACCAGCTGGATTATCGTCGCGCTCTCCACCCTGCTGGCGGCGGCGGTGACCTGGCTGCTGTCGCGCGGCATGCTGGCGCCGGTCAAACGCCTGGTGGCGGGCACCCATCGCCTGGCGGCGGGCGACTTCACCACCCGCGTGACGGTCAGTAGCCAGGATGAACTGGGCAGGCTGGCGCACGACTTCAACCAGTTGGCCACCTCGCTGGAGAAAAATGAACAGATGCGCCGCGCCTTTATGGCCGACGTGTCGCACGAACTGCGCACGCCGCTGGCGGTGCTGCGCGGCGAGCTGGAGGCGCTGCAGGACGGCGTGCGCCAGCCGACGCCCGCGTCGCTCAGCTCGCTGCAGGCCGAGGTGTCCACCCTGACCAAACTGGTCGACGACCTGCACCAGCTTTCGCTCTCCGATCTCGGCGCGCTGGCCTATCGCAAATCGTCGGTGGACTGCGTGCATCTGCTGCAGATCGCCGTCGCCGCCTTCCGCGAGCGCTTTCGCGCCAAGGGGCTGGAGATCGTCACCCATCTGCCGCCCCATGCGCCGCTGTTCGGCGATCCCGATCGCCTGAATCAGCTGTTCAATAACCTGTTGGAAAACAGCCTGCGCTACACCGATGCCGGCGGCCGGCTGGAAATCAGCGCCGAGCTGCAGCCGGGGCGGCTGTCCCTCTGCTGGCAGGACAGCGCGCCAGGCATCAGCGATCAGCAACTGACGCGCATTTTCGAACGTTTCTACCGGGCGGAAGGCTCGCGTAACCGCGCCAGCGGCGGTTCCGGATTGGGGCTGGCGATCTGCCACAACATCGTGGAAGCGCACGATGGGAAAATCCGCGCCGAGCATTCGCCTTTAGGCGGCGTGCGCATTACAGTAGAATTTGCAACCCCGATAAAAAATAAGGCGCCCTGATGGACATTCAGAATCACCCCGTGCAGATCATGATTGTTGAAGATGAGCCCAAGCTGGGCCAGCTGCTGGTGGATTATCTGCAGGCGGCGGGCTACGCCACCCGTTGGCTGACCAACGGCAATGAAGTGGTGCCGACCGTGCACCAGCATCCGCCGGCGCTGATCTTGCTCGATCTGATGCTGCCGGGCGCCGATGGGCTGACGGTGTGCCGCGAGCTGCGCCGCTTCAGCGACGTGCCTATCGTGATGGTGACGGCGAAAATCGAAGAGATTGACCGCCTGTTGGGGCTGGAGATCGGCGCCGACGATTACATCTGCAAACCCTACAGCCCGCGCGAGGTGGTGGCGCGGGTGAAAACCATCCTGCGCCGCAGCTATCGGCCGCAGGATAATGCGCGGGAAGATGACCTGCTGCACATCGATGAACCGCGTTTCCAGGCCAGTTATCAGGGGCAGCTGCTGGATCTGACGCCGGCGGAGTTCCGCCTGCTGAAGACGTTGGCCAGCCAGCCGGGCAACGTGTTTTCGCGCGAGCAGCTGCTGAACAACCTGTATGACGACTATCGGGTGGTCACCGACCGCACCATCGACAGCCACATCAAAAACCTGCGGCGCAAGCTGGAGCTGATCGACGGGCAAAAATCCTTTATCCGCTCGGTATACGGCGTCGGTTACCGCTGGGAAGCCGAGCCCTGCCGGCTGGTGAATGGGGTTTAGGGGGAAATCAGTGCGTCCAGTCCTCAACCGCCAATCCGGGCACCATGGCGAATGCGCGATCGTTGGTCACCAGCGTCGCGCCACGGCTCTGCGCATGAGCGGCGATCAGTTGATCCATCGCGCCCATGATTTTCCCCTTTCTCTCCATGTTTGCCCGCATTTCACCGTAACAGCGGGCAGCTTCGCTATCCCATGCATAGACTGTCACCGCGGCAAGAAAGGCCTCGACCATGCTTTGCAACGCCTTGTTCCGCCGTTTAGCGACACCGTAAAGCAGTTCCGCCTCCGTGACGCTGGAAATACATACGGCAGAAGGCGGGAGCTTTTCCATGACGTTAAGCACCTGCGGATGCTGCCGAAACAAGTGGCTGACGGTGTTGGTATCAAACATGTACATCGCCTATTCGTCCTCTGAGAATGGATCGCGGTCTGCAACCCCTTGCTGACGATCTTCCGCGCCAAGAAACTCTTGCGGCACCGGCGTTTGGGCGATAATGCTCAGCAGCGGTGCCCAGCTGTCCGGCTTTGCTGGATATTTGGATAAAATCACGTTGCCCTCCCTATCGCGACGGATATAGACACGATCCGTATCAAATTCAAATTCCACCGGTAACCTCACCGCCTGATTTCTGCCGTTTTTAAACAGCTTTGCGATTCTTTCCATCTCGACACCCCCACAGCTGGCATAGGCCAAAGCATATGCCTGTAGCGTGTCGATGCCAAGATATATCGCTCATTTTTCATCCACATTGACGAAACGGCCAAACAGTAACGCACAGTCTCACGGGTTGAAACCCTGCTCCCCTCATTATGCGGTGCACTGCGCAATCACCGCCCCTCTCTTAGCTTCCCGTGCGGCGCCGGGCTCACCGAATAAAAACTCCGCGCCGGCGCAAAAAAATTGCGCATTTTTTCGACTAAGCTGCTGTGAGGTTTAGCCACCGATTTTCAAGCGATTGGCTACACTTACATCACGAATCGGAACCTACAGGAGAAGAACCATGGCAATCGGTCATTACGAGCTGAAAAAAGCAAAGAACGGACAGTACCACTTCAACCTGAAAGCCAGTAACGGCGAGATCATTCTGGCCAGCGAGATGTACGCCAGCAAAGCGTCGGCGGAGAACGGCATCGCCTCGGTGCAGACCAATTCGCCGCATGAAGCGCAGTTTGAACTGAAGCACAGCACCAGCAACCAGCCCTACTTTGTGCTGAAGGCCAAGAACCATCAGGTGATCGGCGTCAGCGAAATGTACAGCTCCGAAAGCGCAGCCAAAAACGGTATCCAGTCGGTGATTAAAAACGGCCCGACCACCGATATTCGCGATTTGAGCGCCTGATCCCCCGTTTCGCCCGCGCGGTGGCCGCCATCGCGCGTTTTCCGTTTGACCGGGATCAATCTCCCTTGAACAAATCCGGTTAACTGCTGATTTTTTGCCGCGCCGCGGCTACAATCCCCCGCTTTTACTGCGCCATCAGGTGGCGTGGTGCTGACCTGAAATCAGACCGAGACACACTATGTTTACACCAGAACTTCTCTCCCCGGCCGGCACGCTGAAAAACATGCGTTACGCCTTCGCCTACGGCGCCGATGCGGTTTACGCCGGCCAGCCGCGCTACAGCCTGCGGGTGCGCAACAACGAGTTCAACCACGAGAATCTGGCGCAGGGCATCAACGAAGCGCACGCGCTGGGCAAAAAATTCTACGTGGTGGTCAACATCGCCCCGCACAACGCCAAGCTGAAAACCTTCCTGCGCGATCTGAAACCGGTGGTCGATATGGGCCCGGATGCGCTGATCATGTCCGATCCTGGCCTGATAATGATGGTGCGCGAAGCCTTCCCGCAGATGGACATCCACCTGTCGGTGCAGGCCAACGCCGTTAACTGGGCGACGGTGAAGTTCTGGAAACAAATGGGCCTGACCCGCGTGATCCTGTCGCGCGAACTGTCGCTGGAAGAGATCGCCGAGATCCGCGCCGAAGTGCCGGACATGGAGCTGGAGATCTTCGTCCACGGCGCGCTGTGCATGGCCTACTCCGGCCGCTGCCTGCTGTCCGGCTACATCAACAAGCGCGATCCCAACCAGGGCACCTGCACCAACGCCTGCCGTTGGCAGTACAAGGCGGAAGAAGGCAAAGAGGACGACACCGGCAATATCGTGCACCTGCACGAGCCGATCCCGGTGCAGACCGTCGAGCCGACGCTGGGCATCGGCGCGCCGACCGACAAGGTGTTCATGCTGTCTGAGGCGCAAAAGCCAGGCGAATATATGAGCGCCTTCGAGGATGAACACGGCACCTACATCATGAACTCCAAGGATCTGCGCGCCATCCAGCACGTAGAGCGTCTGACGCAGCTCGGCGTGCATTCGTTGAAGATCGAAGGGCGCACCAAGTCCTTCTACTACTGCGCGCGCACCGCCCAGGTCTACCGCCGCGCCATCGATGACGCCGTTGCCGGCAAACCGTTCGATCCTACCCTGCTCACCACGCTGGAAGGCCTGGCGCACCGCGGCTATACCGAAGGCTTCCTGCGCCGCCACGTGCACGAAGCGCAGCAGAACTACGAATACGGCTCTTCGCTCTCCGAGCGCCAGCAGTTCGTCGGCGAGTTCACCGGCGTGCGCCGCGAAGGCTGGGCGGAAGTCGACGTGAAGAATAAATTTTCACTCGGCGACAGCGTCGAGATGATGACGCCGGGCGGCAACGTGCTGTTCACTCTCGAAAGCATGCAAAATAAGAAAGGCGAGCCGATTGAGGTCGCGCCGGGCAACGGCCATATCGTTTATTTGCCGATCCCGCAGGATATCGATCTCAATTATGCTTTGCTGATCCGCAATTTGGCGGAAGAAAATAGCGCCGGAGCCTAACAATGAATCGCCGTCATTCGGCGGCGATTTTTAGCAAATATTAGAATTGGATCACATCAATGAGCGCGCAGCTTGGTTACTATCACGCTGCTAAAAACGAACAACGAAAATATTTGCATAGCAATACTAGGAACCACCTCCTTAGCCGGCCCAATCTCCCTTGGGCTGGCTTTTTCTTTATGGACCCGCCATTGCCGCCGGCGCGCCTATTTTTCATTACGTTTTCCCGTTATCCATTTTAATAAAAATAATAACGCCACATCGATATATAAATAACGCTATAGCGATTAATCCTGCCGCCATTAAAATTTCGCTTATTGTCAGGTTAAATTCAGATAAATTCGCATCGTCTTCATATTCACGGCGCAATGGGAAATAACCGGAATTAGCTGAATATTCTGATGGCTTGGCGACCCTGGCTGGTTTATCTTGGGGCATTATTGGTTTTCCGCCGGAGGAGCTCGGCAATGCCTCAACACTCACATGCACCAGCACTGCTTATCATCAACGGCAAGGGCGCCGGCAACGAAGAGCTGCGCCAGGCCGTCAACCGGCTGCGCGAAGAGCAGATAACGCTGCACGTGCGCGTCACCTGGGAACACGGTGACGCCGCGCGCTACGTCGCCGAAGCCGCTCGGCTCGGTGTCGGCACCGTCGTCGCCGGCGGCGGTGACGGCACCATCAACGAAGTGGCCGCCGCGCTGGCGCAACTGCCGGCGCAAGGTCGGCCGGCGCTGGGCATTTTGCCGCTCGGCACCGCCAACGACTTCGCCATGGCCTGCAACATTCCCCTCTCGCCCGAGCAGGCGCTGCAGCTGGCGATCAAGGGCCGCTCGGTGCCTATCGATCTGGCCAAGGTCAACGGCGAGCGCTACTTCATCAACATGGCCACCGGCGGCTTCGGCACCCGTATCACCACTGAAACGCCGGAGAAGCTGAAGGCGGCGTTGGGCGGCGTGTCCTACTTCGTTCACGGCTTGTTGCGCATGGATACGCTGCAGGCCGACCGCTGTGAAATCCGCGGGCCGGACTTCCACTGGGCCGGCGAAGCGCTGGTGATCGGCATCGGCAACGGCAAACAGGCCGGCGGCGGCCAGGAACTGTGCCCCAACGCGCTGATTAACGACGGGCAGTTGCAGCTGCGCCTGCTGATCGCCGATGAACTGCTGCCGGCGCTGGTGGCCGCCCTGTTCAACGACGAAGAGAGCAACAGCATCCTCAGCGCCGCGCTGCCGTGGCTGGAGATCGACGCGCCGCATGAGATGACCTTCAACCTCGACGGCGAGCCGCTCAAAGGCCGCCATTTCCGCATCGAAGTGGTGCCGCAGGCCATCGAATGCCGCCTGCCGCCGAACTGCGCCCTGCTGGGCTAATCCGGTTCTGCGCCCGCTCGCCGCTCGGAACGCCAAGGCTGGCGAGATCGAACAATCAATCACTTAATGCGCCGGGGGCGATCGTCCCCGCGTATTTGGCCACGCCAATGGCATTTCCTCTCAATCGCATCTATTGTTTGTCCTTGCCGGATCAAGTTCGGTAGCATCGCTTTACAGCTTCAATCACCGCTTTTTTACTGCGCCGGTGGTCAAAAACCCTGCATTGCCGGTGTATGAAGAAGCTTAATCGGGAGTGAATCATGACTGATATTGTGCAGTTGCTAGGAAAGGAAGCGGAAGATCTGCTGCAACACCGCTGTACCACTATCCCCGCCGAGAATCTCTACCTGCCGGGCGCCGATTTCGTCGACCGCGTAATGATCGATAACAACCGCCCCAACAGCGTGCTGCGTTCGATGCAAACCCTGTTCAACCACGGCCGCCTGGGCGGCACCGGTTACCTGTCGATCCTGCCGGTCGATCAGGGTATCGAGCACTCCGCCGCCGCCTCGTTCGCCGCCAACCCGCTGTATTTCGATCCGAAGAACATCGTCGAGCTGGCGATTGAAGCCGGCTGTAACTGCGTCGCCTCCACCTACGGCGTGCTGGCGTCGGTATCGCGCCGCTACGCGCATAAAATTCCGTTCCTGGTCAAACTCAACCACAACGAAACGCTGAGCTACCCGACCCAGTACGACCAGACTCTGTACGCCAGCGTCGAGCAGGCGTTCAACATGGGCGCGGTGGCGGTCGGCGCCACCATTTACTTCGGCTCCGAGCAGTCGCGCCGCCAGATCGAAGAGATCTCGATCGCCTTCGAGCGCGCGCATGAGCTGGGCATGGTCACGGTGCTGTGGGCCTATCTGCGCAACCCGGCGTTCAACAAGGACGGCGTGGACTACCACTCCAGCGCCGATCTGACCGGCCAGGCCAACCACATCGCCGCCACCATCGGCGCCGACATCGTCAAACAGAAAATGGCCGAAAACAACGGCGGTTACCGCGCGGTGAAATTCGGCTATACCGACGATCGCGTCTACACCAAGCTGACCACCGATCACCCGATCGATCTGGTGCGCTACCAGCTGGCCAACTGCTACATGGGCCGCGCCGGGCTGATCAACTCAGGCGGCGCCGCCGGTGAGAACGATCTGCAAGAATCGGTGCGCACCGCGGTGATCAACAAACGCGCCGGCGGCATGGGCCTGATCCTGGGGCGCAAGGCGTTCAAGAAATCGATGAAAGACGGCGTAGCGCTGATCAACGCCGTGCAAGACGCCTATCTGGACAAGAAGGTCACCATCGCCTGATGTGACGGACCGCCTGTCCCAAAGCCCGGTTCGCCGGGCTTTTTTGTGCCTTCAAACGTGACCGCTCTCAGGGATTTAACGCAACAAACGGCGCCGCGTTTAGTGCCTCCCTCTAATGCATGATACTTTCACCAGACAAAACATCGCCTTTATGTATCACTAATCTGACCGGAGACCCCGATGAGTAACGCCAACGCCCTGCTCGCCTTCGCCCGCGAAACGCTGGAGATCGAGTTGACCGAAGCGCAGCGCCTGCTGGCGCGCCTGGATGACAATTTCGTCTGCGCCTGCGAGCTGCTGCTGAACTGCCGCGGCAAAGCGGTGATTTCCGGCATCGGCAAGTCCGGCCATATCGGCAAAAAAATCGCCGCGTCGCTGGCCAGCACCGGCACACCGTCGTTCTTCGTTCATCCGGCGGAGGCGCTGCACGGCGATCTCGGCATGATCGGCGCCGACGACGTGGTGGTGTTCATCTCCTACTCCGGCCGCGCCAAAGAGCTGGACCTGATCCTGCCGCTGCTGGCGGAGAACGGCATTCCGGTGATCGCCATCACCGGCGGCAAAGAATCGCCGCTGGCGCAGGGCGCGGCCTGCGTGCTGGATATCGGCGTCGAGCGCGAAGCCTGCCCGATGGGGCTGGCGCCCACCTCCAGCGCGGTCAACACCCTGATGATGGGCGACGCTCTGGCGATGGCGCTGATGCGCCAGCGCGGTTTCAACGCGGAAGACTTCGCCCGTTCGCACCCGGGCGGCAGCCTGGGGGCGCGCCTGCTGAACCGCGTGCATCACCTGATGCGCACCGGCGATCGCCTGCCGCGCGTGAGCGAAAGCGCCAACGTGATGGAAGCGATGCTGGAGCTGAGCCGCACCGGGCTGGGGTTAGTGGCGGTGTGCGACGCGCAGCAGCGGGTAGTGGGCGTATTTACCGACGGCGACCTGCGCCGCTGGCTGGTGAAGGGCAACAACCTGCAGGATCCGCTCAGCCCGGCGATCACCCGCCCCGGCTATCGGCTGCCGGAGCAGTGGCGTGCCGGCGAAGCGCTGGAAGCGCTGCACGAACAGCACATCAGCGCGGCCCCGGTGGTCAACATGGACGGCGTGCTGGTGGGGGCGCTCAATCTGCACGATCTGCATCAGGCCGGCATCGGCTGATCAACGCCGGGGGCGGCATCGTCAGCGCCCCCGGTCAGATCATTTCCAGTCGGGATTGTTCTCGAACTGCTGCTTAAGCAGTGCCTTCATGTCGTCATCCGGCTTGCCGAGCCACTGGTACCTGGCATACTTCTTCGGATGATCGACGGCTTCCGGCCGATCTTCCACTTCCACCCGCACGCCCCAGGCCTGGGATTTATCCGCGCTGAACGCCACGATCAAAAAGTTGTTGCCGCAGTCGTGCGGTTTGCACAGATTGCCGACCAGATACTCTTTGCCCTTCCAGCTCAGGTTTTGCGCCGGTGTAGAGGTGCCAACGCCCTTGCGCGCCCAGCCCGGCATCCGCGCCTGGCCTTTAACCATGTTTTGCCAGCTGGCCTGATACCCCGGCTGCTGAATCAAATCCGATGTGGTGACGATCTGCTGAGCGAAGCTGCCCGCGCTGAAGCTGAGCAGTGCGCCGAAGAGGGCGCAACGCAGCGCCTGGTGTCCCGTCATAGTCCTTCTCCCTAGGTTAAATCAGATTTCGCCCGTAAACCGGGCCTGAACTAGTCAGACCACGGTGGCGGCAAAAAGTTGACTCACCACCAGGCGTGAAAATGATGCACCGGCCCAATGCCGTGCCCCACTTCCAGCGTGTCCGCCTGTTGCAGCGCATTTTGCAGGTAGCCCTTGGCGGCGGCCACCGTGGCCGCCCAGTCGGCATGGCGCGGGCGCAACGCCGCCAGCGCGGCCGAGAGCGTGCAACCGGTGCCGTGGGTGTGGCGGGTGGCGACGCGCGGCGCGGTAAAGCGCTGCTCGCCTTCGGCGGTAAACAGCCAGTCCGGGCTCTCGCTTTCGCTCAGGTGGCCGCCCTTCATCAGCACCGCCCGGCAGCCCATCGCCAGCAGCGCCCGCCCCTGCTCGCGCATCTGCGCTTCATCTTCCGCCGGCGCGCACGCCAGCAGCGCCGCCGCTTCCGGCAGGTTCGGCGTAATGATCGACACCAGCGGCAACAGCTCGCGCCGGATAGACTCTACCGCCTCCGGCGCCAACAGCGGATCGCCGCTTTTCGCCAGCATCACGGTGTCCAGCACCACGAACTCCGGCCGGTAATGGCGCAGCCGTTCGGCCACCGCCTGCACGATGTCGGCGTTGGCCAGCATGCCGATCTTGACGCTGTCGATGCGCACGTCGCTGAACACCGAGTCCAGCTGCGCGGCGACGAACGCCGGATCGATGTAATACACCGACTGCACGCCGCGGGTATTTTGCGCCACCAGCGCGGTGATCACCGAGGTGCCGTAGGCGCCAAGCGCCGAGAAGGCCTTCAAATCGGCCTGAATGCCGGCGCCGCCGCTGGGATCGGTGCCGGCGATGGTCAGGGCGTTAATGCGTTTCATCACAGATCCTCCCCGCGCAGTTGATACAGCGCATCGAGGAACGCCGGCGTAAAGCTGCCCGGCCCGGCGGCCTGCCTGGCCGCCAGGCCACCGCAGTGGGACATCACCCGGCAGGCGGTCGCCACGTTGTCCAGGCGATCGCCCGGCAGGGCGCAAAACGCCGCCACCACCGCCGACAGCGCACAGCCGGTGCCCACCACCCGCGTCATCAGCGGGGAGCCGCCTTCAATCGCCCAATCGCGTTGGCCGTCGGTGACGTAATCCACCGCGCCGGTGACCGCCACCACCGCGCCGCTGCGCCGCGCCAACTCACGCGCGGCGGGCAATGCCGCCAGCGAGTCGTCGCCGCTGTCCACGCCGCGGCCGCTGGCCAGCAACCCGCTGAGCGCCATGATTTCCGAGGCGTTGCCGCGTATCGCCGCCGGTTGCTCGTCCAGCAGCTGTTTGGCGAAGGCGGTGCGGTAGGAGAGCGCGCCGACCGCCACCGGATCCAGCGTCCAGGGCTTGCCGGCCCGATTGGCGGCGGCCACCGCCGCCCGCATCGATTCGGCGCGCAGCGCGTTGAGGGTACCGACATTGATCAGCAGGCCGTCGGCCAGCGCGCTGAACTGCGCCGCCTCTTGCGGCTCCACCACCATCGCCGGGGAGGCGCCGAGCGCCAATAGCACGTTGGCGGTCAGCGACTGCACCACTTCGTTGGTCAGGCAGTGGATCAGCGGAGGCCGCTGTTGGAATTGGGTCAGGCAGGCCGCGGCGCGGGCGCCGGGTAGTGCATCAGGTCGAGCGATCATATTCCTCCCAACCGGCGTTCAAGAAGGCGGCGCCGGTTGAGCGGCCGTGACTTCCCTACGCTGGCATTATCCAGATCAGGTAATACGGGTATTTCTCAGCCTTCACGCGGAAGGGCACCCCGAGTCATGAAAATCAATAGGTTGTGATCAACGTTGCGTTAATCCCTGCAGGGGATCATGCCAGCGGCGGCGCGGACAAACAAGCGATTAAATTGGCCCAGCGGGCATACGCCGCGCAATGCGCTATAGTGAGCACAAACCACCGGGAGATGCCATGCAGATAAGACCCTACCAAGAGACCGATCGCCCCTTCCTGCGCACGCTGTACCTGGCGTCGCGCAAGGCGGCGTTCGGCTGGCGCGATACCTCAAACTATCAGTTGGAAGATTTCGACGGCGCGACGCTGGGCGAAGCGATTTGGGTGGCGGAAGACGGCGGCACGCTGCTGGGATTTGTCTCCGTCTACCGCGAAGATAACTTCATTCATAACCTGTATGTCGATCCCCATCAGCCGCCGCGCGGCGTCGGCAGTGCGCTGTTGCAGGCGGCGCAAGCCACCTTCACCGCCACCGGTTCGCTGAAATGCCTGGTGAAAAATGAAAAAGCGCTGGCGTTTTACCGCAAGCACGGCTGGCGCATCATCTCCACCGGCAACGACGGCGAAGAAGATTATTACCTGATGCACTCACCGGCCCGCTAGTCCTTACCCGCCGCATCCGGCATCCCGCGCAGCGTCAGCCGCCAAAACAGCAACGCGCTCAGACTGACGCCCGCCCCCAGCCAGCAGACGCCGCTCCAGCCCGCCCAGGCGTACATATGGGTGCCGGCAAAGGCGCCCAGCCCGCTGCCGACGGCGTAAAACAGCATGTAGCAGGCCACCAGCCGGCTGTGCGACTGCGGGTGCGCGCTGAAAATCATGTTCTGGTTCAGTACATGGATAGCCTGGCCCGCCAGATCCAGCAGCACGATGCCCGCCACCAGCCAAACCAGGCCGCTGCCGAGCAAACCGAGCGGCAGCCAGGCCAGCGTCAACAGCAGCAGACACGCGCCGCTGGCCGTCTGCCCCAGCCCGCGATCCGCCAGATGCCCGGCGTGCACCGCCGCCAGCGCGCCCACCGCGCCCACCAGGCCGAACGCTCCCACCGCGGCATGGGTGAAGTTGAACGGCGGCCGGCTCAGCGGCAACACCAGCGAACTCCAAAAGAGGCTGAAAGCGCCGAACATCAGCAGCGCCAGCATGCCGCGAATTTGCAGCGTGCGGTCATGCAGCAACAGGTTCAACATTGAACCCAGCAGCGCGGGATAACTCAGCGTGCTGGGCGTGGTGCGCGGCGCAGGCAGCAGGCGCGACAGGATCGGCAGCAATACCAGCGTCACTCCGGCGGAGAAGAAATATACCGTGCGCCAGCCGCCGACGTCCGCCAGCGCGCCGGACAAGGTGCGCGCCAGCAGCAACCCCAGCACCACCCCGCCCTGCGCCGCGCCGACTACCCGCCCGCGCTCCTGCGGCGCCGCCAGGGCGGCGGCGAACGCGATCAGGCCCTGCGTCATGGCGGTGCCAAGTAGCCCCACCAGCAACATCCCCGCCAGCAGCCAGGGCGCGCTGGGCGCCCAGCCCACCAGCAGCAGCGCGGCGATCAGCCCTAGCTGTTGCCCCGCCAGCAATCGATGCCGGTTCAGCCGATCCCCCAACGGCACCACCAACAGCAGCGCCAGCGCGCAGCCCAACTGAGTCACGGCGATCACCATGCCGACCGCCGCCAGGCTGATGGAAAAATCACGGGCGATGGCGTCTAACAGCGGCTGCGCATAGTAAACGTTGGCCACGCTAAAGGCGCTGGCGGCGGCCAACAGCAGCACCAGGGCGGCCGGCAGGCGCCCCAATGCCGCACAGGGAGGATCCAGCAGTTTGTCGCTCATCGCACACCTCAATATGGTTTCATTATTAAACCCAATGAACTTTAGGTGCAGAGGTTTTATAATGCAACCAGAATGTGCAGCTGGAGATAACCGCCGTGAAACGTAAGAGCCTGGAAGACGCGCCCTGCCCGGTGGCGCGCACGCTGGATGTGATTGGCGACTGGTGGTCGCTGCTGATCGTGCGCGACGCCTTCGACGGCGTCACCCGTTTCAGCGAATTTCAAAAAGGGCTGGGGATGGCGAAGAACATTCTTGCCACCCGGCTGCGCGCCCTGGTGTCGCACGGCGTGCTGGAGATCGTGCCCGCCGCGGACGGCAGCGCCTATCTGGAATATGTGCTGACCGAGAAAGGCCGCGCGCTGTTTCCGGTGATCGTCGGCCTGCGCCAATGGGGGGAAGATCATCTGTTCGCCGAGGGAGAGGCGCACTCAACGCTGGTGGAAAGCGACAGCGGCCGCCCCGTCCCGCGCCTGACGCCGATCGGCAGCGCCGGGCAGACGCTCACCCCGCTGAACACCCGGGTGGTGAAGGTGGGGGAACGGTTTGAACCGTCGTTTAACAGCCCCCAATTCGCTGAAAAAACGTCTCCATGCGAAATCGCCGCACAGATCGACGCCGCATGCAACGTGCTGACAGAGCAACTCGGCGAGACACTCTTGGGCATCCATCTGTATGGATCCGCTGTCGATGGCGGTCTTAAACCCAACAGCGATATCGACCTATTGGTCGCCGTCAGTAAGCCGTTGATGTCAACCACTCGGGCCGCCCTCATGAAAGCTTTGCTGACCGTGTCGGCTCCGCCAGGTGCTGACGGCATTTATCGTCCGCTGGAAGTCACCGTGCTGGTACAGACCGACATCAAACCCTGGCGCTATCCGCCACGACGTGAGTTACAGTTTGGTGAGTGGCTGCGCGAAGAGTTGCAGGCGGACATCGTCTCCCCCGCCACCTTGGATCCTGATGTAGCGATTCTGCTTACCAAAGCCCGGCAGCATCATCGACATCTGTTCGGCGCCTCCTTTGAACTCCTGTATGACAGCGTCCCTCGCAACGATTTCATCACCGCGCTCACCGATACCCTGAGCCAATGGAACGAACCTGAGGACTGGCATGGCGACGAATGCAACATTGTGCTGGCGCTGGCGCGCATCTGGTTCAGCGCGGCGACCGGTCGGATCGCCCCCAAAGAGGTGGCCGCCGAATGGCTGCTGGAACGCTTGCCATCTGAACACCGGCCGATACTCAGCACCGCGCAGCGAGTTTATCTCGGACAAGCAATAGATGATCTGCCTCAGCATCAGCAGCCGTTGGCGGCATTCATCGGCTATGCCAAAACGACGATCGCAAGTCTATTGACGACAACAGCCTCGCAATAAGACGCAGGCCTGTCGACACCACTTATCGTCTGCACTTATTGATGCAGGGGCGAATTTTGTTCATGGCCGCCGCCCCCTGCATGATTCGCTTCGCAGCGCCATCCGGGTAATGTATAGTCCGCGTTTTACGGAGATCCCATGCTGACCAACTCATCCATTCGTCTGAACAAATACATTAGCGAGAGCGGTATCTGCTCACGCCGCGACGCCGATCGATACATCGAACAGGGCAACGTTTTCATCAACGGTAAACGCGCCACCGTTGGCGCCCAGGTATTTGCCGGCGATGTGGTGAAGGTTAACGGTCAGCTGATCGAACCGCGCAATGAAGAAGATCTGGTGCTGATTGCGCTGAACAAACCGGTCGGCATCGTCACCACCACCGAAGACGGCGAGCGCGACAACATCACCGACTTCGTCAACCACAGCAAGCGCATCTTCCCGATCGGCCGTTTGGACAAGGATTCGCAGGGGCTGATCTTTCTGACCAACCACGGTGACCTGGTCAACAAGATCCTGCGAGCCGGCAACAATCACGAGAAAGAGTATCTGGTGACGGTCAACAAGCCAGTGACCGACGAGTTTATTCGCGGCATGGGCGCCGGCGTGCCGATGCTTGGCACCGTGACCAAAAAGTGCAAGGTGAAGAAAGAGGCGCCGTTCGTGTTCCGCATCACGCTGGTGCAGGGGCTGAACCGCCAGATCCGCCGCATGTGCGAACACTTCGGCTATGAGGTCACCAAGCTGGAACGCACGCGCATCATGAACGTCAGCCTGAAAGGCTTGCCGCTGGGCGAATGGCGCGATCTGACCGATGACGAGCTGATCGAACTGTTCAAGCTGATTGAAGGCTCTTCGTCCGAGGCTAAACCGACGAAGAAAGCCCCGGCCAAATCTACCCCGGCGAAAAAACCGAGCGCCGGCGGCCCGAAAAGCGCCGACAAAGCCGTTGCGCCGGCCGGCCGCAAGCGCTTTACCCAGCCGGGGCGCAAGAAAAAAGGGCGTTAAACGTCCTTCCCCACTCAGCCCGCCGTTGCGCGGGCTTTTTTATCGTGAAAGTCAGCCACAGGCCGCCACTGAGTTCTCACCATAAAAAAGGCCCGCATCAAGCGGGCCTGCAAGTACCAGAGAAGTCTGGAGGAAAAATCAGAACGACCAGCGCAGGTTGGCGTTGACCGAATTGACGCGGGTATCGGCGCCGAATTGCCCCTGATAGCCGACATCCAACGTCGCAGCGCGCGACAGCTTCACGCTCACACCGATATCGCCCACCATCACGTTGTCATCCACGGCCTGGCCCTGAGTGACGAACGCGTCGCTGCCGGCAAACGCCATGCGCGATGAGGTGTTCTTATCGCCGTAGGCATGTTGCCAACCGAGCGAGCCGTAAAGGCTGACGTTCTTCGGCAGTTCGGTCACGCCGCGCACCCCGAGCGTGGAGTAGAAGGTGTCCATCGTTTCATTGCGCACGCTCAGCGCCGCCGCGCCACCCGACTCCTGGAAGCTGTCGGTATGCAGGCGGATGTAGCTCAGGTTGATGAACGGTTCGACGTTCATCTCCGGCTGGCCGAAACGGTAACCCGCTTCGGTGAACGCCAGCAGCGAGTTCGCGTCATAATCCGACTTCAGCCGATCCGAGAAGCCGCTGAAATCGACGTTGCGCTTGCCTTCAATCTTGTGCCAGGTGTAACCCAGCGCGCCGCGCAGCGAGAACGCATCCTGCTGCCCGGCCGCATACAGGCCGAGGTGGTAGTTGTCGGTATCGGCCTTGGAGCGGCGGCTGTCGACGTCATAATCGCCGCGGCTGTAGCCGAAGTAGCCGCCGATGCGCACGTTATGATCGGTCAGCTTGCGATCCGCCCCCAACAGGAAGCCGGTGGTGTTGCCATCCAACTTGCCCACGTTGCCGTTGCCGCTGTTTCTGCCCCAGGAGCTGAAGGTTTGCCCCCAAACGCCGCTGTTTTGCGCCTGCGCCGGTTGCACCAGCGACATCGCCAACGGCGGTATAGGCAGACTGTCGTTGTCGAACAGGCGCAGCATGCGCTGGTTCAGCACGTTGAACAGCTGGGTGCTGCCGGCGATCAGGTTAGACTGCATCGACGGATAGACTTCGCCGGACAGCTGATTGAACGCCTCGCGCGCTTCCGGCGCGCTCAGCAGCAGCAGCGAGTTGTACAGCGCCAGCGAAGGGCCGCGCTGTGCCAGCGTCGAGAGCGCGCCGGCGGTATTCCATTGGTTGCCGCTCTCGGCCACCGTTTGGAAAATGCCCGGCTTGCCGCTGCCTGGATTCTCGCCCCCCGGATTTTCCCCGCCTGGGTTTTCTCCGCCCGGATTTTCCCCGCCTGGGTTTTCTCCGCCCGGATTCTCGCCCCCTGGATTCTCGCCGCCCGGATTCTCACCGCCTGGATTTTCACCACCCGGATTCTCGCCGCCTGGGTTTTCTCCGCCCGTGTCTTTCTGCGCAATGGTCAGATCCACGGCGTTGGCGCTGTGCTTCAACGCCACATCGAGGAAGGCAGACTTGGAGACCGCCGACGCGAACTGGCCGTCAATGCCGCCGTCCGAGGTCAGAATGCGGTAGCTTTGGCCGGTTTTATAGCTGGTTTGCGGATCCAGCGCCGTCACCTGCACCTTGGCCCGATCGCTGATGGTGGTTTTGCCCGCCACCAGCAGTTGATCGCTGCGGCCGTCGCCGGCGATATCGACGTCATAGAAGGATTCGCCGATAAAGTTCAGGTAGCGTTTCAGCGTCAGCGTGCCGATATTGCCGTCACCGGGCGAGATATGGCCGCCGGACTGGATCTCGGTCTGGCCCAGCGTGCCGTTGCCGCCCAGCGTGCCGCCGGCCTTGATCGACGCGGCGCTGCTGTAGCCCAGCCCGTTATTGACGTCGGTACCCGCCGTCGCGTTAAGGATCAGCGTGCCGCCGTTCTCGGCGCCGAGGGTTTGGATCTCGAAGATGTCGTCTTCTTTCTGGGTATTGATGTCGCTGGCGATGATGAGCTTGCCGCCGCGCGCGGTGACGTTCGCCTGCAGCTCAGAGAGATCGCCGTTCAGCGTCGTGTGCCCGGCGCTGTTGATCACCTCCCCTTCGCCGCTCATCTTGTTGCTGAAAACGTAATTGCCGTCGGTATGGTTAAAGTACACATAGCTGCGGAACAATCCGCCCCGCAGGGCGATCGCCGTCTGAGCATCGATGGCGCCAGCGGCGCCCGCCGCGCCGAGCGTCGGTTCGGTCAACCCGGTGCCGGTGTCCATATTGCCGCGGCTACCGATGATCAGCGCGCCGCGGTTCGAGCCGGAACCGGTCTTGCCCAGCACCACTTCGTTGCCGCCAGCGGAGAATGTCCCGCCATCCATGACCGCCAACACCCCGTTGCCGTAATCGCCGACGTTGACGCTGCTGCCGCTGGTAAAGCGTGAGCCGTTGCCGGCGATCGTCAGCTCGGCGGTTTTACGCGCGCCCGAGACGCCCGCCACCTGAATATTACCGACGTTAACCGCAGCGCCGTTCAGCACGTCCAGATCGCCGTAGAGCGTGAGCGCACGGCCGACGTTCCACTGGGAATTGGCCCCCGTGACCGTGGCTTTCGGGCTCAGCGTATCGGTCTCACCCGGGCCGCTGCCATTGCCGATGCGCGCGTCAAAGGCGGTGTTCAGCACCGCGCCGTCTTCAATCGCCAGCGTGGATCGGGCCCCCAGATCGGTGCCAACGCTGAGAAAATTGCTGGTGACGCGCGAACCGGCGCCGGTGGCGATCAGGTGGCTGTCATAGCCACGGGTGGTGCCGACCACGATCTCTTTCGCGCTGGCCAGCGCACCGTCTTCAACCCGCAAAGTGCCCCGCCCCAGATTCAGGCCGCCGCGCAGCACGTACTGATCGTTCACCGCGTTCAGCTCGGCGTTCGGCCCGCGGACCGTGACTACGCTGTCATGAATTTGGCCGTTGAACATCCGGCCGATATTGATGTTATAGGCGCTGATCTTGCCATTCTCGATCAGCAGGTTGCCGCTTTGGTTACGGCCGACGTAAACGTCCCCGGTGTAGGCCAATGATTCGGTAATTTTTGAGTCGCCGTCAAAAATGGCATCGTCTGCGCGAGCGATATCGGCGGGCGCCAGCATCAACAGCGGCGCGGAAAATAGAGCGAGGTAAAGTTTGGAAAGCGGTGTTTTAACCGCTAAAGAATGCGATGTCGTGTCATTCACGGGCTATCTCCGTACTCGTTAGCGTGATGTCGCGGAATGTATTGTTATAAGAAAACTCAATGCGCTAGAGGAGGTATGAGGCGTTATTCCGCGCACGCAGGTTTATTGATCGTCGAAGCAAAAGCTTATTGCCCCCCGGCGCTGGCGCTCCGACGATGGAAAACCAGGAAGCGGCAATACCGCCTCCACAGCGAATTATTTATGGGTGACTACCGGTGTACAGGTCGGCGCGCTCAGCGACGGCGCGGAGCCTAAAATTCCCGGCATCATCAGCGATGAACAATCGAAAATTCGGCCTTTTTCCGTGGTGGCGCGATAAGAAAGTTTTTGGCCGCCCAGCGCATCCGGCTGTGCGCCATTGACATTGGTCACGGTAATTTCGTCCGATGAGCCCAGGCCCAGCATTTTAGCGGTTTCCGCCTGCAGCAGCGGAATGGCCTGATCGGTTTTCAGGGTGGAACAACCGGCTAGCATCATCACAACGGTTAAAGCGATAAGTGGTTTCTTCATAAATTATCCTTTATAACCAATCAGTTGAATTTATTGATTGGCTTTATGTTTTCTCTTATCCAAATCCTCGAATAATATATTTCCCTTTCCTAAACGAAAAAACCCTCCTAAAGTAGGGAGGGTTGATAATAATTCATCAGACCTATCTGATATTTGAAGGCGAAAGGAGAATCCTTTGGGGCAGGATTATGCGTTGGTTGTTGATGACCATCCATTGGTAGCAAGCGGCATCGCTAATTTTCTCAGCACGCATTGCCGATTCAAACAGGCGCATGTGGTGACTACAGAAGAGAATTGCTACCGTCATATTAGGGAAAACGGCCCGCCGCGTTTACTGGTGATCGATTTTTGGCTCTCTTCCGGTACGGCGTTGAAATTACTCAAGGAAGTCAAACAGCTTTATCCCCAGGTGCGAATACTGGTGGTGAGCGGCGACGAGAATAACGATATCTGGCAGAAAGTGCACACTGCCGGCGGGCATGGGTTTGTATTAAAAAACGAACCTCCTGAATTATTCGCCAAGGCGGTCTTTGCACTGAACGATAATCAGGAATGGTTTCCTGAGGGGAATGAATTCGCCGTTAAAAGCAACCAAGAGCATTTAAAAAAATTTAATTTAACCCCGCGACAAATTGACGTATTAAATATGATGATGCGCGGCCTGCCCAATAAAAGGATCGCCGCGCAGCTGTCTATTTCCGAACCCACCGTCAAAGAACACATCAGCAATATTTTGAAAAAAATCGGCGTCAACAGCCGGGTGGAAGCCATTACGCTGTTGCACGGCAAACGGGAGCCGTCGCAATGAGGTTTTTCCAGAATTTACAAAATGATGGCATCTCGCCACGCGCGCAGATCCGCCTGCTGGACAACACCTTCATGCGATTGGTGTTCAGCTTTACCGCCGTACCTTTCGTCGGCATCCCTTTCGCCATCTGGATTTATTTGCTGGGGGATGAGCTTGGCCCAACCATCGCCTGGATCATGGTTTACCTGCTATGCGCCGTGGCGATCAGAATATGGCATCGGCGCTACCTGCGCGAGGCCAAAGAAAATGATGAAGACACCGTGCTGCGCCGCTGGCTGCCGCGCATTAATAAGGTGGCCTTTATTCACGGGCTGGGGATCTCCTCACTCTATTTAATTACCCCGCAGACCCATAACTTTGACTTTTTCCTGCTGCTCAATATCAGCATCGCTGCGATCGTCGCCGCCAACGCAACGCATCTGACGCCCGTCATCAGCACCTTTACGCGTTTTTTCTTCGCCTCCTGGGGGCTGCTGAACCTCGGCATCATCTGGCGGCTGGAAGACGTGATGTTCATCGTGCTGATGCTGAACTTGCTGTACGGCTTCGCCATTTATCGCCACGCGTTAACCTCACATGCGTTCTTTATTCAGCAAGCGCTGCTCGAAGAACAAAGTTCGCGCCTGGCGGAGCAGTTCCGCCAGGCCAAAGAAGAGGCGGAACAGGCGCTGTTGGACAAGAACCAGTTCCTGACCACCGCCAGCCACGATCTGCGCCAACCGGTGCACGCCATGGGTTTTCTGATCGAAGCCATCATCCACAAAAACCGGGACGACAGCCTGACGCCGCAGCTGCTGGATCTGCAGCAGAGCGTGCGTTCGGTGCATCTGATGTTCAATTCGCTGCTTGATCTCAGCAAGATCGAATCCGGCAACGTGCGCACCGCCGCCACCCATGTGGATATCGGCGCCCTGCTCGACTCAGTGATCACTCTGTTCCGCGAAGAGGCCAACAGCCGCTCGCTGGCGCTGCGCACCTGGCGACCCAAGCGGCGCATCAGCGTGATGGGCGATCCGCTGCTGGTGCGGCAATCGCTGATCAATCTGATCCAAAACGCCCTGCGCTACACGCAACGGGGAGGCGTACTGATCGCCATCCGCCCGCGCGGCGCCGAGTGCCTGGTGGAAGTGTGGGATACCGGCGTAGGCATCGCCGACGAAGAGAAAAGCAAAATCTTCTCCCCTTACTACCGCCCCGAGCTGGCGTGGAAGATAGACAGCGCCGGGCACGGGCTGGGGTTGGCGGTGGTAGCGCGCTGCGCCAAGCTGATGAAGGTGAAGTACGGCATGCACTCCGTCGAAGGCAAAGGCTCGCGCTTCTGGATGCGCTTTGCGCAATACCTCGGCGAAGACAAAGCGCCGGAGATCGCGGCGACGTACGACAACACCGCCACGCCCACCCGCTACGCGCCGCTGCGGGGATCCTGCCTGGTGGTGGACGACGATCCTTTGGTGACCTCCGCCTGGGAAAGCCTGATGAGCACCTGGGGCATCACCGTGCGCTGCGCGGCCTCCGCCGAGGAAGCCTTCGCCATCGTCGACGACGGCTTTACGCCGTTCGCCGTGCTGTGCGATCAACGCCTGCGCTCCGGCGAGAGCGGTTTCGACATCCTCAAAGCGTTGTTCGAACGCCTGCCGGACGTGAGCGGCGCCATGGTCAGCGGCGAGTTCAACTCGCAAGTTCTGCAAGAGGCCGAGCAGGAAGGCTATCTGGTGCTGCGCAAGCCGCTGGAACCGGCCAGGCTGCATGCGCTGTTGACGCAGTGGGGGGCTGGTTAAGGGTGTTTGGCACCTCCTGAAACACTGCATGCAGACTAATAATATAAAGATTTTATTTCATACCTCCTTTATCAATAGATTATAGTGATATTAAATAAACACATCAGATATGGTTTCAAAAAAAATAATAACAAATGAACACTATAATCATTGACATTTGTAAGTAGGTAGAAAAATGATAGCTTAGGTCAAATAATCATTTTACTTGCAATCTCTGACTGAGCCACGGAAAGACTACCAGATTAAAATGGCGGGAAATTATGAGAAATATCAACTCAATAATAATGAGACTAGCTAAACGAGCTGAAAAGTTACAAACAGAGCATCTGATCAAGTCCTTCGTTGATGTTGGCCCTACATATACATTACTTTCAAGCACAGATAATCAAATAATGTTTGGGCGCAGAGGGACGGGGAAAACACACTTCTTAGCAGTACTTAACAATGAAATATCTAATCGCGGAATTATCAGCGTACCTATTGACATGCGATTAATAGGCTCAACAGGAGGGATATTTTCAGATCAAAACATCCCCTTAAGCGAAAGGGCAACGAGACTGCTTTCAGATACTTTGTGTAGTATTCACGAGGTTATTCTAGATTATATATTTGAAAACGAAATAGATAAAACAACAGAGATAGCGGAATTATTAAACAACTTTCTTGAGCAAGCAACCGCATTGAACATAGAAGGTACATCGGAAGAGGAAATTGGCTCATCAAATAACATATCAAATAATTTATCAATTAAATCAAATGCATCATTGAAAAGTATTTCCTCAGGAATAGAAATCACAAAAAACACTGCCATAGGGAGTTCAGAAAGAATAAAAACCACAGGAAAAAGAACTTTAAGAATTCATTTTAACTCAATAACAAAAAAACTTAACGACATTGTTTCAATGTTGCCTCAGAAGGAACTTTGGATATTAATTGATGAATGGTCAGAGATTCCTTTAGACCTTCAACCTTACCTTGCTGAGCTTTTAAGAAGAATATTATACCCAATTCCTAACATTACTGTAAAAATTGCAGCTATTGCCCATAGATGCAACTTCATGGAAGTAGATATGAATACTGGTGCTAGCATTGGTATAGAATTAGGCTCAGATGCTTCATCTGTGATAAATTTAGATGAGTACATGGTGTTTGATAATGATAGCGATGCAGCCAAAAATTTCTTTAAAAACCTACTTCATCGCCATGTTTGCGCTATCGATAAAAACTCAATTTGCGATCGAGAGCCTAACCTATTTATAAATGATGTATTTACTCAAACCTCGGCTTTTGACGAATATGTAAGAGCAGTTGAAGGTGTTCCAAGAGATGCCATAAATATTATTTCATTAGCTGCGCAGACTGCTTTAGCAAACAAAATATCTATTTTCCATATCCGTAACTCCGCCCAAAAATGGTTTCAGGTCAACAAGCACGCAGCCCTTAATAGTAGGCCAGAAGCCGTGTCGCTACTCGACAGAATAATAAACGAAGTTATTGGGCATAGAAAATCTAGGGGTTTCCTAATTAGCAATGAAAAGAATCATAAACTGATAGATTATCTATATGATATGAGAGTAATTCACGTTCTTAGGCAAGGTGTTTCTGCAAAAAATGCTGTCGGTAAAAAGTATACGTTATACACCCTCGACTATGGCTGCTATGTTGAGCTAATGTCCTCTAAGAATGCACCTCTGGGACTTATTATTGAATCAGATGAGAACGATGAGTTGCAGTATATAGAAGTTCCAAAATCTGATTATAGATCAGTAAGAAATTCGATATTAGATCTGGAGGAAGATAATGGTCAACTTAGGCTAAATCTTTTTACATCAACGGAGCACCTTCAATTGCCAAACCATCAAAACAAAACAAAAAAATCAGTTGAAAGATCTATTGATAAAAACCTTATAAATGCAATTCCAGAAAACATTGGCACACTAAAGATATATGGAACTATATACATACCAATAATATTGGTTTCTTTAGTTCTAAGGAAAGCAAAAGGGTTCAAGAAAAGCAATGCATCCGAATTAACAAAAATAATTAATGAGCATATGGCGATTAATGTTAATAGACCAAAAATATCTGCGAACAATATGTCTAGAGAATTAAGAAAGGATAGTATCCTGAAACTATCTTGGCTTAATTATCATGAGAATGGAAGGCAACCACTATTCTCTCTAAATGAAAAATGGAGTGAATCCTGGGAGGAGTACTTTAATAATTCAGCACCCATAATTTGAATCTTCACATAAAGACGTTTAGGGGGTTTTAATTAAGAAATCTATAATTGAAAAAGGAAGCCCCTTAACGTTGAGTGTCCTACGTTTAATCCGTAAGCCCATCCAACAGCTGTTCCTTTGAGAACACGCACCCTTCCGCTTTATCCTTCTCTGACAGCGTCAGCAATTTCAGCAGAGCAATGGCGTTCTCTCGCTCCTGCTGCTGCTCATAGGATTCTATCACGTAGGCGGGAACCCCATTTTGCGTGACCAGGATAGGTTCAGAAAGATCGAGCGTGGCCGCGTTTTTTTAACGTAGCTGATGGTCTCTACTTTCATCGTGCCCCCAGGCGCTATCAATCATATTAAGGTCTGAATGTAGTCTATATTTAGACCAAAAGCAATAATCTGCTTCAAACCTCATGATTGAAGCGAGGCAGAAAATAGCATAGCCATATAAAGTAAAATCCTCTGTGAAAACAAAAGATGGTATAGGCAAGCGAGACGAATCCGCCCTATCTACCAGCGCCCCCTTTTCGTCATCAGTTACCCTGACCTTATTCGAACGCCTGCCGGACGTGAGCGGCGCCATGGTCAGCGGCGAGTTCAACTCGCAAGTTCTGCAAGAGGCCGAGCAAGAAGGCTATCTGGTGCTGCGCAAGCCGCTGGAACCGGCCAGGCTGCATGCGCTGTTGACGCAGTAGGGGGCGGGTTAACTGCGTCGATGGCGCACGTTATCCGCCAGCAATAAGGCAGGCTCAATGCATACAACATTAAGCCTGCCGCATTTTACGTGGCGTTATCTAAATACGATTAATCGCATTTAGGCGGTTCTGGTTTGCAAACCGGCGGCTCAGGTTTACATACCGGCGGTTTTGGCGTGCAACCGCCCCAGGCATTATTCCACGCGTTTCCCCAGCTGTTAACAACCTTGCCGATAATAGCCAGACCCAGGCCAATCGTTGCGCCGTTCACCTGCTGAACTTCTGTTGAATTTAATTCTCTCATTTTTCATCTCCATTCACTAAAAAGAATCAATTAATAAAGACTGCTTTTTATGAACCGTCGGTTCACGCTTTAGGTATAAGACGCTCAATAAATTAACTCAATAACGAAAATCTTAATTAAAGATGAAATAAATATAAAATTTTATATTTCATCAAGCAATTACGTTATTGCATTTACAGGTTGCAATGTAATTACCCGATCTGCCGATGCAATCGTCGATGGCCGATGAGCAATGATAACGCGGGTCATTTTCAACGAGGATATGGCTTCGTTCACCCTTTTTTCATTGTCCAGATCCAAATGACTGGTGGCTTCGTCCATAAACAGAATGCTGGGCCTTCGATATAACGCGCGGGCGATAAGAACCCGCTGTTTTTGCCCGCCGGAAAGGCTGCCCCCCAATTCGCCCACCAACGTTTCATATCCCATCGGCATTTTCATAATATCGTCGTGAATATTGCAATGCTTGGCGCATTCAACGATAAATTCCGTATCGGGATGAGCATCAAAACTGCATATGTTCTCGGCAATTGAACCGGCAAGCAGTTTATCTTCTTGCAATACACATGCGATACACTCCCGGTAATTATTAATGCCGATATCATGAATGTTAATGCCGTTGATAAACAAACGCCCTTCCGTCGGTTCCAACAGCCCGCACATCAGCTTCATCAACGTGGTTTTGCCAACGCCTGAAGGCCCGACGATCGCCACGCTTTCTCCCGCCGCGATCTGCAGGCTGAGCCCGGGGATCACTGGGCGCGAAAGGCTGTCATATTGATAAAGCAGATCGCGCACTTCAAAAGTCACCGCCTCGTTGGGATTGCATATCTTGCGATAGGGCTTTTCTTCCTCTGTCGTAGAAAGCACGATGTCCGCCAGCCTTTCATTATGCAAATTCAGCATTCGCAGCCGAATGACCATATCGATAAGATTTGACGCGCGATCGGAGAATTGCCCCCGATAGGCATTAAAAGCGACAAACATGCCTAATGTCATTTGACTGTCGATCACTAAAGACGCGCCCAACCACAAGATAACGATTTGATCGCAGGCCGCAAGAAATGCATTCACGCCGCCAAAGAACATATCGAGCTTCGTCACCCGAATATTGGCGTTTGCCGTATCGATATTTAAATTTAACCAGAACTGCGAACGCGTTCCCGCCAACCCCAACGACTTCAGCGTCGCGATGCTGTACAATGTCTCCATAAAATGTGAGCTGGCTTTCGCCGACTTCACCAATTGCTCCTCGGACGCTTGCCGATAATAGCGATAGGTCGAAAGGCGCAGCAGAACATATAAGACCGTAAAGCCGGAGGCTACCCACACCAGCCAGCCGCCGTACATGAACATCATGATAAATACGCCGACCGACATGATGCCATCAATGATGCTGGAAACGATACTGGTGGTAAACGTGGTGCGAATAGCGTCCAACGAGCCAAAGCGCGATTGAATATCACCCAGCTTGCGCTTTTCAAAATAGGCAAGCGGGAGCTTCATCAGATGATCAAACAGCCCTGATTTCCACTGTATATCGATCAGCGCGCCCATCACGATGGAGATCCACGAGCGAAACATCGAAACGCAGGTGCGGAACAAGATAAAAAACAGTAAACCGACGCAAATAATGACCAATAAATTATGGTCGCCGGCCTGGATGACGTGGTCCATCACCAACTGAGTCCCGACGGGCATCAGCAGGTTGACGGCCTCAATGACCAGCGACAGAGCGAAAATTTTTACCAGCGCGCTTTTAAGACCGGTGACATTGCTGAGCAGTTTTCTAAAGTGCAGGCGATTTTTCTGCACCACAGGCGTGAATTCACTGCTTGGCCATACCTCTAAAGCGATTCCGGTAAAATGAAGGGAAAACTCCTGCAGGCCGATAACCCGACGGCCAAATGCCGGATCGTGCAGGATTATCCGCCCACCGCGAATGTTGACCAGGACCACAAAGTGATTCATATCCCAGTGCAATATGCAGGGCCTTTTCACCTGGCGAATCTCATCCAGGTTCAAGGATAAAGCCCGCGTTTTCAAATTGAGATTCTCGGCGATCGCGATCAGCGAGCTCAGGGTGGCGCCGCGGGCCGAGATATCAAACTTCTGGCGCATCGACAGCATATCGATGTGCATGCCGTAATAGCCGCATACCATCGCTAAACTAGCCAGCCCGCATTCGGCGGCCTCCGTTTGCAAGACCTGCGGCACTTTTCTTCTGAGCGACAGGTTCAGCTTGCCAACGATATTCTCATAAACTTTATTCACGAAGTGGCCCCGACACACTGTTTTTCATGTCATAAAATGGCGCGAACATCCATTGGTAGATGGGTCTTTTCTCCAGGAAAAGCGTGGCTTGCGCCTTCATGCCGCTTGAAAGGTTCAGCTTCTTTCCCTGATAGCCGAACTGCGTGTTATCGATAGCCACCAGCACTTTGTAGTACGACTCAACCAGTTCAGCCGATTGTCGAGTTGGCGAACTGCTGTAAGTGGACATTTCCTGAATCGATGCGGGAACATAAGCGATGCTTTCGATCACGCCGGGAAACTGACCAAATTTTTCATACGGGAAGGCGTCATAGCGAACGTTGATGTGATCACCTCGGCTCACGTAAGGCACGCTGCTGTTGGGCAACCATAAAACCAAATAATAGATGGCATGATTACTGGGGATTAATTGCGCCAGGCTGTCCCCCGTATTGACCATTTGCCCAGGCGTCACGCTGAGCGATTCAACGCGCCCGTCCGCCGGCGCATTGACAATCAACGAGCCGCTGGCGTCCGCTTCGGCCAGCTGCCGCAGGAGATCATTACGCTGAAATTGATATTGCGAGATTTGATTATCGAAATCGGACGCTCTTGTCGCGAGATCGCTATTCAGGTTAGTTATCTGCAAAGACTCTTGAATGCTTTGGTTATAGAGACTGTGGAACGTGCTCTGCTGCTGATAGTAGAGGTAAACCTGGTTATTCAGCTGATCCCGATTAATGAGTCCCTTACTGCGATACTCATCGTAATTTTTCATGGTTTCGCGCATGAAGTTAACGCCGTTGCGTGAATTCTCGACCATCTGTTTGGACTGGCTGTGCGCCAGTTTATATTGGTCAATCTGCGCTTGCAGATTGACCAGGGTCGTTTTCTTGTTCGCCTCCAATTTGGCGATGATGCTATCGACCTGCGCCAGTTGATTTTCTATCGCCTGCCGCGTGCTTGCGCTGACGGTGCCGGAATCCGTCACCCTGCTGACGTCTATCTGATAAAGATGCTGCCCTTTTTTTACCTGATCGCCCACATTGACAAAGCGTTGTGCAATGAATCCCTGCTGAGTAGCAAATATGTTGACCGATCTTGGCAGCGTCGTGACCTCTCCGCCCACGCTGATACGCCGGGTATAACCGCCATAGGTCACGAAAATGATCAGCACAGAGACGAATGAAAGTGATATGCCCGCGATGACCCAGGCCGGCAACCCTGCAATTAACAATGCTTTTCCTGCCCATTTAGAACGACTGTGCGATAAGGCCTCTTCCCTAAACAAATCCTGACCTCTCCATATATAGCGACACCGTTTATTTTTATCTTATCCATAGCCCAATACGGCGCTTATTTAGATTTAATCTTTGTTGGCAAAACCCACAAGTAATAATAATCTTAAAAAATCACAAAACTGCTGAAACATCACAAAAAGTGCGACCCTAATATTAGCGACGGCGTTATGAGTTGCATATTTCAACGCCGACCTCTTTAATCTAAGCGTATTCTCATCAAGCCGTCATTCACAGAGGCTGCGAGAATTAAGCGGCGAAACGCTTTACGTTTCGTTCCTGAGGTATAGGGATAAAGTTGAAAGGATTTACTATGAAAGAGCTAAATACTGCAGAGATCGAAATCGTTTCTGGTGCAGGGATTATTTCCGATACGGCAAGCTTTGTATCAGGATTTGCCGGCGATGTTATCATTGATACCGTAAAATTGGCCAATGATGCGCTTAATACCCGACTGATCTCTTCCGTAGGCCAAGGGTTCAACGCGATCGGTTTTGGCTTGAACGCCGTTCATAATGTCGCGGACTCGCTTGGCTATGCGGCATTTAAAAGCGTTGCAGCCGTAGGCTCCCTGCTGGGCGGGGATGCAAGCCGTATCGAATATCATTACGAGAAAGAATGGGGTGCTTGAAAACAAGCGGCTCCCTCTGAAAGGTTAATGATGCTAACCACCTGCCCAATCAGGTGGTTATTTCAATTACGCACTCACTAACTCTTCTGTTTGAAAACCGCTTTGGTCAATGGAGAAGAGAACACGTTGTGCGGATCGTACTTATTCAGCACGTTGCAGGCATGATTCCAACTGTCATTGTTCCCTGCCCCGGCATTAAAGCTGCGCGGAATGTTTTCTTCGAGTACGGTTTTATCCTGCCACGCTGCCTGTGACGTATAACCCCAGCCTTTACTCCACTCTACGCGAACCGTCGCATAGTCGCCCGCATAGTGGCTAAAAATCCATTTTTCCATTTCACTGTAGAATTTATTGGCATCCGGCGTATCGGGCATGGTCAGAATATCCAACCAGATCGCGACATCCCATTCCGGATGGGATTCAACGGGACGAATAGCCGAAAGATCGGGAGCAATGGCATTAGCCACCGCACTCTCTTTTGCACTGTCCAATCCGGTGACGCGAATTTCAATCGGGCCATTCATCGGAAATGAATTCTTGCGCTGGTAATCGGCCACCATGTCTTCATATTTTTTCGTGAAATCGTGCAATACGTTTTGAATATTGCTCCGCTTCGTGATTATCGCGTAACCATTGGCCGTCACGCGCAGCGTTGTCGGCTTCACATACAACAGCAGATCCTTGCTCCACCCCCACAGATCCGCCGACACGGTGGCCCCTAAACCAATACTGACCAACTCCATCTGCGCCTTGCCGAGTGTCGGGGTCAGCTCCGGATGGCCATTATTGATTTTTTTAATGATATCGGAAATTTTAACCGGCAAATTATCCGAGAACGGATAGTTAAACGGACCATTAACCGGTTTTGACACTTTTGGGAAGCTGTCTTCTTGCTTCCACACTTTCAGCCATGGTTTTTCCGTGAACGGGAACCAGATGACTTCAACGCGCCCGCACAGATCCAAGAAATGGCTGAAGGTATTTTTTGTCGTGCTCGCAGTGGAAAAAAGATCCGCCGCGGTGACATTAACATAACTTTGACAGCGTAAACGCCGGTTGCGCGGCACCTGCAGCGTCACTTCGCTGATAAAAGCCCGGCCGACATGCACCAGGAATGCCGAGCTCTCCGCATTATCACGCGTAAACTCCTTTAATTCATACTTCGACCGCGCCTGATCCCAGACGACAGCTTTTAGCGACACCACGCTATTGCTCACGGAACCAAAGCTGGCAAACTCAGCCAGAGGCTCATCTTTTGCCGGGATGCAGGTTCCATGGCCGCCGATGGCGAGCACGCCGCCCAGGGTCAGATCGCCAGGCGCCGGCGTCGCGTAAAAGCCGAGTTTCTTTTTTTCTAATTCAGTGAGCAAAGCCTGCATTGTCACCCCCGTTTGCGCGGTGACGTATCCATGCTCTCCCACTTTATTGATTGAGATGTTTTTGAATTTCCTGGTGAGGTCGATCAGCACGACATTGCTGTTATCCTCCCCGTTTGCAATAACGAGCGGGGACCAGTTGTGCTTGATGCCAACCGGACGCACGCAATATTTATTCTCATGCGCCCAGTTAATTACGGCCAAGAGCTCATCCGTATTTTGTGGATAGCAGGTCAGAATATGATTGCCGGAGATTTCTTTTGACCAATTAACAAAATTGACATACTCATAGCCCACAGGGAACGTGTTCAAACTAGAACTAGTCATAACTGACTTCCTTTTAAAATTAAAACCGATAGAGATAAAAACGGCAACAGCCCGAGCGCTAATTAATCACCCTGATAAGCACCTCCTTTTCCTTGGGATAATCCCTCTTTTTTACTGCCCGAATAACGTCAAGACTTGCCAATATAAATCAACACCTTGACGTTAATTTCCGCGTATTGAAAATTCTTTTCTTTATGCAACTCAATTAAAAAGCCGTTTCTTATTCGCACGCCAAGCAAAGGAAGATAGGCGTCATAGATGCTGTCAAAAAAAACCAGGTATTCGTTCAATCTGCCATTAAACTCGAACAATAAGTACTGCCCTCTTATCAACGTCAGATTGCGTGTCTCGTAGTACCCTTTGCTGAGCGTTACTTCCCAACCGGATGAAGCCAACTTTACCGTGCGCATTGACGTATCGGTATTTTTCCCTGTGCGGCTGCCGTATTTCTGTCGTTCCTCTCCTCCAGAGCTGGAAGCATTCATCGAATGATAGAGAAAAAACTTATATCCCTTAAGCAGATATATGTTCTTGGGCATTTCGATAAAATGATAGGCTGACGGATTTTGTATTAAAAAGGGAGGGAGATGTTTGGAAAAGTCCCATTCCTGGCTCGTTCTAAAGTCCTTTGGGCTTTCGCCGAAAAAGCGTTGAAAGGCGCGGCTAAAAGCCTGCTGGGAGCTAAAGCCGATAGCAGTAGCCACTTCCAATACTTTTAAATCAGACTGTTTGAGCATGACGGCAGACTTGCTCAGACGCCTATTTCTGATATACGTCGCTATTTTCATTCCCGTATAACGCTGAAACATTCTTTGCAAGTGCCATTTCGAATAACCAGACAAATCCGATAACTTTTCTATCGAGAGATCATGCTGTATATTCATCTCGATCAAATTAACTAGCTCGACCACGATACTATGCTGGTAACTCATAATGACATCCATGCCCTAACAAAACCCACCCTCAGACAACCTGCTCATTGGGCTTTTATCCATTAAAATGAAAAACAAAGCGCTGCCGCAATCATGCAATTAGGATTAGAATGTGAAAAACGATGAACCTTTCATAGTTGATTGACAAAGAGATTCTTCTTTTTGGGTAGACACCCTCCTTGTGACGTTATTGGTATAATTCTTATAAAGCTTTTCCCTGGTGAAGGCTTTTCCTGTCTCTTTCATCTTGACCAATATCCACCCTGACGTTGTGCAACTAAGCAGTCAAAAGAAAGCATATCCTGGCATCCGTTGATAAATCGTTTGCCTCCCTCTCGGCGGTGCATTTTAATACCCTTACATTTAGAGTAGCCTATGTAGATAGCTTAGAAAATATCAAATGCCAGATAATTACACAGTTCGCACTTTATGTTACGACAATAATTAAAAGATAATAAAAATCATATAATTAGAATTTCAATCCCAAGCAATGAATGCCGATAAAACGTAGGGCTCGCCCTTGAGAAGGGTTATTAAAAACAATGAAACCGCTGATTTCCCCAATAAAAACAGAAAGAAAGATTTATAAAATAAGAAATAGACTAATTCACCGCATCCTTCTGATATATTTATTCGTCAGACCAAGTCTTTAAGAAAAATCCCATAAAAGGGCGCGCGGAGTCCTTTAATTTTCGCAGAGAATTAATTAGCTACGCCATCGCCCGATGCCGATGAGTCGACGCGCCTCAATACGGCAATTCATTTTAATACCGCGGCCCGGCGGATACGGTGAATAAAGCCCCGTTATCCGACGATATCATCGCGCCGGCAACGTGCGCGTGGTTGCAGAATACCGTTCTGCGGATTGGCGCAAAGCCGAGATGGAAACGCCGCGTCTCAGGAAATGAGCCGTAAGCAAAGCGCAGGGGGCTGTCCTCTCCGTTCGCCCCTCTCTCAATCACGGCCTCCTTTCGGCTCGGAAGCCGTCTACGGCATAGGGCGCCAAACATCGGGCATAAAAAACCCGCCGTTAAGCGGGTTTGGTTCTCATGTGCGGTTCACTGACGCCAGCCTACGCCGGACGCGGGATTACTCCCACTCGATCGTCGCCGGCGGCTTGCCGCTGATGTCGTACACCACGCGGGAGATGCCGTCCACTTCGTTGATGATGCGGTTGGAGACGCGGCCGAGGAAGTCATACGGCAGATGCGCCCAGTGCGCGGTCATGAAGTCGATGGTTTCCACCGCACGCAGGGAGACCACCCAGTCGTATTTGCGGCCGTCGCCCATCACGCCGACCGAGCGCACCGGCAGGAACACGGTGAACGCCTGGCTGACTTTGTTGTACAGATCGGCTTTGTGCAGCTCTTCGATGAAGATGGCGTCGGCGCGGCGCAGCAGATCGCAGTACTCTTTCTTCACTTCACCCAGCACGCGCACGCCCAGACCCGGGCCCGGGAACGGGTGACGGTACAGCATGTCGTACGGCAGGCCCAGTTCCAGGCCAATCTTGCGCACTTCATCTTTGAACAGCTCTTTCAGCGGCTCGACCAGGCCCAGCTTCATCTCTTTCGGCAGGCCGCCCACGTTGTGGTGCGACTTGATCACGTGCGCTTTACCGGTGGCGGAAGCGGCGGATTCAATTACGTCCGGATAGATGGTGCCCTGCGCCAGCCATTTCACCTGCTCTTGCTTGCAGGCTTCTTCGTCGAACACTTCAACGAACACGCGGCCGATGATTTTACGCTTGGCTTCCGGCTCGTCGACGCCCGCCAGCGCGGTCAGGAAGCGGTTTTCCGCCTCGACGTGCACGATGTTCAGGCCGAAGTGGTCGCCGAACATTTCCATCACCTGCTTGGCTTCGTTCAGGCGCAGCAGGCCGTTATCGACGAACACGCAGGTCAGACGCTTGCCGATGGCGCGGTGCAGCAGCATCGCGGTGACGGAGGAGTCAACGCCGCCGGACAGACCGAGGATCACGTGGTCCTCACCCACCTGCTCGCGGATGCGCTCAACCGCATCTTCGATGATGGTGGCCGGCGTCCAAAGGGCCTCACACTGGCAGATGTCCAGTACGAAGCGCTCGAGCATGCGCTGGCCCTGACGGGTGTGGGTCACTTCCGGGTGGAACTGCACGCCGTAGAAGCGTTTTTCTTCGTTGGCCATAATGGCGAACGGGCAGGTATCGGTGCTGGCGACGGTCACGAAGTCGGACGGGATCGCGGTCACTTTGTCGCCGTGGCTCATCCACACGTCCAGCAGCGGTTTGCCGGCCGGGCTGATGGCGTCTTCGATGTCGCGCAGCAGCGCGCTCTCGTTGACGATTTCCACCTGCGCGTAGCCGAACTCGCGTTCGTTGGAGCCCTGCACATGGCCACCCAGCTGCATCGCCATGGTCTGCATGCCGTAGCACACGCCCAGCACCGGCACGCCGGCGTTGAACACGTAGTCAGGGGCGCGCGGGCTGCCGGCTTCGGTGGTGCTTTCCGGGCCGCCGGACAGGATGATGCCGCTTGGGTTGAATTCGCGGATCTGCTCTTCGCTAACGTCCCAGGCCCACAGTTCGCAGTAAACGCCGATTTCGCGCACGCGGCGGGCGACCAGTTGGGTGTATTGCGAACCGAAGTCCAGTATGAGGATGCGATGCTTATGGATATTTTGTGTCATGTGAGGCGAATTCCAGCAACAAGAGAAAAAGAGCGAAAATGTATGTTTTCGGGATGGGGCTTAGCGCCCCACCCCGGCCTCTCACTCAGGAGAGGTTAAGGCATCAGCCCATGCGGTAGTTCGGCGACTCTTTGGTGATGGTCACGTCGTGCACGTGGCTTTCCTGAATACCGGCGCCGCTGATGCGCACGAACTCCGCCTTGGTGCGCAGATCGTCGATGGTGGCGCAGCCGGTCAGGCCCATGCAGGAGCGCAGGCCGCCCATCTGCTGGTGCACGATGGCTTTCAGCATGCCTTTATAGGCCACGCGGCCTTCGATACCTTCCGGCACCAGTTTGTCGGCGGCGTTATCGGTCTGGAAGTAACGGTCGGAAGAGCCTTTGGACATCGCGCCCAGCGAGCCCATGCCGCGGTAAGATTTGAACGAACGGCCCTGATACAGCTCGATTTCGCCCGGAGATTCTTCGGTGCCCGCCAGCATGGAGCCGACCATCACGCAAGAGGCGCCCGCGGCGATCGCTTTGGCGATATCGCCGGAGAAGCGAATGCCGCCGTCGGCGATAACCGGAATGCCGGTGCCTTCCAGCGCTTCCACCGCGTCGGCGATGGCGGTGATCTGCGGTACGCCCACGCCGGTCACGATACGGGTAGTACAGATAGAGCCAGGGCCGATACCCACTTTCACCGCGCTCACGCCGGCTTCAGCCAGCGCTTTGGCGCCCGCCGCGGTCGCGACGTTGCCGCCGACGATCTGCAGATCAGGGTATTTGGCGCGGGTTTCGCGGATGCGCTGCAACACGCCTTCGGAGTGGCCGTGCGAGGAGTCGATCAGCAAGACGTCAACGCCCGCCGCCACCAGCGCGTCAACGCGCTCTTCGTTGCCGGCGCCGGCGCCGACCGCCGCGCCCACGCGCAGACGGCCGTGCTCGTCTTTACAGGCGTTCGGCTTACGTTCCGCTTTTTGGAAGTCTTTAACGGTGATCATGCCCAGCAGATGGAAGCTGTCGTCCACCACCAGCGCTTTTTCTACGCGCTTTTCGTGCATCTTCTGCAGCACCACGTCGCGCGCTTCACCTTCTTTCACGGTAACCAAGCGATCTTTCGGCGTCATCACCGCGGTGACCGGCTGAGTCAGATCGGTCACGAAGCGCACGTCGCGGCCGGTGATGATGCCGACCAGCTCGTTGTCTTCGGTGACGACCGGATAACCGGCGAAGCCGTTGCGCGCGGTCAGCTCTTTCACTTCCTGCAGCGTGGTGGCCGGGGTAACGGTCTGCGGGTCGGTGACTACGCCGCTTTCATGTTTTTTCACGCGGCTGACTTCTTCAGCCTGGCGCTCGATGGACATGTTTTTGTGGATGAAGCCCAGGCCGCCTTCCTGCGCCAGCGCGATGGCCAGGCCGGATTCGGTAACGGTATCCATGGCTGCGGACAGCATAGGGATGTTCAGGCGGATGGTTTTGGTCAGTTGAGTGCCGAGCTCTGCGGTGTTAGGCAGAACCGTGGAGTGGGCTGGAACCAGGAGGACGTCGTCAAACGTCAGAGCTTCTTTAGCGATACGTAGCATGGGCAATATCTCACCAGGGTGGGCTGTGAAAAAGATAAAATATTGCCGCGGCATTATACAGAGCGGAATCGGTTGCCTCCAGCACTTTCTTACAAAAAGTCTTGATTACCTTTTTCAGCCATGTAGTATCGACCAATTAAGTGATTGTTTTGAAATTTGATCTGGGTCACATGTCGCTACCTGTTTCGCCTTCCATTTTTACCGTAAGCCGCCTGAATCAGACGGTTCGCCAACTGCTGGAAAGGGAAATGGGGCAGATTTGGCTCTCCGCCGAGATCTCCAACCTCTCCCAGCCCGCCTCCGGCCACTGGTATTTCACGCTGAAAGATGACCGCGCCCAGGTGCGCTGCGCGATGTTCCGCAACAGCAACCGCCGCGTCACCTTCCGGCCGCAAAACGGCCAGCAGGTCTTGGTGCGCGCCAGCATCACGCTGTATGAACCGCGCGGCGACTACCAGCTGATCGCCGAGAGCATGCAGCCCGCCGGCGACGGCCTGCTGCAGCAACAGTTCGAGCAGTTGAAACAGCGCCTGAGCGCCGAAGGGCTGTTCGATCAGCAGTTCAAGCAGCCGCTGCCCGCCCCGGCCAAACGCGTCGGGGTAATCACCTCCGCCAGCGGCGCGGCGCTGCACGATATCCTGCAGGTGTTGCAGCGGCGCGATCCGTCGCTGCCGATCGTCATCTACCCCACCTCGGTGCAGGGCGCGGAAGCGCCGATGCAGATCGTGCGCGCCATCGAGACCGCCAACCGCCGCGACGAATGCGACGTGCTGATCGTCGGCCGCGGCGGCGGTTCGCTGGAAGATCTGTGGAGCTTCAACGACGAACGCGTGGCGCGAGCGATCTTCGCCAGCCGCATTCCGATCGTCAGCGCCGTCGGCCACGAAACCGACGTCACCATCGCCGACTTCGTCGCCGACCTGCGCGCGCCGACCCCTTCCGCCGCCGCCGAACTGGTGAGCCGCAATCAGCTCGAGCTGTTGCGCCAGCTGCAGTCGCAGCAGCAACGGCTAGAGATGGCGATGGATTACTACCTGGCGCAGCGTCAGCAGCAGTTCACCCGCATTCATCACCGTTTACAACAGCAGCATCCGCATCTGCGCCTGGCGCGCCAGCAGACGCTGCTGTTCAAGCTGCAGCGCCGAATGGAAGACGGCATGCAGCAGCTGCTGCGCCTGGCCGCCCGCCGCAGCGAACGCGTCCAGCAGCGGCTGGCGCAGGTACAGCCGCAGGGCCGCATTCACCGCTATCAACAGCGCGTGCAGCAGCAGGAATACCGTCTGCAGCAGGCGATGGAGCGCCAGCTCAACGCCTACCGCCAGCGTTTCGGCGTGGCCTGCAGCCAGCTGGAGACCGTCAGCCCGCTGGCGACGCTGGCGCGCGGCTACAGCGTGACGCAAACTCCGCGCGGCGAACTGCTGAAAACCACCAAGCAGGCGCAGGTCGGCGAACTGCTGAAAACCCGCCTGCAGGATGGTTGGGTGGAAAGCGAGGTGAAAACCATCACCGTCGCTAAAAAGCCGCGCAAGAAGCGCGCGGCCGAGTAAGCCCTACTCCAGCGTAAAACGCTCGCCCGGTTCGCCGTTCACCCACAGTGCGCGCGTTTCGCCTTCCGGCAGGCTGAGCGTCAGCGTGCGCCAGGCCGGGCGGAAACGCCCTTCCGTCGTGATATCCAGCATGATGCGCTGATTGTCGCAGCGCATTTCCCAGCGCAGCCACAGCGCATCGCCCTGCCGCCAGCCGTCGCTTTCACCGTCGTCCTCAAACAGCAGCCCACTGCTTGCACCACCGCCCTTGAGCGGAAACAGCCGCAACTCGCGCCGATCGTCGGCGGCCACGTCCACATGCGCCAGCCGCTGCGACAGCGGCAGCGCCGCCCCGGCGCGCACCAGCAGCGGCAGACGCTCCAACGGCGCCGCCAGCGTCACCGTCTGCCCGCCGCCGAACCACTGGCCGCTGTAGAAGCAGTACCAGCCTTCGCCGTTATCCGGCAGATACACCGATCGGCGACGCTGCCCCGGCTCCACCACGCTGGCCACCAGCAGATCGCGACCGATCAGAAAATCGTCGTTTTCGCCAAAGGTGCGCGCATCCTGTTCGTGATCGAGAAAAGTCGGGCGCAGCATTGGCTCGTCGTCGGCGCAGGCCTGCCACAGCAGAGTGTAGAAATACGGCAGCAGCCGGTAACGCAGGTTGATCGCCTCGCGCACCGCCGGGGTAGCGGCCGGGTACATCCAGGGTTCGTTGACCGTGGCGTCGTCGTTCCAGGAGTGGATGGTGAAACGCGGGTGCATCACGCCGTTTTGCACCCAGCGCACCAGCAGCTCCGCGTCCGGTTTGTCGCCGGAGAAGCCGCCGACGTCGTGGCCGAGGTTATACAAGCCGGACAGGCTCATGCCCAACCCCATGCGAATGTTGTAGCGCAGCGTCTGCCAGCTGGTGCGGTTGTCGCCGCTCCAGGTCTGCACATAGCGCTGCATGCCGGCGCAGCCGGAGCGCGAGATCAGGTACGGGCGTTTCTGCGGCGCGAAGCGCTGCTGGGCCTCCATCGAGGCGCGCATCATCAGCAGCGGCATCACCGGGCGGATATGCTTGATGGCGATCGGCCGCCCGAAGCCATGGCAGCGCGCTTCGCCGTCCCACACTTCGTATTCGTTGTTGTCGTTCCAGGTCGAATCGATGCCCATCTCCAGCAGCTGCTGCGTGACGCCCGCCTGCCACCAGCGCACCGTCGCCGGATTGGTGAAGTCGAGGTGCGATCCTTCGTCGTCCCAGAAGCTGGAGCGTTCCGGCGCGTCGCTTTGCGAATCGCGGATAAACAGCCCCTGCGCCGCCACCTCTTGATACTGCGGATGATCCTGCAGCAGGCACGGCTTGATGTTGGCCGCCAGCTTGAGGCCGGCGTCGTGAAACGCCTGGCTGAGCAGCTTGGGCTGCGGCACCTTGTCATAGTTCCAGTTAAACACGTAGCGTTTGTTGTTGATCGAGGTGTAGCCCGACGACAGCTGGAAAGAGTCGCAGGGGATGGCGTGTTGGCGGCACAGCGCAATGAACTGTTGCAGCTGCTGCTGGGCGTCCGGCGCGTCGGTGTAGTGCATGGTCGAACCGCTGTAGCCCAGGCTCCACTTCGGCCCGAAGTGGGTGCGCCCGGTCAGGCGCACGAACGCCTTGGTGACGTCCAGCACCCGGGGGCCGAGGAACAGGTAGTAATCCAGATCGCCCGCCTCGGCCTGATAGCGGCGGTAGGCCGTATGATAGTTGTCGATCTCGTTGCCCAGATCCAGCCAGCAGCTGCTCAGGTTGTCGTAGAACAGGCCGAAGCTCGCCTCCGGCCCACGGGTAATGGTAAACGGAATGTGCTTGTACAGCGGATCGGTGCTGGCGGCGTTGTAGCCCATCGCGTCCAGATTGCGCATCTCGAAGCGGCGGCCGGTGCGTTCCAGATCGCCGGTCTTCTCCCCCAGGCCGTAATAGCGCTCATCGGCGAAACGCCGCTGATAATGCGCCACGCCGTCGCCGTGCGCATTGAGCAGGTAGGCGCTGGTCGGCCGATCCGACGCCAGCGGCCGCCACTCGCCGTCGGCGGTGCAATGCTCCCACGCCAGCCACAGCGGCTGATGCACCGTCACGCGCAGCAGCGGCGTGCTGACCACCAGCCGATCGCCCTCCCGGCGCAGCTGATAGCCCGGCAGGCTGAAACCGGCGACGCTGAGCCGATCGCGCCCCTCCCAAGGCACATCGTTCTGCGGCGCGATGCTCCAGGTGCGATCCAGCGCCAGCTCGCCCTCACGTTTGATCAACACGCGGAACAGACCGTCTTCCAGCACGTACAGGCAGAAACGGTGACGTTCATCGACCAGCAGCTCGACGTGGTCGGCATGCTGCGCCGCCAGCGTCCAATTTTTCAACGTTTTCATACATATTCCACTTAGCTGTGTGAAGGGGTTTTCTTACCGCCGCGCTCGGCAATCAGGGCGATCAGGAACAGGGCGCCGATCAAATCGAAGAAGCCCATCGCGATGAACAGCGGGTTAAAGCCGATGGTGTCGGATACCGCGCCGATCAGGAGCGTGAACAGGAAGCTGGCGATCCAGGCGCTGGAGCCGCGCATGCCGTTGACCGTCGCCATTTGGTTTTTATCGAACGATTCCACCACCAGGGCGCTGAGCATGCAGGAGATCACCTGATGGCCGAACCCGCCGATCGAGATCAGCGCGATCGCCACATAGGGATCTTTGGTGATCGCCACGAACGCCAGCGACACCATCAGGAAAGCGCCGGTCACCGAGCTGGCGACCACCGAGTTGACGCGGCTGCAGCCGAACCATTTGCGGTACAGAGTGGTGAGATAGCCGCTGGCGACGCTGCCGATATCCGCCGCCAGGAACGGCAGCCAGGCGAACATCGCGATCTGCTTCAGATCCATGCCGCGTTCGGTGGCCAGGTACAGCGGCACCCAGAAACTGAAGACCGCCCAGGCCGGCTCGGCGAGAAAAGCCGGGATGGCGATGCCATAGAATTTCTTGTTCTTGCACAGGCTGGCCAGCGAAGCGAAGAACGGCAGCTTCGGCAGCACCGGCTCGTTGTCTTCGCGGATCAGGTCCAGCTCTTGCTGGCTGAGGTTCGGGTGCTGCTGGGGCGAGTGGTAGAACAGCCACCACAGCACGACCCAGATCAGCGCCAGCCCGCCGGAGAACAGGAATGCGCCCTGCCAGCCGAAGGAAACGTGGGCGATGACGATGATCGGCGGCGCCAGCATGGCGCCGATGGAGAAACCGACGCCCGCCCAGCCGGCGGCGATCGGACGCTCCTTCTTCGGGAACCAGTCGGAGATCGCCTTGGCGTTGGCCGGGGTGGCCGCCGCCTCCGCGCCCCCCATGAAGAAGCGCAAAATGGCCAGTTGCAGCCAGCTGCCGGCGCCGGCGTGCAGCATGCACACCACCGCCCAAATGCCCGCGCAGATCAGAAAGCCCATCTTCAGGCCGATGACGTCGATCAGCCAGCCGCAGATCGGCTGAAATACCGTATAGGCCAACTGGAACGACGCCACCACCCAGGCATATTGCTCGGTGCTCATGTTCAGGCTGGTTTTCAGTTCCGGCGCCAGAATGCCCAGCGAGTTGCGGGTAATGTAGTTGACCGTGACGCCCAACAAGAACAGCGCCAGCATCCACCAGCGTAGCGATTTGAACTTGCGCCGGCCGCTCTGCGCGACCGTCTGATTGATCTCCACACTCATCGGTTATCTCCCCGCGGCCGCCTGTGACAGCGACGCGCGCATTGGTAAGGTACGTTGCGCTATCAAAAGGGGACGGTGAACACGGGCCAACGCTCGCATAACAGACCGGCAGTCCATCACAACCCCATGATTTATTTTTTGTTTTCTTCTTTGCACACCGTTAAAATTGGACTGACAAGTCGTTAAAATTGGTGTACCAATGCAGACTACTCAGCGATCACGCACAGCGAAACGGGGTTTTTTGCAAAGATTTTCACGGGTGGATGAAAAAATAGTCATAATGGCCGCAGGATCCAGTCAAAGCGCTGAAAAGCCGCAGTGAAAATTTTCTCATGGACGAATTTGAAGGAGATCACAAAATGAACGGAAAGCTGAAAATCCAGCAGATCGCCCGCCAAACCGGGCTGTCGATCAGCACCGTTTCCCGCGTGCTGGCGGGCAAGGCCAACACCAGCGCCGAGGCGCGCCGCAAGGTGCTGGAATGCGCGCAGCAAAACGGCATTCTGCAGGGCATTTCCAGCGGCCGACTGATGTTAAACAACGTGATGGTGTTCGCGCCGCAGCGCGCGTTCGACGTGCGCACCGATATCTTCTACTACAAGGTCATACAGGGCATCGCCGCCGCACTGATGCAGCACGAGGTGCGCATCCGTTACTGCGGCCTGGAAGAGCAGCACAGCGACGGCGCGCTGTTTCTGGAAAAGATGAGCGATCCGCACACCGAAGCGGCGCTGATCATCGGCATCGACGACGAACATATCCACACCCTGGCGGCCGATCTGCCCAAGCCCTGCGTGCTGATCAACTGCACCGATCGGCAGATGCGGCTGGACAGCGTCTCGCCGGATCATCAGCTGATCGGCGACTATTCCGCCAGCTATCTGTTCCAGCAGGGGCACAGCCATATCCTCAACCTGCAGTGTCTGCGCCGCCACACCATGGAGCTGCGGCTGGCGGGCATCCGGCAGGCCTACGCGCGGCATCATCTGCCGTTCGACGACGGCCGCCATCTGGTGACCACTTCCGGCTTCGGCAGCGAAGAGGCCGAACAGGCGCTGACCACCTACCTGAACTGTGCCCCGCTGCCGACGGCGATCCTGGCCGGCGGCGACTACATGGCGGTCGGGGCGGTCAAGGCGCTCAACAAGCTGGGGCTGGACGTACCAGGCGACGTGTCGGTGATGAGCACCGATGGCTTCAACCTGGCGGAAATCCACGATGTGCCGCTGACCTCGGTACAGGTGCCGCGCGATGAGCTGGGCTACGAGGCGATCCAGCTGCTGCAGCGGCGCATGCTGCGCGCCGACGCGCCGCCGTGCAACCTGCTGCTGCATGGCCGGTTGGCGGTACGCGCCTCGGTGCGACGCATCAGTCCTCACAAGACCACCCCGGCGGTGAGCACGCATAACCACAGGCTTTATGACGAGTAGACTACACTTAGGCTCAGTGCATTCATTCGATGAGGTAAATTTTTTGCCTAAGGAGAGCCACTATGCCAGCCCAGCGCATGCGTTCCGTTATTCCTCCCTACATGCTGCGCCGCATTATTGAACACGGTAACGCCCCACAGCGCGACTGCGCGCTGCACACCCTGAACCACGTGCAAAGCCTGCTCGGCAACAAGCCGCTGCGTTCGCCGACCGAGAAAAACGCCCGAGCCGGCGAAGCGCTCCGCGATATCTACGACGCCCAGAACGGCACCCAACTGCCAGGCAAACAGGTGCGCAAGGAGGGGCAGCCCAGCAACCACGACGTGGCGGTGGACGAGGCCTACGACTATCTCGGCGTCACCTACGATTTCTTCTGGCAGGCCTATCGGCGCAATTCGCTGGATAATAAAGGGCTGCCGCTGGTCGGCAGCGTGCACTACGGCCAGGAGTACCAGAACGCTTTCTGGAACGGCCAGCAGATGGTGTTCGGTGACGGCGACGGCGAGATCTTCAACCGTTTCACCATCGCCATCGACGTGGTGGGCCACGAGCTGGCGCACGGCGTGACCGAGAGCGAAGCCGGGCTGATCTACTACCAGCAGTCCGGCGCGCTCAACGAATCGCTGTCTGACGTGTTCGGTTCGTTGGTCAAGCAATACCACCTGCAGCAAACCGCCGATAAAGCCGACTGGCTGATCGGCGCCGGGCTGCTCGCCAAGGGCATCAAAGGCAAAGGGTTACGCTCGATGTCAGCGCCCGGCACTGCCTACGACGACCCGCTGCTGGGCAAAGACCCGCAGCCCGCCAGCATGAAGGATTACATCCAGACCAAGGAAGACAACGGCGGCGTGCACCTCAACTCCGGCATTCCCAACCGCGCGTTCTACCTGGCGGCAACCGCGCTGGGCGGCTTCGCCTGGGAAAAAGCCGGCTACGTCTGGTATGACACGGTGTGCGACAAAGCGCTGCCGCAAAACGCCGACTTTGCCACCTTCGCCCGCGCCACGGTGAAACACGCGCAGGCGCGTTTCGATCAAAGCGTGGCGGACAAGGTGCAACAGGCCTGGCATCAGGTGGGGGTGGAGTAATGAAACCGCTGCCGACGCTCAATCAGGATACGGTCATTGAGCTGGCGCGCGAGGGAGGCTTCGCCTACATTCCCAAACTGGCGGGCCAGCGCCGCATTGCGCTGGCCGATATCACGCCGGAGCAACGGCAGCGCCTGAATCAGTTGCTGAATCAGACGCTGCCGTACGCCCAGGAAGAGGGCCAACCCAACTCCCCCGGCTGCGGCGACCAGCGCTACTACCGCGTACAGATCAACTACACCAGCCCCACCCTGAGCACCGAGATCGTGCTGTTAATCCCGGAAAGCAGCGCGCCGCAGGCGCTGGTGGATTTGTGGAAAACCGGCCAGGTGGATGAGTGAGGGCTTACAGCGGCTGATAGCTGAAATTCACCCGTTTTTTGGAGATCAGCCCGTGCCCGTTCTGGCACAGGTAATCCACCGCCCCGCAGGCCTTCAACTCTTGCAGCGGCTGCCCGCACTCCGGGCAGCTCGCCAGCTGCCGATAATCGCGCTGACAGGCGGCACAATGGTAGTGACCCGCTACCCAATTCATGGTCTGACGACAGTGCGGACAATGCGCATCCATAACGGCTCCCAGGTTAAATCGCGCCCCATGAGCGCAAGAAATAGATCCCCAACGCGGTGGTGAAGAACGACCCGACAGTGGTGATAGCGATAATGTTGGCCGCCAGCGTGGCGTTGCCGCCCATAGCGCGCGTCATCACATAGCTGCCCGAAGCGGTGGGCGTGGCGGAAAACAGGAAGATAATGCCCAGCGCCGCCCCCTGAAACCCGCACAGCCAGCCGGCCAGCGTCATCAGGAACGGCACCAGAAACAGCTTGGCCGCCGACGACAGCGCCGCCACGTTGGACGAGCGGAACATGGCGCAGAAATCCAGGCTGGCGCCGGTGCACAGCAGCGCCAACGGCAGCGACAGCGCGGAGATATAGCTGCCGGTCTGGCGGATCACGGCCGGGATGCCCAGCCCGGTTTGCGCATACAGCAGCCCGCACACCAGGCCGATGATCAGCGGATTGGTGACGATGCTGCGCAGCAGCGACAAGTGGCTGATTTTCTTGCCCTGCCCGCCCTGCAGGCTGCGCGTGAGGGTGATGACCGACAGTATGTTGAACAGGATCACCGTCACGGTCAGGTACAGCGAGGCGAGCGCAATGCCTTCGCTGCCGTAGGCGGTCATGGCGTAGGCCAGACCGACGATGGCGGTGTTGGCGCGAAACCCGCCCTGTACGAACACCCCGCGCTCACGCGGTTCTTTCACCACCCACCTGGCCGCCAGCTCCAGCAGCAGGAAGGTCGCCAGCGTGCCGACCGCGCCGAACAGCACCAGCGGCAGATTGCCGAGCAGCTGCGGATGGTTGGTGGCGATGCTGAAAAACAGCAGGCACGGCAGCGCCAGATTGAACACCAGGCGGGTCGCGCCGTCGACGAAGCGGTCATCCATCAGGCGCCAATGGCGCAACAGGATCCCAAGCAGCATCATCAGCAGATTCGGCACGGTGACGTCGAATGCAAAACTCCAGGTTTCCCAGGACATGGTGTACCTTCAGACAGGCGAGGTAATCTTCAGATAATAAAACGATTTCGGGCCAATAAAAAAGAGGCGCGGCATCACTGCCGCGCCCCTCATGAGCGATTACTTGCTCTTTTTCAGGTGGCTCATCAGGCGTTTGCGCTTACGCATCTGGGTCGGCGTCAGCAGGTTGCGTTTGCCGGCGAACGGGTTGTCGCCCTCTTTGAACTGGATGCGGATCGGCGTCCCCATCACGTTCAGCGAGCGACGGAAGTAGTTCATCAGGTAGCGCTTGTACGAATCGGCCAGATCGCTGACCTGGTTGCCGTGGATCACCACGATCGGCGGGTTGTAACCGCCGGCGTGGGCGTATTTCAGCTTCACGCGGCGGCCGCGCACCAATGGCGGCTGGTGATCGTCAACCGCCATCTGCATGATTTTGGTCAGCATCGAGGTGTTTACGCGACGGGTTGCGCACTCGTAGGCTTCCTGTACCGATTCGAACAGGTTGCCGACGCCGCTGCCGTGCAGGGCGGAAATAAAGTGCACGCGCGCGAAGTCGACGAAGCCCAGACGCAGATCGAGCATCTCTTTCACGTGCTCGCGATCTTCTTCGCTCATGCCGTCCCACTTGTTGACCGCAATCACCAGTGAGCGCCCACTATTGAGGATAAAGCCGAGCAGCGAGAGATCCTGATCGGAGATGCCTTCACGCGCGTCAATCACCAGCAGCACCACGTTGGCGTCTTCAATCGCCTGCAGGGTCTTGATCACCGAGAATTTCTCGACGGTTTCGGTCACCTTGCCGCGTTTGCGCACCCCGGCGGTGTCGATCAGCACGTATTCGCGTTCGTCGCGCACCATCGGAATGTAGATGCTGTCGCGGGTGGTGCCCGGCATGTCATACACCACCACGCGCTCCTCGCCGAGGATACGGTTAGTGAGCGTAGACTTACCTACGTTCGGGCGGCCGACGATCGCCAGTTTGATCGGCAGATCCTGCGGATTGAACGCTTCTTCCGGCTCTTCGTCTTCTTCGCCTTCCAGCGTTTCACCGTTTTGCTCGGCCCAGTAAGCGGCATTGGCCTCTTCCTCGGTCAGCTCGACGTCTTCCGGTTTTTCCGGCACGAACGGCACCAGCACGTGTTCAATCAGCTGGGTCACGCCGCGGCCGTGAGAAGCGGCAATGGCGTAAACTTCACCCAGGCCGAGCGAGTAGAAATCGGCGGTGGCGGTGTCCGGATCCAGACCGTCGGTCTTGTTGGCCACCAGGAAGGTCGCCTTCTGGCGGCTGCGCAGGTGCTGGGCGATGCCCTGATCCGCCGGCATCAGACCGGCGCGGGCGTCGACCATGAACAGCACGATGTCCGCTTCTTCGATCGCCAGCAGCGACTGGCCGGCCATGCGCGTTTCGACGCCGTCTTCAGTGCCGTCGATGCCGCCGGTATCGACGATGATAAATTCATTGCCTTCGATTTCAGCACGACCATACTTGCGGTCACGCGTCAGCCCCGGGAAATCCGCCACCAGCGCATCACGCGTATGGGTTAAACGGTTGAACAAGGTGGATTTACCCACATTCGGGCGCCCGACCAGCGCGACGACAGGTATCATTGTTGAAGCCTCATTACTTAATAATCAATGCGTTACTGCACTGCGGATAGACACCGGCGGTGCAGCTTATAAAAATACGAAACGGCCCCTGAACATTCAGGAGCCGTTTTCAAGCCATGCGACGAGCGGCGTTAGCGGGTGAAAGCGTAAACTTTCCCGCCGCGAGCCTGGATCACCAGCTTGTCGCCGGCCACCATCGGCGCAGACAGGAAGCCGGAGCTGTCCACTTCCTGCTGGGCGACAAAACGGCCATCGGTGGTGTTGACCCAGTGCAGATAGCCTTCGGCGTCACCGGTCACCAGATAACCATTATACATCACCGGCGGCGTCAGGTTGCGGTGCAGCAGATCGCTTTGCGTCCACACGGTCACGCCGCCTTCGGTGCTGAGCGCCACCACGCGATCGTTCTGGTCGATCAGGTAGATGCGGCCCGCGTCGACGATGAAATCATTCACCGAACCCAGCTCGCGTTTCCAGATGATCTGACCGGAACGCAGATCCAGCGCCGTCAGGTTGCCGTTGTAACCCAGCGCGTAGACCACGCCGTCAACGATCACCGGCGTGGTGTCCACGTCGTTCAGGCGATCGATTTCGGTTGCGCCGCTCGGCTGAGAGATGCGCTGTTGCCAGATAATCTGGCCCTGCTGCATCAGCACGGCGCTGACGCGGCCGTTGTCACCGCCGACGATGGCGGCACCAAAGGCGACGGCCGGCGCGGACTCACCGCGCAGCGACAGCGAAGGCATGTCCAGGTTAACCGTCCACTTCACCGCGCCGTCGGCTTCGTTCAGCGCCTGCAGCATGCCGTTGGAGGTATGCACCAACACCATGCCGTCGCTGACAACCGGACGGGAGATCGCTTCGCCGGCCACTTTGGTCTGCCAGGCGATGGCGCCGTCGGCGGTGTTCAATGCGTAAACCACCGCTTTTTCGCTGCCGACGTAAACCTTGTCACCCGCAACCGTCAGGCCGCCCGACAGCAGCGCAGACAGGTTGCTGGAGAAGAAGCCGGTCTTCTCGGAGAGATTGACCTTCCACTTCTCGTTGCCGCTGTCGGCGTCCATCGCTTTCACGATGCCGAAGCGATCGGCGGCGTAAATGGTGCTGTCCTGATAGGCCGGGCGCAGGTGGGAGTAATACTCACCGATACCGTCGCCCACCGAGGTGCTCCACGCCTTGTTCGGCGTAAACTGATTTTCAACTTTCGGCAACGGCGACATGGTAACCACGTCTTCTTCGCTGTTAAACAGCGAGCAACCACTCAGCAAGGCAGCGGAAACCAGTCCGACCAAGAGTGTTTTACGCAATTGCATGGGAATTCCCCTTAGCTGGACAAGTTATTCAATTTCATGCGCAGCAGAACCTGCAGCGCTTGAGAAGCGTTGGACTCAATGCCTTTGCTGTAAGCTTCGCGCGCGCCCTTGGCGTCGCCCTTCGCCAGCAGCACATCGCCGCGCACATCCTGCATCATCGCCGCCCAGCCTTCGCCTTTCACGCCATCCAGCGTTTTCAGCGCTTCATCCAGCTTTTTCTCCTGCAGCTGGACGCGCGCCAGACGCAGGTCGATCATCGCCAACAGGTTGTCGTCTTTGGTCTGGCCCTGCGCCAGCGCCAATTGTTGTTCCGCCTTGGCGAAATCATTCTGTTCGACAAAGTGCTTGGCCAACTGCAGCGCAGCCAGTACGCCGTAGCTGTTGCCGTTGGCCTGGACAAATTTCTCTGCGGCAGCCACGTCATCCGGCTTGCCGGCCGCCAGACGATCGCTGGCTTCCTGATAGGATTGCGATGCCGCCATCATGTTGGAGTTTTCATGGCTCTGCCAGTAACGCCAGCCAACCAGGGCACCAATTCCGAGCACCACGCCCACCGCCAGCGCTTTGCCGTTCTCGGCAAAGAACCGACGCAGTGCGTCGACTTGTTCGTTTTCAGTGGTATAGACTTCCACGGTGTCCTTCTCCTTAACCTAACATCAAAGCCAGACGCGCAGCGACTTCGCTTTGCGCCAGCGTTTCTTGTTCACCACTGCGCAGGTCTTTCACCACCACCTGCTGCGCCGCCACTTCGCTCTCGCCCAGGATCAGCGCGATGCGCGCGCCCCATTTGTCCGCACGGGTGATCTGCTTCTTGAAGTTGCCGCCGCCGTAATTGGTCATCAGCTTCAGCTGCGGCGCCGCGTCGCGCACCTGTTCAGCCAGCCGCATCGCCGCGCTCTGGGTGCCCGCGCCGGAAGAGATGACGTAGACGTCGATAGCCGACGGCGCCTTGAATTCCGGGTTGACCGCCTGCACCAGCAGCACCAGACGCTCCAGGCCCATGGCGAAACCGACCGCCGGGGTGGCGCGGCCGCCCAACTGCTCGACCAGACCGTCGTAACGGCCGCCCGCGCAGACGGTGCCCTGCGCGCCCAGGCTGGTGGTCACCCACTCAAACACGGTGCGGTTGTAGTAATCCAGACCGCGCACCAGGCGCTCGTTAACGGTATATGGGATACCTGCCTGCGCCAAAAGTTCACACAGACCGGCGAAGTGAGCACGGGATTCTTCATCCAGGTACTCGGACAGGCGCGGCGCGTCGTTCAGCAGCGCCTGCACCTCAGGATTTTTGGAGTCCAGCACGCGCAGCGGGTTGCTGTACATGCGGCGTTTGCAGTCTTCGTCCAGCACCTCGACGTGCTGCTCCAGGAACGCCACCAGCGCGTCGCGGTAGTTGGCGCGCGCCTCCAGCGAACCGATGGAGTTCAGCTCCAGCGTGACGTGCTCGGCGATGCCCAGCGCTTTCCACCAGCGGGCGGTCAGCAGGATCAGCTCGGCGTCGATATCCGGGCCTTGCAGGCCGAACACTTCCGCGCCCAGCTGATGGAACTGGCGATAGCGGCCCTTTTGCGGGCGCTCGTAGCGGAACATCGGGCCGATGTACCACAGACGCTGTTCCTGATTGTACAGCAGACCATGTTCGATGCCGGCGCGCACGCAGCCGGCCGTCCCTTCCGGACGCAGCGTCAGGCTTTCGCCGTTGCGGTCTTCGAAGGTATACATCTCTTTTTCCACGACGTCGGTCACTTCGCCGATCGCGCGTTTGAATAACGGGGTCTGCTCTACAATCGGCAACCGGATTTCGCTGTAACCGTAGCCGCCCAGCACCTGCTTGAGGGTGCCTTCAATACGCTGCCATAATGCCGTTTCTTCCGGCAGGTAGTCGTTCATGCCGCGGATGGCTTGAATGTTCTTTGCCACGTGAGTTCTCTGTCCGTTGTCTGTAAAAATGAACCTGATTATAGGGACTTTGCCGCCCGGTATTCAACGCGGATGCGGTTTTCCGCCCTTCAGGTGCATAAACAAGCGGGCCAACAGGCCCGCCGTGTAGCGATAACGCTTATTTTTCCAGCAGGTTGACCGTGATACGGTTGCTTTCGTCCATCATCGCGGCCTTGGCGCGAATCTTCGCTTCCAGCTGGTCGATCATCTGTTCGTTGTCGAAACGCTCTTTCTGGCGCACGCCGTCTTCGTAGAAGCCGCTCTTCTTGTGGCCGCCGGTCACGCCCATGGTGGACACCAGCGCTTCGCCCGGGCCGTTCACCACGCAACCGATGATCGAGACGTCCATCGGGGTGATGATGTCTTCCAGGCGCTGCTCCAGCGCGTTCACCGTGCCGATCACGTCGAACTCCTGACGCGAACAGGTCGGGCAGGCGATGAAGTTGATGCCGCGCGCGCGGATGCGCAGCGACTTCAGAATGTCGAAACCGACCTTCACCTCTTCGACCGGATCCGCCGCCAGCGAGATGCGCAGGGTGTCGCCGATGCCTTCAGACAGCAGCATGCCCAGGCCGATGGCCGATTTGACCGACCCGCTGCGCGCGCCGCCGGCTTCGGTGATGCCCAGATGCAGCGGCTGATCGATGCGCGACGCCAGCAGACGGTAGGATTGCACCGCCAGGAACACGTCCGACGCCTTGACGCTGACCTTGAACTGGTCGAAGTTGAGGCGATCGAGGATATCCACGTGGCGCATGGCGGATTCCAGCAGCGCTTCCGGCGTAGGTTCGCCGTACTTTTCCTGCAGATCTTTCTCCAGCGAACCGCCGTTGACGCCGATGCGAATCGGGATGTTCTTGTCGCGGGCGCAGTCCACCACCGAGCGAATGCGCGATTCGTTGCCGATGTTGCCCGGGTTGATGCGCAGGCAGTCCACGCCGTATTCGGCCACCTGCAGCGCGATGCGATAATCGAAGTGGATATCGGCGACCAGAGGCACGTTGACCTGCTGCTTGATCAGCTTGAACGCCTCGGCGGCGTCCATGGTAGGAACCGAAACGCGGACGATGTCGACGCCCACGCGCTCCAGCGCTTTAATCTGATTAACCGTTGCTTCAACATCGGTGGTACGGGTGTTGGTCATCGACTGCACGGCAATCGGCGCGCCATCACCAATAGGCACCTTGCCGACGTAAATGCGTGTAGATTTTCGACGGTTGATGGGCGCTTGGTTATGCATTACTTACTCTCCATTGCTGCTCTGACATCACGACCGGGGCCGCGCGATTACTGCGCGGCGACGGTCAGGCGAGCAACACGGTTTGACTTAACGAACCGGCTCAAATCAACCGGTTTACCCTGATACTGGATCTGTACTGCCGCCGGCGCGCCGATAGTCAGTTTGTACGGCGCAGTGCCGGTCAGGTTCAGCTTGCTGCCCTGCTTCTGGGTGCCGCTGAACAGCGTTTTACCGCTCGCGTCGGTCACCTGCAGCCAGCAGTCGGCGGAGAAATCCATCACCAGCGCGTTCGGATCGGCCGCCGGCGCAGCAACGCCCGCATCGGCGGTCGGCAGCGGCGATTGTGCCGCCGGCGCGGTTTCCGGCAAGGTGGTCTGGCTTGGTGACACCACGGCAGGCTGTTGCTGAGCCGCGCCCGGCGTCTGGGCGGTCGCCGCCGGCGCCTGAGCCGCTGCGCCGGTATCGGCCGGCGCGGCGCTGTTGTCGGTCAACGGCACGTTGGTGCCGGTGCCGGCGTCGGCGTTGCCGTCGGTCAGCGGCACGGACTGCCCTTCGTTATTCTGTGAAAGCTGTGCCGAGGATTGATCGGCCATGGTGGCGATCTCTTCCTGCTGCGCCTTGTGGTTTTGCCACCACCAGGCACCGGTCAGGCCGATCACCACGAACACGATAAGCCAGGTGAAGCTCATCAGCCAGCCGTCGCGTTTCTTGCGGCGCTTGCCCAGCGAGAAGCTTTGCATCGGCGCCACTTTCGCCATCTTCAACGGCGCCTGCTTGGCCAGCATCGGCAGCAGTTCGTCTTCCGGCAAATGCACCAGCTTGGCGTAGGAACGGATGTAGCCGCGCACGAAGGTGGACGCGAGGTCAGCGGAAATGCTGTCTTCCTCGATATCGCGCACGGTGGACATTTTGAGACACAGGCGTTCTGCAACGGTCTGTTGGCTCAGCCCGAGTTGCTCACGGGCCTGACGCAGGCGCTGGCCCGTCGTCATGGATACGGTTTTATCTTGGGAGGCTTCAGTATTCATTAGCTAAGAACTGCTGGTACTGTTTGGATTGTGGAAAACTTCGCGCTAGCTGCTTGCCATAGCGTTGAACGCTATCCTGACGGCCGGCTAACGCGGCGAAACGAATCTGTAACCATAAGCTGCTGGCGCTGGCCGGCAGAACATGCTGATAAACATCCAATAAAAGTTGCGACTGGGCGCGCTTCCCTTCTCCAAATTGCTTTTCGGCCTCCGCCAACAGCGGAGTGCCTTTGTCCGGATCGACCTTCAGCGCGCGGCTCAACAGCGTGCGCGCTTCATCGTTTTGTCCGGCCTTGAGAAAACAGTAACCTGCGTTTTCCAGGCTGTCGGCGACCTGACCATAATCGGGCGCCAGCGCCGCAGCGCTAAACTGCTGTTGCGCCGGTACATACTGCCCTAAACTGCAAAGAAACGCACCGTAATTATTCAGTACGGTGCCATTGCCCGGCGCAAGTTTGAGCGCTTGCCGATAACGCTGTTCGGCCGCGGCGTTTTCACCGATCCGCTGCGCGTAGAGCGCCATGCCCAACTGCGTGCGGTAATCCTGCGGGGCCGCGTCCAGCGCCTTTTCGAGGTTCTGGCGCGCGGCGTCCATGTCACCTTGCTGCAGGTACTCCAGCCCCAGCTGCAACCGCGTCTGGCCCGCCTCAGCGACCTGTGCTTCCTTTTCCGGCGATGAGCCGGAACACCCGGCCAACAACCCGGCCGCCAGCCACACACCCCACAGTTTCAGCTTCATGCCCGCATTCATTTCCTTATCGGCCGTCAGCTAACGCCCATTAGCGTCAACATCTCGCATAACAGGCTGTTAGATAACAAAAAAGGTGCTATAGGATTCAGACCGCCCGTACGTTGATAGGTTCCCCGGCCATTTTCTTTTTCAGGGTACGCTTGGTACGGTCGATCACTTCACCCGCCAGTTGCCCGCAGGCGGCATCGATATCGTCACCACGGGTTTTACGAACAATAGTCGTAAAGCCGTATTCCATCAACACCTTGGAGAAACGATCCACCCGGCTGTTGGAGCTGCGGCCGTAAGGGGCGCCCGGGAACGGGTTCCATGGGATCAGGTTGATCTTGCACGGCGTGTCTTTCAGCACTTCCGCCAGCTGATGCGCATCGTCGGTGCTGTCGTTGATATGATCCAGCATCACGTACTCGACGGTGACGCGCCCCTGGTTGGCGTTGGATTTCTCCAGGTAGCGACGCACCGCGGACAGGAAGGTCTCGATGTTGTACTTGCGGTTGATCGGCACGATCTCATCGCGGATGGTATCGTTCGGCGCGTGCAGCGAAATGGCCAGCGCCACGTCGATCATGTCGCCCAGCTTGTCCAGCGCCGGCACCACGCCGGAGGTAGACAGGGTCACGCGGCGTTTGGACAGGCCAAAGCCGAAGTCGTCCAGCATGATTTCCATCGCCGGCACCACGTTATTCAGGTTAAGCAGCGGTTCGCCCATGCCCATCATCACCACGTTGGTGATTGGGCGTTGGCCGGTCACCTTCAGCGCGCCGATGATTTTCGCCGCGCGCCACACCTGGCCGATGATTTCCGACACGCGCAGGTTGCGGTTGAAGCCCTGCTGCGCCGTCGAACAGAATTTGCACTCCAGCGCGCAACCCACCTGCGAGGAGACGCACAGCGTCGCGCGGTCGGCTTCCGGGATGTACACGGTTTCGACCTGCTGATCGCCCACCTTGATCGCCCATTTGATGGTGCCGTCGGCCGAGCGCTGTTCTTCCGCCACTTCCGGCGCGCGGATTTCCGCCACGCGCTGCAGCTTGCCGCGCAGGACTTTGTTGATGTCGGTCATCTGCTCAAAATCGTCGCAGCAGTAGTGGTAAATCCACTTCATCACCTGATCGGCGCGGAACGGTTTCTCGCCCATTTCGGCGAAGAACTCGCGCATTTGCTGGCGGTTCAGATCCAGCAGGTTGATTTTGGCCGCAGCCGGTTGCTCCACGTTAACGGAGGGGGTAGTCAGCGAATTATTTTCAGACACGGTGTGCTCGGACGTGATGGGTTCTAACATAATGATCTCTGGCCTCGTTATTACACGTTATGGCGCTAAAGAATGGAAAGTAAGTTGTGCATTTCAGCCCGCGAGATTCGGGTGGCGGCACTAAAAACACGCCCCTGACAAGTCGTCTTATCAGGGGCGCGGCATTGTACAAATTTTAGTAGCGGGTTTCTATGGCTGAAAGGCATTCAGGGCATTTTTATTGTTTCAGCCGGTGAATGCCTGGCTATCAGCAACGGCACGATTAACGTGCGCAGATTTCGCTTTCGTTGAAGAAGTAAGCGATTTCACGCTGTGCGGATTCAACGGAGTCGGAACCGTGAACGGCGTTAGCGGTGAAGCTGTCCGCGTAGTCGGCGCGCAGGGTGCCGGCCAGTGCGTTGTCCGGGTTGGTTGCGCCCATAATGTCGCGGTTGCGTTGCACGGCGTTTTCAGATTCCAGAACCTGCACCATGATTGGGCCGGAGGTCATGAACTCAACCAGACCGTCGAAGAATGGGCGGCCTTTGTGCTCAGCGTAGAAGCCTTCAGCTTGCTCGCGAGTCAGACGCAGCATTTTAGCGGCGATGATTTTGAAACCGGCGCGCTCGAAACGCGCGTAGATAGCGCCGATGTCGTTGTTGGCTACAGCGTTTGGTTTAACGATGGAAAAGGTACGTTCTACGGTCATGATGGCCTCTGTATGACTTCCAAAACAGGCCGGTCTGCAATGTTGCCGGCCTTCTCAAGTGGCGCAGATTATATGTGCGCCGTTAACGCTTGCCTACGGGAAAATCAACATTTCATTAAAAAAATATGATCTTCCAGCGGCATTTCCGACAACGCACCGCGTTACTGGGTTTTGTCGGTGGACGGGATCAAATTGCGCAGCCAGCTGCCCCAGCGGCGCTGATAAAACGGCTGCGTATGGGCGATCAGGTAGTGGCTGATGCCGCGCTCTTTCTCCGACACCAGGCAGAAATCGACCGGTTCGTCATTCGGCGCCGTTTCGCTGGCGACGCTGCCGGCCTCGTTGATCAACGCCTCGATCTCCGCCGGTTCTGCATCCACTTCCAGCCCGATCAGCAGATTCGGCTTCTCGTCCGCCGCCTGGTCGTGCATCAGCGCCAGAAACGCGCGGCGCACCGGCTTGCGCTGGCTGAACAGCGTGGTCAGCGCATCCACCATCGCCGACGGGTACTCTTCGGGCTGCCCCAACAGGATTTGGGTCTCTTTGTCGACGTAATGCTCCACCGGTTTGACGACGCCGCCGGTCGCCAGCAGCATCGCCACCTCTTCCGGGTAGAACTCTTTGCCGTATTCCGCCTTCGGGTTGAGGAACAGATCCGCGCCCTGGGTGATTTCAAACAGCACCCGCGCCGGCATGGCGATGAACGGCTGTTCGTCCTCAACGGCCTTCTGCAACGCTTCCAGCGAGGTGAAGAACGGAATGATGCTGCCGCCGTCCTGCTTTTCCCAATGCTGGATATTGACCGGCGTATCCGCGTTCAGCGTAATGTCGCCGTCCTGCTGCACCTGCTCGCTGTCGCCGAGGATCAGCACCGTGGCGTCGAGCAGTTCACGGAAGAACGCCGGACGGTGGGCCGGCTCCGTCACCGCCAGCTTCAGCAGGCGTTCAAGCTCGTTCTCGCTCGGGGCGGCATCGTGATGATGGGAACTCATGGCAAACTCCAGGGATCAAATAGCGAGGCCCAGCATGCTGGGCCCCGAAGATAATGCGCATTCTAGCGCCCGCCGCGGCGGGCGTTCAATTATTTGGCTTTGCTCAGCAACAGATTGGCCAGGGTGCGCACGCCCAAACCGGTCGCGCCGGCCGACCACTGATCCACCGCGCCTTTGCGGTAGGTGGCGGAGCAGTCGATGTGCAGCCAGCCCTGTTGGTAATTCTTGACGAAGTGCGACAGGAAGGCCGCCGCAGTGCTGGCGCCGGCGGTATAAGCCGGGCCGGCCACGTTGTTCAGCTCGGCGAAGTTGGACGGCAGCTGGCTGCGGTGGAATTCGGCCAGCGGCAGACGCCAGAACGGCTCTTGCTCGGCGGCGGCGCTGCTCAGCAATTCCTGCGCCAGCGCATCGTCGAAGCTGAACAGCGCGTGATAGTCGTTGCCTACCGCGGTTTTGGCCGCGCCGGTCAGGGTGGCGCAGTCGATAATCAGCTGCGGGTTCTGCTCAGAAGCGTCGATCAGGCCATCGGCCAGCACCAGGCGACCTTCCGCATCGGTGTTCATCACCTCAACAGTTTTGCCGTTGCGGTAACGAATGATGTCGCCCAGTTTGAAGGCGTTGCCGCTGACCATGTTGTCGGCGCAGCACAGGTACAGCTTCACGCGCTGCTTCAGGCCGCGCGCCGCCGCCAGCGCCAGGGCGCCGGTGATGGTGGCCGCGCCGCCCATGTCGGATTTCATCGAATCCATGAAGGCGCTCTGCTTGAGGCTGTAGCCGCCGCTGTCGAAGGTGATGCCCTTGCCGACCAGGCAAGCGAACACCGGCGCATCCGGGTTACCGGTCGGGTTGAAGTCCAATGCCAACAGCACCGGCGGGCGCTCGGAACCGCGGCCGACGGTGTGGATGCCGGCATAGTTCTGCTCGCGCAGATCTTCCCCCTTGGTAATGCGGTAGCTGACGGCATCGCAGCCGACGTCGCACATCAGATCAACGGCGCGGGTCGCCAGTTGCTCCGGCCCCAGCTCTTCCGCCGGCATGTTGATGGTGTCACGCACCCAGTCGACGATCTTCAGGCGCTTATCCAGCTCCTGACGCGCGGCTTCCGGCAGTTCGGCCCATTCGACGTTGCGCTGCCCTTTCGGCCCGCGGTAGCCCTGCCAAAACGCCCAGCTGTTTTCCAAATCCCAACCGTCGCCGGCCAGCTTGACGTTTTTGATGCCCTGGCCGTCAATTTTGCGGCCCGCGCGCTGGATCGCGCCCAGCTTGTCGGCGCCGGTCAGGTGGATGGTCATTCCTTCGCCGTTGGTGCTGAGCAGCGCTTTCTCGCCCCAGCGGGCGTCGGCAGGTTGTTGCGACAGCGTGACCTGCATGAATTCTGTTGTCATAGCCTTCTTACTCCGGATGTTCCCTTTATTATTTCATTAGGGCTTTATTGCATACCCTATGGATTTCAAATTGCAGCTAGGCGCCCAGCGATCTCATCCCCAGGAGCTTACTCAGGTAAGTGACTGGGGTGTGATCGTGCAGGTAACAACGCTGCGGTTTGAAAGACGACGGGTATGTCGGATACAAAATAAACGGGCCGCCCATGGCAGCCCGTTACGCTATTTACTCCGCTTCATCTAACCAGACCAGCAGGATCGCTTCCAGTATTTTTTCGTTGGAAGCCTGTGGATCGTCATCGAACTCTTCCAGATCGCAGATCCACTGATGCATGTCGGTAAAACGCACGGTTTTCGGATCGGTGTCCGGGTATTGGTCGTACAGGGCTTCGCCGATTTCACGGCTGTCGGTCCACTTCAGTCCCATTATGATCTCCTGGTTGGCGCCGCGGCTAACAATTAATGCTCACGCGCGTGGTTGACGGTATAACGCGGCATTTCGACCACCAGATCTTCGTCGGCGACCAGCGCCTGGCAGCTCAGACGGCTTTCCGGCTCCAGCCCCCAGGCCTTGTCCAGCATGTCGTCTTCCAGCTCGCTGCTCTCTTCCAGCGAATCGAAGCCTTCACGCACGATGCAGTGGCAGGTGGTGCAGGCGCAGGATTTCTCGCAGGCGTGCTCGATTTCAATGCCGTTGCGCAGCGCAACGTTGAGGATCGACTCCCCTTTTTCGGCGTCCAGAACCGCCCCTTCCGGGCACAGATCTTGATGGGGCAGGAAAACAATTTTAGGCATGGTTAAACCTCATCCACAGAATGGCCAGCCAGCGCGCGGCGAATGGAAGCGTCCATGCGGCGCGCGGCAAAATCTTGCGTTTGTGCATCTAATGTTTTGATGGCGTCTTCGATAGCGGCGGGGTCTTCACCCTGCGCCGCCTGCTGCAACGCCTGGGTCGCGGCGGCGATCGCCTGGCTTTCCGCCTCGCTCAGCAGCGCGGCGTCGGTGGCCAGCGCGCCCTGCAGGCTTTCCAGCACCCGCGCGGCTTCCACGCGTTGCTCCGCCAGCTTGCGCGCGCCCACGTCGTTTTGCGCGTTGGCCATCGAATCCTTGATCATGCCGGCGATTTCGCTGTCCGACAGGCCGTACGACGGCTTGACCTGAATAGAGGCTTCCACGCCGGTGGATTTCTCCATCGCGGTGACGCTCAGCAGGCCGTCCGCATCCACCTGGAAGGTGACGCGAATGTGCGCGCCCCCGGCAGGCAATGGCGGCAGGCCGCGCAGCGTGAAGCGCGCCAGCGAACGGCAATCCTGCACCAGCTCGCGCTCACCCTGCAGCACGTGGATCATCATCGCGCTCTGGCCGTCTTTAAAGGTGGTGAACTCCTGCGCGCGCGCCACCGGAATGGTGGTGTTGCGCGGGATCACTTTCTCCACCAGGCCGCCCATGGTTTCGAGGCCCAGCGACAGCGGGATCACGTCCAGCAGCAGCATGTCGCTGTCCGGCTTGTTGCCCACCAGAATGTCGGCCTGGATCGCGGCGCCGATGGCGACCACTTTATCCGGATCGATCGCCGTCAGCGGCGTACGGCCGAAGAAGGCGCCCACTTGCTCACGCACCAACGGCACGCGGGTGGAGCCGCCGACCATCACCACTTCCAGCACCTCGTCGGCGGCGACGCCGGCGTCTTTCAGCGCGCGGCGGCAGGCCATCAGCGTGCGCTTCACCAGCGGAGCGATCAGCGCTTCAAACTGGGCGCGGGTCACCTCGCCCTGCCAGCCGGCCACCTCGACGCGCACGCTGTCGGCATCGCTCAACGCGATTTTGGCGGCGATGGCGGCATCCAGCAGTTGGCGCTGCACGCCGTGGTCGCTGCGATCGGCCACGCCGGCCTGTTCGCGCAGCCAGTCGGCCAACAGGTGATCGAAGTCGTCGCCGCCCAGCGCGGAATCGCCGCCAGTGGCCAGCACTTCGAACACGCCGCGGCTGAGACGCAGAATGGAGATATCAAAGGTGCCGCCGCCCAGATCGTAAACCGCGATCACCCCTTCCTGGCCGGAATCCAGCCCGTAGGCGATCGCGGCCGCGGTCGGTTCGTTCAGCAGACGCAGGACGTGCAGGCCGGCCAGACGCGCCGCGTCTTTGGTGCCCTGGCGCTGCGCGTCGTCAAAGTAAGCGGGAACGGTGATCACCACGCCGTCCAGCTCGCCTTCCAGCGCCGCTTGCGCGCGCGCGGACAGGGCCCGCAGGATATCGGCGGAAACGCCGACCGGGTTAACCGCGCCGGCGGCGGTGACGATCAGCGGCAGGCCGTTGTCGCTGGCCTGGAATTGGTACGGCAGGTTCGGGTAACGTTGCTGCACGTCCGCCAACGAGCGGCCCATCATGCGTTTGATGGAGCTGACGGTATTGGCCGGATCCTGCGCCGCCTGTTGGCGCGCCTCCCAGCCGACGCGCTGCGCGTCCGCCTGATAATGCACTACCGAAGGCAGCAAATGGCGACCCTGTTCGTCGGCCAGCGTTTCCGCTTGCCCGCTGCGCACCGTGGCGACCAGCGAGTTGGTGGTGCCCAAGTCGATGCCGGCGGCCAGACGTCGCTGGTGCGGCGCGGCGCTGAGGCCAGGCTCACTAATTTGTAATAAGGCCATGTTGAAGCTTCCACAATCAGAATCAGAAGGTGTTACTCAAAACCCAGCAGTTTTTCTTCGAGTTGTTCAACCTGTTGCTGGAGTTTGTCCAAGAAGCGCAGCTTGCGCACGGTGTCGGCGGCGTCCGCCCACTGCTCACTGTCCAACTGCTGCAGCATCAGCGCGCTGCGCTGTTTGACCGAAGCGGCCAGCCGCGCGCCGAAATCGGCCAGCAGGCTTTCCGCCTCCGGCTTGCGCTCAATGGCGTCGAGCTCTTCGCGCAGTTCCAGCTGTTCCATCAGGAACGCGGTGTCGCGCATCGTATGCTGTTCGTTGCCCAGATCGAAGCCGTGCAACGATAGCATATACTCCGCGCGTTTTAACGGGTGCTTCAGCGCCTGGTAGGCTTCGTTGATGGTCGCCGCCTGCTGCAACGCCATCAGGCGTTCGCGCTCCGGCTGGTTGGCGAAACGATCGGGGTGGAATTGGCGCTGCAGATCCTGGAAGCGGGACGCAAGCAGGCTGCCGTCCACGGTGTAGCGAACTGGCAGCCCGAATAAAGTAAAGTAATCCATAGCGTGCTCTGGGCGTTAGCGGATGAAGTTCCCCCGCCGAAACGGGGGAGCACGATGGACTGTCAGACGTTGAAACTCTCGCCGCAGCCGCACTCGCTTGAGACGTTCGGGTTGTTGAACTTGAAGCCTTCGTTCAGGCCTTCCTTAACGAAATCAAGCTCGGTGCCGTCAAGGTAGACCAGGCTCTTGCCGTCGATGATCACCTTGATGCCTTTGTCTTCAAACACGATGTCGTCATCGTTGGCTTCGTCAACAAATTCCAGCACGTACGCCATCCCGGAGCAGCCGGAAGTTCGCACTCCCAGACGCAGGCCGAGACCTTTGCCGCGGTTCGTCAAAAACGCCTGAACACGCTGCGCAGCGCTGTCGCTCATGGTAATAGACATCACAACCTCACACTTCACATCAAAGCCCGGCGCGGCCGGGCCGACTCAGACAAATTACTTGGCGCTATGCTTGCTCTTATAGTCGGCAATCGCTGCTTTGATGGCGTCTTCAGCCAGGATCGAGCAGTGAATTTTGACCGGCGGCAATTCCAGCTCTTCGGCGATCTGGGTGTTTTTGATCGCTTCAGCCTGATCGAGCGACTTGCCTTTCATCCATTCGGTCACCAGCGAGCTGGAGGCGATGGCGGAACCGCAGCCGTAAGTTTTAAAGCGCGCGTCTTCGATGATGCCTTCATCGTTAACCTTGATTTGCAGCTTCATCACGTCGCCGCAAGCCGGCGCCCCTACCATGCCGCTGCCGACGGTAGGATCTTCGTTGTCGAAAGAACCCACGTTGCGCGGGTTTTCATAATGATCGATTACTTTTTCGCTGTAAGCCATGACCTTGCTCCTGAAACCTGAGAATTAATGATGCGCCCATTCGATGCTGTTGATGTCCACGCCCTGCTTGAACATCTCCCACAGCGGGGACAGATCGCGCAGACGGCCGATGGATTTACGCACCAGTTGAATGGTGTAGTCGATCTCTTCTTCCGTGGTGAAACGCCCCAGGGAGAAACGGATCGAGCTGTGCGCCAATTCATCGCTCATGCCCAGCGCGCGCAGCACGTAGGACGGCTCGAGGCTGGCGGAGGTACAGGCTGAACCGGAAGAAACGGCCAGGTCTTTCAGCGCCATGATCAGCGACTCGCCTTCAACGTAGTTGAAGCTGACGTTCAGGATGTTCGGTGCGCCGTGCTCCAGATCGCCGTTCAGATACACTTCTTCCATATCTTTCACGCCGTTCCACAGACGATCGCGCAGAGTGCGCAGACGCGCCATCTCTTCGGTCATCTCTTCTTTGGCGATGCGATAAGCTTCGCCCATGCCGACGATCTGGTGGACAGGCAGGGTGCCGGAACGCATGCCGCGCTCGTGACCGCCGCCGTGTACCTGCGCTTCGATGCGGATGCGCGGCTTGCGACGCACGTACAGCGCGCCGATGCCTTTCGGGCCATAGATTTTGTGGCCGGAGAACGACATCAGGTCGACTTTCAGCTTGCTCAGATCGATAGGCAGTTTGCCCACGCTCTGGGTGGCGTCAACGTGGTAGATGATACCGCGCGCACGGCACATTTCGCCGATCGCGTCGATATCCTGCACCACGCCGATTTCGTTGTTGACGTGCATGATGGAGACCAGGATGGTGTCATCGCGCATCGCCGCTTCGAGATCCTGCAGGCTGATGATGCCGTTGCTCTGCGGCGCCAGGTAGGTGACTTCAAACCCTTCGCGCTCCAGCTGACGGCAGGTGTCGAGCACGGCTTTATGTTCGGTTTTGCTGGTGATGATGTGCTTGCCTTTTTTCTGGTAGAAATTGGCAGCGCCTTTGATCGCCAGGTTGTCGGATTCGGTCGCCCCGGAGGTGAAGACGATTTCGCGCGGATCGGCGCCCACCAGTTCGGCGATTTGGTTACGGGCGATGTCTACCGCCTCTTCCGCCTGCCAACCGAAACGGTGGGAACGGGAAGCCGGGTTGCCGAAAGTGCCGTCCAGGGTCAAAAACTGCATCATCTTCTCAGCAACGCGCGGATCAACCGGCGTCGTTGCTGAGTAATCCAGATAAATCGGTAATTTCATTGCTCTTGTGCTCCGTACATCACTTCCAAAAACTAAAATAATTTCGCCAGCTGCTTATGCGCGCAGATTAACGTTGATAGTTTCTTGCGGACGACCGTTGGCCGTGCGGCGCGTATCGTTGTTTTGACGATCCGCCACCACCAGCACTTCCTGGTTGTTGACCAGTTCAGCCAGCGTAATGTTGTTCAGGAACCCGCTGATGCGCTCGCTCAGATCGCGCCACAGGGCGTGGGTCAAGCAGCGATCGCCGCCCTGACAGCCTTCTTTGCCCTGGCAACGGGTTGCATCTACCGATTCATCGACGGCAGTGATGACAGCGCCAACGGCGATCTCACCCGCGTCTTTACCCAGCAGATAACCACCGCCCGGACCGCGCACGCTGGCCACCAGGCCATTCTTGCGCAGACGGGAGAATAATTGTTCCAGATAAGAGAGCGAAATACCCTGGCGTTCGGAAATGTCCGCCAGTGGCACCGGCCCTTCCTGGGAATGCAGCGCTACGTCGAGCATAGCGGTTACGGCATAACGGCCTTTGGATGTCAGTCTCATAGCTCAATGGTTACCTGTTGGTCAAATATGGCCGAAAGTCTGACATTCCTGAGTAAAACAGTCAACTATTTAACCTAGTAATTAACTCAAGTATTAGCACGTTTTGAACTTAGCAAGAGCAAAGGTATATAAAATACATGTTATAACCTTTGGATAACTAATACTATTGTCGCCCACCGTTATGCCGCATCAATTAATTACCTTGATGTTTATCCTGTTTCTCGATCGAAGTCAGCATGCCGCGCAGGATATTCAGCTCCTGCCCTTCCGGGCGCGCGCGGGTGAACAGCCGACGCAGGCGGCTCATCACCTGGCCCGGATGGGACGGGCGAATGAAGCCGGTACGCTGCAGCGTCTGCTCCAGGTGCTGATAGAAACGCTCGAGGTCGTCCACCAGCGGATACGGCGTCTCTTCCAGCTGCGGCGCGCCCGCCTGTTGGCGATCGAGGTAAGCCACGCGCACTTCGTACGCCAGGATCTGCACCGCCATCGCCAGGTTCAGCGAGCTGTAGTCCGGGTTGGCCGGAATGGCGACGTGGTAGTGGCACTTCTGCAATTCATCGTTGGTCAGCCCGACGCGTTCACGGCCGAACACCAGCGCCACCGGCGCGTGCTCGCCCTCGTGCACCGCGCGCACGCCGCATTCGCGCGGCTCCAGCATCGGCCACGGCAGGGTGCGAGAGCGCGCGCTGGTGCCCACCACCAGGCTACAGCCGGCGATGGCGTCATCGAGGGTATCGACGATGGTGGCGTTGCCGATCACGTCGCTGGCGCCGGCGGCCAGGGCGATGGCCTGAGAATCGGGTTTGATCAGCGGATTAACCAGATAAAGGTTGGTTAACCCCATGGTTTTCATGGCTCTGGCGGTCGAGCCCATGTTGCCGGTATGTGAAGTCTCTACCAGAACAATGCGGATATTGTGCAGCATACAAACTCTGAGCGTGGCGGAAAATCGCAGCATCTTAACACAGCCGTAGGCAATTTGCCGAACAGCTGCTATACTTCGCGCCGTTTCCTGTTCTTTAACATCCTAGTTGGAAGATACCCATGCATCCGATGCTGACTATCGCCGTGCGCGCTGCGCGCAAGGCCGGTAACCTGATTGCCAAAAACTACGAAACCCCGGACGCTGTAGAAGCGAGCCAGAAAGGGACCAATGACTTCGTCACCAACGTCGATCGCGATGCAGAGCATCTGATCATCGACGTCATCCGCAAGTCTTATCCGCAACACAGTATCGTGAGCGAAGAACGCGGTGAGCTGATCGGCGAAGATCGCGATGTGCAATGGGTGATCGATCCACTGGATGGCACTGCAAACTTCATCAAACGTTTCCCTCATTTCTCCGTTTCCATCGCCGTACGCATCAAAGGCCGCACTGAAGTGGCCGTGGTTTACGATCCGATGCGCAACGAACTGTTCACCGCCACGCGCGGTCAGGGCGCCCAGCTCAACGGTTACCGTCTGCGCGGCACCAACGCCAAAGATCTGGATGGCACCATCCTGGCGACCGGCTTCCCGTTCAAAGTCAAACAGCACGCAACGCCTTACATCAACATCGTCGGCAAGCTGTTCACCCAGTGCGCGGACTTCCGCCGCACCGGTTCCGCTGCGCTGGATCTGGCCTATGTGGCCGCCGGCCGCGTAGACGGTTTCTTCGAAATCGGCCTGAAGCCGTGGGACTTCGCTGCGGGCGAACTGCTGGTGCGTGAATCCGGCGGCCTGGTCACCGACTTCGTCGGCGGCCACAACCACTTCAGCTCCGGCAACGTGGTCGCAGGCAACCCGCGCGTGGTGAAAGCCATGCTGGCCACCATGCGTGAAGAACTGAGCGAAGCGCTGAAGCGTTAATCGCCAGAAGCGAATCGAAAAAAAAGCGCTGCCGATGCAGCGCTTTTTTTATGCCAGTCAGCGGGAGAAGGGGCGGATACCGCCGCCGAATTCCGGCTGCGCGCTGACGTACAGCAACAGCCCGGCGGCCAACAGGATCAGCCCCCCGGCCAGCGCCAACGCCCCCCAGGCCACCGCGCTCCAGGCGGCGGGCGCGCGCGAACGGCTGAGGCGCACCGCCAGCCGGCGGCTGTAATGCACCAGCAGCGCCAGCATGGAGATGGTCAACGAGGTGCCGAACGCCATCGCCAGCGCGGAGATCACTCCCCAGCCAAACACGCCGATCACCTTGGAAAACAGCAGCACCAAAATCGCCCCCGAACAGGGACGAATGCCCATCGCCAGCACGATGGCGGTCTGGGTGCGCCAATCGCTTCCCGCCTGCAGCTCGCTGTCGCTCGGCAGATGCCGGTGGCCGCAGCCGCAATCGGCGCTGTGCACATGCTCCGCCGCCAGCGGCGTCAGGCTGTTGATGCGCAGCGCCGGCGCCGGGCGCATCGCCTTGATCGCCGCAAACAGACGTTTCAGCGCGCGCCAACTCAGCAACACGCCAAGCAACATCACCAGAATAAAGCTGCCCTTCTCCAGCCAGAAGCTGCTTTGGTGCAGCTGGCGCGAAGAGAGCTGCAATACCACCAGCATCAGCGTGACCAGCGCGATCGCCACCCCGCCCTGCACCAGCGAAGCGGCAAAGGTCAGCTTCAGGCTGCTTTTCAGCCGCGCCGGGTGAGTGGCCAGATAGGTGGCGATCACCACTTTGCCGTGGCCGGGGCCGAGCGCATGCAAAACGCCATAGCCGAGGCTGAACAGCACCAGCGCCAACCCTGCCTGCTGCGGCGCGGCCTTCACCTGCTGCAACAACCCCGCCATCTGCTGGTGCAGCGCTTTTTGCCATACCACGCTCTGCATCAGCAGCTGCGGCCAATAGTGCCACGCCAGCAGCGCGGCGGCCGCCAGCGCCAGCGTGAACGGCAGCAGCGGCCACAGGCCGAAAGCCCAGTGGCGCCGGTTTATCGTCGGTTGCGAGAGATTCAGCGACATTGCAGCGTCACCCGCTGGGCGAACTGCTGCCCCAGCGCCAGGTCTTCACCGGGCGAGTCGTTCTTGTCGAGCGACAGCGCATAGGCCTGCAGCGACGCATTCGGCTTCGGCGTCATCAGCTTGTAGCTGCACTGCTGCGCCATCTCCGGCGGCAAATGCAGCGCATTTTGGTCTTTATAGGTCATATCCACGAAATAAGTCGGATCGTAAGTAGAAAGCTCGAACGGCTTGCCCGCCAGCGGCTGCGGCTCGGCCAACGGCAGCACGAACTCCAGCACCGCCTGGTTGCCCTGGCGCGACAGGTGATATTCGCTGGGCAAGTTCAGGTATTTCACCGGTTTACCGCCGCGGTAAAGGTCGGTGAAATAGTGCTGCCCCAGCACGTTGGCCATCACTTCCGCCGCCAGCTTTTTCCACACTTCCGAATCGCTCTTGGCGTTTTTCGCATCGTAGAGCAGATCCGCCGAGGTGATTTCATCCATCACCCACATCATTTTCAGGCCGACCAACCGCTGGTCCTTGGCGACGAAGGTAGTGTTCATATCGATAAAGCTGTGCGGATGAGCGATCGCACCGGCGCTGAACACGGCGCCAAAGGCAGCCAAAAGTCGACGTAACTTCATCATTATCCTGCTTTACCTATATTTGTTATAACGTAACACAAATAAATGTCGAACGGCCCGCCTCTGCCGGCGATATTTGTGACGAAAGTTGTAAGCCGAAGTAAAAGCCGCGCGTTAACCCTGCCGGCACAAAGCCTTTTGCTATGCTTAGGCATAATCGCAACCTTTTATGCCGGAAGGTGATATGAGCCTGGACACCTCTCCCGTGCCTGAGCTCTCCGGACAACAACGGCGCTGCCATCTGCTGCTGATGCTGTACACGCCGGAGCCCGAGTTACAGCTGGAGACCCTCAGCCGAATCAATGGCGTCGCCCCCCCGATAACCCGGCAAGATATAGCCGAGGTGGCCAGTGAAATCCAGCGTTTCCACCATCTGGAGATCGCCGTCGATCCCGACCATGGCTACCGATTGAGGGGCAGCGCGCTCAACCAACGCCTGTGCCTGCTCCATTGGCTAAGGCGTACCCTGCGCTGCAGCCCGCGGTTCGTCGAAGACGATTTCGCCCCGCGCCTGCGGCAAGCGCTGGCGGCCGATGCCGAGTCGATATCGCTGTTGGCCCAGGCGCTCGACGCCTGCGAGCCGCTGCTCAATCGTCACTTTGACGCGCGCGACCGCCAATTCCTGCAGCATTATCTGCTCTACTGCGCCTGGCAAAACCGCCTGCAGCAACACCCGCGTTTCGACGCCGTTCAGCGCGACTGGCTGCGGCAAAAACCGGAGCAGCAAGCCGCCGCCTGGCTGCATCAGACCTGCAACCGGCTGTTTAACCAGCCGCTGCACGCGGACGAGCGCGATTTCCTGGCGCTGACCTTCACCCTGTTGAAAAGCCACAGCTACCACAGCAACGACTCGGCGCATGAGCAGCGGTTGATGACGGCGATCGACAGCATGGTCGAGCGATTCCAGCAGCTGTCCGGCATGGCTTTCAGCAGCAAAGCGGAGCTGGTCAGCCAGCTGTTCGCCCATCTGGCGCCGGCGCTGGAGCGCTGCCGTTTCGCCATCGGCATCGACAATATGCTGCTGGAAGAAGTGGTGCGCAAATACCCGCGGCTGATGCGCACCACGCAGGAAGCGTTGAAACCGCTGGAGCAGGAGTACGGCGTGCATTTTTCCAACGAAGAGGCGGGCCTGGTGGCCATCAGCTTCGGCGCCTGGCTGATGCAGGACAACGCGCTGCAGGAAAAACAGGTGCTGCTGCTGACGCTGGATAACCCGCAGTTGGAAGAGGAAGTGGAATATCAGATCCGCGAGCTCACGCTGCTGCCGCTGAACATCAAGTATCTGCCGCTGAGCGACTATCTGTGCGGCGGAGCGCCGCAGGGCGTCACGCTGGTGATCACCCCCTACGCGGCGGTGCACAGCGCTCCGCACCCGCCGCTGATCTATACCGAACTGCCGCTGGAAAACCGCCAGCGCCAGGCCATCCGCGCGCTGCTGGAAGCCCCTTAATCACCGGCTGACGCTGACCGCCGGCGGCCGGATGAACAAGGCCGGCACCGCGACCGCCGCCATCACCCAGAACACCCCGCCCTGCCAATGTTCGAACAGGAACCCGGCAATGACCGTCATGACGGCGATACCGCCGCCCATCGCCAGCGCCGAATACACCGCCTGCAGTTGGATCACCTCTTGCCCCTGGCGCGCGGCGATAAAGCGCATCGCCGCCAGATGGCAGACGGTGAAGGTGCCGCAGTGCAGGATCTGGATCAGCAGCAGCCAACCCAGCTCGGTGCTGTAGGCCATCAGGCTCCAACGCAACACGCCGCAACAGGCGGAAAGCAGCAGCAGGTTGCGCGCATTCCAGCGGCGGAACAGCACGTTGCTGCTGGCGAAAATAATCACTTCCGCCACCACGCCCAGCGACCACAGATAACCGATGGTCGAGGCCGAATAGCCCGCCTCCTGCCAGTAAATGGAGCCGAAGCTGTAGTAACCGGCGTGCGCGCCCTGCAGCAGCGTGACGCACAACAGGAAGCGCCACACCGGCCCTTCTTTCAACAGCGCCCACAGCGAACGCTCGGCCCCACCGTGCGTGCGCGCTTCGCCCTGCGGCATCACGCTCGGCTTCAGCAGCATGCCCAGCAGCATCGCCAGCACGCTTAGGATCAGGCTGTAGAGAATGGCGTTATGGCCCCACACCGCCACCAGTTGCCCGGTCAGCGCCGAGCCGATGACGAACGCCAGCGAGCCCCACAGCCGCACCCGGCCGTAGTCCATGCGGATTTGCTTTTGCCAGGTGGCGGCCAGCGCGTCGGTCAGCGGCACCAGCGGCGAGAAGAACAGGTTGAACCCCGCTATCACCAGCATCAGCCAGCCCCAGCCGTTGCCGAAGCAGAAGCCAACTGCGAAAGCCAGGGTCAGCAGCGCCAGCAGGCGCAGCGCGGAAACCAGATGAGAGGGATCTTTAACGCGGGGAGCAATCAGTAAACTGCCGAGGAAGCGGGCCACCAAACCGGCGCCGAGCAATATGCCGATGGTTTCGGGCGCGATGCCCTCGCCTTTCAGCCACACGCCCCAGAACGGTAAGAAGATGCCATAGGAAAAGAAGTAGGTGAAATAACTGAGCGCGAGCCAACGCGTGGATTGCAGAACCATGATCCCTCCGGAGTGAGGGCAATACTTTGACAGAGCTCACACCTGCCCGCAATCTTCATTCCACGTCAATGCGTTAGAGTGCCAGACAGCTCACAGTTTGCCGCGAGCGGCCACAAAAAAACCCGCCGCAGCGGGTTTTTTCAGGCAAAAGCGGGATTAGGCGTAAACCGGCAGGCGGGCGCAGATATCCAGCACTTTCTTCTTGGTGCGTTCGATGGTGGCTTCATCGTTGATGTTGTCCAGCACATCACAGATCCAACCGGCCAGTTCGCGCACGTCGGCCTCTTTGAAGCCGCGACGGGTCACGGCCGGGGTGCCGATACGCACGCCGGAGGTGACGAACGGGCTCTTCGGATCGTTCGGCACGCTGTTTTTGTTGACGGTGATGTTGGCACGGCCCAGGGCGGCGTCCGCTTCTTTACCGGTCAGGTTTTTGTCGACCAGATCCAGCAGGAACAGGTGGTTATGTGTGCCGCCGGAGACCACTTTGTAGCCGCGCTGCAGGAACACGTCCACCATCGCCTTGGCGTTGACCGCCACTTGCTGCTGGTAAACCTTGAACTCAGGCTCCATCGCTTCTTTCAGCGCCACCGCCTTGCCGGCGATCACGTGCATCAGCGGGCCGCCCTGGCCGCCAGGGAACACGGCGGAGTTCAGCTTCTTGTACAGCTCTTCGTCGCCGCCCTTCGCCAGGATCAGGCCGCCGCGCGGGCCCGCCAGGGTTTTGTGGGTGGTGGTGGTGACGATGTGCGCGTGCGGTACCGGGTTCGGGTACACGCCGGCGGCGATCAGGCCGGCCACGTGCGCCATGTCGACGAACAGATAAGCGCCGATGCTGTCGGCGATTTCGCGCATTTTGGCCCAGTCAACCACGCCGGAGTAAGCGGAGAAGCCGCCGATGATCATTTTCGGCTTGTGGGTTTGCGCCTGTTTGGCCAGATCGTCATAGTCGATTTGACCTTTGTCGTCGATGCCGTAAGGCACCACGTTATACAGTTTGCCGGACAGGTTAACCGGGGAACCGTGGGTCAGGTGGCCGCCGTGCGCCAGGTTCATGCCCAGAATGGTGTCGCCCGGCTGCAGCAGCGCGGTGTAAACGGCGAAGTTAGCCTGGGAGCCGGAGTGCGGCTGCACGTTGGCGTAATCGGCGCCGAACAATTCTTTGGCGCGGTCGATAGCCAGCTGCTCAACGATATCCACGTATTCGCAGCCGCCGTAGTAACGCTTGCCCGGATAGCCTTCAGCGTATTTGTTGGTCAGCTGGGAACCCTGAGCCTGCATCACGCGCGGGCTGGTGTAGTTCTCAGACGCGATCAGCTCGATGTGCTCTTCCTGACGCACCACTTCCTGCTCCATGGCACGCCACAGTTCCGCATCGTAATCGGCAATGTTCATTTCACGCTTTAACATCCGGCATCTCCTGACTTAAATCAGCTAACTAAAAAATCACCAAATAACTACCCGTTTGGGTTCTGGGCCACAGTGTAAACCGTTTCGCCCTACCGAAGATAGGTCTTGACAGAGGTTTTTACGCAAACGATTGGCATAAGGCGGCGCAAGGCTTTGATCCGCGAAACGCTGCCGTTTATCAACGGACATTTCCTCATGCGAACAATGCGCTTTTTTCATGTTCTGTGAGCGCGATCGACGCCCGAAGAACACCGCAACGAAAACAAGGGTATTTACAAGCGGCGTGCAACCCAATAAGATGCATTTAAAATACATCATTAAGATTCTCGTCAAGATCCCAACCCAAGGAGAGCTCCCATGCTGGATAGCCAAACCATCGCCACCGTGAAATCCACCATCCCCCTGCTGGCTGCAACCGGGCCGAAGCTGACCGCCCACTTTTACGATCGCATGTTCGCGCACAACCCGGAATTGAAAGACATTTTCAACATGAGCAATCAGCGCAACGGCGATCAGCGTCAGGCGCTGTTCGACGCCATCTGCGCCTATGCCGCCAACATCGAGAACCTGGCGGCGCTGCTGCCGGCGGTGGAGCGCATCGCGCAGAAGCACACCAGCTTCAATATTCAGCCGGAGCAGTACCAAATCGTCGGCGGCCACCTGCTGGCGACGCTGGACGAAATGTTCAGCCCGGGCCAGGAAGTGTTGGACGCCTGGGGCAAAGCCTACGGCGTGTTGGCCAACGTATTTATCCAGCGTGAAGAGCAGATTTATCAGCAGAGCGAAACCGACAACGGCGGCTGGCGCGATCTGCGCGCATTCCGCATCCTGAAGAAACAGCCGCAGAGCGACGTGATCTGCAGCTTCGTGCTGGCGCCGGTGGACGGCGGCCGGGTGGCGGACTTCAAACCGGGGCAATACCTGGCGGTCTACATCAAGCACGACAGCCTGGAACATCAGGAAATTCGCCAGTACTCGCTGACCGCCTCGCCGAACGGCGAGTTCTACCGCATCGCGGTGAAGCGTGAAGATCAGGGGAAAGTGTCCAACTACCTGCACCGGCAGGCGCAGGAAGGCGACGTGATCGACATCGCCCCGCCGCACGGCGACTTCTTCCTCGACGTGGCGCCGACCACGCCGGTGGCGCTGATCTCCGCCGGCGTCGGCCAAACCCCGATGCTCGGCATGCTCAACAGCCTGCACGACAATCAACACCAGGCGCCGGTCCACTGGCTGCACGCGGCGGAAAACGGCAGCGTGCATGCCTTTGCCGAGGAAGTGGCGGATATTGCCGGGCGCATGCCGAATCTTAGCCGCCATGTGTGGTACCGCGAGCCTGGCGCCGATGACGTGGAAGGCCGCGACTACCACAGCCGCGGATTGATGGATTTGAGCGCGCTGCGCGCCAGCCTGGCCGATCCGCAGATGCACTATTACTTCTGCGGCCCGGTGGCCTTCATGCAGTTCGTGGGCAAACAGCTGCAGGAAATGGGCGTAGAGGCCGAACGCATCCACTACGAATGCTTCGGCCCGCATAAGGTGCTGTAATGCTTGCGGAGCGCGGCCGTCAGACCGCGCTCCCTCTTCATTTCGCCTGCAGTTGGCGCGCGTCCTGCACCTGCTGCACCGTTACCGGCGCCGCCTGGTTGCCCCAGCTTCCCCGCAGATAGCTCATCAGGTCGGCCGCCTGCCGGTCGTTCAACGCCCAGCCGTAAGCCGGCATCCCGAGCGCCATCGCCTGCTGCGTGATCGGGGTATGCGCCCCTTCCAGCACCACCCGCAGCGCGGTCAGCGGATTGTCCGCCGTTACCGTGGCGTTGCCCGCCAGCGCCGGGATGATGAAGTCGGTGCCCTCTCCCTTATTGCCGTGGCAGGTAGAGCAGTACATCGCATAGGTCGCCTTGCCGCTCGGGTTATCCGCCTGCGCAGCCTTCGAGGCGGCCCCGGTGACGGTGTCCGGCGTCAGGCTGCGCAGGTACACCGCGATGGCGTTCAGATCGCCGGCGCTGAGGTACTGCGTACTGTGTGTCACCACCTCGCTCATCGGCCCGGCGACCGCCGCATGGCGGCTGCGGCCGGTTTTCAGCAGCGCCGTCACCTCTTCCGGCGGCAGGCCGCGCAGGTTGGAAGCGTACCAACCGTCCAGCTCGGCGCCGCTCAGAAATACCGGTTCCTTGCCGTCCAGTCCCTTCTCCTGCATCGCCCAACCGCGCGGCGTATGGCAGCTGCCGCAGTGGCCCGCGCCCTGCACCAGGTAGGCGCCGCGGTTCCACTCGGCGCTTTGCTGCGGATCGGCCTGATACGGCTGGTCGTCGTGGAACAGCTGGTTCCACACCGCCAGCGGCCAGCGCATCGACAGCGGCCAAGTGATATCGCTGTCGCGGTTGGCGACGTTCTGCGCCGGCACCTCGTTCATCAGATAGTCATACAGCGCGCGCATGTCTTCCGTGCTCATTTTGGCGTACGAGGTGTACGGCATCGCCGGATAAAGCCGGTGACCGTCTTTGGCGATCCCCTGACGCATGGCGCGATCGAACTCTTCGAATGAGTAAGCGCCGATGCCGTGCAGCTTGTCCGGCGTGATGTTGGTGGCGTAGATAGCCCCGAGCGGCGTCGGGAACCTCATGCCGCCCGCCAATTCGGCGCCGCCCGGCGCGGTATGGCAGGCGGTGCAGTCACCGGCTTTGGCGACGTATTCCCCGGCCGACATCGCCTGGGCCGAGCCGCCGGCGGCCAACAGGCTCAACAGGTACAGTGAACGCAGACTCATGCTCCCTCCTTGGCGGCAACCTTGCCGTAGGCCAGTTCGTTAACCGCGCGCCACGCCTGATCGATCGCCGAGTTGGCGTACGGGCTCCAGTCGGCATCGGAGTTGGCGATAGCGATCTTGCCGATCGGCTGCCGCGCCGTTTCGATGATTTTCTTGGCTTCGTCTTCGTCGTCAAACAACCCGTTGAGGAAGTAGGAGTAACCGTGCGACCAGCGGTTGACGGTGATCGCCTGAATGTCGCGCTGATGATCGAAACCGGCCTCGCCCAGCATGCCCTGCAGCTGTTCGCGGATCATCTGCTCGTGCACTTCGAACGGCGTGCCCAGCAGCAGCGCGCGCCCTTTGCGCGACTGTTCGCGCGTGCTGAGGCCGCTGCCCGGCAGCGTCGGCACATACACCATATGCAGGCCGATCGGCCGATCCGGATCGCGCGGGTGCTGATAGCCGCCCATGCTCACCGGATAATCCAGCTTCACGCGGCTGTACGGCGCGGCCGGCGAATAGACCTCGTGCACGCCCAGCTTGATGAACGGCTGCCAGTTGCGGATCACCACCTTGCTGTACACCAGCGGCGCCTTGACGTTCTGCTTCAGCGCCTCCTGCTGCTCGTGCGCCATCTCCGGCACCAGATACGGGATCATCATGTTGTAGCCGGCCATCACCACCTGCCCGGCGCGCACTTTGGTCATCTTCTCGCCGGTCATGTAGGTGACTTCCACCTTGTCGCCGACGTTGGCCGCGTGCAGCCCGGTGCTGTTCAAGCGCAGCTTCACCGGCGATTCCGGCCGATCGAGCTGGCTGTAGTCGAATTTAGCCAGCACCACGTCGTTCATGTCCTTGCCGGCCGGCGCCACCGCCGGGATCAGCTGGCGCACCATCAGGCGCGCCAGCGTGGCGTTGCCGTCCGGGAAGTGGAACACGTAAGGATCGTCGAGATCTGCCTGCGACTCTTCGTCCAGCGGCGGCAGACTCATGCCGTTCAGGCCCGGCAGATCGCAAATGCGCGCATCGCTGCACGAGGTGCCATCGATGCCCACCGCCTGGAAATCGTTGGTGGTCTGCTGGAAATAACGGATCGCCAGCTCGCTCAGCCCAACCTTCTCGCGCAGGAACTGGGTGTAGCTGTGGGTGTCGAGCCATTCGACCTTCTGCTCCAGCGTCATCTCCGGCAGATAATCCTTCTCCACCGTGTGCAGCGCGATCAGCGCCTGGCGATCGCTTTCCGGCAGCGGGAAATCGCCGATGAACGCTTCATAAGAGCGGCCGTTGAGGCGATCGCGCGGGATGTCGTCCGCCACCGTGCGGCCCGGATCGCCGCTCACCACCTTGTCGACGCCGAAGTTCTTGCGATCGAAGTAAACGCCGCGGCTCAAATTCAAATCCGGGTAGAAGGTGGTGTCGAAAGCCTGTTCCAGTTGGTCTATATCGACGCCGAGCTTGCGCAGCAGCCCCATCGCCACCGGGCTGAAGTTGGAGCGCGGCGACTGCAGCGATTCGCTGCCGCCGTAGCCGAGCAGCATGCCGTCGTCGCTGTTGAACTCGTTGCGCTTGGCGTGGCCGCCGAAGTCGTCGTGGTTGTCGATCAAAAGAATGCGCTGCTGCTCGCCCTTCAGCTGCTGCCAGAAACAGGCGGCCGCCAGCCCGCTGATGCCGGCGCCCACCACCACCAGATCGAACTCTTCAACGGCGGGCACGCTGCCGAAATCAAAGGTTTTGCCGTCGCGCCCCAGCTGGTGCGCATGCTCGAACGAGCCCGGATGGTTACCCCGCAGCCCGGTCAGCGCCGGCGGGTAGTACAGGGTTTGATTGGCGGTTTGCGGCGACGCGCGCAAGATTTGCAGCGGCGTCAACCCAGCGGCGATGGTGATCGCCACCCCGTTGAGAAAATCGCGTCTGGTGATACCCATATAGGCTTCCTTTCAATTTTTATTATCATCGGCCGGCCGGGGCCGGCCCAAAGGCCGCGCTATTGTGCGGATAATTATTGTAAAATCAATGTTTGAACATCACATGACGAATGGCCGTGTAATCCTCCAGCCCGTACATCGACATATCCTTGCCGTAGCCGGACAGTTTCTGGCCGCCGTGCGGCATCTCGCTCACCAGCATGAAGTGGGTGTTCACCCAGGTACAGCCGTATTGCAGGCGGGCGCTTAAGCGATGTGCGCGGCCCACGTCGCGGGTCCATACGGACGACGCCAGCCCGTAGTTGGATTCGTTCGCCCAGGCCAGTACCTGCTCTTCGTCGTCGAACGGCGTCACCGTCACCACCGGGCCGAACACTTCGCGCTGCACGATCTCGTCTTCCTGGCGCGCGCCGGCCAGCAGCGTCGGCTGGAAATAGTAGCCCGGCCCCTTCACCTTCTCGCCGCCGGTGACCACCTGCACATGCGGCAACGCTTTGGCTCGCTCGACAAAACCGGCCACCCGCTCCAGATGCTGGGCGGTAATCAACGGCCCCAGCTCGGTGCTCTCGTCGTCCGGCGCGCCGATCTTCAGGCTGGCCACCGCCTCGCCCAGCCGCTTCACCAGCTCGGGATAAATGCTTTTCTGCGCGTAGATGCGGCAGGCGGCTGTGCAATCCTGGCCGGCGTTGTAGAACCCAAAACCGCGAATGCCGTCCACCACCTGCTGAAGATCGGCATCGTCGAACACCAGCACCGGCGCCTTGCCGCCCAGCTCCATATGGGTGCGTTTAATGCCGGCGGCGGTGTGGGCGATGATGTGCTCGCCGGTGGCGATCGACCCGGTCAGCGACACCATGCGCACCTTGTCATGTCCGGTCAGCCGATCGCCGACGCTGGCGCCGCGCCCGAACAGCACGTTGAGCACGCCCGGCGGGAACAGCCCGGCGGCCAGTTCGGCCAATTTGAAGGTGGTCAGCGGCGTCTGCTCCGAAGGCTTGATCACCACGCAGTTGCCCGCCGCCAAGGCCGGCGCCAGTTTCCAGGCCGCCATCATCAGCGGGTAGTTCCACGGCGCGATCGAGGCCACCACGCCGAGCGGATCGCGGCGGATCATCGAGGTGTGCCCGGCCAGATACTCACCGGCCGCCATGCCGGTCAGGCAGCGGCTGGCGCCGGCGAAGAAGCGAAATACGTCGGCCACCGCCGGCAGCTCGTCGTTCAGCACGCAGTGATAAGGCTTGCCGCAGTTGAGCGACTCCAGCCTGGCGAAGGTCTCGGCATGCTCGTCGATCAGATCCGCCAGCTTGAGCAGATGCTCGGCGCGCTCCTTCGGCGTGGTTTGCCCCCAGGCGGCGAACGCGGCGTCCGCCGCCAGCACCGCACGATCGACCTGCTCCGGGCTGGCCTCCGCCACCTGCGCGATCACTTCGCCGGTCGCCGGGTTATACACCGGCTGGGTCGCGCCCTGGCCATTCACCAGTTGGCCGTCAATCAACAGTTGGCTTTGCATAGGGTTATCCTTTTGTCAGAGGTCGGGTAAGGAAATTATTTGCCGCTGCCGGCGACGCTTTCCCCACCTTTGGTCAGGTAGTAAGCGCCGAGGATCGGCAGCATGGTCAACAGCATCACCGACAGCGCCACCACGTTGGTGATCGGCACGTCGCGCGGGCGACCGAGCTGGTTCAGCAGCCACAGCGGCAGCGTGCGCTCGTGGCCGGCGGTAAAGGTGGTCACGATGATTTCATCGAACGACAGCGCGAACGCCAGCATGCCGCCGGCCAGCAGCGCCGAGCCGAGGTTCGGCAAGATCACGTAACGGAAGGTTTGCCAGCCGTCGGCGCCGAGATCCATCGAAGCCTCGATCAGGCTGTACGAGGTGCGGCGGAATCGGGCGATGACGTTGTTGAACACGATCACCACGCAGAACGTCGCATGGCCGACGACGATGGTCAGGATGCCGGGCTCGATGTTCAGCGCCTTGAACGCCGCCAGCAGCGCCAGGCCGGTGACGATCCCCGGCAGCGCGATCGGCAGCAGCAGCAGCAGCGAAATGCTGTCCTTGCCGAAGAAATCGCGCCGATACAGCGCCGCCGCCGCCAGGGTGCCGAGCACCAGCGCGATGGCGGTCGCCAGGCAGGCGATCTGCGCCGACAGCAGCACCGCATCGAGGATGTCCTGCCGCCCGGCGGCGACGTTGAACCAGTGCAGCGTAAAGCCCTTCGGCGGGAAGCTGAAGGCCGCGTCTTCGGTGTTGAAGGCATAGATGGCGATGATCGCCAACGGGAAATGCAGGAAGACAAGTCCGCCCCAGGCGGCCAGCTTCAGCCCTAAGGGCGCGCGTTCAGAGTGCATCGAAAGCCCCCAGACGTTTGACGATGGAAAGGTAGATGGCGATCAGGACGATCGGCACCAGCGTAAAGGCCGCGGCCATCGGCATATTGCCGATCGCGCCCTGCTGGGCGTAGACCATGCTGCCGATGAAATAACCCGGCGGCCCCACCAGCTGCGGCACGATGAAATCGCCCAGCGTCAGCGAAAAGGTGAAGATCGACCCGGCGGCGATGCCCGGCACCGCCAGCGGCAAAATGACGTGGCGGAAGGTCTGCGCCGGCCGGGCGCCCAGATCCGCCGAAGCATGCAGCAGCGAGGGCGGCAGGCGCTCCAGCGCCGCCTGGATCGGCAGGATCATGAACGGCAGCCAGATATAAACGAACACCAGAAAACGCCCCAGCCCCGAGGTCGACAGCGTGTTGCCGCCGACGCCGGGCACCGTCAGCAGCGAAGCCAACAGCGGCTCCAGCCCCAGGTGCTGCAGGAACCACTGCGCCACGCCGTCTTTCGCCAGCAGCAGGGTCCAGGCATAGGCTTTAACGATATAGCTGGCCCACATCGGCATCATCACCGCAATGTAAAAGAACGCCTTGACGCGGCCGCTGGTGTAACGCGCCATGTAATAGGCGATCGGGAACGCCAGTACCGCGCTGGCCAGCGACACCAGCACCGCCATGGTCAGCGTGCGCAGGATGATGTCGTAGTTGGCCGGGTTGAACAGCGCCGCCAGGTTGGCGAAGGTCAGATCCGGCGTCACCGCCATGGTGAAATCGTCGAAGGTGTAGAACCCCTGCCACAGCAGCGTCAGCAGCGAGCCGAGGTACACCGCGCCGAACCACAGCAGCGGCGGCACCAGCAGTAACAGCAGATACAGCGTCGGCCGGCGATAGAGCCAGGTCGACAGCGCGCGCACGCTACCGCCGCGCGCCGGGGGGGAATCGATGCTCATGTCCATCTCACCTCTCCTCCAGCAGCGGCACCATCGCCGCGCGCGGCCAGCAGGCGACGATCGGCTGGCCGATCTGCCGCTGTTGCCCTTCGGCGATCCACTGTGGATTGGCCTGGCTGACCAGCAGCTTTTCGCCGCCGTTCAGCGCGATCTCATAGCGCGTGGCCGCGCCCTGGTAGTGGATTTCCTGCAGCGTGCCCTGCACCTGGATTTCGTCCTGCGCCGCGCCGCCTTGCTCCAGCAGGCGAATATGCTCCGGCCGGATCGAGAAGGTTCGGCTTTCGCCGAGCAGGCGCTGCGCCAGCTCGCTGCGCACCACGTTGGAGGTGCCGACGAACTCGGCGACGAACGGCGTCTTCGGCCGCATGTAAAGCTCGCGCGGCGTATCCACCTGCTCGATGCGGCCGTTATTGAATACCGCCACCCGATCGGACATCGACAGCGCTTCGCTTTGATCGTGGGTGACGAAGATAAAGGTGATGCCCAGCTGGCGCTGCAGCTTCTTCAGCTCGCCCTGCATCTGCTCGCGCAGCTTGAGATCCAGCGCGCCGAGCGGTTCGTCCAGCAGCAGCACCCGTGGCCGATTGACCAGCGCGCGCGCCAGCGCCACGCGCTGCCGCTGGCCGCCCGACAGGTGCGCCGGCTTGCGTTCGGCGACGAAACCGAGCGCCACGCTCTCCAGCGCCTCTTGCGCCCGCGCCAGCCGCTCGCGTTTGGCGACGCCCTTCACCATCAGGCCGTAGGCGACGTTTTCCAGCACCGACATGTGCGGAAACAGCGCGTAATCCTGAAACACGGTATTCACGTCGCGCTGATACGGCGGCAGGTTGGCGGCTTCCTGGCCGTGAATGCGAATCGAGCCGGAAGTGAGCTGTTCAAAGCCGGCGATCAGGCGCAGGCAGGTGGTTTTGCCCGAGCCGGACGGCCCGAGCATGGAGAAGAATTCCCCGTCCTGAATGTCGATGGATACCCGATCCACGGCGCGAACATCGCCGAAAGTCCGCGAAACATCGATGAATTGCACGGCAATGGTCATTTTCTGTGCTCCATTCTGATGTAATTCGGGCGCAGCGGGCTGCGCCCCGCGGCTTAGCGGCCGCCCATGATGGCGATGTAATCCTGGGTCCAGCGGCTGTACGGCACGAACTTGCCGCCCTGCGCCTGAGGCGTTTTCCAGAAGGCGATTTTGTCAAACTGGTTGAAACCGTTGGTTTCGCAGCCCTTCTCACCCAGCAGCGCGCTGGCCTTGCAGCCCGCCGGCGAAGCCGGCACCGATCCGAACCAGGCCGCCACGTCACCCTGCACCTTCGGCTCCAGCGACCAGTTCATCCACTGGTAGGCGCAGCTCGGGTGTTTGGCGTCGCTGTGCAACATGGTGGTATCCGCCCAGCCGGTCACGCCCTCTTTCGGGAACACGGTGGCGATCGGCTGCCCCTCGCCCTTCAGGGCGTTGGCCTGATACGGCCAGGCGCTGGAAGCCACCACGCCTTCGTTTTTAAAGTCGCTCATCTGCACCGAGGTATCGTGCCAGTAGCGGTGGATCAGCGCGTGCTGGCTGCGCAGCAGCTTCAGCGCCGCCTGATACTGCTCTTCGTTGAGCTGGTAAGGATCGCTGATGCCGAGCTGCGGCTGGGTGGCCTTCAGGAACAGCGCCGCGTCGGCGATGTAGATCGGGCCGTCGTAAGCCTGCACCCGGCCCTGGTTGCTCTTGCCGTCCGGCAGGTTCTGCTGCTGGAAGATCACCGCCCAGCTGTCCGGCGGCGTCGGGAAGGTTTTGGTGTTGTACATCAGCAGGTTCGGCCCCCACTGGTACGGCGTGCCGTAGGTTTTGCCGTCCACGGTGTACCAGGCGCCGTTCAGCAAGCGCGGGTCGATGTTCTTCCAGTTCGGGATCAGCGCGGTGTTGATCGGCTGCACCCGCTTGCCGAAGATCAGGCGCAGCGAGGCGTCGCCGGAGGCGGTCACCAGATCGTAGCCGCCTTTGGCCATCAGGCTGACCATTTCATCGGAGGTGGCGGCGGTCTTCACGTTCACCGCGCAGCCGGTTTGCTTCTCAAACTGGGTGACCCAGTCGTAGTTTTTGTCGGACTGGCCGCGTTCGATGTAGCCGGGCCAGGCGATGATGTCCAGCCGGCCTTCGCCTTTGCCCAGCGACTGCGGCAGATCGGCCGCCTGAGCCAGGCCGCACAGCACGGTGAGACAGAGCGCGGAGACGGTGGTGGTGACTGCGGTAGTTTTTCTCATCGTAATTACCCCTGTGTTGCGTATCTGTGTGCGGCAGGGAACGGCTGCCGCCCGATTTTGCTTTATGGAACCGCTAGAAGCTGGCTTTGAACTTCGCCATTACGTGCCTGACAACGCTGTAATCCTGCAGCGAATCGCTGGACAGATCCTTGCCGTAGCCGGAGCGTTTCAGGCCGCCGTGCGGCATTTCGCTCGCCAAGGTGAAATGGGTGTTGATCCAGGTGCTGCCGTACTGCAAATGGGCGGCGATGTGCAGCGCCCGATCGATATTTTGCGTCCACACCGACGAAGCCAGCCCATATTCCGAGTCGTTGGCCCACTCGACCGCCTGCGCCAGATGCTCGAAGCGCGTGACGCTGACCACCGGGCCAAACACCTCGCGCTGCACGATCTCGTCGCTTTGCAGGCAGCCCGCCAGCAGGGTCGGCTGATAGTAGAATCCCGGCCCGGAGTGCGCCGCGGCGCCGGTGATCAATTCGATATGCGGTTGGCTGAGCGCGCGCTCGACAAAGCTGGCGACGCGATCGCGCTGGCGGCTGCTTATCAGCGGGCCGATCTCGTTGTCCTGATCGCGCTTGCGGGCAAAGCGCAGGCTGGCGACCGCCTCGCCCAGCGCGTCCACCAGTTTGGGATAGATGCCGGCCTGCGCGTAGATGCGGCAGGCGGCGGTGCAGTCCTGGCCGGCGTTGTAATAGCCATAGGTGCGAATGCCGTTGACCACTTCGTCGAGATCGGCGTCGTCGCAGACGATCACCGGCGCTTTGCCCCCCAGCTCCAGATGAGTGCGCTTGACGCTTTTGGCCGCCGCCTGGAGAATTTTTTGCCCGGTGACGATATCGCCGGTGACCGACACCAGCCGCACCTGCGGGTGCCCCACCAGCTGGCTGCCGACCCCTTCCCCGCCGCCGTAGACGATGTTCAGCACGCCCGGCGGCAGGATCTCCTGCAGCGCCGGCACCAGCGCCAGAATAGTCAGCGGCGTGTGCTCGGACGGTTTGAATACCACGGTATTGCCCGCCGCCAACGCCGGCGCGATCTTCCACGCCGCCATCATCAGCGGATAGTTCCAGGGGGCGATCGAGGCGACTACGCCGATCGGATCGCGACGGATCATCGAGGTGTGGCCCGGCACATACTCACCGGCCAGTTGCCCTTGTTGAGCGCGCACCGCGCCGGCGAAGAAGCGGAACACGTCGACCGCCGCCGGCAGATCGTCATTGAGCGCCTGATGCAGCGGTTTGCCGCAGTTGAGGGCCTCCAGCTGCGCCAGCTGCGGCGCCTGCCGCTCGATGGCATCGGCGATGCGCAGCAACAGCGTGGCGCGCTGGGCCGGCGTGGTGCGCGACCAGTGGCTGAACGCCTGCTGCGCGGCTTTTACCGCGCTGCCGACCTGCGCCGAAGAGGCTTCGGTCAGGGCGATCAGCGTCTCGCCGTTGGCCGGATTGACGATGCATTCCTGCTGGCCTTCGCCGTCGATAAGCTGACCGTTAATGAACTGCTGACAGGACAAACCTGAGAGAACCTGCACATCCGCCATCGCCTGACGCCCCTAAGTGACAAAAACGTTAACCAAATGTGAATAAGTTAGTTTTAATCAGCCTAAGCGAGCCTCTGGCGGGCAACAAATTCTAAATACTGAACGCCGCGTTCGATTAAATCGAATGCTTAAGCCCGGCGGCGTGTTTGCTGCCGTTCTCGCGCGCGATGGTGAGGAACGGCGTCACCAGCTCTGGCCGCGCGCTGCCGCGCCGCCATGCCAGCCCGATATCCAGCGGTTCCAGCAGATCGTCCAGCTTGCGCGCCTCGATCATGTTGCCCTCCAGCGACCAGGCGCGGTACGCCATGTCCGGCTGGATGGAGACTCCCATCCCCGCCGCCACCAGGCTGCGCACCGCCTCGGTCGAGGCGGTCTTCATGGCGATCTCCGGCTTCAGCCCGGCGCGCGCCCAGATGCGCCGCGCGTGCACGTCCATTTCATCGGCGTTGAGCTGGATCAGCGGCTGTTTGGCCACGTCCGCCAGGCTGATGCTCTCGTGCTCCAGCAGCGGGTGCAGCGGCGGCAGCCACAGGCGGTACGGCGAGTGCATCAGCACCTCGGTCTGCAGCGCGTCTCGGTCCTCGATGTTCGACAAGATCAGCACGCCGATGTCGATCTCGCCGCTGACCAGCAGATGCTCGATGTACGGGCGTTCGTCTTCAACCACCTGCACGGTGACATTGGGATAAGCCGATTTAAAGCGCGTGAGCAGTTCCACCAGGAAGTAGCCGGCCACCAGGCTGGTGACGCCGATGGTCAGCTTGCCGGTCAGGCTTTCTGTGCCGATCTGCAGGCTGCGCTTGGCGTTGTCCACCGTCGCCAGGATCAGATACGACTGGCGCAAAAACTGGTGCCCCTGATGGGTCAGCGTCATGCCCTTGGCGTGGCGATCGAACAGCCGCACGCCGATCTCGGTTTCCAGCTGCTGGATAGCGAGCGTCAGCGAAGACTGGGAGACAAACACCGCCTGGGCGCCGGCGGAGATCGACCCGGTTTCCGCCACGGCGATGAAGTGGCGAATTTGGCGTAACGTCATCATGGGGAATGATTCCTCAAGCAAAAACATTGCGTTGAGTGTAGACGCCGGCCGTGAAGCGATCGGGAAAAGTATCAAAAACGCGATAGCGTTCGCTTTTTTAGAATGCCGACAGGCAAAAATGAGGAGAACAATGAGGCGAAGAAGTGCGATGTGCGGGGGACAGAAATGACAAGGGCGCAGCAAGCTGCGCCCTGATGGCCGAGGACCCTTGTGAGGATCAGATCGCTTCTTCGTCCTGCTCGCCGGTACGGATGCGCACCACGCGCGCCACGTCGAAGACGAAGATCTTGCCGTCGCCGATCTTGCCGGTCTGCGCCGTCTGCATGATGGTTTCTACGCAGGTGTCGACGATGTCGTCGGCAACCACGATCTCTATCTTCACCTTCGGCAGAAAGTCGACCATGTACTCGGCGCCGCGGTACAGCTCGGTGTGGCCCTTCTGGCGGCCGAAGCCTTTGACTTCGGTGACCGTCATGCCGGTGATGCCCACTTCGGCCAGCGCTTCGCGGACGTCATCCAGTTTGAACGGCTTGATAATCGCGTCGATCTTTTTCATCTTCTTTCCTTATTACCAATTTTTGCGGCCAAAACCGGATGTGATGGGATAACGGCGGTCTTTGCCGAAGTTACGGGCGGTGATGCGCGGCCCGACGGCGGCCTGACGCCGCTTGTATTCGTTGATGTCCACCAGGCGGATCACCTTGCGCACGATCGCTTCATCGAAGCCTTCGGCCACCAGATCGGCGACCGACTTGTCGCGCTCAACGTAGCCTTCCAGGATCGCATCCAGGATATCGTACGGCGGCAGGCTGTCCTGATCGACCTGATCCGGCGCCAGCTCGGCGGACGGCGGACGATCGATTACCCGCTGCGGGATCACGTAGGAGACGGTGTTGCGGTATTCGGACAGCTTGAACACCAGCGTTTTCGGTACGTCCTTCAGCACGTCGAAACCGCCGGCCATATCGCCGTACAGCGTGGCGTAACCGACCGCCATTTCGCTCTTGTTGCCGGTGGTCAGCACGATGCTGCGGCGTTTGTTGGACAGCGCCATCAGCACCACCCCGCGGCAACGCGCCTGCAGGTTCTCTTCGGTGGTGTCGCGCTCGGTGCCGGCGAACATCGGCGACAGCTGGCCCATAAAGGCATCGAACATCGGCTCGATGGACACGATATCGAACTCCACGCCGAGGATTTCCGCCTCTTCCTTGGCGTCGGCGATGCTGATGTCCGCGGTATAGCGGAACGGCATCATCAGCGCCTGCACCTTGTCTTTACCTAACGCATCCACGGCGATCGCCAGCGTCAGCGCCGAGTCGATGCCGCCGGACAGCCCCAGCACCGCGCCTTTGAAACCGTTCTTGGTCACGTAGTCGCGCACCGCCAGCACCAGCGCCTGATACACCTGCGCCAGCTGCGGCAGTTCGGCGGCCGGATCGGCCATCGGCACCACGTCCAGCTCGTTGAATTCCAGGCGAGTGACCTGCTCGTCGAAGGCCGCCAGACGGTGGGTCATGGTGCCGGCGGCGTCGAAGACCTTGGAGCAGCCGTCGAAGATCAGCTCATCCTGGCCGCCGACCTGGTTGAGGTACACCAGCGGCAGCTGGGTGCGCTGGCAGTGGCCAGCCATCAGCGTTTTGCGGATATACGGTTTTTCGCGGTTATACGGCGAGGCGTTGATCGACAGGATAATCTCCGCACCGGCGGCCTTGGCGGCGTCGATCGGCTCCGGGAACCACAGATCTTCGCAAATCAGCAGCCCAAGACGGTAGCCTTTCAGTTCCACCACGCAGGTGTCGTTGCCGGCGTGGAAATAGCGCTTCTCATCGAACACGCCGTAGTTCGGCAACTGCTGTTTGAAGTAGCGGGTCAGCAGGCGGCCTTCGGCAAACAGCGACAGCGCGTTGTACAGTTTGTCGCCTTCGCGCCACGGGTGGCCGACCAGGATCGCCGTCTCGGCTGAAGCCTGCTGCAGGCGCAGCAGCTGCGCATCACAGCGCTGATAGAAATCATTGCGGTACAGCAGGTCTTCCGGCGGGTAGCCGGACAGCGCCAGTTCGGTGAACATGACCAGATCGGCTCCCGCCTTCTGCTGCTCCTGCACGATTTGCAACATGCGTTCGGTGTTGCCTTCAATGTCGCCGACCAGCAGGTTCAGCTGGGCCAGGGCGATGGAAAGTGATCTGCTCATTTGTGTACGATCCCGCTTAATACGTTCCATGGTGCTCTACGCCGGGGCGCGCCGCGGCAAAGAGAACGGAGTGTAAATCATTCCGCCGGATTTGTTGAGAACCTGCGTGGCAGGCACCGGCGGAAATCTGTCATTCTTTGAAATCGTTGGCGTCCAGCTCGTGGCGCGACAGCAATTTGTAAAACTCGGTGCGGTTGCGGCCCGCCATGCGCGCGGCCTGGGTTACGTTGCCCTTGGTGATCTGCAGCAGTTTGCGCAGATAGTGCAACTCAAACTGGTTGCGCGCTTCGGCGAAAGTCGGCAGCGCGGTGTTTTCCCCTTCCAGCGCCTGTTCCACCAGCGCTTCGCTGATCACCGGCGCCGAGGTCAGCGCCACGCACTGCTCGATGACGTTGACCAACTGACGCACGTTGCCCGGCCAGCTGGCGGTCATCAGCCGCTTCATGGCGTCGGTCGAGAAGCTGCGCACGAACGGCTTGTGCCGCTGAGCCGCTTCGCGCAACAGGTGATTGGCCAGCAGCGGAATGTCTTCGGCGCGCTCGTTGAGCGCCGGGATCTTCAGGTTTACCACGTTGAGGCGGTAGTAAAGGTCTTCGCGGAACTCGTTCTTCGCCATCGCCTTTTGCAGATCGCGGTGGGTGGCGGAGATGATGCGCACGTCGATGTCCAGATCGCGGTTGCTGCCCAGCGGCCGCACCTTGCGCTCCTGCAGCACGCGCAGCAGTTTCACCTGCAGCGACAGCGGCATGTCGCCGATCTCGTCGAGGAACAGCGTGCCGCCCGCCGCCGCCTGGAACAGCCCTTCGCGGCTGCTGACCGCGCCGGTGAAGGCGCCCTTGGCGTGGCCGAACAGTTCGGATTCCAGCAGTTGCTCCGGCAACGCGCCGCAGTTGATGGCGATGAACGCCTTGCCGGCGCGCGGGCTGGCGGCGTGGATCGCCTGCGCCAACACCTCTTTACCGGTGCCGCTCTGGCCGTTGATCAATACGCTGACGTCGGACTGGGCCACCATTTTCACCTGCTCCAGCAGGCGCAGCATCAACGGGCTGCGGGTGACGATGTCTTCGCGCCAGGCGTCGTCACCCGCGGGGGAGGCCGACAGCGACAGCGCCTCGTCGATGGCCTTATAGAGCGCATCGCGATCCACCGGCTTGGTGAGGAAGCTGAACACCCCCTGCTGGGTGGCGGCCACCGCATCGGGAATCGAACCGTGCGCGGTAAGAATGATCACCGGCATGCCCGGCTGATGCTTTTGGATTTCGGCGAACAGCGCCATGCCGTCCATCTCATCCATGCGCAGATCGCTGATCACCAGATCGATCTGTTCGCGCGCCAACAGGCGCAGCGCTTCCTGGCCGCTTTCGGCGGTGGTGACGTGAAAACCTTCGCTGGTCAGGCGCATGCCCAGCAGCTTCAGCAGGCTGGGATCGTCGTCAACCAATAACAGGTTGGCCGGTTTGCGAGCGGTCATTGCGCGTGGGACTCCTTATTGGCGGGATGCGGCGTATAGGTGTCTTCCGGTTCAACCGGCAGCGCGGTGCCTTTTTCCGGTTCGTCCTGCGTTTCAGCGCCTTTGGCGGCCGCGCCGCTTTTACCGGCGGCTTCGCCCTTCTGCTGGCCCGCGCCGTTTTCCGGGATTTCCCCTTGCAGCTGCTTGCGCGATGAGAGCTGGCGCTCGATATCGGTCAGGTTTTCCAGCTTGCGTGAGGTGTCCTGCAGCTGCGACTGCAGGCGCGCCTGATTCTGGCGCAGCGAATCGATCTGGCTGTCGCTGCTCTCCTGCAGATGCTGATAGCGCGCTTTCTCATCGAACAACGTGATCTGCAGCATCTGCTGCTGGCGCCACAGCTGCGTCAACGGACGCAGCGAACCGGGGAACTCCATCCGGTAACTGTTGATCCTGTCGAGCATCTGGCGGCGTTCACCGGAGGTCGGCTGTGCGCTCCCCAGCAGGATGCTCTGTTTGAAAACGCCGGACCAGCTATCGCCCGGCACCGTTTTCGCCAGCGCACGCGCCTGGGTCGAGCCGATGCGATCGGCGCAGTCCATCGCGCGCAGCCAGTAGAGCGCGTTATCCAGCGCGTCCTTCTCGTCCAATTGCCACAGGGTATCGCAAGCCGCGGTGCGGTAATCGATCACCTTGGTATCCGGGATCGCCTCTTGCTGCTGAGCGCTCAATCCGCCGCTGACGGCGCGATCGACGCAGCCCGCCAGCAACAGCGGCATAAAGAAAACGGCGCCCAGCCAGCTGATCGGGCGTTTGCCGAGCGGCGCTCTGTGCGTGGCACGCGGTGAACGTTCGGTCTGTGAAAGACGAAGGCGTTTAGACCATGTGTACATTATTTATTCATTCTCGGCGGTTAACGGCAGTTCAATGCGGAAGCAGACGTCTGCACCGGCGACCGTCGCCAGTTGCAGCTCACCGCGCATGCGACGGATACAGTCCTGAGCGATGCTCAACCCCAGTCCGCTTCCTTTTACCGCCCCTTTTCGCTGGTGACTACCCTGGAAAAAAGGCTCGAAAATCATGGCTCTTTCAGCCTCGGGGATCGGCGTGCCGGTATTGGCGACGTCGATTTGCACCCGTTGTCCAACCTGACGGCTGCGGATCCAAATGTTACCGGATTCCTTGCCGTAGTGCACCGCATTGGAGTAGAGATTATCCAGCACGCGCATTAATAGCGTAGGCTCTGCCCAGCAGATTTCCGCTTCCAGTGCGATTTCGGTGGAAATCATCTTCGCCCGCGCCGGTAAACTGTGCGCGGCGACCACCAAATCGACCATCTCGCGCAGCTCGACGTTCTCGTGCTCCGCCGGGCCATCGGCCAGTTTGCGGTTGTAATCCAGCAGTTGTTCAATCAGCTGCTGCAGGTGGCGGCTGCTGTTGTCGAGGATCGCCACCACCTCTTTCTGGTCGGAAGTCAGCGGCCCCGCCACCTCGTCGGCCAGCAGTTCGGTGCCTTCGCGCATGCTGGCCAACGGCGTTTTCAATTCGTGCGAGATATGGCGCAGGAACTCGTGGCGCTGCGACTCCAGCCACGCCAGCCGTTCGCTCAGCCAGATGATGCGCTGCGCCAGCGAACGCAGCTCGCGCGGCCCTTTGAACGATGCGGTGCTGCCCAACGCACGCCCTTCCCCCAGGCGATTGATCATCCGCTCCACGGCCTTGACCGGCCCGATGATCATGCGGGTGAACAGCACCACCAGCAGCACGCTGACCAGGAACAGCAGCAGCGCCTGCCAGCCGAAGAACTGGCCGCGCTCGGCGATGGCCTGCTGCAGCTGCTGGCCGCGCGAGAACACCACCGCGCGCGTGGCCTGCACCATTTCGGCATTGGAGCGCGAGAACGACTCGAGCAAAGCGGAGGCTTCTTGATCAGGCCCGCTGTTATGGCACTTGATCGCCGCCAGCTGGGTCAGCAACTGACGCAACGTTTGGTAGTAGCGCTCGTCCGGCAAGATCGGCGCGTGGGCGTCCAGCATCTGCGAATACTGCTTGCGCTGATTTTGGTACAGCTTCTGCAGCGTGGGCTCAACCAGCACGCAGTACTGACGATAGCTGCGCTCCATCTCCAGCGCCACGCTGGTCATCGCCTCGCTGCGCCGCGCGTCCACCAGCGTGGTGCGGTTGATGTCCGCCGCCTGCGCGCTCAGGTGATCCAGACTCTGGTAGGCCTGATAGGCCAGCACCAACAGCGGCAGCAGCACCAACAGGAACGCCAGCAGCACCAATTGCCGCAGCGAACGTGGGAATAAACGCCATTTTTTCAACGAAATCATCTCATTCTCTCAGGCCTGTCACGATGCTAACTGACTCGCCGGAAAGAGAAAAGCCCGGCAAGGGAGAATCCTGAACGCAAAAGGAAAAAGCCGCGGGATCGGTGAAACGTGCGCAGAAGCGCACCGACGACACGCGGCAGCAATACGGTAAACGGGAACGAAAGCGATACGGTTTGGACAACGTCTGTGTTCGCGGGCATAGGCAACGAAACAGGAGTAAGCGCAGCGTTGAGAATTGACGCCGGGGCAATAAGCTTGCCCCGCCGCAAGGAAAGTGTGGATGCCCTTGAACCTCGTCCCCAGGGTGATGTAGCGCAGCGGCTGGCATCGAACAGGACGAATAGCATCCGTAAGTATCCAGGATTGATGAACCCTTCATCACAGTTGGATACAGGCGGTGCCTCACTCCACGTGTCGCCCGATGCTTGATAAAGCCGCTTGCGCGGTCTGTTATCGGTTTGGTTGGACGATAGGCACCATTTCTTTGGCATCATTCGGAGGCTTATGAGGCGATGTGCCGTTTAATTACGGCGCCGTCATAAAAAGGTGAATGAGCAACCGCAGAGAATAATGCACGTTACGTGCCAACTTTGCAAACAAATTAACAACCAATTGATTTTAATAAAAAATAAATAAAATCCTGTAGTTTGATTCACCGATTCCGCGCCGGCCAGTGATGAAATAAACGCCGCTCTGTCGCCAAACGCCGACAACTAAAGTCAAACCTGTTTACCGATAATAAAATCAATGGGTTAAATGTCTCCATTTAGCGACAAGCAAACCAGCGCTTGTCGCAAAATGCAGACACTGCCGCCAGTCGGCGAACGCCGACCATAAAAAAGGGCGCAATTGCTTGCGCCCTCTGTACGGTGGTGGCCGTTTTTAGCCCAGCTGCTTACGGGCGTTGCGGAACATGCGCATCCACGGGCTGTCCTCGCCCCACTCTTCCGGGTGCCAGGAGTTGCTGACCGTGCGGAACACGCGTTCCGGGTGCGGCATCATCACCGTGGCACGTCCGTTGGCGCTGGTCACGGCGGTAATGCCGTTCGGCGAACCGTTCGGGTTAGCCGGGTAAGCTTCCGTCACCTGACCGGCGTTGTTGACGAAACGCAGCGCCACCAAACCGTGGCTTTCCAGCGCCGCCAGATGCGCCGCATCGCGCACTTCGACATGCCCTTCGCCATGGGAAACGGCGATCGGCATGCGCGAGCCGGTCATGCCCTGCATGAACAGCGACGGGCTGGCCGCCACTTCCACCAGGCTGAAGCGCGCCTCGAAGCGATCCGACAGGTTGCGCACGAAGCGCGGCCAGTGTTCGGCGCCCGGGATCAGCTCACGCAGGTTGGACATCATCTGGCAGCCGTTGCACACGCCCAGCGCCAGCGTCTGCGGACGGTGGAAGAACGCCTCGAACTCGTCGCGCACCCGCTCGTTGAACAGGATAGACTTCGCCCAGCCTTCGCCGGCGCCCAGAACGTCGCCGTAGGAGAAGCCGCCGCAGGCCACCAGCGTGTGGAAGTCCTGCAGATCGCGGCGCCCGGCCAGCAGATCGCTCATGTGCACGTCCACGGCGTCAAAGCCGGCGCGGTGGAACGCCGCCGCCATTTCAACGTGGGAGTTCACCCCCTGCTCGCGCAGCACCGCCACTTTCGGGCGAGCGCCCTTGGCGATGTACGGCGCGGCGATGTCTTCCTCGGGGGCGAAGGTCAGCTTCACGTTCAGGCCGGGATCTTGTTCATCCTGCTTGGCCTGATGTTCCTGATCGGCGCACGCCGGGTTGTCGCGCAGACGCTGCATCTGCCAGGTCGTTTCCGCCCACCAGATGCGCAGGGTATTGCGGCTTTCGCTGTACAACGCTTTGCCGTGCTGATTGATGACGAAACGATCGCCGGCCTGTACGCTGCCGATGTGATGCACGTTGTCGGTCAGACCGTGCTGCGCGAACGCCCGCTTCACGTCGTCGAGACGTTCGGCGCTCACCTGGATCACCGCGCCCAGCTCTTCGTTGAACAGCACCGCCAGCGCATCGTCGTCGAGGCCATCGAGGTTAACCTCTACGCCGCAGTGACCGGCGAAGGCCATCTCCGCCAGCGTCACCAGCAGGCCGCCGTCAGCGCGGTCGTGATAAGCCAGCAGCGCGCGATCGGCCACCAGCTGCTGCATGGCGTTGAAGAAGCCCGCCAGCTGCGCGACATCGCGCACATCGGCCGGTTTGTCGCCCAGTTGGCGATAAACCTGCGCCAGCGCGGTAGCACCCAGTGCGTTATGGCCGTTGCCCAGGTCGATCAACAGCAGCGCGCTGTCGCCCTTATCGGTGCGCAATTGCGGCGTCACGGTGTGGCGCACGTCTTCCACGCGGGCGAAGGCGGTGATGACCAGCGACAGCGGCGAGGTCATTTCACGCTGTTCATTGCCCTCCTGCCAGCGGGTTTTCATCGACATGGAGTCTTTGCCCACCGGAATGGTGATGCCCAGCGCCGGGCACAGCTCTTCGCCCACCGCTTTCACCGCTTCGTACAGGCCGGCGTCTTCACCCGGGTGGCCCGCGGCGGCCATCCAGTTGGCGGACAGCTTCACGCGCTTCAGGCTGCCGATTTCCGTGGCGGCCAGGTTGGTCAGCGCTTCCCCGACCGCCAGGCGGCCGGAGGCGGCGAAGTCCAGCAGCGCCACCGGCGCGCGTTCGCCGAGCGACATCGCTTCGCCATAATAGCTGTCCAGACTGGCGGTGGTGACCGCGCAGTCGGCCACCGGGATCTGCCACGGGCCGACCATTTGGTCGCGCGCCACCATGCCGGTAACGGTGCGGTCGCCGATGGTGATCAGGAAGGTTTTCTCCGCCACGGCCGGCAGATGCAGCACGCGCTTCACCGCGTCGGCCAGCGTGATGTTCTCACGCTGTACCGCCTGGCCCTGCGCCTGCAGACGGGTCACGTCGCGGGTCATCTTCGGCGTCTTGCCGAGCAGCACGTCCAGCGGCATGTCGATCGGCTGATTGTCGAAGTGACGATCGTTCAACGTCAGATGTTGCTCTTCGGTCGCTTCGCCGATCACCGCGTAAGGCGCGCGCTCGCGGCGGCAGATCTCGTCGAACTGCGCCATCTGCGCCGGGGCGATCGCCATCACGTAACGTTCCTGCGATTCGTTGCACCATACTTCCAGCGGGCTCATGCCCGGCTCGTCGTTGAGGATGTCGCGCAGTTCGAAACGGCCGCCGCGGCCGCCGTCGCTCACCAGCTCCGGCATCGCGTTGGACAGGCCGCCGGCGCCGACGTCATGGATAAACAGGATCGGGTTCTGGTCGCCCAGCTGCCAGCAGCGGTCGATCACTTCCTGACAGCGGCGTTCCATTTCCGGGTTGTCGCGCTGCACCGACGCGAAGTCCAGATCGGCATCGGACTGGCCGGACGCCATCGATGACGCCGCGCCGCCGCCCAGACCGATATTCATCGCCGGGCCGCCCAGCACCACCAGCTTGGCGCCGACGGTGATTTCCCCTTTCTGCACGTGATCGGCGCGGATGTTGCCGATGCCGCCCGCCAGCATGATAGGTTTGTGGTAGCCGCGCAGCTCGACGCCGTTATGGCTGTTGACACGCTCTTCATAGGTGCGGAAGTAGCCCAGCAGCGCCGGGCGACCGAATTCGTTGTTGAACGCCGCGCCGCCCAGCGGGCCTTCGGTCATGATGTCCAGCGCGGTGACGATGCGCTCCGGTTTGCCGAAGTCCTGCTCCCACGGCTGTTCAAAGCCGGGAATCCGCAGGTTGGATACCGAGAACCCCACCAGGCCGGCCTTCGGCTTGGCGCCGCGGCCGGTGGCGCCTTCGTCGCGGATCTCGCCGCCGGAGCCGGTCGCGGCGCCCGGCCACGGCGAGATCGCCGTCGGGTGGTTGTGGGTTTCCACCTTCATCAGGATGTGCGCGTCTTCCTGATGGTAATCGTACGTGCCGTTCTCCGGCGCGGCGAAGAAGCGGCCGACCTGCGAGCCTTCCATCACCGCGGCGTTGTCTTTATACGCCGACAGCACATAGTCCGGCGTCTGCTCATAGGTGTTCTTGATCATTTTGAACAGCGACTTGGGCTGCTGTTCGCCGTCGATGATCCAGTCGGCGTTGAAAATCTTGTGGCGGCAGTGCTCAGAGTTGGCCTGCGCAAACATATAGAGTTCGATATCCGTCGGGTTGCGCCCCAAACCGGTAAAGGCATTCAGCAGGTAGTCGATCTCGTCCTGCGCCAGCGCCAGGCCGAGCCGGACGTTGGCCTGCTCCAGCGCGGCGCGCCCTGCGCCCAGCACGTCGACCGACTGATACGGCGCCGGCTGATGGTGCGCGAACAGCTGTTCAGCCTGTTGCAGCTCGCTGAAGACGGTTTCCATCATGCGATCGTGCAGCAGCGCAGCGAGCTGGTGCCACTGGGCTTCCGTCAGCTCAGGCGCCTTGACGTAGAACGCCAGACCGCGCTCCAGCCGCAGCACCTGTTGCAAACCGCAGTTGTGGGCGATGTCGGTGGCTTTGGAAGACCAGGGGGAAATGGTGCCCGGACGCGGCGTGACCAGCAGCAGCCGGCCTGCGGGGGCGTGTTCGGCGAGAGAAGGACCGTACTTGAGCAAGCGCTGAAGTTTGGCGTGTTCTTCGGCACTTAGCGGTGCGCTAACATCGGCAAAGTGGACGTACTCGGCGTAGATATCACTGACGGGCAGGTGGGCGTCCTGGCAGCGGGACAGCAGTTTGGTAATGCGAAAAGCCGATAAAGCGGGCGAACCACGCAGAATTTCCATAATCAAAGTTCTCTCGTCTTCGAAGCGACGGATAAGACGCTTCATTGGGCGCAACAGGGGAAAACGCGCGTCATTATAGAGAATCCTCGCCGCCGACGAAACCGTTTGCGTAGGGATTATTGATAAAAGCGCGCCGCACCGTCGAATTGTCATAACGTGTCAATAAAGTTGCACACTGGCGTTTTGTTGCGCAAAATGCCCCCCGCACTGGTGATTTAACCATGAGAAAAGTCGCGGTTGTCGTCGCCGGCGTACCTGTGCCATCACTGGATAACTATTTGAAACGTCTTAAAATAAACTACATCCTCATCGGCGTTGTCACTCTGCTTCTGGCTCTCGCGCTGTGGCCCAATATCACCTGGCGCAGCGGCCAGGGCGGGCAACTCCAGGAGATCATTTCCCGCGGCGAGTTGCGTATCAGCACGCTGAATTCACCGCTGACCTATTTCAACACCAAGCAAGGGCCGGGTGGGCTCGACTACGAACTGGCCAAGCGCTTCGCCAACTACCTCGGGGTAAAACTGGTGGTGATCCCCCATCAGAACATCAATGACCTGTTCGACGATCTGGACGACGACGACGCCGACCTGCTGGCGGCGGGCCTTATTTACAACCAGGAGCGCCTCAGCCGCGCGCGCACCGGCCCCGCCTACTACTCCGTTTCCCAACAGCTGGTGTACCGGCTGGGCACCCCGCGGCCGAAAAGTTTCGCCGACATCAAAGGCAAGCTGGCGGTCGCCTCCGGTTCCGCGCACGTCAGCACGCTAAAGCAGCTCAAACAGGATAAATACCCGGATCTCGCCTGGGAGTCCTCCAGCGATCTCACCTCCAAAGAACTGCTGGAGCGGGTTGCCGACGGCAAGCTGGACTATACCCTCGGCGATTCGGTGACCATCGCGCTGCTGCAGCGCATCCATCCACAGCTGGCGGTGGCGTTCGACGTCACCGACGAAGAGCCGGTCACCTGGTACCTCAAACGCGACGGCGACGACAGCCTGTACGCGGCGATGCTGGATTTCTACAGCCAGATGGTGGACGACGGCACCCTGGCGCGGCTGGAAGAGAAATACCTCGGCCACGTCGGCAGCTTCGACTACGTGGATACCAAAACCTTCCTGTCGGCCATCGACTCGGTGCTGCCCAACTTCCGCCCGCTGTTCGAGAAACACGCCAACGAGATCGACTGGAAGCTGCTGGCGGCCATCGCCTATCAGGAATCGCACTGGAATCCGCAGGCCACCTCCCCCACCGGCGTGCGCGGCCTGATGATGCTGACCCGCGCCACCGCCGACGGTCTGGGGGTCAACGATCGCCTCGATCCGGAAGAGAGCATTCAGGGCGGCGCCCTGTACCTGCAGCGGCTGATGGCCAAGGTGCCGGACAGCGTGCCGGAAGACGAGCGCATCTGGTTCTCGCTGGCGGCCTACAACATGGGCTGGGGCCATATGCTGGACGCGCGCAAGCTGACCAAAACGCAAAAAGGCAACCCGGACAGCTGGGTCGACGTCAAACAGCGTCTGCCGATGCTCAGCCAAAAGCGCTACTACCCGCAGCTGACCTATGGCTATGCGCGCGGGCGTGAAGCCTACAATTATGTAGAAAACATCCGCCGCTACCAGGTCAGCCTGGTGGGTTATCTGCAGGAAAAAGAGAGAAAGGCGGCGCAAGCGGCCGCCGAGCAGGAAGCGTTGGGAAAAGGCTATCCGACGGTGATGCCGGAACTGGCGCTCAACTACTGATTATTCCGGCTTATCCGCCGCCCGCTGCGCCAGCTTGAGCGCTTTTTTCTGTTCGCGGCGCAGGCGGAAGAAATTGCTCAGGGTGGCGGCGCATTCGTCCGCCAGCACGCCCGAGACGATCTCCACCTGATGATTCATGCCCGGATGGCGCAAAATGTCCACCAGCGAACCGGCCGCGCCGGTTTTCTCGTCGGCGGCGCCGTACACCAGCCGGCGGATGCGGCTGTGCACCATCGCGCCGGCGCACATCACGCAGGGTTCCAGCGTGACGTACAGCGTGGCGTTCAACAAGCGGTAGTTTTGCAGCACCGCGCCGCCCTGGCGCAGCGCCATGATCTCGGCGTGCGCAGTAGGATCGTGCCGGCCGATCGGCCGGTTCCAGCCCTCGCCGATGACCTGATTGTCCAGCACCAGCAGCGCACCCACCGGCACCTCGCCCTCTTCCTGCGCGCGCAGGGCCAGCTGCAATGCCTGACGCATCCAGTACTCATCGTTATATTCAGTCATCGCATAATTCCTCGTGCGCTTTTGCGGCGGGCATTATACACACTAGCCTCCCTTTGTCGTAGCCGCGCGCCAATGGCTATACTGGCCTCATCAGCGTGTGATTCAGGGACAAGAAACATGAAACTCAGTAAAAAGAACGCCGTCGTGGTGCGCAAGGCGCTGGACGGCTGGGTTGGGGAAGGCGCCTTGACCCCCGAGCAACAACAGCAACTGCTGCTGCATGTGGACGTGCAGCCTTTCGACTGGCGACGGCTGGCGCGCTATGCGTTTCTCGCCGCGCTGGCCTCGTTGCTGATCGCCGTCACCAGCCTGTTCGCCGACAGCGCACTGCTTGAATGGCTGAGCGAACTGTTCCGCTTCGACGCGCCGGTGCGCATGGCGATCGCCGGCGTACTGGCGGCGCTGGCCTACGTTTGGGCGCTGCGTCGTCGTCAACGCCATCCGGAAAAACGCTACGGCAATGAGGCGGCGCTGTTTGTCGCCGTGTTGCTCACCGCCTGCGCCTTATGGCAACTGGGCGTCTGGCTGGATAACGGCAGCGGGCGGGTTTCCGTGCTGCTGCTGGTCGCCGCGCTGCTGTACGGCGCGATCGGCTGGTTCAGCCGCTCCGGGCTGGTATGGTGGTTCGCCCTGCTGTCGCTCGGCAATGCCTTCGGCGCCGAGACCGGCTACCTGTCCGGCTGGGGCGCCTACTGGCTCGGCATGAGCTACCCGATTCGCTTTATCGCCTTCGGCGGGGTGCTGATCGCCGCCGCATTGCTGCTGCGGCCGCTCTTGGCGCAGCGCGGCCTGCAGCGGGTGTCACTGGCGATGGGCCTGCTGTACCTGTTCATCGCGCTGTGGCTGCTGTCCATCTTCGGCAACTACGGCGATCTCGACAGCTGGTACCGCGCGCGCCAGATTGAGCTGTTCCACTGGAGCCTGCTGTTCGGGCTGGCCGCCCTCGCCGCCATCTGGCTGGGGTTGAAGCATGACGACGCCATGCTGCGCGGTTTCGGGCTGACCTTCCTCGGCATCAACCTCTATACCCGCCTGTTCGAGTTTTTCTGGGACAGCATGCCGAAGACAATTTTCTTCGCGCTGCTCGGCCTGAGCCTGTGGGCGTTGGGGCATTATGCGGAGAAGATTTGGCAGCTCGGGCGCAAACCACACGACGTGATCGACGACTGATCGCGGCAGCGATAACCGCAAAGGGCGGAATTCTCCGCCCTTTGTTTATTCCAGCTGCTGCAGCTCGCCCTGCTTGCTCACCCGCCAACGGTGCTCGCAAAAAAACAGCAGCGGGTTATCCTGCTTGCTGTCGCTGTAACCGCTGTACAGCTTCAGCGGCGCGCCGAGCCGTTGCTCCAGCTGCACCACTTTTTGCACGCCCAGACAGCGCAAGGTCAGCACCCAGCCGCCATAGCGACGCGCGATGCGGCTGCCGACCAACCGCACCCGCGGCAGAAACGCCGAATCCCGATACACCTGCGCCACCAGTTGCTCCGGCGAGCCGGTAATCAGCCACACCTCGGCATCGTGCTCATCCAGATACTGCCGCAAGCGCATTTGCACCACCGGAAACGCAGTGACCTTCTGGCGGAAAACCTCAATGAACTGCCGCTCCAGCGCCTTCAGCGTCGCTTCGGTACGCCCGAAGGTGATAGCCCACAGCAACAGGCTCATCGGCCAGCGCGCGGCGCGCCCCAGCAGCAACAGCGCCAGACCAATCAATGGCAACAGCGGTATCACTAGCAGCAGATTCAGCGGTAAACGGCGCAGCAGGAAACGCAAGAAACTGCCGAACATATCTTCCTGATGCAGAGTGCCGTCCAGATCGAAAAAGACCACGCGGCGCCCTGCTGCGGCCGACGGTTGCTGCTTGTCGTTCAAACGCTACTCCTCGGGATCGTTGAACCCCATCATCCAGGTGAAGAGAAAACCGGCGATAATCGTAATCAGCATCCCCGCCAGATACAACATCACCTTACCTGAGACGATGGTCAACGCCAAAGGCAGCCCCGAAATGCCAAAGGTAATCACCGTCGCCACTTTCCAGTAGCTGATCAGCGCGCCGCCTACCGCACCGCCGAGGCAGGCGCCGATAAACGGCCGGCCCAGCGGCAGCGTCACCCCGAAGATCAGCGGCTCGCCGATGCCGAGAATGCCGACCGGCAACGCCCCTTTGATCACCTTCTTCAGCCGCGCGTTGCGGGTTTTCAACAGCACCGCCAGCGCCGCCCCCACCTGACCGACGCCGGCCATCGCCAGGATCGGCAACAGCGGGTTGGAACCGTGCGCCTGCACCAGCTCGACGTGGATCGGCACCAGCCCCTGGTGCAAGCCGGACAGCACCAGCGGCAGGAACAGCCCGGAGAGCAGCGCCCCGACAAGCAGCCCGCCCTTGTCGATCGCCAAATTGGCGCCGTGGGCGATGGCATCGGAAATGGCGCCGCCGATCGGCTGCAGGATCAGGATCGCCAACGAGGCGGTCACCAGCGTGGTCAGCAGCGGATTGAGGATCAGTTCGACCGACTCCGGCAGTAGCGTGCGCAGGCGTTTCTCCACCCAGCACATCAACGCCACCACCAGCAGCACGGCGATCACCCCGCCGCGCCCCGGCTGCAGCGCCTCGCCGAACAGGGTGATCTGCGCCAGCGCCGGACTGGAAAGAATGCCGGCCATCACGCCGCCCATCGCCTGTGAGCCGCCGAATACCCGCGCGGCGTTCACCCCGACCAGAATGTTCATGATGGCGAACACCGCGCTGCCGAAGATCGCCAGCAGCCCCAGCGCGTTCGGGTAGTCCAACGCCAACTGTCCGGCGATGTCGGGCCGCTTCAGCAGGTTGATGATGCCGGTGATCAGCCCCGAGGCGATAAACGCCGGGATCAGCGGAATAAAAACGTCGGCCAGCTTTTTCAGCGCGCCGCTCATCGGCGCAGCGTATTTTTGCTTGGCCTGCGCCTTGGTGCGGGCAGCGTCACCAACGGCGGGCTGCGCGCTGCCGCTCAGCAAGGCGCGCATGGCGTCCACCACCTTGGCGGCGGCGCCCGGGCCGACGATAAACTGATGCTGTTCACCCTGCTTGATATAGCCCTTCACCCCCGGCAGCTGCTTGAGGGCCGCCAGATCCAGACGCTGTTCGTCGCTGACCTCGACGCGCACCCGCGTCATGCAGTTCTCCAGTTTGAGGATATTGCCCTCGCCCCCCACGCCCGCCAGGATCTGTGTTGCCAATGCCGTTGTCTTGTCCATCGCCGCCCCCACCGTGAATTAACGCGCCAACGCCGCGCGCAGGTAGCCGTCGTGCCGCTGCAGCCGCTGCTGCGCCTCATCGGCGCTGACGCCGGCTAAAATCATCAGGATCGCCGGTTTGACCTCAAAGCCGGTCTGCGCCAGCGCCGCTTCCGCCTGAGCGCGTTCGGCGCCGGTGGCTTCCACCACGATGCGGCAGGCGCGATCCACCAGTTTAAAGTTGGTGGCCTTCACGTCCACCATCAGGTTCTGGTAGACCTTGCCCAGCTTGACCATCGCGCCGGTCGACAGCATGTTGAGCACCAGCTTCTGCGCGGTGCCGGATTTCAGGCGCGTCGAACCGGTCAGGGCTTCCGGCCCCACCACCGGCGAGATCGCCACCTGCGCTTCGTGCGCGATCGGCGAATCCGGGTTGCAGGAGATGGCCGCCGTCGGGCAACCCAGCCCGCGCGCATAGCGCAGCGCGCCGATCACGTAGGGCGTGCGCCCGGAGGCCGCCAGCCCCACTACCATATCGACGGCGGTGAGATTCAGCGCCCGGAGATCGGCTTCGCCCAGGGCTGCGTCATCTTCCGCCCCTTCCACCGCTTTGAGCAGCGCGCCCGGTCCGCCGGCGATCAGCCCCACCACCACACCGTGTGGCACGCCGAAAGTCGGCAGGCACTCGGAGGCATCCAGCACGCCCAGGCGGCCGCTGGTGCCGGCGCCCAAATAAATCAGCCGCCCGCCGACCTTCAGCGCCGCCGCCGCCAGGTCGACCGCCTGCGCGATCGCCGGCAGCACCTTTTCAATCGCCTCCGGCACCTTGCGATCTTCCTGGTTAAAGCAGCGGACCATGTCCAGCGTCGACATCTCATCCAGCCCCATGGTGGCCGGGTTGCGGGTTTCCGATACCAGTGCGCCTAAGTTCATCTGTTCACCTTTGAATTTTTAATTCACAAAATTAAATCAATACTTGAATATTTTATTCAACAAAGCGAGCGTTATTTGCTATTTTAACGACGAGCTCACAAAAATTTTCACCGCGCGTTTTCGCCGCCTGCATGGCAAAATGACCGCTGGTTTCCTGGGAAAGATCAATGAGTACCCTTCTGCGCATTCGCCAGATGTATCCAACACTGGCGCAAAACGACCGCAAGCTGGCGGATTTTTTGCTGAACAACGCCGAACAGGCGCGCCATCTCAGCTCGCAAAAGCTGGCTCAGTTGGCCGGCGTTAGCCAGTCGAGCGTGGTGAAGTTCGCCCAAAAGCTGGGCTATAAAGGTTTCCCGGCGCTGAAGCTGGCGCTGAGCGAGACGCTGGCCCAGCCGCAGGCCGAACCGGTAGTGACCGTTCATAACCACATTCTCAGCAGCGACACGCTGAAAACCGTCGGTGAAAAGCTGTTGGCGGAAAAGCAGGCGGCGCTGCGCGCGACGCTGGACATCAACAGCGAAGAACGGCTGCATCAGGCGCTGGACATGCTGCGCCAGGCGCGCCGGGTGATGCTGATCGGCATCGGCGCCTCCGGGCTGGTGGCCAAGGATTTTTCCTTCAAGCTGCTGAAAATCGGGGTGATGGCGGTGGCCGAAGCGGATATGCACGTTCAACTGGCGGCGGTGCAGGCGCTGGACAAACGCGATCTGCTGGTGGCGATCTCCTTCAGCGGCGAGCGGCGTGAAATCAATCTGGCGGCGGAAGAAGCGCGCCAGGCCGGCGCCAGGGTGCTGGCGCTGACCAGCTTCTCGCCCAACGGCCTGCAGCAACGCGCCGATCACTGCCTCTATACCATCGCCGAAGAGCCCCGCACCCGCAGCGCGGCCATCTCTTCCAGCACCGCCCAGTACGCTCTCACCGACCTGCTGTTTATGGCGCTGATCCAGCACGACCTCGATCATGCCCGCGACCGTATCAGGCACAGCGAGCAATTAATGAAAAAATTGGTTTGAGGCGTATAATGGCGGCCGATAAAAAGCCGCCAGTTCAATTATTTCCCTTCTCTGCATTCGAAAAATAATGTGCAGGCGGTTATTTAATCAATTATCGAACGATAGTTGAGCTTGCATGGACAGCATTATTTGGCGATATCATTATGAATACACACTCAGTAATTTTAGATAAGTTACGGCATTCCGTCGCTCATCCTCTTCTTCGTGCCAGTTTGTTTTATATCGTTACGGCATTGATATTAATCAAAGCCATGGGATACAGCGGTGGAAAAGGCATTGATATTCTTTTTATTGCACTTATTTTACTATTATTATCTATTCATTCGCTTACTCGATACGGCCTGATTATTCCGTTTATTCTGCTGTGCGCGCTGTATGCGCCGGTCGGGGCTATTTACGGCACCCCTTCCGCTACCGTGATGTCAGCCCTGTTGCAAACCAACCTGATAGAAGCGACGGAGTTCTTGCAGACCCTGCCTGCCCGTTGCTATCTGCTGCCTGCCGCCATTCTGGTTATGCTGGCCATTCTCGGCCTATTTATTTGGCGGCAAGCCATTTCAAAACAAACAATACTTCCCTTGCTAGCCCTGCTGGCGATTATCATTATCGCCAGAGCCTTCAATGGCGGCGTGGCGAACCTTAAACTGCCTGACTTCTTTTTATCCATTTACTCGGCTTACCATCAATACCAACAGCAGGTTGATGAATTAAGTGCCGGTGCTTCAGCGCCGAATACCTGGTCAGTAACCGCAGGCGTGCCAACGGATGAAAACTATGTCATTATCGTCGGCGAAAGTATGCGCAGGGATCATATGTCCTTATTTGATTATCCGGTGTCCACTACGCCGTTTCTGGATAATGCCAAAGGACGGTTTTACAGCAATTATATTTCTACCGCGCCAAATACCTTCGAATCGCTCCCTCGCACGCTGGCTTTAAGCAACGGCCACAACATTGCCATCGGAGATAATATCATCACCCTGGCAAAAGCCGCCGGCCTCAACACCCACTGGCTGTCCAATCAGGGCATGTTCGGACAATTCGATACGCCGGTGTCAAAAATCGCGATGTTCAGCGATAGTCATTATTTCCTGAAGAAAGGCGACTTCCAATCGCGCAACACCGATGATGATGCGCTGCTGCCGATATTTGACCAATTATTGCGGCGCCAGGGGCAAGGCAACCTGTATGTGCTGCATCTGATGGGCTCACACGCCGACTTTTGCGAGCGGCTTAATGATGAACCACCAAGCATCGAGTCGCCGAATCAGGAACTGGCCTGCTATCTCTCCACCTATCGCAAGACCGACCGTTTCATCGAACAGGTTTATCAAAGTCTGAAACATAACGGTGCGCCGTTTAAACTGTTCTATTTCTCCGATCACGGCCTTTCCCATAAGGATATCGGCGGCGGGCGTTCTTTGCGCCACAGCGGCGATACCCGGCAGAATTACCAGGTGCCGTTACTGGTGCTGACCGATCGTGATCGGCAACATCAGGTTATTGATGCCCCCTTGAGCGCTTTCGATTTTATCGGGCTGTTTGCTCAAGAAGCAGGAATACGAATCGCCTATCCGAAAGTGATGCCCACCATGCATATGGTGGATGCAGACAAACGCTGGGTGTTTGACGGGCAGAGAATGGTTGATTTCGATCAGTTGGCTGACGACCCGCCTGAGTTACCCTAAGCGGTAAGATGACGAAAAAACGCCCGTTGCACGGTGATTCTATGATAGATTGCGCGCCAGCCCGAGCACACCGATGGAAAAATAACTGAAGATGGCACTGCTGATTACCAAGAAATGCATCAACTGCGACATGTGCGAGCCGGAATGCCCGAACCAGGCGATTTCGATGGGCGATGAGATCTACCAAATCGATACCGACCGCTGCACCGAGTGCGTTGGCCATTACGATACGCCAACCTGTCAGCAGGTCTGCCCCATCGACAACACCATCATTACCGATCCGCAGCATCGCGAGACTAATGAGCAGCTGTGGGATAAGTTTGTGGTGTTGCACCACGCCGATCGCATTTAACCCGCCGCAGGACTGACAAGGGCGCCATAGGCGCCCTTTCTCTTTTCAGCTTTCGACGATCACCGTCGCGCAGGCGTAGCGCCGTTCATCGGCCAGCGAAACGTGGATCGCGGTGACCCCCATCTCCCCCGCCAGCTCGGCGGCGCGGCCGTGCAAACGAATATTCGGTTTGCCCAACGCATCGTTGAACACCTCGAACTGGTTGAACGCCAGACCGTTGCGAATGCCGGTGCCGAACGCCTTGGCGGCGGCCTCTTTCACGGCGAAACGCTTGGCCAGAAAGCGAATCGGCTGCTGGTGCTGCTGGTACAGCGCCCACTCGGCATCGCTCAGCACCCGGCGCGCCAGACGATCGCCGCTGCGCTCCACCACCGCTTCGATACGCGCCATCTCGACGATGTCGGTACCCAGCCCGAGCACCGCCATTACCGGCGCGCTTCCCGCATCAGCACTTTCATGTCGGCAACCGCGGCCGGCAGCCCGCACATGACCGCCTGGCCGATAATCGCATGGCCGATGTTCAGCTCGTGCATTTCCGGCAGCGCGGCGATCGGCTGCACGTTGTGATAGGTCAGGCCGTGACCGGCGTTGACCTTCAGCCCCTTCTCGGCCGCGTAGGCGGCGGCGACCGCGATGCGGCGCAGCTCGGCCTGTACCGCCAGCTCGCCCTGCGCTTCGGCGTAGGCGCCGGTGTGGATTTCGATATAGGGGGCGCCCACCGCCACCGTCGCGTCGATTTGGCGATGATCGGGATCGATGAACAGCGAGACCAGAATGCCCGCCTGCGCCAGGCGCTCAACCGCCACGCTCATTTTGTCCAACTGGCCGGCGACGTCCAGGCCGCCTTCGGTAGTCACTTCTTCGCGCTTTTCCGGCACCAGGCAGCAGAAATGCGGCTTCAGCTCCACGGCGATGTCCAGCATCTCGTCGGTCACCGCCATCTCCAGATTCATGCGCGTCTGGATGGTCTGGCGCAGCAAACGCACGTCGCGATCGGTGATGTGGCGGCGGTCTTCGCGCAGATGCACGGTAATGCCGTCAGCCCCCGCCTGTTCGGCAATGAATGCCGCCTGAACCGGATCCGGATATTGGGTTCCGCGCGCGTTACGTAACGTGGCGATGTGATCGATATTGACGCCCAGCAGTAAATCAGCCATGACAACCTCTAAATACGATTTTCAGTGCCAGCAGTTTACACGTGGGCGCAGAACGGCAAAAGGGGAAAAGGTCAGGCGTCGTCGACCGGCGTATTCGGCTGTTTGCGCACGAATTGGCGAAACAGTTCGCGGCTCTTCAACGGCTTGCCGCCGAGGTAGGGTTTCAGCGCCATGCGGGTGAAACGCTTGGCGGCACGCAGCGTTTCGGCATCGGGAAACTGCCGCTCCGCCAGCGCGCGCAGTTCGCGCCCGGTGAAGCTGTAGTGATCCACCACCAGGCTGGCGATAAAGCCTTTCTCTTCACGATAGCGGTAAGTCATGGCGTCATCCACCGGCAGGCCGCTGCCGGCGCAGTGCAGGAAATCGAGGCCGTAACCCAGGTGCTGCAACAAGGCCAGCTCGAACTGGCGCAGCGCCTGTTCCGGCGAGCTGTCTTCCGCCGCCAGCGCCTGCAGGCACTGCAGGTAGTCGAAGAACAGCACCGAGTAGTTGGTTTCCTGCTCCAGCACGCGCGCCAGCAGTTCGTTCACATACAAGCCGCTGTAAAGCATCATGCCGCTGAGGGGTAAACCGAGAGAGACCGCTTCGGCGTTGCGCAGCGTTTTCACTTCGCCGCGGCCGCCCCAGCGTACTAACAGGGGGGTAAAGGGCTGCAGGCAACCCTTCAGATTGGAGCGGCGGCTGCGCGCGCCTTTCGCCAGCAAGCGCACCCGCCCATGACCTTCGGTAAACAGATCCAGCATCAGACTGGTTTCACTGTACGGCCGCCCATGCAGGACGAAAGCGCGCTCCCAGCCGTCCACGGATCGTTACTTCAGATCGTCAACATAGCCCAGGCTGCGCAGCGCACGTTCGTCGTCCGCCCAACCGGATTTCACTTTCACCCACAGCTCCAGATGCACTTTAGCGTCGAACATCTGTTCCATGTCCTGGCGCGCTTCGATGCCGATGGTTTTGATCTTGGCGCCCTTGTTGCCGATGACCATTTTCTTCTGGCCTTCGCGCTCGACCAGGATCAGGCCGTGCACATCGTAGCCGCCGCGATCGTTGGCCACGAACTGTTCGATTTCCACCGTCACCGAATACGGCAGCTCTTCGCCCAGGAAACGCATCAGCTTCTCGCGGATGATCTCGGACGCCATAAAGCGCTGGGAGCGATCGGTGATGTAGTCTTCCGGGAAGTGGTGCTCCGCTTCCGGCAGCAGCTTGCGCACGATGCCGGCGATGGTGTCGACGTTCATTCCTTTCTCGGCGGAGATAGGCACCACGTCGAGGAAATTCATCTGCTGGCTGAGGAACGCGATGTGCGGCAACAGCTTGGATTTGTCGGTGACGTTATCGACCTTGTTGATCGCCAGCAATACCGGGCAGCGCAGGCTGCGCAGCTTGTTGACCACCATTTCGTCGTCGGCGGTCCAGTTGGTGCCTTCGACCACGAAGATAACCAGTTCGACGTCGCCGATCGAGCTGCTGGCCGCGCGGTTCATCAAACGGTTGATGGCGCGTTTTTCTTCGATGTGCAGCCCGGGGGTATCGACGTAGATCGCCTGATAGGCGCCATCGGTGTCGATGCCCATGATGCGGTGACGTGTCGTCTGCGGCTTACGCGACGTAATGGAAACCTTCTGCCCCAGCAGTTGGTTCAGCAACGTCGATTTGCCCACGTTCGGGCGGCCGACGATGGCGATAAAACCGCAGTGTTGTTTTACTTCACTCATTCAAGCTCCAGCTTTTTCAGCGCTTGTTCCGCTGCCGCCTGCTCGGCTTTACGGCGGCTCGAGCCGGTGCCCACCACGGGCTCGCTCAAACCACTCACCTGGCAGTGGATGGTAAACTCTTGGTCGTGCGCTTCACCGCGAACCTGCACCACCAAATAAGAAGGCAACGGCAGATGACGCCCCTGCAAAAATTCCTGCAAACGGGTTTTCGGGTCTTTCTGCTTATCACCGGGGCTGATTTCGTCCAACCGGCTGCGATACCAGTCCAAAATCAGGCGCTCGACGGTCTGGATGTCGCTGTCCAGGAACACGCCGCCGATCAATGCCTCCACCGTATCCGCCAGGATTGACTCGCGGCGGAACCCACCACTTTTCAATTCGCCCGGCCCAAGCCGCAGACATTCGCCCAGGTCAAACTCGCGCGCCATCTCCGCCAGCGTGTTGCCGCGCACCAGCGTGGCGCGCATGCGGCTCATATCGCCCTCGTCTACGCGAGGAAAGCGGTGATAGAGCGCATTGGCGATGACAAAGCTAAGAATCGAGTCACCCAGAAACTCAAGACGTTCATTGTGTTTACTGCTGGCGCTGCGGTGAGTCAAAGCCTGCAGTAAAAGCTCCTGCTGTTGAAAAGTGTAGCCCAGCTTCCGCTGCAGCCTGTTTATTACGATGGGGTTCATGAGTTACCAATAGATCAAGAATGCGTCAAAAACTTGCAGCATACGGAACAGGCCTGCTTCGCCGAAAGCCGATCCAAAGCTGTTTCGTTTGCAGTGGCTCCCAGCAGGAGCCAACTTTTATCGCTCGAGAAAGTATTCTACAACGAGTGGAAACATAATGCTGTGTTTATATCCCCTTAATCTTTCACGCCGCAACAGGCTGCGGCGTGAAATTGACAGGGAATAAATCAGCGATTAATGAATGCCGCCAATCCGGCTGAAACGCACGCCGGTAGGCCACTCGCCTTCCTGCTTTTCAAAGCTCATCCAGATGGCCGTGGCTTTACCCACCAGATTCTTCTCCGGCACAAAGCCCCAGTAACGGCTGTCCGCGCTGTTGTCGCGGTTGTCGCCCATCATGAAGTAATGCCCGGCCGGCACCACCCACTCCGCCAGCGGTTTGCCCGGCTGTTGGTAGTAAGCGCCCACCTGATCCTGCGTGCCCGGCACGGTCAGGATGCGGTGCGTCACGTTGCCCAGGCTCTCCTGACGTTCACGCAGACGAATGCCGCCCTGCGGCACGTTGTCATTCAGCGGGATCTGGTAGAAACCGTTGCTGGCCTCGCCCATGCCGCTGCGGCTGAACAGCTGTACGAAGTCGCTCGGCTGCGCGTCGGCGTAGGTGACCGCCAGCGCGGTATCGCAGGACTGCCCGCTGTTGCACGACGGCTGCACCGTAACGCGCTTATTCACCGGATCGTAAGTAATACGGTCGCCCGGCAGGCCAATCACGCGCTTGATATAATCCAGCTTCGGATCCAGCGGATATTTAAATACCGCAATATCGCCGCGCTTCGGATGACCGGTTTCAATTAGCGTGGTCTGGGTTATCGGATCTTTAATGCCGTAAGCATATTTCTCCACCAGAATGAAATCGCCAATCAACAGCGTCGGCATCATTGAGCCGGACGGGATTTGGAACGGTTCGTAAATAAACGAGCGCACCACAAAGACCAGCAGCAACACCGGGAAGACCGATGCCCCGGTCTCTACCCAGCCTGGCTGCTTAGCCACTTTCGCCAGCGTTTTATCGTCTACTGCGCCCGCGGTCTGCTCGTTGACCGCCGCAATCTTCGCGCGGCGGGCCGGCGCCCATTTAAAGCGCTCGAAGCACCAGATGATCCCGGTGACCAGGGTGGCCAACGCCAGGATCAGGGCAAACATATTCGCCATGCAAACTCCCTCGTTTCGCGAACTCGTCGCGGTTACTTGCCGTCTTTACCGACGTGCAGAATGGCCAGGAACGCTTCCTGCGGCAGCTCGACGTTGCCGACCTGCTTCATGCGCTTCTTACCGTCTTTCTGTTTCTGCAGCAGCTTTTTCTTACGGCTGACGTCACCGCCGTAGCATTTCGCCAGCACGTTTTTACGCAGCTGCTTCACGGTGGAGCGCGCGATGATGTGCGTGCCAATCGCCGCCTGAATCGCGATGTCGAACTGCTGACGCGGGATCAGATCTTTCATCTTTTCCACCAATTCACGGCCGCGATACTGCGAGTTGTCGCGGTGGGTGATCAGCGCCAGCGCATCCACGCGCTCGTTGTTGATCAGCACGTCCACGCGCACCATGTCGGAGGCCTGGAAGCGCTTGAAGTTGTAATCCAGCGACGCATAACCGCGCGACGTGGACTTCAGGCGGTCGAAGAAGTCGAGCACCACTTCCGCCATCGGGATTTCATAGGTCAACGCCACCTGGTTGCCGTGGTAGACCATGTTGGTCTGCACGCCGCGTTTCTCAACGCACAGGGTGATGACGTTGCCCAGGTATTCCTGCGGCATCAGCATGTGGCATTCGGCGATCGGCTCGCGCAGTTCCTGGATGTTGTTCAACGGCGGCAGCTTGGACGGGCTGTCGACGTAGATCACTTCTTTGCCGGTGGTTTCCACTTCGTAGACTACCGTCGGCGCGGTGGTGATAAGATCCAGATCGTATTCACGCTCCAGACGCTCCTGAATGATCTCCATGTGCAGCAGACCGAGGAAGCCGCAGCGGAAGCCGAAGCCCAACGCGGTGGAGCTTTCCGGTTCGTAGAACAGCGAAGCGTCGTTGAGGCTCAGCTTGCCCAGCGCATCGCGGAAAGATTCATAGTCGTCGGAGCTGATCGGGAACAGACCGGCATACACCTGCGGCTTCACTTTCTTGAAGCCCGGCAGCGCTTTATCCGCCGGCTGGCGCGCCTGCGTCAGGGTATCGCCCACCGGCGCGCCGAGGATGTCTTTGATCGCACAGACCAGCCAGCCCACTTCGCCGCAGTTCAGCACGTCGCGATCGACCTGCTTCGGCGTGAAAATGCCCAAACGATCGGCGTTGTACACCTGGCCGGTGCTCATGACCTTGATCTTGTCGCCCTTGCGCAGCGTCCCGTTCTTGACGCGCACCAGCGACACGACGCCCAGGTAGTTATCGAACCAGGAGTCGATGATCAACGCCTGCAGCGGCGCATTCGGATCGCCCTGCGGCGCAGGAATGTCGCGCACCAGGCGCTCCAGCACGTCGGGCACGCCGACGCCGGTTTTGGCCGAGCAACGCACCGCATCGGTGGCGTCGATGCCAACAATGTCTTCAATTTCCTGCGCGGCGCGATCCGGATCGGCGGCCGGCAGGTCGATTTTGTTCAACACCGGCACCACTTCCAGATCCATTTCGATCGCGGTGTAGCAGTTGGCCAGCGTCTGGGCTTCTACGCCCTGACCGGCGTCCACCACCAGCAGCGCGCCTTCGCAGGCCGCCAGCGAGCGGGACACTTCATAGGAGAAGTCAACGTGGCCAGGGGTGTCGATAAAGTTAAGCTGATAGGTCTGCCCATCCAGCGCCTTGTAATCCAGCGTGACGCTCTGCGCCTTGATGGTGATGCCGCGCTCGCGCTCCAGATCCATGGAATCGAGCACCTGCGCAGCCATTTCACGGTCGGACAGGCCACCGCAGATTTGGATAATGCGGTCAGACAGCGTCGACTTACCGTGGTCAATATGGGCAATAATGGAGAAATTTCGTATATGCTTCATTATAAAAGTTTTTCTGCCTTGGTATTTCTGAATTACTCGCCTATAGAAACCCGCATGGACCTAAAGCGACAGTGAATGGGTTAGGCCGTCTTGCACCTGAATCGCTGCATTCTACATGCCACACCACTGAAAACCTAGCGATCGGTGCAGTGAAGGCATTCTATTATGCGCAGTTAAATGTTACAGGGTGCCCCGGCTGATGAAAACAGATGTTAACACGGGCCATACGGCCTGAACCCAAGGTTTGCAGGCGCTCCGTGGCCGTCAAACTCCGGCGCTAATACATAACCGGCAGCAGCGCAATAAACCCCTTCTGAAATTATCGAAAAAGAATATTTGGATCAACCTCTTAGAATTCGATTCTGCCCCACATCCTTTAGGAAAAACCCCATATACGCCACTGCCTTCCCTCGGATAGAAAGGGCGTGAACTCCGCGACAAAACATTATTCCGGGCACTACATCGGCAGCCCACCGGGGTTCACCAGCATATCTGCGTACGTTGATTGGAAGGTGCATTATGATCGATAAAGGGCAAATGCTGAGCCGGCACGATTTTTCGAAGGTCAACTGGGGCATTCTGGCAGCGGCGGCGCTGCTGTTTAGCGTGGGTGCGGCGCTGTTGGTGCTGCCGCTGCTGAGCAGCATTGATGAGAACGACGTCATCACGCTGTTGCAGGCCGGCGCGGGCACAATTTTACTCGGCTGTACGCTGCTGGCGCTGCGGCATTACCTGCGCCCGGTGTTGACATATCGGCTCTACGAGCACGGCGTGCGGGTCTTTGACGGCCATCATCACAAAGAGCGTTTCATCCCGTTTGAGAAAATCGGCGACATCTATCGCTTTCGCGGCGGCAAGGCTTTTGGCGGGTTGTTTGACGTCACGGCGTTTCGCGCCGGCGCGGATCAGCCCTGGTGTACGGTCTTCAGCAATGTCGCCCATTCGTGGCGGCTGGCGGACGTGATCGTCGATCAGCAGCTGCAGCAACGCGGGCCGCTGGCGTTGAATGCGCTTTATCAGGGGGAGACGGTGTCGTTTCACACCGTTGAGGGCAACGCACGCTGGTTGTGGCAACTGCTGCTCGGCAAACGGCAAGGCACGCCGACCGAAACGCTGCGGCTGAGCGCCACCCTGCTGACCACTGAACGGGGCAACGTGCCTATCGAGCAGATCCGCGCGTTGGAAAATCATCCGCAGCGCGGCATCCGTTTACTCGACGGCCAGGGAAATGTGCTGTTCGCTATCAACGCCGATTCGCTGCTCAGCGCCGATCTGTTCATCGCGCTGCTGGAACATATGATCCACAACCGCATCCCCGCCTATCACACCCCGGCAATGACGCGGCCGTCGGTTTAAATCAGCGGGGAGTTTTCCGCCTGCATGCGCATCGCGGTAGGCGGCAACCCAATCTGCAGCACCACCGGCTGATAATCGGCCTGCTCGCCCAGACGCCGGGCCAAGCGGCGCGCCAATATAAAGGCCGCCCCGCCGCCCAGTACGGCGCCGACTGCCGCCGAGGCGTCGCTGCCGAAACAATATTGCAATAACGCGCCGCCCAGCATCATCCCCAGCAGCGGCGTCAGGTAAACCAGCATGGCGGAGCGCAGCAGGCTGCCTTCCGCGATGCCGACCTCGACGCGCTGCCCCGGCTCGAGCGGCTGATCGATATGCACCTGCAGCTGATGCTCGGTTTCCGGCACCAGTTCGTTCAACGCGCGCGCGCCACAGCCGGAGCGCGCGGTGCAGCTGCCGCAGCCGGCCTTGGGTTCACAGCGCAGCAGCGCTACGCCCTGTTGCCACGAAACCACCGTGGCCCACTCTTTCATCATTACGGCGATACCTTGAAAGAAATGCTGTCGGCGATGCGTTTGGCCGTCGCCGGCGGCAATTCGCCCACAATCGTGATTTCGTTGCCCGCGCGCACTTCGGTCTGGATGGTGCGGCGCCCTTGACGGTAGTACTGCTGCCCGGCTCCGCTGCCCGCCGGGCTGACGTTGACCGAGAAGCTGAACAAGCCGTCGCTGTAAAGGCGGGATTCAACCGGCACGGCGACGTTCGGCAATTTGCGGCGGTTGCGCGCCACCTCGTCTACCCCCGCCGGCAGCCAGCCGGTGCTCCAGCTCAGCTGGACGTTTTCCACCGCCGGCAGCGACAGCAGCGGCGGCAGGTTGGCTTTGAGCAGCCCCTGCATCGCACCCTGCACGTCGGCGCCGACTGCGAAGGAGATCACCCGATATTGCTCCAGCGTTTCGCCGTCGCGATCGAGCAAATCCACCCGCAGCGGCAGCTTGGTGTCCTCGTCCATCCAGACGATGTAGCTGTAGCGGGAACCGTCGCGCGCCACCACGCGCAGCACTTCACACGGCCGATCGGCGATGCGGGTGCTGCCCACGGAGATGAAGTCGTAGTACTTGGCCAGGCGGGTGAAATCGGCATAAACGATCGCCGGCAACGCATCGACGATGTGATCGCCGGTGAGCGTGAACGGCTCCAGGCCGGGTTCGAAGTAGCTGATCCCGCCGCCGCGCTGCAGCACTTCGCGGCGCGGGCCGTCCATGTGCAACAGCTGGCCGAGCGGCACGTTGCCGATCACCGCATGGCGATAGCGCAACGACTCGATTCCCTGCTTGCTGATGCTGATGTAGGCGAGCTCGTAATTGAGAGAACGGCTGGCGCTGCTCATCTGTTGCAATAACGCCCCGGACGCAGTCGGCTGCGCCGGGGCGATGCTGGAATAGAGCAGGCTGCCCGTCAATAAACAAACGGAGAACCAGATTTGCTTCATTACTGCTGTTGCATTCCTAAAGACTGAGTTCCGGGAACCTGAATGGCAGCCTGTTGCGGATTACTTTGCTCAAGCTGCAGCTGATCCGAATGCAGGCGACGTTGCAGTTCATAGTCCTGCAGCATGGCGTTGATACGCTTACGCTGTTCCTGCACCTGCTGCTGTTGGCCGCTGCCGGTGGAGAAACTGTCGGCAGGAACGCCCAGGCTGACCGGTGAGGCCTGGCCCATGATCGGCAGCGTGGTGAAGGCCGGCGATTCGGCGGCGTTCGATTCCGCAGAAGGCTGGTTGTAGTGCTGCACGCCGACGATGACCGCCAGCGACACGCAGGCCGCCATGCCGATTTGCGTAATCTGGCTAGCCCAAGGACGCACTTTGTCCCAGAACGGCATTTTCTGCCAGGTGTGCGGCTGCGGCTGAGATTCCTGAACGGCGGAAGGCACCAGCCGGGCAGGTTCTTTCTCAAGTGCAGCGGCGACGCGATCGGCGATATCGAAATGCATCACTTGTCCGATATCACCCCGCAGTGTGTCACGTATCAGGTGATAGCTCTGCCAGCTTTGCTGAAGCGTTCGATCTTGCGACAGAGAACTCAACAGCTCGCTGTCGAACGATTCACCATCCATCAGAGCGGAAAGCTTTTCTTTCTGCATGCCTAAGTACCCTTCCTGTGCCCGCCATTGCTAACGCTGGATCAGCGGTTGAACTTTATTATCGATAGCTTCCCGGGCGCGGAAAATACGCGAACGTACGGTTCCGACCGGGCAATCCATGATGGCGGCTATCTCTTCGTAGCTTAGACCATCCAACTCCCGCAGGGTAATCGCCATGCGAAGATCCTCAGGGAGAGACTCAATGGTACGGAAAACTATCTGTCTCAGCTCTTCTGACAACATTAAGTTCTCAGGGTTCGAAATTTCTTTCAGTGCGCCCGCACTTTCGTAATTTTCCGCATCGTTGGCGTCCACATCACTGGATGGCGGACGGCGCCCCTGAGCAACCAGATAATTCTTTGCCGTGTTCACGGCGATTCGATACAACCAGGTATAAAAAGCGCTGTCGCCACGGAACGATTCCAGTGCGCGATAGGCCTTGATAAACGACTCCTGCACCACATCGGGCACATCGCCCTGCGGCACATAGCGGGAAACGAGACTCGCCACCTTATGCTGATAGCGCACTACCAGTAGGTTAAACGATTTCTGGTCGCCCTTTTGGACCCGCTCAACCAGAACTTGATCCGTTAACTGCTCGCTCATCCGAGGTAAACTCTCCCCAAATCCGTCTCCACGCGTAAAATTGTACTGCCAGCCATACATTATTTTCCTGAGCAAGCACTCGCTTGGAGTTCATATAGAACACGAAGTTCCATATCGCCATTGTTTTTTCTGTTGATGTCACCCTATCCGTGGCTTTTGCCCGGACAGTTAGGCTAACATGAAATTCACTCTTCTTCTGCACACATCATACGTTATGCAACCATCATCTGAACATGTTAGCGATGTACTGATCGTCGGCAGCGGCGCTGCGGGCCTGTCACTGGCGCTGCGCCTGGCGCAGCATTGCAAGGTTACCGTTCTCAGCAAGGGGCCGCTCAGCGAGGGGGCCACCTTTTACGCCCAGGGCGGGATCGCCGCGGTGTTCGATGAGACGGACAGCATTGCCTCACACGTTGATGACACTTTGATTGCCGGCGCCGGCCTGTGCGACAAAGAGGCCGTCGAATTCATCGCCGGCAACGCGCGCCACTGCGTGCAGTGGCTGATCGATCAGGGCGTGCTGTTCGACACCGAGGTCAACGCGCAGGGCGAGGAGCATTATCACCTCACGCGCGAAGGCGGCCACAGCCATCGGCGCATCCTGCACGCCGCGGACGCTACCGGTAAGGAAGTAGAGACCACGCTGGTGGGGAAAGCAAGCGCTCACCCCAATATTTGCGTGATGGAACGCCGCAACGCGGTCGACCTTATCACGTCAAACAAAATCGGCCTGCCGGGCACCCGCCGCGTAGTGGGTGCTTACGTCTGGAACCGCGAGCTGGAGCGAGTGGAAACCTACCGCGCCAAAACGGTGGTGCTGGCCACCGGCGGTGCGGCCAAGGTGTACCAATACACCACCAACCCGGACATCTCCTCCGGCGACGGCATCGCCATGGCCTGGCGCGCCGGCTGCCGAGTCGCCAACCTGGAGTTCAATCAGTTCCACCCGACCTGCCTGTTCCACCCGCAGGCGCGTAACTTCCTGCTGACCGAAGCGCTGCGCGGCGAAGGGGCTTACCTGAAGCGCCCGGACGGCAGCCGCTTTATGCCGGATTTCGACCCGCGCGGCGAACTGGCCCCGCGCGATATCGTCGCCCGCGCCATCGACCATGAAATGAAGCGCCTGGGCGCCGACTGCATGTACCTGGACATCAGCCACAAGCCGGCGGAGTTCATCACCCAGCATTTCCCGATGATCCACGAAAAGCTGCTGACGCTGGGCTTCGATCTGACCCGGCAACCGATCCCCATCGTCCCGGCGGCGCACTACACCTGTGGCGGCGTGATGGTCGATCAGCACGGCCGCACCGATCTCGACGGGCTGTACGCCATCGGTGAGGTCAGCTACACCGGCCTGCACGGCGCCAATCGCATGGCGTCGAATTCGCTGCTGGAGTGCCTGGTTTACGGTTGGTCGGCGGCGGAAGACATTCTGCAGCGCCTGCCGTTCATCCAGCAGGCCAAACAGGTGCCGCACTGGGATGAAAGCCGGGTGGACGATGCGGACGAACGGGTGGTGATTCAGCACAACTGGCACGAGCTGCGGCTGTTCATGTGGGATTACGTCGGCATCGTGCGCACCACCAAGCGCCTTGAGCGCGCCCTGCGCCGCATCAACACGCTGCAAGCGGAAATCGACGAGTACTACGCGCACTTCCGCATCTCCAACAACCTGCTGGAGCTGCGCAATCTGGTGCAGGTGGCCGAGCTTATCGTGCGCAGCGCCATGGCGCGCAAAGAGAGCCGCGGCCTGCACTACACGCTGGACTACCCGGATTTGCTGCCGGAAGCGCTGCCGACCATTTTGCAGCCTTAAACTCTGCGACAGGGCGCCTTATCGGCGCCCTTTTCTTTTTAGTAGAACAGGTAGAAGTCGGTGATCAACCGGCGGAAATCGTCGGTATAGCTGCCGTCGGCCTGTTTGATCGCCAGCGCCTGCTCCCGCAGCGGCGTTTCCTTACGCGTCAGCGCCAGCAGCACCCGGTGCAGCGGCGTATCGGCCCGATCGCTGACATTCACTTTCGCCGCCGTGTGCCAACCGCTTTGCTGCGCCAGGCGTTCGAATTCGGCGCCGATGTCGTGCGGCAGCACCACGCAGAACGTGCCCTGCGCGGCCAGCAGCTGCGCGGCGCAGCCCAACAGCGCCTCGTGCGTTAAGGTTTCGGTGTAGCGCGCGTTGTGGCGCGCCCGATCGCGGCAGGCCACCGCCGGCTCGAAATACGGCGGATTGCTGACGATCAAATCATACTCAGCGGCATGCTGCTGCGCATAATGGTGAATATCCTGCGCATGCACGCGGATGCGCTGCAGCCACGGCGATTCCGCCGCGTTTTCGCGCGCCTGGCCGGCGGCGGCTTCATCCAGTTCCACCGCGTCGATGGTCACTTCGTCGCCGCTGCGCTGCGCCAGCATCAGCGCGATCAGCCCGCTGCCGCTGCCGATGTCCAGCACCCGGCGCGCCTGCCCCAGCGGCGCCCAGGCGCCGAGCAGCACCCCGTCAGTGCCCACTTTCATGGCGCAACGATCGTGGGCGACAAAGAATTGTTTAAAGGTAAACCCCCCGCGGCGCGGGGTAAAATCGGCTTTCGATCGCTTGCTCACACTCACCACCTGGCTATAAAACTGGCGTAGCATAAGGCAATCTGATCGGCGGGAAAAGAGCGGCTTTCCGCTTAAATAGGTGAAGATCGCGGCCAACCCGTCTATAATCGGCGCCCCAAGTAGAGGTAGACCATGACAGCAACCACTTTTTCCGAACTCGAACTCGATGATCGCCTGATCGACGCGCTGCGCGACAAAGGCTACGATCGCCCCACCGCCATTCAGGCCGCTGCGATCCCGCCGGCGATGGACGGGCGCGACGTCTTAGGTTCGGCTCCGACCGGCACCGGCAAAACCGCCGCCTTCCTGCTGCCCGTGTTGCAGCACCTGCTGGACTTTCCACGCAAGAAATCCGGCCCGCCGCGCGTGCTGATCCTGACGCCAACGCGTGAACTGGCGATGCAGGTCGCCGACCAGGCGCGTGAATTGGCTGCTCATACCTCGCTGGATATCGCCACCATCACCGGCGGCGTCGCTTACATGAACCACGCGGAAGTGTTCAGCGAAAACCAGGACGTGGTGGTCGCCACCACCGGCCGTTTGCTGCAATACATTAAAGAAGAGAACTTCGACTGCCGCGCGGTGGAAACCCTGATCCTCGACGAAGCCGACCGCATGCTCGACATGGGCTTCGCGCAGGACATCGAAACCATCTCCGCCGAAACCCGCTGGCGCAACCAGACGCTGCTGTTCTCCGCCACGCTGGAAGGCGAAGCGATCCGCGAATTCGCCGAGCGCATCCTGAAAGAGCCGGTGGAAGTGGAAGCCGATCCGTCGCGCCGCGAACGCAAAAAGATCCTGCAATGGTACTATCGCGCCGATGACGTGCAGCATAAAACCGCGCTGCTGATCCACCTGCTGAAGCAACCGGACGTGCAGAAATCGGTGATCTTCGTGCGCAAGCGCGAGCGCGTGCACGAACTGGCCACCTGGCTGCGCGAAGCGGGCATCAACACCTGCTATCTCGAAGGTGAAATGGTGCAGGCCAAACGCAACGAAGCGGTCAAACGCATGATGGACGGCCGGGTTAACGTACTGGTGGCCACCGACGTTGCCGCGCGCGGCCTGGACATCCTCGATATCACCCACGTGTTCAACTTCGACATGCCGCGCACGGCGGATACCTACCTGCACCGCATCGGCCGTACCGGCCGCGCCGGGCGCAAAGGCACCGCCATTTCGCTGGTGGAAGCGCACGACCATCTGCTGCTGGGCAAAGTGGGCCGTTACCTGAACGAGCCGCTGAAAGCACGCGTGATCGACGAATTGCGGCCGAAAACCAAAGTGCCGAACGAGAAGAGCAACGGCAAGCCATCGAAGAAAGTGCTGGCCAAACGCGCGGAAGACAAAGCGAAGAACAAAGAAAAGGCCAAGGTGAAAGTGCGCCATCGCGACGCCAAGAACGTCGGCAAACGCCGTCAGGCGAAGGCCAAACCGGCCGGCGACGCGCAATAACCGCCGCAACCTAAGAAAAAACCGCCTGTACAGGCGGTTTTTTTATGGGCGTTTACTGCTGCGCGTAATGCGTGGCCAGGCGGCGCCCCTGCAGCCATTTATCCAGCTCGCGGAACTGCGCCTTCAGCTCGTCATTCTGCAAATGCGCCGGCGTTTGCGAGAAGTAAAACTGGAACGCATAACCCTGCTGATTGCGCGCCCGGGCATCAGCGCCAGACTGCAACAGCAACAGCGCCAGGTGCGGCGCGTTGATCTTCGCCGCCAGATGCAGCGGGGTATCCCCCAGCCGATCGCTCAACGTGGTGTCCGCCCCGGCCGCCAGCAGCAGCCGCAGCTGTTCCTCACGCCCGGCCAGCACCGCCGCCGCGAGCGGCGTGGCGCCGGTAACGGCATTGCGCACGTTCACCTGCGCCCCTTCGGTCAGCAACAACCGCAGATACTGTGCGTCTTGCAACATCGCCGCGGTGTGCAGCGCGCTGTTGCCGTCCAGCCCCGCTGTCGCCGGGTCGGCACCGAGCTCCAGCAACGTCTGCACGCTGGCCGGCTGTTGCGAAAGCACCGCCCACTGCAACAGCGTGACCTGCCGATCGCCCCGTTCGCGCAAGCGCTCCTGTGTGGCCTGCGCACCGATGCCCTGCGTATCGCCGCGCGCCACCGCCTGAGCCAGCGCCTGGTTGCTGCGGCCGTCAAACGGTGAAATCTCCTGCCCCATCTGTTGCTCCTTAGCCATCATCAGTAAACCGGTCACCGCGACCAGCGCCAGTAAGGCTATCGCCAGCGCCCGCCGCAAGCGGCGCCCTTCAGGCATTGGCCTTCGCCTCCCACGGCTTTTGTTCCGCCATCGAGCTTATCACCTTGTCGATGCCGTGCGCCGTCAGGCTGCGATCCAGATGCTTGCTCGGCCGCCAGTCATCGATGCCGGTCAGGGTATCGTTGTTGGCCAGGGTGATGTTGTGGCCGATGGCGTCCGGGATCAACGAAGTCGACTCCTGAGTGCTGGTCAGCATGTCATATTGCTCGCTGTAACGGCGAATGCCGCCGGCTTCGGCGTCTTTCTTCGCCGCCGCCGGATCGATACCCAGGCGATTCAGGGTGTAATCCGACACCCCGGCCGCATTGAAGGTGACCGCGACGGTGCCGGTCGCCAGCGCCGCCGTGGCCGCCAGACCGCCGCCGAGCGAATGACCGGCGATCACCAGCGCATCGCCGAAGGCCGCCTTGGCGCTTTTGGCGGCGGCAACTGCCTGATTGTACTGCACATCGTCATAACCCGTAGCCTGCCGCACGTTGCTCAGCCAGTCGCGCCAGTCGTTGGTGCCGGCGAACGCCAACACATACTGCTTGTCGTTGCTGTAAATCCCGGCCTGGAAACCGCTGCCCGCGTCGTGCAGGCTGGCGGGATCGATGCCGAACCCGAGCAACGCGCTGTCGCTCAGACGGTTGAACCCGGCGGCGCCCTGGCCGTTCAGCGAGTAAACGTCCTTGGCCAACAGCGCCAACGCATAATCGCCTTCCTGAGATTGTTGCCCCCGGGTCACGCCCGGCGCAACCGCCGTCGGCGCCGCCGCGGAGATATCGCCGACCAGCGTATTCAGCAGGTTCTGCGCGTTCAGCGTATTCTGAGAAGGGGTGGCCACCGGCGCCGGATTTGCCGGCGCTGCCGCAGGCTGCGATGCCGTCGCCGTTTCGGCAGCGGCGCGAGGTGTAGGGATCGCGGCCACCGGGGATACTGCAGAGGTAAAACTTAAAGGCATACTCATGCCGACTCCTTGTCGATAGACTTTTTTATTTAGCACCTGAATAGGTGCTGATTTAGCTATCGGCAGGTCGGATGAGTTCTGTATCAGGAATGCTTATCTTTGTGCAGAATGTGATCCGCCTTAAGTTTTCGGCCATCAAGCGCAAAAAAGGGAGCCGAAGCTCCCTGATTGACTGCGCCGCCGATTACAGGCTTTCGGTAAAGGTGCGGGCGATAACGTCGCGCTGCTGTTCCGGCGTCAGGGAATTGAAACGCACCGCATAGCCGGACACGCGGATGGTCAGCTGCGGGTATTTTTCCGGATGCTTGACCGCGTCTTCCAGGGTTTCGCGACGCAGCACGTTGACGTTCAGGTGCTGGCCGCCTTCCACGCGCACGGTCGGCTGCATTTCCAGCGGCACTTCACGGTATTCGATCTGGCCCAGATCGCTGACCGCGACAACCTGATCTTCCGCGTAGTTGGCCTTGGCGCACACGCAGCGAGCTTCCGCTTTTTCATCGTCCAGCAGCCAGAAAGAATTCACCAGCGCCTGGTCGTTCGCTTTGGTAATTTGAATACCGGTAATCATTATGTTGCCTCCGTACAAGGGCGTAAAAATTCACATCGTGAGAAAACCCAATTCTGGTTTCGGCCATTTGGTAAAACCATTGTTGTCTTGTTGTTCTGTATACCAGCCTGACCGGGCCAGTTCTTTGATTAAAGTCAATTTTTACCGGGTAGGCACAAGGCGTGAAGGGGCAAATTTATGTTTTATATCAATTTTCCCGTCGCGCTAAAAAACAATTATTTTTGTAAATTTTCAAAAATAATTGCATTACAAACGGCGGCGAGAAATGAAAAGCGGGTTTCGCTGCGCGGGCCGACACGGTAAGCTATAGCCCATGAATTGCTAAAGAAAACAAAGGAGAGCGTTTATGGCCACCTCCCTCACCTGGCATGACGTGATCGGCAAAGAGAAAGAGCAGCCCTATTTTGTTGAAACGCTCGCCTTTGTTGCCGCTGAGCGCCAGGCCGGTAAGACCATTTATCCACCGCAGAAAGACGTGTTCAACGCGTTCCGCTTTACCGAGCTGGCGGACGTCAAAGTCGTCATTCTCGGCCAGGATCCCTACCACGGCCCCAATCAGGCGCACGGCCTCTCTTTCTCGGTGCGCCCCGGCGTGCCGGCGCCACCGTCGCTGGTGAACATGTATAAAGAGCTGGCGACCGACATTCCCGGTTTCGAACGCCCTGATCACGGCTACCTGCAAAGCTGGGCCGAACAGGGGGTGCTGCTGCTCAACACCGTGCTGACGGTGGAAGGCGGCCGCGCGCACTCGCACGCCAACCTGGGCTGGGAAACCTTTACCGATAAAGTGATCGCCGCCCTGAACGAGAACCGCGAAGGCGTGGTGTTCCTGCTGTGGGGCTCGCACGCGCAGAAGAAAGGCAACTTTATCGACCGCAACCGCCACCATGTGCTGAAAGCGCCGCACCCGTCGCCGCTCTCCGCGCACCGCGGTTTCCTCGGCTGCCGCCACTTCTCGCAGGCCAATCAGCTGCTGGAGCAGCAAGGACTCACGCCGATCGACTGGATGCCGCGCCTGCCGCAGGAGTAGTCCAGAGACAAAAAAGGCACCCTCGGGTGCCTTTCTTTATGCCGTTGCCGGGGCGATTAAGCCTTGGCTTTGGAGACCGCGACCATCGCCGGACGCAGCAAGCGGCCGTTCAGCGTATAGCCTTTCTGCATCACCATCATCACGTGGTTCGGCTGGTGATCGGCAGATTCCATCATGCTCATCGCCTGATGCACTTCCGGGTTGAACGGCACGTTGACGTCGCCGACGATTTCGATGCCGTACTTGCGCACCACGTCCAGCAGCGATTTCAGCGTCAGCTCGATGCCTTCGATCATCGCGGCCAGTTCCGGATTGTTTTTATCCGCCAGATCCAGCGCGCGCTCCAGGTTGTCGATCACCGGCAGCAGATCGCCGGAGAATTTCTCCAGGGCGAACTTGTGCGCTTTCTCGACGTCCAGTTCGGCACGGCGACGGATGTTCTCCGCTTCCGCTTTGGCGCGCAGCAGGCTGTCGCGCTCGTGCTGCTGAGCTTCCGCCAGTTGGGCTTCCAGTTCGGCGATACGCGCATCGCGCAGATCGACGCCTTCCGCCGCTTCCGGCAGCGTATCCTCGTGATGAGCGTGTTGTTCCATTTCTTCCGAGACTTGCTCGTTTGGCGTCTTCTGTTCTTTACTACTCATGAATATCTCCGCGTTTTAGCATTAATCTCGCAACTTGGCTTATTATGGGGATCAAAACCGGGGTTTCAAGTCAACCGGTCACAATGTGGGGCATAAACGGATCCCGGTGAGGAAAATCACAGTAAATGAATAAAAAATTCACCTGTATTGGCATTGTTGGCCACCCGCGTCACCCTTCAGCGCTGGCAACCCACGAGATGCTGTTCCACTGGCTGGTCGCCCGCGGCTATTCGGTGATGGTCGAACGCCAAATCGCCCATGATTTGGGGCTGAAAGACGCCGTGACCGGCAGCCTGGCGGATATCGGCCAGCGGGCCGACCTGGCGGTGGTGGTCGGCGGCGACGGCAACATGCTCGGCGCCGCGCGCGTGCTGGCGCGCTACGACATCAAGGTGATCGGAGTCAACCGCGGCAACCTCGGCTTCCTCACCGATCTCGATCCCGACAACGCCCTGCAGCAGCTGGCGGACGTGCTGGAAGGCGAGTACATCGACGAACAGCGTTTCCTGCTGGAAACCATCGTGCATAAAGAGCACCAGCAGTGCCGCATCAGCACCGCCATCAACGAAGTGGTGCTGCACCCCGGCAAAGTGGCGCACATGATCGAATTCGAGGTGTACATCGACGATCGCTTCGCCTTCTCGCAGCGCTCCGACGGCCTGATCATCGCCACCCCGACCGGCTCCACCGCCTACTCGCTCTCCGCCGGCGGGCCGATCCTCACCCCGTCGCTGGAGGCGATCGCGCTGGTGCCGATGTTCCCGCACACCCTTTCCGCCCGGCCGCTGGTGATCAACGGCGACAGCACCATCCGCCTGAAATTCTCGCAGATCGGCAGCGATCTGGAGATCAGCTGCGACAGCCAGATCGCGCTGCCGATCCAGGAAGGCGAAGAAGTGCTGATCCGCCGCAGCGATTTCCACCTGAATCTGATCCATCCGAAGGACTACAGCTATTTCAACACGTTAAGCACCAAGTTGGGCTGGTCGAAAAAATTGTTCTAAAATCTGCGCCGGCCACTTTACTGTATATAAAACCAGTTTATACTGTATGAAACTACAGTTATGTGTTTATACACAGGAAGGTTCCCATGCTGGCGCAATTAACCATCAGCAACTTTGCTATCGTTCGTGAGTTGGAAATCGATTTTCAACCGGGCATGACGGCGATCACCGGTGAAACCGGCGCCGGCAAATCCATCGCCATCGATGCGCTGGGGCTGTGCCTCGGCAACCGCGCCGACGGCAACGTGGTGCGCCTGGGAGCCGCCCGCGCCGACATCTGCGCCCGCTTCTCGCTGGCGGATACCCCGTCCGCGCGCGAGTGGCTGGAGCAAAACCAGTTGGACGACAGCAACGAATGCCTGCTGCGCCGGGTGATCAACGCCGACGGCCGTTCGCGCGGCTTTATCAACGGCACCGCCGTGCCGCTGTCGCAGCTGCGCGAGCTGGGGCAGCGCCTGATCCAAATCCACGGTCAACACGCCCATCAGCTGCTGCTCAAGCCGGAGCACCAAAAAGCGCTGCTCGACGCCTACGCCGACGAACCCGCCCTACTGGCGGCGATGAGCCAGGCCTACCAACGCTGGCATCAGAGCTGCCGCGAGCTGGCGCACCATCAGCAGCAGTCCATCGAGCGCGAAGCGCGCAAGCAGCTGCTGCAATACCAATTGAAAGAGCTGAACGAATTCGCGCCGCAGGCCGGCGAGTTCGAGCAGACCGACGCCGAGTACAAGCGCCTGGCCAACAGCGGCCAGCTGCTGACCCTCAGCCAGCAGACGCTGCAGCTACTGGCCGATAGCGACGAGAACAACATGCTCAGCCAGCTTTACAGCGCCAAACACCTGCTGCTTGAGCTGGCCGGGCTGGACGATAAGCTCAGCGGCCTGCTGGACATGCTGGAAGAGGCCTCTATCCAGATCAGCGAAGCCAGCGACGAACTGCGCCATTACGCCGATCGCATGGATCTCGATCCCAATCGCCTGCACGAGCTGGAACAGCGCCTGTCGCGTCAAATCAGCCTGGCGCGCAAACACCAGGTCGCGCCGGAAGAGCTGCCGCAGCTGCATCAGCAGTTGCTGGATGAACAGCAGCTGCTGTCTCAGCAGGAAAGCGACCATGAGCACCTGAACGAGGCGGTCACCCTGCATCACCAGCAGGCGCTGGCGCTGGCGGAACAGCTGCACCAGAAACGCCTGCACTACGCCGCCGAGCTGACCACGCTCATCACCGACAGCATGCAGGCGCTCTCCATGCCGCACGGCAAGTTCAACATCGATGTGCGCTTCGAACCGCAGCATCTTAGCGCCGAAGGGGCCAGCCGTACCGAGTTCTGCGTCTCCACCAACCCGGGGCAACCGCTGCAGCCGCTGGCGAAGGTCGCCTCCGGCGGCGAGCTGTCGCGCATCGCGCTGGCCATTCAGGTGATTACCGCCCGCAAGATGGAAACCCCGGCGCTGATCTTCGATGAGGTGGACGTGGGCATCAGCGGCCCGACCGCCGCCATCGTCGGCCGCCTGCTGCGCCAGCTCGGCGAATCCACCCAGGTGATGTGCGTCACCCACCTGCCGCAGGTGGCCGGATGCGGGCATCAGCACCTGTTCGTCAGCAAGCAGACCGACGGCACGGTCACCGAAACCCAGATGGCACCGCTGGATAAACGCGCCCGCCTGCAGGAGCTGGCGCGCCTGCTCGGCGGCAGCGAAGTCACCCGCAATACGCTGGCCAATGCCAAAGAACTGCTGGCGGCATAAAAAAGCTCAACTTTTTCACTTTCCTGCGGTCTGACAGTGACGCTGTTGGCCCGAAAGATATCTAAAGTGCGGCGCGGCGGTGATCTTAAGCTTCCTCAACGGCCTGAAACCGGCCAAGCGCTTGAGGTGCTGAAGGAAAGCCAATGCGTCGCAACGTGAAAGATGAAGGGTATAAAGGTTTCCAACTGCCGCAAGGTCTATTATCATCGGCATCCTATGCCCTAAAGGAATGTGATTACTATGCGCTGTAAAACGCTGACTGCCGCCGCTGTAGTTTTTGTGATGCTGACTGCAGGCTGTTCTACTTTTGAAAAGGTGGTTTATCGTCCTGACATCAACCAGGGGAACTACCTGACGTCGACCGACGTGGCGAAAATTCAGAAAGGGATGACCCAGCAACAGGTCGCTTACACATTGGGCACCCCAATGCTGCAAGACCCATTCGGAACTCAGACGTGGTTCTATGTGTTCCGCCAGCAGCCTGGCCATGAAGACATCACCCAGCAGACGCTGACGCTGACCTTCGACAGCGCAGGCGTGTTGACCGACATCCAGAACAAACCGGCGCTGACCAAGTAATCGACGCCGCCCGCTCTTCCGGCCCATGAGGGGGCAAGGTGTTCCTCATGACAGTCGCAGGCTGCAACGCGGAAGAGAAAATCAGTTTCAGATAAAAAATAAGGCGCTATAAGCGCCTTATTTTTTTGCCTTTTCTGCCCGTTGCCGGCGCAGTTCTTTCGGATCGGCTATCAAGGGCCGGTAAATCTCCACCCGGTCGCCATCGTTCAGCATATCGCCCAGCTTGGCCGGGCGGCTGTAGATGCCGATTTTGTTACTTTTAAGATCGATATCCTGGCGCAGCTCCAGCAGGCCCGAAGCCTGGATCGCCTGCTCGACGCTGCTGCCCTCGGCCAGCTTCACCTTGCGCAGGTACTGCCGCTCCGGCAAGGCGTACACCACCTCGACCTGGATGTCAGACACTGTAGACCTCTTTCGCCCGCTGGGTGAATGCCTGCACCATGCTGCCCGCCAGCTCTTTGAACACCTTGCCGAACGCCAGCTCAATCAGTTTGTTGGTAAACTCGAAGTCCAGGTGCAGCTCCACCTTGCAGGCCTCTTCGCTCAGCGGCGTGAACTGCCAGCCGCCCATCAGCTTGCGGAACGGGCCATCGACCAGTTGCATATTGATGCTCTGGTTATCCAGCAGCGTATTGCGCGTGGTGAAGGTCTTGCTGATACCGGCCTTGGCGACGTCCACCGCGGCGGTCATCTCGTTGGAGGTAGCGTTAAGCACCCGGCTGCCGGTGCAGCCTGGCAGAAAATCGGGATAAGAATGAACATCGTTAACCAACTGATACATCTGCTCGGCGCTGAACGGCACTAATGCAGACCGACTGATCTGGGGCATATCATTTCCTGTAAAACATAAAACGTACAGATAATACCATTTATCTGGCGGCAAACAAAAAATCTGCTAAGGGATGAGGGAACCAAAAATGCGAAAAATAGCGCAGGTGCTGACCGGGAAAGGATTTCTTTCGCTGAAGCATCCAGTATAATGAACGCACTATGACAAAGAAAAAAGCACACAAACCCGGTTCCGCCACCATTGCCCAAAACAAGCGCGCGCGTTTCGAATACTTCATTGAAGAAGAGTTCGAGGCAGGCCTGTCGCTGCAAGGGTGGGAAGTTAAATCGCTGCGTGCAGGCAAAGCCAACCTCAGCGACAGCTACGTGACGTTCCGTGACGGTGAAGCCTACCTGTTTGGCGCCACCATCACCCCGCTCAACGTGGCTTCGTCGCATGTGGTGTGCGATCCGACGCGTACCCGTAAACTGCTGCTGAACCGACGCGAGCTGGACACCCTGCTCGGCCGCGTCAACCGCGACGGTTACACCGTGGTGGCCTTGTCCCTGTACTGGAAAAATGCCTGGAGCAAGATCAAGATCGGCGTAGCCAAAGGCAAGAAAGAGCACGACAAACGTGATGACATTAAAGATCGCGAATGGCAGACGGCGAAAGCCCGTATCATGAAGCACGCCAATCGTTAAGCCGCTGGCTTATCGAGGTAAACTTCTGGTATACTGACAAAGTTACTTGGGGCTGATTCTGGATTCGACGGGATTTGCGAAGCCCTAGGAGCATGCCGAGGGGCGGTTGGCCTCGTAAAAAGCCGCAAAAAAATAGTCGCAAACGACGAAAACTACGCTTTAGCAGCTTAATAACCTGCTTAGAGCCCTCTCTCCCTAGCCTCCGCTCTTAGGACGGGGATCAAGAGAGGTCAAACCCAAAAGAGATCGCGTGGATGTCCTGCCTGGGGCTGAAGCGTTAAACTCAATCAGGCTAGTCTGTCAGTAGCGTGTCCATCCGCAGCTGGCCGGCGAATGTAAAGATTGGACTAAGCATGTAGTGCCGACGGTGTAGTAATTTCGGACGGGGGTTCAAATCCCCCCAGCTCCACCAAAATTCTCCATCGGTGATTACCAGAGTCATCCGATGAAGTCCTAAGAGCCCGCACGGCGCAAGCCCTGCGGGCTTTTTTGTGCCCTCAAATTGTCCCGCGAAGTCCTAATTGAACTAATTAAATCCGAACCTTTTAGGCACCTTGTTAGGCACCTCATAAAGCTTTATTGTTTTTGAGGTGCCTAAAACTATGGAAACTCGGCAATGGCAAGACAAACTAAACCTCTCTCCGTTAAGGAAATCGAATCTGCCAAACCCAAGGAAGCGGACTATGTGCTCTATGATGGCGATGGCCTTGAGCTACTGATCAAATCCAGCGGGAGTAAAATCTGGCAATTTCGCTACATTCGCCCCGTCACCAAGAAGCGAGCGAAAAAGAGTATTGGCCCCTACCCGTCAGTTACGCTGGACTGACCCCACCCCGGTAGACGATCCTGCCCTATAGTTGGACTGGCTCCGCACAGATCCAGTAAAAAAACAGGCCCGCGAGAGCTTTGGGAATGCAGTAGGTGAAATGATTGGCACAGTGGAATCTTTGTAATGGCGACACAAAAATTACGTCGCCACTTTGTTACCGCTCCCCACGCAGCCATGCAATAGCCAGGGTGACTAGATAGCCGGCAACGAAGAAACCAACAAAGCCAGCAGCCTTCATCACTGCCCCATCAAGTAAGAACAGCGACATGAAAGCAGCAATCGCGCAAAAGCCGGTTACTATCGCTTCCAAAGCATGCGAAGCACCTAACCCTATATACTTAGTGAGTTTTCTGGTTAGAGAGGATTTTGCAGAGTTCATTCTGAATACCTTTACAAAGCATAGGGTGGCTGTTAATGAATTGGAGATACGGCTCTAGTTGCTCCTCAACCAAGAAATATGCCATATCTAAATTTAACGCCGACACCTTCCGGTATGTTTGAGGAAACTTAACTTGCATTCGTCGGGATGCTTGGGCTGCCTCTTCGATAAGTCCCTGTAACATTACAAGGTTGAGAGTGAACGAAGCACCAAAGCGTACAAATTGTTTATACGCTAATGCAGAGGTCGCTTTCCTTAGCATCATGTGAGCCGCAAATTGCGCCAATGCAAATTGGCCCCCAGTTCGTCCACCAAGACGACCAGCACCATAGGCTAGTTTATTATTGATGGACTCTTTGCCGCTAGCGTCTAATTTCTGATAGAAATCAGTGATCACAATAGTAATCAGGCGTCGCAAGGGTTCTTCGCTGTTACCCATCGACTTGACCATACGGGCGAAACGTTCTGTTTCTTCTTGGTTTCTAGTCTTGAGGCTACTACCAGCCAATCCAGCCCCCTGCCAAGTGCGAACGACGCCATGATACATCCCGCTGGGAATAGTCGAAATTCCATCCAAAATTCCATATGCAACTTGCTTTGCGTCCATTCACTTTCCTTAAGCAAAATGTGTCCAGCTCAGAGAATAACCAAACCAGAGCTCGATTACCAATTCACGCATTCTTCAGTTGCATTGTACAGACGCTTTTCCCCTACGATCTTTGCGGGTGCTGGCCCGCTGCGTTCTGGCGGTATTTCCATATGATTTTCAACCATAACGCTACGCGATCCAAAAACTGAAAAATACTGAAATTATTTTCAATCTCTTCAGTTTATCGGGGTGTTTGCAGGGATACTTACACCACGGCCCGGGCTCCCCCGGACCGATGCAGGCTAGTGATCCAGATAGAGGTAATGCAGCCAGCTGGTCATGCGCAGCAGCACTTTGCGCATCACGGAGACGTGCTCGAAGTGCCCGGTATAGACCGCCGCCTGGGCGCTCACGCCGTCGGGCAAGTGAGCCAGATCGGGGTTAGCCGCCAGATCGATCATTACGTACACCCCTTCCCGGCCCGGCGTGGCGCTCAGGCCCTGCAGTGCGCCGCTGGCCTGGTAGCTGCCGTCCGGTATCGCCGGCAACACCCGGCTCACGGTGCCGCCATAAACCTGTCCCGGCAAGCCGTTGAACACCACTTCAGCCTGACCCCCCTGCGCCAAACGCAGGATGGCGTTCTGGCGGAACACCGCCACCACCTGGCGCTTTTGCTGCGGGATAAAGATCATCACCGGTTTGAACGGCAGGCGAACCGCCGCCGTGCCCGGCCGCGCCAGCACCTGCGTAACATAGCCATCGCTCGGCGCACGCACCACCGTTTGTTCCAGGTTGTAACGCGCTTCGGCTATTTGCGATTTCAGGCTGGCTATCGTGGCGTCTTCGCCGTCATAGCGCCCGGACAACCGCGCCTGTTCCTGCTGGAACTGGGCTTTCGCCGCCTGCAGCGCGGCGGATTGCGCCTGATATTGCTGCTGCGCATGGCTGACGTCCTGCTCCGAAAACGGATTGACCGGCATGGCCGCCCCTTTCGCGTAGCGCTGGTAATCCTTGCGGGCGCGCTCGTATTCCGCGTTCGCCCGCTGCACGTTGGCGGCAGACTCGCTGAGCGCCGCCCGGCGCGTTCTGATCTCCGCCTCCGCCCCGGCCAGATCCGCTTCCAGCTTGGTGAGCCGCGCGCGGTAGCGGCTGTCGTCGAGCCGGAACAGCACCTCGCCTTTGCGCAGCAGCACGTTGGTTTTCTCCGTCACCTCAACGATCATGCCCGAGACCTGCGGCACCATCGGCACCGACACGGCAATTTTCTGCGCCCGATCGCTGTACGGATGGTTGTAGTTCATCGTCAGAATCAAGGCGCCGACGATAAATATTCCGCCAAGCACCGCAGTCGGCACGGTCCATTTGTTGACCGGAATGCGGAACAGTTTAAATACGCCGTAGCTCAGCGCCACGTAGCTGAGAATAATAAGTAAATCCATAGGCTACGCTCAACTCACCGTGGGGCCGGGAACCGCCGTCGGCTTTTCCTGCAGGCGTTGTAATTCCGCTTCGAGCAGTGCGATGCGCGCCTGCAGATCCGATGAGGATTCCGTTCTTTCACTCATGCCCCAGCCGCGTTCCGGCCGATAGAGCGTCGCCCAGATCCACAGCAGCGGCCAAATGGCGTGCAGCGTAAACAGGCTGACCCAACCGGCAACGTGAATCGCATCCTGATGCGGATGGCGGCGTTTTTTCGCCAGTAAATAAGGAATGTCATGAATAATAATGACGCCGTAGAATAATATCAGGAATACCGCGATCAGTACGCCTAAAGCAAAATAGTTAAGAAACATGTAAAGTCCTGGTTGAGAATAATGGAAATAAATAATCTCTATAGCGTGTTATATTGTCTGATGTCGTTGGCGATGGTATCGATGGCGTTCTTCACGTCGGTGACTTTCAGCTGTGCTTTCTCATTATTAAGATTTTCTCCCGAAGCCTTACGTACCACTTTAATCACCGGCTGATTGGTCGCGGCATCGATAAACTCGCCTTCCATATAGACCGCGCTCTCCATAGTACGGTGCCCGGTTACGCTTTGCGTCGCGGCGATCAGCAGCGTGATTGGCAAGACTTCATAGACCTGCAGCCCTTTCTTCTGCGTGTCGATCGCCGTGATGGCGCCGCGGAAAATCAGGGTATGCTCGCGCGGCATGTCCACCAGCGTAAAGTGGGTGCCCATCGCCTGCTTAAACTGCTGGTTGGTGTAATTCAGGATATTGTCGAGCGCGCGTTGGCTCACCATTTCGCTCGGTTTCGGCCGCGGGAAATAGATCATCGGTTGATAAACCAAATATTGATAACGGGAAAAATCGACGCTCTGATCTTTCCAATATAAAACGTCTTTGCCGGACGCGGATTGACCTTTATTGATATCGTCATAATTGGTCAGAAAGGTCGAGTATTTTTCTTTTTCGGTCACGGCGGACGAGCACGCGGCCAGTAATAACAGCGCAGGTAAAATAACCGCTCTTGTCACTTTCATTGACGGATTTCTCTTTATTTTTGTGGATAGCAAATAATCAAATCGAATGATACCCACCCACCCGTGATAAGTCATATGACAATGCCGCCAAAGGTGTATATCATTTTTGATATACAAACTCATACGAGCCGGCCAGTGAAAGAGAAAGACTTCCGCATTGAAGAACTCAGGATTGTCCGCGTCATTGCCGAAACGGCGAGCGTCAGCAAAGCGGCGCAGCTGTTGGATATGCCGCAGTCTAACGTGTCGCGCGCCCTCACCGCGCTGGAGCGACGGCTCGGGCTGGAACTGTTCCTGCGCAGCCCGCGTGCGCTGGCGCTGACCGAGTTCGGCGAACAATTCTTGCGCCGCGCCGCACTGCTGCTGGACGAGCATAGCGATCTGCTCGATATGTCCGGCACCTATAAGCGCAGCCTGAGCGGCATGGTCACGCTCGGCGCGCCGATCGGTATCCACGCGTTCCTGGCCAGCTATTTGCTGCCGCCGCTGCTGTATGCCGCGCCGGAACTGACGGTCGATCTGGTGACCCGCAATCCCGATGAACGCGAAAAAAAGTATGGTGCGGTGTTCGACAGCGACTGCGATTTGCTGATCAGCTTCTTCCAGCCGCAAAACGAAAGCCTGATCGCCAGGCCCTTTACCCGTTTTCGCGTCGGGCTGTTCGCCGCGCCGGATTACATCGCCCGCTCGCCGCTGAATGAGCTGGATGAACTGTCGCAGCATCGCTGCATTACCTTGCGCATGCTGGGCGGCATTCGCAATACCTGGAGCGGCTACAGTGCGCAGGGGGAGTTGGTGCAGGTCGAGATCAACGGCGCCAGCGTCTGTGATAACATTCTGCCGGCGATCGAGCTGGCCAAACAGGGCCTGGGCATCGTCTACGCCCCATATTATTCCGTCGCCGCCGAGCTCGATGCCGGCACGCTGCTGCCCTGCCTGGCGCGCGAGCGCGGCATCGATATGCAGGCCTACCTGATCTACCGCCGGCGCGGCGTGTTGCCGCACCGCGTGCAGGTGACGATGGACAGCATCATGGAAAGCGTCAAACTGCACGCACACCGGCTGATATAGCCAAGAAAAACCCCGCCACAGCGGGGTTTAACGCATCACATCAGCGCAAAATACCTCACCGCCCCTCTTTTTCCCCCAGGAAGAAATACCACAGCGGAATGGAAAGCAGCAGGGTGAACACCAGCGTATACAGCAGCACCATCAGGCTCTGCATGATCACCATCTGGGCGCTCCAGTCACCGATCGGCAGCTGAAACTGTTCGACGGTGCCGCCGAGGATCGCCCGGCCCATCACGCAGCCGACCGCCACCGCCACTGTCGCCACCGCCGCGCGGAACTTGCGCACCTCGGCGCGGCGGGCGGCCGCTTCCGGCGTTTCGTCCCGAAGCCCTTGCCGCTGGCCGCGCCAGCGCCCTACGTCCACCAGCAGCAACGCCGCGAGGCTCACACCCATTACCGGCAGGCAATAACCCAGCGCCGCTGCCACCAGCAGCGTGACGGCGCGCGCCGGCAGGGAAAGCGCCAGCCAGGCGGCGACCAGCGTCTGCACCGGATGTTGCTCACCCGCCACCGGGCGGCGCAGCCACCACATGCGGTAACCCAGCACGATCGTCAGGCACAGCCCAAGGCCAAACGCCGCCAGCAGCAGCTGATTCGGCAAGCCGAACAGAATGCCCATGTGGGCGTCGATGCCCCAGCGGGTCAGCTTGGCGATGAGCGGGAAGGTGTCGAACCACACCTGATCGACGACGGCGAAGCTTTGCGGCGCGATGGCAACCGCGTCCACCTGCGTCGGCCAGCTGCGATCCACTTCGGTCACCGTCCAGGCTTTGCCCTCGCCTTTCGGCTGGCGAAGCTCGACCTTAGCGGCGTCTATTCCGGCGGCGCGCGCGGCATGCAGCGCCCGATCCCAATCGCCGTTCAGCGCATTGCTTTGCGCGGCAGGGCCCATCTTCATGCCCGGCATCATCCCGCGGTGCTCGGCGTGCGGATCGGCCGGCGTCTGCGGCGCATCGGCCTGCAGGCTGGTGTTGACCTGCGGCGTCAGCCAGCCCAGGTTGGCCCGCAGCGCGTCGATGTTGCCGCCGGCCCACTGCGACCAGGTCAGCCCGGTAGCCGAGAAGAACAGCAGCCCGGCCAGCAGCGCCACACCCAGCGTGATATGCCAATGGCGGCTGGCGGCAAAGCCCCCTTTTGCCCTTTTCAGCTTGCGCTTCGGCCGCGTCGCCAGCCACAGCGCCACGCCGCCCAACGCGGCCACCCACAGCCAGGAGGCCGCGAGCTCGCTGTAATTGCGGCCCAGATCGCCGAGCAGCAGGCTGCTGTGCAGCTTGTCCAGCCAGGTGCGCAGCGGCAACACGCCGGAGGTGCCGTACACCGTCATGTCGCCCTTGATCGCCAACGTGTAAGGATCGACAAACAGCGCGCGCGACTCGGAAGCGCCAAGATCGGCACTCGCGAACTGCACGCGAGTGGTGTCCGTTGCGCTGGGCGCCGGGCGCACGGCGTAAATGCGCGCCTCGGCACCCGCCTCACGGCGGGCGGCGGCGATTTGGTCGGCCAGCGATCTCGCCTGCCCGTGCGGCTCGGTAGACAGCGCATCGCGATACAGCGCCTCTTCAAGCTGCGGGGTCAGCACATACAGCGTGCCGGTCAGTGCGGCGACAAAAATAAAAGGGGCAACCAGCAGGCCGATATAGAAATGCAGCCGTCTGATCAGGTTCAGCATCGCGCCACGCGGCGATGCGGCAGGTGGAGTTTTGGTTATTGAAGACATGGCCTTTCTCGTTTTTCAAACTGTGCGCGCAGGCAAACCGTCCGCAGCGATACGGACGGCGTTACCCATGATCAAGCAATAAGGAAAAACGGCTGGTCGGGCGGCCCGCGCGGGCTCGGCCGCAGAGTAAGGCGCCGAAGGGGCGGGGGGACGATGCGCGGCGCGCAAGGCAGGCGCGCGATGCGCGTCATCAGCCACAGCAGCGGGACGAATGCCCACAGCAGCAGCGGCACGTGGATCAGCAGCTCGCAATAGCCGCAGAAGATCATCTCTGCCGGATCCATGCCATGGTGGCCGGCATGTTCGGCGGCGGGCATCACCATTCCGTGCATCTCATGCTGCATGGTAGCTGCCGGCTGCGCCATGCCGCTCATCATCTGATGGTGCATCAGCGATTTCGACACCACCGGCGCCACAAACAGCAACAGCACCGCCATAATGGCGATGCAGGCGGCAAAGCGTTGCTGTAGCTGGCGTGGCACTCTCATCGCAGCGGTGAATTAACCCGGTCGGTTGCGAACAAGCGGCCAGTGTAACCTCAATGAACGGTGAGGTGAATGAAAAGCGAAACGTGTGGGATCAGGGAGATCTCCCGCTAACGATTTGGTATCCGCTATAGGCTCTCGACACGACGACGGATTGCCGGCCGACGCTTCTTTCTTGCTGCCCTCCCAATCATGCCCTGGGTGTTTATATTGAGCCTCTTTTTCTTAACCGTTTTATAGTGCATATAGAATGAAAACAAACTCAGCAACAACAGCAATAACGCCAAAAACAATAAAATCATCAATGCACCTTGTATTCAAAAATCCATTTACAGCTCATTGCCACGCAAAATCAGCCAGTTATAGAGTTCAACTTTGCGGTTAAAACCGAACTTCTTCATGACCGCCCCCCGGTGCGAACTGACGGTTTTAATGCTGATATTCAGACGCACTGAAATATCCGCGGGGCTGACGCCTTTGGAGAGCAGCCGCATAATCTGCCGCTGCCGCACCGTCAGCGCCTCCTCTTCGGAAAACGCCTCCCCGTCCGAACCAGATATTTCTCGTTCATGCCATAATGCATCTAAATAAAAACGCAGCTGCTGCAGATCGCCGCGCTTAGGCAGCGTTTTCTGCAGTCGCCCCAGCCGCCACGTCGCCAGGCTGTTTTTCCCCTCACACAGTGAAAAAACGATGCAATCTTTCATGCCTGCACGCTGCGCCTCACCAATCAAACGGGCCATAGGCCGGCTGGCGTCGTAAAAAATAATGTCGGCACTGGCCAGGCGACTTTGATTAACAAACTGCACCCGTTTATTCCTGCCGCAAAAATATTCCACCAGAAAGAATATCAGTCCCTGAGAAATAAAAGCATCTTTTCCCAGCAGGGCAATGTTAATCATAATCAGCAAGCTCCTTGTATTTCCTCTTAAATTATAAAAATCAGAAAAAGCAACCAAGCAGAACAGTCTTTGGTCTTATGGAAATTATTCAAATGCATACATGGCGGTTAGCAGAAGCACCTTCATTGAATCTCCTGCTTCCCATATATCCTCTGCATCCATCCTAATAAAAATTAAGGAATGGCAATAATAATCGGCAAACTGCCAGAGAACTCGCCTACCGACTGAGCATCGTAATTGCTTAAAGTTGACGAAAGCCTTAAACGGGTTGGCGACGTCGAAGCAACAACCTCAACGCCATCACCCAACTTACGTTCATTAATCGTGAGATCGCTGCGTAACTTACCGCCATTGGCCGAAGACAGCGACACCGAATTGACCTTTGCCTGCGATCCTACAATAACCGACATTTGTGAAGAACATGTAATGTGAAAATCAGCATAAGCGGAATGACCATTAATCTTGGCCGGCGCCAGAACGCCATGATTTATTTCCACATAGGGCTCATTAACCCTGCAAA
>NZ_JADCNB010000008.1:0-194775 GCF_014982455.1 Serratia sp. X3
CGCTGAACGGGCGGCTGCGTCAGGCGGAAGGGCTGGCGAGCTCGTCGGCCATCAAGGCGGACGAGGACGGCGCCTGGGCGCAGCTGCTGGGGGCGTGGGACCACGCGTCGGGCGACGCCAACGCCACGGGTTACCAGGCCTCGACCTACGGGGTGCTGGTCGGGCTGGACTCGGCGGCGGCGGCCGACTGGCGGTTGGGGGTGGCGACCGGCTACACCCGCACCTCGCTGCACGGCGGCTACGGGTCGAAGGCGGACAGCGACAACTACCACCTGGCGGCGTACGGCGACAAGCAGTTCGGTGCACTGGCGCTGCGCGGCGGTGCGGGCTACACCTGGCACCGCATCGACACCAAACGGTCGGTGAACTATGGGATGCAGTCGGACCGTGACGCGGCGAAGTACAGCGCGCGCACCGAACAGCTGTTCGCGGAAGCGGGCTACAGCGTGCAGGGCGAGTGGCTGAATCTGGAGCCGTTCGTCAACCTGGCGTACGTGAACTTCGAAAACAACGGCATCGCGGAAAGCGGCGGCGCGGCGGCGCTGCGCGGCGACAAGCAGCACACGGATGCGACGGTGTCGACGCTGGGGCTGCGCGCGGACACCGCGTGGCAGGTGACCCCGGGCACGACGGTGGCGTTGCGCAGCGAGCTGGGGTGGCAACACCAGTACGGCGGGCTGGCGCGCGGCACCGGGCTGCGGTTCAACGGCGGCAACGCGCCGTTCGTGGTGGACAGCGTGCCGGTGTCGCGCGACGGCATGGTGCTGAAGGCGGGGGCGGAAGTGGCGGTGAACGAAAACGCCTCGCTGTCGCTGGGCTACGGCGGGCTGCTGTCGCAGCACCATCAGGACAACAGCGTCAACGCCGGCTTCACCTGGCGCTTCTGACGTTCAGCGGTCATTACAACGACAACGGAGCCGGCATGCCGGCTCCGTTTTTATTTGCGGCGGCGGGGGGAGAACGTATGATGGCGCGGCGTCAGGACAATAAAAAACCGGGACCCTGACGGATCCCGGCTCAAAAGTGGGTAAAACAGATTAGCGCTAAAGGCTCAAGCCCCGTTTTGCTTATGCAGTCCGAGCGATGTGGACATCGTCTCAGTAGCGGCAACGGAACAAATTTTCCCTGGTGTTACTATGGTTATTATTAAAAACGTGCTGGTGTTGTTTTTTTATAGTGTATTGCTGTATGTCTCTTTTGATACCATGTTTGACGATGCAACATGGTATGTCAAGCAACGTTTTTAACGCATAATTGCATGGGATGCTAGTTTTAGATGTGGCTTTTTCAGCAGAAATAATCAAAACGACTGATAAATCAGTAAAAAAAATCGAAGGAACAAATGGATAACAATCACCAAAAATTCGATTCACAGTCGATTGCCAATCGGGTCAGAGAGCTGTTTTTACATTATGGGATTGGAAAACGTCAGCATGCCCGAGAGCTCAGCCGCATCTTGGATCTGAGTTTTTCACATGCGCACCGCAAATTGAAAGGGCAAAGCCCCTGGACGCTGGAACAGATCAACAGCGTCGCGGCCGCGTTGGGAGAAACGCCGGCGGCGATCGCCGATTTGAGCGCCGAACACGAGGTGGCCGAACCGAACATGGCGCGTGATGCCATCTTTTTTGTGGCAGGGGTGGCGATGCCTTGCGTCGGGCACATCGGCGACGAGCTTCCCACCGGGCGGCCGGCGGAATTTGTGGCGCTGCGCATCGAGAGGCAATGGCATATCTATCGCGCCGATGAGGCGCCGGCAGGGCCGCGTTATGGCGTCGAGCTGATCGAAATCCGGCCCGGCTACGGCGATGACGAGCGGTTGAGCATCGCGGTATTGGACGATTCGCATCAGGCGGCCGATGAGCTGGCCAAGTATCTTGGCGGCTGCGGTTTCAACGCAGTGGCGTTTTACGATGTCGACAGCTTCTGCCAAGCGTTGCAGCAAAGCCTGTTCGACGGTTACGTGGTGGACTGGCTGATCGGTGAGGAAACGGCGGATCGCTGTATCGCCACCATCCGCGCCTCCGACAACCCGGACGCGCCGGTACTGGTGCTGACCGGCGAACTGGGCACCGACCGACGCGAGTCGGAGATCGCTCAGGCGATGCGTGAGTACGATGTACTCGGCCCTTATGAAAAACCGGTGCGGCTCCATGTGATCGAAGCCGCACTGCAACGCTGTTTTAATCTTTAGCGGGGAACACCTCGGCCAGCGCGTTCGACAGCGCATCCAGCCGAACCGGCTTCATCAGGTAGTTGTCGAACAGTGCGCGCTGATCCGCCGTGAGCTGCTCCGGCGTGTAGGCGCTGATGCCGATGATCGGCACATGGCGGTTGGGGCCGCGACGATTGCGCAGCTGCCTGGCCAGGGCGGCGCCGTCGATGCCCGGCATCTGCAGATCCAGCAACAGCGCGTCGTAAGGGCGTCTGAGCAGTTTCTGCAGCGCGCGCTCCGGCGAGTCGCACAGTTCGTGCTGGTAACCCAGCTTATCCAGCAACGCCGCAAAGGCGTCACCCACCGACTTGTTGTCATCCACCACCAGCACCTGCTGCGGTTTCTGCTGCAGAGAGGTATTGGCGGTGGCGGGCTCGTCGGCGCGTTCTTCTTCACTGATCTGCACCGGAATGCTGACGATAAAGGTGCTGCCCTTCTTGATTTCGCTGTACACCGTGATGGTGCCGTCGAGCAGCGTCACCAGGCCGTGCACGATCGCCAATCCCATCCCCACGCCGGCATATTGCTTGGTATGCGACTGATCCAACTGGGTAAAGGGTTTGAAGATCTGATCGAGCTGGTCTTTTTCGATACCGATGCCGGTGTCGGTCACTTCGATAATCAGCGAACTGCCGCCGGGTTGACGGCGCAGACAGCTGTGCAGCGTAATGCTGCCGCTTTCGGTGTATTTGTAGGCGTTGGTCAGCAGGTTGACGATAATCTGCCGGATGCGCAGCGGGTCGGAGTGCACCAACAGGTGGCTGCACTCCACTTCGCAGCTTAGCTTGACCTGCTCTTTGCGGGTCAGGGTGGCGATTTCGTTGGCGGTCTCCGCGATCAGCTTCTGCGCGTCGAACGGCACGATGCGCAGCTCCATCATGCCGCTGTCGAGGTGCGCGTAGTCGGTCAGATCTTTCATTTGGCTTTCGATCTGCTGCGCGGCGGTCTCCAGCCGCTGGAAGGTGTCCGCATGCTCCGCCGACACTCGGGTGTTCACCAGCACGTCGATGGCCGACATCACGCTCTGCAATGAGGTGCGCAGCTCGTGGCCGATGGCGCCGAGGAAGGCATTTTTGGTGCGGGTCGCTTTCTCCGCCTCGATCGCCTTGGCCTGCTGGCGAATGGTCAGCCGCTGCTGACGGAACACGATCAGGGTGATGGCGATCAGCGCGATCACCGAGAACATGACAATCACCAGCCCATAGAAAATGATGTGCCGTTTCTCGATGTAGTCCTCATAGGCGGCGGTGCGCTGCTTCACCTCGGCGTGGTCGGTCAGGTTGGCCATTTCGATGGCGTAAGGCTTGATGGCCTTCATGGCCGCGAAAACCTGATTGAAGTCGATTTTCGGGTTATCCAGCAGTTTATCGATGCGATCCATCTGCAGGCGCATCTGCTTGACCACTTCCGGGTAACCCGGCTCGGCGTACAGCGGTTGCGTGGATTCGGAGACGGTTTCCAGCACGTAAAAGCGCGAATAGAGGATTTCGAATCGCAGCCGCAGGTTGTCGTTGTCCACCTGCGGCGCGTGGCTCTGCTGCTCGACGAACGTGTCGAATTCCGCCAGCTTGATGGAGAACTTGGCGATCGACCAGGAGTAATTCTCCTGCGTGCCGGCGATGGCATACAGCCCTTTCTTCGACAGGGTGGCGCTGTAGTAATAGAGCGTGACGGTCGAAGCCACCAGAAACAGCGCGGCGAAGATAGCCGGTATCGCCAGCCTGCTGCCGTTCTTAAAGGTCGTCAGCTTCATTTGATCACGATCCTGTCGACTTGCCAGATAAAGCGCGAGTTGTACAACGGCGAGTTCAGCTCAGGCCCGGCGGCGTCACGCGGATAAACCAGGAACAGCGGGCCGAAGTTTCTGAGCTTCAGCATCTCCCCGTCCATCTTGTAGGCCAGGATCATGTTGTACTTCTTGACGTCGGACAACGGCACGTCGATGTAATAATCGTTCAGCGCGTAGAAGGTCAGCGTCTCGCCCTTGGCGCCGACGCGCTCCAGGATGTCGGCCACCGAAATCCCTTCAAACTTCCTCTGCGGCGTCCAGGAGGTGGAGGTCGTGATGCTGTGCACCGGCATCGCCAACAGCTGTTTATCGGTGAACAGATAGCTTTTTTTGACCGGATCGGTCACGTTGTCGATCTTGCCCGCCACTTCCAGGGTAAAGCTGAGCGCGCTGCTCTGGGCGATAATCAGGGCCACGCAGGCCATCGCAAGGGTTTTGCATAGTTTGAACAGCATCGGCGTTCTCCAGAGGCGCGGGGAGGTTTGTATCAGTCCCGCTAATTTATCAGGCAGAATAATGGCAGAAAAAGCAGGCGGGTGCGAAGGGAATAGTAAACCGCACAAAAAGAACAGGCCGGTATTTACCCCGGCCTGAGAGTGGGATAAACGTAGCGCTTAGCGCATGGTGACGAACTCTTCCGCCGCAGTCGGGTGGATAGCCACAGTGTTGTCGAAGTCCTTCTTGGTGGCGCCCATCTTCACCGCCACCGCGAAGCCCTGCAGGATCTCGTCCATGCCGAAGCCGATGCCGTGCAGGCCGACGATTTTCTCTTCTTTACCCGCGCACACCAGCTTCATGCGGCACGGCTGGCGGTGCTGCGTCACGGCGCTGTACATGGCGGTGAAGGAGGACTTGTACACCTTCACGTTGTCCGCGCCGAACTTCTCGATGGCTTCCGGCTCGGTCAGGCCGACGGTGCCGATCGGCGGGTGGCTGAACACCACGGTGGCGATGTTGCTGTAGTCCAGATGCTCGTCCGGCTTGTTGTTGAACAGGCGCTCGGACAGGCGACGGCCGGCGGCCACGGCGACCGGGGTCAATTCTACCGCGCCGGTGTTGTCGCCCACCGCGTAGATGCCTTTGACGTTGGTGTTCTGGAACTTATCGACGTCGATGTAGCCTTTCTCATTGGTTTTCACCCCGGTCACGCCGAGGTTCAGGTTGTCGGTCGCCGGTTCGCGGCCGATGGCCCAAATCAGGCAGTCGACGGTGAATGCCTTGCCGTTTTCCAGCTGCAGCGTCAGGCTGCCGTCGGCGTTCTTGACGATCGCTTTCGGCACCGATTCGGTGTGCAAGCTCGGCCCTTCGGTGTTCATCACTTCCACCAGGGTTTCGACGATCATCGGATCGAAGGTGCGCAGCGGCGCGTGCTTGCGCACGAACAGGTGCGTTTCCGCGCCCAGCGCGTTCAGCACGCCGGCGATCTCCACGGCGATATAGCCGGCGCCCACCACGGCGACGCGTTTCGGCATGGCGTCCAGCTCAAAGAAGCCGTCGGAGTCGATACCGTATTCCGCACCCGGAATAGCCGGATGGCTCGGGCGGCCGCCGGTGGCGATCAGGATGTGATCGGCGGTGATGGTTTCGCCGTTCACTTCCACGGTGTGCGCATCCACGAAGCGCGCGAACCCTTTAATCACGTCGACCTTGTTCTTGCCCAGCACGTTATCGTAGGAATTGTGGATGCGGTCGATATAGGCGGTGCGGTTGGCGACCAGCTTTTTCCAGTCGAAGGCGTTGACGGTAGTGTCGAAGCCGTAGTCCGGGCCGTACTGATGGATGGCCTCGGCGATCTGCGCCGCGTGCCACATGACTTTTTTCGGTACACAACCCACGTTTACACAGGTGCCGCCCAGCTCTTTGGCTTCAATCAGCGCACACTTTTGGCCGTACATGGCTGCCCGGTTGATCGATGCGATACCGCCGCTGCCGCCGCCAATTGCTAGATAATCGTAATGTTTCGTCATCTGGGATTTCCATGAGTTGTGAATTTGAAGAGGGTAAGAGTTTAACGCCTGACCGGGGTTTGTCGCAAAGATTGCGTCGATGGCTGTGATAGGCGGACGCAGGGCGCGGCGAACCGCGCCCTGCCGGGGATTATTCCGGTACCACCCAGTTGACCAGATGGTGGCCGATGCCCGACGGCACCAGCACCTTGTGCAGCCACGGCAGCACGTTTTTCATCTGCTGCTCCAGCTTCCACGGCGGGTTGATGACGATCATGCCGGAGGCGGTCATGCCACGCTGATCGCTGTCGGGTTTCACCGCCAGCTCGATCTGCAGGATGCGGCGAATGCCGGTGGCTTCCAGATCGCGCAGCATGCGTTTGATCTGCTGGCGCATCACTACCGGATACCACAGCGCGTAGGTGCCGGTGGCGAAGCGCTTGTAGCCTTCCTGAATGCCTTTGACCACGTCCTGGTAATCGGTCTTCATTTCATACGGCGGGTCCATCAGGATCAGGCCGCGGCGCGACGGTGGCGGCAGCTGGGATTTCAGCTGCTGATAGCCGTCGGCGCGCTGCACTTTGGCGCGCTCGTCTTTCTGGAACTCGCTGCGCAGCAGCGGGTAATCGCTCGGGTGCAGCTCGGTCAGGTGAATTTTATCCTGCGGGCGCAGCAGCTGGCGGGCGATCAGCGGCGAGCCGGGATAGTAGCGCAGCGTGCCGGAACGGTTGAAGTTGTGCACCACGCTCATATAGGCCGCCAGCTCTTCCGGCAGATCGTCGCGTTGCCACAGCAAGCCGATGCCTTCCAGGTATTCGCCGGTGCGCTCGGCGTGTTCGCCGCTGAGCTGATAACGGCCCGCGCCCGAGTGGGTATCCAGATACAGGAACGGCTTCTCTTTTTCCTTCAGCGATTCGATGATCAGGCTCTGAACGGTGTGTTTGAGCACGTCGGCGTGGTTGCCGGCGTGGAAACTGTGGCGATAACTTAACATGACGGGTGGCGGTTCCTTGTGCTCCGCAGACGGAGCATTCAATGCAATAAGGCTTATAATCTGCACAGTATAAACTGTCTGGCCGGGAAAAACCGGACTCCGTTGCCGCAGACGTTAACAGAAAGGGACAGGACGATGAGCAAACAGGCGATTTTGGCGAATTACCCCGACGCGGCGCGCTGGGCGTTCGGCGACGGCCCCGCGTTAGCCGACGAACTGCTGGGATTGGTGCTGAGCGGGGAGAAGACCGCCACCTGCAGTTCCTATGCGAGCTATCGTCGGGAACAAACCCCGAGGATCGGCGATTACAGCATTGTTCTCGATGGCCGCGGCGAACCGGCCTGCGTGATCAGAACCCTGGCGCTGCGCCTGGTGCGCTACTATCAGGTGACCGCCGAGATGGCGGCCAAAGAGGGCGAAGGCGACAAAAGCCTGGCATTTTGGCGCGAGGGGCATCAGGCATTCTTTACCCGCGAGGGGAGCTTTGCGCCGGACATGTGGCTGGTGTTCGAAGAATTCGAACGGGTTGAAACGCTGTGAATCACAAGGAGAAAGGATGAGCTGCATTTTTTGCGACATCGTGGCGGGCAAGGCGCCGTGCCATAAAATCTGGGAAGACGACGACCATCTGGCGTTCCTGTCCATCTTTCCCAACACCGACGGTTTCAGCGTGGTGATCCCCAAGGAGCACCACCCGAGCTACGCGTTTGAGCTGCCGGACGAGGTGCTGAGCGCGCTGATGCTGGCGACCAAACGGGTGGCGCGGCAGCTGGATCGCGCGTTCGACGACGTCGGCCGCTGCGGCATGGTGTTCGAGGGCTACGGCGTCGACCATGTGCATGCCAAACTGATCCCGCTGCACGGCACCGCGTCGCTGGCGCAGTGGCGGCCGATCGAATCGACCTCGCCGAAGTTTTTCACGCGTTACGAAGGCTACATTTCCTCCCACGACGCGGCGCGCGCCGACGACGAACAGCTGGCGGCGCTGGCCGCCCGCATTCGCCAATGCGCCGTTTAAGGCACGAACGATCAACGCCGGGCATTGATTTTCCTGTTGCCTGGCTCCATGTTAGAGATTCATACGCATTTTAAGGCTCGCCCTCGTAGCGGGCCCCAACGCTAATCAGGACTGCCCTATGACAAATCCGTTGCTGACCCCGTTTTCCCTGCCGCCGTTCTCGGCGATCCGCCCTGAAGATATCGTGCCTGCGGTGCAATCCGCGCTGGCGGACTGCCGCGCCGCGGTAGAGCGCGTGGTCGCGCAGCCGGGGCCGTTCACCTGGGACAATCTGTGTCAGCCGTTGGCGGAGTCGGACGATCGCCTGTCGCGCATCTGGTCGCCGATCGGGCACCTGAACTCGGTGAAAAACAGCCCGGAGCTGCGCGCCGCCTATGAGCAGGCGCTGCCGCTGCTGTCCGAGTACGGCACCTGGGTCGGCCAGCACGAAGGGCTGTACCAGGCCTACCGCAGCCTGAAAGAGGGCGCGGCGTTCGAGACGCTGAGCGTGCCGCAGCGCAAGGCGGTGGACAACGCGCTGCGCGACTTCGAACTGTCGGGCATCGGCCTGTCGGCGGACAAACAGCAGCGCTACGGCGAGATCGTCGCGCGCCTGTCCGAGCTGGGCTCTACCTACAGCAACAACGTGCTCGACGCCACCATGGGCTGGAGCAAACTGATTACCGACGAAGCCGAGCTGAGCGGCCTGCCGGAAAGCGCCCTGGCGCAGGCCCAGGCGATGGCGCAGGCCAAAGAGCAGGACGGCTGGCTGCTGACGCTGGACATGCCGAGCTACCTGCCGGTGCTGACCTACGCCGACAACCGCGCGTTGCGTGAAGAGATGTACCGCGCCTTCGCCACCCGCGCCTCCGATCAGGGGCCGAACGCCGGCAAATGGGACAACAGCGAAGTGATGGCGGAAACGCTGGCGCTGCGCCATGAGCTGGCTCAGCTGCTGGGCTTTGACACCTACGCTGACAAGTCGCTGGCGACCAAGATGGCGGAAAGTCCGGAGCAGGTGATCGGCTTCCTGAGCGATCTGGCCAAGCGCGCCCGCCCGCAGGCCGAGCAGGAGCTGGCGCAGCTGCGCGCCTTCGCCAAACAGCACTATGGCGTGGACGAGCTCGACGCCTGGGACATCACCTATTACGGCGAAAAACAAAAGCAGCACCTGTTCTCCATCAGCGACGAGCAGCTGCGCCCGTACTTCCCGGAACAGCGGGTGGTGGAAGGGCTGTTCGAAGTGGTGAAACGCATTTACGGCATCACCGCCAAAGAGCGTAAAGACGTGGATACCTGGCATCCGGATGTGCGCTTCTTCGATCTGTTCGACGCCGACGGCGAGCTGCGCGGCAGCTTCTACCTCGATCTGTACGCCCGCGAAAACAAACGCGGCGGCGCCTGGATGGACGACTGCGTCGGCAGCCTGCGCAAGGCCGACGGCACGCTGCAAAAACCGGTCGCTTACCTGACCTGCAACTTCAACCGCCCGCTGGGCGACCAGCCGGCGCTGTTCACCCATAACGAAGTGACGACGCTGTTCCACGAGTTCGGCCACGGTCTGCACCACATGCTGACGCAGATCGATACCGCCGGCGTCTCCGGCATCAACGGGGTACCGTGGGATGCGGTCGAGCTGCCGAGCCAGTTTATGGAAAACTGGTGCTGGGAGCCGGAAGCGCTGGCGTTTATCTCCGGCCACTACCAGAGCGGCGAGCCGCTGCCGAAGGCCATGCTCGACAAGCTGCTGGCGGCCAAGAATTACCAGGCGGCGCTGTTCATTCTGCGCCAGCTGGAGTTCGGTCTGTTCGATTTCCGCATGCACTTCGAATACAGTCCGGAGAAAGGGGCGCAGATCCTGCCGACGCTGGCGGAAGTGAAGAAAATGGTGGCGGTGGTGCCTTCGCCGAGCTGGGGCCGCTTCCCGCACGCCTTCAGCCACATCTTCGCCGGCGGCTACGCGGCGGGTTACTACAGCTACCTGTGGGCGGAAGTGCTGTCGGCCGACGCCTACTCGCGCTTCGAAGAAGAGGGGATTTTCAACGCCGAGACCGGCAAATCCTTCCTCGACAACATCCTGTCGCGCGGCGGTTCGGAAGAGCCGATGGCGCTGTTCAAACGCTTCCGTGGCCGCGAGCCGCAGCTGGATGCTATGCTGCGCCATTACGGCATTAAAGGATAACCCGACACGTGAGCGTGTGTTTATTGTGTGAAGCAGGCGCCGATCCCGGCGCCTTGTCTGTTTTGGCGCAGCGCTGGCGGCTGACGTCCGACGACGACGCGCCGATGGCGCTGGTATTGACCCCGCAGCGGCTGGAACTGCGCAAGCGCGACGAGCCGAAGCTGGGCGGGATCTACGTCGATTTCGTCTCCGGCGCCATGGCGCACCGGCGCCGCTTCGGCGGCGGCCGCGGCGAGGCGGTGGCCAAGGCGGTCGGTATCAAGGGCAGCTACCTGCCGGACGTGGTGGACGCCACCGCCGGGCTGGGGCGCGACGCCTTCGTGCTGGCGGCGCTGGGCTGCCGGGTGCGGATGCTGGAGCGCAATCCGGTGGTGGCGGCATTGCTGGACGACGGCCTGCAGCGCGGCTATCAGGATGCGGAAATCGGCCCGTGGCTGCGCGAGCGCCTGACGCTGCTGCACGCCTCCAGCCTGACGGCGCTGGCGGATCTCAGCCCGCGCCCGGAGGTGGTGTATCTCGATCCGATGTTCCCGCACAAGCAGAAAAGCGCGCTGGTGAAGAAAGAGATGCGGGTGTTCCAATCGCTGGTGGGCAGCGACGATGACGCCGACGGCCTGCTGGAACCGGCGCGCCGTTTGGCGACCAAGCGCGTGGTGGTGAAACGCCCGGACTACGCGCCGCCGCTGGCCGACGTGCCGGCGCACGCCGCCACGCTGACCAAAAGCCACCGTTTCGATATCTACATGCCGCTGTAATGTCAGCCGGGCCCGCCGTGTCGGGCCCTCAGTTTCCCTCCCGCAAACTTTTCCCCACGCCGCCGGCCGGATGCACCGCCAGCAAGGCGGCCTTGTCATAGCCGCTGCGCGTCATCAGGCAAGCGCAGGCGGCGTCGAAGATCGCCAACACCAGCACAATCGAGGTGGTGGCCAGCATGTTCAGCGGATCGATCTCCCGTTGCACCCCGGAGGCGATTGTCAGCTGCGCCGCCTGTGCGATGGCGGAATGCGGGTTTTCCGTCACCGCGATCAGCGTCACTCCCTTGGCCTGCAGCGTCGGCAGCAGGCGGGTCAGCTCGTCGGAATTGCCGCCGCGCGAGATCAGGATCAGCAGATCGTCGGCGCGCAGGAAGCCCAGATCGCCGTGCGCCGCGCCGGTGGCGTCGAGATAGACCGCCGGCCGCTCCACGCAGGCCAGCATATGGGCTATCTTGCGCGCCGCAATCCCCGAGGTGCCGACGCCGGTGACGGCGATTTTACCGCGGCAGTCGGCCAGCAGCGCCAGCAGCCGTTGCCAGGTGTGCGCATCGAGGCGCTCGCTCAGCTGCGCCAGCTCCTGGCTGTAGGTTTGCCAGCCCTGCACGGCCTGCCGCCACTCTTGCTGCATCACGCCTCCTCCTGCATCAACCGGCGGTATTTCATGTGGTCGTTGTACAGCTCGTGGAACACCCGGTATTTGCGATCGTAGTAGCTTTTTATCTGGTTGGTCTGCGGCGTCACCGTCTTGCCGATGCGGCTCATGGCGCTCATCGCCTCCGGCAAGGTGTCGAACACGCCGGCCGCCACGGTGCCCATCATCGCGCCGCCCAGCAGCATCGCTTCGCTCTCCTCCGGCAGCAGCATGGCGCAACCGGTGGCGTTGGCGTGCTCCTGCACGAAGATCGGGTTCTTGGTGCCGCCGCCGCTGGCCATGATGGTGTCGATGCTGTAGCCGCTGTGGTTCATGGTTTCGATGATGTGGCGGGTGCCGAGCGCGATGGCCTGAATGGTGGCCAGGTAGTGCAGCGCCATGTCTTCCGGCGTGCGCGACAGCTTCAGCCCGGTCAGGATGCCGGTCAGCGTCGGGTTGGCGCGCGGCGAGCGGTTGCCGTGGAAGTACGGCAGCATGTGAATGTCCTGCGTCAGGAAAGCGATGTTCTCCGGCTCGCCGGCCATGCGGCGCAGAATGGCGTTCAGCACCTCATAGATGGTCTGGCCCTGAGTTTTCGCCTGCGCCAGCAGCTCCTGATAGCACGGGTGCGACTGGATGACGTGGTCGATCAGCGCGCCGGTGGCGGACTGGCCGCCTTCGTTCAACCAGTATTCCGGCAGGATCGCCGAATAATACGGCCCCCAGACGCCGCCGATAAAGCGCGCGGTGCGCGACATCGCCATATGGCCGGTGGAGGTGCCGCCGATCAGCGCGACGCGGCGGTTGAAGTCGGCCACCTCGCCGGAGACGCCGGTGGCGCCCAGCGTGCCGAGGGTGCCGGCGTGGGCGTCGATGATTGACACGCTCACCGCCGTGCCGGCGATCAGCCCCATCTCGCTGGCGGCGCGCTGAGTCAGGCCGTGGCCCAGCGGCTCGCCCATCATTTTAACGTCGCTGCCGATCTTGGCCGCGTCGTGTTCCAGCACGTCTTCCAGCCCGATCTGCTGGAAGTAGCTCTTGTCCCAACGCTGCTCGTGGCCGAGATAGGTCCACTTGCACACCGTTGAACACAGCGAGCGGGTGGCGTCCTGGGTAGCGCGCCAGGTGAGGAAGTCCGGCAGATCGAACAGGTAACCGGCGTTGGCCCAGGTGGTGGGCATGTGTTGCTTCAGCCACAGCAGTTTCGGCGTCTGCATCTCCGGCGAAATGATGCCGCCAACGAAGTCCAGCACCCGATGTTTGGTGGCGTTGATGCGCTCGGCCTGGGCGATCGCCCGGTGATCCATCCACACGATGATGTTCTGCTCAGTGCGGCCGGAGGGGCTGACGGTCAGCGGTTTGCCCTCTTTATCCAGCACCACCAGCGAACAGGTGGCGTCGAAGCCCAGCCCTTTGACCTGGATCGGGTTGATGTCGGCCTGGTTGACCGCGTCGCGCACCGCATTGCACACCGCCTGCCAGATGTTATCCGACGACTGCTCGACGAAATCCGCCTTCGGCCGGTACAGATCGATGGCCCGGCTGGCCTGGCCGACCATGCGGCCATTGAGATCGAATACGCCCGCGCGCGCGCTTCCGGTGCCCACATCTACGCCAATAAAATAGCTCGCCATTATTTTCTCCTCAGGCTTTTCGATTCTGTAACGCGATAAACAGGATCAGCACGCCGCCCCACAGGGCCATGGTCAGGTAGCTGCTGACCCCCAGCAAATTGAGGCCGCTTTCCAACATTTGCAGCACGATCAGCGCCAGCACCAGTCCCAGAATGCGGCCGAAGCCGCCGTCCGGGTTAATGCCGCCCAGCACCGAGGCCAGAATGGTCACCAGCAGATAAGATTCGCCGTAGCCGGCCTTGGCCGAGTTGAACTTGGCCATCATCAGCAGCGCGGCGCCCCAGCCGAGCAGCGCCGACAGGATATACACCGCGATCTGCACCCGCGCGGTGTTCACGCCGCTGAAGCGGGTGGCCTGCTCGTTGGAGCCGATCAGGTACAGGCTGCGCCCCAGCGTGGTGTGCTCCAGCAGCAGCCACAGACCCACCGCCACCAGCAGGAACAGGATCAGCGCCACCGGCACGCCGAGCACGGCGCCGTTGCCGAGAAATTGAATCGCCGCCGGGAAGCCGGAGATCACCGCGCCGTTGGACAGCAGAATATTCAGGCCGGTGATCAGCGTCATGGTGCCGAGCGAGGCGAGGATGGGCGAGACGCCTATCCAGGCTACCAGCGCGCCGTTGAGCGTGCCGATCGCCACCGCCACCAGCAGGCCGGCCAACAGCGCCAGCGCCAGGAACAGCGGCTGGTCGGGATGGCTGACGATGATCGCCGCCATCACCAGCGAACAGGCGTTGGCGCCGGCGATGATCGACAGGTTGATGCCGCCGGTCAGCATGGTGATGCCCATGCCGAGCGCCAGCAGGCCGAGGATCGGCAGCTGCGAGGCGATCGACTGGAAGTTGCCGAGGCTGAAGAAGCGCGATCCGAGCAGCCCGGCGAACAGCAGCGCCACCGCGATGATGATCGCGCCCTGCAGGCGAATGATCCGATCGTTTGGGATCAACCGAGTTAACTGCGTCATGTCAGATCTCCTTGAGCAGCTTGCGTTTTTCGTTCCAGGCGGTGGTGCTGATGCTGATCAAAATGATCGCGCCGCTGAATACCTGGTGCCAATAGGCCGAGACGCTGAGCAGCGTCAGCCCGTTTTGCAGGAAGGCCAGCAGCACCACGCCGAGCAGGGTGCCGGTCAACGATCCGCGGCCGCCGCTCATGCTGGTGCCGCCCAGCACCACCGCCGCCAATACCGTCAGCTCGAAGCCGAGCAGCGAGTTGGGCGCCACCGACTGGGTGATCTGCGCCTGCACCACCGCCGCGACGCCGGCCAGAATGCCCATATAGCCGTAGACGCAGAAGTGCAGCCGCAGCAGGTTCAACCCCAGGCGCGACGCCGCGTCGCGGTTGCCGCCCATGGCGTAGATCTGGCGCCCCAGCCGGGTGCGGTTCATCAGCACGCCGGTGACGACGATGGTCGCCAGCAGGCACAGCAGCGGCAGCGTCAGGCCGTAGTCGTAACCGTCGGCGCCCTGGAACGAGAACCAGTTGATGCCGTTCATGAACCAGTCCGGGAAGCCGTACAGCCAGGTACCGTTGGTGGCGTACACCAGCAGGCCGTAGAACAGGTTAAGGGTAGCGATGGTGATGATGATCGCCGGCACCTTGAGCCAATACACCAGGAAACCGTTCACCAACCCGAGCAGCAGGCCGACGCCAATCGCCAGGGCGAACGCCAGCGGGAAGCTGCCGCCGTGCTGGATCACCCAGCTGGCCATCACATACTGCGCGATGGCGGTGACCGCCGGGAACGAAATGTCGATGCCGCCGGCGATCAGCACCACGAACAGCCCGCAGGCCAGGATGCCGAGAATGGCGTAGCTGGTGGCGACGTCGGTCAGGTTGCCGAGCGTCAGAAACTCATCGGTGCCGGCGCTCAGGCCGATCGCCAGCAGCAGCACCAGCAGGCCGAGATAAAACTCGTGCCGCCCGGCCAGGCGGGCCAATAATGACTTATCCATTCACCACCTCGGCGATCTGTTGTTCGGTACTCTGGTGCGGCGCGAATTCGGCGATCAGCTCGCCCTTGCGCATCACCATCACCCGATGGCTGTTGTAATAGGCTTCCGGGATCTCGTCGCAGATCATCAGCACCGCCATGCCCAGCTGCGCCAGATCGCGGGCGATCTGGTAGATCCCCTCTTTGTTGGCGATGTCCACGCCGACGGTGGGCGAGTCGAGGATCAGGATCTTCGGCTGGGTCGCCACCCATTTGGCGATGGCGATGCGCTGGGCGTTGCCGCCGGACAGGGTTTTCACCGGCAATGCGCTGTCGGACACCTTGATGTTCAGATCGCGGATCAGCCGGTTGACCAGTTCGGTCGCCCTGGCGTGATCCAGCAGCCCGAGCGAGGTATGCAGCCGATCGAAGACGGTGACGATGGTGTTGTCGTAGATCGATTGCTCCATGATCAATCCCTGCGTCAGACGATCCTCCGACACATAGCCGATGCCGTGGCGCACCGCTTCGCGGTTGTTGTGCAGCTGCACCGCCCGGCCCTCGATGCGGATCTCGCCGCTGTCCGGCCGCGTCATGCCGAACAGGCTGAGGCACAGTTCGGTGCGGCCGGCGCCGAGCAGGCCGACGATCGAGACGATCTCGCCGCCGCGCAGCGCCAGATTGACGTTGCGGTATTTTTCGCCGCGGCTGAGGTTGCGCACCTCGAGCAGCGGCGCCTGTTCGGCCGGCGGCAGCGGGGGCAGCGGGCTGTAATGGAAGCGTTGGCCGGTCATCAGGAACGCCAGTTCATGGCTGTCCAGTTCGCTGGCCGGCCAGGTGCCCACCAGCTTGCCGTCGCGCATCACGCTGATGCGATCGGCGACTTCCATCACTTCATCCAATCTGTGGCTGACGAACACCACGCAGATGCCGGCCGCCTTCAGCTCGTTGACCACCCGCAACAGGCCGTCGACCTCCTGGCGGGTCAGCGAGGCGGTCGGTTCGTCCATGATAACCAACCGCGCTTCGGCGGCGATGGCGCGACAAATCGCCACCAGCTGCCGATCGGCGATCGACAGTTTTTCTACTTTTTTATCGGGATCGATGTGTACGCCGACCCGCGCCATGGCGTCCAGCGCCGTCTGGCGCATCACCCGCTTGCGCACCCAGAAGTGGCCGCCGGGCAGGTAACGGTGGATGGCGATGTTTTCCGCCACCGTCAGGTTAGGGAACAGCGACAGGTCCTGGTAGATCACCTGTATGCCGTAATAACCGGACAGCTGCGGCGTCAGGGCGTGGAAGAGTTTGCCTTCCAGCGAAATATTGGCGCCTTTTTCCGGCTGATAGACGCCGGAGATGATTTTAATGATGGTGCTTTTGCCGCAGCCGTTTTGCCCGGCCAGGCAGTGCACTTCGCCTTTATTCAGCGTCAGGTTGATCTGGTCTAATGCCAGCACGCCTGGGAATCGCTTGCTGATATTCTCCAGGGTGATAAATGCGGGGGAGGCTGTCATAACGTTAACCTGTGCTTGCGTAGCGGCCGAAGCCCTGGGCGCAGCAACGCTGCGCCCCTACGAGGGTTTAACTACTTTCCCGGTGTGGCGAAATTACGCGAAAAATCAGAATCCGAGCGATTGGGCGTTGTCTTTGGTCACTTCCAAAATCTTATTAAACCGAATCACTTTGTGTTCCATATCGACGTCGGCTTTGCCGAGGCCCTCGATCGACAGGTCCTTATTCACTTCTTTGCCCTGCAGCAGCTGGTCGGCCACCGTCACCAGCGCATAACCGGCGTCTTTCGGATCCCACAGCAGCGCTTTCTTGATGTCGCCGCGCATCAGGTAAGGGGCGGCCTGCGCCGGCATGGCGATGCCCACTACCGCGATTTTGTCCTTGGCGCGTTTCTTGGCCACCGCCTGGCCGGCGCCGATTGGGCCGAGCGAACCGAAGCCAATGATGCCCTTCATCTGCGGATAGGTTTTCATCAGATCCAGCGTGGTGGCGTAGGATTTATCGATGCTTTCCGCCACCGGCAAGCGCGAGGTGACTTCAAACATGTCCGGGTATTTTTCTTTCTGGTATTTGATGGCGGAATCGGCCCAGGCGTTGTGCAGCGGCACGGTCAGCGAGCCGACGTAGATCGCGTAGCCGCCTTTGCCGCCCATGTCCTTCGCCAGCTCATCGACGTTGGCCTGCGCGTATTTCTCGCTGTCGATGGTCTCGATGTCCCACTGGCCGATCTGCTGATCCGGGGATTCATGGGTCAGCACCACGATGCCTTTGTCGCGCGCTTTTTTCAGCACCGGCTCCAGCACCTTGGCGTCGTTCGGCACCACGATGATGGCGTTGACGTTCTTGGCGATCAGATCCTCAATCACCTTGACCTGCGCGGCCGGATCCGGCGTAGACGGGCCGGTCTGGTAAGCGTTGACGTCGAGTTTTTTCGCCGCTTCGTTGACGCCCACTTCCATGCGGTTGAACCACGGAATGCCGGTCACTTTGGCAACCACGGCAATCTCATATTTATCAGCGGCGAACACAGGTGTTGTCGATAACATGCACGCAGAAACCACACATGCATTTAATAATGCGAGGTTAAATTTCATTAGCTGTACCTTTTTTTATCTGTAGGGGTGGCGGTTTTTCCACCGCTGCAGATTACAAAGGAATGGAAGAGGGAGCGTAGCCGAAGTTAATGAAATGTGATCTGTGCACATTTAAGTAAAATACTGGCGTATTTATTGTTAAATAAATGTTTAATTATTTAGTGGTGGTAAATTTACTACCAATCAAACGGCTATAAATAACTTTTTATTAACTTTTAATTAACTAATTTGCATCATTTCGATGGCTTGGACGCGGAAAAAAATGCCGGCGAAGGAGCCGGCATTGAAGCATTTAATCGATGTGTGAACAAGATCACCTTTGCGCCCGATTACAGCACGCCCTGGGCCAACATCGCCTCCGCGACCTTGACGAAACCGGCGATATTCGCGCCGTGTACATAGTGGGTTTGCTTGCCCTCGCCGCCGTATTCCACGCAGGCATGGTGAATATCCGCCATGATATGTTGTAAACGTACATCCACTTTTTCCGCCCGCCAGCCGATGCGCGCGGCGTTTTGCGCCATCTCCAGCCCCGAGGTGGCCACGCCGCCGGCGTTGGCCGCCTTGCCGGGCGCGAACAGCACGCCGGCGTCGAGGAAGGCGTCGGTGGCCTGGATGGTGGTCGGCATGTTGGCGCCTTCCGCCACCGCTTTCACCCCGTTGCGGATCAGCGTCTGCGCCGCCTCGAGATCCAGTTCGTTCTGCGTGGCGCACGGCAGGGCGATATCCACCGGCACGTTCCACGGCTGCTGGCCCGCCAGGTAGGTCAGGCCGCGTTCGCGGGCGTAGTCCGCCACCCGGCCGTAGCGCTGGTTTTTGATCTCCGCCAGGTGCGCCAGCTTCTCGGTGGTGAAGCCGTCTTCGTCCACCAGAGTGCCGCCGGAATCCGACACGGTGATCACGCGCGCGTCCAGCTCCAACGCTTTCTCGATGGTGTACTGCGCCACGTTGCCGGAGCCGGACACTGCCACCCGCATCCCCTCAAAGCCCAGGCCGTGGCGCTGAAGCATGGCGTCGGTAAAGTACACCAGGCCGTAGCCGGTCGCCTCGGGGCGGATCAGGCTGCCGCCGAAGGAGAGCCCTTTGCCGGTAAACACGCAGGCGGTGTTGTTGGACAGTTTCTTCATCATGCCGGCCATAAAGCCGACTTCACGGCCGCCGACGCCGATGTCGCCGGCCGGCACGTCGGTGTCCGGGCCCAAGTGGCGATACAGCTCGGTCATCAGCGCTTGGCAGAAACGCATGATCTCGCCCTGGCTTTTGCCCTTCGGATCGAAATCGGAGCCGCCTTTGCCGCCGCCCATCGGCAGGGTGGTCAGCGCATTCTTGAAGGTCTGCTCAAAGCCGAGGAACTTCAGGATCGACAGGTTTACCGACGGGTGGAAGCGCATGCCGCCCTTGTAGGGGCCGATGGCCGAGTTGAACTGGACGCGAAAGGCGCGATTGACCTGCACTTGGCCGCGATCGTCCACCCAGCTGACGCGGAACTGAATGATGCGCTCGGGCTCCACCAGGCGCTCCAGCAGCGCCTGTTCGCGATAGCGCGGGTTGCGCTCGATAAATGGCCACAGCGAGGTGAACACTTCGCGCACGGCCTGCAGATATTCCGGCTGGTGGGGGTTATGGCGTTGTAACGAGGACAGGAAAGACTCTACCGATACGGCATATTCCATGGATAACTCCTTTTAGCATTAAATTTTCCCCCGCTATTTCTTATAGATTTGGGTATAGGTGATGCTCGGGGGAGGATGTTGTGTCTTTAGCGACTATATCATCGGAGGGCGGTTGATTATCAAGCGATTAATCGGCGTGGCGGCATGAAAAACGCCCGCAGGGCGCGGGCGTTGGGCAGTTAAGTTAGCAAGCGCTTACTTTATTCGTCTTCTTCGTCGCGCAGCGGCACGATCAGCATATCGATGTGCACGGTATTGATCAGCTGGCGAGCGGAAGACATCAGTTTGCTCCAGAAGTCCTGGTGGTGGCCGCACAGCACCAGATCCATGTCGTATTTCTTGATGGCGTCCACCAGCACCTGCGCCAGATCGCCGCTGCCGCTCAGGGTCTCGGTGATCGGGTAGCCGGCGTTTTGCGACAGCTCGGTCAGCGCCTGGTGGGTTTCTTCAGAGATGCGCTTTTGCATGTCGCCGAGATTGACGTCGATAAGGCCGGTATAGAGATCGGAATAGTTGACATCGACGTGGATCAGAGAAACTTTGGCGTTATACGGCCGCGCCATAGAGACGGCTTTTTCTACCAGGATCTTGCTTTCCGGGGATAGGTCTACCGCGATCAATATGTGTTTGTAAGCCATAAGAATACTCCTTCCATAAACATGCCGATTAAAAAGGGTTAGCAGGCGTTCCGTGTACCCGCCTGGCGCTTTTGGTTCCATAGTATCATTCGGATAACGCAATGATATGTTGGGGCGATCACACTGCGCCGCATCGAAAATCTCTGCGCACGATACCTTTCGTTGTACACCCGCGCGGCGAAAAAGCCTAAGGGTTATGCGGGTTTTAACGGTCTGACCGCTTGAATTATAAGCGTTATTAAACAAAGTATAGCGCTAAATGTGCAATCAGCGCTCCAGATGCGGTTGCAGCAGGCTTTCAAACCACTCATGAAACACCGCCAAACGGCGGGAACGCTGGCGGCGATGGGGGTAGATCAGGGCGATCGGCATGGAGGCGGCGCGGTAACCGGGCAGGACTTCCACCAGTTCACCGGCGTCGAGCAGGTGTTGCACGTCGTAGCGCGGGATTTGCATCAATCCCAGCCCGGCGCGGCAGCAGGCGATATAGCTTTCGGCGTTGTTGACCACCACCCGGCTGGGCAAGTCGAGCCGCTGGGTGTGGCCGTCGCCGGTCAGGTATTCCCAGGGGGATTCGCGGCCGGTTTTGGGCGAGGCGTAGCCGATGCTCCAGTGCCCCTTGGCGAGGTCGGCGGGATGGAGAGGATGGCCGAATTCGCTCAGGTAGGCGGGGCTGGCGCAGTTGATCAGCGCGATATGGCCGAGTGGGCGCATCACCAGGCTGCTGTCGTGCAGATCGCCGACGCGCACCGCGCAGTCGACCCCTTCCTGCACCAGATCGATGGCGCGATCGGCGGAGCCGAGCACCAGCTGCAGATGAGGGTGGCGCCGCAGCAGGCTGGGCAGCGCCGGCGCGATCAGCCGACGGGCGATGCGGCTCGGCACGTCGACGCTGAGCCGCCCGGAGGCCTGCCGTTGGCTGGCCTGAAACGACTGATCGATATCCTCCACCTCGGCCAGCAGCGGGCGCAGCCGTTCGAGCAGCTGTTCGCCGTCGGCGGTCAGCCGCACTTGCCGTGTGGTGCGGTGCAGCAGGCGCACGCCCAGCTGCGTTTCCAGTTGCTGAACGGCGGCGGACACCGAGGCGCGCGGCACCTCCAGCGCATGGGCCGCCCGGATAAAGCTGCCCATCTCCGCCACCTGCACGAATACGCGATATTGATTGAATCTGTCCATCTCGTTGACCTGCTGTTCCTTGGCGCCGTTTCTGACAGAGAGTGTAGCCGCATGGCGCGGTTGCGCGCGAGCAGGTGCGGGGGCGATAGGTGCCCCCGCCGGGTTTATTTGGTGGTGTAGCCGCCGTTGATCAGGATGGTTTGGCCGGTGACCCACCAGCCATCGCTGACCAGATGACGGATAAACGGCACCACGTCTTCGATATCGGTCAGGCCGGTTTGGCTGAATGGCGACAGCGCCGCCGCCGTCTTGTGGTAGGCCACGGCGTCCGCGCCTTCCGCCGGGTAGAAGAACGGGGTATCCATCGGGCCGGGGCCGACCGCCGTCACGGAGATGCCGCGCTCGCCGAACTCCTTGGCGGCGGCGCGGGTGAAGTGCTCCACCGGCGCTTTGGTGCCGGCGTAAGCGGCGTAGAACGGCGTGAAGGCGCCGAGCAGCGAGGTGACCAGCGTGCAGATTTTGCCGTTGTCGTTAAGGTGCTTACCCGCTTCTTTCAGGAAGAAGAACGCGGTTTTGGCGTTGACTGCGGTCATCTCGTCGTACTCGGCTTCGCTGATGTCGATCATCGGTTTTTTCAGCACCTTGCCGACGGTATTGATGGCGATATCCGGCTTGCCGACGGCGGCGACAGCATCGGCGAACAGCTTCTCGACCGCGCCTGCGGTGGTCAGATCGGCCTGCAGCGCGACGCCTTGCGCCCCGGCGGCCTGAATGGCGGCGACGGTTTTCTCCGCCTCGGTTTTGGAGGCGGCGCTGTTGTAGTGGATCACCACCGCTTTGGCGCCTTGCTCAGCCAAATCGCGCGCGATCAGTCCGCCGAGGTTCTTGGCACCGCCGGCGATCAGGACGGTTTTTCCCTTGATTGAATGGTTTGCCATAACAGTTTCCTTGGAAAAGCGTAACGGAAACCTGAGTCTAGCCAGCGTGGGGGGAAAGATCAGCGGCGTGGCGCGGGATAGACTATCCATAAAAACAGCCTAATCGAAAACGGGCGGTTATCGCTTATAACGCCCCGGCAGGTGACTTTTCGGCACAGGACGGTAAATTTTATCCACTGCTCAGGCCAGTTTGCGTTTCATTAACCTACAATGATGGATATGGGCCTCATCATTTCTCCTCTGAGTAGAACCATGCCGTGCAAATCTCATCGTGCGGTGCGGCAACGTCTTCGGAGGCGGTGGGTTATGGGCGTGGCCCGTGCAGGCAAAAAAAGGGGATGAGAGCGGTAAGCTCCAGCAGAGTATCGGGTAATGAGGTAGGGCGGTTGGACCCGGCGGATGGCCGCGGATAACAACGCCTTGAGGGGGCAATCATGATCAGTACCGTCGCGCTGTTTTGGGCCTTGTGTGTGGTGTGTGTGGTTAACATGGTGCGGTATTACTCTTCTCTGCGCGCGCTGCTGGTGGTATTGCGCGGCTGTGACCCGCTGCTGTACCAATATGTCGACGGCGGCGGCTTCTTTACCGCCCACGGCCAACCCAGCAAGCAGCTGAGGCTGGTGCGTTATATTTTCGCGCAGCGCTATGTCGAGCACCACGATCCGGAGTTTATTCGCCGCTGCGAGCGGGTGCGCGGGCAGTTTATGCTGACTTCGGCCCTGTGCGGCCTGGTGGTCATCTGCCTGATAGCGATGATGATTTGGTATTAATGCCTTTCTGTTTCCCTTGATGCAGGCAAAAAAAAGGCGGCCATGCGGCCGCCTTCCTCATGATGCTTATCGCTTAGATCAGCTTCAACGCGACCCAATACAGCGCACCGGAAAGCAGAATCGAGATTGGCAGGGTGAGCACCCAGGCCAACAGGATGTTCTTCACGGTTTTGCTCTGCACGCCGCCGCCGTCCACGATCATCGTCCCGGCAACCGCCGAAGAGAGAACGTGGGTGGTGGAGACCGGCATGCCGGTATAACTCGCCACGCCGATCGACAGCGCCGCGGTCATCTGGGCCGATACGCCCTGGGCGTAGGTCATGCCTTTCTTGCCGATCTTCTCGCCGATGGTGGTGGCTACGCGTTTCCAGCCCACCATGGTGCCGAGCGACAGCGCCAGCGCGACGGCGACGATGATCCACATCGGCGCGTACTCGACGGTCTGCAGCAGATCCTGACGCAGGTTCTTCAGGAAGCGCTGATCGGCGGATGAGGTTTCCGGCAGCTTGGCGACTTTATCCGCCGTGTCGGTCACGCACATCAGCAGGCGGCGCAAATGGCTGCGCTGCTCAACCGTCAACTGATCGTAGCTTTGCAGGTCGGTCAGCATGCCCTGAGCCAGCTCGATCGCCGGCATGGCGCGCGAACTGTCGCAGTGGAACTCGGCCGGTTTGCCAGGCGCGGCGTCGTCATCCGGGCTTGGCACCAGCGGCGTCAACGACACCGCATGCGACAGCGCGTCGCCGTGCTGCTGGTAATATTGCTGCAGGTGGGTCACGGCGTCACGCGTACGGGTGATGTCATAACCGGTTGCATTCATATTGACCACGAAGCCGGCCGGGGCAACGCCGATCAGCACCAGCATGATAAGGCCGATGCCTTTCTGACCGTCGTTGGCGCCGTGCGAGAAGCTGACGCCAATCGCCGACAGGATCAGCGCGATACGGGTCCAGAACGGCGGCTTGCGTTTGCCGTCGACCTTTTCACGTTCCGCTGGGGTCATGTGGATACGCTGGCGTTTCTTGGTGCCACTCCAATAGCGGCGCAAGGCGAACACCATCACTCCCGCCACCATCATGCCGACCAGCGGCGAGAACAGCAGAGAAAGGAAAATGCCAATCATTTTCGGGACGTTAAGCGCATCCACGACCGAAGTGTGGGTCATCAGGGCGTTGGTTAAACCGACACCGATGATTGCGCCTATCAGCGTATGGGAACTGGACGCCGGCAGACCGAAATACCAGGTGCCGAGGTTCCAGATGATTGCCGCCAACAGCATGGAGAAGACCATGGCTAATCCGTGTGCTGAACTGACGTTCAACAACAGATCGGTAGGCAACAAGTGGACGATGGCGTAAGCAACACTCAAACCGCCGAGCATTACGCCAAGAAAGTTGAACAAACCTGCCATCACGACCGCAAGTTGCGAGCGCATGGCGCGGGTATAAATAACTGTAGCGACCGCATTGGCCGTATCATGAAAACCGTTGATGGCTTCATAAAACAACACGAACAACAATGCGAGAATTAACATCAGGCCGGTATGGAAATCCAGGCCAGCGAACAAATGCAGCATAAGCGTTACGCCAGTTTGTGGACATGAACGCCGCGCATTATCAGTGACAACCGGTGCCGGGGAAAAGGAAAATATGACGTTTTTTTGATTTGGACATGACGAAATGGTGGCGTGTCTATAACAAAAATATGGAATATCAACGCGTTAATCTGCTCTGACCTCTGTAATATTTTCTTACTATGGCGTTGGCGGCGCGGGGGCTTTACAATCTGCCGCCGTGAATTTGGCGGTGACCGGCGGCGAAACGGCGTAATATGGCGCTCTTTTGTCGCGATTGTGGTTTTGATAAGTGAGGCTCAGGTGGAACAGTTTGATGTCGTAGTGATTGGGGCGGGCGCCGCCGGCATGTTTTGCGCCGCGCAGGCGGGGCAACTCGGTTGCCGCGTGTTGCTGCTCGACAACGGCAAAAAACCGGGCCGCAAGATCCTGATGTCCGGCGGCGGGCGCTGCAACTTCACCAACATGTACGCCGAACCGGCGGCCTATCTGTCGAACAACCCGCATTTTTGCAAGTCGGCGCTGGCGCGCTATACCCAGTGGGACTTTATCGATCTGATCAACCGTTACGGCATCGCCTACCATGAAAAAACGCTGGGGCAGCTGTTCTGCGACGATTCGGCGCAGCAGGTGGTGGATCTGCTGGTCAAAGAGTGCGAGCTGGGCCAGGTGACGATGCGCCTGCGCAGCGAAGTGCTGGGCGTGGAGAAAACCGAGAACGGCTACGCGCTGGCGCTCAATGGCGAAAAAGTAAGTGCTCGCTCACTTGTGGTGGCCAGCGGCGGATTATCCATGCCGGGGCTGGGCGCCTCGCCGTTCGGTTACAAGCTGGCGGAGCAGTTCGGCCTCAGGGTGCTGCCGACGCGCGCCGGGCTGGTGCCGTTTACCCTGCATAAGCCGCTGCTGGAGCATGTGCAAACGCTGTCCGGCGTGTCGGTGCCGGCGGTGATCACCGCCGAGAACGGCGTCAGCTTCCGTGAAAGCATCCTGTTCACCCATCGCGGCCTGTCCGGCCCGGCGGTATTGCAGCTGTCCAGCTACTGGCAACCGGGTGAGTATGTGAGTATTAACTTACTTCCTGAGCTGGATCTGGCGGGCTTCCTTGATGAACAGCGCCTGCAGCACCCGAACCAAAGCCTGAAAAACACCCTGGCGCTGCACTTGCCGAAGCGGCTGGTAGAATGCTTGCAGACCCTGGGACAACTGCCGGAGGCGACGCTGAAGCAGCTGAATGCGCCGCAGCAGGCGGCGCTGGTGGATCTGTTGCAGAACTGGCGCGTGCAGCCGAATGGCACCGAAGGTTATCGCACGGCGGAGGTGACGCTCGGCGGCGTCGACACCAACGAACTTTCCTCCAAGACGATGGAGGCCCACAAGGCGCCGGGGCTCTATTTTATCGGTGAAGTGGTGGACGTGACCGGGTGGCTGGGCGGTTACAACTTCCAGTGGGCCTGGAGCTCGGCCTGGGCCTGCGCCCAGGCGCTGGCGGCGCAGGGGCGGTAACGTTCAGCAGTGACGGGTTAGGCCGATTTTTTTGGAACACAACGCAGACACAACCCAGCGACCGCCGCTGCTGCTGCATAAAGCATTAGCAGGTAGACGGTCGAAAGCGCTGGCGGATCGCCGAGACCCCATTCATTAGACTTGTGAACCATTTCCAACGCCATGTCCGGTGTCAGCAGCAGCCGAGAGAGAATGATGTTCGGCAAGACAGCGCATAGCAGGACAAAAATCACCGAGGCGATCGTGATTAGGCTCCATTTTCTCTCTCAACCTGCCGGCCCTTTCAATTCCACGCGATTGCCGTCCGGATCGCTGAAATAGATGGACGGCCCGTCGCCTTCCGCGCCGTAGCGCGATTCGGCGGGATCAGCGTCGATCCCCTGCGATCGCAGGTAGGTCAACAACGCGTCTTCGTTGAACGGATCGATGCGCAGGCAAAAGTGATCGACGTTCTGCTGTCTGGCATCGGGCGGCATGCCGCCTTTTCTTCCGAGCATGCCGTTGACGTCCACCAGATCGATCATGGAGGCGCCGGCGCGCAGGTGCACCAGCCCCAAATCCGGCCGCTGTTTGGCGATATCACAACCGATAACCTGGGTATAAAAACGCAGGCTGTTCTGCATATCGCGCACGCGCAGCACCACATGATCGATATTCTTCAGGCTGAAAGGGGGCATGGTTCTCTCCCAAGAGCGGTACGTGACTCTTTAGCATAAGCGGTCGCGCCCGATTTATCCTGTTTTCACCCCCTATTGCCGTCAGCGCCGCCGCTTATCGCAACGCGGCCACGATCCCCTCCAGCTCAGCACGCTGCACCTCACCAAGTGCGCTGTCCATCGCGGCATTCTCCGCCAGCAGGGTTTGCAGGCCGATCAGCCAGTCATAGATATAAAACGCGGTATTTTTGGTCGGCGTCGGCGCCAGCCGGGTTAGCCGCTGCTGGCCGCTCCAGTCCACCGCCGGCTGCGGCGGCGGGGTAAAGATCGGCTGGCCGGGATTGACGCGGCTCTCGGGGCGCGTGGCCGCGTCGCGCCGCTGGAAGCCGAGCCAGGCGACGAAGTCGCCCAGTAGCGCCAGCGCCTGGCTGATCTGCCGATCTTCACCCTGTTCCGGCAAGCCCCCGGCGCACAGCGCGCGCTCCAGTTCGTCGTCGAGCCGCAGGCGGCAGGCGGCGCCGATCAGGGCATCGACCAGCAGTTCGAGGTGCGGCCTGTCGACGCCGAGCAGATCCAGCAATCGGCGGCTGTCAGGCAGCGCGCGCAGATGGTTGACCCAGTCGGCGAAGATCCGCGCGGCGAAAGGCGATGCGGGCTGCTCGCCGGGCGCCGCAGGGTCTTGCGCACCGAACAGATCGATATCCAGCCCAAACGGCGAAGGCGGCGTCGTCTGGGACGGCGTCGTATGCTGCTGTTGCTGATAAAGCTGGCGCAGCGTATCGCGCTGGGGCAGCAACCGTTCCAGCAGTTCGCCGTGGCGGCCGGCCTGCGCCTGCAGTGCGCGCAACAGTTGCTGGGCGTGTTGCTGCGCCGCGTGCGGATCGGCGGCGGAGAGCCAGTTGCCGAGCAGGCTTTCCGTCAGTTCGCGCTGCAACTCTTCACGCTGTTCGATCAAGCGCGCTTGTTTGTGGGCCGGGCGCGCCTGTGCAGCCAGGTAGTTCACCATCCGGCGGCAGTCCTGTTCATCCAGCGCCAGCAGCGTGGCCCAGCTGTCGCCGGGCTCGCCGACCTGACGCTGGACGGCGTCGTCGGGCCGCGCTTTGCCTTCCTGACGCAGGTCGAACGGTGTGATCGCCCAGATTAAACCGGGCTTGCGGCGCTGGCGCAGCGTCGGGGTTTCCCCCTGGGTGTGGTTGACCCAATCGGCGAGCGCCTGGCCGACGCGCGCGGCGTCCTGCGGCGTGGCGGCGGCATCGGTCACCAGCAGCAGGCTGGCGTGCAGGCCGTCGGCGCAACGGGCCAGTAAATGGGCGCGCTTCGCCTGCTGCAGACGCTGCGCCGGCTCCGCCTGCGGACAGATGCGGCTGCCGGGCAGGTCGATCAGCGCCACGTCGGCGGGCAAGCCTGCCTGCGCCGTCTGCGGCAGCAGGGTGGTCACTTCTGCGGTCAGCCAGGCCAGATCGCTCAGTGCGATATCCCGTTCATCGCCGTTTTCGGTCATGACGGCGATCGTGGCGTTTTCCGGTGCGGCGCTTGCGGTTAGCAGCGCCAACGCGCGGTGCGGGGCATGAACCCGTCTGCTGCCGTCGAGCGCCTGCAACGCGTGCGCCAACTGGCGGTAACGCGCCGTCAGCGTCGCTTCCTCTCCCCACAGCGGCGCAAACAGGCGCGCGCGGTCATCAATGCTCAACTGCGGCGCCAGCGTCACCGCCTGCGGCCAGAAGTGCCTGTCGAGCGTGGATTGCTCCTTGTCGCCGTGGCGGCGCAGGCTGTCCCACAGCGCCAGTACGGCATTGCCGTCGAGGCCATCGATGGCGACCGCCTGCCGGTGGCGCGTCAGCGCTTGCAGGTGGTCGGCGATGGCGCGGGCGTCCCAGTCCGGGCGGAAGCCGCTCATCGCGGCGGCGTCAATCGTCATGGCCAACAACTGCGCTTCATCGAGTAAGGCGAGGGCGATCGGATAATCGGCGGGCCCCGTCTCGGCCGCCGTGCAGTAGCGCACCGCGAGCGAAAGGTCCGCGTCGAAGCGTTTAGCGCCGGGCGCCAGCGCCGCCAACAGATAGGCTTTGGCGGCGGCGTTGTGGCCATATAAACCGATGGCGACCTGCGCAGGCCGTGTGTTTTCCAACAGGGCGGCGCGGTTATGGCAACGCCGTAAACGCTGTATCAGCCGATCGGCTTCCCGTTCCAGGCGGGCGGAGTGACGGCGTGCGGCGTCCACCCAGTCGATCGCCTGCAAAATGCCGGCGCTAAGCGCGTTATTCGGAGCCGCTGGGGCGAGGGTTTGCGTGTTCATCGTGGGTAAATGCTCCCGCTGTCTATCCAGTAGTGGGTCGCACCGGAGGCGCTGGCAGCCAGGGTATTGAGTTTCAGTTGCAGGTGGTGCGCCGGGACGGGGCTGCCGTCGGCCAGCAGCGCCTGGGCGATCTTGACGCTCTCGGCGCCCTGCTCGGCGCTGGCGGTGATGGCCAGACGCAGGCTGATCACCGCGTCGCCGGCCAGCTTGCGCGCCAGCTGGGCGTCATTGATGGTGAGCGTATAGAGCGGCGAGGCCGGCCAGCGTTCGTTGTCCAGCTGGCGGAAGCCCAGACGCAGCGGGCCGCGCAGCTGGAAGCTGCCGGCGGGATCGAGCGCGAAATCGGCGCGATCCAGATCGATGTCGCGGTAATAGACGTTATCGTCCGCCAGCATGTTGTTGCCGTCCAGCATGCCCAGATAGCGAATGGTGGAGTAGGGCTGGAAATCCCCGACGTTGAAGTAAAAGCTCTCCAGCCGCAGATCGATCGCCAACAGGCACAGCATGGCGCCCACGGCGGCGGTGGATTTCGGGTTGTCGATGCGGCCGCGTTTGTTGAACGGGTACCAGCTGCGGGTGTGATACCCCTCGAGCGGCAGAATGCGGCTGGCGGGCAGCGGCTGCAGGTGGCGCAGCAGCGCCTGCACGCCGGGGAAGCGCGCCGGGCGGCCGGTCAGCAGCAACACGTCGCAGGTATACAGCGCCACCACCTCGGCCAGCAGGCGCAGGCAGCGGCCGATGCCGATGCGATCGGACAAGAAGGCGGCGTGCAGGTCGGCCAGACGGATCACCAGCGGGGTGTGCAGGATATCGAAGGTGTCGCTGTCGGCTTCGCGCTGTACTTCGCCGTTGATAAACGCCAGCACCTGCGGCGTCGGCCGCTGCGGCAGCAGATCGCCGAGGCCGGCGGCGATTTCCGCGCGGCTGTCCAGCGGATCGTACTGCTCATAGGCGGCGAGCAGCGCGCGTCCGGCGGGCATGAAGATCTGCAGCGCGGCCTGCTGACGCAGGGTGGAAAGCCCGTCCATGCGCCCTTCGTTGCCGAACAGTTTGTCCATCAGCGCCGCGGCGGCGCTCACGCCGGCGGCCTCGAACGCCTGTTGCACGGCGGGCAGGACAAACTGCTGGATGATGTCCAGCAGGATGTCGTCGCCGGCGACTTTAAAGCCCTCGCGGAACAGCAGGCGCGGGTTGATTTTGATGTTGTTGCCTACGCCGTCATCGAGCGAGTAGTGCGTGATCGCCAGATCCGTGGTGCCGCCGCCGATGTCGATGGAGGCGATGCGCAGCGTCTTGCCGGGCTGTTCACCCGGCGCCAGCGGCCGATCGGGCCGAGCCATGGCGGCGAAGAAGGCGTCGGTGCGGCCGGCGAAGTTCACCTGGGTTTCGTTGTACAGATAGACCATCTGGCCGCAGGTGGCTTCGTCCCACTCGATCTGCACCTGCGGCGCCGGGAAGCGAGTGTGCGCGCCGTCGAACGGCGCATCCTGCGGGTGCCAGCCGAGGGCTTTCCACACCAGCCCGATCGCTTCCCGCATGCGGCGGCGGAAGATCTCCCGCTCCGGCTTCGGCATGGCCGACGGCAGCGTCAGGATGATGGCGCGTAAACGGCGCGGGGCGGCGGCGTTCGGCATGCGGCTGCGCTGGGTGATGCTGTTGATCTGCATCAGCGCCTGCGCCAACAGCTCGCTCAGCATCAGGCTCATCACCGCGCTGCGGCTGTAATGGGCGGCGAACACCGGTAGCCGTTCGGCCGTCGGCAGGGTGGACAGCGGCACGCCCTCGTCGTTGATCAAGGTGGTCAACGGCGCGGCGGCGGCCATCGGCTCGTGCCGCTCGTTGAAGCGCCAGCCGGGCGCATAGCGCTCTTCGTCCCACAGATAGCGGCGCGGGCTGGAGATGCCGGTGGTGCCTTCATGCCCTTCGCGTCGCTGCGCCAATTGCGCGGCTTCACGGCCGACGCGGGTGATGGACGGCCACTGGAAGGCATCGTCGCGTCCGCTCTGGAAGGACAGATGCGGCTTGCCGAACGCGGCCCGAGAAAACTCCACCCGGCTCTCGAACAGTTCGTTGTAGACGTGATGCGGTTCGGACAGCGAGCGCAGCTGCAGCTCATAGGTTTGCTTCAGGCCGTTGCTCTCTTCCGGATGGTCTTCGACCAGCACGCCGCAGGTGTGAGAATTGCCGACGTCCAGCACCAGATCGACGTCGATCGCCGGCTGTTGCAGCGTCGCCGCCGCCATTTTTATCTGCGGCACCGTCAGCTGATGGCCGAGCATGTGCAACAGGTTGAGGTAGTGCGCCTGATACTCGAAGGTTTTCAGCCCGGCGTTGATCTCCGCCTCGGTGCGCTGTTCCCGCTCGGCGGCGCGCTGGCTGAACGCCTCGCGCAGCCAGCCGTCCACCCAGGTCAGATCGAGGAACTCGCCCAGCTCGTGGTTGCGGTGCGCCAGCGCGAAGCTCAGATCGGCGCCGAGATCGCTCTCGCCCGGCGCCAGCGCTTCCTGGCCGGGCGCGGCGGCGCGGGTATCGAAGGCCAGCACCACCCGCAGCAGGTTGCCGTCCTGATCCGGTTCATCCAGCTGCACCACCTGCAGGCGAGCCCAGTTATCCGGGCCCGACAAAAATGTCCCCGAGGCGGTATAGCGCAAGAACGGCAACGGCAGCCAGAGCTTATCCAGCAGGCGCAGCGACTGCTGCAGCGGGTAGCTGAACTCCGGCCGCACCACTTCGGCGGCTTGCCCACCCTCGGCCGGCAGCTGATATTTGCCGCTCTCGGCCTCCCATTGCAGGCGCAGCAGCGGGCCGCTGGCGGTCTTGCGCACGAATTTGCCGGGAAACTCGGCGTCCAGCCGCGGCGTCAGGGCAAAGTCCATAAACTGAATGCCGCTGTCCTGAATCAGCGTAATGCCGTGTTTGTAGTCCGTAAGGGGTGCCAGCATCATTTACTCTCGCGCTTGAACGTCATGGGATAGGTGGTGTCCGCATCGTAGCGGCCGGTGCATTCCGCGGCCCCGGTCTCGCCCTGGCGGCAGACGATTTCCGGGATCTGGTAGCGGCTGCCGTCGCTGCAGCGCGCCTTGGTGCGGCTGTTGATCACCAGATTGCCGGACTGCATCAGCCCGGCCTCGACCGCCACCCGGCAGCTGACGCCATCGCCGTAGGCGATGACGGCGCTGCCTTTGCCTGCGTTCAGGCGGTATTGCAGGCTGGGGCGCTTGCCGGTGATCGGATCTTTCAGCGCCACCGTGGCGCGCCATTTGCCGTTAAGGAAACGGGTGGAGCCGGCCTTCACCGCCTCGGGCGGCAGCACCAGCGCATTTTTGTCCGCCGGCTGCGGGATGACCGGCGCCGGGGGCGGCGGCATCAGCGTGGCGTGCGCCAGCGGCAAGCGCAGCTCAGGCAACGGCGCGGCGGTTTTTTCCGGCGGTGCCGGATGGCGCACCTCAGCCGGCATCGCCGGTTGCGGCGGCGGTGAGCGGTGCAGCCAGGCGGCCAGCGCCGCGCTGCCTAGCAGCAGTACCGGCAACAGCCACAGCGCGTGGCGTCGACGCGGGCGAACAACGGCGGGGGATTCGGCGGGCGCCGTCGGGGCGGGCACCGGTTCAGGCTCGGCGGCCGGGGCTGGTTTTACCGGTTCGACAACGGCCGGTTTGCGCGGAGCGGCGGCGATCGGCGCCGGTTTTTCCACTTCCGATTCGAGCGGGCGCAGGCAGGCTAACGGATCGTCCGGGCTCTGCGCCTGCGGTTTGATAAAGCCCCAAAAGGTCAGCACCGGCCGATCGTCCACCAGGTAGACGTGGTTGGGATCGGGAATGTGCATCGCTTTGGCCAGCAGCGCGCCGAACAGGCGGTGGCTGGGGTGATCGGTCGCCTGGGTCTGTTCGGTCAGGCTGCGGAAGGTCGCCAGACAGTGTTCCAGGTGGCGCACCGCCTGCGCGCGCTGGGCATCGCTTGCCGCCAGCCAGGAGGTCACCTTGCCCGGAAAGGGCGCATACCAGTCGATGCGCGTGCCGCTTTCGTTCGGCTGGGGGATCGCCAGACAGTCGGCGGCCTGCTGCTGTCGGCGAAGACGCAGGGTTTCCCGCAGCTGCTGCGCGCAGGCGTAGATCGGTTGCCCGTTTTCGCCTAAAGCCAGCACATCATCCAAACTGCCACTGCGTAAGAAGGGTTTCACCACGGCGCCGCACCTTGTCCTGTTCTGCAAAAACGCATAAAAGTCCATGATACCCTGCAGGCAGCGCCGCCAAACGGCCAAGGACAGCCCGAAAAACGCCCTTCTTTGGCGTTAGCGGCGCACTTTGGCAACCGGCACAGTGAAAATCTCGCTATCTGGACCTGTTTGTGAACCGCTTTATCTGAAAAATAGAACGCAGCCCCGGCAAGCGACGCCGGGGGAACGATGTTCTCTTTCACTATGACCTCGCCTCGCGGGTTGCCGATTTCGGTATGCCTCAGGCGTGCGGAGCATTCGCATGATGGACAGTCAGTCTGAAAAAACGCTTGTTGTTACCCCTGCTCATTCCGCCGTCGGGCATTCGGCTCAGGGCTGGATGAACGGTTTCCTCGGCATGATTATCTTCAGCGGCTCGTTGCCCGCCACCCGGGTGGCGGTGCTGGAGCTCGATCCGCTGTTTCTGACGGCGATCAGGGCGGCGATCGCCGCTTTGCTGGCCCTGTGCGCGCTGTGGATCACTCGCCAGGCGCGGCCGACGCGGGCCGATTTGCCGCCGCTGCTGTTTGTGGCGCTCGGCGTGGTCATCGGCTTCCCGCTGCTGACGGCGCTGGCGCTGCAGCACACCACCTCGGCGCATTCGCTGGTGTATATCGGCCTGCTGCCGCTGGCGACCGCCGGTTTTGGCGTCTTGTGCGGCGGAGAGCGGCCCAAGCCCGCTTTTTGGGCTTTTTCGGGCATCGGCGCTGCGCTGGTGGGGGCGTTCGCGCTGAGCCAAGGGAGCGGCGGCGCCTGGCAGGGAGATGCGCTGATGGTCGGCGCGGTGCTGCTGTGCGGTCTGGGTTATGCCGAAGGGGCGGTGCTGTCGCGCCGGATCGGTGGCTGGCAGGTGATCTCCTGGGCGCTGGTGGTCGCCTTGCCGTTGACGCTGGTGGCGGCGTGGTGGGCGGCGCCGGCCACTTGGCCTGCCGTCAGCGGTGCCGCCTGGCTGTCGCTGGTGTACGTCTCGGTGTTCAGCATGTGGATTGGGTTTATCTTCTGGTATCGCGGCCTGGCGCAGGGCGGCATCGCCGCCGTCGGGCAGCTGCAGCTGCTGCAGCCGTTCTTCGGCCTGATGCTGGCGGCCTGGCTGCTGCAGGAAACCGTCCAGCCGATGATGATCGCCGTGATGGCCGGCGTGGTGGTTTGCGTGTTCGGCGCCAAGCGTTTTTCCCGCTAGGCGCCGCTGCCGGCGCAGGCCAGGATCACTTCGCCGAGCCGTTTCACCGCCTGCTGTACCTGGCGTTCATGGTAACCGCCCAATCCCAGCACCAGACCCGGCTCACCGTGGCCGAGCGCATACATCGGCGACACCGCCCGCAGCGCCAACCCGGCTTCGTTGGCGCACTGGGCGACCCGCACGTCATCGAGATCTTTCCTCAGCCACAGCACCATGTGCATGCCCTGATCGCAGGGCTGCACTACCGCCAAATCGGCGGGGATATGCGTGTTGATCGCCTCGATCAGCACCCGGCGTTTCTCGGCGTAGACGCCGCGCATTTTGCGGATATGCCGATCGAGATACCCTTCGGCGATAAAGGCGGCCAGTACGTGTTGATCCGCGCTGGGCGGGTGACGATCCATCAGGATCCGGGCGCCGCAAAAGGCGTCGACCAGCGGCGGCGGCACGATGGCGTAACCCAGCCGCAGCGAAGGGAACAGCACCTTGCTGAAGGTGCCGAGATAAAGCGTCCGCTCGGGCGCCAACCCTTGCAGCGAGGGGAACGGGTGGCCGGCGTAGCGCATCTCGCTGTCGTAATCGTCTTCCACGATCCAGGCCTGCCGCTCTTTGGCCCAGGCCAGCAGGGCGCTTCTTTTCGCCATGCTCATCGGCATGCCCAGCGGGTATTGATGCGACGGCGTGACAAAGGCGGCGCGGGCGTCGGCGGCCAGACGCACGCCGGCGGCAACGTCGATGCCGTCGTTAGCGACGGGCACCCTGATCATGTGCCGATCGCGAAACAGGCTGTTAAAAAGGGCGGTGATGCCGGCGTAGGCGGGGTCCTCGACCCAGGCGCTGTCGCCGGCGTCCAGCAGGATCTGCGCGGCCAGATACAGTCCTTGCTGGGTGCCGGCGGTGATGAGGATTTGCTGCGGCGTGCAATTTACCGAGCGGGAACGGCGCACATAGTCGCAGATGGCTTCGCGCAGCGGCAACGCGCCCAGCGGATCGCCGTAGCCCGACGGGGCGCCGGGGTCGCGCGCCCGGATGCGGTTGCCGAGCCGCCGCCAGACATCGTCGGGCGCGGTATCGCCGATCGGCACCGAGACGGTGAACGGCACCGGCGGCAGCGCCCGCACCTGGGCGGCGAAGCGCGCCAGATGCTGCGCCTGTGAAGAAAGCGGAACCGCTACCGCCGAACTCGCCTGTACCGTGGCGCGTGGCGTGCGGCGCGGCGCCTGATAGTGGGCAACCCGGGTGCCGGAACCGGGCTGCGGTTCGAGAAAGCCTTCCGCCGTCAGCTGGGCGAACGCCTCCAATACCGTGCCGCGCGCCAGATTCAGCGCCGCCGACAGCCGGCGTGTCGAAGGCAGCAGATCGCCCGCTTTCAGATCGCCTTTGTGGATAGCCCGGCGCAGGGCCTGCGCCAGCTGGTGGCTTAGCTGCCCCGCCTGGCGATCGAGCTCGCCCAGGGCGGGAACGTCAACGACTTGGGCTGTTCTGGGCATGCATTCCGGCTCGCAATCTATAGGGAAAATTAACGCTCAGAGTAGACCATTTTCGGCGTTAATAGCGGATATCTTTTATCATTTATTTGCTGTTGTTAAGTTCAGCGTTGGCTACACCTGAATGAGCGTAACGAAACGTTCGAAACTGTTTTAAAACTGGTCGCCAGATTTTGGGTATTTATTCGTAATATGCGGGGTAAATAACGGGAATCTCCTGCGGGAATAAGTAAGCATTAGCGGCCATAGGGGCATGGCTATCCGTGTGGGTGGTTTTGAGCGCAAACGCTGTCGCGTCCTGTGAAGTGAGCATTGAAGCAGGATTGATCATGTAGCGACAAGGAAAGGGGTAATACAAAGGGAAACGTTGAATTATCCCCCGTCAGTAACATGGTTATGCATTAACGGTGAGAATATATGCGAAGATTTTATCTCGACACCCAGATATTGAAATGTTCATAATTACAAAAATAATTTTTTAAATGATTTGATAAAATGTCGATTGCATCACGGTTTCATATTTATAGTCCTATTCTAAAAGTGAGTTTCACACCGCAATTTGTTTAGGTTCGTTTAATTTTATCTTCTGTCAAATGCCAAGAAAATCAAAAGTAAATATCATATGTAACAAATATTTTCCTATTTGATTGTTTTTTTATATTTTTTAAAATCAACTTGTTGCAATTATTTTGGTTAAATTATGACCATTGTAATCATGCGCAAATCTTTATAGTTTACAAATTGAATCATTTTGGTCTTTGAGTATCATTCTCATGGCATTATTATCCATAACTAATTACTTGACGTAATCATTCAGTTTGGTTTATCCATAATTATAACTATTTAGAGATATTAAATAGGCTAGATTATTTTAAATTTCAGATGAATCGTGGCAAGAGTGCGCGATCATGCTTTCCTCTGCATATGTCAGTTGTCGTAATGACGGTCTTTTGATTGCAAAGAAAAACGCCAGCTTTATTAAGAATCTGATGGCCAATCTTCGGGCTTTTTTTGATCAAAAAACATACCGGGATTTGAGCCTGAGTTTCTTTGGATTTTTACTGTTGAAGTTTAGGCGGAAAATATGGAAGGAGTTGTTATGAATGACAGAAAGCCTATTTTTGAAACCATTTCGACGTGGTCAACCCAACGACCGGCTAAGCGTGCAGTCGTTTTTGGCGAGCACACATTGAGTTATGCCCAGCTTGAATACCAGTCTAATCTACTAGCGCGCTATTTATTATCAAAATATCCGATGCATCCACGAGGAAGAATTGCCGTCTATCTGGAGCCAGGTCTAATGATGCCTGTGGTATTGTTGGCAATTCTCAAGGCGGGCTACACCTACATTCCCTTATCAGATTTTTTGCCTAACGAGAGAGTATTAAAAATTCTCGATGATGCTGCAGCCTTTTTGTTGCTGACCACGGTTTCCATCATGCGTAAAACGGGGATAGAAAAAAATTTCCCTTCTACGCTGGCGTTAGAGGATATCGTCTATGCAGATATGCCGGCTACGATAAGCCTGCCCGTGGTACAGAAAACGGATATCGCTTATGTGCTGTATACCTCGGGCTCTACCGGGTTACCAAAAGGGGTTGTCATTGAGCACGGGAATTTGAGTTATTACCTGGATTGGTTCAACCAAGCACTTTGGCCTGAAGCTCAGGCAGTATTACCGCTGACTTCAACCTTGAGTTTTGCAGCTGCGGTTACGCAACTTTATGCCCCTTTGCTGCGTGGCGATACGTTGCATATTTTACCTGCCAATATTTTGCATGAGCCTGAAAAATTGCTGACTTGGTACGAACAACATCCTTCAGGAGCGCTTTATTGTGTGCCGACGGTATGGGATGCGTTGCTGCACTACGATCGTCAAGTCGACGGCGCGTCGCGTTTACCAACAACCGTATTTCTTTCCGGTGAGCCGGTACCCTTTGATCTAAAAGAGAGAACCTTTGCGCAATGTCCAGACGCAACGGTGTATAACCTTTACGGTCCTACGGAAACGACGGCAAACGGCTCTTTCGCTCGTTTGGAAAAAGGGAAGGCGGTCACTCTGGGCAAGGCATTGCGAGGCAGTAAAATACTGATTGTTGATGATGACTGTTCACCTGTCAGCGGCGATCGGTGTGGGGAAATCTGTATTGTTGGGGAAGGTGTGGCGCGCGGTTACCTCAATCGCGATACATTAACTCACCAACGTTTCTTTACGCAGGAAATCGATCATGCGTGCTATCGTGGCCATCGAACCGGTGATTTGGGAAAATTCAATTCGCATGGCGAGATTGTCTATCTGGGCCGCATCGACCGCCAGATCAAGATAAATGGAGTGCGAATCGATCCGGAAGAGATTGAAATCGCCTTACGTGAAGATTGCAGAATTAGACACGCCTTGGTGCGGAAGACAGAGGAAAGCACGGGAGGCATACGATTGATCGCTTACCTGGTTCCGGAATCTGAGGGAACTATTTCGGCAAACGAAATCAGGAATTTTTTGCGTTTGACGTTACCGGCAGCCATGATTCCTTCGCACTTTATTTTTGTCGAAACCATGCCAAAACTTCCTAACGGAAAACTGGACCTCCAGCGATTACCCCAACCCGTTCCATCACGCCCTGCCCTGAGCTATGCTTTTCGTCCCGCCGCCAACGAGTTGGAACAAGAGCTCATTGATATATTCCAGGAGGCATTAGGTTTCTGTGAATTAGGCACAGATGATAATTTCTTTGATCTGGGTGGCGGTTCGTTGCAGGTGATTCAGATAAGGCAATTAATTAAGCGCCGATTATTTAGCGATATTGATTACACCTTGTTTTTCGATAATGCAACGCCTCATCTGCTATCGTTTATCGTGCCTTACTATGCCAATGATACTGACCCGGTTGTGCTTGGAAATGATTTTACGCCCCCGTCTATTTCTAGTGAACAGCGCTATTTTTTAACTTTAGATCAAATCAGTCCGGCGCCTGGTGCTTATCAGATTGCGTTTAGGTTGACCTTCGGTGGGCCGCTGGATATTTCCGCCATGGAGTGGAGTATTCAGCAGATCTTGAAGAATAATCCAGTATTGCGCAGTTGTTTTAATCTAGACAACGTTAGTTGCAGCGAGGGAGAATATCCCGCGTCGGACTTGAAGATCGTGCGCCTGGAGTGCGCGGCGGAGATCTGCACTTTCGATGAGCTGAGCGACGAAGGGCTGTTGGCCGCCGCCGGCGTACCCGAGATGGATCTTGAACTCATGCCGCTCATTCATATGCGGTTCATGTCCTTATCGGCGAGCCGGCATATTCTCTTGCTACAGGTCCACCACACCGTATTTGACCATGACTCTATCGGTTTGTTCTTCAAGCAATTCATTGCTTATTTTCAGGCCTACCGCGCGGGCGATCGTGGCTTTAGGCTAGGCCAAGGCAAGAGGTATCGGTACTATCGTTGCTGGCAACAACAGTGCATTCAGTCGACGCGTTACCCGCAGGAAAGAGCATTTTGGCTGGAAACTTTTGCTCATTACGTCCATACCGGCGCAGATGCTTCCCTGTTCTCCCCCAGAGATACGTCGGAGGGGAAAAATCTGTGGTTTACGATCTCGAAAGCGTTGACGCAATCGCTCATAGCCTTTGCGAGAAGCCGCCAAACCACGGTTTTTGTTTGTATGCTGACGGCATTCAATGTGTTGCTAAATACTTTTACGCGTTATCGTCATGTGCCTATTGGCATCCCTGTCTCCAATCGTATGCTTTATGAAGAAACCTCGCTGTTGGGTTGTTTCGTAAATAGAGTGACTTATTACGATAAGTACAGCCCCGAAGAGGATATCGGATTACTTTTGGAGCGTTGTCGAAAAAGAGTGCATGGGTTATTGGAAAATCAGACGATACCTTATGATATTTTGAATTGTGACATTCGTGCACAGGGTTGGATGGATATATTGTATGCACCGGTCTGTTTTAATTATTTAAGCGCGATGCCATCGCCGGTCAATTCTGGTGGTGTTGATATTGACGTCAAAGCGGTAGAAAGCGATTTCGCAAAAGTAGATATGACATTTTCTATCCATGAAGGAGAATGTCTAAATATTTGCTTTAACTATCATATGGCGGCGATAAAAGAAGATGAAGTGATTCGGCTGTCAAAAGAATATCTCAGGATAATTGAAAGAATGACTCTTTGATGTGTCCTGTTTTTTAGGGGATATTTTTTCAAACAATTCAATATAAATTAGAGGTTCAGATCATGGTATCTGAAGAAGTTATTCATGCTAAATTTAAATGGCAGAGTAACACCACGCCGGATTTAGTGGCGTTGCGATGTGAAAATAATACACTGACCTATCAAAAGTTGGACCAATATACGGATGCATTGGCGGAGCGATTAATTAGTCATGGGATAAAGCCAGGCGATATCGTCGGCGTCTACCTGAATAAGGGAATGGATCTGGTTATCAGTTTATTAGGAATACTCAAGGCAGGCGCCTGCTATTTGCCATTGGACCCGTATTATCCTGTTAACCGTTTGGCATACATGATTGACCATGCTGGTACGAGGCTGGTCATTACGAGCGGTGTTCTGGATCAGGCGTTGAAAGACGCCTCCCAGCGTTGCGAATGGTTGGACATCACGTGCCTGGACCTCACTTTACCCTTGGCATCGGTTTTGCCGAAAGTCAGTGGTTCCGATCTCTGTTATGTCATGTATACGTCCGGATCAACCGGTAAGCCGAAGGGGGTGATGGTCAGTCATCGCACGGTTGTTCAGTATCTGGAATGGATGCAGGCTGCATTCAGTCTGTGCCAGCATGATGTGGTACTGAACCAATCCAGCTTCAGTTTCGATGTTTCTGTCTGGGAAATATTTTGGCCTTTGATGACTGGCGCAAGCTGCGCCCTGATCGATGAGGAAATGAAATATGATCCCCTGCTAATGGCAAATTTCATTCGCCGCCACCGGGTTACCGTTGCCCAATTTGTACCCACTGCGTTACGTATTATCGTTGATGCTGATGTGGTGGGAGATTGTCGGACTTTAACGCATATTTTCGCCGGTGGCGAAGCGCTGTCGCAGAGTTTGGTCGACGATTTGAGCCGTCAATTCTCCGGACAGATCCACAATCTGTATGGGCCGACGGAAGCGACTATTTTTGCCTGCCACTGGCCGTGCTTGCCAGAGCAGGGAGACGGCATGGTTCCCATAGGACGGCCGATTCCCCATGCACGCGCCTATGTGTTGGACAACGCGCTTAAACCTGTTCACCCCGGAAACTGCGGTGAGCTTTATTTGGGCGGCGACATTCTGGCCAAGGGGTATCTGCATGCTGAAACGTTGACACTCGAGCGTTTCGTCAAAGATCCTTTTATCCCGGGCGAAAATCATAAAATGTACCGAACCGGCGACTTGGTCAAATGCCTTGATGACAATGTCTTGGAATTTATCGGCAGGGTTGATGATCAGGTAAAAGTTCGTGGGCATCGGATTGAACTGGCTGAAATCGAAATGCATTTGCAGGCTTTGCCCCAGATATCGCACGCCGCCGTTATTGTAGAGTTCAACCAAAATAATAAAATGCCAACGCTATCTGCATTTTATGTTTCTCGTCATCAACAGCCTGTTAATGTTCAGGAGGTAAAGAGCGCTTTGGCGAAGTCTTTGCCTTTCTTTATGCTGCCTTCCAGATTTATTTCATTGGATAAGATGCCTATTCATCCAAATGGCAAAGTCGATAAATCTAACCTTCGTTCGCATGAAAATAAAGGAGAGAAAGAGATGGTTGATATAAAAGGCAAGATGAGTTCTGATATAGAAGCGCAAATCATTTCTGTATGGAGAACGGTTCTAAAAAATAAGGAGCTATCAACGAAGGATAATTTCTTTGACGCTGGAGGTAATTCGCTATTAATGTCTAAAGTACATAGGGAAATAAAAGATAAGTTTCCCACGCCCATTACCATTATGGATTTATTCCAATACCCAACCGTACAGATGCTAAGTCAACGCATTGCAGAGAAAAATGCTGAGCTATTAGGAAAAAACAAATAATTTATTAATTTTAATTGTGCTACACATGGTGAGGTAAAGATGAAATATCAAACGACGTGCCGTGATAAGGATATCGCTATCGTGGGAATGTCTGCGCGCTTCCCGGGTGCAGAAGATAAGGCAATGTTCTGGAAAAATCTGCTAGATGGTGTAGAAACGATCAGTACGTTCACTGAAGAGGAGCTTAGAGCCAGCGGCATTGAAGAGGAAATGATCGCCTCGTCAAACTATATTCGCCGCAGAGGCATCTTGGGTAATGCGCAGTATTTTGACGCCAATTTCTTCGATATCACGCCGCGTGATGCGGAAATTATGGATCCTCAACATCGGGTATTTTTGGAATGCAGTTGGCATGCATTTGAAGATGCGGGTTATGTACCCAGTACCTATCCCGGTAAAGTCGGCGTCTTTGGCGGAACCGGTACTGCGTGGCATTTGAATAAAGTCAATACGCATCCTGATGTGCAAAAGTACGTGAGCGGTGCTTCAGTGGTGACCAATAACGATAAGGATTATGTTACCACCAGGGTGTCGTACAAGCTGAATTTGAAAGGGCCCAGCGTTAATGTGCAAACGGCGTGTTCTACCGCGATGGTCGCCGTGGTGATGGGTATTAATAGTCTGTTGAATGGGGAAAGCGATCTGATAGTCGCCGGTGGCGTTTCCCTCGATACCCCTGAACGCCGTGGCTACCAATACATGCAAGGCGGAATGGAGTCCGCGGATGGGCGTTGTTATGCTTTTGATTCTCGTGCCAATGGCACCGTATTCAGTCGCGGAGCCGGCGTTGTTATATTGAAGCGCTTGAGTGACGCATTGCGTGATGGCGACCATATCTATGCGGTATTGAAAGGCGGGGCGATTAATAATGACGGCAATATGAAGGCGGGTTATACCGCGCCAAGTATCGAAGGCCAGATTTCGGTGGCGAAACAGGCGTTCGACAACGCGCAAGTTCATCCGGATACCATCAGTTTCGTCGAAGCGCATGGCACCGCGACTGCGTTGGGGGATCCTATCGAATTCACTTCGCTCAGCCAGACGTTCAGTGAATTTACCGACAGAAAACAATATTGCCGGCTGGGTTCGGTAAAAACGAATATCGGGCATACGGATGCCGCTTCCGGTATGGCAAGCTTAATTAAGGCGTCATTGGCATTGGAGAAAGGGGACCTTCCTGCTTCACTGCATTATATTTCACCAAATCCCAATATTGAATTTGAAACCAGCCCGTTTGTGATGAATACCGAATTGAGCAAACTGGCGAGTTCTGACGAACCGCATCGTGCATTGGTGAATTCGTTTGGCGTAGGGGGGACGAACGCCTGTGTCATTCTTGAGGCTCCGCCGCGAACGGAGCCAAACACTCGCCATGATGGCCTGGTTATGCTGCCATTCTCGGCGAAGAGCCGAACTGCGTTGGAAGTGATGAAACAACGTATGCATGATTTCTTGGTTGAAAACAAGGACGTCAATCTTGGCGATGTTGCCTACACGCTACAGGTGGGCCGCCAGTCGTTTGCGCACAGCACGGTCGTCGTAGGACAGGATCGTGAAACGTTACTGGAGAAATTGAACCAGCCGTCTGCCAATATTTCAACGTTGACGAAAGGCGATAAGGCCGTGGTGTTTATGTTCCCCGGCCAGGGCAACCAATACATCAATATGGCCCGTGAGCTGTACGTCACTTACCCGAAATTCCGCGAAGTGATGGATCGCTGCTGTCGCTATTTGGACCCGATCTTGGGCGTAAATTTATTGTCGATAATTTTCCAAGGCGACGAAGGATTAAGAAAAAACCGTATTAATGAAACCCAGTTTACGCAACCTGCGTTATTTATTGTCGAATACAGTCTGGCGCAATTATGGATGTCCTGGGGGATTAAACCCGATGCCATGATAGGCCACAGCGTTGGCGAATATGTCGCAGCGTGTATTGCCGGCGTGTTCTCCCTTGAAGATGCGCTGCGCGCGGTGGCGTTACGCGGCAAACTGGTACAAGCGCTACCGGCTGGCGCAATGCTTGCCGTGCTGATGGATGAAGAGTCGCTGCGTCAGCGGTTACAGGGCGACAAATTGGAGATTGCCGCCGTGAATTATCCGGGGCTCTGCGTGGTCGCCGGCGATTTGGATGAGATTGAGGTATTCCAACGGCAGCTTGAAGACAACAATGTGTTTTGCAAGCATCTGGATACCTCCCATGGCTTCCATTCATACATGATGGAACCGGCATTGCCTGCTTTTAAAGAGGTCATTGACGGCATTGAATTGCACGCTCCAAAAATCCCATTCGTCTCTACGGTGAGTGGCGATTGGATAACCGATGCGCTGGCCACAGACAGTGATTATTGGGTGAGACATGTGCGCAATCCAGTGCTGTTCTCTCACGCATTCAAAACGTTGATGTCTGAAGAAAATCAGCATTATATCTTCCTGGAAGTGGGGCCAGGCCGTTCTCTTGAATCGGCCGCGAAGCAGCATTTCAAGGCGGATGAAAGCGCGTTGATTTACTCTTCGCTGCCTACCGCGAAGGATGTGGAATTAACGGGAGAATATTTACTTACCTCGCTGGGATGCCTGTGGGCCAGCGGTGTAACAATCTCCTGGGCTCAATTTTACGGTGATGAACATCGCCGCCGGTTGCCGTTGCCGGGCTATCCTTTCGAACGTAAGGAATTCAAGCTGCCGGCGCTGAAGCGAGGAGCCGAAGGAGGACAGAGCGCCAGTTCCGTCAGCGCTCTCAAACGCAAAAAAGCGGAGATTGGAGAATGGTTTCACATGCCGGCCTGGAAACGCACCATTCCCGCCAGGTTCATGGCAGGTAGCCGCATCGATCCAGACTCGGAATGTTGGCTGCTGTTCGTGGACGCCATGGTTATCGCCGAGCATATTCAAAGGCAGCTGGCAGAAAGCGCACAGCGCGTATTGACCGTCTGGCGCGGCACTCACTATGAGGAGGATGCGGCGAACGGTTGTTACGTTATCGATCCCTCTAAACGCGAAGACTACGTTCGTCTGCTGAAAAGTGTGAAGAACCTGGCGTTGCGCCCCACTCGCATCATTAATATGTGGAACCTTTCTGCCGATAACGGCGCACCGCAGTGCAACGGTGATGGCTATGCGCTGCAGGTCGACGCATTTTACAGCCCTCTTTATTTGCAGCAGGCATTGGTCAGTGAAAACCTGCTGGAAAACCTACACCTCTTGTTTGTGACTAACAATATTTTCAATGTGACGGAGGAACGGCTGTATTCACCGCAAAAAGCGTTGGTCGTTGGGCCTGCGCGCGTCTTTTATCACGAGTATCCCGAAGTGCGGTGCCACGTTGTGGATGTGGATTTATTCGGCTACGCGGCGCCCCATGATTTAGCACAGCAATTGATTGACGAAAGCCATATCGATACACATGGCAATCTGGTGGCTTATCGCGGGCGCAACCGTTGGGAGGAAGATTATCAGGCTGTTCATCTGAAGCAAGATGATACGGGAATTGCTGCGGAGTTGAAGGATGAGGGTGTCTACCTGATTACCGGCGGTTTGGGCGGTCTGGGCATGTTGGTTGCGGGCCATGTGTCAGAGGTCAGCAATGCGACTTTGATCCTGACTTATCGCACCGAACTGCCGCCGCGCGATCAATGGCAAGCGTGGCTGCAGCAGCATTCGGTGGACGATTCGGTGAGTGAGAAAATCGCGGGGGTTTTACGGCTGGAAGAACGCGGAAACACCGTGCATCTTGCGCAGGTTGATGTCTGCGATTATGCCAGTATGCGCGATATGCTGGCCGGGTTTACCCGCATAGATGGCGTTTTCCATACCGCGGGGATTGCCGGCGGCGGAATTATTCCGCTTAAAAATGACGCCGATTGTGCCGGCGTGTTGAATCCCAAAGTGAACGGCAGTTTGATTTTGGACGAACTGCTTAAAGATAAGCAGCCTGATTTCTTCATTCTCTTCTCTTCGATCACTTCGATTGTCGGCGATGAGGCGCGCATCGATTATTGCGCGGGCAATGCGTTTATGGACGCTTTCGCCCATTACCGTAACCAGCAACGTTCTGGGCATACGGTTTCTCTCAACTGGGGCAAGTGGGGGGATATCGGTATGGCGGTGCGCTGGAGCAATCATCTGATTGAGCAAAAAAATAATAAATCTGCACAGTTTGAAGAAGTAGAAGGCGATTTGTTGACGCTGATTGGCCGTGAGGGAATGCAAGAGCGTTATCGGGTCAACCTGGCGGTGCAAAAAGACTGGGTCATTGATGAGCATCGCTTGACGCATCAGCCGTCATTGGTCGGCGCGACGATATTATCGATGCTGTACGAATGGATGAGCCATTTCAAACCTCAAGAGAGATTGCAGGTTAAGAATCTGCTGTTGACGCAACCCATCATTTATCATCATGCCTGGCCGCGCAACATGCAGTTGCTGGTCACCGCAGAGAGTCATGGTTACAAGTTTAGCCTGCAAAGCAGAGGCCTGTTGGATCTGACCTGGCAGGAACATGCGTTGGGTTTAGTCAGCTCAAAAGTGGCTGAGTCAGAGGGGGAACCAGCATCGCTTGAGTCTATTCGCCAGCGCTGTACGAAAGCATTGGCATACGAGCCGCTGGAGTGCGAGCTGGGCAACGCCAATACTGGCGATGTATTCCTTTCGCTGAGCCCGCGTTGGGACAATCACCAAGACATTTTGCAAGGGGAAAACGAATGGTTGATGCATAAAGTCATCGGTTCCGATTTCCATGACGATTTTGCGCGCTATCCGTTCCACCCGGCGATGATCGACGCCACGGCGATCCGCTGCCTGACTTATATCACCCAGGAAAACTTCCTGCCGATCAGTTACGGCAAAATAACCTACCACTCGCCGCTGGAAACGGATTGCTATGCACACCTCAAGCTGAAGGGGCCGTATCAGCATACGGACAATGCCATTACGATGGATATTATCTTCCTGTCCCATGCCGGTGTGCCGTTATTGACGTTGGAAAATTACACTCTGATTAAAATGACCAAAGTCAATCAGGTGGTGGAGTCGGACGAGAAGGCGGCGCCTGCGGCGGTGAAAGTCAATCTTGCAGACAAGGATATTTTGTTCAATGAAGGGCTCGATGCGCTGAAACGCCAACTGGCGCATTTGGAATTTGAACAGTTGGTTATTGTCACCAGTGACCTTGGGCAACTGATCGATGAATCTATCCCGGCTCAAAATGAAACCTTATTGGCGAATGAAGAGGAAAAAGTCGCTGATGGCCATGTGCGGCCCGTGTTGTCTGTGGAATATGTGGCACCTGAAAACGACATCGAGAAGGAAATCGTCAAAGTTTGGCAGTCCATCCTCGGTATTTCTGGGATTGGCGTGAACGATAATTTCACGGAACTCGGCGGTAATTCACTGTTGGCGGTTCAGGTTGTGTCGACGGTATCAGGTATTTTTGAAATTGATATTCGCGTCGATCTGTTTTACCAAGATCAGACCGTTAAAGGATTGTCAAAACTGATCCTTGCTGAGTTGGAAGTATTGCTGCAAGGCGAATAACCCGGCTCCCCCCAGGTGCGAGCCTGGGGGAAACCACGTAGGCAAACATGCCAATCAGGCAAAAGCGGGACTTGATGATGACTAAAATCAGTAGCGCCATGCTCAAATCGTTGAGTTTGGATGAGTTGAAAAAAATTGCTAGGGAGAAGAAAGCGCAAGCGGTGTTGGCTTCCGGTAAAATCATCAGAAAACAAGCTGACTCGGCCAGGCGGCACTTCCCTGTGACCGGTTCCCAACGCAGTATTTGGGTATTGGATCAGTATCTTGACGACGGTAAGGCGTACAACAATCCTTATGCCGTCACTTGCCGCGTCGAACATGACATCGACATGGGGGGGGTGAAAAAGGCGCTGACGTTTCTGACGAAAAAGCATGACATTCTTCGCACCACATTCAACGTGGTGGAAGGCGAACTCTGCCAGTGCGTGAGTGATGAAGTCCTGTTCGATTTCCACTATGACGATATTTTGTCTCTTCCTGAATACGAGCGTGACGAATGGGTAGAAAACGTTGCGCGTGAGGAAGGGCAGCGTTCTTTCGATTTGACGTGTGGACCACTTTCCTATTGGCGCATGATTAAAACCAATCAACATGAATATGTATTGTTGCTGACGTTTCACCATATTATCTCAGATGGCTGGACGGTCAGCTTGTTCTTTAAAGAGTTCATGGAGATGTATTTCCAAATCCTCCATGGCGAGACACCGCGTACAAACGATTTTCTGCAATTCTCCGACTATGCATTGGCAGAAGAACAGTGGTATGCCACGGCGGAATATCAAAAGGGTTTGGCGTATTGGGCTAAAAAGTTTGATAGCGCACAAGGCCTGCTTGAGATAACGACCGATCGCCCACGGCCAACTAAAATGAGCACCAAAGGCAGTATGGCAAGCCATACTTTTGATCGTGGCTTCACCCAGCGTTTGCAGATGCAGGCTGCACAGCTGGGCGCGACGCCTTTCCATATGATTCTTTCGGCCTATATGCTCTTGTTGCACAAATACAGCAACCAGCAGCAAATCATTATCGGTTGTCCTTTTGCCAATCGTAACCAACCTGAGACACAGAATATGCTGGGGTTGTTTATGAATACCTTACCCCTGAAACTGGATATCGTTCCGGAAGCGACGTTACGAGACATCATTGGCGACGTTCGTTCGGAAAGTGAACAGGCTCAGCTACATCAGGCTATTCCCCTCAATGATATTCTTGAGGAAATTGGCCATATCCGAAATCCGCAGGTTAATCCGCTTTTTCAGGCGGCGCTGACGTATCAGGTATTTCCTCATTTTCACAACAACACGTTGTTTACCTATAAACCGCTTAAAATCGATTATGGCGTATCCAAACTGGATCTAAACCTGTGGGTTGAAGAAAGCCGCGGTAGTTTACTGTTTACCTTAAACTACAACCCCGATTTGTTTAACCGCAGTACGATAACGCGCATGTTGAGCGATCTGCGTACGGTGTTGGAAGCGCTCATCGAACGGCCTCAAATAACCGTTCGCGATCTCTCATTGGTGACTCACGAGGAACGTCGCCACTTGCTGAGCGGGTGTAGACGCATGCTTGACGCCGTTCCCATGGCGGTTCATCGGCAGTTTGAGCGTCAGACCGAGGCTTTGGATGCCGATTCGGTGGCTGTGCGTTGCGATGGCCGTCTTTTGAGCTATCGGCAACTGAACGAGCAGGCTAACCGACTCGCGCACTGTTTGCTGGAGCATGGTCTGTTGCCGGGGCAGTCAGTGGCGCTGTTTATGGCCAAAAGCGAACGCTGTGTCGTGGCCCTGCTGGCAATATTGAAAGCCGGGGGATGCTATGTGCCTGTCGATATTACTTTGCCGATGGAACAGGTCGACTTTATTCTGCGGGACGCACAGGCGCGCTTCGTTTTGGTGGATGCCGGCTCGCCGGCGGTTTCACAGCCGACAATCTCGATTGACCAGTGCCACGGCGCCGCGCTGAGCACGAATCCCCAATTATTAACAATGCCGACAGACGCTCCCGCTTACATCATTTATACCTCAGGCAGCACCGGTAGGCCAAAAGGCGTCAGGGTCAATCATGTTCAGCTAAGCCGATATTGCCAGGCCATCGCCTCTGTCCTGGATCAACCTGCCGAGGCGCGATATGGCATGTTTTCCGCGTTCACTACCGACTTAGCGCATACCATGCTGTTCCCGGCGCTGATCTACCAGGGACAACTGGAGGTGATAAGCACCCAGCAGCTTAATGACCCGCAGGCCTTGTTCTCCTATCTGGAGAGTCATCCCTTGGACTGCATGAAGATCACGCCAACCCACCTGGCCGCATTGCTCATGTCTCCCCACGCGGGCGCGTTATTGCCACGTCGTCTTTTAGTCTTGGGCGGAGAAAGAGTCCCGGCGGCGTTAGTCAAACGCATACGTCAACTGCAGGCTGACTGCCGGGTGGTCAATCACTACGGCCCTACGGAGTGCACCGTCGGTGTGGCGACCTATACCTTGCCGGACGGTTCGCTGGATGATATGAGCGACTATTTGCCGGTCGGCAAACCTTTGGCCGACAGCCACGTATTGGTATTGGATCCTTATCAGCAGTTAGTCTCTATCGGCCTTCCTGGTGAGATTTATCTTGGCGGCGAGCATGTGGCTGCGGGCTATATCGGCTTAGAGGAGCAGAACCGGGCGCATTTCATCCCGCATCCTTATTTGGCGGGTGAGTGCCTTTACCGCACTGGCGACAAAGGACGCTGGCTGCCGGACGGAAACCTCGAGTTTTTAGGGCGCCTGGATCGTCAGGTGAAAGTGCGTGGCTATCGTGTGGAGTTAGCAGAGATAGAGCACGTATTGCAGCAGCACCCGACGGTCGTTCAAGCCGCGGTAAAACAGTGGCAGAACGGTGCGGGCGAGAGCCGGCTGGTGGCCTATTGTTGCGGCGAGGGAACGGCTCGTTGCTCGGAAGTGCGTGCGTTTTTGCAAAGCAAGGTCCCTCATTACATGCAGCCGGATCAGTGGGTTTGGCTGGACAGCTTGCCGCTAACGGCCGGTGGTAAGGTGGACTATGGTGCTTTGCCGCGCATGAACGATGCCATACCTCAATCGGTGCGAGAGCCGGAAGGGGACGTCGAACAACGCTTATATGCCATTTATTGCCGCGTGCTGCAACGCGAGCGATTGGATACGCGGGATGACTTTTTCGCGCTGGGGGGAAATTCGATTACCGCATTGAAGTTGGTGATTGAAATAAATCAGCATTTTGGCACAACCCTGTCTTTAGGACAGCTGTTTGAACACGGCAGTGTCGGCGAGTTGGCGGCCTTTCTGACGCAGGCTGAACGGCAAGTATTTTCGCCGTTGGTGATGCTGAATGCCGGGGTCGAGGAGGATAAACCGACGCTCTTGATGATTCATCCGGCAGGCGGCAACATCTTGTGTTATTACCCATTAGCGCGTGAGTTGGGGGCCGATTATCCGATCTATGGCCTGCAGGTGGCGAACTTCGGTGAAGATCAGGCCTACAACCACGATATAGAGGTGCTGGCCGCATACTATCTGCAGCAGGCGCAGGATATTGCGCAACGGCGAAATCTGGTGCTGGGCGGATGGTCCCTGGGGGCGACAATCGCGTTCGAAATGGCGCGTCAACTGCAGCATGCCGACGGGCGAACGCCAACGGTGCTGATACTCGATCAACCCGCTCCTCAGATACAGATTGATCGCGCCGCACAGATGAATGAATTCGAACGGCTTGCATACTTCGCCCGTAAGGTGGAGCGTTTTACCGGTGCGTCATTTGCAATCGCCGCACCTGCGCTGGCAGAGATGTCCGAAGCGCAGCGTTCATTGTTGTTCCTGCAGGAATTCAAGCGCGCAAAATTGGTTCCTGACAATATTAGCGCATCGCAGTTCCAGCATTTTCTGACGATTCTGCAGGCGCATATCGCTGCGACAGATAGCTATCAGGGCAAAGAATATGCCGGCAGGATCGTGGTTGCGGAGGCGGAGGAGATTCTGCCGGACCGCATTGCACAAGAGATACCCGGACTGGGTTGGGCTCGTCTGGCTCGCGGGGGGATGACGATAATAAGCGCGCCTGGCAATCACATCTCGATGATGAATCTGCCTCAGATAAGCCATACGGCCAGCCAGCTGCGGAAGATATTGTCATGAGCGCCGTTTTGACAACGGCCGCGACGCCAGCCGAAGGCGCAAGGGTCTCCAGGCGCGAATGGTGCGCTATTCTCGGAGGATTAATCGGCGGTTTTATGGCGATTTTGGATATCCAAATCGCCAATTCATCCATGAAAGTGATTCAAGGCGCGCTTTCTGCGACGCTGAATGACAGTTCCTGGCTGATGACGTCTTATTTTACGGCAGAGATAGTGGCAATTCCGCTTTGTGGTTGGCTTTGCCAGGCTCTGGGGACCGGGCGTTATGCGCTGTGGTGCATTGCCGGCTTTTTGGGGGCATCGCTGCTGTGTTCTGCCGCATGGAATCTGAGTTCCATGATCGTGTTTAGGGCGCTTCAAGGGTTCAGTGGCGGGGCGCTAATCCCCATTTCATTTCGCTTGATAATTGAGATCCTGCCATTAAAAAAACGGCCGTTGGGCATGTCGCTGTTTAGCATTATAGGGACTTTCGCGCCGGCGGTAGGGCCGGCATTGGGAGGCTGGTTGACGGATAATTTCTCTTGGCACGCCATATTTTATATCAACGCAATACCGGCTTTGTTGTCCTGGGGGTTGATTCACTATGCTTTAAAACACCCTGTTATTGACTGGAATATTATTCGTCGCGGGGACTTTGTCGGCATCATTTCGGTCATGCTGTGTTTGGGTGCTCTTGAGGTGATTTTAGAAAAGGGCGGTGAAGAAAACTGGCTAGAATCGAATATGATATGCGTGTTGGCGGTCATTTCCGCTGTTAGTTTCTTAATATTTATGTATGCCCAATTGACGCATGCACAGCCGCTTATCAATATTCGTTTATTTCGGGACTACAATTTCTCGTGCGCCATCTTGGTTTTTGCAATGTTGGGCGTAGCTATCTACGGTACGTTATTCTTGGTGCCGTATTACCTGACGATGGTACATGACTACAATGCTTCTGATATCGGTACGGTGGTGATCTGGATGGGGTTTCCTCAGTTAATCATCCTGCCTTTTATCCCGTTGCTTATTCAACGATATAACCAGAAGTATCTCATTTGCATAGGGTTTGTTGGTCTGGCCATCAGTGCCTTTATGGACTGTGCGATGGACGGCGACTTTGCCGGCCCGCAGATGGCCTGGTCCATGTTGATCCGCGCATTAGGCCAGCCCTTTATCATGGTGCCGCTTTCCTTGCTGGCTACCCGCAATATTCAGCAAAAAGACAGTGCCTCTTCGGCGGTGTTGATCAATATCTTCCGCAGTCTGGGAGGCTCTTGCGGCACCGCCATCTTAAGCACCTTTTTCATCACGCGCATTTATACGCATGTCGACGTCGTCAAGACGTCGTTGGTCACCGGCAGCAATGCCTTTGCCGGGTATCTCAATGACGTTAAAAGTCTGATGATCGCACGCGGTTTGGCCGTTGACGTCATGAGTATAAAAAGTACGGCTTTCGCGATACTTGGCAAAAGAATCGCCCGCCAGTCGGAAATCATGGCGTTTAACGATCTATTTCTGATTATGGGCGGAATGATGTTGGCAACCGCGTTGCTTGTGATGTTCTCTTCTCGCGATTTTCGTTTGCATGTCAAAAAAGAGGGTAAGGAATGAGTCAGCGCTCTATGACGATATGGCACTACCTGATGTCGCGCGATGCTTGCATTACTATCATTACCCCTATCGTGCTTTATAACATCGCCTTTTGGTGGGGGGGGGCGGGTTTTGCATTACTGCTCACGGCTATTTATTCAGGCGCAGTGGAAATATTTAACAAGCGTAGCGGTTCATTGTCGGTGATCGCATTAATTCTGGTTTCAGGCGTTAGTCACTATTTGTATTTACGCGGCTATGCTCCGTTCGCAATCAAGAAAGAAAATGTGTTTCTCGCGGTCAGCGGAGCATCTTCGGTGGTGGTGGTATTCGGCTTCTATTCTCTGGTAGGCAAGCCAATGATACGTACGCTGGCAGAACAGGCGATGCCAAGGTTGAAAGATATTCCCGTTTACGGTAGCGCACAATACGCACAAGTGTGGCACGAAGTATCATTGGCGTGGATCTCGGTTTTCCTTCTGAAAGCCGTCGGTGTATATGGCCTGTCAATGCGAGAGGATCTGCCCGTTGACACGATTATTTTTATTTGTGGTTGGCCACTGACTTTGTTGATGGTGTTGTTCAGTTTTTATTGGCCGAAATATCGTTGGACGTCACATTTGCGTAAAAAAGGCCGTTAAATCCTGGCCCACTGGGCTGGCGGTTGCTGATGTCGTAAACATGTATCTATGTAGTTAAGAGGGGGAAGAACATGAGTCAATTTGAGAATGCATCGATCGTATTGAACAGCCACCCTGATGGCGCCGCTACGCTGGAAAACTTCAGATTGGAGACCAGCTCGTTGAGGCCCTTGGAACCAGGAGAGTTTCTGGTTGAGAACAAATGGTTATCGATCGATCTCTATCTCCGGCCACGGCTAAATAAAAGTACCAAATACGTGAACCCGATAAAGCTGGGGGAAGTGATTCAGGGAGAGGCTATTGGGGAAATCGTGGCTTCGCGTAATCCTTTGTTTAACGTTGGCGATCGCGTATTCACCTTCTCCGGTTGGCAAAAGTATTATATCGGTGATGCTCAAAACTTCACTGTTCATCGTTTGCCGGAGACAACATTACCACCTTCTATTTTTCTCGGTGCGGTCGGGACGCCGGGCCGATCGGCCTATTTCGGTTTAAACAAAATCGCGAAGCCAAAACCGGGTGAAACATTGGTCGTTTCAGCCGCCTCGGGCTCGGTCGGCTCCGTCGTTGGGCAATTGGGTAAACTGGCGGGATGCCGCGTTGTGGGATTGGCCGGCAGCGAGGATAAATGCCGGTATGTCGTGGAGGAGCTGGGTTTTGACAGTTGCCTTAACTACAAGACTGCCGACCTTAACCGGGATTTGCGCGCCGCGTGCCCCCAGGGTATCGATATCTATTTTGAGAACGTGGGCGGCCGCGTATCACTGTTTGTCGCCAAGTTGCTGAATGAGGGGGCAAGGGTGCCTATCTGCGGTAATGCAGCCAATTACAATAAAGGCACTGATGTTGATGCATCCGGCCCGGCGGACTTTTTCTCTGCCCTGCCGGATGCGCCTGTAAATCGTTTCTTTTTGGTAACCGAATGGTTCAAAGACTACGCCGAATCAGATGCATTCTTGTTAAATGCGGCAGAGAACGGTGTGTTGAAATACCGAGAAACGATAGTCGATGGGCTGGAAAATGCGCCTCAGGCTTTTATTGATTCACTTAATGGAAAACATTTCGGCAAACAATTGATACGGATGTGCTAACGATAGGCTCTACTGTTGCGCATAATATGAAAATATTTTCAACCTGGATGGTGGATATTAAGCGTACATCATTCAGGTTGTTGGAATTCATCATGAAACATTCTAAAAAAATAGGTTTCCTTCTGCTCGTGTTACTGGTTTTGTCAGGATTTCTTTATTGGTTGCTTTATTGGCGCTACTTTCAAACCACCGACAATGCTTATGTGCAAGCCGACATTACAAACGTCAGCGCCCGCATCAGCGCGGTGGTGGTTAACTCTATGATTCGGGACAATCATCGAGTGAATAAGGGCGACTTGTTGGCTCAGTTGGACGACAGGGAGTTTGTTGTCGCGTTGCAGAAAGCAGAGGCGACTCTGGCGCAAAGTCGTGCGGCGTTAACGAATGCCCAGGCAAGTTATCAAATGCAAAAAAGTGCTATTGACGAGTTTCGCAGCGATGTGAATTCTGCTGCAGCCACTCTGCAGTATGCGCATCAGCAGTATCTCCGTTTTCAAATTTTGCAGAAAAAGAATTATGTTTCCAAGGGAGACATGGATAACGCCACATCCAGTTATCGCGTCGCAGAGGCAAAATACCACCAAACGCAAGCGAGCTTGAAAACACAAAGCGATAAACTCCAGGTCTTGCAAAGCGAAATTGAGCAAAGCCAGGCTAATGTTGAACAGGCTCAGGCAAACCTGGAACAGGCGAAATTGACATTGAGTTACACGCGGATTATTGCGCCTATTGATGGGGTAATCAGCAACCGTAGTTTGCAAGTGGGTATGATGGTTCAGGCGGGGCAGTCCATTGCCAGTATCGTCTCCGGAGCGGCTCCATGGATAAGCGCCAATTTTAAGGAAACGCAGAAAGCACGTATGCGTAAAGGATTGCCTGTGGAGGTGAAAGTTGATGCGTATCCAGGGAAAATATTTCATGCCAGGGTGGATAGTATTTCACCGGCTACAGGAGCAACTTTTGCTTTATTACCACCAGATAATGCGACAGGGAACTTCACCAAAATTGTCCAGCGCGTCCCAGTAAAGATTGTTTTTGACTCTCCGCAACAAATAGACAGCGGCCTTTCGGCCTCTGTTACGGTAGATACGCGGGGATAGCGCCGGGAAATATGGAAATCCGCCTCGACAAGGGATGTTACAACGCGGTCTGTGCCGGAATGACGGCAAAGCTATAATAGTCATCACCATAGCCTGTTCATTCATTGGGTGGTGGTTCTTATATCGGTAAAAAGGCGTCGCGTTTTTATCGCCGCTGGACGAGCGTGATTATCAATGCATTTACCTGGGGCGTTGTTCGATAGAACGGCGTCGTTCATTGTTGAAGTTTTGATAGAGAGGTAAGGAGGCGTATTAAACAAAACGGGTTGAAGATAGAAAGACGTAAGCAGATTTATTCTGCGATATGCACAACGATGAAACTTAAATATGAACGAATAAGGATATATGTTATGAAAAGTCTATCGATTGTTATTACACTCGCTTCATGCTTACTGCTACCCCTGACTGCGTCTGCGGCCGCAGGCACATGTTATAGCGCAAAGAACTGTTCCGGGAAGGTGCTTAGCCACCGGGATGCACATAACTGTAAGGTTAAGGACAAAGGTAAATCCTGGCGCAGTGATATTACAGGCCAATGCACGAATCTTTGATTTATGGCTGACGTTTAGGCTCTTTCATTGAAAAGAGAATGGCAGGTTAATCTGTCATGGGCTGCGTTTAGGCGCAGCCCGATGATTCTCATTCGCTTATCGCGTATACCGCTTAATTCAGCCCGCGCTGATTCAGCAGCACCTTATTCAGCTCGCTGTTTTTACGCACGTTAAGCTTGCGCATCGCCGAACGCTTATGGGCGCTGATGGTTTTCTGGCTGCGCTGCAGCAGGCCGGCGATGCTGCAGGCGGACATGCCGCTGCTCATCAAACCCAGCACCTTTTTCTCGCAGTGGCTGAGCGCGGCGATGCGGCAAGCCTGGCATTTCCACAGGCCGGCGGCGTGCAGCGCCACCCACGGATGCAGGATGAACTTTTCCAACGCCATCTGCAGCTTGAGGCGAATGGCGTAGGCCGAATCGCGCCGATGGATGCTGAACAGCGGCGGCAGGTTTTTCACCTGTTGCTGGGTCGCGTCGTCGAGGATCAGCAGGGTCAGCTGCCGCTGGCGCGGAACGCCGTGAGGGCTTTGATAACAACAGGCGCAGCCCCAGCGCTCTTCCGGCGTGCGGAACACGATCTCGATGTTATCCAACGCCTGCAGCGCCAGCGGCGAGAACTGCGGGTACCGGCGGTGGCATTCGTTCAGGGAGTGCAGATAGTCCTGCAGCAGCAGACGCAGCCCCTGCTGGTAGAAGTTATCGCTGTCGAACAGCGTGAAGCGAATATCTGGCATGGGTGACTCCTTAAAAGGCCGTGGCGCCGCGCCGGAGCAAACGGTGACGGCCCATCGCCGGCGTTCGCGCGCCGGTCGTTTTCCTGATTTCCCTGGGACGGTGCGGGGCTTATTGGTACGCCAGCACAAAATTGGCGATGGACGTGAATTCGCCTTCGGTAATGCTTTGGTTTTGAATCGCGCTGGGCCGCCCTTGCACATACGCGGTGAAGTTCAGGCTATTGGGGCCGTTTTGCAGCGCGACGGCGCTGGTGGCCTTATTCAAATCGATGTCTGCGCCCTGATGATCGAACAGGGCGATGGCGGCGCCGTTCGCGCCGTTGTTGATCGCCAGCTTGCCCGGCAGCTCACCGTCTTCGGTGCCGCTGAAGGTCACGCTGACGGATTTGAACACCGTGGTCTTGCAGTCGGTCAGCTTGATGCTGAACGGCACCGGCGTGGTGTGGCCGTAGCGATACAGGGTTTTGACGATCACCGTGCCCATCTCCACCAGCTGATCGGCGGACTGCGGTTCGATATTGCACGGGCGGCTCACCACGGTACCGTGGAACTGCACCGGCGCGCCGATAAGCTCGGTGTTCGCCGCTGCCGGCATGACGGCAACCCACCAGGGTGCGCAGACCAGCAGCGTAAAAGCGCGTAGACGCATTTTCCGTTCCTCCCTCGGTTACTGGAATGCCGCCACGATGGTGGCCGACGCGTTGAATTCCCCTTCGCCGATCTCCGCGCCGCCGTTGGCGAACGGCGCCGCCACCAGGTTCCAGGAGCCGCCGTTGCCGATGTTCGGCACCGGGTAAAACTCGTTCGGAATGACCAGCTGGCCGTTGTGCGTCAGCCGGATGCCGAGATCGTTCTTGTCGGTTTTGAACACCTCGTTGCTGAAGGAAGCGGCCGTGCCCGAGACCGCCAGCTTGATGTTCAGCGTGCCGTCTTCGAAGCTGCCGCCTTCGCACTGGAAGCGCACCGGAATGCTTTGCGGGTAGTTCGAGCCGTTGAGATCGCTGCCGCCGATTTCGCCGAACTCGACGTTGATCAGCTGGCCTTCGTTCACCACGCATTTATCCGGCACGTAAAGGATCGCGGACTGGATAAACACCTGCGCCATCGGATTGGGGCCGAAACCGCCGTCGGTCGAACCGAGGCGGCCGTACATCTCGATGATCTGCCGATCGTTAATCTCGACGCCGTTAATGATTTTTTTACGCACCCGGAAGGTGATGCGGCCTTTGGAGCCGCTTTCGTAGTTGTTTACCTGCACATAGGGCGGCGAACAGCTGTGATTGGTATACTCGTTGGATTCGTTGTAAAAAGGCACCGTGACATAGGCCTTCTTGTTGCCGGCGATCCACACCTCGGCTTTTAAATCCAGAAAGTCATTCAGTTTTAAATAGCCGTTGCCGTAGTCGGAGGGAGGCAACGCCGAATCCGACTTGTAAAAGTGCGGGCTTCTGGGGATCGGCGTATCGCAGTAGGCCTTGCCGGTATATTGGCCACCTAACGAATAAGGGAACACTTTGGTAAACCCCACCTGGTTGGTGATGTTGCTTTCATTCAGATCGATATAGAACTGTTTCGGCCCGCCGTCCGGCGTGACGTAGCCGTTGGCCCAGGCGGCGGGGGCCGCCAGCGCGATCGCCAGCGGCAGGCAGAGTTTGGTCAGTTGAGTTTTCATCGCGTTCTCGAACCTCACAGGTAAATCACCTGAATGTGCGCCACGGCGGCGAACCCGGCCGCCATCACCGCCCGCTGGGTGGATTCCACGCTGGCGCTGAACCACAGGGTGTTGCTGCCGGGCTGCAGAATGTAAGGGCGGCTGCGTTGATTCAGCTCCAGCGCCTGGCCTTGTTGGTCTTGCAGGCGCAGACCGATGCCCTGCACGCCGCCGTTCAGCTTCAGCAGCGATGGGTTGTCGACATCGCTTTCGCCGAGAAACACCAGCGTGGCGGCCTGCTCTCCCTGAAGGTAGAGGCGGCCGGCGTCGCCGTTGCGCTGGCCGGCCGGGTTATCCGCCAGTGCGCGCGCGCCCAGCAGGCAGTTGCGGAACGAGAGGCGAAAACGCACCGGCGCGCTGCGATCGCCGGCGTTGCGGAAGTCGCGTGCGCTGACGTCGCCCAGATCGACGGACTGGTCCCGGCTGTCCGGCGTCAGGCTGCAGGGAGAGCTGAGCAGGCCGCCGTGAAAGCTGACGGTGCCGGTGGTGCCTTCGATCACGCCCAGCGGCGTTGCCGCCAGCGCGCTGCCGCCGCACAGCAGTGCGCCGAGCAGCAGCGGACGCAGTCGATCGGTGAATTCAGCCATGCTGGACCTCCTTATTTTTTCTCGGGCACGGCGGTGCAAACGCTGCCGTTGCAGGCGAAGCGCAGCTCGGGGTGGCCGCCGTAGTCGTTGATGTAGGTGATGACGAAGCTGTTCATGCCGGTGTCGTGCAGCTTGAGGCTTTCGCTGGATTTCGGCTTCAGCATCAGCGGCTGAAAACCGCCGATCGCGCCGCCGCCCTGTTTTTGCGTTTGCCGCGTCATGCCGGTCAGGGTGATGTAAAACGGCGTCGGGTTGTCGACGGTGATGGTGCCGCCGCTTTTACGGAACACCAGCTTTTCCTGCCACACTTCACCCTTGGGCGCGACAATCGCCTTCGGCCGGTAGAACAGCTTGATCTGCGTTTGCAGCGCCAGCTGCATCACGTTGGTTTTGGTGCTTTTAGGCGGAATTTCGCGCAGGTTGAAGTAGAACACCGACTCGCGATCCTGCGGCAGGCGATCCGCCTCCGGCGTTTTAGTGATGCGCACTACGCTGCGCTCGCTCGGCTCCACGCGCTGTAGCGGCGGCAGTACCACCAGCGGCGAGGTGATTTTCTGGTGCTGCTCGTTCTCCAGCCAGGACTGCGCCAGGAAGGGCAGCTCTTTGTTTTCGTTGACGATATTCAGGCTGATCGATTTGGCGTCGCTCACATAAACGGCGCGCGTGCGATCCAGCGATATCGCCGCATCGGCGGTGGGCAGTACGGCGCTCAGGGCCAGGCCGGCGGCGGTCAGTAGCGTTATCGGGTGTTTGTTCATGTCATCATTTCTCAGCGTTACGGATTACAGGGTGGCGCACGGCAGCAGCAGCTGGTCCAGCGGCTTGGCGGCGCCCGGGATCACGATGCGGCAGCGGCGTTGGCCTTCCCAGGCGACGTCCAGTTTTTCCTCCGGCTGCACGCCGGTCAGGTAGACCGAGCCACCGTCGTTGACCACCGCGACCTCGCGGCCTTTCTCGCTCAGCACCGCGGCGCCGAACGGCGGTTCGCTGCCGTCCGCGAGGCGAATGGTGGCCAGCAGCTTGCTGCCTTTAACCACCTCGAAGTGGCGGTAGCCGATGGCGCCTTCGGTCAGCGTGCCTTGCACCACGGCGCGAGTGGCCTCGACGTCGTCCGCCAGCTTGTTGACGTCGATGCGGGTGTCGGTGTTGTAGTAGCTGGTGATGTCGGAAATCACCGCCAGCCCGAAACGGTTGCTGTAGGCGCGGCCGTTGTTGATCGGCACGCCGGCGATGCCGTCGGTGTCGAGCATCATGCGGCTGCCGCCGTTGCTCGAGTTCTGATGCGCCGCGATGCCGTGCCGGGTCGCGGTGAGGCCGCCGCGGAACGAGCCGCCGATCGACGAGTAGCTGTCCTGCTGGTAAGAGGCGCTGGCGTTCAGCGAGCCGAACGAGGCGTTGTGGGTGTAGTACCCGCGCGCCAGCGATTTGCCGGACTGATTAAAGCCGCCGCTGACCTGCCAGGTATTGTCCGGATCGCTGTAGTCGTTGTACGACGCGGTCTGCGTGACATCGCCGTTGTTGGTTTGCAGCGCATAACCGACGCGCCGACGGTCGCCGATCGGCACGGTGAAGTTGAGCATCACGCTGTCGTCGGTGCGGCCCTGGTAATAGGTGCGGTAAGCCGACAGCGAGGCGGTGATGTTGCTGATATCGCCGACGCTGAACAGCTTGCTGGCCGACAGCCCGTAACGATCCTGGGTTCGCGCATCCCAATAGGTCTGGTGCGAGTAGGTCAGGTAGGCGGTGATCGCCTTGGCGCTGTCTTCCGCCATAAAGGTTTTGCTGGCGGTGATGGTGTACAGCTCTTTCTGGCGGCCGTTGTAATTCTTGTCATAATCGCCATAGCGCTCCTGCAGGTACTGCGACATGTTCATGAACTTGCGCTGCGAGAAGCGGTAGCCGGCGAAGGTGATCTGGCTGTTCAGCTCATCGAAGCGTTTGGCGTAGTTGAGCTTGAACGACATGCCGCTGGCGGTCGGCTCGCCGGGCAGACGGGCGATCGACTGGGTGACGTCCAGCGACATGGCGCCGAACACGTTCAGATCGCGGCCGAGGCCGAGCGCCCAGGCGTTATAGTCGCCGCCGAGCAGCGCCCCGCCATACAGCGACCAGGCGTTGCTCAGCCCCCAGGAGAAGTCGCTGGCGGAAAACAGCGGGCCCTGGGTGCGGTGGTCGTAGGCCGAGGTTTTGCCGAGCGCCACGTTGTAGCGCACGTAGCCCGGGCGGGTCAGGTACGGAATGGTGGCGGTATCCACCTGGAAGGTCGAGACGGTGCCGTCCTGCTCTTCCACCTTGACGTCCAGCTTGCCGCGCACCGAGCTGTTGAGATCCTGAATGGCGAACGGCCCGGCGGGCACGGTGGTTTCGTACAGCGTGCGGCCTTCCTGCGAGACGGTGATCTTGGCGTTGCTCTTGGCGATGCCGCGCACTTCCGGCGCGTAGCCCTGCAGGTTAGGCGGCAGCATGCGCTCGTCGCTGGCCAGATTGAGGCCGGTGAAGCGATAGGCGTCGAACACCCCGGAGTCGAGATAAATCTCACCCAGCGTCAGCTTGGCGGCCTGCATCGGCAGCGCGCGGTAGGCGTAGATCTGGTTCCAGTCGAAGCCGGTGCTGCGATCGCCGGCCTGCTGATTGTAATTGGCCTGGTAGTCCGCGCGCAGGCGCCAGGGGCCCAGGTTGGCGCCCAGCGTACCGTAGCTGCTCAGGTTCTGGGCGGTGTTGTTGTTGTGATTCTGCTTGCCTAACTGGCCGCTCAGGTTGTAGTCCAGCAGCAGGCCGGGAATGCCGTCGTCCCACTGCTCGGGCGGCGTCCAATCGGGATCGGAGTATTTCATCCACGCCTGCGGGATGGTGATCGCCAGCACGCCGCCGCCGATGCGATCGGAGACGGTCGCGCCTTTGATGCCGCGAATGTCGGCGCACTGGTTGTCGTGCCACAGGGTGACTTTTTTGGCCGCTTCTTCTTTCAGCGCCATTTTTTCCACCAGATCAGGCGGCAGGCACACCTGGCTGCCGCTCTTGTTATCCGGCGACGGGAAATACTGAATGCTGCGCTGGGGCAGCGTTTTCTGGTTGATCTTGATGTCCAGCAAATAAGCGCCGGGCATGACGTAGTCGGCATCGGAGAAACGCGAAAGATCCACTTTGCTGCGCTCGCCGATATCCAGGACGTCGGTATTGAATTCCGTGGCGGAAAATGCCGGACGCACCCAGAGGAAAGATAGAATGACGAGAAGAGGTAGGTGTTTCCGTGTCAGTAATGACGTCATAGCATAATCACTCATGGCAAGTCCGCGCCCAATAGCAGGTCATCCGTGCGACCTGAATACGTAATGCTGTGCAGCGCCCGCCGGCGCTAGAGATAAGACAGGGTGAATTTGGCCAGAGAGCTGAAGCCGCCCGCCCGCGCCTTATCGGGATGCAGGCGCAACTGCGCGCCAAAGCGCAGCGTGTTGTCGCCGGCGACGATCTGGTAATCCGCCGTCGTGCTGCCGAGCGGGATCGGAGTGCCGGCATCGGTCAACAGCTCGATAGCCACGCCCTGCGCCTCGCCGTAAACGCCCAGCAGGGAAGGATCCCGGCTGTCGGCGGTGCCGTCGAAGGTGACGTTGGCCGCGCGATAGATGAAGTCAGGCTTCACCTGGCTGGCCAGTTCGCAGTTCACCAGTTTGATCGTGAAATGGCGGCGGCTGCCGATCAGCACCGATTGCCCGTCCTGCGAGGCATCGGTCATGGAGATCAGACCGAAATCGACGGTTTGATCCAGGCTGTCGCTGGCGATGCCGCACGGCGTTTCAACGATGGTGCCGCCCAGGCTGACTTTGCCGTGGCCCTGATTTTTCACTGCCGCCGCCGCGCTGCCTACGCTGAGCGCGATGAGCAACAGGCCGCAAAGGCGTATAGTCATGCTGGCGTCTCCCTGTCTTGCCCTGTTCCCTTGCCGTTCTCGTCGGCATGCAATCAAGCGGGGGATGCCCTGAGACATCCCCTGTGGGGTATTACAGGTAAGCCAGGGTGAAGTTGGCCACGCTGGTGAAGTCGCCCGGCACCACGGCGGCGGAGGCGCTGCTGCCCTGCAGGTAAGCGGCGAATTTCAGCGAGTTGTCGCCGTCGTTCAGGCCCTGACCGTCGGTCGCCGTGCCCAGTTCCACTTCCTTGGAGTGCAGGTTGTCGTAGATCACGATGCCGGCGCCGGTTGCCGTGCCGCTCAGGGCCAGCAGTTTGTTGTTGACCGGATCAGGCGTGCCGGTAAAGGTCACCTTGACGTTTTTCATGGTGGAGATGGAGCAATCTTTCAGTTCGATGTTGAAAGGTTGCATGCTGGATTTACCCTGGTTAGCCAGGATGCGGCTGCTGATCTGGCCCATTGGTACGGTTTGGTCAACGGATTCCGGCGCGACGCTGCAAGGCGCATCGATAATTTCGCCGGTAAAGGTGACTTTACCGCTGCCCTGATTAGATGCGGCGTGAGCAACAGATGCAGAAGCGAAAGCAATCACGGTTGCCAGCATTAATTTATTCAGTTTCATTTCTCAGGTTCCTGTAGAGAGTTTTTAAATAAAAAGAACAGCACATCTAAATCCCCCGCAGCGGCGGCAACGTCATGTCGCCGGCCGTACGGTTGGAGCCAGATCCTTTTGCTCTGGGCAATACGCCAACATCCGTTATTTATGAGAAATAACGAGATTGGGAAAATCGACAATGGATTTTCTGGTAAATAAAATACGAGTTTTACGTATGGCGTGTTGCTGGGAATATTCTTGCAAATAATAGTATTGCTTGGAAATAGATTTTATTAAATTAAGTCAAATTCAGAATATAAAACCAAAAGGAAAAAGAAATATATTTGCTTTAAAACCAATAGATCGTATACAAATATTATCCAGTATAAATCACTATATAAATAACGATATGCGAGATATTAGATCGGGGGAAATAGGCTGATACCTACAATTCGCCATATTGTTTTGCTAATATCGCCCTGAGGCAGCAGATGATGAATTTCCCTTTAGAAACAAAATATAAAACATAATCTATTGTTTTTATTGTTGTTTCATGGTTTTCTTTCCCTAAGGGATTGGCTTTTTGATTCGTGTTTAGCCCGCGTTTAGGTCTAATTTATTAACAATTAAATAACAATATCATCGGTAGTGAATTATTCTATTGCACTGCGGCATAGGGATTTTTCACTGCCTAACCCATTTTGATTAATCAAATTAAGGCATGTGCCGTTGCCGTTCGCCACATAATGATGACCTAAGTGACAATTAAAGGATTATAAACGGAATGATAACGATGATTAATGCTTGCGGCGGCCGCCGCACGGTAGTTTCTGCTATATTTTTACTGTCTTTCATGTCGCTGTCAGGCTGCGTGAGCGGCAGCAAGACAAACCTGAATTCCGTGAAAAAACTTTCACAGAACAATCCTAATGATAAATCCGATGAACAACGTATCGCGCTTTGCCAGCAACGGGTTAACTCATTAAAAAATATTAATCCGCAGAGTTACCAAAAACGCATTGCCTATTTTAACGGTCTGCTTTCCAACGCTTCCGGATATGCCGGCGTGCGCGGCAATGTGGATGAAAGCACCCGTAAAGCGATTGATGCTCTTTATCAATATAAAACCGAGAAATTCTGCGCCGACGTCGAACATGAGCTGATGTCCGATCTGTCCAACCGGGTCGAGAATCTGTAGCCATGAAGCGATGCGCGCAAAGAGGGGTGATGGGGCTTTGGCTGTTGGCGCTGAGCGGTGCCGTTTGCGCCGCTGACGACGGCATTCCCGCCCTGTTGAAGTTTGCCGAACAGCGGCAGGCTCCGCCGGCCGCTCTCAAGGAGGAAACCGCGCGTAAACCGGCGCCTGCACCGGCCGCCAAACCGGCCGCCGTCGCGGGGGCAGACGGCGCTCGTTTAACTTCTCTGAAGCACTCTGTGCAACAGCAGGCGGAGAAAATCCGTCAGCTGGAGCGCCAGTTGGCGGCGGCGCAGGCCGCCGCGGCGCCGAAAAGCGAGCGGACCGATATCGATATTCGGCCGTTGGCCGATGCCCTGAAGGCGTTGCGGCAGGCCGTTGCGCCGTTGCCTGAGGTGACCGCGCTGGCCGCTTCGCTCACGCGGGCCGAACAGCGCAGCGCAAGCTTGACGGCGCAGTTGGCACAGCAACGGCAGCGGGTAGACACCTTGCTGGCTGAGCGGCGGCAGGCGGCTGAGGCCCCGGTGCTGGCCAGCGAGGCGGACAAGCAGGCGTATGCCGCCGGCGTATCGCTGGGGCGCGATATTTTGCATCTGCAACAGGAGAACCGGCGCGCGGGACTGGAGGCGGATCGGCAGCTTTTGCTGGCGGGCATCGCCGATACCCTGGCCGGGCGGTTGCGGCTGGATGAGGCCGCCATCGACAGCGCGCTGCGCACGGCGCAGCAACGTTTGCAGCAGACGCAACAGACACAGGCTCCCCCTCCGGACGGCAAGGCCTATCTGGCCGATTTCGCCCGCCAGGAGGGAGTCAAGCAAGATGCGCTCGGTTTCTACTACCGGGTGGACTATGCCGGCAGCGGTGCGATCGGCGCCGACGATCGGGTGGATATCGTGGTGCGCGAAAGCCTGACCGACGGCCGGGTGATCAAAGACATGGAGCTGGCGGGAACGGTGATCTCGCAGCCATTGACGCGCTATCCGCCGCTGTTTCGCGCGGCTATCGAGAAGCTGCAGCGCCACGGCTCGATCACGCTGGTGGTGCCGCCGGCGTTGGCGTACGGCAAGCAGGGCAGCCCGCCGGCGATCCCTCCGGACGCCACCATGATTTATACCCTGCGCATCGCTGACGTGCAGTCGTGAGCGGGGAGCTCAGCAGTAACCACTCAGGAGGAATGCTATGGCCAAGGCGCCGAAAACGTTTGAAAGCAGAAAATCGCTGATGCTGAATGTGTTGCAAGGATTGTGCAGGGATCGTGTGGAAGGCTCCGGCGGCCATCATCCCCCGCCGGAGCAGTGGCCGAAGACCCGCGAGCTGGCGGATAAATGCGGTGAAAACATTTATACCACCCGCACCCTGCTGCTGGCGCTGGAAAAGGAGGGCAAGGTCCGCTGCACCCACCGCAGCATCAACAATTCTCTACGCTGGTACAGCTGTGACGAACAGGCAGCGATAAAAAAAGAGTGATTCGACCCTGACGGTCGCTTTTGACTATCTTACAGCTAAACATTAATTAATCTTATTATTTGGCGGTGCGTTTCGCTCCGCCAATCCTCCTCTCCGCTTTCCGCCCTCCGCGCAGGCATTGCTAAGATGTTTTTTGCGACCATATACTTATCGCTCAGACGGGAACAGGTGTAGGGAGCCGGCATCGTAATGAAGGAAAAGAAAGACATACTAAGATTGGATGATATTCATTATCAAATAGACCGCCAGGTGATCCTGGACTCCGTCTCTTTCACGTTGGGTGAGGGCGAGTTCAAACTGATCACCGGGCCTTCCGGCTGCGGAAAAAGCACGCTGCTGAAAATCATCTCTTCCTTAATGAATCCGACCAGCGGAAGCCTCTATTTTGACGGCCAGGCGATCGACGAGATGTCGCCGGAGGCGTATCGCAAGCAGGTCTCTTATTGCTTCCAGACGCCGGCGCTGTTCGGCAATACGGTTTACGACAATCTGGCGCTGCCGTACCAGATCCGCCAGGAACCGCCGGCCGAGCGAAAAATGAAGGCCGATCTGGCGCGTTTCGGCCTGCCGGAGGCGATGCTGACGAAAAGCATCAATGAACTGTCTGGCGGGGAGAAGCAGCGGGTGTCTTTGATCCGTAACCTGCAGTTTATGCCGCGGGTGCTGTTGCTCGATGAGATCACCAGCGCGTTGGACGAGGAAAATAAGCGCAACGTCAACGAAATCGTACATCAGCTGGTGGCGGAACACCGGCTGGCGGTGCTGTGGGTGACGCACGATACCGAAGAGATAGCCCATGCGGACGAGGTGATCACCCTGCGCGCGCACGGCGCCGAGCCACAGGAGCAACAGCATGAATCAGCATAATATCACCAACGAATCCTTGGGCTTGTCGATGGTGCTGGTGGTGGTCGCCATCCTGATCAGCCACCGGGAAAAGCTGGCGCTGGAAAAGGACATCATCTGGAGCATCTGCCGCGCGGTGGTGCAGCTGATCATCGTCGGCTACGTGCTGAAGTATATTTTCGACCTGGATAACGCCGTTCTCACCGTGTTGATGGTGTTGTTCATCTGCTTTAACGCGGCCTACAACGCCAAGAAACGCAGCAAGTACGTCGAACACGCGTTCGTGACGTCGTTTATCGCCATCACCACCGGCGCGGTGCTGACGCTGGCGGTGCTGGTATTGACCGGCTCCATCGAATTTACGCCGATGCAGGTGATCCCCATCTCCGGGATGATCGCCGGCAACGCCATGGTGGCGGTGGGGCTGTGCTACACCAACCTCGGCCAGCGTTTCAAAAGCGAGCAGCAGAAGATTCAGGAGATGCTCAGCCTGGGGGCGACGCCCAAGTTCGCGTCGGCGGCGCTGATCCGCGACAGCATCCGCGCTTCGCTGATCCCGACCGTCGACTCGGCGAAAACCGTCGGGCTGGTCAGCCTGCCGGGCATGATGTCCGGGCTGATCTTCGCCGGCATCGATCCGGTGAAAGCGATCAAATATCAGATTATGGTGACCTTCATGCTGCTTTCCACCGCCAGCCTGTCGACCATCATCGCCTGCTATCTGGCCTACCGTAAGTTTTACAACGAGCGCCATCAGCTGGTGGTCGGCAACCTGAAGTAACGCCATGAAAAACGGCCTCCGCGGAGGCCGTTTTTTTACCCTTGCAGCAGGGCGATGCTCTGGCGGATTTCCCGTTCGATATCCGCCTCGCTCCAGCGGTCCAGCTGTGAAGAGAACGGTTCGAAGGCATAGACGCCGGTGTAGCCCAGGCGTTCCAGGTTCTGCACCTGGCGGCGGCTCTCCAGCCGATCGCCCTCGCTCAGCATGATGCGCTCTTCGTCGCTCAGCGCGCTTTTATCCCGCCCGTCCTCCACGCCGGACAGATGCACCAGGCCGATCTGCGCCACCTGGATCTGCGCGTCGAAGTCGGCCTGCGTCACTTCGCTCAGATAGTGGTGGAACGTATCGAGCACGATGCGATACGGCGCGCCCGAGTCGCGGATGAGCGCCTGGGTCAGCAGCGGCGATCGCAGCGAGCTGATGCCGAAGCCCAGCGGTTCGACGTATCCCTGTACGCCATAGCGGGCAAACAGCGGCGCCAGCAGTCGCAACGCCGCGAGGGTGTCGTCGCGTTTTTGCTGCTCGCTGCGCGTGTCGTCGGCGCTGCAGTGCGGGCATAGCACCAGCGCCCGGCTGCGGATGGCCTGCGCCTGCGCCAGCATCGCTTCGGCGCGCTGTTGCAGCGCCGCCGGGTCATCCATCAGATTGAACCTGCCGAGGGCGTTGATCGTGACGATCTCGATGCCGTATTGCGCGGCGAGCGCGTTGAGCTGCGCGTCGCTCAGATCGTCGGTCACCTTGCCGCCGGGCATGTCGTTGCGCAGCTCAACTTTGCTGAGCCCGCAGCGTTTCACCAGGCGGAAAAAACGGCCCAGATCGAGATTCGGCGCGATCTTGCGGTTAATGCAGAAACGGTCCAGCGCAATGTTCATGGGGCATGGCTCCAGCGGTCAGGGTGAGAGATCAGGATTTGCCGTTTTCCAGCGGCAGCGGCTTGCCGTCGGGCAACGGGTGGCGGTGGCGTTTGGCCAACACCACCTGCTCCATTTTTTCCAGCGAGACGCCTTTGGTTTCCGGAATATAGCGGCCGATAAACCAGTAGCTGAACAGGCAACAGGCGGCGAAGATCCACATCGGGAAGGCGCCGTGGAAATGCGAGAACAGGTAAGGGTGATCGTTGATCATCGGGAATGACTGCGACACCGCGAAGTTGGCGACCCACATGCAGCCGACGGCGATGCTCATCCCCTGCGCGCGCATGCGGTTCGGGAAGATCTCCGACACCAGCACCCAGGCGCCGACGCCCCAGGAGAGCGCATAAAACACCATGAAGAACAGCATGCCGAACAGCGCGAAATAGCCGGTGGCCTGGGTGTAGAGCGCGTACGAGGTGAGCAGCAGGCCGGCGATGGCGCCCAGCGTGCCGTAACGCATCAGCGGAATGCGGCCCATGCGATCCATCAGCATGGCGCCGATGACCGAACCGACCAGCTGCAGCACGCCGATCCAGATGGTCTGGAACAGCGCTTCCTGCGCGTTTTCGGTAACGGTTTTCAGCACCACCGGCGCGTAGTACATCATTACGTTGACGCCGGTGACCTGCTGCAACATGGCGATCATACAGCCGACGAACAGGATGAACCGCACCCGTACATCGCCGTAGTTCAGCTTCCGGTGCTGCTGCTGTTGATCCTGCTGCAGCGAGTCTTTGATTTCTTTCAGCAGATTCTGCGCGTGGGCGGCGTTGGAGACCTTGGTCAACATCGCCAGCGCCTGATCGTCGCGGCCCATCATCACGTTCCAGCGCGGCGATTCAGGAATGACGAACACCAGGATGCAGAACAGAATGCAGGGGATCACGCCCGAGGCGAACATCCAGCGCCAGCCCATTTCCACCAGCCAGGCTTCGCTGGCGAGGCTGGCGATTTTGAAGTTGACGTAGAAAATCACGATCTGACCGAAGACGATGGCGAACTGCTGCATGCTGAGCGCCCGCCCGCGCATGTCTTTTGGCGACACTTCCGACATGTACATCGGCGACACGGTGGCGGCGATGCCGACCGCCAGCCCGCCGATGATGCGGTAAATGACGAACCAGGTGAAGGTCGGGGCCAATGCGGCGCCGACGGCGGAAACGGTGAACAGCAGCGCCGCCAGCATCAGCGCCTTTTTACGGCCCCAGCGCGCCGCCAGCGGCCCGGCGGCGAAGGCGCCGATCACGCAGCCGATCACCACGTTGGAGACCGCCCAACCGGTTTCGGCCGGGCTGAGATTGAAATAGGTTTTCAACGCTTCGATCGCGCCGGAGATCACGGCGGTGTCGTAGCCGAACAGAATGCCGCCCAGGGCGGCGATGCCGCAAATTCGCAATATGTAACCGGTATTGTGCTTACGCTGATATGACATGTGTTGCTCCGATTTTTATCCTGGCTTCCGTCCGCACGGTTGGGGTGTCGGGAAGAGGGCGAGCGGAAGGGTGTGAACCGTGCCTGTCATCAAGGCGATGTCGTCGATAAATGCTGGAACAAACAAGAACATTTATTTCATAATTAGTGAATAATGGAATATTGATTTTTAGATCCAGTTCAAAAAAAACCGTCGCGAGCGATCCGGGCGCCTTGGGCGCTCGGAGGGAGGCGGTAACGGCGGCAGGTCAGGCGCAGTGCGGATTTTCTGTAGCAAAGTCAGTGTGTATTAGCGATGGACTCTCCTGCGAAACCGCGCCTTGACTGGCGCGGTAATGAAAGCGCCAACCCGATCGACACCGCAAAATTGCGACCTCACGCACTAAAAACAAATTTTTCAAAACAATTTATTTGAAACTTTTTTTTCAATGAAATAGAGTTTGCTGCATCCGGTCAGGATGTAGCCGGCTTGCCGACGGGGTTTGGCGAGCGGGACGATTAACGCCGCGCCGCCTGGGTGTGGCCAGGCGACAGCGGACTTGAAAAGAGGGCGTGACATGAAAACCGTGGGTAACTTTATTGACGGGCAGGTGTGCCTGAGCAGCAGCAATCAAACCGTTGACGTGCACAACCCGGCCAGCGGGCAGGTTGAGCGGCGCGTCACGCAGAGCACCGCCGCCGAAGTCAAGCAGGCCATCGACGTGGCCCATCGGGCGTTCGCCGACTGGTCGCGCACCACGCCGCTGCGCCGCGCGCGCATCATGTTCAATTTCAAGGCGCTGCTGGAACAGCACCGCGACGAGCTGGCCGAGCTTATCGTCAGCGAGCACGGCAAAGTGTATTCGGATGCGCTGGGCGAACTGACGCGCGGCATGGAAGTGGTCGAATTCGCCTGCGGCATCCCGCATCTGATCAAGGGCGAGTACTCGCCGGACGTCGGCAGCGGCGTCGACAGCTTCTCGCTGATGCAGCCGCTGGGCGTGGTGGCGGGCATTACCCCGTTCAACTTCCCGGCGATGGTGCCGATGTGGATGTTCCCCATCGCGCTGGCATGCGGCAACACCTTCGTCCTCAAGCCGCCGGCGCTGGTGCCTTCGGCCTCGGTGCGCCTGGCGGAACTGTTGAAAGAAGCCGGTTTGCCGGACGGCGTGTTCAACGTGGTGCACTGCGCCAATGAAGATGCGGCGCAGCTGTGTACCGATCCGCGCATTCAGGCGGTGAGCTTCGTCGGCTCCTCCACCGTGGCGGAACATATTTATACCACCGCCAGCGCGCACGGCAAGCGGGTGCAGGCCTTCGGCGCGGCGAAGAACCAGGCGATCGTCATGCCGGACGCCGATCTGGACGCCACGGTCAACGCGCTGATGGGCGGCGCGTTCGGCTCTGCCGGCGAGCGCTGCATGGCGTTGCCGATCGCCGTGGTGGTCGGTGACGACACCGCCGATAAACTGATCGCCAAACTGAAGCCGCTGATCGCGCAGCTGCGCGTCGGGCCGGGCTTGCAGCAGGGCGGCGAAGAGAATGAAATGGGGCCGCTGGTGTCGTCCGCTCACCAGAAAAAGGTGCTGGGCTACATCGATCTGGGCGTGAAAGAAGGCGCCACCCTGGTGGCCGACGGCCGCAACTATCAGGTGCCGGGCTATCCTGAAGGCTACTACGTCGGCGGCACGCTGTTCGACCATGTGAAGCCGAACATGCGCATCTACCGCGAAGAGATCTTCGGGCCGGTGCTGGGCATCGTGCGGGTGCCGGACTACCGCACCGCCATCGACACGGTCAACGGCCACGAGTTTGGCAACGGCAGCGCCATCTTTACCGGCAGCGGCCACTATGCGCGCCAGTTCGTGCAAGAAGTACAGGCCGGGATGGTCGGCGTCAACGTGCCGGTGCCGGTGCCGATGGCGTTCCACAGCTTCGGCGGTTGGAAGCGCTCGGTGTTCGGCGCGCTGAACGTGCACGGCACTGACGGCGTGCGCTTCTACACGCGCATGAAGACCGCCACCGCGCGCTGGCCGGCCGGGCAGCAGACGGTGTCCGAATTCAGCATGCCGACGCTGGGCTAAGCGCTTTCACACTCAGGCCAGGCCGTTGCTCCTTCGGGGTAACGGCCTTTGCACTGCGAGTTAACAGGAGAATCGAAATGTCTTCACTGCTTGCCAAATGTCAGACGCCGAACGCCGAGGGGCGTATCCAGCACGTGACGCCGGAAAATGCCGGTTGGCGCTATGTCGGCTTTGACGTTTACCGCCTGGCCGCCGGGCAGTCGCTGCAGCTGGAATGTGGCGACAAGGAACTGTGTCTGGTGCTGGTGGCCGGTATCGCCTCCGTCGCCACGCGGCGCGCCGAATACCCGCATATCGGCAAACGCATGAGCCCGTTCGAACGTACGCCGCCTTACGCGGTGTATGTGCCGCACCACGATCGCATCGAGGTGCGGGCGGAAACCGATCTGGAGCTGGCGGTGTGCAGCGCGCCCGGCGGCGGCCACCTGCCTTCACGGCTGATCACGCCGGCGGATATCGGCGTGGAGTGGCGCGGCAAGGGGCGCAACCAGCGGCTGGTGCACAACATTCTGCCGGATAGCGAGCCGGCGGACAGTCTGCTGGTGGTGGAGGTTTACACCGACGAGGGCAACACCAGTTCCTACCCGAGCCACAAGCACGATCGGGAAGACTCGCCGGACGAAACCTATCTGGAAGAGACCTACTATCACCGCATTCAGCCGGAGCAGGGATTCTGCATGCAGCGCGTCTATACCGACGATCGCACGCTCGACGAGTGCATGCCGGTCTACAATCGCGACGTGGTGAAAGTGCCGCGCGGTTATCACCCGGTGGCGACCCTGGCGGGTTACGACAACTATTATCTCAACGTGATGGCCGGGCCGGTACGGCAGTGGAAGTTCACCTGGGAAAAAGACCACGCCTGGATTAACGGCGAAGGTTACCCCGCCGCGCAATAAGCGCTTGAGGCCCGGCTTGCCGGGCTTTCTCTTTATCAGGGTATAAATTTGACCTAAATTTGTCCTCTCTCTTGCTCAAATGATAACCTGTCCGCACGCGATTGCTCTCTGGCTGAGTGAATCTAACGAACCGCTGTTATGCAGTGAGAATGCCGGTACACAGGAGGAAAAACGATGACGACCACCATGTCTCAAAAAGCGGCGCGCGAAGGATTAGGTTCGCCCGATCTGTTTGAAGGCGGGGTTTACGTCACAAAAAGTGGTGTTGCCGAGCTGTTTGTACAAACGGCGGCTGAGAGAGAGGCCGAAATTCGGGAACGCAATCTCGAGCGCCAGTCCAACGCGTTGTTGAAACTGACTATGATGGCGAAGCAAGAGATTAAAAATCAGCGCGGTCTGTCGCCCGAAGAAACCTTGCAGCGGCTGCGTGACGCGCGGAAATAGACCCGAGGTGCAGGATGCCCCAGGAAATACGTTTTACCGTCGCGCCGGCGGCGGAATGGAGCCTGAAAGACATCGAGTCTTATAAGAGCGGAACGATAGGGGCCGCCGCAGCCGGGATGTTCGTGGACAATCTGCTGTTATCGTCCCTCGCGGCAATTGCCGACGATCCCGCCCGCTACCGCTTCAACGCCGTGCTGGCGGGCATGGGAGTGCGGTTGCACGAACGATTGGATCCCGACAGCGAATACCGCGTCATCTATGACTACGACGGCCAAACGGTGGAGATTCTGCTTTTCATCAGCATGAAGCATGATCTGGAAAGCGCGCTCTACCGCTATTTGTTGCTGCAATAATCCCGCTGCGCCCGAGCCTGTCGGGCGCGTTCACAACTGCCTTACTCGTCCCGGGCGTTATTCAGCGCCAGCGAGACCGCCAGCGTCTGCGCCAGGCACATCGAGGCTACCTGCGAACGGAACCCGTCCACCTGCGCTTCGCGCACCACGAAACAGACGTCGCTGAAGGCGGCCAGCGGGCTGACCTGGCTGTCGGTGATGGCGATCTGTTGCGCGCCGCGCTTGGCGCCCAATTCCACCAGTTCCACCGCCTCGCGGGCGTACGGCGAATAGCTGATGGCGATCACCACGTCCTTCGGTTTCACCATGCTCAGCTGTTCGGTGAACATGCCGCCCAGCCCGTCGATCAGAAACGCGCGGCGCTCCAGATGGCGCAGCGCATAAGTGAGGTAGGAAGCGACGCTGAACGAGCGGCGCAGGCCGATCACGTAAATGTTTTCGGCGTTATTGAGCAGCTCGACGGCGCGATCCAACTGCTCGGGGGCGATTTGCATCGCCAACTGCTGCAGCGCCTGCGCGTTGACCATGGTGAACACGTTGAGGATTTCCGCCGGTTTCTCCGGCGCGACGTTGTCGTCGGTGGAGGTTTGGCGGAACAGGCGCGCGCGCTCGGTATAGTTCACCGTCTCTTCCATCAGATGCTGACGGAACACCTGCTTCATTTCGTTGAAGCCGCTGAAGCCGAAGGCGTTGGCGAAACGGATCAGCGTGGAGGGCGGCACGCTGGCCTGTGCGGCGATGGAGGCAACGGTATCGAAAGCGATGCTGTTACTGTTATCCAAAATGTAGCGCGCCACCTGCTTCAAACGCTTGCTCAGCGTTTCATAACGGTGGCGGATCTCGTCCTGTAACAGCGAAAGTTGAGTTGGGTTGTTCATCCATTCGGCTCGCAGTGGGGTGAAGGCGCATTGGCCTGACGCCTGAAATATTAACAGGGTATTTTAACAGATGGAGCGGAAATTTCATTTCCTCAAAAAGCGATTTATTCGATCGCACATTGCGCGACTTCACAGAAAATGGGCAAAAAAATCCCCTTAAAGCGGCGAAATGGCCTTAAGGGGACGTGAACCTGCTGTCGCTGTCAGTGCGCGCCGCCCGTCTGCGGACGGTACTGGCGCCAGAAACCGATCAGCGTCAGGTATTTTTGTTTCACCTGCTCGATCAGGGCCGCGTCGTCGATTTCCCCCTGTAGCCAGCGGCGCGAAGGTTGGCCGAAAATGGTGCGGCCGACGGCGAAGCCTTTCACCCAGCGCGCATCCGCGGCGGCGGCAAAGCCCGCCTTCAGTACCGCCTCCGGGGAGTCGAGCCCCAGGATCAGCACGCCGCGGCAGTCGGGATCGCAGGCGTCGATTAGCGCGCCGACCCGCTGCCAGTTTTCCGCGCTCAGCGGCGGCAGTTTCCACCAGTCCGGCTGAATGCCCATGTGGTAGAAGTGTTCAATCATCTCCAGGTAATAGCGCTCGTCCTTGTCGGCGTTGCTATCCGGCAGGATCACCTCCAGCAGCAACTCATGGCCGGATTTGCAGCAGCCGCGGTAGACGTCGGCGATCAGCGCATCCTGTTCGCAGCGCAGTTCCGCCGCGTCGTGCGGGTGATAAAACACCAGGCACTTCACCACGTGCTCCTGCGGCCAGTCGATCAGTTGCGAGCCGATATTGCCGTGCTCCAGGCGCAGCGGGCGCGAGCTGGGCAGCTCCACCGGCCGGCCGATCCACCATCCCTGGCCGGTGATCTCGTTCAGCGCCGCCTGCCCGTAGGTGGTGTCGGCCAGAATGCCGCTGTTGCCGTTGAGCCCGGCCTGCGCGGCAGCCTGCCGCGCCGCGGTGAGCAGCAGGGTCTTCAGACGCGGAATGCGTTCCTCGCCGACGCCGGCTTCGCGCGCCATGTCCGCCAGCTGCTTGCGGTGATCGAAGGCGAACACGCACAGTTCTGGCCACTGTTGCTTGCGGGTGGTCACCCGGTGCAGGTGGTTCAGGCGCGCGTCGCGATCCGGGCGCGTGACCTGCTGTTCTCGCTGCAGGTAGTCGTCCAGCTCCCGTTTGGTCGGCATCGCCGGCGCGCAGCCGTGGCGCGAGACCACCAATGCGCCGCAGGCGTTGGCGTAGCGGCAGGCCTGATCCCAACCCTCATCGTTCAGATAGCCGCGCAGCAGACCGGACATAAACGCGTCGCCGGCCCCCAGCACGTTCAGCACCTCCACCCGCACGCCGGCGTGCAGCTTCACCTGCGCCCAGTCGTCGGCGATGTCATCTTCGAACACCGAGCAGCCCTGCGCGCCGCGCTTGCACACCAGCGTGGCCGCGGTCGTCCGGCGCACGTTTTTCAGCGCCGTCAGCGTATCGGTGCTGCCGCCGGCGATATGAAATTCCTCTTCGGTGCCGACGATCAGATCGAAATGGTGCAGCACTTCCTGCAGCTCGCGGGTCACCTGTGCCGATTCCACAAAGCGGGTTTCGCCGTCGCCCAGCGACGTCAGCCCCCACAGTACCGGGCGATAATCGATGTCGAGCGCGGTGCGCAAACCGTGGCGGCGCGCGTACTCCAGCGCCTTCAACACGGCGGCGCGGGTGTTCGGATGCGACAGGTGCGTGCCGGTGATGGCCAGCGCGCGCGCGCTGGCGATGTAGGATTCGTCGATGTCGTCCGGCGTCAGCGCCATGTCCGCGCAGTTTTCACGGTAGAAGATCAGCGGGAAGGTTTCCTGATCCTTGATGCCGAGGATCACCAGGCCGGTTAACCGATGTTTGTCGGTGATCAGACAGCGGGTATCGGCCCCGACGCGCTGCAGCTCTTCGCGCAGAAAGCGGCCCATGTGTTCATCGCCGACGCGGGCCAGCATGCCGGATTTCAACCCCTGAATGGCGGTGCCGTAGGCCACATTGCCGGAAGAGCCGCCGAGGTATTTGGCGAATGTGCCGGCGTCTTCCAGACGCGCGCCGATCTGCTGAGCATAGAAATCGACGGCGATGCGCCCGAGACAAATGACATCAAGCTGTTTTTCTTGTGTAGCCATACCCGTTTCCTTCTGTTTAAGCAAAACTCCGGCGGCGGCCCGAGCGTGGCGCCTTGCAGGAAGCATGGGAACAGTATGAGGAATGAAAATTTCAATTTCAATATGGAATGAAATTTACACCCCAAAAATGTGATGCGTTTAAAACATCGACGGAGGCGTGGGAAAAGGCGATGAATCGGCTGCGCAAGGGCCGCCGAGGCCGAACATAAAAGGGAGGTGAGGGCAGAGGAAAAGGCTGTCAGCCCATGTGCCAACGACTTTTATCGGCCGGTGCGCGGCACGAAGCCCATGAAGGCTTAACCACGAGATGAAACGGGCTTTTCATGCAATATGCGATCTTTATCGCAAAATGAAATGTTTCTTCTGTAATGTGATTTTATGAAAAATATATTTGTTTATAATCGCTTCACGTTTCAGGTTGTCGACTTCGTGAGCAGCGGGCATCGCCTGCTCAAGATAATAGCTGCCGCCGCGTAACACAAACACGGGATTGTCGGCTCGGCGCGAGCCCTTTCCGGGGCGGCCCTCAATCTAAAGGGTGAGTAAATGGGCAAGATCAGGCTAACCATGGCGCAGGCGCTCGTCAGATTTCTCGATAACCAGTATCTGCTGGCCGACGGGGTGGAAACCAAATTCGTTGCGGGCATTTTCGCGATTTTCGGCCACGGCAACGTACTGGGGCTGGGGCAAGCGCTGGAACAGGATAGTGGCGATCTGCGGGTACACCAGGGCCGTAACGAACAGGGGATGGCTCACGCGGCGATCGGCTTCGCCAAGCAGAAATTGCGCCGGCAGATTTACGCCTGTACCTCCTCGGTCGGCCCCGGCGCCGCCAATATGATCACCGCCGCGGCTACCGCCACCGCCAACCGCATCCCTTTATTGCTGCTGCCGGGCGACGTTTACGCTTCCCGCCAGCCGGATCCGGTGCTGCAGCAAATCGAACAGTCTTACGATCTCAGCATCAGCACCAACGACGCGTTCCGCGCGGTGAGCAAGTACTGGGACCGCATCGTGCGGCCGGAACAGCTGATGAGCGCCTGCATCAACGCGATGCGCGTGCTGACCGATCCGGCGGAAACCGGCGCGGTGACGCTGTGTCTGCCGCAGGACGTGCAGGGGGAAGCCTACGACTACCCCGACTATTTCTTCCAAAAACGCGTGCACCGGCTCGATCGCCGCCCGGCGACCGATGGCATGTTGGCGGACGCCTTGGCGCTGCTGACGGCCAAACGCAAACCGCTGCTGGTGTGCGGCGGCGGCGTGAAGTACTCGCAGGCCGGGCGGGCGCTGCGCGAATTCGCCGAGCGCTTCGGCATTCCGTTCGCCGAGACCCAGGCCGGCAAAGGCGCGGTGCCGAGCGATCATGAATTTAACCTCGGCGGCATCGGCGAAACCGGCTGCCTGGCGGCCAACACGCTGGCTCGACAGGCCGATCTGGTGATTGGCGTCGGCACCCGTTACACCGATTTCACCACCTCGTCCAAATGGCTGTTCCAACATCCGGACGTGAGCTTCCTCAATATCAACGTCAGCGCCTTTGACGCCGGCAAGCTCGACGGCGTGCAGGTGCTGGCGGACGCCCGCGAGGGCCTGAGCGAACTGGGTGCGCTGCTGGCGCAGGCTGATTATCGCGCCGGCTGGGGCGACGCCATCGCCGCGGCGCGCGGCGCCCAGCGTGAAGAGACCGAGCGTGTTTACGCGGTGGAATACAGCGGCGCAGGCTTTGTGCCGGAAATAGACGATCACCTCGATCGCGAACGGGTGTTCGCCGAATTTATCGCTCAGACCGACTCGGCGATGACGCAAAGCCGGGTGCTGGGGGTGCTGAACCGCGAGCTGCCGCCGGACAGCGTGATTGTGGCCGCCGCCGGCAGCCTGCCGGGCGACCTGCAGCGGGTGTGGCACAACCATGGCGAGCACGGTTACCACGTGGAATACGGCTACTCCTGCATGGGGTACGAGGTGAACGCCGCATTGGGGGTCAAGCTGGCCGAGCCGCAGCGCGAGGTGTACGCGATGGTGGGCGACGGCGCCTTCATGATGCTCCATTCCGAGCTGGTCACTTCGATTCAGGAAGGCTGCAAGATCAACGTGGTGCTGTTTGACAACATGACTAACGGCTGCATCAACAACCTGCAGATGGAACACGGCATGGACAGTTACACCACCGAATTCCGCTTCCGCAATCCACAGGGCAGCAAGCTCGACGGCAAGTTGGTGCCGGTCGATTTCGCCATGCTGGCGGCGGCTTACGGGTGCAAAACCTATCGCGTCACCACCGAGCAGCAGCTGCTCGACGCGCTGGCCGACGCCCGCAGGCAAACCGTTTCCACGCTGCTCGACATCAAAGTGCTGCCGAAGACCATGGTGCACAAGTACCTCAGCTGGTGGCGCGTGGGGGGCGCTCAGGTGGCCGACAGCGAGAAAATCGTCGCAGTGGCGCGCAAACTGCAGGAAAACATCGATAAGGCGCGCGATTACTGATTCGTTTTCGAACACAACACACTTTCCAGAGGGTAGCGAAAATGACTTTGAACATTGGGGTTATCGGCACCGGTGCCATCGGCCGCGATCATATCCGTCGCTGCAGCAAAGTTTTGCAGGGCGCCCGCGTCGTGGCGGTGAACGACATCAATCGCGACAACGCCGCCAAGGCGGTGAACGATCTGCAGCTGGATGCGCGGGTGTATGACAGCGGCCACGATCTGATCAAGGCCGCCGACGTGCAGGCGGTGCTGGTCACCTCCTGGGGGCCGAGTCACGAAGAATTCGTGCTGGCGGCTATCGCCGCCGGCAAACCGGTGTTCTGCGAGAAACCGCTGGCGGTGACCGCGCAGGGCTGCAAAAACATCGTCGATGCCGAAGCGAAGCACGGCAAGCGGCTGGTGCAGGTCGGCTTTATGCGCCCCTATGACCAGGGCTATCGCGCGCTGAAACAGGTGCTGGCCAGCGGCCAGATCGGCGAACCGCTGATGTTGCACTGCGCGCACCGCAACCCGACGGTCGGCGAGGCTTACACCACCGATATGGCGATCACCGACACCCTGATCCACGAAATCGACGTGCTGCGCTGGCTGCTCGACGACGACTATGTGTCGGTGCAGGTGGTGTTCCCGCGCAAGAGCCCGAAGGCGTTCCCGCATCTGAAAGATCCGCAGATTGTGCTGTTCGAAACCGCCAAAGGCACCCGCATCGACGTCGAGATTTTCGTCAACTGCCAGTACGGCTACGACATTCAGTGTGAAGTGGTGGGGGAAACCGGCATCGCCAAACTGCCGGAGCCGTCCTCGGTGCAGCTGCGCAGCGGCGCCCGCCTGTCGACCGAAATCCTGACCGACTGGAAGGATCGCTTTATCGACGCCTATGACGTCGAGCTGCAGGGGTTCATCAACGACGTGGCCGCGGGCCAACTGACCGGGCCTTCCGCCTGGGACGGCTACGCCGCCGCCGTGACCGCCGACGCCTGCGTGACGGCCCAGCTCAGCGGCGAGATCGTACCGGTGACCCTGCCGGCGCGCCCGGCGTTTTACAACAAGCCATCGGCTTGAACCCTGTACCCACGATTGCAGAGGAGTGACCATGAAGATCGCTTTTGATGTCGACGTTATCCGGGATTTGGGCGTGACCAAAATGGTTCAGCAGGTGGCGGACTGGGGCTATAAGTACATCGAGCAGTCGCCGCACCCGCAGATCAACCCGTTTTACAAGCATCCGAAGGCCAGCCGCGAAATCATGGCGGAGTATAAAAACGCCCTGAAAGCGACCGGCGTGGAGATCTCCTCATTTATCGTGGTGTATCGCTGGTCCGGGCCGGGGGAAGATCGCCGCCAGGCGGCGGTCAAAAACTGGCGACGGATGATCGAAATCGCGGTGGAGATGGGTGTGCAGGTGATCAACACCGAACTGGCCGGTAACCCCAACGAGCCGGAGATCTGCGAGGAGCTGTGGTATCGCTCGATGGAGGAGCTGCTGCCGATCGTCGAGCGTGAGGGCATCCGTATGGAGATCCAGTCGCACCCGTGGGACTTCTGCGAGCTGAGCAACGAAACTGCCGATCTGGTGAAATCGCTGCGCAGCGACCACGTCAAATACCTCTACAGCGTGCCGCACACCTTCTACTACGACAAGGGGCAGGGCGACGTGGCCGGCATGCTGAAGTACGCCGGGGACGATCTTTCCCACGTGCTGATCGCCGACACCATGAACCACACCAAGCGCTGCCGCTATATCGTCAACCCGCCGGGCGTTGACGCTGCGGTGCACCAGCATGTCGGCATCGGCGAAGGCGAGGTGAATTTCGACGCCCTGTTCCAGACGCTGCGCGACATGGAATTCGCCAACCGCAGCTTCAAGGTTGGCGGCGAATCGATCATCTGCACCTCGCTGTTCGGCTATCCGGAAAAGATGCCGAACCAGGCGGTGGCGACCCGAGAGCGCATCGAAAGAGAGCTGTTGGGCAACTAATCTTATTCGGCTCGCCGGCGGCGTTTGCACCGGCGGCCCTCCAAGGACCGAGGCAGACCATGAATAAAGACAACGTGAAATTGGCCATTGCGCCGATCGGCTGGACCAACGACGACATGCCCGATCTGGGCAAGGAAAACACCTTTCAGCAGTGCGTCAGCGAAATGGCGCTGGCCGGCTTCACCGGCAGCGAAGTGGGCAGCAAATATCCGCGCGATCCAGCGGTACTGAAGCCGATGCTGGATATTCGCGGCATCCAGATCTGCAACGCCTGGTTCAGCACCTTTTTCGCCGATGGTCAGAAAGACAAGACCATCGATGAATTTATCAACCACATGAATTTCCTGCATGCCATGGGTGCCAGGGTGATCGGCTGTTCCGAGCAGAGCAAGAGCATTCAGGGCACCACCAAAGGCGTGTTCGAAGAGAAGCCGTACTTCAGCGATGAAGAATGGCGGCGGGTGGCCGACGGTTACAACGAGCTGGCGAAGATCGCCGCCGGCAAAGGCATGCAGGTGTGTCTGCACCACCACATGGGCACCGGCATTCAGACCACCGCCGAAATCGATCGCTACATGAGCATGGTCAACGACGACGTCTACCTGCTGTTCGATACCGGCCACGCCTACTATTCGGAAGGCAGCCAGCAGGCGATGATGGCGATCCTGGAGAAGTATCTGCCGCGCATCAACCACGTCCATCTGAAGGACGTGCGCGATGAGGTGGTGGCGGAAGTGAAGGCCAACAAGCTGAGCTTCCTCGACGGCGTGAAGAAGGGCACCTTCACCGTGCCGGGTGATGGCGTGATCGACTTCAGGCCGGTGTTCAAGCTGCTGGACGAGCGCGGTTACAAGGGATGGATGGTGGTGGAGGCCGAGCAGGATCCGGCGCTGGCCAACCCGTTCGAGTATGCGGTGAAAGCGCGCCGCTATATTCGGGAAGCCGCCGGCATTTAAGCGGTAAGGGCAATAAAACTCGAGGGGCGCTGCCAGCGCCCCTTTTTGATGGCGGCGCGTTAGCCGCCGAGCGTTCGCCAGGTGGCAACCTGGCTGCCCGGCCACGGCGTGGCGGCGTATACGCCACGGGCGATCGCCCGGGCCAGGGTGTCCGCAGCCAGCGCGCCGATCTGCAGCACCGCCAGTTCGCGGCTGCCCTGTACCTCGCGCTGCCCGGTGGACAGGGCGAACACCACGTCGCCGTCAAACGGGCTGTGCAGCGGGCGAATAGCGCGCGCCATGCCGTCTTGCGCCATGATGGCCACCCGTTTCAACTCCACGCGCGTCAGCGCCAGATCGGTGGCGATGCAGGCCAGGGTGGTGTTCTTTCTGCCGCCCTGCGGCTCTTGCACCATCCAGTCTTCGCCCTGAGCGCGCAGTTGCGCCAGCGCCGCCGCGCCGCCGTTGCCGAATTCACCGTCAATTTCATAGGGCGTCGCCCAAAAGGCGCGGGTGCCGGGCGCCACCACCGCTCCCAGGCTGTTCACCGCCACCAGCGCGCCGACGGTAGCGCCGTTGGCGGCGACGATAGACGCCGAACCGAGGCCGCCTTTCAGCTTGCCCATGCCGGTCATGGCGCCGTAGCCGGCGCCGACGGTGCCCAGCGGAAAGTCCAATCCAGCCTTGCCGACCGCGTCGATACCCAACTGGCGATACGGCGGCGTGAGCTGCCAGTTTTTGTCACCGCCGTTGGCCAGATCGTACAGGCAGGCGGTGGGCACGATCGGGGAGACCGGCACGCCGGGCGCTGGGCGCAGCGCGTAGCCTCGGCCCTGTTGCCCCAGCCAGGCCGCGACGCCGTCCGCCGCCGCCAGGCCGTAAACTGAACCGCCGCTGAACGTCAGCGCATCGATGGTTTGCACCAGATTGTCTTCGCCCAGGGCATCGGTTTCCCGGGTGGCGGGGCCGCCGCCGCGCACGTCCACGGCGGCAATCGCCGGGCTGTCCGGCAGGAGCACCGTCGCGCCGGTGCGCACCCGGCTGTCTTGCGCCACGCCGACCTTCAGGCCCGGCACATCGGTAATCAGGTTGCGGGCACCAGGGCGCCCGGTGGCGGAAGTTGGCATAGCGGCACCTAATGGGGTGAGGGGAGAGAACATGCCGGCGGCGGCGGTCAGGCCGGCCAGCGCTTGTAAAAAGGTTCGGCGATTGATGTTAAGGGGCCGGCGCAGTGGCCCCTGCGGGGGGATGAGATCACGCATCTGCGCGTGGCTGCCCGGAGCGCAGACGCGCCATATGGTAGGCATCGACCAGCACGCCGTCGCGCATGGCATAGGCGCGGCTGGTGCCCTCTATCTCGAAGCCGAATTTGCGGTACAGCGCGATGGCCGCCGGATTATCGGTGAACACCGTCAGTTCGATGCGCTCGATGGCCGCCCAGTTGTCGCACAGGTCGATCATCGCCTGCATCAGGCGGCTGCCGACGCCTTTGCCGTGGTAGCGCGGATCGACGCCGATGCCGAAGGTGGCGACGTGGCGGCGGCGAACGCGCTGATTCAGCATCACAACCAACTGGCCGGCAAGCTGCCCGTCGATGATGGCGGCCAGGTTATGCGTGCCCGGTTCGGGATTGGCGAGGCGCTTCTGCCAGGACTCGACGGACGGTAGCGGGAGCTGCAGCGTATCGCGGTAGACGGGCGTCTGAGAATAAAGATGATGCAGGGCCTGCGCATCCGTTGTTTCCACGTGGCGTATCACGATCTCGCTCATCTCGCTGCTCCTGTCGCTTACCGGTTGAATAACCTCTGAATTTATCCGTTTACTGCATTGAGTCAATATTATTTAAACGGGTCAAAAAAAACGCTTTACAGGTGCGAATGATAATGATTATTATTGCGATGCGTTCCGGGGAGGGCATCAACCCTTGATACTCTCGCTGCGAAGGCACGACATTGCTCACATTGCTTCCAGTGTTTACTTAGCCAGCTCGGGTGCTGGCTTTTTTTTTGCCATTTTTCAGCCGTTTCCGCCTTCAACAAATCCGCTGCCTATCCGCCGTTTCATTTCATCGAAATTTTTGAACAGAGGCATGAGTTTTTTACGCTTTCTTATTCTGCTGGCAGGACTAGACTGTAAAAAAACATTGAGGAGAGTTGAATATGATTTATGTACGTAAAGCGGAAGACCGCGGCCACGCCAATCATGGCTGGCTGGATAGCTGGCACACCTTCTCATTTGCCGATTACTACGATCCGAACTTTATGGGGTTCTCGGCGCTGCGGGTGATCAACGAAGATGTGATCGACGCAGGGCAGGGGTTCGGTACTCACCCGCATAAAGACATGGAAATCCTGACCTACGTGCTGAGCGGCACGGTGGAACACCAGGACAGCATGGGCAACAAGGAGCAGATCCAGGCCGGCGAATTCCAGATCATGAGTGCGGGCACCGGCGTGCGTCACTCCGAGTACAACGCCAATCAGGATCGTCCGTTGCACCTGTACCAGATTTGGATCATCCCGGATCAGGTCGGGCTGGAGCCGCGCTACGAACAGCGCATGTTCGACGCGCCGCAGGGCCGTCAGCTGGTGCTGTCGCCGGATGCGCGTGACGGCTCGCTGAAAGTGTTCCAGGACATGACGCTGTCGCGTTGGGCGCTGAATAAAGGTGAGCAGGCAGAATACGCGATCGACGCCGGCCGCCGCATTTGGATCCAGGTGGTGCGCGGCAAGGTCTCGGTCAATGGCCAGGCCGCCGGCATCAGCGACGCGTTTGCGGTGTGGGATGAATCGGCGCTGACGATTCAGGCCGACGAAGAGAGCGAAATTCTGCTGTTCGATCTGCCGCCAGTGTGATTAAGCGGTAAATATCAAGGGCTCACGGTGTGGGCCCTTGAGGTGAGTGATTCGCCTGCCGACGTTGCCTGACTTAACGCCGGCAAAACATATAAAAACAAGGAAAATCAATTTATTGATTTTCGGCTGATCGTCACAAAGGGGGAGAAATCATGCTTTTTCCCCCTTTGTCTGCGTATGAAGGGCTCACGGTGTGAGCCCTTTTTGCGTTGGCCGTCGCATAACCGACAATATCGGCGCGCCGTTTTTTTTGCTAAAATGACTGCCCATTCACGGTTAGTCAGTTCATTGATAATGAAGAAAAAACGGCCGGTACTCCAGGATGTGGCGGACAAGGTGGGCGTGACCAAGATGACGGTGAGCCGTTATCTGCGCAATCCCGACCAGGTTTCCGCCGCCCTGCAGCAAAAAATCGCCGTCGCGCTGGATGAGCTGGGCTACATCCCCAACCGCGCGCCGGACATTCTCTCCAACGCCACCAGCCGGGCGATTGGCGTGCTGTTGCCGTCGCTGACCAACCAGGTGTTCGCCGAAGTGCTGCGCGGCATCGAAAGCGTGACCGACGCGCACAACTACCAGACCATGCTGGCGCACTACGGCTATCTGCCGGAGCGTGAAGAAGAGCGTCTGACCTCGCTGCTGTCTTACAATATCGACGGTTTGATCCTGTCCGAGCGCCACCACACGCCGCGCACCCTGAAGATGATCGAGGTGGCGGGCATTCCGGTGGTAGAGCTGATGGACTGCGTCTCGCCGTGCATCGATCTGGCGGTGGGATTCAACAACTTCGAGGCGGCGCGCCAGATGACGCAGCAAATCATCGCGCACGGCCACCGTCACGTGGTCTACTTCGGCGCCCGTCAGGATGAACGTACCATCATCAAACAACAGGGGTATGAGCAGGCGATGCGTGAATCCGGCCTGGAGCCGTACAGCATCATGACCGCGCGGTCTTCCTCCTATTCCGCCGGCGGCGAGCTGCTGCGCCAGGCGCAGCGCGATTATCCGCAGATCGACAGTATCTTCTGCACCAACGATGACCTGGCGATCGGCGCGGCCTTCGAGTGCCAGCGACAGGGGCTGTCGATCCCGCAGGACATGGCGATCGCCGGTTTCCACGGCCATGACATCGGTCAAGTGATGGTGCCGAAGCTGGCCAGCGTGCTGACCCCGCGCGAACGCATGGGGCAGATCGGCGCCGAGCGCCTGCTGGCCCGGCTGCGCGGCGAAACGGTGTGCCCGCGCATGGTGGACGTCGGTTTCACCGTGATCCCAGGCGGCAGTATCTGAGCCATTTTAACGTTCTGTTTTAACACCCTTTCTTTTTGCTGCGCGCCCTGAGGCGCGCTGGTTATCCCGCCTGTAAGCCCGCCGCTCGTTGCCGACATAAGTTTGATCTCTGTCCCAGAACGCGAATTTTAGCCGCTTACCCGGTTCCGAGGTTTATGTTGTTACCGGTATCATGATACCGGTAACAACGAGTGGGCGGTCATCTTGCTGCAAGACTGAACCTCTGAATCAACAACACCTACAGCTCTTCTTAAACACCGGGAAAGAGCCTAAAAATAAAACAACCGCACGCTTTACGCCTATCGTAAAGAGAGTCGCGATAAAAGGTTGGAGAAAAACTATGCCATTAGTGATTGTTGCAGGCGGCGTAGCGCTGCTGCTGCTGCTGATGATCCGCTTCAAGCTGAACGGCTTTATCTCTCTGGTTCTGGTTGCTCTGGCGGTCGGGATTGCACAGGGGATGCCGGTCGATAAGGTCATCGGCTCCATCAAGGCAGGCGTGGGCGGCACGCTGGGCAGCCTGGCGCTGATCATGGGCTTCGGCGCCATGCTCGGCAAGCTGCTGGCGGACTGCGGCGGCGCACAGCGCATCGCCACCACGCTGATCGACAAGTTCGGCAGAAAACACATTCAATGGGCGGTGGTGCTGACCGGTTTCACCGTCGGCTTCGCGCTGTTCTACGAAGTGGGCTTCGTGCTGTTGCTGCCGCTGGTGTTCACCATCGCCGCCTCCGCGCGCATTCCGCTGCTGTACGTCGGCGTGCCGATGGCCGCCGCGCTGTCGGTAACTCACGGCTTCCTGCCGCCGCACCCGGGCCCGACCGCCATCGCCACCATCTTCCATGCCGACATGGGTAAAACCCTGTTGTACGGCACGCTGCTGGCGATCCCGACGGTGATCCTGGCCGGCCCGGTCTATGCCCGCTTCCTCAAAGGCATCGACAAGCCGGTGCCGGAAGGCCTGTACAACCCGAAAACCTTTACCGATGCGGAGATGCCGAGCTTTGGCGTCAGCGTCGCCACGTCGCTGGTGCCGGTGATCCTGATGGCGCTGCGCGCGGTCGCTGAAATGGTGCTGCCGAAGGGCCACAGCCTGCTGCGCTTCGCCGAGTTCTTCGGTGACCCGGTGATGGCGACCCTGATCGCCGTGCTGATCGCTATCTTCACCTTCGGCCTGAACCGCGGCCGCACCATGGATGAAGTGATGGGCACCATCACCGATTCGATTAAAATCATCGCCATGATGCTGTTGATCATCGGCGGCGGCGGCGCCTTCAAGCAGGTGCTGGTGGACAGCGGCGTCGAGAAGTACATCGCCGGTCTGATGGAAGGCAGCAACGTTTCGCCGATCCTGATGGCCTGGTCGATCGCCGCCGCACTGCGTCTGGCGCTGGGTTCCGCCACCGTGGCGGCAATCACCGCCGGCGGCATCGTGGCGCCGCTGATCGCCACTACCGGCGTCAGCCCTGAGCTGATGGTGATTGCGGTCGGTTCCGGCAGCGTCATCTTCTCGCACGTCAACGATCCGGGTTTCTGGCTGTTCAAGGAGTACTTCAACCTGAGCATCATGGAAACCATCAAATCCTGGTCGGTGCTGGAAACCATCATCTCGGTGTGCGGCCTGGTGGGCTGCCTGCTGCTGGCGACGGTCGTATAATCTTTATCCGGCGCCCTGCGGGGCGTCGGCGTTCCAAAGTATCTTTATCAGTCGGGACGCATTTGGCGCGTTTGCGCCAGTTCCCATAAGGGCATGACACAATGAGCAATCCGCAGAATCACGTATTTATCCTGATGGGCGTGTCCGGCAGCGGCAAATCCGCCGTCGCCAGCGCCGTCGCCCGCGAGGCCGATGCCGCCATGCTGGACGGCGATTATCTGCATCCGCGCGCCAACATCAACAAGATGGCTGCCGGGCATGCGCTGGACGACAACGATCGCGCGCCGTGGCTGGCGGCCTTGAACGACGCCATCTTCGCCATGCAACGCACCAATCCCGTGTCGCTGCTGGTCTGCTCGGCGCTGAAGAAAAGCTATCGCGACCGCCTGCGCGAAGGGAATAGCAACCTGCATTTCCTCTACCTGAAAGGCGACAAGGCGGTGATCGAGGAGCGTCTGAAGCAGCGCAAAGGTCACTTCTTCAAACCGCAGATGCTGGTTTCGCAGTTCGCCACGTTGGAAGAGCCGGGCGAGCAGGAGCCGGATGTGCAAGCGATCGACATCAACCAGCCGCTGGACGGCGTGGTCGCCGATACGCTCGCCTATATTCGCCGCGTTACCGCCCGCTGAGCGCGGGCCGTTGTCGGCGCCGCCAGGCGCCTACAGCTTCATGTAAGCCCGCACGCCGTCCAGGAACATCTGCGTCGACAGCATCACCAGAATCAGCCCCATCAACCGCTCCAGCGCGCTGACGCCTTTGCTGCCCAGCAGGCGCAGGAACAGGTTCGACATCAGCAAAATGGCCGCAGAGAGGCCCCAGGCGATCAACAGCGCCGCCACCAGATGGGGCAGCTGATGCGGATACTGGTGCGACAGCAGCATCAATGCAGCCAGAATCGACGGCCCGGCCACCAGCGGGATCGCCAGCGGCACCAGGAACGGCTCCTCGCCGGCGGACAGCCCGGAGCTGTTTCCTTCCTGAGAGGGGAAAATCATCTTGATGGCGATCAGAAACAGGATGATGCCGCCGGAAATGGAGACGGTTTCGGTGCGCAGGTTGAGGAACGCCAGAATTTTCTCGCCGGCGAACAGGAAGATCAGCATCAGCAGCAGGGCGATCAGCAGCTCGCGGATCAACACCACGCGGCGGCGGCGCGGTTCCAAGTGTTTGAGCACCGACATGAAAATCGGCAGGTTGCCCAGCGGATCCATAATTAAAAACAGCAATACCGTAGCGGAAATCATCTCTGTCATGCTGACCTCGTGATCGGGAAAACGCCTCGGCCTTTTCGGCCGCGTCCTTGCCTATAAGAAGGATTGCTGAGAAATCCCCAGCCATCGAATAAATTCACTTTGCGCCCGCGCCGACATTTTGTAAGGTGAGGAGATATTGCACACAACTCGTTATCACCTAATAAGCCCTTATCCGGGCGGGACACAGATATTATGAAAAACGTTGGTTTCATCGGTTGGCGCGGAATGGTCGGCTCGGTTCTCATGCAACGCATGACGGAAGAGCGCGATTTCGACGCCATTCGCCCGGTCTTTTTCTCCACCTCGCAGCACGGTTCTGCCGCGCCGGCCTTCGGCGGCCAGCAGGGCACGCTGCAGGATGCCTATGACATCGACGCCCTGAGCGCGCTCGATATCATTATTACCTGTCAGGGCGGCGATTATACCAACGAAGTTTATCCTAAGCTGCGCGCCAGCGGTTGGCAGGGTTACTGGATCGACGCGGCCTCGTCGCTGCGCATGCAGGATGACGCCATCATCATCCTGGATCCGGTCAACCACGCGGTGATTCAGCAGGGCCTGGACAAAGGCATCAAAACCTTCGTCGGCGGCAACTGCACCGTCAGCCTGATGCTGATGTCCCTCGGCGGCCTGTTCGCCAACGATCTGGTGGAGTGGGCGTCGGTCGCCACCTACCAGGCGGCCTCCGGCGGCGGCGCGCGCCATATGCGCGAATTGCTGACCCAAATGGGCATGCTGCACGCCGACGTGGCGAAAGAGCTGCAGGATCCGGCCTCCGCCATTTTGGATATCGAGCGCAAGGTGACCGAGGCGACCCGCAGCGGCAAACTGCCGACCGACAACTTCGGCGTGCCGCTGGCCGGCAGCCTGATCCCGTGGATCGACAAGCAGCTCGACAACGGCCAGAGCCGCGAAGAGTGGAAAGGCCAGGCGGAGACCAACAAGATCCTCAATACCGGCAGCGTGATCCCGGTCGACGGTCTGTGCGTGCGCGTCGGCGCGCTGCGCTGCCACAGCCAGGCGTTCACCCTGAAGCTGAAAAAAGACGTGTCGCTGCCGGAAATCGAGCAGATGCTGGCGACGCACAACGACTGGGTGCGCGTGATCCCGAACGACCGCGAGTTGACCATGCGCGAACTGACGCCTGCGGCGGTGACCGGCACGCTGAATACGCCGGTCGGCCGTCTGCGCAAGCTGAATATGGGGCCGGAGTACCTGTCGGCGTTCACCGTGGGCGACCAACTGCTGTGGGGCGCGGCCGAGCCGCTGCGCCGCATGCTGCGTATCCTGCTGTAAACCCATACTTCCTGGGGGCTGAGCGCTTTCAGCCCCCTAACGCTTTATTTTCCGCTTTTTTGTTCGCTGCGCGCCGCGTCGGGCAGCGTTATCGCAAGCCTTGTTTCATTGGGCTGTATCCCGCATCTCTTCTCGTCGGCCGCCGCATGCAGATGCCGTCAGGCTGGCAGTTTTCTTAATGAAGAATTTTCCTCACCAATGCCGAGCAGTTTTTAACAGACATTGGCTATGCTTAACGCAGGGGTGAACGCTTTTTCACCATGACTGAAATATTTCAAAAAATAAGCATAAAGAGCGAAATTCAGGTCGGCAGAGTAAAGATTGGTCAATAACCGACCGCAATCACGCTTTAGAGTCCGAATGCATTGCATGATGACCAAAACGGCCAAGGAATAACCAACAAGCCGTGCTTAGATCATGCTGTTAATCTAAGGAAGAAGACTATGCCTGTACTTCCCGATCGTGACGTGATTGATCAGATCATCTCCGGCCATTACGCCGATCCCTTTGCTCTGCTTGGCATGCATGCGACCGATAACGGTCTGCAAGTGCGCGCGCTGCTGCCGGACGCCGGCGCAGTCTGGCTGGTGGAACAGCAAACCGGCCGGCGGCTGGTGCAGCTGAACTGCGACGATCCGCGCGGTTTCTTCAGCGCCGTGGTGCCGCGGCGAAAAAATCCTTTCCGCTATCAGCTGCAGGTCAGCTGGCGCGATCATCAACAGATCGTCGACGATCCCTACCGGTTTGGCCCGCTGCTGCAGGATATCGACAGCTGGTTATTGGCCGAAGGCACGCACCTGCGCCCCTATGAACGGCTGGGCTCTCACCTCGTCACGCTGGATGGCGTCGACGGCGTCAGCTTTGCGGTCTGGGCGCCCAACGCGCAGCGCGTCTCGGTGGTGGGGGAATTCAACTTCTGGGACGGCCGCCGCCATCCGATGCGTCTGCGGCGTGAGAACGGCATCTGGGAGCTGTTCTTGCCCGGCGTACGGGCCGGGCAGCTGTACAAGTATGAAATTGTCGATTGCTATGGCAATACCCAGCTGAAAGCCGATCCTTACGCCTTCGAGGCGCAGATGCGCCCGGATACCGCCTCGCTGGTGGCGCCGCTGCCGGAGGTGGTGCCGTCGACGCCGGCGCGCCGCCGCGCCAACGATTTTGACCAGCCGATCGCCATCTACGAGGTGCATCTCGGCTCATGGCGTCGCCACACCGATAACCACTTTTGGCTCAGCTACGGCGAGTTGGCGGTGCAGCTGATCGACTATGTGAAGGACATGGGGTTCACCCATATCGAGCTGCTGCCGGTCAACGAGCACCCGTTCGACGGCAGCTGGGGCTACCAGCCGCTGGGGCTGTATGCGCCGACCCGGCGCTTCGGCACGCCGGCCGACTTCAGGGCGTTTGTGGCGGCGGCGCATGAGGCGGGCATCAACGTGATCCTCGACTGGGTGCCGGGGCATTTCCCCAGCGACGCCTACGGCCTGGCGAATTTCGATGGCACTGCACTTTACGAATACGCCGATCCGCGCGAGGGCTACCATCAGGACTGGAATACGCTGATTTACAACTACGGCCGCCACGAGGTGCGCAACTACCTGGCGGGCAACGCGCTGTATTGGCTGGAGCGCTTCGGCATTGACGCGCTGCGGGTGGATGCGGTGGCGTCGATGATCTATCGCGACTACAGCCGCGCCGACGGCGAGTGGGTGCCGAATTACTACGGCGGCAACGAGAATCTGGAGGCCATCGCCTTCCTGCGTTATACCAACCAGACTATCGGCCAGGTGCAGCCGGGGGCGGTGACGCTGGCGGAGGAGTCCACCGACTATCCCGGCGTCACCCTGCCGCCGGACGCCAACGGCCTGGGATTCCACTACAAATGGAACCTCGGCTGGATGCACGACACGCTCAATTACATGAAGTGCGATCCGGTGCACCGCAAGTATCACCACAACCAGATGACCTTCGGCATGCTGTACGCCTATACCGAGAACTTCGTGTTGCCGATATCGCACGATGAAGTGGTGCACGGCAAAAAATCGGTCCTCGACCGTATGCCGGGCGACGCCTGGCAGAAGTTCGCCAACCTGCGCGCCTATTACGGCTTTATGTGGGCGCATCCGGGTAAAAAGCTGCTGTTTATGGGCTGCGAATTCGCACAGGGGCGCGAGTGGAATTTCGATACTAGCCTCGACTGGCATTTATTGGAAGGGTTGGATAACTGGCATAACGGCGTGCAGCGGCTGGTGCGCGATCTGAACCACTGCTACCGGCAGCAGGCGCCGCTGTACGAGCGCGACTACTTCCCGGATGGCTTTGAGTGGCTGGTGGTCGACGATCACGACAACTCGGTGTTTGCCTTCGCACGCTACGATTCGCAGGGCAATGAGCTGATCGCCATCAGCAACTTTACCCCGGTGCCGCGCTATCGCTACCGCATCGGCATTTCCCGCGCCGGTAACTATCGCGAGATCCTCAATACCGATTCGCACCACTATCATGGCAGCAACGCCGGCAATCAGGGGCGGGTCTCTTCCGAAGCGGTCGGCAGCCATGGCCGCGACTTCTCCATCTGCGTAACGCTGCCGCCGCTGGCGACCATTTATCTGCTGCGGGAGGCGCCATGACGGAGCTGACGGCCGGCCTCGCCGCGCCGCTGGGCGCGCATTACGACGGCGAAGGCATCAACTTTACCCTGTACTCGGCGCACGCGGAGCGGGTGGAGCTGTGCCTGTTCGACGGCCAGCAGCGCGAAGTGCGCCTGCCGCTGCCGGCGCGCAGCGGCGATATCTGGCATGGCTACTTGCCGGGCGGCAGGCCGGGGCAACGTTACGGTTACCGGGTCTACGGCCCGTTTGACCCGGCGAACGGACAGCGTTTTAACCCCAACAAACTGGCGCTCGATCCGGCCGCGCGCGCGGTGGAAGGGCCGGTGGCGGATCACCCGCACCTGCACGGCGGTTACGAGCAGCCGGACCCGTACGACAGCGCGGAGCTGATGCCGAAGTGCGTGGTGGTGGACGAACAGTATGACTGGCAGGACGATCGCCCGCCTGCCACGCCCTGGGGACAGACGGTGATTTACGAAGCGCACGTGCGCGGCCTGACGCTGCTGCACCCGCAGATCCCGCCGGCGCTGCGCGGCAGCTTTGCCGCATTGGGGCACCCGGCGATGATCGCCCACTTCAAACGCCTCGGCATCACCGCGCTGGAACTGCTGCCGGTGCAGCAACATACCTCCGAACCGCGCCTGCAGCGGCTGGGGCTGATCAACTATTGGGGCTATAACGTGCTGGCGCCCTATGCGCCGGACAACCGCTACGCCAGCCTGAGCACCGATGCCACGCCGCTGAACGAATTCCGCGATGCGGTCAAGGCGCTGCACAAAGCCGGCATCGAGGTGATCCTCGACGTGGTGTTTAACCACAGCGCCGAGCTGGATATGGACGGACCGATGCTGTCGCTGAGCGGCATCGATAACCTGAGCTACTACTGGCTGACGCCCGAAGGGGACTATGTCAACGACACCGGCTGCGGCAACACGCTGCGGCTCGATCAGCCGCAGGGCGTGGCCTGGGTGATGGATTGCCTGCGTTTTTGGGTGCGGGAGTGCCACGTCGACGGCTTCCGTTTCGATCTGGGCAGCGTGCTCGGCCGCACGCCGGGGTTCGATCGCGATGCGCCGCTGTTCCAGGCGATGTTGGCGGACGATGTGCTGTCGCGCTGCAAGCTGATCGCCGAGCCCTGGGACGTTGGCCCCGGCGGCTATCAGGTGGGGGCGTTTCCCGGCCGCTTCGCCGAATGGAACGATCATTACCGCGATGACATTCGCCGTTTCTGGCTGCAGAGCGGCGTGTCGCTCGGCCAGTTCGCCCGGCGTTTTGCCGCTTCCAGCGATCTGTACGATCAGCGCGGGCGAGCGCCTTACGCCACCGTCAACATGCTGACCGCCCATGACGGTTTTACCCTGCAGGACGTGGTCAGCTTCAACGAGAAACACAATCAGCCCAACGGCGAGGGCAACCGCGACGGCAGCGATCGCAATTTCAGCAACAACCACGGCGTGGAAGGCCTGGTCGCCGACGACGCCATTGTGCAACGCCGCAGGGCCAGCCAGCGGGCGATGCTCGCCACGCTGTTGCTGTCCCAGGGAACGCCGATGCTGCTGGCCGGCGATGAACAGGGACACAGCCAGCAGGGGAACAACAATGCCTATTGTCAGGACAACGCCACCACCTGGCTCGATTGGGCCACGGCGGACGACGCGCTGACTGATTACGTCGCGGCGCTGATCGCGCTGCGCCGCCAGATCCCCGCGCTGCAGCAGGACCGCTGGTGGCAGCAGGACGACGGCAGCGTGCAGTGGCTGAACGCGCAAGGCCAGCCGCTCGACGCGCAGCAGTGGGAGCAGGGCGAGCCGCTCATGCAGATCCTGCTGTCGCAGCGCTGGTTGGTGCTGGTCAACGCCACGCCGCAAACGATGGAGATGAGGCTGCCGGAAGGCGATTGGCAGGTTGTCGCCCCGTTCATTCAGGAAGACTCACGGGCGGTATTGCCCGCCTGGCACCAGGCCGCGCGCTCGGTTTGCGTACTGGTACAGAAATAATAAAAGGAGTCCGCTATGGTTAGGTTTGAAAATAAAGACCCCCTGATGTTGGCGCGCCAGCTGCCGATTAAATCTGTAGCGCTGATCCTGGCCGGCGGCCGCGGCTCACGTCTGAAAGATTTGACCTCCACCCGCGCCAAGCCCGCCGTCCACTTTGGCGGCAAATTCCGCATCATCGACTTCGCCTTGTCGAACTGCCTGAACTCCGGCATCCGCCGCATCGGCGTGATCACCCAATACCAGTCGCACACGCTGGTGCAGCACATTCAGCGCGGCTGGTCGTTCCTCAACGAGGAGATGAATGAGTTCGTCGATCTGCTGCCGGCCCAGCAGCGCCTCAGCACCGAGCATTGGTACAAGGGCACCGCCGACGCGGTGTACCAGAACCTGGATATCATCCGCCGCTACGAGGCCGAATACGTGGTGATCCTGGCGGGCGATCACATCTACAAGATGGATTATTCGCGCATGCTGATCGACCACGTCGAGAAGGGCGCTCAGTGCACCGTGGCTTGCCTGCCGGTGCCGCGCAGCGAAGCCGGCGAATTCGGCGTGATGAAGGTGGATGAAAGCGACCGCATCATCGAGTTTCTGGAAAAGCCCGCCGATCCGCCGGCGATGCCGGGCAACCCGGATATGTCGCTGGCCAGCATGGGCATCTATATTTTTAATGCCGCCTACCTGTTCCAACTGCTGGAAGAGGATATGTCGACCCCCGGCTCCAGCCACGATTTCGGCAAGGATCTGATCCCGAAAATTACCGCGCAGCAGGCGGCGTGGGCGCATCCGTTTACCTTGTCCTGCGTGACGTCCAATCCCGACTTGCCGCCTTACTGGCGCGACGTGGGCACGCTGGACGCTTACTGGCGCGCCAATCTCGATCTGGCGTCGGTGACGCCGGAGCTGGACATGTACGACCGCGCCTGGCCGATCCGCACCCACATGGAGCCGCTGCCGCCGGCCAAGTTCGTGCAGGATCGTTCCGGCAGCCATGGCATGACCATGAATTCGCTGGTGTCCGGCGGCTGCATCGTGTCCGGGTCGGTGGTGGTGCATTCGGTGCTGTTCCCGCGCGTGCGAGTGAACTCGTTTTGCACCATCGACTCTACCGTATTGTTGCCGGACGTGAACGTCGGCCGTTCCTGCCGCCTGCGGCGCTGCATCATCGACCGTGCGTGCCATATTCCGGAGGGCATGGTGATCGGGGAAAACGCCGATGAGGACAGCAAGCGTTTCTATCGCTCGGAAGGCGGCATCGTGCTGGTGACGCGCGAAATGTTGTCAAAATTGTGAGTTAACGTGGGGGCAGAACGATAGCCTGCCGCCCGATGAACGGTTCGATGGCTTGCGCAACGCGGCACACATAACAGCGGCAAGCCTGCTTTATTTCTTATCCAGAGGCCTTCGGCCGACTTTCAGGAGTGATAATGCAGGTCTTACACGTATGTTCTGAAATGTTCCCCCTGCTGAAAACGGGCGGACTCGCAGACGTGGTTGGCGCGCTGCCGGCGGCGCAAATCGCCGAAGGCGCCGATGTTCGGGTACTATTGCCCGCTTTCCCTGACGTACGCAACGGCATACCCGACACCGTGCTGGTGGCGGAGATAGACTCGTTCGCCGGCCGGGTCGGCCTGCGTTACGGCACCTACCATGGCGTGGGCATTTACCTGATCGACGCGCCCTGGCTGTATGACCGGCCGGGCAGCCCGTACCACGATCAGTCCATGTACGCCTACCCCGACAACCACCGGCGCTTTGCGCTGCTGGGCTGGATGGCCTGCGAGCTGGCCAAGGGGCTGGATCGCTACTGGCGTCCGCAGCTGGTGCACGCCCACGACTGGCATGCCGGCCTGAGCTGCGCCTATCTGGCCGCCAACGGCCATCCGGCGCGCTCGGTGTTCACCGTGCACAACCTGGCCTATCAGGGGCTGTTCTCCGCCCATCACGTGACCGAGCTGTGGCTGCCGGCGTCGTTTTACGATGTCTATGGCCTGGAATTCTACGGCCAGATGTCGTTCCTCAAGGCCGGGCTGTTTTATGCCGACCACGTGACCGCCGTCAGCCCGACGTATGCGCGCGAGATCACCCGGCCGGAGTTCGGCTACGGCATGGAGGGGCTGCTGCAGGAGCGGCAGCGGCAAGGCAGGTTGAGCGGCATCCTCAACGGCGTGGACGACAAGATTTGGGATCCGGCCCACGACCCGCGGCTGAGCGCCCGCTATGACGCCGACGATCTGAAAAGCAAGGTCAAAAACAAGCTGCATCTGCAAAAGGCCATGGGGCTGAAGGTGGACGAATCGCTGCCGGTGTTCGCGGTAGTGAGCCGATTGACCAGCCAGAAAGGCCTCGATCTGGTGCTGCAGGCGTTGCCTGAACTGCTGGCGCAGGGCGGGCAGCTGGCGCTGCTGGGCGCCGGCGACGCAGTGCTGCAACAGGCGTTTCTGGCCGCCGCCGCCGACTACCCTGAGCAGGTCGGCGTGCAGATCGGTTATCACGAATCCTTCTCCCACCGCATCATCGGCGGCGCCGACGTCATTCTGGTGCCGAGCCGCTTCGAGCCCTGCGGCCTGACGCAGCTCTACGGCCTGAAATACGGCACGCTGCCGCTGGTGCGCCGCACCGGCGGACTGGCGGACACGGTGGTGGACTGCGCGCTGGAGAACCTGGCCGACGGCACCGCCAGCGGATTCGTGTTCGACGATTGCGACGCCGTCGCGCTGGGCAACGCCATCCGCCGCGCCATGGTGCTGTGGAGCCGGCCGAAACATTGGCGCCACGTTCAGCGTCACGCCATGAGCGTGGACTTCGGCTGGCCGGTGGCGGCGAAAGAGTATCTGTCGCTTTATCAACGCTTGTAGCCCGCGTTTCGCGTCGCGGGTTGACGCGCGGCGGGCAGCCGTTTGGGTTGATTGTCGGGGCGCGGCGTGCCGCGTCCATGTTCAGCGGGGCCAGCTATTCCGCGGCGGATGGCTGGGCTCCCTACAAGGGATTAAAAAGCCATGACTTCACCGTTTAGTTACACCTCACCTACGGTCAGTGTGGAAGCGCTGAAACATTCCATTGCCTATAAGCTGATGTTTATCGTCGGCAAGGATCCGGCGATCGCCAACCGCCACGACTGGCTCAACGCCGTCCTGTTCGCGGTGCGCGATCGCATGGTGGAGCGCTGGCTGCGCTCCAACCGGGCCCAGCTGTCTCAAGACGTGCGGCAGGTGTATTACCTGTCGATGGAGTTTCTGATCGGTCGCACGTTGTCGAACGCGCTGCTGTCGATGGGCATTTATCAGGACATCGACAACGCGTTGAACGAGATGGGGCTGAACCTGGCGGAGCTGCTGGAGGAAGAGAACGACCCCGGGCTCGGCAACGGCGGTCTGGGCCGGCTGGCGGCCTGCTTCCTCGACTCGCTGGCGACGCTGGCGCTGCCAGGGCGCGGCTACGGCATTCGCTATGAGTACGGCATGTTCAAGCAGAACATCGTCAATGGCCAACAGATGGAATCGCCGGACTACTGGCTGGAGTACGGCAATCCGTGGGAGTTTCCGCGCCACAACACCCGCTACAAGGTGCGCTTCGGCGGCCGCGTGCAGCAGGAGGGGGCCAAGGCCCGCTGGCTGGAGACCGAAGAAATCGTGGCCATCGCCTACGATCAGGTGATCCCCGGTTTCGACACCGACGCCACCAACACGCTGCGGTTGTGGGGCGCGCAGGCCAGTAACGAGATCAACCTCGGCAAGTTCAATCAGGGCGATTACTTCGCGGCGGTGGAAGATAAAAACCATTCGGAGAACGTGTCGCGCGTGCTCTATCCGGACGATTCGACCTCCTCCGGGCGTGAATTGCGCTTGCGACAAGAGTATTTCCTGGTGTCGGCCACGGTGCAGGATATTCTCAATCGCCATTGGCTGATGCACAAAACCTTCGACAACCTGGCGGACAAGATCGCCATTCACCTCAACGACACTCACCCGGTGTTGTCGATTCCGGAGCTGATGCACCGGCTGATCGACGAGCACAAGTTCAAGTGGCTCGACGCCTGGGAAGTGGTGGAGCAGGTATTCTCCTACACTAACCACACGCTGATGAGCGAGGCGCTGGAGACCTGGCCGGTGGACATGCTCGGCCGCATCTTGCCGCGCCATCTGCAGCTGATTTTCGAGATCAACGATCACTTCCTCAAAATGGTGCAGGAGGTGGCGCCGGGCGACAACGATCTGCTGGCGCGGGTCTCGATCATCGACGAAACCAACGGCCGTCGGGTGCGCATGGCGTGGCTGGCGGTGGTGGCCAGCCACAAGGTCAACGGCGTTTCCGCTCTGCATTCCGAACTGATGGTGCAGTCGCTGTTCGCCGACTTCGCCCGGCTGTTCCCGACTCGTTTCTGCAACAAAACCAACGGGGTGACGCCGCGTCGCTGGCTTGCGCTGGCCAACCCGCCGTTGGCGGCGGTGCTGGACGACTGCATCGGCCAAACCTGGCGCACCGATCTCAGCCAGCTGAGCGAGATCAAGGCCAACATCGATTACCCGAGCTTCCTGCAGGCGGTGCAGCGCGCCAAGCGGCAGAACAAGGAGCGGCTGGCGCTGTACATCGCCAAAACGCTCAACGTGGTGGTCAACCCGGATGCGCTGTTCGACGTGCAGATCAAACGCATCCACGAGTACAAACGGCAGTTGCTCAACGTGTTGCACGTCATCACGCTGTATAACCGTTTGCTGGCTGACCCTGATATCGAGCGCGTGCCGCGGGTGGTGATCTTCGCCGGCAAGGCGGCCTCGGCCTACTATGCCGCCAAGCAGATCATCCGCCTGATCAACGACGTGGCCAAAGTGATCAACAACGATCCGCGCGTGCATACCCAGTTGAAGGTGGTGTTCATTCCGAACTACGGCGTCAGCCTGGCGCAGATCATCATCCCGGCGGCGGATCTGTCGGAACAGATCTCGCTGGCGGGCACCGAAGCCTCGGGCACCAGCAATATGAAGTTCGCGCTGAACGGCGCGTTGACCATCGGCACGCTGGATGGCGCCAACGTCGAGATGCGCGAGCACGTGGGGGAGGAGAATATCTTTATCTTCGGCAATACCGCCGAGCAGGTTGAGGAACTGCGCCGCAACGGTTACAACCCGCGCCAGTACTATGAGCAGGACCCGGAGCTGCATCAGGCGCTGACGCAGATCGCCACCGGGGTGTTCAGCCCGGAAGAGCCGAAGCGCTATGGCAATTTGTTCGACTCGCTGGTCAACCTCGGCGATCACTATCAGCTGTTGGCGGATTACCGCAGCTATGTGGACACGCAGGACAAGGTGGACGAGGTCTATCTCAATCAGGACGAGTGGACGCGGCGCGCGGTGCTGAATATCGCCAATATGGGTTACTTCTCATCCGATCGCACCATTCAGGAATATGCGGATGAAATTTGGCACATTAAGCCGGTGAAGCTGTAAAGCGGGGCAGGAAAAAAGCAAAGGGCCGGATAACCGGCCCTTTTTCGTTACGCTGCGGCTCAGGAAGCCAGCGACAGCGCTTTCGTTTTCGCGTGTTCCGCCAGCCAGGCTTTCACGCGCGCCTGCTGCGCTTCGTCCAGCCACATGCCGAGCTTGGTGCGGCGCCAGATAGCGTCGTCCAGCTCCACGACCCACTCTTTCTCGGTCAGGTAACGCAGCTCGGCTTCATACAGACCGTGGCCGAAATCTTCGCCCAGATCGGCGAGGCCATTAGCGCCGGCCAGGATCAGCTCGCTCTGGCTGCCGTAGGTGCGGGCATAGCGGCGCGCCAGGGCTTCCGGCAGCCAGCCGTGCGCACGGCGCAGTTTGGCCGCGTAACCGTCGCGGTCGCCGTCGATGTCACCGCCCGGCAGCGTGGCGTTTTTGGTCCACGCCGGGCCGCAGCCTGGGTAGTAGTGGGCCAGTTTTTCCATCGCATGTTCGGCCAGCTTGCGGTAGGTGGTCAGCTTGCCGCCGAAGACCGACAGCAGCGGCGCCTTGCCTTGCTCGTCGTGCACGTCCAGTGTGTAATCGCGGGTGATCGCCTGCGGTGAATCGGATTCGTCGTCGCACAGCGGACGCACGCCGGAGTAAGTCCAGACGATGTCGTCGCGGCCCAACTGCTTCTTGAAGTGATCGTTGTACACTTTCAGCAGATAAGCGATTTCGTTCTCGTCGATCTTCACGTCTTTCGGATCGCCTTTGTACTCCACGTCGGTGGTGCCGATGATGGAGAACTCGTCATTCCACGGGATCACGAACACGATGCGGTGGTCTTCGTTCTGCAGAATGTAAGACTGCGGCTGATCGTGCACGCGCGGCACCACGATGTGGCTGCCTTTGATCAGACGGATGCCGTAAGGCGATTTCAGCTTCAGGCCGTCGTCGAAGAAGTTTTTCACCCACGGGCCGGTGGCGTTCACCAGGCCTTTAGCGCGCCAGGTGAAGGTTTTGCCGCTGTCGATATCGACCGCTTCCACCATCCACAGGCCGTTTTCGCGCCATGCGCGGGTCACTTTGGTGCGGGTGCGCACTTCGCCGCCGCGTTTTTCCACTTCCTGCGCGTTCAGCACCACCAGGCGAGCATCGTCGACCCAGCAGTCGGAATATTCGAAACCGCGCTTCAGTTCAGGCTTCAGCACCGATTCTGGTCCAAAGCGCAATCCCTTGCTGCCCGGCAGGCTGGTGCGTTTGCCCAGGTGATCGTACAGGAACAGGCCGATACGGATCATCCAGGCCGGACGCAGATGCGGCTGGTGCGGCAGGCGGAAACGCATCGGGAACGCGATGTGCGGCGCCAGTTTCAGCAGCACTTCACGTTCGGCCAGCGCTTCGCTCACCAGACGGAATTCGTAGTGTTCCAGGTAGCGCAGGCCACCGTGGATCAGTTTGGAACTGGCGGAAGACGTAGCACAGGCCAAGTCTTGCGCTTCCAGTAGCAGTACCGACAGCCCGCGCCCGGCAGCATCCGCCGCGATGCCGGCACCGTTGATGCCGCCACCGATAACGATCAAGTCTTTGGTTTCCACGTCATCTTCCTCCAGATGTTCGAAATAGCTCTTTCATGTTCGTTTTCGCTCATGATTGTAATCAAAAACCAACAAGCAAGCCAAGACTTAACCAAACAAAAACATTTAGGCGTGATAGAGGTAACAGTTTGGTGATGATAGTCACACAAGAAGCATGGATATGGCGCGGGCGCGCAAACGGCTGTCGGTGCGGGGGGGAAGGGATGAAACGGGGCGGCGGCGCGCCCCGCCGGTTAAGGCCGAATCAGCACAGCTCCAGCTGCACGTCGTACTGTTCGATGATTTTCATCACGCTCGGCGGCGGCAGCTGGTCGGTAAACAGGTAGTCGATCAGGTTCATGTTGCCCAGGTTTACCATGGCGTTGCGGCCGAATTTGGAGTGGTCGGTCACCAGCATCACGCAGCGGGAATTTTCGATAATCGCGCGTTTGGTGCGTACTTCGTGATAGTCGAATTCGAGCAGCGAGCCGTCCATATCGATGCCGCTGATGCCGAGAATGCCGTAATCGAGGCGGAATTGGGAGATGAAGTCCAGGGTGGCTTCGCCCATGATGCCGCCGTCGCGGGTGCGCACTTCGCCGCCGGCCAGGATGAGGCGGAAGTCTTCCTTGGCGGTCAGCAGGGTGGCGACGTTAAGGTTGTTGGTGACCACGCGCAGGTTCTTGTGGTTCATCAGCGCATGGGCTACCGCCTCCGGCGTGGTGCCGATATCGATGAACAGCGTGGCGCCGTCCGGGATCTGGCTGGCGACGCGCTGCGCGATGCGGGCTTTCTCTTCCGACCACATCACCTTGCGATCGTTATAGGCAGCGTTGACCGAGCTGGAAGGCAGCGCCGCGCCGCCGTGGTGACGCTGGATCTTGTTCTGGTCGGCCAGGTCATTCAAATCGCGGCGAATCGTTTGCGGGCTGACGTCAAAATGTTCGACCAGCTCTTCCGTGCTGACGTAACCCTGCAGGCGCACCAGCTCGATAATTGCGTCATGACGCTGTGTTTGCTTCACGATAATCCCCTAAAACGCCCGCTATACCCGCTGGGCATAGCTCCCGGCTGTTATTGTTCGTTGTGTGCGCGATGACGCGTATCCCAAAATGCCATCAATAACCCTAACACTAAACCGGCTACGTGTGCCGCGTTGGCGATCGACATTCCTAAAATATCGAAATATCCGGCCACCAGCCACAGCACCGAGAACACCATCAGACCGCGCGGCAGCATCAGGCCGCGCTCCGGCGCACGTTCGCCCGACAGCCAGACGTAGCCCATCAGCGCATAGACCACGCCCGACAGCCCGCCGAACAGCGCGCCGCTGAACAGCGATTGCGCCCAGCCGCTGAAGAACGCCGACACCACCGCCAGCACGAACAGCTTGCCGGCGCCGAGGCGTTTTTCCATCTGGCCGCCGAGATACCACCACCACATCAGGTTAAACAGGATATGCAGCAGGGAGAAATGCAGGAACGCATGGCTGATCCAGCGCCACAGTTGGGTGTATTGGCTGCTGTCCTGCGGCCAGGAGAGCCAATACATCACGGTATCGTCGCCGAGCGCCTGCATCAGGATGTAGACCGCGATGCACAGCACCATCACGCCGAGCGTCAGCGGCCCGGCTTTGCTGCGCAGGGTGTGCAGGTAGGATTCGCTCTGATAGTGCAGGCCGGCGTCGGTATGGCCGGTCTGCCAGCTGGCGGCCTGATAACGGCGGTTGAGCGGATCGACCAGAAACTGCTGCAGCTCGTGTTGCACCTGCTCGAGGTGACCGTCGTCGGCCAGCCAGATTTCCGCCGCCTCGCCGCTGTTGCGCAGCTCAAGCCGGATGCCCTGGGTCGCCATATAGTCGACAAAGGCCAGCGCCAGGCGCGGGTTGGATACGGCGATTACTCTAACCATTGCTTTTCCGTCGTAAGTGAATGATTTTGGCCGCCGCTTGCGCGCCGGCAACCCTGACGGCCGATTATAACGTCGAAATCCTGAGCGCTGGCAAACGGATCTGCGAAAAACCCGCGAAAACGCGCATAAAAACGAAGGGGAAGCCCGCCGACGCAGGGCGGGCGGCGGGGATCAGGCAGAGGTTTCCACGTCTTGCGGATACTGACGGGCCCAGGCCTCGAAGCCGCCGTCGATGCTGTAGACCGCGTCGAACCCCTGGTGCAGCAGGTACTGCGCCGCGCTGCGGCTGCTGTTGCCGTGGTAGCACATCACCATCACCGGCCGCTCGAAGTCGTTTTGTTGCATAAAGGCCGACAGGGTGGCGTTGGTGAGGTGAAAGGCGCCCGGCGTATGCCCGGCTTCAAAACTTTGCGGATCGCGGATGTCGACCAGGGCGGCGCTGCCCTCTTTCCAGCGGGTGTAAGCCTGTTCAACGTTGATCGCTTCGAACTGTTCCATACTGCTGACTGCCTCATTATTGGGGGACGCCGCTATTGTAACCAACTCTGCGGCGTTTAAGACCAGAGCAAGCTTGTGGTTTTCTCACACCAGCAGTACTTCTACCCCTTGTTGACGCAGTTGCTCAACGATCGCCGAATCGGCGGCGCGGCCGGTGATCACCATGGCGATTTGCTCGGTGCGGCTGAACAGCATGCCGGCGCGTTGGCCGACTTTGCTGCTGTCGACCAGCACCACCAGTTTACCGACGTAGTTGAGCATCTTCTGTTCCGCCATCGCGGTCAGCATATCGGTTTTATACAGGCCGTCAGCGGTGAGGCCGATACCGCTGGTGAACATCCAGTGCCCGGCGTACAGGGTGGCGTCGCCGTCCTGGGGCGCCAGCGTAATCGACTGGGTTTTGTTGTACTGGCCTCCCATGATCACCACGCTGTCGTGTTCCTGCTCGATCAGGTAATTGGCCAGCGGCAGATAATTGGTGATCACCTGAACCGGCTTGCCGCAAATTTCACGGCCCAACAGAAATGCGGTGGAGCCGCAATTGATCACCACGCTTTCACCCGGCTGACAGAGCTGTGCCGCGGCCGCCGCAATACGCATTTTTTCGTCCAGGTGCTGGGTTTGGTGGATATTGAGCGGCGTCCAGGCCGGGCGCGGAGTCTGTGTGGCTTCGGCGCCGTTGCGCACTTTGCGCAATTTGCCGATTTCATTCAGTTTGTTGATGTCCCGGCGCGCGGTGGCCGGAGAGATGTCAAACGCCGCGATGACGTCCGCCACGGAGATTTGCCCCTTGCGCTGCAAGAGATCGAGAATGGCGTTGTGGCGTTGGGACTCTGTCATGCGGGCTCCGTCGGAGAGAGAAAACGTCGTTGCCTATGATTATATGCGCGCCGTTTGACGATTTGAATCATTCCCGTTCAAAAGCGCGCATCCGTATGCAACACCGGTTGATTACAAGAAAGACTTGAAGGGCAGGTCGGGTTCGAGGGTGAAGCAATCATCGAAACCGCGCGGGTAGTGGTACTCCAGATTGTCTTTATCCTGCGGCCAGATGAACTTGCCGCCAACCTGCCAGATAAACGGTTTGAAACCGTATTTGAGCCGGTCTTTCTTCATTTCCCACAGCACGCGAATTTCCTGCGGATCCGCCTGGAAATTCGACCATATGTCATGGTGGAAGGGGATAACGACCTTGGCGTTCAGCGATTCCGCCATGCGCAAGATGTCGGCGCTGGTCATCTTGTCGGTAATGCCGCGCGGGTTCTCGCCGTAGGAACCGAGGGCGACATCGATCTGATGATCGTTGCCGTGCTTGGCGTAATAGTTGGAGTAGTGGGAATCGCCGCTGTGATAAAGGTTGCCGCCCGGCGTTTTGAACAGGTAGTTGACCGCCCGCAGGTCCATGCCGTCCGGCAGAACGCCCGCCGCTTTTTGTTCCACCGGCAGTGTAATGAGCGCCGTGCGATCGAAGGCGTCCAGCGCATGAATTTCAATGTCTTTGATTTTTATCACGTCGCCAGGTTTGACGGTGATGCAGCGCTCAGGCGGCACACCCCAACCAATCCAGATATCCACGCAGCTTTGCGGCCCGATAAACGGAACGGTGGCGGCGCAATTTTGCAACACCGCCGCGGCGACGTTCACATCGATGTGATCGTTGTGGTCGTGCGTGGCCAAGACGGCGTCGAGCTGGGTAATCGCGAAGGGATCCAGTACGAATGGGGTTGTGCGCAGGTTAGGCTGCAGCTTGCGCACCCCTGCCATCCGCTGCATTTGGTGGCCGGTTTTCATCAGTGGGTTGCCGTGGCTCTGCTTGCCGGTGCCGCACCAAAAGTCGACGCACAGATTGGCGCTTTCTTCGGATTTTAGCCAGATGCCGGTACAGCCCAGCCACCACATGGCGAAGGTGCCGGGCGCAACGTTCTCCTGCTCTATCTCTTCGTTCAGCCAGGTGCCCCATTCGGGAAAGGTGTTCAATATCCAGGATTCGCGGGTGATGTCGTTGACTTTACTCATGGGTCGTTCCTCGTTAGCGGTGATAATCCAATCACGAATAATCATTTAAAGATTTTATGTGATTTGTTTTGATCGAATCTAGCACCGTTTTTTTCAACTGACAACGATCGAAATACACGTTAACACCGCCGGATTTACGTGCTGTGCCGTCCTTTTATCTCCTTTTTGTTTGATTAACTGCTATTAAATTCAATGAGTAATAAAATGTAAGCCGTCTAATTCATTGAATGTTAGTGGAATTGATTTTTAACTTGCGAGGTTGTTCACAAATAATCATTTATGATCTTTTTGTGATTTCTTGTGATTGGTATGGTGAAGGCGTTACCTGCATGCCAACCTTTTCGGGAGAGCCGTATGGAAACTCTTTACACCATCTTCACCGTCTTTTTTAACCAGGTGATGACCAATGCGCCGCTGCTGTTGGGGCTGGTTACGCTGCTGGGTTACACGTTGCTGCGCAAAAGCGCGGCGGTCATTATCAAAGGCACGATCAAAACCATTATCGGTTTCATGTTGCTGCAAGCCGGTTCCGGCATCCTGACCGGCACGTTCAAACCGGTGGTGGCGAAGCTGTCCGAGGTGTACGGCATCAACGGGGCGATTTCAGATACCTATGCCTCGATGATGGCCACCATCGATCGGATGGGGGAGGCCTATAGCTGGGTCGGCTACGCGGTCTTGCTGGCGCTGGCGCTGAACATACTCTACGTGTTGTTGAGGCGCATTACCGGCATCCGCACCATCATGCTTACCGGCCATATCATGTTTCAGCAGGTGGGGTTGATCGCGGTATTTTTCTACATTCTGGGCTACGGCATGTGGACAACGGTATTGTGCAGCGCGCTGTTGGCTTCACTGTATTGGGGCATCACGTCCAACATGATGTTCAAACCGACGCAGGCGGTGACGGAAAACAGCGGTTTCTCCATTGGGCACCAACAGCAGTTCGCTTCGTGGCTGGCGTATAAGGCAGCGCCGTATCTCGGTAAAAAAGAGGACAGCGTGGAAGATTTGAAGCTGCCCGGGTGGCTGAACATTTTCCATGACAACATCGTTTCCACCGCCATCGTGATGACGCTGTTCTTCGGCATCATTCTTTGCTCGTTCGGCCTGGATACCCTGCAGGCGATGGCCGGTAAAACCCACTGGAGCATCTATATCCTGCAAACCGGGCTGATGTTCGCGGTGGCGATTTTCATCATCGTGCAGGGCGTGCGCATGTTCGTCGCCGAATTGACCGAGGCCTTCAACGGGATTTCCCAACGCCTGATCCCCGGTGCGGTACTGGCCATCGACTGCGCCGCCATCTATAGCTTCGCGCCCAACGCCGTGGTGTGGGGCTTTATGTGGGGCACTATCGGCCAACTGATCGCCGTCGGCATCCTCCTGGCGTGCGGCGCTTCCATCATGATCATTCCCGGTTTCATTCCCATGTTCTTCTCTAACGCCACCATCGGCGTGTTCGCTAACCACTTTGGCGGCTGGCGCGCGGCGATGAAGATCTGCCTGGTGATGGGGATGATAGAGATCTTGGGCTGCGTGTGGGCCATCAAGCTGACCGGGCTGAGCGCCTGGATGGGAATGGCGGACTGGTCGATTCTGGCGCCGCCGCTGATGCAAGGGCTGAGCCTCGGCCTGTGGTTTATGGGCGTGGTGATCGCCATCGCGCTGCTGTACATGTTCTTCGCCGGGCGCACCCTGCGCGCGGAGGAAGATGCTGAAAAACAATCGGTTGAACCAGCGTCACGTTAATAGGAGTGCAGATTATGACGGTACGAATCCTGGCGGTGTGCGGTTGCGGACAAGGCAGTTCCATGATCATGAAAATGAAAGTCGACCAATTTTTAACGCAGCAAGGCGTGGATCATTCGGTCAACAGCTGTGCGGTGGGGGAATACAAATCCGAGTTGAGCGGGGCTGACATCATCATCGCTTCCACCCATGTCGCGGATGAGATCGTCGTCAGCGGCAACAAATACGTGGTCGGGGTGCGCAATATGCTCTCGGCGGCCGACTTCGGTCCGAAGCTGATGGAAGTCATCGGCGCGCATTTTCCGCAAGATTTGAAGCAGTGAGGAGCGAGTCATGAAACTGAGCGATTCGTTGGCGCAGAACAACGCTATTCACCTGCAGGCGGAGGCTGCCGACTGGCGGCAGGCGGTGCGGCTGGGGGTCGATCTGTTGGTGGCCGCCGGCGTGGTGGAGCCTCGCTATTTCGACGCCATCCTGGCCGGCGTCGAACGGCACGGCCCTTACTTCGTGTTGGCGCCGGGCCTGGCGATGCCGCACGGTCGGCCAGAGGAAGGGGTGCTGAAAACCGGCTTCGCCTTGGTCACCTTGAAAACGCCGGTGTGCTTCGGCGATGAGGACAACGATCCGATAGACATCTTGATCACCATGGCGGCGGTGGACGCCAAAACGCATCAGGAGGTGGGCATCATGCAGGTAGTGAACCTGTTCGAAGATGAGGCGAACTTCGATCGCTTGCGGGCCTGTCGCCGCGCGAGCGAGGTACTGGCGTTGATCGAAAAAACGTCCGCGGCGGCGGCGAATTGAAGGAGACATGCAATGAAAACGCATTTACCGATGCTGCAAGTGGCGCTGGATAACCTGTCCATGGCCGCGGCTTACAATACGACGCGCCTGATCGCGGCCGAAGTCGACATCATTGAGGTCGGCACTATTTTGTGTGTGGCGGAAGGCGTACGGGCCGTGCGCGATCTGAAAGCGCTGTATCCGGATCGCATCGTGTTGGCGGACGCGAAAATCGCCGATGCGGGGCAAATTTTGGCGCGGATGTGCTTCGAGGCGCACGCCGACTGGATCACGGTGATCTGCTGCGCTGACATCAATACGGCCAAGGGCGCGCTGCAGGTGGCGCATGAGTTCGGTGGCGACGTGCAGATCGAACTGACGGGATTTTGGACCTGGGAACAGGCGCAGGCGTGGCGTGAGGCGGGTATTGGTCAGGTGGTGTATCACCGCAGCCGTGACGCGCAGGCGGCGGGCGTCGCCTGGAGCGATGACGATATCCGCGCGGTTCATCGCCTGAACGAGATGGGTTTCAAGGTGACGGTTACCGGCGGATTGTCATTGGCGGATTTGCCTCTGTTCCGGGGCATTCCCATCCATGTCTTTATCGCCGGGCGCAGCATTCGCGATGCCGCCGATCCGGTCGCGGCGGCGCGGGAATTTAAACGCGTCATCGCCCAACTGTGGGGCTGAGGAGCGGTTATGTTGCAAAAATCCGTACCGTTGGGCATCTACGAGAAAGCGTTGCCGCCGGGTGAGGACTGGCTGACGCGCTTGCAACTGGCGGGGGAGTTGGGATTCGATTTCGTTGAAATGTCGATCGATGAAAGCGACGGCCGTCTGGCGCGGCTGGACTGGAGCGCCGAACAGCGGCTCGCGTTGGTCAACGCCGTTGCAGCGAGCGGCGTGCGGGTGCCTTCACTGTGCCTCAGCGCCCACCGGCGTTTTCCGTTGGGCAGCGAAGACGACGCGGTGCGGGAACAGGGGCTGGAAATCCTGCGCAAGGCTATTCGGCTGGCGCAGGATACCGGCATCCGGGTGATCCAACTGGCCGGGTATGACGTTTATTACCAGCAGTCTACTGCGCAGACCCGCGCCCGGTTCCGCGCCGGATTGGCGCAGGCGGTGGAGATGGCCAGCCGCGCTCAGGTCATGTTGGCGATGGAAATCATGGACTATCCGCTGATGAATTCGGTCAGCAAGGCGCTGGGCTATGCCCACTACCTGAATAACCCATGGTTTCAGCTGTACCCGGACATCGGCAATTTGTCTGCCTGGGACAACGATGTACAGATGGAGCTCGTAGCCGGACGCGGGCATATCGTGGCGGTGCACGTTAAGGATACGCGGCCGGGAGAGTTTAAGAACGTGCCGTTCGGCGAGGGCGTGGTCGATTTCACCCGCTGCTTCGAAACGCTGCTTGCGAGCGGCTATCGCGGCCCCTATCTGCTCGAAATGTGGAGCGAGAAGGCGCCCGACCCGCTGCAGGCGGTGCGGGAGGCGCGTGCCTGGGTGGTTGAACGCATGGCAGAGGCCGGGTTGGAAATAGGGAGCTAACATGCTGGAACAACTGAAATGGCAGGTCTACAAAGCCAATATGGCGCTGCCTGAGCACGGGCTGGTGACCTATACCTGGGGGAATGTCAGCGGCATCGATCGGGCCAGCGATCTGATGGTGATAAAACCCAGCGGCGTGCCTTATGAAACGATGCGGGCGGAAGATATGGTGGTGGTGAATGCGCGAGGGGAGGTTGTTGAGGGACAACTGCGGCCTTCATCCGATACGCCGACGCATCTGGCGCTGTACCGGGCATTCCCACAACTCGGCGGCGTCGTGCATACGCATTCCACTCACGCCACCGCCTGGGCCCAGGCGGGTGAGGCGATACCGGCGTTCGGCACCACCCATGCCGACTATTTTTCCGGCGACATTCCTTGCACCCGCGCGCTGACGGCGGAAGAGGTGGCGCGGGAATATGAATTGAACACCGGTCGGGTGATTATCGAAACCCTGTGCGGGCGCGAGCCGTTGCACATTCCCGGTATTCTGGCGTATCAGCATGGCCCGTTTAGTTGGGGCTGCTCGCCGGATGAGGCGGTGCATAACGCGGTGGTGCTCGAGGAGGTGGCTAAGATGGCGTGGATCAGCCGGGGCATTAACCCTGGCCTGCGCCGGATCGATGAACACCTGTCGGCGAAACATTTCAGCCGCAAACATGGCGCCGGCGCTTATTACGGCCAGCGCTGACTATCAGGCGCCGTACCCCATCATCTTCAGCAGCTGCTGCGCTTGCTGCACCGCTTCCTGGCGATGGGCCACGCCCAGCTTCTGGTACAGATTGCGGATATGGGTCTTGATGGTGGTGGCCGCTACATCCAACTCACCGGCGATCTGGTCGTTGCTGTAACCGGAATAGATCAGCCCCAGTACCTGCCATTCGCGTTGGGTCAACGGACTGGTGCGGATCAGTTCCGGCACCTGCGGATGGGTCAGCAGCTTATCGACGAAGTTCTCGTCGAAATGCGCGAACTTGTGCCGATGATGCTGGTTGATGTCGCGCAGGATGCGCTGGGCGCGATGCTGTTCCAGCTCCGGCAGCGTGTTGAGCTGGATCAGCTGGCGCAGCTGCTGCGCCATCGCTTCGCCTTCGATGACGAAGTGGCTGATAAAGCCGGTGCGGTTGGCCAGCGACAGCGCTTCGATCAGCGCCTGCTGCGCTTCGCCCTTGCGCTCTTGCAGCCAGTAGAGCTGGTTGCTGAGCAGCAGATTACGGTTGAGATCGCTCACCAGCCGCAGGCGGCGGGCATTTTCGTTCAGTTCATCCAGCACCACGCCGGCCTCTTCATACTGGCCGAGCAGGATCTGCACTCGCGCGATGTTGCGCCATTGCCCCTGCGTGAAGTGGTTGTCCGCCATGCCGGGCTTTTCGGTGTGGCGCAGCCACTGGGCGGCGGCGGCGGTGTCGCCGGTCATCTGCCAGTGGATCACCCGCGACTTGTCGGTGTTGGTCAGCCAGTCGCGATGATAGTGGGCGCCGTGCAGCAGGGTTTCGCAGCGCTGCAGATGGGTATTGGCATTGTCCAGATCGCCGCGCGCCAGCGAGCATTTGGCCAACATGGCGATGCACTGCAGTTGCTGCTGCGGTTGGTAGTTGGCCAGAATTTTCAGCCCGGCTCGCGCCGCGTCTTCCGCTTCGTCCAAGCGCGACCATGACCACAGGATCTGGGCGCGGATGCGCAACAGGAATTCGTGCATCGGCAGCTGTTCCAGGTGCTGCTCGCGGATCAGTTCGAACGCCTTATCCTGGGTTTCGTAAGCGGCCTGCAGGAAGCCTTGGGCGATAAGGATTTCGCTTTGCTGCAGCAGCGCCCAGAGCGCGTAATGGTTCGCCTGATGACGACGCGCCATCTGCTCGGTCTGCTGCATCATCGGCAGCGCGCGCGCCAGTTCGCCCTTGCAGTGGTGCACTTCGCCGGTCACCGAGGTGGCGACGATGCGGCTGTAGTAGCTGGACAGCGGCAGGAATTTCAACGCTTCGGTCGCCAGCCGCTCGGCTTCTTCCGGTTTGCCGGCGTTGATCGCCACCTGGGCGCGCAAGGCGTCGAACTCGGCGTGCAGCGTTTGGTCTATCTCGATTTTCTGTTCGCGCATGGTGCGCTCGGCGCGCTCCAGCAGAGTGTTGACTTCGCTGTAGCGGTGCTGGCTCTGCGCCAGCCAGGCCTGCAGCAGCGCCAGCTTGGGGTTTTGGATCAGGCGCTCATACGGCAGCGCGTTGAGGCACTCCTCCAGCAAGGCCAGTTCGCTGTGGTGGAACAGCGACCAGGCGTGTTGCAGCAGGATATCGCGCAGCATGCTGACGTCGCTGGCCGCCAGCGCGTGGTGAATGGCCTCCGCCGGATACCCCAGCGCCAGCCAGCCTTCGGCGGCGGCGCGGTGCAACCCCGGCAGCTCCAGCGCCAGTTCCCACTGGCAACGCTGGCGCAGGAAAGAGGCGAACAGCGGGTGGAAGTTGAACCATTCGCCGGTGTCGTCCATGCGGTGGATAAACAGCCCCTGGCGCTCCAGCTCCTCCAGCCGCTGCTGGCCGTTGTCTTCGCCGGTCAGCCGCACGATCAGCGCATCGTTCATTGAGCGCAGCACCGAACAGCGCAGCAGGAAGGCGCGCGCATCGGCATCGACGTGATCCAGCACTTCGTCCACCAGATAGTCGGACAGATGGCTGGCGTTCAGCCCCGCCAGCCGCTTGGCCGACAGTTGGGCCGAGGAGGCGGATTGGCGGGCCGACAGCGCGATCAGCTGCAGCGCGGTGGCCCAGCCTTCGACTTCGTCGCACAGGCGGCTGCTGTCCTGCTGTTCCATCGGCGCCGCCAGGCGGCAATCGAAGAACTGTTTGGCTTCCTGATGGGTGAACGCCAGCTGCTGCGTGCCCATTTCCAGCAGCTGATCGCGCACCCGCAGGTTGGCGATGCCGAGCGGCGGCAGGGTGCGCGAGAGCAGGATCAGCGTCAGGTTTTCCGGCTGATGGCGCAGGAAAAAGCGCATGGCTTCGTGAATGGCGTCGTTGGTGATCAGGTGATAGTCGTCGATCACCAGGTACAGCGGTTGATGCCAGTCGGCCAGCTCGATAAACAGCTGGGCGAACAGCGCAGACAGGCTGGCGTACTGGTGCTTCTGGCTCAGCGCCTCGCTCTTGACGCAGCGGCCGCCGCTGGCCTGCTGCAGCGCCGCGATCAGGTAGCTGGCGAAACGCTCCGGCTGGTTGTCGCTCTCATCCAGGGAATACCAGCCCAGATCGGCCTTGCCGGCCGCCCATTGGGCGATCAGCGTGGTTTTCCCGTATCCCGCCGGGCAATTGACCAGTGTCAGACGATAGTTGCCCGCGCTGGCCAGTTTGGCCAGCAGGCGATCGCGGATCACGGTATTTTGCAGCCGTACCGGGCGGCTCAGTTTTGATGGGATCAGCATAGTATTCCAGGATATAAATCGCGGTTCCCGCCGGGATTGGAGTGGCGCTAATTATTTTATGGTTCGTAATTAATAGCTCCCCCTAACTTCTGCCAACCCTAAACGTATTGCAACAAGCTTCCGCATCGGCTTGGAGTTAAGTTGCTATCGATCACACTTTTTTACGTTTGGCGTCGGAGTACGGCGATACGGTTGTGGATCGCATTTCCGGCCATGGACAAAACTTCAGCAGCGCGAATACTTGTGCTAACGTCATGGTTAACGTTCTCAGTGCTCGCCGCACGCGTTGGCGGGCTTTTTTGCATCGTTGCAAGGGAGTCAAAAAGTGCCTGAGATCACAATTCCAGCTACGCCCCAATCCTCCTCCCCAGCTAATCCCCAGGCGGGATGATGCCGTCAGGCTTTCTCACCGGCACGATAGCGGCAATTTGACCCACTTACTGGATAGAGAGTTTTCCTTATGTCACAGCCTACGCTCAAGAAGGATGCTTTTCTGGCGGCGCTCGCCCGTCAGTGGCAACGGTTCGGCCTCAGTTCCGCGCAGCAAATGACGCAACATCAATGGTGGGAAGCCGTCAGTGCGGCGCTGGCCGAGCAACTGGCCGCACAGCCGGCGCCGCGCAAAAGCGCCAAACCGCTGCGTCACGTGAACTACATCTCGATGGAGTTTCTGATCGGCCGGTTGACGGCGAACAACCTGATCAACCTGGGCTGGTACGACACCGTCGAGCAGGCGCTGGCCGAGCAGAACGTCAAGCTGGCGGATCTGCTGGAGCAGGAAACCGATCCGGCGTTGGGCAACGGCGGGCTGGGGCGTTTGGCGGCCTGTTTCCTCGACTCGATGGCGACGGTGGAACAACCGGCCACCGGCTATGGGCTGAACTACCAGTACGGGCTGTTCCGCCAGTCGTTCCAGGGTGGGCAACAGCAAGAGGCGCCGGATAACTGGCAACGCGAGAGCTATCCGTGGTTCCGCCACAACGCCGCATTAGCGGTGGACGTGGGCATCGGCGGCAAGCTGGAGAAGCAGGCCGACGGCCGCGAATTGTGGCGCCCGGCCTTCACCCTGCGCGGCGAAGCCTGGGACCTGCCGGTGCTGGGGTATCGCAACGGCGTGGCGCAGCCGCTGCGTCTGTGGCAGGCGACCCATCAGCATCCGTTCAACCTGAGCGATTTCAACGACGGCAAATTCCTGCAGGCTGAGAAGCAGGGCGTAGAAGCCGACAAGCTGACCAAGGTGCTCTACCCGAACGACAACCATCAGGCCGGCAAGCGCCTGCGCTTGATGCAGCAGTATTTCCAGTGCGCCTGCTCGGTGGCGGACATTTTGCGCAAGCACCATCAGGCCGGCCGCAAGATTGAAGAACTGCCGAAGTATGAAGTGATCCAGCTGAACGACACCCACCCGACCATCGCCATTCCGGAAATGCTGCGCATTCTGCTGGACGAGCACCAGCTGGAGTGGGAGGCGGCCTGGGCGATCACCAGCAACACCTTCGCCTACACCAACCACACTCTGATGCCGGAAGCGCTGGAGCGCTGGGATGAAAAATTGGTGCGCAGCTTGCTGCCGCGCCATTTCTCCATCATCAAACAGATCAACGCCAGGTTTAAAAAATTGGTGGATAAGCACTGGCCGGGCGACGAGGCGATGTGGGCCAAGCTGGCGGTGCAGCATGACAAGCAGGTGCGCATGGCCAACCTGTGCGTGGTCAGCGGCTTTGCGGTCAACGGCGTGGCGCAGCTGCATTCGGATCTGGTGGTGAAGGATCTGTTCCCGGAATATCACCAGCTGTGGCCGAACAAATTCCATAACGTCACCAACGGCATCACGCCGCGGCGTTGGCTGAAACAGTGCAACCCGGCGCTGTCAGGCTTGATCGACGAGACGCTGAAGGTGGAGTGGGCGGGCGATCTTGACGCGCTGCGCGGGCTGGAGAAATTCGCCGACGACGCGGCGTTCCGCCAGCGTTATCAGCAGATCAAACGCGACAACAAGGTGGCGCTGGCTCAGTACGTGCACGGCGTGATGGGGCTGAAGCTCGATCCGGACGCAATCTTCGACGTGCAGATCAAACGCTTGCACGAGTACAAACGCCAGCACCTGAATCTGCTGCACATCCTGTCGCTGTATCGCCAGCTGCGCGACAACCCGAATCTGGACATCGTGCCGCGCGTGTTCCTGTTCGGCGCCAAGGCGGCGCCGGGCTACTACCTGGCGAAGAACATCATCTACGCCATCAATCAGGCGGCCGAGAAGATCAACAACGATCCGCTGGTGAAGGATCGCCTGAAAGTGGCGTTTATCCCGGACTACCGCGTGTCGGTGGCCGAACTGATGATCCCGGCGGCGGATATCTCCGAGCAGATCTCCACCGCCGGTAAAGAGGCCTCCGGCACCGGCAACATGAAACTGGCGCTGAACGGCGCGCTGACGGTCGGCACGCTGGACGGCGCCAACGTCGAAATCGCCGAGCAGGTGGGCGAAGACAACATCTTTATCTTCGGCAATACCGTGGAGCAGGTGAAGGCGATAGTGGCGAAGGGCTACGATCCGCTCAGCTACCGCAAGAAGGACAAGCACCTGAAGGCGATTTTGGACGAGCTGGCGAGCGGCGCTTTCAGCCACGGCGACAAGCACGCATTCGACATGATGCTGCACAGCCTGCTGGAAGGCGGCGATCCCTATCTGGTGCTGGCGGACTTTGCCTCGTACTGCCAGGCGCAGCGCCGGGTCGATGAGCTGTATCGCGATCGGGACGAGTGGACGCGGCGGACTATCCTTAACACCGCGCGCGTCGGCATGTTCAGCTCGGATCGCTCGATCCGCGATTACCAGCAGCGCATCTGGCAAGCCAAACGTTAAGGAGAGCGAATGGATCGCAAGCGTATCGATCAGGCGGCAGCGCAGGCGGGGATCGCTGCCGATTTCATCAATGCTCACGGCAAACGGCAGGCGATTGAGCCGCAGACCAAGCGCAAGCTGCTGGCGGCCATGAAGTGGCCCGATGATGCGGTGCAGGATACCGCGCCGCCGCCGTTACCGGCGGTCAAGGTGTTCTATCAGGGCGCGCCGTTGGCGCTGACGCCGACGGGCGAAGGCGAATACCTGTGGGCGCTGCAGCGTGAAGACGGCGAATGCCTGCAGGGGCGCGTCGGCGCGCGCAAGACCCTGACGCTGCCCGGTGAGCTGCCGGCGGGTTACCACCAATTGACGTTGAGCCAGGGCGCACGGCAGTGGTCATGCCGAGTGATCGTCGCGCCGAGGCGCTGCTTCGAGCCGGACGCCTTGTTGACCGGCAAAAAGCTGTGGGGCGCCTGCGTTCAGCTGTACACGCTGCGCTCCGATCGCAACTGGGGCATCGGCGATTTCGGCGATCTGCGCCTGATGGTGGAAGAGGTGGGGAAACGCGGTGGCGCTTTCGTCGGCCTCAACCCGATCCATGCGCTGTACCCCGCCAACCCGGAGAGCGCCAGCCCTTACAGCCCCTCGTCGCGCCGCTGGCTGAACCTGGCGTATATCGACGTCAACGCGGTGGAGGATTTCCAGCGCAGCGACGCGGCGCAGCGCTGGTGGCAGAAGCCGGCGACGCAGAAACAGCTGGCCAAGGCGCGCGCTGCGGAGTGGGTGGATTACACCGCCGTGATGCAGCTGAAACTGGCGGCGCTGAAGCTGGCGTTTCCGGTATTTCAGGCGCGCAAGCCAAACGACGCGCAGCGTCAGGCGTTCGAGCAATTCGTGACGGACGGCGGCGACAGCCTGTACCGGCAGGCGGCCTTCGACGCGCTGCATGCCCATTTGGCGGCGGATGACATCAGCCAGTGGGGCTGGCCGGCCTGGCCCGAACGTTATCGGCAGGGGGATAGCGAAGCGGTGCGGCAGTTCTGCGCTGAACACCAGGAAACGGTTCGTTTTTACCTGTGGCTGCAGTGGCTGGCGGCCACCCAGTTCGCGCAGTGTTTTGACCAGAGCAGGCAGCAGCAGATGCCGATCGGCCTGTATCGCGATCTGGCGGTCGGGGTGGCGGAAGGCGGGGCGGAAACCTGGTGTGACCGCGAGCTGTACTGCCTGAAAGCGTCGGTCGGGGCACCGCCGGATATTCTGGGCCCGCTGGGGCAAAACTGGGGCCTGCCGCCGATGGATCCGCACGTGATGGCGGCGCGCGGGTATCAGCCGTTCATCGATCTTTTGCGCGCCAACATGACCAGCTGTGGCGCGCTGCGTATCGATCACGTCATGGCGCTGCTGCGGCTGTGGTGGATCCCGTATGGTGAAACAGCCGATCGCGGCGCCTACGTCAAATACCCGGTGGACGATCTGCTGGCGGTGCTGGCGCTGGAAAGCCAGCGCCATCGCTGCATGGTGATCGGCGAGGATCTCGGTACGGTGCCGGTGGAAATCGTCGGCAAGCTGCGCGACAGCGGCGTCTATTCCTACAAAGTGCTCTATTTCGAAAGCGACGGCGAACACCATTTCCGCGCGCCGCAGGCCTATCCGGTGCAGGCGATGGCGACCATCACCACTCACGATCTGCCGACGCTGCGCGGCTACTGGCAAAGCGACGATCTGACGCTCGGCAACCGGCTGGGTCTCTACCCGGATGCGGAAATCCTGCGGGCGCTGTTCGCCGATCGGGAACGCGCCAAGCAGGGGCTGCTGGATGGATTGCATCGTTATGGCTGCGTGCCGCAGAAGGTGGGCAAGAAGGCGGCGCTGCTCGGCATGAGCCCGCTGCTCAACCGCGGCCTGCAGCGTTATGTCGCCGACAGCGCCAGCGCCTTGCTTGGCCTGCAGCCGGAAGACTGGCTGGACATGGCCGATCCGGTCAACATCCCCGGCACCAGCGATCAGTATCCTAACTGGCGGCGCAAGCTGACTCAAACGCTGGAAGATATGTTCGCCGACCCGCGGATAAACCGGCTGCTGAAGGATTTGGACAAGCGCCGACGTAAGGTGTCGGTGGGGTGACGATGAGGTGTCGTTGTATTAGGTCAAAGGACGAGAACTTTAGTCCCATCCAAATGACGGATACCCGAATTAATTGGCGTTGCAGCTAGGCGGCAAGTGCGTAAATCCCCAGGAACTTACTTAAGTAAGTGACTGGGGTGCGCGCATGCGGCCAACAACGCTGCAACTTCAAGTAAGAAGGGTATCAGTAGTAGGAGTGCTCGCCGCGCTGGTGCTCGGTCAAATCACGCACGCCTTTCAGCTCCGGGAACTTCTGCAGCAGCTCTTTCTCGATGCCTTCTTTCAGCGTGACGTCGACCATCGAACAGCCGTTGCAACCGCCGCCGAACTGCAGAATAGCCATGTTGTCGTCGGTGATCTCCATCAGCGTTACGCGGCCGCCGTGGCCCGCCAGCTGTGGGTTGATCTGCGACTGCAGCACGTATTCCACGCGTTCCATCAGCGGCGCGTCGTCATCGACCTTGCGCATCTTGGCGTTCGGCGCCTTCAGCGTCAGCTGAGAACCCAGCTGGTCGGTCACGAAGTCGATTTCGGCGTCTTCCAGATACGGCGCGCTCAGTTCATCGACATAGGCGGACAGTTTGTCGAACTTCAGTTCGGTATCCGTCGCTTCTACCGCGTCCGGCGGGCAATAAGAGACACCGCATTCGGCCGTCGGCGTGCCCGGGTTGATCACGAATACGCGGATTTGGGTGCCTTCTTCTTGATTTGCCAGCAGTTTGGCAAAGTGTTCCTGTGCAGCATCTGTTATACGGATCATAGCATTAGCTCAATAGTTGACTTCTATAGTCGGTTATAATACGCCCATTGCCGTGGCACTACAACGTGCGGCAAACGCACCATATCTGCACCGAGGCGGCGCCTTGCCGCCGCAGCAGCGCCGCGATCGCCGAGACGGTGCTGCCGGTGGTCACCACGTCATCCACCAGGGCGATATGCCGGCCGGCGACCGGCACGGTACAGACGAACGCGCGCTGCAGATTGCGTCTGCGGGCAGAGGCGCTCAGCCGCTGTTGCAGGGCGGTTTTGCGCACCCGGCGCAAGGCGGCGGGCCGGTAGGCGCAACCCAACCAGCGCGCCAGCGGCCGGGCCAGCAGATCGCTCTGGTTATAGCCACGGCGCCAGCAGCGTGTTGCATGCAAGGGTACCGCCAAAATCAGGTCGGGTCTGTTCAGATACTGCTCTGCGCGCGCCTGCTGCCAGCGCAACAGCATCAGGCGCGCCAGCGCCGGCGCCAGCTCGGGCGCGCGGTGGAACTTGAACCTTTTTACCAGCAGGCTGAGCGGCGTCACGTAGTCGCCGACGAACACCAGCCGTTGCCAGGGCGGTGGCCGTTGCAGGCAGCGGCCGCAGGGCGTGCGCGTCTCCCCGGCGGGCAGCCCGCAGCGCGGGCAACACGGCGGTCTGGCCGGCAGGTGACGCAGGCAGCAGCTGCAGAGGCCATGACGCATCAGGCTCAATGGCTGTCGGCATAGCCAACAGCGGCTGCGGATTGATAGCATAGCGTCTCCGAGACGGGTAAGCATGAAAGGACAATAACCAATGACAGCGCTGTACTGGCAAACAATAGGTGAAGGCGAACGCGATCTTGTGCTGCTGCACGGCTGGGGGTTGAACGCCGAAGTGTGGAGTTGCATTCAGGCGCGGCTGACGCCGCATTTTCGCCTGCACCTGGTCGATCTGCCGGGGTACGGCCGCAGCCAGGGGGGCGGCGCCCTGTCGCTGGCGCAGATGACGGAAATCGTGCTGGCGGCCGCCCCGCCGCAGGCCTGGTGGCTCGGCTGGTCGCTCGGCGGGCTGGTGGCCAGCCAGGCGGCGCTGATGCAGCCGCAGCGGGTCAGCGGGCTTATCACCGTGGCCTCCTCGCCGTGCTTTGCCGCCCGCGATGCGTGGCCGGGGATCCGTCCGGATGTGCTGAGCGGTTTCCAGCACCAGCTAAGCCTGGATTTCCAGCGCACCGTCGAGCGTTTTCTGGCGCTGCAGACGCTGGGCACCGAGAGCGCGCGTCAGGATGCGCGCCAGCTGAAAGCGGTGGTGCTCAACCAGCCGACGCCGAGCGTCGAAGTATTGAACGGTGGGCTGGAGATCCTGCGCACTGCCGATCTGCGCGCGCCGCTGGCGGAGCTGGATCTGCCGCTGCTGCGGATCTATGGCTATCTGGACGGGCTGGTGCCGCGCAAGGTCGCCGAGCTGCTCGACGCCGCCTGGCCGAACTCCACGTCACAGATCGTGGCCAAAGCCGCCCATGCGCCGTTTATCTCTCATCCCGATGAATTTGTGACGATGATCGAAGCGTTTATTGCAGCACATTGAATGCAGCGTGAAAACGCACAATAGAGCGCGAAAAAAAACGTTGCCGGGTGGATAAAAGACAAAGCTGTTCAATACTTAGTGAGTCAATGCGTTGGCTGCAAAATGAAAAGACCGCGTGCGGCGATTTTCATTTTGGCGTTTCGTCTCTGGGAAACAGGCCCCGTCAGGGAAAGCAACGAGGCCTGAGGATGTCGCGGCAGCCTGCAGTACTACGCATGGATCCAGGACGGCTTTCATAACAGATAAATTATCCATTGAGAGGTTAGTGTCATGAAATCATTGAAGATGATTATTGCAGCGGCAGTGCTGGGTTCGGTGTCTTTCGGCTCCATGGCGGCAACCCTGCTGACCAAGGAAGATCTGGATAAGAATCCGGGTAAATACGAGAAGATCGGCACCGTCACCACCACGGCGGAAACCACGTCGCCGATGGATGCCAAGGAAGAGCTGTCCAAACTGGCGGACGAAAAGGGCGGTCAATACTACGTGATCCTGGCAGGCCGCGAACACGGTAAATTCAGCGCCATCGCCGAAGTTTACAAAGACAAGCAATAAGCCTTGAACGTTCAGGGGCGCCCGCAGCGGCGCCCCTGAACGTTAGGCCTTCAGCCGGTAGAACACCGTGCTGCACCCCTGGCCCTGCGGGCAGCTTTTGCAGCCGCCGCTCAGACAGGCGCCGCCATCCTGTTCGATGCGTTCCACTTTCCCCATCGCCGTCAAACGGTCCAGCATCGCCTGCACCAGCGGCAGCGGCGTCGCCAGCGATTGGCTGAGCTGCTGCGCCTGGGCGCTGCCGCGCAGCGCCAACGCATCGCGCACCTGCAGCAGCCCGGCCATCAGTGGCAGCTCCCTTTGGCGCCCTGACAGCAGGCCGCCGGCGTGGCGTTGCCCAAGCGAACCGTGACGCGGCTGCGCGCCCGGCGCAGGCCAAACAGCACCAGCAGGTTTACCAGCACCACCGCCAGGATCGCCGTCAGGCTGTACTGCGGGTGTTGGTTGAAGGTGGCCGCCTGATAGAACAGCGTTGCCAGCGAATAGGCAACGTTCAGTCCCCACAGGATGGAGAAGGTCATCCAGCCGCGGCTCGATTCACGGGCGATGGCGCCCATCACCGAGACGCAAGGCACATACAGCAGCACGAAGATCAGGTAGCTGTAGGCGGAGATGCCTGAGCCGAATTTGCTGCTCATTACCCCCATCGAGCCGACGCCCATCTCGCCGTCGCCCTTGCTGGCTTCGATCGGGTTGGAGAGCACGCTCAGGCTGAAGGTGTTTTTCAGGCCGTCCCAGGTTTCCTGCAGCGCGCCGCCCAGCTCGTCGAGCAGGTTGAAGTTGGCGGCGTCGAACGCCTCTTTGTTAATATGCTCGGCGGTGTACAGCGTGTTCAGCGTGCCGACCACCACTTCTTTCGCCATCGCGCCGGTCACCAGGCCGACGGTGGCCTGCCAGTTATCGCTGTGGACGCCCATCGGCTGCAGCAGCGGCGTCAGCACCTTGGAGACCGAAGCCAGCGCGGAGTCGTTGATGTTGTCGACCGTTTTGCCGCTGAACGAGAAACTGTTCAGGCCGCCGATAAACATGCTGGCGACCACGATCACCTTGCCGGCGCGCAACACGAAGCCTTTCAGCCGCTGCCAGGTTTGCAGCAGCAGGCTTTTCAGGTGCGGCACGTGGTAGACCGGCAGCTCCATCACGAACGGCGAGGCTTCGCCGCGCATGAGGGTGTATTTCAGCACCAGGCCGGTCAGGATCGCCACCGCGATGCCGAGCATATACAGCGAGAACACCACGCCGGCGCCGTCCTGGCCGAAGAACGCGGCGGCGAACACTGCGAAGATCGCCAGACGGGCGCCGCAGGACATGAACGGCGCCATCATGATGGTGATCAGGCGTTCGCGTTGGGCGTCCAGCGTACGGGCACCCATGATGGACGGCACGTTGCAGCCGAAGCCGACGATCAGCGGCACGAAGGATTTGCCCGGCAGCCCGAGCGCCTGCATCAGGCGATCCATCACGAACGCCGCGCGCGCCATGTAGCCGGAGTCTTCCAGGAACGACAGGAACAGGTACATCATGCCGATCTGCGGCACCAGCGGCAGCACGGTGTTGATGCCGCCGCCGACGCCCTGCGCCAGGAAGACGGTCAGCCAGTCGGGGAAGTGCAGGGTATAGCCGAGCCACTGAATGCCCTGAATGAAGATCGCCGCCGAGCCGATATCGAAGATCGGCTGCAGCGCGCCGCCGATATTGATCGCCAGCAGGAACATCAGGTACATCACCAGCAGGAAGATCGGTACGCCCAGCCAGCGGTTGAGGATCACTTTATCCAGCATGTCGGTCAGGCGGTTGGGCATCGCCTGCTGCGAGTTGCTGACCGCGTCGCACAGGGCGGCGATGGACTGGTAGCGCGCGTCGGCGATCACCAGCGCCGGGTCCTCCTGCTGCTGCTGTTGCAGCGCCTGAATGGCCGCTGGCAGCCGCGCCACGGCGGGGCCGGCCAGACGATGGCTGTAGATGTCGCCCTCCAGCATCTGCAGCGCCAGCCAGCGGCGCTGCGCCGCCGGCAGCGTTTGCGGCATGGCGTCGCTCAGCGTGGCGACCTCTTTCAGCAGCAGCGGCGGGTAGTTCACCAGCGCCTGCTGTTCGTTGATGCGATGATTGTCGATCATTTGTTTCAGCACGCCGATGCCGTCGGCGCGGGTGGAGACCATCGGCACTACCGGGCAACCGAGGCGCGCCGACAGGGCGGCGACGTCGATATCGATATGCTGGCTTTTGGCGATGTCGAGCATGTTGAGCGCCACGATGCAGGGAATGCCCAGCTCCAGCAGCTGCAGCGTCAGGTAGAGGTTGCGTTCCAGGTTGGAGGCATCCACCACGTTGATCAGCAGATCGGCGTCGCCGCTCAAAATGTAGTGGCAGGCGATCTGCTCATCGAGCGACGTCTGCTCCGAAATGGTGGTCAGGGAGTAGGTGCCGGGCAAATCGACCAGCCGCACGTCGGACTGCGGGGTGGTGAAATGGCCTTCCTTGCGTTCGACCGTCACGCCCGCCCAGTTGCCGACCCGCTGGCGCGCGCCGGTCAGTTGGTTGAACAGCGTGGTTTTGCCGGAGTTCGGGTTGCCGATTAAGCCGATGGTGAGTTTTTTCATAGTTCTGCGTGTCGTCTTCAAGGAGAACAGCGCCGGCGCAAAGGCGCACCGGCAAACGGAGGGCGCGCCGGCTCAGGGCTGGCCGTCGAGCTGCAGCAGCGCCAAATCCTTCCTGCGCAGCACCAGGCTGACGCGGCGGGTTTTAATTTCTATCGGATCGCCCAGCGGCGCGACGCGCACCACGTCGAACGAAGAGCCGGGCAGCATGCCGAGCGATAACAGTTTCTGGCGGTAGGCCGGCGCAATCTCGCTGGAAAAGCCGACAATCTTATATGTGCGTTTAGGTTGAAGCTGCATGTCATTAACCTTCCGGGTGCCGATGAGCATCGGGCTGATGATAATTGGACGTTGCCGGCGAAAATGCCACGCCGTCGGCGGTATTCATCCATAAGGTCATGCAATAAAGTGAGCGAAAATAATAGTAATTATCATTATCGCGTTCAATACAAAAAGTAAGGGTATTGTAACCAATTATTTTGGCGGCGGCCGCTTTTTGGCTGGCCCCCTTGATAATCCCCGTTTTACCACCGCTTTTACGCAGCGGCAAATGAGAATGGCGAGTTAAATCAGTTACGTATTTGTAGCCAGGTTTTCTCGTTTGCAAATGGCGATGGCGTTTTTTCCTTTTTTATTTCTGGTGAAAGGCAATTCAATAACATTATTCCGCCGTAATGCGAGCGGTAACCATTTGTGTTTCTCTCACAATTCGCGAGATGAAAAATGCGTGTTAACGGAGTTGTTAATAAACGGCTGCAGAAGGGATTTTTGCTGGCTGAATAATGGGAGGACGGTCACACAAGAACGGGAAATAAAAAGATGATGGTTTATTGAGACGGGTCAAAAATGCCGCAAGTTTTCTTCATTGGAAAGGGCGGAGCAGGCTCCGCCCTGTTGGTCTGACTTAGCGTTTCTTGCCGAAAGCCGCCGCCAGCGCGTCGCCCATGGCGCTGTTGCCGGCCGGCGCCGCATTGCGCGGTTTGGCCTTGTTGCCGCCCGCCGAACGGTTGGCGTTGTCGCGCGCCTGTGCCGGCGCGTTGCCGCCGCGGCGCGGCGAGCCTTCGCCCGGTTGCTCATCCAGACGCATGCTCAGCGCGATGCGTTTGCGTTGCAGATCGACTTCCATCACCTTCACTTTGACGATGTCACCGGCTTTCACCACGGTGTGCGGATCTTCGACGAACTTGTCCGCCAGCGAGGAGATGTGCACCAGGCCGTCCTGATGCACGCCGATATCCACGAAGGCGCCGAAGTTGGTGACGTTGGTCACCGACCCTTCCAGGATCATGCCCGGCTGCAGATCGTTGAGGGTTTCCACGCCTTCGGCAAAGGTGGCGGTTTTGAACTCCGGACGCGGGTCGCGGCCCGGCTTCTCCAGCTCTTTCAGAATGTCGGTGACCGTCGGCACGCCGAACTTGTCGTCGGTGAAATCGACCGCTTTCAGGCTGCGCACCGCCGAGGCGTTGCCCATCAGATCCTGCAGCGCCTGCTCGGTGGCGGCCAGAATGCGCTGCACCACCGGGTAGGCTTCCGGGTGGACGGTAGAGGCATCCAGCGGGTTGTCGCCGTGGTTGATGCGCAGGAAGCCGGCGCACTGTTCGAACGCTTTCGGCCCCAAACGGCTGACTTTCAGCAACTGTTCACGGTTGCTGAAGCGGCCGTTCTCGTCGCGCCAGTTGACGATATTCTGCGCCATCATGCGCGTCAGGCCGGCCACGCGGGTCAGCAACGGCACCGAAGCGGTGTTCAGATCGACGCCGACGGCGTTCACGCAGTCTTCCACCACCGAGTCCAGCTTTTTCGCCAGCTGGCTCTGGCTGACGTCGTGCTGATACTGGCCGACGCCGATGGATTTCGGGTCGATCTTCACCAGCTCCGCCAGCGGATCCTGCAGACGACGGGCGATGGACACCGCGCCGCGCAGCGACACGTCGAGATCCGGGAACTCCTGCGCCGCCAGTTCGGACGCGGAATACACCGACGCGCCCGCTTCGCTGACGATCACTTTCTGCGCCCGGACGTCGCTGAACTGCTTTTGCAGGTCGAGATAGAAACGCTCGGTTTCACGCGAAGCGGTGCCGTTGCCGATCGCCACCAGCTCCACGTTGTGTTTGATGCACAGCGCCGCGACGATGGCGGCGGCTTTGGCCGCTTGCCCGGTGTGCGGATAGACGGTGTCGGTGGCCACCAGTTTGCCGGTCGCGTCGACCACGGCGACTTTCACCCCGGTGCGCAGGCCCGGATCGAGGCCCATGGTGGCGCGCATGCCGGCCGGCGCGGCCATCAACAGATCATGCATGTTGCGGGCGAAGACGTTGATCGCTTCATCCTCCGCGCGTTCGCGCACCGTGCCCATCAGCTCGGTTTCCAGGTGCAGCAACACCTTGATGCGCCAGGTCCAGTTGACCACCGCCTTGCGCCAGGCGTCGGCCGGAGCGTTGTTCAGGCGCAGATTGAGGTGATTGATGATGATCAGCTCCGCCTGGCTTTCGCGCGGCGCTTCCTCAAACTGCGGATCGGCGTTCAGCGCCAGCTGCAGCACGCCTTCGTTGCGGCCGCGGAACATCGCCAGCGCGCGGTGCGAAGGCACCTGGGAAATCGGTTCGTGGTGATCGAAGTAGTCGCGGAACTTGGCACCTTCGTCTTCCTTGCCCTCGACCACTTTGGAGACCAGATGGGCGTTTTTCCACAGGTAGTCGCGCACCTTGGCCAGCAGCGCGGCGTCTTCGGCGAAGCGCTCCATCAGGATATAGCGCGCGCCGTCGAGGGCGGCTTTCACGTCCGCCACGCCCTTCTCGGCGTCGACGTAGCGTTCAGCCAGCTGTTCCGGCTGCTGTTGCGGATCCTGCCACAGCGTGTCAGCCAGCGGTTCCAGACCAGCTTCGATGGCGATCTGGCCACGGGTGCGGCGCTTGGGTTTGTACGGCAGGTAGAGGTCTTCGAGTTCGGTCTTGCTCAGCGTGGCGTTGATCGCCCCCGCCAGTTGTTCGGTCAGTTTGCCCTGTTCATCGATCGACTTCAGGATGGTCTGACGACGATCTTCCAGTTCACGCAGATAACCCAGGCGGGTTTCCAGCTGGCGCAGTTGGGTGTCGTCCAGGCCCCCGGTGACTTCCTTACGATAGCGTGCAATAAAGGGCACGGTATTACCTTCATCCAGCAGACGGATGGCGGAGTCGACTTGCTCCGGCCGGGCCTGCAGTTCTGTTGCAATAATGCGGCTCAGTGGGTCATTCATAGGTCTGGTATCTGTATTGAGAACGGTGAATAAACAGGGGACAGTTATACGGATTGATCGCGGAAAATGCCAGCGGAGCGGGCCGCCGCCGCGCGGCCGCGGCGTGGAGAACAGCTCAGGCGGCGGCGTTGGCGGCGGTTCGGAAAAAGCTGAAAGCTTACTTCGGGTAGTTTATCTCGTTAACGTACCACTGCGCCTCGCCCAGCGGGGTATTGACGGTGGCGACGTCCCCGACCTCTTTTTTCAGCAGGGCGCGCGCCATCGGCGCATCGATGGAAATGTAATCCTTGCGGCCGAAAATCTCGTCGTAGCCGACGATGCGAAAACGTTTGATCTCGCCGTCGTCATTTTCTACCTCCACCCAGGCCCCGAAGAACACTTTGCCTTCCTGCTGCGGGGAGTAATCGACGATCTTCAACTGCTCCAGGCATTTGGTCAGATAGCGGACGCGGCGATCGATCTCGCGCAGCCGCTTCTTGTTGTATTGGTAGTCGGCGTTTTCGCTTCTGTCGCCCAGGCTGGCGGCCCAGGTCACTTTCTTGGTCACCTCGGGGCGTTCTTCGCGCCAGAGGTAATCCAGCTCTTGTTTGAGCTTGTCATACCCTTCACGGGTTATCAGTTGAGTTCTCATCGTGATTTATCTTTATGGGGCCACCGCCACAGTGTACGTGAATGCGCAGGGCTTTAAAAATGGCGCGCGGGCCTGCGCCTTGTCGCACGGTTTTTATTCAGTTTGCGCAGCTTTTAACAATCGGGAGTATGCTTAGCGATAGCGGAAAAGGAATGTGACGAAAGGAGGATATCTGGCGAGAGAGACAAGGAATTTTGGCGCACAACCCAACACATTGAAGGTATTACCGCATGGAATTTAAAGATTACTACGCCACGATGGGCGTTGAGCCCAACGCCGATCTGAAAACCATCAAAACGGCCTACCGCCGGCTGGCGCGTAAATATCACCCTGACGTGAGCACTGAAGACGACGCCGAGAGCAAGTTCAAGGAACTGGCCGAAGCCTATGAGGTACTGAAGGACGACGAGCGCCGCGCCGAGTACGATCAGATCCGGCTGCATCGCAACGATCCCAACTTTGGCCGCCAGGCGCGCGGCGATCACGGCGGCTATCAGCAGAGCGCCTCATGGCACGGCGGCGGTGCCGACGCGCAAGACTTCTCCGACTTCTTCGAGAGCATGTTCGGCGGGCGGGCGGCGGGCGGGCACCGTTCCTCTGCGCATTCGCACGGCGGGCATGGCTTCCGTGGCCAGGATCTGGAGATGGAGGTGCCGCTGTTCCTCGAGGAAACGCTGCATGGTCAAAGCCGCGAGATTTCCTACAAGCTGCCGGTGTACGACGAACTGGGGCGGCAGGTAAGCGAAGCCAGCAAGACGCTGAACGTGAAAATTCCGGCCGGCGTGGGCGACGGCGAGCGCATTCGCCTCAAGGGGCAGGGCGTTGCCGGCGTGGGCGGCGGCCAGAACGGCGACCTGTATCTGGTTATCCGCCTCGCGCCGCACCCGCTGTTTGAGATAGACGGCCACAACCTGAGCATCGTGGCGCCGCTCGCTCCGTGGGAAGCGGCGCTCGGCGCCAGCATTGAGGTGCCGACGCTGACCGGCAAAATCGCGCTGACCGTGCCGGCCGGCAGCCAGAGCGGCAAACGGCTGCGGGTCAAAGGCAAAGGGTTGGCGGGCAAGAAAGAGCCCGGTGACCTGTACGTTATTCTCAAGGTGGTGATGCCGCCGAAGCCGAACGAGAAGGCCAGCGCCCTGTGGCGGGAACTGGCTGAACAGGCGGCGTTCAACCCGCGCGCGGAATGGGAGTAAAGCAGATGATGAAAAAAGAGATCACTTTCACCGTGGTGGAATTGTGTCAGAGGGTGGAGATTTCAGAGGACGAGCTGGTCGAGATCGTCGGCCTGGGCGTTATCGTGCCGCTGGAGCCGGCGCAGCCGCGCTGGGAGTTTGATTATCCGGCGCTGAGCCATCTGCAGCGCGCACGCAGGCTGCGGGCGGAGCTGGATCTGGACTGGCCGGGGATCGCCATGGCGCTGACGCTGCTCGATCGGGTTGATGCGCTACAGCAAGAGAACCGGCAGCTGCGCAGGCAGCTGGCGCGTTTCCTGCAAACTTCCTGACCCGACAGCTGAACGCCACCGGGCGCTTCCCGGTGGCGAAATTGCACAAAATTGGGCCGTCGCCCCACATTGCGCCGATAAAGGGCGAAATTTTGACGAACCCCCGTCGACATTCACTGAAAATTGTTGATAAATGGGGAAAAGAATAAGCTTTGTAACAATTTCGTCTAGAATACATACCATTAAACGCTGTCTCAAATGGCAAGGTTTTCTAACAATATTCGAGTCAGGCAATAAAGCCTTTGGGAGTAATACCATGCAAGAGAATCATAAGATCCTGGTTGTCGATGATGACATGCGCCTGCGCGCGCTTTTAGAACGTTATTTAACCGAGCAGGGCTTCCAGGTTCGCAGCGTTGCCAACGCTGAGCAAATGGATCGCTTGCTGACTCGTGAATCCTTCCATTTGATGGTGCTCGATCTGATGTTGCCGGGCGAAGACGGCCTATCCATCTGCCGCCGCCTGCGCAGCCAGAGCAACCCGATGCCGATCATTATGGTCACCGCGAAAGGCGAAGAGGTCGATCGCATCGTGGGCCTGGAAATCGGCGCCGACGACTACATTCCTAAACCGTTCAACCCGCGTGAGCTGTTGGCTCGTATCCGCGCGGTGCTGCGCCGTCAGGCGAACGAACTGCCGGGCGCGCCTTCGCAGGAAGAAGCGGTGATCGCTTTCGGCAAATTCAAACTGAACCTCGGCACCCGCGAGATGTTCCGCGAAGACGAGCCGATGCCGTTGACCAGCGGCGAGTTCGCGGTACTGAAGGCGCTGGTCAGCCACCCGCGTGAACCGCTGTCGCGCGATAAGTTGATGAACCTGGCGCGTGGCCGCGAATACAGCGCCATGGAACGCTCCATCGACGTGCAGATCTCTCGTCTGCGCCGTATGGTTGAAGAAGATCCGGCGCATCCGCGTTATATCCAGACCGTGTGGGGGCTCGGCTACGTCTTCGTCCCGGACGGCAGTAAGGCATGAGGCGATTGCGCTTTTCACCGCGTAGCTCGTTTGCCCGAACCCTGTTGTTGATCGTCACCTTGCTGTTCGTCAGCCTGGTGACGACCTATCTGGTGGTGCTGAACTTCGCCATCCTGCCCAGCCTGCAGCAGTTCAACAAGGTATTGGCCTACGAAGTGCGTATGCTGATGACCGATCGGCTGCAGCTGGAGGACGGCACGCTGCTGGAGGTGCCGCCGGCGTTCCGCCGTGAGATCTACCGCGAACTGGGCATCTCTCTCTACACCAACTCGGCGGCGGAGGAGAGCGGCCTGCGCTGGGCGCAACACTACCAGTTCCTCAGCCAGCAGATGGCGCAGCAGCTCGGCGGGCCGACCGATGTGCGGGTGGAGGTGAACAAGAACTCCCCGGTGGTGTGGCTGAAAACCTGGCTGCAGCCCGATATCTGGGTGCGCGTGCCGCTGACGGAAATCCACCAGGGCGATTTCTCGCCGCTGTTCCGCTATACGCTGGCGATTATGCTGCTCGCGATCGGCGGCGCCTGGCTGTTTATTCGTATTCAAAACCGCCCGCTGGTGGAGCTGGAACATGCGGCGCTACAGGTGGGCAAGGGCATTATTCCGCCGCCGCTGCGCGAGTATGGCGCTTCCGAAGTGCGGTCGGTGACTCGCGCATTCAATCAGATGGCGTCGGGCGTCAAACAGCTGGCGGATGACCGTACGTTGCTGATGGCCGGGGTCAGCCACGATCTGCGTACGCCGTTGACGCGGATCCGCCTGGCGACGGAGATGATGAGCGCCGAAGATGGCTATCTGGCCGAGTCGATCAATAAAGACATCGAAGAGTGCAACGCCATCATCGAGCAGTTCATCGATTATCTGCGCACCGGGCAGGAAATGCCGACCGAAAGCAGCGATCTGAACGCCATTTTAGGCGAAGTGGTCGCGGCCGAGAGCGGCTATGAGCGGGTGATTGAAACCGCGCTGTCGCCGGGCGAGCTGATGATGAACGTACATCCGCTGTCGATTAAACGGGCGGCGGTGAATATGGTGGTGAACGCGGCGCGTTACGGCAACGGCTGGATCAAAGTCAGCAGCGGCCGTGAGCTGCAGCGCGGCTGGTTCCAGGTGGAAGATGACGGCCCGGGCATCAAGCCGGACGAGTTGAAGCACCTGCTGCAGCCGTTCGTACGCGGTGACAGCGCGCGCAGCACCAGCGGCACCGGCCTGGGGCTGGCGATCGTGCAGCGTATTATCGACGCGCATGATGGCGAACTGGATATCGGCACCAGCGAGCGCGGCGGGCTATTGATCCGCGCTTATATTCCGTTGCCGATGGAGAAAAAAGAGTCGACCAACGGCCATCAAACGGCCAGGGAAACCGCCTGACCTCTGATGTGGGCCGCGCCGCTGCGGCCCCGTCAGGACTTTCTGCTCATCACGTAGTATTCCGCCGCATCCTCATGCAACCGGCGGCCGGTCGGCGCCTGCCACGGATCGATTAATTCGATGCCGCAGTGGAGGAAGCCTTTGGTATTGCGGGTGGCCAAGGCGGCGCCGTAATGCAGGCAGGTGGCGGCGATTTGGGTATCGGGCACGCTCATCGCTTTACCCAGCAGCCGATTCCTTGCCGTCAATTCCGCGTATTGCATCGCGCACAGCCCATCAAACGGCAATATCTGCCCCTCGAACTTCAATTCAATGGCGTCCGCCAATTTCAGCTTGAGATCCCGCTGGCGCTTGCCGTCAGGCATGCAGGCCACGCCGCTGAACAGTTCGGCGAGGACAATGGCGCTGAGATAGAGCTCGTCATTGTCCTTTTCATTTAGCCAGTTAATGACGTTGTAGTACGGGCTGGGACGCAGCGTTTCTGAAATGACGTTGGTGTCGATAATGATCATGCGTTGTCATCTTCATCATCAAAGGTGACGATGCGTGGCGGCACGGCGTCACGCGGTGGGATCTCCAGCTCAACGCCGCCGAATTCGGCGAAGTGCTGATGCATCCAGGTACCCAATCCATAGCGCGGCGGCTTTTTGACCAGCGCCTGTTTCAGGATCATGCGCGCTTCCTCTTCCATGGAATGGCCGTTTTTCGCCGCTGAGATACGCAGCAGCTCTTTGATTTCGTCGTCCAGATTTCTGACGGTGATAGTAGCCATTGAAACCTCCTTTGCTATCAATGATTGCATTGACTTATTCTCTCGTCCTGCTGCTTAAAAAGCAATCAATTGAAATAAAAAAAGGCGCGGGATCCGCGCCTTAGCTGAAGAGGTAACGCTACCGAATTACAGCTTCGGGCCGGCGCTGACCAGCGCGGCACCCGCAGGCGTGTCGGTGTATTTGTCGAAGTTGGTGATGAAGCGCTCGGCCAGATCCTGCGCTTTTTCCTGCCACTGCTCGAGGCTGGCATAGGTGTTGCGCGGATCGAGGATCTCCGGGTTCACGCCCGGCAGCGCGGTCGGCATCGCCAGATCGAAGATAGGCAGGGTAACGGTTTCCGCCTTGTCGATTTCACCGCTCAGGATGGCGTCGATGATGCCGCGCGTATCTTTGATCGAGATGCGTTTGCCGGTGCCGTTCCAGCCGGTATTGACCAGGTAAGCCTGGGCGCCGGCGGCCTGCATGCGTTTCACCAGTACTTCCGCGTACTGCGTCGGGTGCAGTGACAGGAATGCGGCGCCGAAGCAGGCGGAGAAGGTTGGCGTCGGCTCGGTCACGCCGCGCTCGGTGCCTGCCAGTTTGGCGGTGAAGCCGGACAGGAAGTGGTACTGAGTCTGGTTGGCGGTCAGGCGCGATACCGGCGGCAGCACGCCGAAGGCGTCGGCGGTCAGGAAGATCACCTTGGTGGCGTGACCCGCCTTGGACACCGGCTTGACGATGTTCTGGATATGGTAGATCGGGTAAGAAACGCGGGTATTCTCGGTTTTCGAACCGTCGTTGAAGTCGATGCTGCCGTCGGCCAACACGGTGACGTTTTCCAGCAGCGCATCGCGTTTGATGGCGTGGTAGATGTCCGGCTCGGCTTCTTCAGACAGCTTGATGGTCTTGGCGTAGCAGCCGCCTTCGAAGTTGAACACGCCGTCGTCGTCCCAGCCGTGCTCGTCATCGCCGATCAGCTGACGCTTAGGATCGGTGGAGAGGGTGGTCTTGCCGGTGCCGGACAGGCCGAAGAATACCGCCACGTCGCCTTTCTCGCCCACGTTGGCCGAGCAGTGCATCGAGGCGATGCCTTTCAGCGGCAGCAGGTAGTTCATCATCGAGAACATGCCTTTCTTCATTTCGCCGCCGTACCAGGTGCCGCCGATCAGCTGCATGCGCTCGGTCAGGTTGAAGGCGACGAAGTTCTCCGAGTTCAGGCCTTGCTGCTGCCAGTTCGGGTTGGTGCATTTGGCGCCGTTCATCACCACGAAGTCCGGTTCGAAGTCAGCCAGCTCTTCGTCGCTTGGGCGGATGAACATGTTTTTCACGAAGTGCGCCTGCCAGGCCACCTCGGTGATGAAACGCACTTTCAGGCGCGAGTCGGCGTTGGCGCCGCAGAAGGTATCCACCACGAACAGGCGTTTGCCGGACAGTTGCTCGGTGACCAGGTGTTTCAGATCGGCCCAGACTTCCGGGCTGAGAGGTTTGTTGTCGTTTTTGCCTTTGCCCTGATCGGCCCACCACACGGTATCGCGGGTGATGTCGTCGCGGACGATGTATTTGTCTTTCGGCGAACGGCCGGTGAAGATGCCGGTATCGACGGAGACGGCACCCAGCTTGGTGACTACCCCACGCTCAAAACCTTCCAGAGATGGGTCTGTTTCTTCCTTAAACAGCAGTTCATAGCTCGGGTTGTGAACGATTTCGCTGACGTCGTGAATGCCGTAAGCGGCCAGATCCTGAGGGGTTATACCTTTAACGCGCATGTTACTACTCCTTGGTCACAGAATTTCTGGCGGCAATTGTAGGGATCTAACGGTGCGTAACCGCGATGGGTATCAAATATTTAACGTTTTAGGCGGTATTTCGTTACGATCTGAGAGATAGCACACGGAAAAAAGCAAACGTGCAAACGGCGGGGCTTGGCGGGTGCCGGGCGCGCCCGCCGAGAGGGTATGACTTAGTGCAACCGGTCGCTTTCGCCGGCGTTGCCCGCATACAACGCGGCAACATCAACCGGGTCAAAGACATAGTGGCTGCCGCAGTAGTCGCAGTGCATGTCGATATTGCCGTCCTGCTCCAGCATGTCCGCCACTTCGTCGGCCGGCAGCGTCAGCAGCGCGTCGGCGCAACGCTGACGTGAACAGGTACAACGGAATTGCACGTCCTGTGGTTCATACAGGGTGACTTCTTCCTGATGATACAGGCGGTACAGCACCTCATTGGCCGGCAGGCCGAACAGCTCTTCGCTTTTGACCGTGTTGGTCAGTTGCACCAGGTGATCGAAATCATCGAGGTTGCCGTCCTGCGCCGGCAGCACCTGCAGCAGCATGCCGGCCGCCGCGGCGTTGCCTTCCGCTTCGCCGGTGCGGATGAACAGGCGGGTCGGCAACTGTTCAGACTGGCGGAAGTAGGCTTCCAGGCATTCGGCCAGCGTTTCCCCTTCCAGGCCGACCACGCCCTGATAGCGCTCGCCTTCCGTCGGGGAAATGGTGATGACCATGACGCCGTTGCCGATCATCTGATGCAGGGTGCTGTCGTCGGCGATAGGCGCCTGGGTGCGCGCAACGCCGCGCATCTCCTGGCGGTTGTTGCCGTTGATCACCGCCAGCTTCAGCGGGCCGTCGCCTTGCAGCTGAACGGTGATGTCGCCGTCGAACTTCAGGGTTGCGGTCAGCAGACTGGTGGCGACCAGCAGCTCGCCCAGCAGTTTTTGCACCGGCGCCGGGTAGTCGTGGTTGTTCAGGATCTGCTGATAGGTTTCGCTGACGGTAACCAGCTCGCCGCGCACCGCGTAGTTTTCAAACAGGTAACGGTGCAATTGGTCATGGTTGGACATAATCTTCTCTCATTGCGGTGAGGGGTTATTCCTGCTCACCAAATTTAAATTTCATCAGGTCGCGCCGCTCCTTTTTGTCCGGACGTCGGTCCGGATGCGGCATGGTCAACGCGTTCATCTTGCGCGCCAGCGCCATTTTTTCGCGGTTGGCGATGCTGGCTTCGGTTTCCTGATACATTTGCTGCGCCTCGTTGGCGCCGCGGCGTTGGCTGGTCAGCGCCAGCACGATCACCGTACGTTCTTCGTTGCCCTGCCGCAGTTTGAGCTCGGCGTTGAGCTCGACAATCTTGCTCGGCTTGCCGCGCTGGCCGTTGTAATGCACCTTGCCGCCGTCGATCATTTCGCGCGCCAGCGCGCGGGTCTTGTAGAAGCGTGCGGCCCACAGCCACTTATCCAGTCGGACCGCGTCGTCGCGCGTCGCTTTTTCCTTCATGCTTCCCCCTTGGCCAGCGCCGGTATCAGCAGGCGGTAGTCGCGCATCGACGGATGGCGCTGGAAGCTTTTCTCCGCCGAGCTGGAGTCCGGGTTTTGCACGCCCAGGCAGTAACGAATGCCGAAAGTGCGCGCCGCGTCGAGGATCGGCTCGCCGTCGTCGACAAACAGCGTGCGCTGCGGGTCGAATCCGGTGTGCTGTTGCACCGCTTGCCACAGACGCTGATCTTCTTTCGGATAACCAAATGTGTGGGTGGAAAACAATAAATCAAGGTGCCGATCGAGGCCGGTATGCTCGATTTTCACCGCCAGGCTGTGCGGATGGGCGTTGGTCAGCAAAATGGTTTGCAGGCCGGCGTCGCGCAGCGCCCGTAAAAAAGGCTCGGTGTCTTCGCGCAGCCGGGCGCGGCTGCCCACTTCGCTGGTCATGCGGTAAATGTCCAGATCCAGCCGCTCGCTCCAGTAATCGAAGCAATACCAGTTCATGGTGTGCTGCACCGCCTGGTATTCCCGCTCGATGATGTGGCGGGCTTCGTCGAACGGAATAGCGCGCCTTTCGCTCAGCGCCTGTGGCACCAGGCTGAGCCAAAAGTGGCTGTCGAACTCCAGATCCAGCAATGTGCCGTCCATGTCCAGCAGCACGGTATCGATCTGCGGCCAATCAAACTCGGGAACCATAAAAACTCCACGGGCGGACCGACGGGCAGTCCGCAGATGAGAATAATAGCGTTAGCGTAGCATAAGCGGATGACAGGGCCGAAGCCCCGGCGTCAGGTTCAGGCCATCGGCCGCATCGACATCGGATTGAGCTGCGGGTTGAAGCAGCTGTCGTAGTAACGCTGGATATCGGCGACGCGGTGCTGATTGATGCGCCGACGCTGCACCAGCCGCCAGGCGTTATAACCCAGGCTGACCACTACGGCCAGCAACAACAGGCTGGTGCCGAGATAGCGCCACAGGGTGATCATATCCGGTTCGCTGTGCAACGCCACGTGGCGAGTGCCGTTGGCGTCAACGCTGAGGCTGGTGATCACGCCCTGCGCCTGGAATGGGGTATGCAGCAGCAGGTTGGACTGGCGCTGCAGCTCATTCCACTGGTCGAGCGCGTTGTATTCGCTTTGCGGCGTCTGCGGCTGGGGGTGACTGACCCACTGGCGGCCTTCGTCGCTGCGGATCAGGAAACCGCCTGGCGGCGGGCTGTTGAGCGCAGCGGCGGCCAGTCGCGTCTCATTGAAGATGAACGACGAGGTGGCCACTTTGGTCAGGCTTTCCAGCGATTCGGCGCTGACCGGACGAAGCAGGACGTTGACGCCTTGCAGCGCGCCGGATTTGGCGCGTTTCACCAGGCTGCTCCAGTTTTTCGCGTTGCCCAGGTTAACCAGCGCGTTTTTCAGCCGTACGCAGTCGTTTTCCGTCTGGCACAGATCCTGCGTTTTCAGCACGATATCGGAGAAATCGTCCAGCAGGATCATGCCGGATTTCTCGATGGCGCTGGCCAGCTGCGGGTTGACCTTCTGATCGGCGCCGCTCGGATGCAGCTGACCGCTGACCGTCGCCAGCAGGGCTGTCGCTTTGTCTATGACTTCCGATTCCGGCTGCGGCAGCGGGGCGGCGGTGTTCCAATAGATGCCGGAGCAGTCGAACGGCGCAAAATTGACGGCGCCGCCGCCGTTGGCCGGCGGCGGGACATAGCACATGCCGCTGCCGCGCACTTTCAGCGTGTCGCCGATGCGCAGCGGCGTGGCCTCCAGCGCCTGTACGCTGGTCACTTCCACTTTTTGCGCGCCTTGCAGCCAGGCCATGCTGAGGGTCAACGGCAGGTTGAGCGGGATATAGATCAGCAGCAGCAGCAGAACCAGCGCCGAGCTGGCGACCAGCACCGCATTGCGGCCCCACTGCTGCAACGGGAAATTCTTCACTTCGTCATGCAGCGACAGGAAGCGCCCCTGCCGCACCACCTGACGGTTGAGATAGACGTCCACATCGGTGGTTTTGCCCAGATCCTGCGTCAGGTACGGTTGCCAGTGCGGCGGATAGATCAGATCGATAATGCCGAGCGAAATATTGCTGATCTGCCCCTGGCCGGATTCGCCGAACAGGCCCCAGCGCTTTGGCGTGCCGCGCAGGCAGTGGATCTCTTTCAACTCGCGCGACGCCGGGCGGCGGAACAGGTTCCACCCTCCCCAGGCGATCATCAGCACCGCCACGAAAATCATCCAGGGGATCACCAGCACCGGGCTGATCAGGCTGAAGAACAGCAGCAGCAGCGCGGCGGAGATGATGACGGCTTCACGGATGCCGTTCGGCCGGTTCAGCGCGTGCTCTTCCGGCGTTTCCTTGCGAATGTTCACCAGCTCGACATGCTCGCTCTCTTCCTTGCGGATGGAGGCGTTTTTGGTCGGCGCGGCGTTCACCACCGGCGGCTGCGGCCGGTCGTGGATATGATCTTTCAGCGAGTGCCCGTTGAGCGAAATCACCAGCGGCAGCGTCTGGGTTTTGATCACTTCCACATGGTTGTCGGCGGTGATATAGGGTTCCCAAAACGGGGGGAGGTGCACCTCTTCAGCGTCGAGGTAATAGCGCCATTTATTGGGATCGTCGCTGGCCAGCCCGTAACGGGTGATGGCGTGCGTCACGGGATAAACGTTATCGCTTTGCGGAGTGAGCGCCAGTTTGGCTGCGGGCAGCGTAGCGCCGCCGCCGGGCAACAGTTTGTTGCTCAGTTTGTTTTGTTGATTGAGGTAGAACTCGACCGCCGCGCGTTCTTCGTCGGTCAGCTTGCGGTGGGCGGGTTTGATAAACGGCAGCGTGCGCGCCAGCGCCGTCGGGTGGCGGGCCTTGAACCACAGGTACAGGCCGGCGGCAATCAGGCAGACAAGCACTAAGGCCAATATCAACACTATTGTGCTCATGCAATCCCCATCTCACACCCGTGAATTTCGCCAACCTGATGAAAAGCTGAATATTATACGGAGTAAACCGCCAGGAGGCACCCAGAACTAATGAGGGAACAAACAGATTTTCGCTTTGGATCTCATTCCTTCATGAAGCAAGGTCATTTTATCACTGATTCTTGCCTGCGTGATACTAGCAACCGGCTCCTGCCGTCGATATCGGCATTATCCTATTTTCATGCGCGCTGTTTGCTGAATCAGTGCAGAAAATCGCCTGCGGCTGGCGACGCTTGTTAAAAGAAAGTAAATTACTGTTCATGCGCGTTGCGGCCGAGCTTGCCCTTAACGCACAATGTGATCAAGATCGAATTTGGTCAGCGTTTGAGCGCCAACGAGCCGTGCGTTACGCCAATCATTTTTTCGGTTGCCCTGTCCGCGCCTGGGTAACCTCTTTGAGGCAATCATGGATAAACACCTGCAAAAACCTAAAATTCTGAAAGTGGAAACGGTCGCGCGTTCGCGTTTGTTCAACGTCGAGTCGGTCGATTTGGAATTCAGCAACGGTGTGCGGCGGGTGTATGAGCGCATGCGGCCTTCGGATCGCGAAGCGGTGATGATTGTGCCGGTGATTGGCGATGACCTGCTGCTGATCCGCGAATATGCGGTGGGCACTGAATCCTATGAGCTGGGCTTCCCGAAAGGGTTGATCGATCCCGGCGAGGGGGTGTTGGAGGCGGCCAACCGCGAGCTGATGGAAGAGGTGGGATTCGGCGCCAGACGCTTTGATTTCCTCAGCAAGCTGACGATGGCGCCATCCTACTTTTCCAGCAAAATGAATATCGTGCTGGCGCACGATCTCTATCCGCAGAGCCTGGAAGGGGACGAACCGGAACCCCTGCCGCAGGTGCGCTGGCCGATCGCCAACATGATGGCGCTGCTGGCGGAACCGGATTTCCGTGAGGCGCGCAACGTCAGCGCGCTGTTCCTCTCCGAGGCGTTTCTGCGCGGTTCGCGCTGAGACGCTTCGCGCCGCATAAAAAAAGGGCCAGATTTCTCTGGCCCTTTTCGATCAGAACAGCTCGTGGCTTTCGCCGCCCGGATCGGTCAGCGTGGTGCCGGTATCGCGCGATGGGTAGTCCGTCGGCTGCGTTCCTTCGATAAAGTACTCGGAACGGCTGCCGCCGCCACCGCCCGAGAGCTTGCCGCTGCTCTTGTCGATGGTGACGCTGATGATGCCCGGCGGCGGCGTGACTTTCTGCTCCGGAATGCCTTCCAGCGCGATCTTCATGAAGTCGTCCCACGCCGGCTGGGCGCTTTTGGCACCGCCTTCGCCGCCGGAAATCTGATCCGGGATGGCGCCGGACACCGTTGAACGGCCCAGATCGCGGCGGTGATCGTCGAAGCCGATCCACACCGACGTCACGGTATCCGGGCCATAGCCGGAGAACCAGGCGTCTTTGGAACTGTTGGTGGTACCGGTTTTGCCGCCGATATCATGACGTTTCAGATCGCGCCCGGCGCGCCAGGCGGTGCCCATCCAACCCGGTTCACCGAAGATATTGCTGTTCAGCGCGTCGTGGATCAGGAAGGCCAGCGGCGTGCTGATCACGTGCGGCGCATACTGTTGGTCGCCGTCCTGCTGCACCTGAGCCGGGGTTACCTGCTCCAGCTGCGGCATCGGCACCGTGCTGTTGCTGCCTTCCTGCGAGGTGGCGACGTTTTCGATGTTGTCATCGGACAGCACGGCCGAACGGTGAGTATCACCGTAGATCACCGGCAGGTTGCAGCTGCTGCAAACCACTTTAGGTTTGGCTTCGAACACCGTATTGCCGTTGTCGTCTTCAATTTTGGTGATGAAGTACGGATCGACCAGGTAACCGCCGTTCGCCAGCACCGCGTAACCGCGCACCAGCTGCATCGGGGTGAAGGAAGCGGAGCCCAGCGCCAGCGATTCGGTATGCACGATGTTCTGTGCCGGGAAGCCGAAGCGCTGCAGATATTCCGCCGCGTAGTCGACGCCCATCGCACGCATCGCGCGCACCATCACCACGTTCTTCGACTGCCCCAGCCCTTGACGCAGACGAATCGGGCCATCGTAGGTCGGCGGCGAGTTCTTCGGCCGCCAGTCGGTGCCGGCGCCGGCATCCCAACGGGTGATCGGCAAGTCGTTCAGGATGGTGGCCAGCGTCAGGCCTTTATCCATCGCGGCGGTATACAGGAACGGTTTGATGTTCGAACCCACCTGACGCAGGGCCTGGGTGACGCGGTTGAACTTGCTCTGGTTGAAATCGAAGCCGCCGACCAGCGCTTTCACCGCGCCGTCGTTCGGGTTGATGGAAACCAGCGCCGAGTTGACGTCCGGCACCTGCGACAGCCACCAGGCCTCGTTCACTTTACGTACCCAGACCTGCTGGCCTGGCTGCACCACGTCGGTGACGCGTTTCGGCGTTGGGCCTTGCTGAGTGTCTGAACGGTATGGCCGCGCCCAGCGCATGGTGGCCATCGGCAGGGCAATGCTGCTGCCGTCGGCCAGCATCGCCGTCGCTTCCTGCGGGTTGGCGGCGGTGATGACCGCCGGCGCCAGCGGGCCGTAGTTCGGCAGGTTTTTCAGCGAGTCGACAATCTGTTTGCGATCCCAGGCCGCTTCGCCGACTTTCCACAGCACGTTTGACGGGCCGCGATAGCCGTGGCGCATGTCATAGGCCAACACGTTATTGCGCACCGATTCCTGCGCCGCCAGCTGCAGCCGTTTGGTCACGGTGGTGTAAACCTTATAACCGTCGGTATAGGCGTTTTCACCGTAGCGCTTGATCATCTCCTGACGCACCATCTCGGAGAGATACGGGGCGGAGAAGCTGATTTCCGGCGCATGGTAGTTGGCGACCAGATCTTCAGAACGCGCCTGATCGTACTGCGCCTGCGTGATGTAGTGTTCGTCCAGCATGCGCGACAGCACTACGTTACGGCGGGCAACGGCGCGATCGTGCGAATAGAGCGGGTTGAAGGTGGACGGCGCTTTCGGCAGGCCGGCGATGGTCGCCATCTCGCTCAGGGTGAGCTGACTGACATCCTTGCCGAAATAGACCTGCGCGGCGGCGCCCACGCCGTAAGCGCGGTAACCCAGGTAGATCTTGTTCAGATACAGCTCAAGGATTTCATCTTTGGTCAGCATCTGCTCGATGCGTACCGCCAGGAAGGCTTCCTTGATTTTACGCATCAGGGTGCGTTCCGGGCTTAAGAAGAAGTTACGCGCCAGCTGTTGGGTAATGGTGCTGGCCCCTTGGGATGCGTGGCCGGAGACCAACGCGATGGAGGCCGCGCGGAAGATGCCGACCGGATCGACACCGTGGTGATCATAGAAGCGGCTGTCTTCGGTGGCGATAAATGCGTGCACCATCACCGGCGGAATTTGATCCAACTTCAGCGGAATGCGGCGCTTCTCGCCGTACTGGGCGATCAGTTCGCCATCGGCGCTGTAAACCTGCATCGGTATCTGCAGCCGCACGTCTTTCAGCGTTGCGACGTCGGGCAGCTGCGGCTCGACATATTTGTACAAGCCGAAAATCGAGGCTGCTCCCAGCACGATGCAACATACTGCAAGGATTAGTAAATACTTTACGAACTTCACCTGAGATTTCCCATTTCTAAGTCATTTGGGCAGTTTATAAACAACCGCGCGGTAGTATAAAGGCAAGCCTGCGACATGGATATGTTCTTTTATCATCGGATGTTATGGAGGCTTGTGAAACATGTTCCCTCAAGCATGGCAGGTGGGGCTGGATATACAAATCGACTGCGTGCGGGCGCTGGCGGTCCAACGCCGCCGCAACGGCTGGCAACTGCGTCACTGGTGGCAACAGACGCTGCCGCAGGCGGTTTTACGCGACGGCTGCCTGGCACCTTCCGAAGCCCTGATCCGGGCGCTGCGGCAATGGCGCGTCCAACTGCCGCGACATATTTCCTTACGCATTGCCCTGCCGGCGCAGCGGGTGTTGCAACAGTGCATGGTGCAGCCGGACGCGCGGCTGCGCGAGCCGGAACGCAGCGACTATATCGTTGGCCACGGCGTGAAGCAGTTCCCACTCGACGGCCAGACGCTGGCGCTCGACTATCGCGCTGCGCCGGCGGATGGGGCGGCGCTGCTGTTGACCGCCGCGCGGCGGCAGGAGCTGCAGCAGTGGCTGCACTGTCTGCGCCAGGCGGGCCTGCATCCGCAAGCGGTCGATATTACGCCCTGCGCGCTGCGGATGATGGCGACGGCGGCGGGCGTGCCGCACACCGCGGGGCTGATGCATCGTCTCGAGCGAGAATGGCTGTGGGTGGCGCCGGCCGACGGCGCGTTCGCGTTCGGGCTGACGCCGGGCGACGATGACGCACAGGCGCTGCGGGCGTTGCAAGCCCAGATGCCGGCGGACGATGATCGACCGGTCTATGCCGGCAGCGTGCTGGCAGGAGCCTTGCCCGTCGGCTGCCTTTCCTGGTCGCCGCTCAGCGCCTTCACGCAGCTGCGTCCGCCGTTGCCCGTGCATCCCTCAGCGTTCGCGTTGGCCGGCGGTCTGGCGCTGCGCGAGGAGGACCGCTGATGTACCAGGTCAACTTTTTGCCCTGGCGGCAACGTCGCGATCGGCGGCGCGGCTGTTTCTGGCTGGGCGTGTTGCTGTTGCAGATAACGGTGCTGTTGCTGGCAGGGGGCCTCGTCGCCGGCCAACTGCGTCATCAACAGGCGCAGCGTCAGGAGCGGCTGGCGCTGTTGGAAGAAGAGCTGGCGGCAGTGACGCTGCTCGTCCGTCAGCAGCAGCAAGAGCGGGCGCAACGGGCGCGATACGGCGCCCTCGCTGAACGGCAGGCGCGCAATGCCCAACATAACCGGCGTTATTTGCAACTGCTGCAGCAACTCTCCTCCTGCCTCCCCCCACCGCTGTGGCTCACGGCGTTGGACAGCGATGCGGCGAACGGCCTGCGGCTGCGTGGATTGAGCCGTTCTCCTGCCGCCATTTCGCAGTTCGAACGGCGGCTGGCGGGGATGCCCGCGTTACCGCGGCTGCGTTTGGCGGAGGTGGCGCAACGCGACGACGGCCTGTACGCCTTTCATCTGGTGGCGCAATGGGGGCGTGATGGATAATCGTTTGCCATCCGGGCTGCGCTTCTTGCTGGGCCTGTCGGGCCGGCGATTGCTGGCCGCGCAATGGCTGGGCATCGGCACGTTGGCGTTGTTGGGCGGGGGCTGGATGCTGCAAGACGAATGGCGTCAGCGGGAAAGCGCGACAGAGCGGCAACAGCGCCTGCTGCAACAGATCGCCGTGGCGCAGCGCCAACTGGACGAGGCGCCGGTCGCCCTGATACCGCCGACGCCGCTCGTTCCGGCCGCCGCCGGCGATCTGACGAACGGGCTGCAACGGGCGGGGGGCGCCTTATTGCGCTGGCAGCGGCAGGAAAAACCACCGCGGCAGACGCTGAGCTTGCGCATTGACTACCTCGGTTTGTTGGCGCTGCTGGAGGCGCTGCCCGCCGATTTGCGTCTCGAACAATTGAGCGTGGAGACGCCGCCGCAGGGCATGACGGCGCGGTTGGTTTTACAGGATGCCGCCGAGGAGCTGGCCGATGAGTAAAAGATCCGGCCGTTGGTGGTGGCTGCTATGGCCGTGGGCCTTATGCGCCGAACCGCGCGACCCGTTTGCGCCGCCTCCGATGCCTGCTTGCGCCCAGACAGAGACATCCCCGGCGGGCTGGCGCCTGAAAGGCGTCATCGGGCAACCGACGCAGCGCTATGGCTGGGTGGTGACGCCGGCGGGGCAATGGTTGCGCCTGCGGCCGCAACAACGGGTGCTTGCCGAGCGCTGGCAGGTGACGCAGGTGCAGGCGCGCAGCCTGACGTTGAAGGCGCTGACGGCCGAACCGGAGTGCCCGGCGAGCCGCGGCGACATATCGCTGATGATCGACGACAAGGATGACAAATCATGAAAGGACGCGCTGGACTGGGCTTGGCGCTAGGGTGTTTGGCGCTCGGCGCCGCGCAGGCTCAGCATAAACAGATAATCTCATTGGAGTTTCAGGATGCGCCGGTCACGGTCATCCTGCAGGCCTTGGCGGATTATCGGCAGATGAACCTGATCGCTGCGCCGGGCGTGAGCGGCAACCTGACGCTGCGGCTGGAGGATGTGCCCTGGCCGCAGGCGCTGGCGCTGACCCTGCGTATGGGCAAACTGACGATGACGCGGGAGGGTAACGTGATGCTGATCTCCCCGGAGCCGGATGCGCGGGAAAAAAGACAGCAGCAAGAGGCGCTGGCGCAGCGGCAACCCTTGCACAGCCTGACGTTGACCGTGCAAAACGGCGATGCGGCGGAAATTGCCGAAAGCCTCAACGCCCAACGTGGCGCGTTGCTGAGCGAGCGTGGCAGCGTGTTGGCGGATAAACGCACCAATACGCTGCTGCTGCGCGACACCGCGCCGATAGTGGCGCAGTTGAAAAAGCGGATAACGGAAATGGATGCGCCGCTGGCACAGGTGCAACTGGCGGCGCATATCGTGACCATCAACAGCGAAAGCCTGCGTGAGCTCGGCGTGCGTTGGGGATTGGCGCCCGACGACAGGCCGGCACGGCCGCTACGGCCGGGCAATATCGGCGTTAACCTGCCGTTGGAGCGCAGCGCGGTGAACGCCGGCTTCCATCTGGCGCGCATCAGTGGGCGTTTGCTGAGCCTGGAGCTGACGGCGCTGGAGCAGGAAAATCAGGTGGAGATCATCGCCAGCCCGCGTCTCCTGACGGCGCATCTGCAAACCGCCAGCATCAAGCAAGGGACGGAGATCCCTTATGAAGTGTCCAGCGGTGCCAGCGGTGCGACCGCCATCGAGTTTAAAGAGGCGGTGCTGGGCATGGAGGTGACGCCGAAGGTGTTGCCGGACGGGCGCATCACGCTGACGTTGCAGATCAGCCAAAATATGCCGGGGCGTGCCATCAGCCGAGGGGCCGGAGAGGCGTTGACCATCGATAAACAGGAGATTAAGACGCAGATCACGGTGAAAAACGGCGAAACCCTGGTGCTCGGCGGCATTTTTCAACGGCATCGCGGCAAGACGGCGGACAAGGTGCCGGGACTGGGGGATGCGCCGCTGCTGGGGGGCTTGTTCCGGCAGGGCGGCGCACAACAGAAAAAACGCGAGCTGGTGATCTTTATTACGCCGACCCTGATTAAGGGATAAGCGGCGGCCTGTCGGCCGGGTGGCAAATCGCCTAAAGTTGATGAGCAGATACACTTTTTTATCCCCTTGGGGGGATCTGCGTTTGACGCTGCGGCCGATTTAGCTTACAAGGGTTACCGAATTGAGCACCGAGGTTTTTTGTTAGCGCCAAGACGCCGTTAAAAACATATGGTTTCCCTCCCGCGGCGTGGATTGCGATTTATTCGGTTGCCAAACTACCAAGAGTGTTGAGATAATTTTTCGTCTGATCTCGCACTATCGCTCATGAGGTTTCAGTTTAGGTCCCGCCGCTGATTTGATTGGCGGGGCGGGTTAACATTAACGAATTGTCTTAGTAATACCGAAAAACATGGCAGAGAAACGCAATATCTTTCTGGTTGGGCCTATGGGTGCCGGCAAAAGCACTATTGGCCGTCAGTTAGCTCAGCAACTCAATATGGAGTTCTTCGACTCCGATCAAGAAATTGAGCGACGTACCGGAGCTGACGTGGGCTGGGTATTCGACGTGGAAGGGGAAGAAGGTTTCCGCGATCGTGAAGAAAAAGTCATTAATGAACTGACGGAAAAACAAGGGATTGTGTTGGCGACCGGCGGCGGTTCGGTGAAGTCGCGCGAAACGCGCAACCGTCTGTCCGCGCGCGGCGTGGTGGTTTATCTCGAAACCACGATCGAAAAGCAGTTGGCTCGTACCCAGCGTGATAAAAAACGCCCGCTGCTGCAGGTTGATTCTCCGCCGCGTGAAGTGCTGGAAGCTTTGGCGAAAGAGCGCAATCCGTTGTATGAAGAGATTGCCGATGTCACCATTCGCACCGACGATCAGAGCGCTAAAGTGGTTGCCAACCAGATCATCAACATGCTGGAAAGCAACTGATTGCCGATTTTCGCGTTCGCCGTCGGCTAATGCGGAAAACTGATTTGTGTTCCCCGCCGTTGCGGGGATCAACCACCGCCGTACCATACAGAGAACTAAGCGCGACATGGAGAGAATTACTGTAACGCTTGGGGAGCGCAGCTACCCGATTACCATCGCCGCCGGATTGTTTGACGATCCGGCTTCTTTTATGCCGTTAAAGGCGGGTGAACAAGCGATGTTGGTCACCAACCAGACCCTGGCGCCGCTCTATCTGGAGCGTGTCCGGCAGGTGCTGGAGCAGAGCGGCGTCGTGGTGGATCAGGTGATTCTTCCCGATGGTGAGCAGTACAAATCTCTGGCGGTGTTGGAGCAGGTGTTTTCGGCGCTGCTCGAAAAACCGCACGGGCGCGATACCACGCTGATCGCGCTCGGTGGCGGCGTTGTCGGCGATCTGACCGGCTTCGCCGCCGCGTGCTACCAACGCGGCGTGCGCTTCATTCAGGTTCCCACCACGCTGCTGTCGCAGGTGGACTCCTCCGTGGGCGGCAAGACCGCCGTCAACCACCCGCTCGGCAAAAACATGATCGGCGCTTTCTATCAACCCGCTTCGGTGGTGGTTGATCTGGATTGCCTGAAAACGCTGCCGACGCGTGAACTCTCTTCCGGCCTGGCCGAAGTCATCAAATACGGGATCATTCTCGATCGCGAGTTTTTCGTCTGGTTGGAACATAACATCGATGCGCTGATGGCGTTGGATATGCAGGCGTTGGCCTACTGCATTCGCCGCTGCTGCGAGCTGAAGGCCGAGGTGGTGGCCGCAGACGAACGCGAAAGCGGTCTGCGCGCCCTGCTGAATCTGGGCCATACTTACGGCCATGCTATCGAAGCCGAGATGGGCTACGGCGTGTGGCTGCACGGTGAGGCGGTGGCTGCGGGCATGGTGATGGCGGCGGAAACCGCGCACCGTCTCGGCCAGTTCTCCGTTGAAGACATCGAGCGCATCAAAGCGCTGCTGTTGCGCGCCGGCTTGCCGGTCTGCGGGCCGCAGGAAATGACGCCGGAATCCTACTTGCCGCACATGTTGCGCGACAAGAAAGTGCTGGCGGGGGAACTGCGTTTGGTGTTGCCGACCGCGATCGGTGCGGCGGAAGTGCGCGGCGGCGTAGGGCATGAGCTGGTGCTGGCGTCGATCGCCGCCTGCTCGCCTGAGCGGAAGCGTAATTAAATCGGACTAAGTAACAGTGGCTTAGCCGCCATTAGCATCTATATTAATACAGTGAGCAGAGCACGACGGGTGTCGCTTTGCCATCATCGGGTTAATCCGCCCGTGCCACGGTAGGTCTACGGTGGTGGGCTTTTGCCTCTAGTTGGAGGGTTTCAGATGGACGAGTTTAAACCGGAAGACGATCTCAGACCTGATAGCAGCGATCGTCGTCCTACGCGTTCGCGCAAGCCGGCCGCCGCGCCGCGCTTCGCCGTTTCGCGCCAGCATTTGATGATTGGCATCGGCATTTTGGTGCTGCTGCTGCTGATTATCGGCATCGGTTCAGCCCTGAAGGCGCCGACCAAACATGAAGCGGCGCAGGAGAGCGGCGCGCAAAACGGCGCGGCCCGCGATATAAACCTGTCCGGTTCTTCGTCGCTGACCACCGCCAATAACGGCGTGCCGGGCGGCACGACGGATACCCACGATAATAACGGCGTGAGCGCGACTCAGCCGCAGCAACCGCAGAACGTCAGCGTTCCGCCGATCTCCGGCACGCCGACCGAAGCGCAAACGCAGCCTCAGCAAGGCGGTGCGCAGCAGCGCGTCGATTTGCCGGGCAACATGGCGGATGCGCTGTCGCAGCAGCAGGGGCAGGTGGATGCCGCGACCCAGGGCATGACCGGCGCAGCGTCGACGTTGCCGACCGCACCGGCGACGGTGATGAGCGGCGCCGCAGCGCGCGAAGCGACGCGTCCTGTGCAGGGCACTGCCCCGCAACAGCATAAAACGCCGGCGAAAACCGCCGCCGCCAAACCGACCGCAACGCAGCATAAATCACCGACTACGGTGTATACGCCGCCGGCCAAGCCGTCTTCCACCGCGAAAGCGGGAGCGGTCGCCAGCAGCGGCAGTTCTGTGCAGTCTGCGCCGGGCAGCCACTATACCTTGCAACTGAGCAGCGCTTCGCGTTCCGATACGCTGAACGCCTACGCCAAACAGCAGAAGCTGCAGAATTACCTGGTGTACGCCACCAAGCGTGACGGCAAGCCGTGGTACGTGCTGGTGAGCGGCAACTATGCGTCTTCTGCTGAAGCGAAGCGCGCCATTGCTTCGTTGCCGGCCGATGTGCAGGCGAAAAAACCGTGGGTCCGACCTGTACACCAAGTGCAGCAAGATCTTAAAAAATAAATCATTTAAATTTGTGCGCTGATGTGCTGTCTGAAACAGAGTACAATCCGCCGCTCTGAATTGTATAAGTAGCTAATTGACGGCATGAAGAAAAACCGCGCTTTTTTAAAATGGGCTGGTGGAAAATACCCGCTGGTAGATGAGATTCGTCGCCATCTGCCGGCGGGAGACTGCTTAATCGAGCCCTTCGTGGGTGCGGGATCCGTCTTTCTGAATACGGATTACGACGCCTACATTCTCGCCGACATCAATAGCGATCTTATCAACCTGTATAACATCGTTAAGCTGCGCACGGATGACTTCGTGCGCGATGCCCGCACGCTTTTCGCCGATGAATTCAATAACTCGGATCAGTTTTACCTGCTGCGAGAAGAGTTCAATACTAGCACCGAGCCTTACCGCCGGGCGCTGCTGTTCCTCTACCTGAACCGTCACTGCTATAACGGCCTGTGCCGCTATAACCTGCGCGGCGAGTTCAATGTGCCGTTTGGCCGGTACAAGAAACCGTACTTCCCGGAAGAAGAGCTCTACTGGTTTGCTGAAAAATCGCGCAATGCCACTTTTGTCTGCGAGCATTACCGCGATACCATGGCGAAGGCTGCAGCCGGCGCCGTGGTGTATTGCGATCCGCCTTATGCGCCGCTGTCGGCGACGGCGAATTTCACCGCTTACCACACCAACAGCTTCAGCATCGCCGATCAGCAGAGCCTGGCGCATCTGGCGCATCAGCTCTCGGTAGAGAGCCGGGTGCCGGTATTGATTTCCAATCACGATACCGAGCTGACGCGCGACTGGTACCAGCATGCTGCGCTGTATGTGGTGAAAGCGCGCCGCACGATCAGCCGCAATATTCTCGGCCGCAGTAAAGTGAACGAGCTTTTGGCGCTGTATCGCTAAGCCGGGGGCACCCCGGCGCATAACAACTCGACCCTACGTTTGGAGAAGCGGATGAAAAAGTTTTTGATTGCCCCGTCCATTCTGTCGGCAGATTTTGCCCGGTTAGGTGAAGATACCGCTAACGTGCTGGCCGCAGGCGGCGACGTGGTGCACTTCGACGTCATGGACAACCACTACGTGCCCAATCTGACCATCGGTCCGATGGTGTGCGAAGCGCTGCGCAACTACGGCATTACCGCGCCGATTGACGTGCATCTGATGGTCAAGCCGGTGGACCGCATCGTGCCTGACTTCGCCAAGGCCGGCGCGTCTTATATCTCTTTCCACCCTGAAGCCTCCGAACATGTCGATCGCACCATTCAGCTGATCAAAGAGCACGGCTGTAAGGCCGGCCTGGTGTTCAACCCGGCGACCCCGCTGAGCTATCTTGATTACGTGATGGATAAAATCGACGTGATCCTGCTGATGTCGGTCAACCCGGGCTTCGGCGGCCAGTCGTTCATCCACGGCACGCTCGACAAGCTGCGCCAGGTGCGCAAGCTGATCGACGACAGCGGCCGCGATATCCGTCTCGAAGTCGACGGCGGGGTGAAGGTGGACAACATCGCCGAAATCGCCGCCGCGGGCGCCGATATGTTCGTCGCCGGTTCCGCCATCTTTGGCCAGCCGGACTACCGCAAGGTGATCGACGAAATGCGCAGCGAGCTGGCGAAGGTTTCCCATGGCTGATTTCGGCGCGATCCGCGCACTGGCCTTCGATCTTGACGGCACGCTGGTCGACAGCGCGCCGGGCCTCGCGTCCGCCATCGATATGGCGCTGGAAGAGAGGGGGCTGCCGCAAGCGGGTGAAGAGCGAGTCGGCACCTGGATCGGCAACGGCGCCGACGTGCTGGTGCAGCGCGCGCTGCGCTGGGCGGAAGCGGAAGATACGCCGGAGCAGTGCGGCCGGCTGCGTGAGCGCTTCGATCATTTCTACGCGCAGACCGTCGACAGCGGCAGCCGCCTTTTCCCGCAGGTGCAAGAGACGCTGGCCCGCCTGGCCGCGCACTGTTACCCGATGGCATTGGTGACCAACAAGCCGACGCCGTTCGTGGCGCCGCTGCTGGCATCGCTGGGCATTGGCGAGTATTTTTCGCTGGTGATCGGCGGCGACGACGTGACGGAAAAGAAACCTCACCCGGCGCCGTTGTATCTGGTGCTCGGCAAGCTTGGGTTGCGAGCGCATGAACTGCTGTTCGTCGGCGATTCGCGCAACGATATTCAAGCCGCCCAGGGCGCCGGTTGCCCGAGCGTCGGTTTTACCTACGGTTATAACTACGGCGAATCGATCGCCCTGAGCCACCCCGATCGGGTGTTGGAGCGCTTCGCCGATTTGTTGCCCGCTCTTGGGCTGTCATCTTTAGAGAATCAGGAAATTTAAACATGAGTAAGCCCATCGTATTTAGCGGCGCGCAGCCGTCCGGCGAACTGACCATCGGCAACTACATGGGTGCGCTGCGTCAGTGGGTGCAGATGCAGGACGACTACGACTGCATCTACTGCATCGTCGATCTGCATGCCATCACCGTGCGCCAAGACGCCGAAAAGCTGCGCAAAGCCACGCTGGATACGCTGGCGCTGTATCTGGCCTGCGGCATCGATCCGGAAAAAAGCACCATCTTCGTGCAGTCGCATGTGCCTGAGCACACGCAGCTGAGCTGGGTGCTGAACTGCTACACCTATTTCGGCGAACTGAGCCGCATGACGCAGTTCAAAGACAAATCCGCACGCTACGCGGAGAACATCAACGCCGGGCTGTTCAGCTATCCGGTGCTGATGGCGGCGGACATCCTGCTGTATCAAACCAATCAGGTGCCGGTGGGCGAAGACCAGAAACAACACCTGGAACTGAGCCGCGACGTGGGCCAGCGTTTCAACGCGCTGTACGGCGACGTGTTCAAAGTGCCGGAGCCGTTTATTCCTAAATCCGGCGCGCGCGTGATGTCGCTGCAGGAACCGACCAAGAAGATGTCCAAGTCGGACGATAACCGCAACAACGTGATCGGCCTGCTGGAAGATCCGAAAGCGGTGACCAAAAAGATCAAACGCGCAATGACCGACTCGGAAGAGCCGCCTGTCGTGCGTTACGACGTGGTCAACAAGGCGGGCGTCTCCAACCTGTTGGACATCCTCGCCGGCGTCACCGGCAAGAGCATCGCGCAGCTGGAAGCCGAGTTCGAAGGCCAAATGTACGGCCACCTGAAAGGCGCGGTGGCGGAAGCCGTCTCCGGCATGCTGGCTGAGCTGCAGGAGCGTTACCACCGCTTCCGCAACGACGAAGCCTACCTGCAGCAGGTGATGCGCGACGGCGCCGCCAAGGCCCGCGCACGCGCGCAGGAAACCCTGGCGAAGGTGTATCAGGCCGTCGGTTTCGTACCGCCGCAGGCGTAACGCCGGCGCAAATAAAAAAAGCGGCCTTGGGCCGCTTTTTTTACGTCGGTATCACGCCATTTGCGCCAGGCCGGCGGGCGATTCCTCGCTGGCGAACCAATTAAGCTTGCTGCGCAGGCTGACCACGCTGCCGACGATGATCAGGCTGGGGCTCGCGGCCTGCAGGGACAAGGCGCCCAGTTGGCCAAGCTCGCCTTCGATCACCCGCTGGCGACAGGACGTGCCGTTTTCCACCAGCGCCACCGGCGTGGCGGCCGGCAGTCCGTTCGCGATCAGCCGGCGCTGGATCTCCGCCGCCTGCGACAGCCCCATATAGAACACCAGCGTCTGTTGCCCGGCGGCCAGCGTCGCCCAGTCCAATCCACCGTCGGCCTTGGCGTGGCCGGTCACCAGACGCACGCTCTGCGCGTGGTCGCGGTGGGTGAGCGGGATGCCGCTGTAGGCGGAGCAGCCGGAGGCGGCGGTGATGCCCGGCACCACCGAGAACGGCACGTCGGCGTCCGCCAGCGTTTCCAGCTCTTCGCCGCCGCGGCCGAAGATAAAGGGATCGCCGCCCTTCAGGCGCACCACGCGTTTGCCTTGCCGCGCTTGCTGCAGCAGGATGTGGTTGATCTGCTCCTGCGGCACGCAGTGATGGCCGGCGCGTTTGCCAACGAAGATGCGCTCGGCGTCGCGACGCACCAGCGTCATGATCGCTTCGGAGACCAGCCGGTCGTAAACCACCACGTCGGCCTGCTGGATCTGTTGCAGCCCTTTCAGCGTCAGCAAGCCGGCATCGCCCGGCCCGGCGCCCACCAGCACCACTTCACCACGATCCTCCGGCCGTTCGCTGAACAGCTGTTCGAGCTGGCGTTCGGCCAGAGCCGCGTCGTCATTGGCCAGCGATTGCGCCAGCCGATCGTGAGCGAACAGCCGCTCCCAGAAGCGGCGGCGCGCGCCGAGGCTGCTGAAGCGCTGTTTCACCCGTTGACGCAGCGATCCGCCCAGCTGCGCCAGCTTGCCGAGGTGTTGCGGCAGCAGCGCTTCCAGCTTCTCGCGCAGCAACCGCGCCAACACCGGCGCTTTGCCGCCGGAGGACACCGCCACCATGATCGGCGAACGATCGATGATCGACGGCATGATAAAGCTGGCGCGTTTCGGGTCATCGACCACGTTGCAGAACACCCGCTGCTGGTTGGCGCACTGGTACACCCGCGCGTTGATCTCCAGCCGGTCAGTGGCGGCGATCACCAACCATTTTTCCGTCAGCAGGGCCGGGCTGAATTCGCCTTCGGCCAGCGTCAACAGGCCTTCTGCCGCCCACTGGTGGAACTGCGGGCTGAAGGCCAGGGCGTTGACGGTCAGCGCCGCGTCGGCGTCCAGCAGCAGGCGCGCCTTGCGTTCGGCGATTTCGCCGCCGCCGACCAGCAGGCAGGCTTTGTGTTGCAGTTGGCAGAAAATCGGCAGGTAGTCCATCGGCATTCCTCGGGGTTATCGGCGTGGGGGCGGGATGCGCCCCCGAAAGGTTATGCCGCGACTTGCACGATGCCGTCGACCACCCGGCTGGTGAAGCTGGCGACGGAGCGGCTGTCATCTTCCAGGCAGTGGCCATCGTACAGGCGGAAACGCTGTTTCTTCAGCGGACTGGCGACCCACAACTCCCCCTGATGCTCGGCGATCAGCCCGCGCGACAGCACGCTGGCCTGGGCGAACGGGTCGATATTGCTGATGGCGAACACCTGTTCGTCGGCATAGGGGCGGAACACCGCCACCTGCCGATCGCCGATCAGGGCGCACACGCCGGTGCCGGGCAGGATGTCGGCGATGGGGCAAACGGTAATCCACTGGCTCATGCTTGGCTCTCCTCGGTGTCGATCAGGGTGACGGCAATGCGCTCGTCAGGGCGCGCCGGGCGGTGTTGGTCACGTTCGGCCACCACCTGCACGTTCGGATCGCGCAGCGGGCTGTTGATGAAGTGGGCGAAGCGCAGCTGCGTTTCCGGGTGCTCGACGGTTTCTTTCCACTCGCAGATCACCGCCTCGCGCAGGCGGGCGATATCCGCTTCCAATTGCTCGTTGATGCCGAGCTTGTCGTCGACGATCACCTTGCGCAGGTAATCGATGCCGCCTTCCAGGCTTTCCAGCCATACCGAGGTGCGCTGCAGCTTATCGGCGGTGCGGATATAGAACATCATGAAACGGTCGAGGTAGCGCACCAGGGTCTCGCTATCGAGATCGGCGGCCAGCAGGTCGGCGTGGCGCGGTTTCATGCCGCCGTTGCCGCAAACATACAGGTTCCAGCCGTTTTCGGTGGCGATGATGCCGACGTCTTTGCCCTGCGCTTCGGCGCATTCCCGGGTACAGCCCGAGACGCCGAATTTCATTTTGTGCGGGGTGCGGATGCCTTTGTAGCGATGTTCCAGCGTGACGCCGAAACCGACGCTGTCGCCGACGCCATAGCGGCACCAGGTGCTGCCGACGCAGGTTTTCGCCATGCGCAGCGCCTTGGCGTATGCGTGCCCGGTTTCAAAGCCGGCAGCGAGCAGCTTGCGCCAGATGGCCGGCAGGTCGTCTTTCTGCGCGCCGAACATGCCGATGCGCTGCGAGCCGGTCATTTTGGTGTAAAGGTTGTACTCTTTGGCGATCTGTCCGATGGCCAGCAGGCCGTCCGGGGTGATTTCGCCGCCGGCGGAGCGCGGTATCACCGAGTAAGTGCCGTCTTTCTGGATATTGCCGAGGAAGTTGTCGTTGGTATCCTGCAGCGGCGTGTGCTGTGGTTTGAGGATGTATTCGTTCCAGCACGAGGCCAGCAGCGAGCCGACGGTCGGTTTGCAGACTTCGCAGCCGTAACCTTTCCCGTATTTGGCCAATAACGCCTCGAACGACTTGATGCCTTCGACGCGGATCAGGTGGAACAGCTCCTGACGTGAATAGGCGAAGTGTTCGCACAGGTGGTGGTTAACCTCGATGCCTTGCTTGCTCAGTTCGGCGTTCAACACCTGGGTGAGCAGCGGGATGCAGCCGCCGCAGCCGGTGCCGGCCTTGGTTTCGGCTTTCAGCGCCGCCACGGTGTGGCAGCCTTGGTTGACTGCCCGGATGATGTCGCCTTTGCTGACGTCGAAGCAGGAGCAAATCTGCGCGCTTTCCGGCAGCGAATCCACGCCGATGGCCGGCTTGCTGCCCGCATGGGCCGGCAGGATCAGGCCGTCCGGGTTTTCCGGCAGCGCGATGCCGTTCAGCGCCAGCTGCAGCAGGTTGCCGTAATCGCTGGTATCGCCGACCAACACTGCGCCGAGCAGGGTTTTGTTGTCGGCGCTGACCACGATGCGTTTGTAGACCTCTTTGCTCTCATCCAGATAAACGTAGCTGCGGGCGCCCTCGGTGCGGCCGTGGGCATCGCCGATGCCACCGACGTCTACGCCCAGCAGTTTCAGTTTGGCGCTCATGTCGGCGCCCTGGAAGCCGTTTTCGCGGCCCAGCAGGTGATCGGCGGCCACCTGCGCCATTTTGTAACCTGGCGCCACCAGGCCGAAGGTGCGATCGCGCCAGGCGGCGCACTCACCGATGGCGTACACGTCCGGATCCGATGTCTGGCAGCAGTCGTTGATGGCGATGCCGCCGCGGCGGCCGATCTCCAGTCCGCATTGACGCGCCAGCTTGTCCTGGGCGCGGATGCCGGTGGAGAAAACGATGAAATCCACTTCCAGCAGGCTGCCGTCGGCGAAATGCAGGGTTTTGCGCGCCGTGCCGCCGCCGTTGACGATCTCCTGGGTGTTTTTCCCGGTGTGTACCTTGACGCCCATGCGCTCGATCTTGCGGCGCAGCTGGTCACCGCCCATCGGGTCGAGCTGTTCGGCCATCAGCACCGGAGCGAACTCGATCACGTGCGTTTCCACCCCCAGGCTTTTCAGCGCGCCGGCGGCTTCCAGCCCCAACAGCCCGCCGCCGACCACCGCGCCGCGTTTGCTGCGGCGCGCGCAGGCTTCAATGGCGTTCAGGTCTTCGATGGTGCGGTAAACGAAGCAGTCCTGGCTATCCGAGCCTTTAATCGGCGGGATCCACGGATAGGAGCCGGTGGCCATGATCAGCTTGTCGTAATAGACGGTGCGTCCGGTATTGGAGTGGATGACTTTCTCGTCGCGATTGATGGTGATGGCGCGTTCGCCGAGCAGCACCTTCACGCCGTGCTTTTCGTAAAAGCCTTCGCGCACCAGCGACAGCTCTTCGGCGGTATGGTGCGAGAAATAGGAAGAGAGATGCACGCGATCGTAAGCGATGCGCGGCTCTTCGCAAAATACGGTGATGTCGAATAGGTCTTTGTCTGCTTTATCCAACAGATCTTCGATGAACCGGTGGCCGACCATGCCATTGCCGATCACGGCAAGTTTGACTCTGCTCATTATTGCCTCAAAATTCGGGTTTCCTAGGCTTACCTTATCCCTCCCGAGGGGCAATTTATTGATGCAAATCAATCGCGCCTTTATCTACCCACAACGTGGTATATGAATGATTTTCCACGTTTTTTGATAAGTTGCGGATTTTATTCACCTTTAGCTGAAGCGAGTCAGGTCGCGCACCAACTACCCCGCTGGGAGTAGACGCGCAGGCCGGCGTGCAACGGCGACTTTGTCAGCGCGATCCGCTGCCAGTATGATGAAGAAAACCAGCGCAACGGCAGAGGTGAAGGGTGGCGAAACGTCCATTGAAGTTTATCGACAACCTGCGTTTAAGCGGGCATGAAGGATTGTGGCAACTGGCGATCGAGCAGGGGCGCATTGCGCATCTGGTGCCGCAGCCGGAAGGGCAGGAGTGGCGCAGCGACGTGCTGGATGCGCAGGGCGGGCTGGCGTTGCCGGCGTTCGTCGAACCGCATATTCATCTGGATACCACGCAAACCGCCGGCCAGCCGGCCTGGAACCAGTCCGGCACGCTGTTTGAGGGGATCGAGCGCTGGGCAGAACGCAAAGCCTTGTTGACCCATGAAGATGTCAAGCAACGCGCCTGGCAAACGCTCAAGTGGCAGATCGCCAACGGCGTGCAGTATGTGCGCACCCACGTCGACGTTTCCGATCCTACGCTGACCGCGCTGCGCGCCATGCTGGAAGTTAAGCAGGAGGTGGCGCCCTGGGTAACGCTGCAGATCGTCGCCTTCCCGCAGGAGGGGATCCTTTCCTATCCCAACGGCGAAGCATTGCTGGAAGAAGCGCTGCGGCTGGGGGCCGACGTGGTGGGCGCCATTCCGCATTTCGAGTTCACCCGCGAGTACGGCGTGGAGTCGCTGCACAAGGCATTCGCGCTGGCGCAAAAATACGATCGGCTGGTGGACGTGCACTGCGATGAAATTGACGATGAGCAATCGCGTTTCGTCGAGACCGTGGCGGCGCTGGCCTTGAAGCTGGAGATGGGGGAGAAAGTCACCGCCAGCCACACCACGGCGATGCACTCTTACAACGGCGCTTACGCCTCGCGGCTGTTCCGCCTGCTGAAAATGTCCGGCATCAACTTCGTCGCCAACCCGCTGGTGAACATTCACCTGCAGGGGCGTTTCGACAGCTACCCAAAACGGCGCGGCGTGACGCGGGTGAAGGAGATGTTGGAAGCGGAGATCAACGTCTGCTTCGGCCACGACGATGTGTTCGATCCCTGGTATCCGCTCGGCACCGCCAACATGCTGCAGGTGCTGCATATGGGGCTGCACGTGTGCCAGCTGATGGGCTATGGCCAAATCGACGACGGGCTGAAGCTGATCACCCACCACAGCGCGCGCACTCTTAACCTGAGCGACTACGGCCTGGCGGCCGGCAACAGCGCCAACCTGGTGATCCTGCCGGCGGAAAGCGGTTTCGACGCGGTGCGCCGCCAGACGCCGGTGCGTTATTCGATTCGCCAGGGCGCGGTGATCGCCGAAACGCGGCCGGCGGAAACCACGCTGCATCTGCAGCAGGATGAGACGGTGGATTTTCGGCGCTAAGGCGCAAAAAAGGGCGCCTTGCGGGCGCCCTTGATGTATTTGATGCGAAGAAATCAGTGCGTTACGTGACCGTGGCTGCGGTGCTTGGTCACGAAGCCCAGCAGCAGACACATCACGAACACCGCCAGATACAGGCCGTTGGCGGTGGTCAGCGCCGCGTGCGCCCCGCCTTTCGCCACGATCGGGCCGGTGACCACGAAGGTCAGCATGGTGCCGATGGTGCCGCAGGTCAGGATAAAGTTGACCAGCTTCGGCGAGGAGACCTTGGTCTGCAGCGAGCCGAGGGTGATCAGCGTGGTGTAGATGGCGCTGGAAACGAAGCCCAGGGCCATGATGTAGTAGCCCAGGTGCTCCGGATTGTCGGTGCTGACGAACAGGTACATCGCGCCGGTGGCCAGCGCGGCCAGCACGGTAACAATACGCTGTAGATCGAAGAAGCGCAGGATGAAGCTGAACACCCACATGCCGATCATGTATGAGGTCCAGAAGTCGCTCACCAGCTTACCGGCCTGGCCGATGTCCATGTTGAACGACTTGGTGGCGTACTCAGGCACCCACTGAATGAAGCCCAGCTGGCCAAGGATGTAGCACAGCGCGGCGATCGACAGGAACAGCACGCCGATGCCCCATTTTTCTTTCTCGACCGGTTGACCGGCGTCGGCGCCTTTCTTGCCCAGCACCGGGAATTCGGAGCACAGGGTCAGCACGAAGATCCCCACGTACAGCAGGCCGATGCAGGCATAAACCCAGTACCAGCCGATATGGCGAGCCAGCAGCATGGCGGCGACGATTGGGAAGATCATCCCGGCCATGCTGAAGAAGGAATCGGTGAACAACAGGCGTGAACCGCGCTGGCGGCCGGCATACATGTGGGTGATCAGGAAGGTGCCGATCGACATGGTGATGCCGCTAACCACGCCAAGGATAAACATGCACAGCGAGAACATGGTCAGGCTCTTGCCGAGCATCAGCCCCGCCACCGCCAGCACCATCAGGACAAAGCCGAAGATCAGCTGACGCTTCAGCGGGATGATTTCCATCAGCCAGGCATTGAGGAAGATCGAAATCAAAATGCCGGCGTTGAGGAAAGTAAAGGTGTTACTCATGCTGGAAACCGGCAGATTAAAGTACTCTGCAATGTTTCCCATCACCATCCCTGTGACGATCACTAAAGCACCGGTCAGCGCGTACGAAAAGAAGCTGATCCAGGTAAGCCGTATGCGGTTACTGTCATTCATTATATAGGCCTGAATATGTCTGTTAGAGGTTTTAAAACTGGCATAAGGCCGCTGGCTTTTCCTGGCAAACGCAGAAAAAAGTCCCGTTCAGGCCACCAGGGGGCGGATCCTAGCACAGACAACGGGATTTTTTGTGATGGCTGTCGATTTTTTGATGCAACCCATGAAGGGGTGATACGCATTATTGTGATCTATTTGCGTACCGTCACAATGGAATCACGCTTGATGATCGTCGGCTCAAAACGGTGTGTCGGGGTGGCGGGATCGATCAACCTGCGCGCCGCGTATTGCGCCATCTCGCTGATGGGAAAGTGTACGCTGCTCAACGCCGGGCGGACGAAGGGCGCGCGTTCGCCGCTGTCGTAGCAGATCAAGGAGATATCCTGTGGCACCCGCAGGCGGTGCTCGTTGATCGCCAGCAGGGCGCCGATCGCCATCTCTTCGTTGCAGCAGTAGATGGCGCTGGGCGGCGCGGCCTGCCGCAACAGGCGATCGGCGCAGCGGTAACCGCTTTCCAGATCGTAAACGCCTTCCAGACAGGCCACCGGCTCGATATTCGCCGCCTGCATCGCCTCTTCAAACCCTTGCAGCCGCAGGCGGCTCGACGGCCGCTCGCGCGGCCCGCTGATGCAGGCGATGCGCCGGTGGCCGGCGTCGAGCAGTTGCTGGGTCGCCATGCGGCTGGCGAGCGGATGATCGAAGGTGACGCAGCGGTCTTCCAGCCCCGGCACCAGACGATCGAGCAACACGAAATGACGTTGCTCCGCCGCCAGCTGGCGCAGCCGATCGTCGCTGAGAAAACGCACGTGCAGGATCACGCCGTCGCAGCGCAGGCTGAACAGCCGCTGCACCGCCTGCCATTCGTTTTCGGCGCTGTTGCGGCCCTGGGTCACCAGCAGCTGCTTGCCGTGGGATTCGGCCTCGGTTTGCACGAAGTCCATTAGCGCGCCGAAGAAGCCGCCGCGATACGACGTGGTGACCAGCCCGAGGGTATTGCTGTGGCTGGAGGCGAGCGCGCGGGCCGCCGGGTTGGGGGTGTAACCGAGCTGGGCGACGGCGCGCTCAACCTTCTCGCGGGTCGGCGCCTTGACGTTGCTGTCGCCGTTCACTACCCGTGATACGGTGGCGCGCGATACGCCCGCCAGCGCCGCGACATCTTCCAGTGTCACCATCGTCCAACTCCTGATTACGGCTAAAAAAATGGGTTCGGCGCGCCGAACCCCTGTCATACCGCGCGCAGGCGCTTACCTGAACTGCGGCAAATACGGCGCGTTTATCGTCAACACCTCGTCCAGCAACGGCTGCGCCAGATTGGCGTTGCCCACCAGCGGGTTGGCGATCAGCGCCAGCAAGCCGCTGCGGCGATCGCCGTGCACCGCGGCCTCGATGGTCAGGCGTTCGTAGGCTTTCACCTGCTGCGTCAGCGCCTGCATCGGTTCCGACAGTGGGCCGAAGGTCAGCGGATGCGCGCCCTGAGCATCGACGATACAGTTGATTTCTATCACAGCATCGTCCGGCAGGCCATGGATTGCGCCGCGGTTTGCGGTGTTGACCACTAATTGCGTGCCGAGATTATTATGGATAGCACGGATCAGCTCCAGCGCAACTTCAGAATAGAAAGAACCGCCGCGGAAGCTGAGCTGTTCCGGCTTACTGTTCAACTGCGGATCGGCATACAGCTCGAACAGCTCTTTTTCTACCTGCATCACCTGCTCGGCGCGGGTGCCGCGTTCGCCGGCGGCGGCCATCTCTTCCGCCAGCATCTCGCGGGTCTGGTAAAAATAGCGGTGGTACGGGCAGGGGATGGCGCCGAGCGCGCGCAGGAAGTCCGGCTGCCAGGGCTCTTCCTTGATGTTGTTCATGGTCAGCGCCGCGCCGTCGCACAGCATGTCGATCACGTTGCCGGTGACGTCGCGCCCCTGCTGCGTGACCTGATGCACCCAGACCATGTGGTTCAGGCCGGCGAACCGCAGCTGTACGTCGGCGTAAGGCGCCTGCAGCATGTTGGCGATCATGTGATGCATGCTGATCGGTACGTTGCACAGGCCGATGATCTTCGCTTTGGTAAAGCGGGACACCGCCTCGGTGACGATGCCGGCCGGGTTGGTGAAGTTGATGATCCAGGCGTCCGGCGCCAGCTTTTCCACCCGACGGGCGATATCCAGCATTACTGGAATGGTGCGCAGCGCCTTGGCGAAGCCGCCGACGCCGGTGGTCTCTTGGCCGAGCAGCTGGTATTTGAGGCCCAGCCGTTCGTCGGCGGCGCGCGCCGGCAGTTGCCCGACGCGGAACTGGGTCAGCACGAAAGCGGCGCCGCGAATCGCTTCGTCCAGCGCGAAGTGCACGCTGACCTTCACCTGTTCCAGCCCGTGGCGCGCCAGCATGCGGCGGGTCAGGGCGGCGATGGTTTCCACTTTTTGGCGGCCCGGTTCGACGTCCACCAGCGCCAGTTCGGTGACCGGCAGTTCATCGATACGTTGGATCAGCCCATCGACCAGTTCGGGAGTGTAGCTGCTGCCACCGCCAATCACCGCGATTTTGAGCGTGCTCATGAGCGGCCCTCCGTTTGCGACTGACGGCGATAGAGCTCGATCATGTCGTCGGCCAGATCCTGGATCACCATGGCGTTCATCAGATGATCCTGCGCATGTACCGTGATCAGGTTGATCGCCAGCTTGCCGCAGCCTTCGTCCAGGCCGATCAGCTCGGTCTGGATCAGGTGCGCCTTCTTCACCCACTCTTTGGATTCGACCATGTGTTTGGCCGCGGCGGCGAAGTCGCCGGCGCGCGCTTGCCGCAACGCCATCAACGCATTGCTGCGCGCGCTGCCGGAGAAAACCAGCAGTTCCATGATGGTGCTTTCAAACTCGGGGCTGACTTCAGTCATCAATTCACTCACGTCATTTCTCCAGGTGTTGCGCGGCGACGCCGCCGTGGGATACCTCAGTATCCGTTCTTTTTATAATGAGAGCGCTCTCATTTATATAGGGTAACGGCAACCGGTGTGCAAACTGGGAGGTAGATCGCAAAAAACGCCCTGGGGCGGTGCTGGGCAAAAAATGCGTGACGCGGTTGGCAAAAAAGCCTTCTGCGCCCATACTTTCCGCAGCAAAATTCAGGGCCACCTAGGATATGTCCCGTAATTGGGTAAATATAGGTAAATGGCTGGCACTTGCCGATACAGCTCTTTAGAATCAAAGCGCTTTTCCGTTGTTTGTCTCTCAGAGAAAGGACCCGTTAATGTTCAAACGTACTTTAGTGACCTTCGTCGCGCTGTGTTCCCTGACTGCGATGGCGCCAGCGGCGCTCGCCGCCGGTGAAACCCACGTCATGCTGACCACCTCGGCGGGGAATATCGAATTGGCGCTCGACAGCCAGAAGGCACCGGTTTCCACCCAGAATTTCGTCGATTACGTTAACAGCGGGTACTACAACAACACCATTTTCCACCGCGTGATCCCGGGCTTCATGATCCAGGGGGGCGGTTTCACCGCTGACATGCAGCAGAAATCCACCAAGGCGCCAATCAAGAACGAAGCCGACAACGGCTTGCGCAACCTGCGCGGCACCATTTCGATGGCGCGCACCGCCGACAAGGACAGCGCCACCAGCCAGTTCTTCCTGAACGTGGCCGATAACGCCTTCCTGGATCACGGCCAGCGTGACTTCGGCTACGCCGTGTTCGGCAAAGTGGTGAAAGGCATGGACGTCGTGGACAAGATCGCTCAGGTGCCGACCGGCAACGTCGGCCCTTACCAGAATGTGCCGACCAAACCGGTGGTGATTCTGTCGGCCAAGGTGCTGCCGTAAGTTTTTTGGCCGATCCCGCCGGGGTCGGCCGTCCTTCCTCACGAAGCCTTGCCTTCATCACTGTTTTCTCCCGCGCCCCATGCTCTAATCGGCAGACAATAACCAGACCGGAAATCCGGCGTTCGCCCTTTGTTGTCTCTGGATGAGTTGCTGCCATGTATGAATTTAACCAGGTGCTGTTGCTGTTGCAGCAGATGTGCGTCTATCTCGTCATCGCCTATCTGCTGAGCAAAACCCCGCTGTTTATCCCGCTGATGCAGGTGACCATTCGCCTGCCGCACAAGCTGCTGTGTTATGTGATCTTCTCGGTGTTCTGCATCATGGGCACCTATTTCGGGTTGCACATTCAGGATTCGATCGCCAATACCCGCGCGATAGGCGCGGTCCTGGGCGGCTTGCTGGGCGGGCCGTCGGTAGGTTTTCTGGTCGGGCTGACCGGCGGCCTGCACCGGTATACGCTCGGCGGCATGACCGACGTGGCCTGCGCGATCTCCACGGTGTCGGAAGGCCTGGTCGGCGGCATCGTACATAGCATCGCCATGCGCCGCGGGCGCATCGAGCTGCTGTTCAATCCGCTGTTCGTCGGCGGCGTGGCGCTGGTGGCGGAAGTGTTGCAGATGGCGATCATTCTGGCGGTGGCGCGCCCTTACAACGAGGCGTTGCAGCTGGTGGAGCACATCGCGCTGCCGATGATGATCGCCAATACCGTCGGCGCGGCGATGTTTATGCAAATCCTGCTGGATCGGCGCGCGATGTTCGAGAAATACACCAGCGCTTTCTCTTCCAAGGCGCTGAAAATCGCCGAGCGTACCGAGGGCATCCTGCGGCAGGGCTTCGATCAGGAAAACAGCATGAAGGTCGCCCGGGTGATTTATCAGGAACTGGGTATCGGCGCGGTGGCGATCACCGATCGCGACAAGCTGCTGGCGTTTATCGGCATCGGCGACGATCACCACCTGCCGGGGACGCCGATCGCCTCGGTGCATTCGCATCGCGCCATCGACAACAACGAGGTGGTGTACGCCGACGGCAACCAGCTCTCTTACTGCTGCTCGATCAATCCGGCCTGCAAGCTGGGATCGACGCTGGTGATCCCGCTGCGCGGCGAAAACCAGCGGGTCATCGGCACCATCAAGCTGTACGAACCGAAAAGCCAGCTGTTCAGCACCATCAACCGCACGCTGGGCGAAGGCATCGCCAGCCTGCTCTCGGCGCAGATCATGGCCGGACAGTACGAGCGCCACAAGCAGTTGTTGGCGCAGTCGGAGATCAAGCTGTTGCATGCGCAGGTCAACCCGCATTTCCTCTTCAATGCGTTGAATACGCTGGTGGCGGTGATCCGCCGTGATGGCGAGCGCGCCTGCGAGTTGGTGCAGTCCCTTTCGACCTTCTTTCGCAAAAACCTCAAGCGCTCGGATGATGAAGTCAGCCTGGCGGACGAGATAGAACATGTGAACGCCTACCTGCAGATCGAGAAAGCGCGTTTCGCCGATCGGCTGGAGATTGCGGTATCGCTGCCCGAGGCGCTGCTGGCGGCGCGGCTGCCGGCGTTTTCGCTGCAGCCGATCGTCGAGAACGCCATCAAGCACGGCACCTCGCATCTGTTGGGCGTGGGCCGCATCGAAATCGGCGCCTGCTGCGAAGGCGAGCATCTGCTGCTGCAGGTGACGGACAACGCCGGGCTGTTCCAGCCGAAACCAAACTGCAGCGGGCTGGGTATGAATCTGGTGGATAAACGCATTCGCGTGCGCTACGGCGAAGGCTATGGCGTGCAGGTGGATTGCCGGCCGGACGCCTATACCCGCATTACGCTCAATGTTCCCATGGAGAGGGCCGCCTGATGTTAAACGCACTGATTGTTGACGATGAGCCTTCCGCGCGCGACAACCTGCGCCATCTGCTGGAGGCCGAAGCGGGGATCACGATCATCGGCGAATGCGCCAACGCCATCGAAGCCATCAGCCAGATCCATCGGCTGCAGCCGGACGTGGTGTTTCTCGATATTCAAATGCCGCGTATCAGCGGGCTGGAAATGGTCGGCATGCTGGATCCCAATCGGATGCCGCACATCGTGTTTCTGACCGCCTACGACGAATACGCGGTGCAGGCGTTCGAGGAGCACGCCTTCGACTATCTGCTGAAGCCGGCGGAGCCGAAGCGGCTGAGCAAGACGCTGCAACGCCTGCGGCAGCGCAGTGCGCCGCAGGATGTGACGGCGCTGGATGACAGCGCCGGCTACCTGAAATACATTCCCTGCACCGGCCACAGCCGCATCTATCTGCTGCGGTTCGACGAGGTGTTGGCGATCCGTTCCAAACTGAGCGGGGTATTCGTGGTGCGCAGCGACGGCATGGAGTGTTTCACCGAATTGACGCTGCGCACGCTGGAAAGCCGTACGCCGCTGGTGCGCTGCCATCGGCAGTATTTGGTCAACCTGGAGCAGGTGCGCGAGATCCGCTTCGAAGAAGGCGGCGCGGCGGAGATGATCATGTCCGCCGGCGATCCGGTGCCGGTCAGCCGGCGTTATTTGAAAGCGCTGAAGGAGCAATTGGGGCTGCGGGGGTGACTATACGGGTGGCCACCGGCGGCGGGTATGCACGATGGCCAAGATGATGACGCGCTGAGCCGCCCATTCATAGACCAGCAGATAGGACGGAGAGATGACCAACTCGCGCGTGCCGGCTATCCGACCCGTTTTTCCGCTGGCGGGATGATGCACGAGGCGTGCCGCCGCGTCAGCGATTTTTACATCATTTTCTGCGGCGGCGGCCGGGTTTTTAAGTTCCAACCATTCATAAATCGCCAGACGATCGGCGATGGCGGGTTCCGTCCATATCAGTTTCACAAAAGTCCTTTTGTGGTTTATCGCGTTGATTTAGCTCTGCGTTCGGCGAAATAAGCGGCGACCTCTTCATCGTCGGCGAACTTGCCTTCACGCAACGCCTTGCGGCTCACCTCGACTTTTTCCCTCAGCCACTGGTCGTATTCTTCCTGCTGAGCCTGGCGGCTTACAAACTCGCGCATGAAATCGCGCAGCAGTTGTGAAGCCGTGCGGTCGGCGGCCTTTGCTGCGCTGGCAAAAGCGGTTTTTAACTCTTCATCCACGCGGATTACCACGGTAGATTCAGGCATGGTATTTACCTCGTATATACAGCGTAATATCCACTATAACACCGCTGCTTTATTGTTCAAGCAAGGACGGTCGGAGGCTCTGGCGTTAAGCGCAATCTGAATTCATCAGGCTCCGACGGCGCCCTTTTTGTTTGTCCTTGACGGGGTTACGCGGCGCTTATAGCTTTATTGCATCAACAGGCGCGTTTCGCGCCGCGTCAGCGTCAAAGGAACAGAAAATGAGTGAACCACGGATTATCGCCAAGGCGATGAAAGACGGAAAACCGGAACAGGATCTGGTGATTTTGCCGGCGTTGGCCAACCGCCACGGGTTGATTACCGGGGCAACCGGCACCGGCAAGACGGTGACGCTGCAAAAAATGGCCGAACAGTTCTCGCGCATCGGCGTGCCGGTGTTCCTGTCGGACGTGAAGGGCGATCTGTCCGGCATCGGCGCCGAGGGCGTGCCTTCCGAGAAGCTGCAGGCACGCCTGGCGGCGATCGGCGTCACCGACTGGCAGCCGCAGGCCTGCACCATTATCCCGTGGGATATTTACGGCGAAAAGGGGCATCCGATCCGCGCCACCATTTCCGATCTCGGGCCGCTGCTGCTGGGGCGCCTGTTGGATCTGAACGAGGTGCAAAGCGGCGTGCTGCAACTGGTGTTCAAAATCGCCGATGACAACGCGCTGCTGCTGTTGGACATGAAAGACCTGCGCGCCATGGTGCAGTTCGTCGGCGATAACGCCAAACAATTCCAGACTCAGTACGGCAACATCTCTGCCGCGTCGATCGGCGCCATCCAGCGCGGGTTGCTGACGCTGGAAGAGCAGGGCGCCAACCAGTTCTTCGGCGAGCCGATGCTGGACATCAACGATCTGATGAAAACCGACGCCAACGGTCATGGCGTGATCAACCTGCTGGCGGCGGACAAGCTGATCAATCAGCCGAAGCTGTATTCAGTGTTCCTGCTGTGGCTGCTGGCCGAGCTGTTTGAACATCTGCCGGAAGTGGGCGATCCCGAACAGCCGAAGCTGGTGTTCTTCTTCGATGAAGCGCACCTGCTGTTCAACGACGCGCCGGCGGCGCTGTTGACCAAGATCGAACAGGTGGTGCGCCTGATCCGCTCCAAAGGCGTCGGCATTTACTTCGTCACCCAGAACCCGCTGGATATCCCGGACAGCGTGCTGGGCCAGTTGGGCAACCGCGTACAGCATGCGCTGCGCGCCTTTACGCCGCGCGATCAGAAGGCGGTGAAAACGGCGGCGCAAACCTTGCGCGCCAATCCGGCCTTCGATGCCGAAACGGCGATCACCGAGCTGGGGGTGGGCGAAGCGCTGGTGTCATTCCTCGACGAGAAGGGCCGGCCGAACGTGGTGGAGCGGGCGATGGTCATCGCACCGGAATCCAAAATGGGCATGCTCGGCGCGGAAGGGCTGAACAGCGCGATCAACAGGTCGCCGCTGTATGGCCGCTATGAAGACATGATTGACCGCGAGTCCGCCTACGAGAAGCTGTCGTCGGGCGGCTTCGCCACCGTCGGCACTGCGCAGCAGGGGCAGCAACCGCAGGCGCAAGCGCAGCAACAGACGGGCGGCGGCCTGATGGACGGATTGAACGAGCTGCTGTTCGGTTCCACCGGCCCGCGCGGCGGTAAACGCGACGGCATCGTCCAGACCGCCGCCAAGAGCATGGCGCGCGATCTCGGCCGCCAGATCCTGCGCGGCGTGCTGGGCTCGATCACCGGCGGCCGTAAAAAGTAAGCGGAAATTATCGTCGGCAGCGGCGGGTTAAATCAGTAAACTATGGCGGCGTTTTTCTCTGCCGGACCTAACATGCTGCTGCTGATCGATAATTACGACTCCTTTACCTATAACCTTTACCAGTACTTCTGCGAGTTGGGCGCCGAGGTGGTGGTGAAGCGCAACGATGAGCTGCAGCTGGCCGATATCGAGCGGCTGGAGCCGCGGCATCTGGTGATTTCCCCCGGCCCTTGTACCCCGAACGAAGCGGGCATCTCGCTGGCCGCCATTCGTCATTTCGCCGGCAAGCTGCCGATCCTCGGCGTGTGCCTGGGGCACCAGGCGCTGGGGCAGGCGTTCGGCGCTGAAGTGGTGCGCGCCCGCGCGGTGATGCACGGCAAAACCTCGGCGATTCGCCATCTGGGCGTCGGCGTGTTTCGCGGCCTGAGCGATCCGCTGACCGTGACGCGTTACCATTCGCTGGTGCTGAAAGCCGATACGCTGCCGGATTGCTTTGAAGTGACCGCCTGGAGCGAACGCGACGGCGTGCGCGATGAGATCATGGGCATCCGCCACCGCACGCTGGCGCTGGAAGGGGTGCAGTTCCACCCGGAAAGCGTGCTCAGCGAGCAAGGCCATCAGCTGTTGGATAATTTCCTCAGGCGTTAATCCCTTCGCATTTTTTTCGCCCGTCAGGCGTTTTGCATTTGCGCTTTAGTGTTTTTTTATGCATATTTCGTGATTATATTTTCATCATAACATCGCGATAGCGCTGAAAAACCTTCAGGTTGGAGCCGAAAATGACTGACAAATCCGCAGTGAGCCGCAGCACCTTTGACCAGGTGATCCTGCCTGTTTATGCACCCGCCCAGTTTGTGCCGGTGCGCGGCAAAGGCAGCCGGGTCTGGGATCAGCAGGGAAAAGAGTATATCGATTTTTCCGGCGGCATCGCGGTGACGGCGCTGGGACACTGCCACCCGGCGCTGGTCGAGGCGCTCAAACGTCAGGGGGAAACCCTGTGGCATACCAGCAACGTCTTCACCAATGAACCGGCGCTGCGCCTGGCGAGCAAACTGATCGACGCCACCTTCGCCGATCGGGTGTTCTTCGCCAACTCCGGCGCGGAGGCCAACGAGGCGGCGTTCAAACTGGCGCGTCATTACGCCATCACCCGCCACAGCCCCTATAAAACCAAAATCATCGCCTTCTATAACGCGTTTCACGGCCGCACGCTGTTCACCGTGTCGGTGGGCGGGCAGGCCAAATATTCCGACGGGTTCGGGCCGAAGCCGGCTGATATCGTGCACGTGCCGTTCAACGATCTGGCGGCGGTGAAAGCGGTGATGGATGACCACACCTGCGCGGTGGTGATGGAGCCGATTCAGGGCGAGGGCGGCATTACGCCGGTCGACGCCGACTTCCTTAAAGGCGTGCGCAAACTGTGCGACCAACATCAGGCGCTGCTGGTGTTCGACGAAGTGCAAAGCGGCATGGGGCGCAGCGGCAAGCTGTTCGCCTATATGCATTATGGCGTGACGCCGGACATTCTCACCACCGCCAAGGCGCTGGGCGGCGGTTTCCCGGTGAGCGCCATGCTGACTACCGAAGAGATTGCGTCGGTGATGCAGGTGGGCACTCATGGCACCACCTACGGCGGCAACCCGCTGGCCTGCGCGGTGGCGGAGGCGGCGCTGGATGTGATCAATACCCCGGAGGTGCTGAGCGGCATCGAGCAACGCCATGCGCTGTATGTGCAGGCTTTGCGGAATATCGGCGATAAATACAGTATTTTCACCGCCATTCGCGGCATGGGGTTGCTGATCGGCGCCGAGCTGACGCCGCATTATCACGGCAGAGCGCGCGATTTCCTCACCGCCGCCGCCGCGCGTGGGCTGATGATCCTCAACGCCGGGCCGAACGTGATCCGCTTCGCGCCGTCGCTGGTGGTGGAACTGCAGGACATCGAGGCCGGCATGGCGCTGTTCGAGCTGGCGGTGCAGGATGTGATCAACGCCTGAAACACCTGCGGCGCATAACGGGGCGCGGCATGCCGCGCCCTTATTGATCGCGCAGTTTACGCTTGAGCCAGATGCCGTGGTGCGGGCGCTGGCGCCAGGCCAGCGACGAAATGGTGTGCATGACGCTCAGGTGCGACAGAATACGCCGCAAATGACGTTCCATCTCGGTGACGGGCATCTCTGGATGCAGATCCGGCGGCTGCATGATGCCGCTGTTGTCACTGCTCGGGCCGTCGTATTCCAACCGCTGCTGGCAGCTTTGCAGCGCGATTTCACAGGTTTGCAGATACGCTTGCGCCAGTTTCGGCGTCAGCATGTAGTGCTCGCGCGCCAAAATGGTCATGGCGTTCAGGTGTTCGACGATGAACTGGCTGTGAGTGACCCACAGCCGCATGTCCGCCAGATAGTTCGAGGCGAACCCCGGTTCCTGCATCGCCTGATTGAGCGAAGTGAACAGCGCATTGTGCGCCTGGTTGACCTGCATGCGGGCATAGGCCAACGCGGTGGCGTCCGGCTCCGGTTGCTTCAGCATCAGCCGCAGCGCGGCTTGATCGTTTTCCAGCGCCTGATGGGCATTCTTGCGCAGCAGCCCGCTTTGCCACTGCGGCCACAGCCAAATGGTGCCGCCGAACGCCAGCACGCAACCGATCAAGGTATCAATCAGACGCGGCACCAAAAAATGCGAGCCGTTCAGCGCCAGCAGCTGCAGGGTGTAAACCGCCGTGACCGTAAAGCCAATCACCGACAGCCCGTAGTTCTTGCGCGAAACCAGGTAGGCCAGCAGCGTGATCATCAGCATGATGCTCAGTGTTTCTGCTTCCGGTAACTGCAGCTGCAACAGCCCGGCCGCCAGCAACAGACCGGCGATCGTGCCGAGCGCACGGTGCTGAATACGCACCCGGGTGGCGTTATAGCCGTTTTGGCTCACCAGCATGATGGTGAGCAGGATCCAGTAAGGCTTCGGCAGATTGAATACCGCCCCCAGGCTGCTGCCGACCGCCAGTGTCACCCCCAGTCGCGCGGCGTTGCGCAGCGCCGTGGATTTGAACGACAGGTAGCTGGCCAACGCCGGCCAAAACGGCAGGCGGTGCTGGCTGGGCATCAAATCGCGGCGGTACAGCGGATGCTGGGTGCGCAGCAGGCGGGCGATGCGGCTGAAATGGTAGTAGCAAAACTGGCCGACCGGGTTGTCGGGATGCTGCGCCGCCATTTTTTCCAGCGCCGCCAGCTCGTGCGTCATGGAAAAGCGCTTCGAATGCTGATGGTAGAGAATATCGTGCGCCACCACGCGCAGCCGGCCGGCGATCACCTGGGCGTTGCGGCGAATGATCGCTTCGGCCTGGCTCTGCTCCATCAGTTTTTGTACTTCCTCCGGCAAGTGCAGGCTGACGGTGATGTGCTCCTGCAGATCCATCGCCACCTGAAAGGCGCGTTGCAGACGCTTTTGATCGAGGTTGTTGGCGTGCGGCAGGAAATTAAGCTGTTGGTACAGCAGGCTGATCAGATCCATCACCTTTTGCTGGCGCACCAGCAGCGGCGGCAGCGCGGTTTGCGGGTCGGTGTGCTGGGTCAGCAGCGAATACTTGGCTTCGAAGTAGTCCGCCAGTTCCAGATAGAGCTGGCTCAACGTCTCGCGCATCGGCTGCTCTTTCCACAGTTTGAACCAGAACCAGGTGAATAAGCCGTACCAGGCGGTGCCGATGACGTACAACAGCGGCGCCTGCCAGATTGGCACCGTGCCGGCCATGCTGAGAGCGAAGATGGCGGCCACCAGCGCCGCCGGCAACAGCCGGGCGTGCAGCGGGCTGATTTCGCCGGTGACGCCGAGCAGCAGCGCCAGACCCAGCATCAGCGCCGGCAGCGGCAGATGCCACAGCAGGGCTTGTTGCAGCAGCAGGCTGCTGAGGGCAAACAGCGCACCGCCGACGATCAGCCGTTTAAAGAAGCGCCTATGCGGCGTGTCCAGACCGGCGATATTGCAGCAGGCGGGCACCAGAGAGAACATCAGGCCGAGCTGCAGCTGGCCAATCAGCAGGCCAAACAGCACCGGCAGGCATAACACCAGCGTTTGTCGCAGTGCGTAGTTGACTTCCGGGTGGTAGATCAGGCGGCGCCACATGGCAGAGAACGGACAAAAAAACGGCGCAGATTGCGCCGTTTCTTCAGGGATTAACGGGTGCCGTAGACGACAATGGTCTTGCCGTGGGCGGAAATCAGGTTTTGGTCTTCCAGCATTTTCAGAATACGGCCAACGGTTTCACGCGAGCAGCCGACGATCTGGCCGATTTCCTGGCGGGTGATCTTGATCTGCATGCCGTCCGGATGAGTCATGGCGTCGGGTTGCTTCGCCAGATTCAGCAGGGTTTGCGCGATGCGGCCGGTGACGTCCAGGAAGGCGAGGTTGCCCACTTTTTCGGACGTGACCTGCAGGCGGCTCGCCATTTGGGCGGACAGACGCATCAGGATGTCCGGGTTCACCTGGATCAGCTGGCGGAATTTCTTGTAGGAAATTTCGGCCACTTCACAGGCGGTTTTCGCGCGAACCCAGGCGCTGCGCTCCTGGCCTTCTTCGAACAATCCGAGCTCGCCGATGAAATCCCCCTGGTTGAGGTAGGACAGGATCATCTCTTTACCTTCTTCATCCTTGATCAGCACCGCGACGGAGCCTTTCACGATGTAGTAAAGCGTTTCGGCCTTTTCACCTTGGTGAATCAGCGTACTCTTCGATGGATATTTGTGGATATGGCAATGAGACAGGAACCATTCGAGAGTAGGGTCTGTTTGCGGTTTGCCGAGAACCATTCGCTGTTATCCTCTGTTGTTATCGCTGCCTTGTGTCACAGGGGTCAGAGTTCCCTGTAAAACCCGCCTGTAGCCGCAGTTATGAGCGAGGGCTACCGGCAAGTTTTGAGGCGTGTCATAAAAATACGCTGTCGCTCTAGCATATTAACTTGCCGTAAGCGCTGCAAGCTACATTCTGTTAACATACCGGTAAAGGAGCCTTTCTCTGGGCGTTTCCCTGAAATTCAGTGTCCCGGAAAGATTTATTGCGGCTCTGTTTGTAGCACAGAGTAAGGCGGGTGTCTCGTGTTGTCTCGCTTCAGCATGATTAGCATCAGGTTACGTTGCCTGTTTCTATGCGAAAGCGTACTCTGATTTTAAGAAATCAACCGGAGTGACCAGAATGCAGGCAAGAGTTAAATGGGTGGAAGGGTTAACGTTTTTGGGTGAATCGGCCTCCGGCCACCAGGTGCTGATGGACGGCAACGCCGGCGATAAAGCGCCCAGCCCGATGGAGATGGTGCTGATGTCGGTGGGCGGCTGCAGCGCGATCGACGTGGTGTCCATCCTGCAAAAAGGGCGCAACGACGTGCGCGACTGCGAGGTGAAGCTGACCTCCGAGCGCCGTGCAGAAGCTCCGCGGTTGTTCACCCATATCAACCTGCACTTCATCGTCACCGGCCAGGATCTGACCGACAAAATCGTAGAGCGAGCGGTGAACCTGTCGGCGGAGAAGTACTGCTCGGTGGCGCTGATGCTCAACAAGGCCGCCACGGTGACCCACAGCTTCGAGATCCGCCAGCCGGCGTAATCGAGACGGAGCGCGGCCCGCCGCCGCGCTCAACGCGTTTATTCGATCTTCTTGCCTTCCAGCAGCCGCTGCACCAGCGGCGCCATGATCAGCTCCATCGCCAGCCCCATCTTGCCGCCCGGCACCACTAACGTATTGATGTGCGAGATAAACGAGCCCTGCAGCATCGCCAGCAAATAGGGGAAGTCAATCTGATCCAGCCCGCGGAAGTGGATCACCACGAAGCTTTCATCCAGTGAGGGAATGGCTTTGGCGGCGAACGGGTTGGAAGTATCCACCGTCGGTACGCGCTGGAAGTTGATGTGGGTGCGCGAGAACTGCGGCGTGATGTAGTTGATGTAGTCTTCCATCGAACGCACCACCGAATCCATCACCGCCTCGCGGGAGTGGCCGCGTTCGCCGGTATCGCGGATCAGCTTCTGTATCCACTCCAGGTTGACGATCGGCACCACGCCGACCAGCAGATCGACGTGGTTGGCCACGTCATGGTGCTCGGTGACCACACCGCCGTGCAGCCCCTCGTAGAACAGCACGTCGGTCGGCGCCGGCAGCGGCTCCCACGGGGTGAAGGTGCCCGGCACCTGATTGTAGGGCACCGCTTCGTCGTAGGTGTGCAGGTACTTGCGCGAACGGCCGGTGCCGTTTTTGCCGTACTCGATAAAGCTCTGCTGCAGCAGGCCGAAGTCGTTGGCCTCGGGGCCGAAATAGCTGATGTGTCTGCCCAGATCGCGTGCTTTGCGGATCGCCGCGTCCATTTCCGGCCGGGTATAGCGGTGGAAGCTGTCGCCCTCCAGCTCGGCGGCGCGAATGTTGAGCTGCTGGAAGATTTTGCGGAACGCCACGCTGGTGGTGGTGGTGCCGGCGCCGCTGGAACCGGTCACCGCGATAACGGGATGTTTGGCAGACATGGTGGTTGTCACTCCGTGTTGAATGCGCCGGCGTCAGGGGATTATTGTGGCTCTTGTTGACGCTTTCTATGTCAGGAAGAAATGGCGCGCGCTGGTTTGCAATGTCCCATTGTTACCTGATTTTTTCCGTCAGTCATAGAACCGGGCGCCACTAAATTTCTTCCTGGCCGGCGCGGAACTGGCCGCGCGGCATGATGTTGACGCTCTCATGCAGTTCCGACCACACCAGCACCACTTCGCCGTTTTTCAGCTGGCGGCGCACGTCCTCCACCTTCTGCTCCAGCGATCGTTCGTGCTCGCCGTAATCGGTGCCTTCGCGCAGCACAAAGGATTCGATCAGGCTGTTCAGGGTGTCGGTTGCCAGTTCTTGCCAGGGAATGATCACGTCGGGATGTCCAGATAAGGGGAAAGCCAGGCCGGAATGCGATGCTCCAGCCACATGTGCGGTTTTTTCAGCGTGCCGCCGACAAAGCCGACGTGGCCGCCGAACTCGGTCAGCTGATATTCGATATTGCGCGGCAGGCCGGCGACGTCGGGGATCACCTCATGGGTCATGAAGGGATCGTCCTTCGCATGGATGATCAGCAGCGGCGTTTGGATCGCCGGCAACAGCGGCAGGGCGCTGCAGCGGCGATAATAATCGGTGGCGTCACTGAAGCCGTGAATGCGCGAGGTGATGGCGTCGTCGAATTCGCGGATGCGCCGCAAACCGTTCAGCTGTGACAGCTTGAGCGGCAGGGTGTCCGGGTAGTGCAACAGCTTGCGGGTGGCGTTTTGTTTCAGCTGCCCCAACAGGTAGCGCTGATAGACGCGGGAGAAGCCTTGCTCCATGCGGTAGGCGCAGGGCTCCAGCATCAGCGGCGCCGAGACCACCACCGCCGCCTGCAGCAGGCTGTCGGCGCCTTGCTGCGCCAGATAACAGGCCAGCATGTTGCCGCCGAGCGAAACGCCTACCGCCGCGGTTGGCACCTCACCGTAGCTGTCGCGCAGCCAGCGCAGGAAGAAACGCGCGTCTTCGGTTTCACCGGAGTGGTAGATGCGCTGCTTGCGGTTGGGCACGCCGCTGCAGCCGCGAAAGTGCATCACCACGCCGAGCCAGCCGCGCTCGCGCCAGGCGTTGAGCAGGCCGTGCGCGTAGGGGCTGTAGAAGCTGCCTTCCAGACCGTGGAACAGCACCGCGCGCGGTTTGTCGCGCGCCTGCGCCGGATCCTCGCTCCAGGCGAGATCGACGAAATCGCCGTCGGGCAATTCCAGCCGTTGCCAATGCGGTTTCAATAACACGCGGCGGCGCACCAGCCGCGGCAACAGCGTTTGCAGGTGCGGGTTACTGGCCCCGGTCAGGGGGCGAAAGACGTCATGCATAGGCGGAGTAAAAATGTTGTTGGCGACTATTGTGAGATCCCAGGCGCACTGTTAGCTTCAATACCAATAACTGACAATGATACTGCAAAAAAGCGCCTTGGGTGAGGAGCACCCGTGCCATGGAACCGAGTTTATTCCTTTCGATGCTGGGCTTCCTGTGGGTCGCCGCCATCACGCCCGGCCCCAATAACCTGCTGCTGACCACCTCCGGCGCGAACTTTGGCTTTATGCGTTCGTTGTGGCTGATGATCGGCATCATGCTCGGCATGCAAAGCATTCTGCTGCTGGTGGCCTTCGGCGTCGGTAGCCTGATCCTGGTTTACCCGTCGCTGCACCTGATCCTGAAAATCCTCGGCAGTTTGTACCTGCTGTGGCTGGCGTGGAAAGTCGCCACCGCCGCCTATGAAAAGCTGGAAACCGACGTGGCGCCGCCGCAGCCGGTGCGGCTGTATCAGGGCTGGCTGCTGCAGTTCCTCAACCCGAAAGCCTGGCTGATGGCGCTGGGCGCGGTGGCGAGCTTCAGTCTGGCGGGCGATAAGTACAACGGTTCCATTGCGGCGATCGCGCTGGGCATTTTGGCGGTAAACATCGTCGCCGGCATTATCTGGCTGGCGTTCGGCACGGTGATCGGCCGCCTGCTGCGCAGCAAAAAAGCCTGGATTATCTTCAACGTTTCCATGGGGCTGCTGACTGCAGCCTGTGTATTACTGATTTGGCATTAAGGAGCGGAACGATGGCGGAAAACTATTATCACGTGGTCGCCTTTACCGGTGAGGGGCTGCGCGGCAACCCGGCCGGGGTCTGCCTGCTGACGCAGCCGCTGCCGACGGCGCGGCTGCAGGCGATCGCCAACGAGATCGGCCTGCCGGAGACCAGCTTTGTCTGGGATGAGGGCGACATGACCGCCATTCGCTGGTTTACCCCGGAGCGTGAGGTCGATCTTTGCGGCCACGGCACGCTGGCGGCGGCGCATGTGATGTTCAGCGCGGTTAACCCGGCGCTGAAGGATATTCGCTTCAGATCGGCCGGCGGCGAGCTGTTCGTCAAGCGCGATGAGCGGGATGGGGAGCGGCTGGTGCTTGATTTCCCCGCCAGGCCGCCGCAGAAAGTCGCCGAACCGGCGGGCCTCGCGGCGCTGCTGGGCGTGCAGCCGCAGGAAGTGTGGCAGGCGAAAGCGCTGCTGGCGGTGGTGGAAAATGAGGCGCAGGTGCGCGCGCTGCGCCCGGACATCCCGGCGCTGATCGCATTGGCCGGCCGCGCGGTGATCGTCACCGCGCCGGGTGACACCGTGGACTTCGTTTCGCGCTATTTCACGCTCGACGGCGGCGAGGATCCGGTGACCGGCTCCGCGCACTGCACGTTGATGCCTTATTGGACGGCGCGTCTCGGCCGCCATCGGCTGCACGCCCGGCAGATTTCGGCGCGCGGCGGCGAGCTGTTCTGCGAACTGCAAGGGGACCGCACGCTGCTCGGCGGCTATGCTCACGTGTTCTTGCGCGGGACGATCGTGCTGTGATTCGTTTTAATATTACCTAAGGTAATAAAGAAGACTTTTTTATTCTTTTATCGCCCGTCATCGCTCAGATAAAACTGTCAGCAACTGAACAGATTTTTATCAACGGAGCGGAACATGGCGGGCAAACTCTTTTCTTTACGCAACGCGGCGCTGCTGGCGCTGTCGCTCAGCGCGGCCAGCGCCTATGCGGTGGACGTGACCGTGGCGTACCAGACGTCGGCGGAGCCGGCCAAGGTGGCGCAGGCGGAAAACAGCTTCGCCAAACAGTCCGGCGCGACCGTCGACTGGCGTAAGTTCGACAGCGGCTCCAGCGTGTTGCGCGCGCTGGCCTCCGGCGACGTGCAGATCGGCAATATCGGCTCCAGCCCGCTGGCGGTGGCCGCCAGCCAAAAACTCCCCATCGAAGTGTTCCTCATCGCCTCGCAGCTCGGCAGTTCCGAAGCGCTGGTGGTGAAGAATGACATCAAAAGCCCGCAGGATCTGATCGGCAAGCGCATCGCGGTGCCGTTTATCTCCACCACCCATTACAGCCTGCTGGCCTCGCTCAAACATTGGGGCATCAAGCCTGAACAGGTGAAGATCCTCAATCTGCAGCCGCCGGCCATCGCCGCCGCCTGGCAGCGCGGCGACATCGACGGCGCCTACGTCTGGGCGCCGGTGGTCAACGAACTGGCCAAACAGGGCAAGGTGCTGACCGACTCCGCGCAGGTGGGCGAATGGGGTTCGCCAACCCTGGACGTGTGGGTGGTGCGCAAAGACTTCGCCGAGAAACATCCCGACGTGGTGACCGCCTTTGCCGCCAGCGCTCTGCAGGCGCAGAAGGCCTACCTGGCGGCGCCGGAACAGTGGCTGAAAGATCCGAGCCATCTCAGCACCTTGGCGCGCTTGAGCGGCGTGCCGCAAGCGCAGGTGCCGGAGCTGGTGAAGGGGAACCGTTATCTGCCGGTGGCGGATCAGGTCGCCCAACTCGGTCAGCCGGTGGACAAGGCGATTCGCGATACCGCCGAATTCCTCAAGCAGCAGGGCAAGATCCCGCAGGTCGACAGCGATTACAGCGCTTATGTGACCGACCGTTTTGTGAAACAGGTGCAGGCTGCGCCGCAGTCGTAAGGAAGCAGGATGCTAAACGTCAGCCATCTTTCAGCAGAGTATCAGGGGCGGCCCGCGCTGCGTGACGTGTCGTTCCAGATCGCCGCCGGGCAACTGGTGGTGGTGCTCGGCCCGTCGGGCTGCGGCAAAACCACGCTGCTGAATTTAATCGCCGGGTTTATCGAGCCTTCAGCTGGCAGCATCACGCTGGATGGAACGTCCGTTCATGGCCCAAGCGCCGAACGGGGCGTGGTGTTCCAGCATGAGGGTTTACTGCCGTGGCGTAACGTGGTGGACAACGTCGAGTTCGGCCTGCAGCTGGCCGGCGTCGGCAAGGCGCAGCGCCGCCAGGTGGCGGAGCAGATGTTGCAGCGCGTCGGTCTGGCCGGTTACGAGCGGCATTTCATCTGGCAGCTTTCCGGCGGCATGCGCCAACGCGTCGGCATCGCCCGCGCTCTGGCCGCCGATCCGCGTCTGCTGTTGCTGGATGAACCGTTCGGCGCGCTGGACGCGTTCACTCGCGAGCAGATGCAGGAGCTGCTGCTGACCATCTGGCGCGATACCGGCAAGCAGGTGCTGCTGATTACTCACGATATTGAAGAGGCGGTGTTCCTCGCCAGCGAGCTGTTGCTGCTGTCGCCGGGGCCGGGGCAAGTGGTGGAGCGGCTGTCGCTGAACTTCGGCCAACGCTATGCCGACGGCGAAGCCTGCCGCTCGATTAAGTCCGATCCTGAATTTATCGCGCAGCGCGAATACGTGCTGGGCAAGGTTTTCCAACAGCGCGAGGCCTTGTTATGAGCCTGCATTCCACGTTAAAGGCCGCGGCGCAGCCGCAGGGCAAAGCGACGCGCCGTTTCAGCGTGCCGCGCAATGTTTGGCTGAGCGGCGCCACGCTGTTGACGGTGTTGATCGTCTGGTGGGGCGTGACGGCGCTGCAGCTGATCAGCCCGCTGTTCCTACCGGCGCCGCAGCAGGTATTGCATCAGCTGATCACCATCGCCAGCCCGCAAGGCTTTATGGACGCCACGCTGTGGCAGCATCTGGCGGCCAGCCTGGGGCGCATTTTGGTGGCGCTGCTGGCGGCGGTGATCGTCGGCATTCCGGTGGGTATCGCCATGGGGCTGAACGACACGGTGCGCGGCATCCTCGATCCGCTGATTGAGATCTATCGTCCGGTGCCGCCGTTGGCGTATTTACCGCTGATGGTGATTTGGTTCGGCATCGGCGAAACCTCGAAGATTTTGCTGATTTATCTGGCGATTTTCGCGCCGGTGACGCTGTCCGCCGTGGCGGGCGTGCGCAGCGTGGCGCAGGTGCGGGTGCGCGCCGCCCGCGCGCTGGGCGCCACGCGTTGGCAGGTGCTGCGTTTCGTGGTGCTGCCGAGCGCGCTGCCGGAGATCCTGACCGGCATTCGCATCGGGCTGGGTGTCGGCTGGTCGACGCTGGTGGCCGCCGAACTGATCGCCGCCACGCGCGGCCTGGGATTTATGGTGCAATCCGCCGGTGAGTTTCTGGCGACCGACGTGGTGCTGGCCGGCATCGGCGTGATTGCGGTGATTGCATTTGGGTTGGAGCTGGGGCTGCGCGCCCTGCAGCGCCGATTGACCCCGTGGCATGGAGTACAGCAATGAACGAACGTCTGAATATCACCCCGCTGGGGCCTTACATCGGGGCGCTGGTGGAAAACGTCGAGTTGGCCCGGCCGTTGGGCGACGGCCAGTTTGAACAGCTTTATCATGCGCTGCTCAAGCATCAGGTGCTGTTCTTCCGCAACCAGCCGATCACACCGCTGCAGCAGCGCGATCTGGCCGGCCGCTTCGGCGATCTGCATATCCATCCGGTCTATCCGCACGCCACCGACGTGGAAGAGATCATCGTGCTCGATACTCACGACGACAATCCGCCGGACAACGACAACTGGCACACCGACGTGACCTTTATCGAGAACCCGCCGCTGGGCGCGATCCTGGCGGCCAAGACCTTGCCTGCCTCCGGCGGCGATACGCTGTGGGCCAGCGGCATCGCCGCCTATGAGGCGCTGTCGGCGCCGTTCAGAACGCTGCTCGCGGGGCTGCGCGCGGAACATGACTTCACCAAGTCGTTCCCGGAGCACAAGCATCGCGGCAGTGAAGAAGAGCATCAGCGCTGGCAACTGGCGGTGCAGAAAAACCCGCCGCTGTTGCATCCGGTGGTGCGTACCCATCCGGTCAGCGGCCGGCAGGCGCTGTTCGTCAATGAAGGGTTCACCACGCGGATCGTCGATCTGGCGCCGAAGGAGAGCGACGCTTTACTGAATTTCCTGTTTGCTCACATCACCAAACCGGAGTTTCAGGTGCGCTGGCGTTGGCAGGAGAATGACGTGGCGATCTGGGATAACCGCGTGACGCAGCACTACGCCAACGCGGATTATCTGCCGCAGCGGCGCATCATGCACCGCGCGACCATTCTGGGGGACAAGCCCTTTTACAAGGCGTAACAACGGTTAGGCGTCGAACGCCTGCGTTAACTGCTCCAACTGTTCCTGCGCATCCAGCCAGGTCATTTCCGTCTCTTCGAGCGCGGATTTGGCCTGGCTTTGCTTTTGCAGGCAGTCGGTCAGTTCGGCCTTGCGGCTGATGTCGTACAGTGCGGAATCCGCCAACTGCTCTTCCACCGCCGCCAGTTCGGCACCCAGTTTTTCCATCTGCTGTTCCAGCTTGGCGATCTGCTTGCGCAGCGGTTGGGTTTGCGTACGGAACTCCGCCTCGCGGCGTTTTTGATCCTTACGCGCCTGCGCGCTGTTGGCACCGCTCTCTTTTTCCGGCGCGTCCTGCTGGCTTTCCTGGCGCTGCAGATCGATCAGCCACTGCTGATAATCGTCGAGATCGCCTTCGAAAGGCTCGACCTGGCCATCGTGCACCAGGTACAGATCGTCGGTGGTGGAGCGCAGCAGGTGACGGTCGTGCGAGACTACCACCAATGCGCCTTCGAAATCGATCAGCGCCTCGGTCAGCGCCTGGCGCATGTCGAGATCCAGGTGGTTGGTCGGTTCATCGAGCAGCAGCAGGTTCGGGCGCTGCCAGACGATCAGCGCCAGCACCAGCCGCGCCTTCTCGCCGCCGGAGAAGCGCTCGGTGATTTCACTGACCTTGTCGCCCTGGAAGCCGAAACCGCCCAGATAGTCGCGCAGCTGCTGCTCCAGCACCCTTGGGGCGATGCGGCTCAGATGTTGCAACGGCGATTCGTCGGCGCGCAGGAATTCCAACTGGTGCTGGGCGAAGTAACCCAGCTTGATGCCTTTTGCCAGACCGATCTCGCCGCTCAGCGGTTCCAGGGTGCCGGCCAGCAGTTTGATCAGCGTCGATTTACCGGCGCCGTTGCGGCCCAGCAGGCCGATGCGTGAGCCGGGCACCAGGTTCAGCTTGATGGACTTCAGGATCACTTTCTCGCCGTACCCGGCGCTGACCTTTTCCATGCGCAGCAGCGGGTTCGGCAGGCTTTCCGGCGGCCGGAAGCTGAAGGTGAACGGGTTGTCGACGTGCGCCGGGGCGATCAGCTCCATGCGCTCCAGCATCTTGATGCGGCTCTGCGCCTGCTTGGCCTTGGTCGCCTGCGCACGGAAACGGTCGATATAGCTTTGCAGGTGCGCCACTTTTTCTTGCTGGTGCTGATACAGCGACTGCTGCTGCGCCAGTTTGGTGGCGCGTTGGCGTTCGAACGACGAGTAGTTGCCGGTGTACTCGTTCATCGTCTGCTGTTCGATATGCAGGATCTTGTCGACGATCGGATCGAGGAAGTCGCGGTCGTGCGAGATCAGCACCAGCGTGCCGGGATAGCTTTTCAGCCAGCGCTCCAGCCAGATCACCGCATCGAGATCCAGGTGGTTGGTCGGTTCGTCGAGCAGCAGCAGATCGGAACGGCACACCAGCGCCTGCGCCAGGTTAAGACGCATGCGCCAGCCGCCGGAAAAGTCGCGTACCGGGCTTTGCAGCTGTTCGTTGGAGAAGCCGAGGCCGTGCAGCAGGCTGGCGGCGCGGGAACGAATGGTCCAGGCGTCGATGGCGTCCAGCTTGCCGTGCAGGGTGGCGATGGCGTGGCCGTCGTTGCGGTCGTTGGCGGCCTGCAGTTCGGCTTCGAGCTGGCGAAACTCGCGGTCGCCGTCGATAACATACTCGATCGCCGGCACGTCCAGCGCCGGCGTCTCCTGGTTGACCCAGGCCAGCGCCCAGTTGCCGGGGAAGGTGAAGCTGCCGCCGTCCGCCGCGATCTCGCCTTTCAGCAGCGACAACAGCGTGGATTTGCCGCAGCCGTTTTTGCCGACCAGGCCGACCTTCTGACCGGGATTAACCGTCGCCGTGGCGTTGTCCAGCAGGACGCGGATGCCGCGTCGGATTTGTAGCGAGGAGAATACAATCATAAAGCGCCGTATGTTCAGAGTATGTTAAATTATCATTAAGGTAACAGAACGCGCACCGCGCGCTGTTTTTGTCTTTGCGATGCATGGTAACGGAAAACCGCTACCCTGACGACGCTTTGGAGGGGAATGATGTCGCAGCCGCCCAAGGTCTTGCTGCTGTATGCCCATCCGGAATCCCATGACTCGGTGGCGAACCGGGTTTTGCTTCGACCGGCGCAGCAATTGGAACATGTCACCGTGCACGATCTCTACGCGCACTACCCTGATTTTTTTATCGATATTCATCACGAACAACAGCTGCTGCGTGAGCATCAGGTCATCGTGTTTCAGCACCCGCTGTATACCTACAGCTGCCCGGCGCTGCTGAAGGAATGGCTGGATCGCGTGCTGTCGCGCGGCTTCGCCAGCGGCGTGGGCGGCAATGCGCTGGCGGGCAAATACTGGCGTTCGGTGATCACCACCGGCGAGCCGGAAGGCGCCTACCGCACCGGCGGTTATAACCATTATCCGATGGAAGATATCCTGCGGCCGTTCGAGTTGACCGCCGGGATGTGCCATATGCACTGGTTGACGCCGTTCGTGGTCTATTGGGCGCGGCGGCAAAAGCCGGAGGTGCTGCGCAGCCACGCAGACGCCTACGGGGAGTGGCTGAGCCACCCGCTGCCGCACGGGGGGCGGTGATCATGGAAGGATCGACCTTACTGACCGCCATTTTACTGTTCCTGTTCGCCGCGGTGGTGACGGTGCCGATCGCCCGTCGCCTGGGGATTGGCGCGGTGCTGGGGTATCTGATCGCCGGCATCGCCATCGGCCCGTGGGGATTGGGTTTTATTCGCGACGTTGACGAGATCCTGCACTTCTCCGAGCTGGGCGTGGTGTTCCTGATGTTCATCATCGGCCTGGAGCTGAACCCCAGCAAGCTATGGGAGCTGCGGCGCTCGATTTTCGGCGCCGGCGCCGGCCAGGTGCTGATCACCGCGGCGGTGCTGGGCGCATTGCTGTACCTGACGAACTTCGCCTGGCAGGCGGCGGTGATCGGCGGCGTTGGCCTGGCGATGTCTTCCACCGCCATGGCGCTGCAGCTGATGCGCGAAAAGGGCATGAACCGCAACGAAGGCGGGCAGCTGGGTTTCTCGGTGCTGCTGTTCCAGGATATGGCGGTGATCCCGGCGCTGGCGTTGATCCCCATTCTGGCCGGCGCCGGCGGCACCAGCGACGACTGGGCGAAGATCGCGCTCAAGGTGGCGGCGTTCGGCGGTATGCTGATCGGCGGCCGCTTCCTGCTGCGGCCGCTGTTCCGCTATATCGCCGCTTCCGGCGTGCGCGAGATCTTCACTGCCGCGGCGCTGCTGCTGGTGCTCGGCTCGGCGCTGTTTATGGAGACGCTCGGTCTGTCGATGGCGCTCGGCACCTTCATCGCCGGCGTGCTGCTGGCGGAGAGCGAATACCGCCACGAACTGGAGATCTCCATCGAGCCGTTTAAAGGGCTGCTGCTGGGGCTGTTCTTTATCTCGGTGGGCATGGTGTTGAATATCGGCGTGCTCTACACCCATCTGGCCGAGGTGTTGATCGGCGTGTTGGCGTTGGTGGCGGTGAAATCCGGCGTGCTCTACGGCGTGTCGCGCCTGTTCGGCCTGCGCAGTTCGGTACGCCTGCAGTTCGCCGGCGTGCTCAGCCAGGGCGGTGAGTTCGCCTTCGTGCTGTTTTCGGCGGCGGGCGCCCAAAAGGTGCTGCAGCCGGATCAACTCTCTTTGCTGCTGGTGGTGGTGACGCTGTCGATGATGACCACGCCGCTGTTGATGCAGGCCATCGATCGCATTTTGGCGCGCCGCTATAACGCCAAAGACGAAGACGAGGAGACGCCGTACGTGGAAGATGACGATCCGCAGGTGATCATCGTCGGCTTCGGGCGTTTTGGCCAGGTGATCGGCCGCCTGCTGATGGCCAACAAAATGCGCATTACCGTACTGGAACGCGACGTCAGCGCCGTCGGCGTGCTGCGGCGCTACGGTTACAAGGTCTATTACGGCGACGCCACCGAGCTGGAGCTGCTGCGCGCGGCGGGCGCAGAGAAGGCCAAGTCGATCGTGATCACCAGCAATGAGCCGGAAGACACCATGGCGATCGTGCGGCTGTGCCAGCAGCACTTCCCGAACCTGAGCATTCTGGCGCGCGCGCGCGGCCGCGTGGAGGCGCATGAGCTGCTACAGGCGGGCGTAAAACAGTTCAGCCGCGAGACCTTCTCCAGCGCGCTGGAACTGGGGCGCAAGGCGCTGATGGAATTGGGCATGCACCCGCATCAGGCCTTTCGCGCCCAGCAGCATTTCCGACGTCTGGATATGCGCATGCTGCGTGAGCTGATGCCGCCGCATCAGGGCGACGTGGCGCAAATTTCTCGCGTGAAAGAGGCGCGGCGCGAGCTGGAAGAGCTGTTCCATCGCGAAATGCAAAAAGAAAGTCGCCAGTTTGACGGCTGGGATGAATACGAATAAGCGGGAGCATAACGATGTCTGCAACACGTAAGAGATTTATCGCCGGAGCGGTGTGTCCGAGCTGTAGCGCCATGGATACGCTGGCGGTATGGCGGGAGGATCAGGTGGAAGTGGTGGAGTGCGTCAAGTGCGGCCATCACCAGCGCCAGACCGAACAACAGGTGGAAAAACACGTTCGACCGCAAGAGCAGGTGATCGGCATTTTTCAGCCGAAGTAGCGTTTTTTTATCCCGAAGGGTACAGCGAGGCAGATTTCCGTTACAATCTGTCCGGAAAAGGCGCGCATCCCGATAACGGTGCGCGTCCTAGTAGCCAACGGTAGGAGATATCATGAAAGTAGCAAAAGACTTGGTGGTCAGCCTGGCTTACCAAGTACGTACAGAAGACGGTGTTTTGGTTGATGAGTCTCCGGTGAGCGCACCGCTGGACTATCTGCACGGGCATGGTTCTCTGATCGCAGGTCTGGAAAAAGCGCTCGAAGGCCACGACGTTGGCGATCGTTTTGACGTTCACGTCGGCGCGAACGACGCGTACGGCAACTACGACGAAAACCTGGTGCAGCGCGTACCGAAAGACGTCTTCATGGGCGTTGACGAACTGCAGGTCGGCATGCGTTTCCTGGCTGACACCGATCAGGGCCCGGTACCGGTTGAAATCACTGAAGTTGACGGCGACCACGTTGTGGTTGACGGCAACCACATGCTGGCCGGCCAAAACCTGAACTTCAACGTGGAAGTTGTCGCGATCCGCGAAGCGACCGCAGAAGAACTGGCGCACGGTCACGTACACGGCGAGCACGATCATCACCACGAGCACGGTGAAGGCTGCTGCGGCGGTCACGGCCACAGCCACGATCACGACCATAGTCACGACCACGGTAAAGGCGGTTGCGGCAACGGCGGTTGCGGCTGCCACTAAGCAGAACGCGATCACGAGACGAGAGGGCGGCCATCGGCTGCCCTTTTTTATGCGCGGCGCCCATCAATAGTGCGGCGGAGGCGTTTCTTCCGATTGCGAGGCGATCATCGAAGTTTGGGTCGAACGCAGCTTGTCGGTCAACATGCGCAGGTGTTCGCGCATCTTCAGCATTTCCATCTGATGCTGGGTGACGGTCTGGTTGAGCTCTTCGATAGTAAGCTCTTGAAAGGCCTGACGGCTTTCCAGTTCTTCAAGCCGCTGTAGCAGACCTTGAATGTCGTGATTGTGCATGAGGCTACCTCTGACGCGATAAAATCCTGATTCGGCGCTATGGTAACAGCTGGCGCCGGGTTTGCTCGCGCTATTTCTTTGGGCGGCGCGCAACGTTGCGATCGGCAGTGTAAAGTGCTGAAAAGTTATGCGCTCGATATGCCGTTTTTTGCTAACCTCGCCGAATATTCTGCAAGAAAAATCTGATTTATCATGTGAGTAGCGAGGGATGGGAAACTTCTTGGCAAAGTGGGAGTCACACTTTGACTCGATTGGTTACCTGTGCGACTGTTTTGTTTTGTTTCAGGCAGCTATAGTAGCCCGGTTATCTTACCTAATGATTGTTTGGGGCATTGCTTCAGACACTGGAGAAATGGATGAAATCTTTGTTTAAAGTCACGCTTCTGGCAACCACCATGGCTTTTGCTCTGAATGCGACCCAGGTCATGGCAGCCGATGCCGCCAAACCGGCAGAAGCCGCTAAACCAGCGGACGCGGCAGCAGCGCCAAGCACCGGCAAGTTCAAAAACGACGACGAGCAAGCGGCTTACGCACTGGGCGCCTCTCTTGGCCGTTACATGGATAACTCTCTGAAAGAGCAAGAGAAGCTGGGCATCAAGCTGGATAAAGATCAGCTGATCGCCGGCGTTCAGGACGCTTTCGCTAACAAGAGCAAGCTGAACGACGCCGACATCGAGAAGACCCTGCAGGGCTTTGAAGCGCGCGTGAAGGCTTCCGCTCAGGCGAAGATGGAGCAGGACGCCAAGGACAACGAAACCAAAGGCGCCAAGTATCGCGACAGCTTCGCTAAAGAAAAAGGCGTGAAGAAAACCGAATCCGGCCTGCTGTATCAGGTAGAGAAACCGGGCGCGGGTGAAGCGCCGAAAGACAGCGACACCGTGGTGGTGAACTACAAAGGCACCCTGACCGACGGTACCGAGTTCGATAACTCCTACACCCGCGGCGAGCCGCTGTCATTCCGTCTGGACGGTGTGATCCCTGGCTGGACCGAAGGCCTGAAGCACATCAAGAAAGGCGGCAAAATCAAGCTGGTGATCCCACCGGCGCTGGCCTACGGCAAAACCGGCGTTCCGGGCATCCCGGCTAACTCCACGCTGGTCTTCGACGTCGAGCTGCTGGATGTGAAAGCGGCGCCGAAAGCCGACGCTAAAGCCGAAAAACCGGCCGACGCCAAAGCCGACGCCAAAGCGAAATAATCTCGTCGCTCTGTTTGCCACCGCCGCGGATGCCCTCCGCGGCGGTTTTCATTTCGGCAGCCGCTACCGCTCTCTCCATTGAACGCTTGACGCCTGCCGGGCATCGGGCTTAACGTCAATACCACGCGCAAACGCAAGGACTTTGCTCCGGCCGCTTTGCTAGACTAATAATTCTGACTTATCAGTCATGCGTCTGCCCCTTAGGGCGTGTACCTAAAATTGTTCCCGGCCGCCTCGCCCGCGGATGTCATCGCGCCGTTTTATGCCGCTCTCAGCCAGCCGCGCTGCAGCGCGCCGACGACGGCAGCGTTCCGGCCCGAGCGGTTTTAGCTGCGCCCCCTGGCACAGGCGATCTATGAGGGTGGTATCTTCGATGTCGAATTCGCTTTTATCCAGCGAAGCCAGCGAACTTGATTTGCTGAATGAACGTCCGTTTACTCAAACGGATCATGAAATCCTGAAATCCTATGAAGCGGTGGTCGACGGGCTGGCGATGTTGATCGGCGGCCACTGCGAAATCGTATTGCACGCGCTGGAAGACCTGAACAGCTCGGCGGTGCGCATCGCCAACGGGGAACACACCGGGCGCAAAATCGGCTCGCCGATCACCGACCTGGCGCTGCGCATGCTGCACGACATGGCCGGCGACGACAGCAGCGTGTCGAAAGCCTACTTTACCCGCGCCAAAAGCGGCGTATTGATGAAATCGGTGACGATCGCCATTCGCAATCGCGAGCAGCGGGTGATTGGTTTGTTGTGCATCAACATGAACCTCGACGTGCCGTTCTCGCAGATCATGCAAACCTTTATGCCGCCGACAGCGCAGGACGTGCCGTCTTCGGTGAACTTCGCCTCTTCCGTCGACGATCTGGTGGCGCAGACGCTGGAGTTCACCATCGAAGAGGTGAACGCCGACCGCTCGGTGTCCAATAACGCCAAGAATCGACAGGTGGTGCTCAATCTCTATGAGAAAGGCATCTTCGACATCAAGGATGCGATCAACCAGGTGGCGGATCGTCTGAATATCTCCAAACACACCGTCTATCTGTACATTCGCCAGTTTAAAAGCGGCGACCTGGTGGGAAGCGACCGCTGATGCTCGACTATTGTCTGTTGGTTACCGGCCCGGCTTATGGCACGCAGCAGGCCAGCAGCGCCTATCAATTCGCTCAGGCTTTACTGGCGAAAGGGCACCGTCTTTCCAGCGTCTTTTTCTACCGTGAAGGGGTGTTGAACGCCAACCAGTTAACCGCGCCCGCCAGCGACGAATTCGATCTGGTGCGCGGCTGGACGCAGCTCGCGCAGCAACACGGCGTAGTGCTCAACGTCTGCGTGGCCGCCGCGCTGCGTCGGGGCGTCACCGACGAGCAGGAGGCGCAGCAGCAGGGGCTGGTCGGCGCCAACCTGCAGCCCGGTTTTACCCTGAGCGGGCTGGGTTCCCTGGCCGAAGCGTCGCTGAGTTGCGACCGTCTGGTGCAGTTCTGAGGAAATGATGAAACGAGTCGCTTTTGTTTTCACCCACGGGCCGCATGGCGGCGCCGGCGGCAGGGAAGGGCTGGATGCGCTGCTCGCCACGTCGGCGCTCAGTGAAGATTTGGGGGTGTTTTTTATCGGCGATGGCGTGTTGCAGCTGTTGCCGGGCCAGCAACCGGAAAAGATTTTGGCGCGCAATTATATCGCCACTTTCGGCGTGCTGCCGCTGTATGACGTGGAGCGGTGTTATCTGTGCCAGGCTTCGCTGCAGGAACGTGGGCTGAGTCAGGTGACCGATTGGGTGCTGGATGCCGAGGTGCTTGCGCCGGACGAACTGCGCCGTGAATTGGCCGGCTACGACGCCATAATGACGTTTTAGGAACTTCTGATGTTGTATACCCTGAGCCATTCGCCAAACCAATGTGACCTGCCCGCGCTGTTGCGCCTGACCGCGGAGGGCGACGCGCTGCTGCTGCTGCAGGACGGCGTGCTCGCAGGCCTTGTTGGCAGCGCCCATCTTGAATCGCTGCTCGCCGCCCCCATATCCCTTTATGCGCTGCAGGACGACCTGGAAGCCAGGGGGTTGATTGGTCATTTTTCGCACAAAATCACTGTCGTCGGCTATAATCACTTCGTTGAATTAACCGAACAACACCGCAGCCAAATGGCCTGGTAATGAGAGTGATGTTGTATATTTCTTGACACCCATACTGGTCAGCCCTAAAATTCTGCGTCCTCGTACTTTGCCAGTAGTGCATACGAGGGGATTTATCACATGTTTACGAAGCTAGTACGAAGCAAAAACCAGGAGCTTTTTTAATGGCAACAATTAACCAGCTGGTTCGCAAACCACGCTCTGTGAAGGCTGCTAAAAGCAACGTTCCAGCGCTGGAAGCCTGCCCGCAGAAACGTGGCGTATGCACCCGCGTATATACCACTACCCCGAAAAAACCAAACTCCGCACTGCGTAAAGTTTGCCGTGTGCGTTTGACCAACGGTTTCGAAGTGACTTCCTACATCGGTGGCGAAGGCCACAACCTGCAGGAACACTCCGTAATCCTGATCCGTGGCGGTCGTGTAAAAGACCTGCCAGGTGTGCGTTACCACACCGTCCGTGGTGCACTTGACTGCTCCGGTGTTAAAGACCGTAAGCAAGCTCGTTCCAAGTACGGCGTGAAGAAGCCAAAGGCTTAATGGTTCTCCGTTAAGTAAGGCCAAACGTTTTAACTTTAATGTCAAAATAAACTCGTAGAGTTTTGGACAATCCTGAATTAACAACGGAGTATTTCCATGCCACGTCGTCGCGTAATCGGCCAACGTAAAATCCTGCCAGATCCTAAGTTCGGATCTGAGCTGCTGGCCAAATTTGTAAATATCCTGATGGTAGACGGTAAAAAATCTACTGCAGAAGCAATCGTCTATACCGCGCTGGAGACCCTGGCTCAGCGTTCTGGTAAAGATCACCTGGAAGCTTTCGAAGTCGCTCTCGACAACGTTCGCCCGACTGTAGAAGTTAAGTCGCGTCGCGTTGGCGGTTCTACTTATCAGGTACCAGTTGAAGTCCGCCCGGTTCGTCGTAATGCTCTGGCAATGCGTTGGATCGTTGATGCTGCACGTAAACGCGGTGATAAATCCATGGCTCTGCGCCTGGCGAACGAGCTGTCTGACGCAGCAGAGAACAAAGGTTCTGCTGTTAAGAAGCGTGAAGACGTTCACCGTATGGCCGAAGCCAACAAGGCGTTCGCCCACTACCGCTGGTAATCATCTGGCTGTAGTCATGCTAACCAAGCGGGCGCGTCAAATCGGCCCGCTTGGGTTAACTGAACTTGAACGCCCTAGGAATAGAGGAATCAAATGGCTCGTACAACACCCATTGCACGCTACCGTAACATCGGTATCAGTGCTCACATCGACGCCGGTAAAACCACCACTACCGAACGTATTCTGTTCTACACCGGTGTAAACCACAAAATCGGTGAAGTTCATGACGGCGCTGCCACCATGGACTGGATGGAACAGGAGCAGGAGCGTGGTATTACCATCACTTCTGCAGCGACGACTGCCTTCTGGTCTGGTATGGCCAAGCAGTTCGAACCGCATCGCGTAAACATCATCGACACCCCAGGGCACGTTGACTTCACCATCGAAGTAGAACGTTCCATGCGTGTGCTGGATGGCGCGGTAATGGTTTACTGTGCTGTTGGTGGTGTTCAGCCACAGTCTGAAACCGTATGGCGTCAGGCTAACAAATACAAAGTGCCACGTATCGCGTTCGTTAACAAAATGGACCGTATGGGCGCTAACTTCCTGAAAGTTGTTGGCCAGATCAAAACTCGTCTGGGCGCTAACCCTGTTCCTCTGCAGCTGGCTATCGGCGCAGAAGACAAATTCACCGGCGTTATCGACCTGGTGAAGATGAAGGCGATCAACTGGAACGAAGAAGACGCAGGCGTTACCTTCGAATACGAAGACGTCCCGGCTGACATGATGGAACTGGCTGAAGAATGGCGCCAGAACCTGATCGAATCCGCTGCGGAAGCTTCCGAAGAGCTGATGGAAAAATACCTGGGTGGCGAAGAGCTGACCGAGGCAGAAATCAAATCCGCTCTGCGTCAGCGCGTGCTGAACAACGAAATCATCCTGGTTACCTGTGGTTCTGCGTTCAAGAACAAGGGCGTACAGGCGATGCTGGATGCGGTAATCGAATACCTGCCGGCGCCAACTGACGTTCCTGCGATCAACGGTATCCTGGACGACGGTAAAGACACCCCGGCTGAGCGTCACGCAAGTGATGACGAGCCGTTCTCTGCTCTGGCGTTCAAAATCGCTACCGACCCGTTCGTAGGTAACCTGACCTTCTTCCGCGTGTACTCCGGCGTTGTTAACTCCGGCGACACCGTGCTGAACTCCGTTAAGGCTGCGCGCGAGCGTTTCGGCCGTATCGTTCAGATGCACGCCAACAAGCGTGAAGAGATCAAAGAAGTTCGCGCAGGCGACATCGCCGCTGCGATCGGTCTGAAAGACGTGACCACCGGGGACACCCTGTGTGATCCAGACTCTCCAATCATCCTGGAGCGTATGGAATTCCCTGAGCCGGTAATCTCTATCGCCGTTGAACCAAAAACCAAAGCTGACCAAGAGAAAATGGGTCTGGCTCTGGGCCGTCTGGCTAAAGAAGACCCGTCATTCCGCGTATGGACTGACGAAGAGTCTAACCAGACCATCATCGCCGGTATGGGTGAACTGCACCTCGACATCATCGTTGACCGCATGAAGCGTGAATTCAACGTTGAAGCTAACGTGGGCAAACCTCAGGTAGCTTACCGCGAAGCGATTCGCGCGAAGATTACCGATGTTGAAGGTAAGCACGCCAAGCAGTCTGGTGGTCGCGGTCAGTACGGTCACGTTGTGATCGACATGTACCCACTGGAGCCGGGCTCTAACCCGAAAGGTTACGAGTTCATCAACGACATCAAAGGCGGCGTAATTCCTGGCGAATACATCCCTGCCGTTGATAAAGGCATCCAGGAGCAGCTGAAGTCTGGTCCGTTGGCTGGTTACCCGGTAGTAGATATGGGTATTCGTCTGCACTTCGGTTCTTACCACGACGTTGACTCCTCTGAACTGGCGTTTAAACTGGCCGCGTCTATCGCCTTTAAAGAAGGCTTTAAGAAAGCGAAACCAGTTCTGCTTGAGCCGATCATGAAGGTTGAAGTTGAAACTCCAGAAGAGAACACCGGTGACGTTATCGGTGACTTGAGCCGTCGTCGCGGCATGCTGCGCGGTCAGGAATCTGAAGTGACTGGCGTTAAGATCCACGCTGAAGTACCGTTGTCCGAAATGTTCGGCTACGCAACTCAGCTGCGTTCTCTGACTAAAGGTCGCGCATCATACACCATGGAATTCCTGAAGTATGATGATGCACCGAACAACGTCGCTCAGGCCGTAATCGAAGCCCGTGGCAAATAAGCCGCAGGGTTAAAACCAAAGTCCCGTGCTCTCTCCAGAAGGGGAGAGCGCTATAGTAAGGAATATAGCCGTGTCTAAAGAAAAATTTGAACGTACAAAACCGCACGTTAACGTTGGTACTATCGGCCACGTTGACCACGGTAAAACTACCCTGACTGCAGCGATCACTACCGTTCTGGCTAAAACCTACGGCGGTTCTGCACGTGCTTTCGACCAGATCGATAACGCGCCAGAAGAAAAAG
>NZ_JADCNB010000009.1:0-120211 GCF_014982455.1 Serratia sp. X3
GCGGGCTGCGTATACTACGCTTTTCACCCGGAGAGTCAAGCGTTTATTTCGCTTTCCTCTCGCTGACCCGGCGGCTTGTCAGTCGTTGTTCCCGGTCAGTGGAGGCGCATTATAGGGAGTTCTCGGCAGGCCGCAACCCCTATTTTCAATATTTTTTCCGACCGTTGAATGTTTAACCAAAACGCCGTTAAAGCGGCAGTTTTTTCAACGATTTAAAGCCGTAGCCCTGCAAAACGGGCAATAAAGCATCAGTATCTTCATTTAACGCCATGCAATACGCCAGATTCTCTTCCTGGCTCGAAACCAGATTTTCCTGCGTAGAGATGAGCCAGGCGGTGCGACGGGCTATCGCCGCACCGGAATCCACCAGCCGGGTGCCTTCCGGCAACACCTGCATCAGCTCTTCAGCTAACAGAGGGAAATGGGTGCAGCCCAGCACGACCGTATCCGGCGGCTCGCGCATGCTCAGCCACGGATGCAGGATCTTCTTCAGCACCGGCAGCGGCACTGCTTCGCCATGCAGCTTGGCTTCCGCCAGCTCCACCAGTTCTGAAGAGCCCAGCAGTTCAATCTTGCAGTCGGTGGCGAAACGGGAAATCAGTTCGTGGGTGTAGCTGCGCTGTACGGTGCCGCGGGTCGCCAACAGGCCGACAATGCCGTTAACGGTAAGACGGGCCGCCGGTTTGATGGCGGGCACCACGCCCACGACCGGGAAACTGAAACGCTCGCGCAGGGCCGGCAAGGAAACAGTGCTGGCGGTATTGCAGGCAATGACGACAATCGCCAGAGGATGACGCTGCTGCACCGCGCCAACTATCTCCAGCACGCGCTCAACGATAAACTCTTCGGACTTCTCGCCGTAGGGGAACGCCACGTTGTCGAAAGCGTATATATAGTGGAGATCCGGCAGCAACTGCCGAATCTCCTGATATACCGACAACCCGCCGACGCCGGAATCGAAAACCAGCACCGTCGGGCGAGGTGTGGCGGTACTGTTAGAAGGTATAGCTTCCAGTGAGGTAGTATTCTCTTCCTGGAGTAGCGTAGCCATAGGCCGTCTCATAATCTTTATCAAACAGGTTGGCAATTCTACCACGAACTGTCAGATGAGATGTGACCGGATACGAAACTGCGAGATCCCACAGGCTCACGCCGCCAAGTTTAACCGTACGGGTAGTGTAGCCGCTGTAATCACCGTCGTAGCGCTCTCCAAGATACTGATAGGTCACCGCCCAGTCAAAGTCGTACAGCTGCCAGTCCAGTTCATACTTCACCTGTTGTTTGGCACGACGCAACAGCACTTCGTTGGTCTTGGCGTTGCGGGGATCGACATAGTCATAACCAATCTGATGCGTCAGCGGGCCGGTATCAAAAGACGCCGTCGCTTCAACACCTTTAATCCTTGCCTGATTAACATTGTAATAGGCTGAACCTGAACCGCTTGATGCATAGCTGATCAGATTATCTATATCATTGCGATAACCGGTGACGCGCCAGGTGACCGGGCCAGTCAGCCCCTCAAAGCCCCCTTCCCACTGTTTGCTTTCTTCCGGTTTCAAATCCGCGTTGCCGCCAAAGCTGCCGTACTGCTGCCCCAAATTCGGCGCTTTAAACGCAGTACCATAAGACGCGATGGCGCGATAGCCCTCAACAAATTCCCAAGCCACGCTGGTTTGCCAAGTGCCATGCCAACCAAACTGCGAGTTATCGTCACCGCGCACCGCGCCTTCTAAGGTAAAGGCATCCACTTGTTGCTGCGCCGTCAGATAAAGTCCGGTATTACGTTGGCTCTTGCTCTCAGTGATGTAAGCCGTACCCGGCTCGATTTTCTGATTCTGCCAATCGACACCCGTACTGATATGGCCTTGAGCAACCTGGAACGTATTACCCCACTGCACATTGTATTGCGTGGAGTCATCCAAGGTTGCAGACGCAGAATAAGGGCCGTATTTGGGATCGTAGTTATAGTCTTTGGTATGGCTATAGCTCGCGATCAACTGCGTAGCATAGATGCCGTCCTGATAGCGCAGACCGCTATCCCAGCTTTGGCTATAGAGTTGGCGAGTGTCAGGCAACGCATCCGAATGCGCCGGATCCGAATAACTGTAGTTACCGTCATAGGCCGTGCGATTGTCATAACCATAACCGCGAACAAAGCCGCTGAACGCCTCATTGAACTTGTGTTCAATGCCGCCATACAGAGATTTGCTCATAAAGCCGTCGCGGTCAGGCTGTGCAGGATTGCCGAAGCTATCCGGCAAGTTCGCTACAACATTATACCCTTTAGTATAGGTGTAGTTCCCCGCCACCGTCGCCACGGTGCTGTCGTCTAACTGCTGTTGGGTCGACGCGTCATAGGATTGATAGCCGTTGGAGCCGACGCCGGCTGAGAGCGTGGTGCCGTTCTTTTCACGGGTGGTAATGATGTTGACTACGCCGCCGATGGCGTCGGAACCGTATACCGCCGAGCGCGGGCCGCGGATGTATTCGACTTTCTGCACCAACGAAATCGGGATTTGGCTAAGGTCAGAAGAGCCGCTGACGCCCGCCTGATTAAGGCGAATGCCGTCAATTAGCACCAGCACGTGGCTGGAGTTGGTGCCGCGAATAAACAGCGAACTTTGCTGCCCCAGGCCGCCATTCTGCGCAATGTCCACGCCCGGCAAACGGCGCATCACGTCGGTCAGGCTCTTGGCCTGCCAGCGATCGATATCGTTGCGAGTGACGATGGTGGTCGGCGCCAGCACGGAAGAAACCGGCTGCGGGAATCGGTTGGCGGTAACCACCAGGTTATCACCATTCGTGGCTGTGGTGTTGTCTTGCGCCCATCCAGAAAAAGCCGTGACGGAAGAGACCACCGCCAGCAGCGTATTTTTTGTAATTGTCATGAGAAAAGCATCCAAACTTAATTGGCGGATGCCGCAGGATCATGGCCGGTAGTTCGCGACGGCCACGGACATTGCGACGTAACACCGGCAGGTCTTCGGGCTTGGGATTTGCGGGCCGCAGGGCGCGACCGGCAACGGGCGATGACTTCCCATCCTGCAGTGGACAGTGTCTGCGTCGAAACGCTATCGCCGTGACTTCCCCTTACCGCTGCGCGTCAGCTCCGGATTCACACCGGATTCCCTTTTCACTCGCTGCTTGAGGCCGGACGGCAATGCTACGATCAATGCAAATAGATGTCTAGACTGCCATTAATGTTACAAATAATAAACGCGACAAAACTGGACTTCACGGGCTGATTCCCTACAATCCCCGCTGATCAAATTTGCCTGACGAGAAGAAACACATGACGCCCGAGAATTTGCCTATTGAACGTTACGATGACCAACTGGCGGAGAAAGTCACCCGCCTGAAGAGGTTGATGTCACCGTTCGCGGCGCCCGAGCCGGAAGTGTTCCGCTCGCCAGTCGACCACTACCGCATGCGCGCCGAATTCCGCATCTGGCACGACGCGGAAGACATGTATCACATCATGTTCGATCAGCAGACCAAGCAGCGTATTCGCGTCGATCAGTTTCCGGCGGCCAGCGAGCTGATCAATCGCCTGATGACCGCCCTGATCGCCGCGCTGAAACCCGAGCCGATCCTGCGCCACAAGCTGTTCCAGATAGATTATCTGTCGACGCGAAGCGGCAAAATCATCGCTTCGCTGCTGTATCACCGCAAGCTGGATGACGTTTGGCAACGGCGCGCCGAGCAGTTGCGCGACGAGCTGCGCGCGCAGGGTTTCGACCTGCAGCTGATCGGCCGAGCATCGAAGACCAAGATCATGCTCGACCAAGATTATGTTGACGAAGTGCTGCCGGTCGCCGGCCGCGACATGATTTATCGCCAGGTGGAAAACAGTTTCACTCAGCCCAACGCGGCCATGAACGTGCAGATGCTGGAGTGGGCATTGGCGGTCACCGCCGGTTCCAAAGGCGATTTGCTGGAGCTGTACTGCGGCAACGGCAACTTCTCGCTGGCGCTGGCGCGCAATTTCGAGCGCGTGCTGGCGACCGAGATCGCCAAACCGTCGGTGGCGGCGGCGCAGTACAACATCGCCGCCAACCATATCGACAACGTGCAGATCATCCGCATGGCGGCGGAAGACTTCACTCAGGCGATGAACGGAGTACGCGAATTCAACCGGTTGAAAGGCATCGATCTGAGCGGCTACAACTGCGAGACGATTTTCGTCGATCCGCCGCGCAGCGGGCTGGACGATGAAACGGTGAAGATGGTGCAGGCTTACCCGCGCATTCTGTATATTTCGTGCAATCCGGAAACGTTGTGCGCCAACCTGGAAACGCTGCAGGCCACCCACCGGGTCAGCCGTCTGGCGCTGTTCGATCAGTTCCCTTATACCCATCACATGGAATGCGGCGTGTTGCTGGAAAAGCACCGCTGATATGACAGGGGCGCCATGATGGCGCCCCGTTTCATTACGATTCTTGAGTCGGCGCATCCGGCGCCTTGCGCGCCTTCAGTTTGACCCCAATCCACAGCACCAGCGCCACGCAAAGCACCGACGGCAGGAAGTTGGAGCCGATCTGCGGGTACTCGGCGCGCACGATGGCGCTGTACAACAGCACCCCCAGCAAGAAACAGGCCGCCGCCAGCTTCGGCATGCCGTCCGGCATGGCGCGGTTCAGGTAACGCTGATGCAGGCAGTACACCGCCAGCACCAACGCGATCAGCGGGAAGATCGAAAACGGCACCACCGAGCTGAACAGCGCAGCAAAGGAACCGTTGATCGAAAGGCCGGCAATCAACGCCAGCAGTAAGGTGCCATTTTCACGGCCTGGTTTTTCCATCATTTTTTACCTTTTTTATACGTGGGACACAGAAGCTTTTTCTTGTTCGCGACGATACCAGTAATACGCCCCTTTGGAGATCATCCGCAGTTGCAGCACCAGCCGTTCTTCCAGCTGCTGCCGCTGCTCGACGTCGATATCCAGCGCTTCCGCGCCGGCGCTGAACACGATGGTGACCATCGCTTCGGCCTGCGCTTCGGTAAAGCTGCGCGGCATGTGATTTTCCAACTCGAGGTAGTCCGCCAGTTCGGCGATGAAATGCTGGATCTCGCGCGCCACCGCCGCACGGAATGCCGCCGACGTGCCGGAGCGCTCGCGCAGCAGCAGGCGGAAGGCGTTCGGGTTGTTACCGATAAATTCCATAAAGGTGGACACCGAGGTGCGGATCACGCTGCCGCCCTTGGCGATGCGTTGGCGCGCCTGGCGCATCAACTGACGCAGCATCAGACCGCTTTCGTCCACCATGGTCAGCCCCAACTCGTCCACATCGCGGAAATGGCGATAAAACGACGTGGGTGCGATGCCCGCCTCGCGTGAAACTTCCCGCAGGCTCAGACTGGCGAAGCTGCGTTCGGCGCTCAGCTGGCTGAAAGCGGCTTCGATCAGGGAACGACGAGTCCGTTCTTTTTGTTGTGCTCTGACGCCCATATGCATATCCGGATAGGTTCCATTTTCTCAGTCTAACGCCCTAGACTCGGCAATATAGCAAATTTTATTGCAACAGCATTTATACTAACGCGCTCTATCACACTTCCGCCCTGAGCCGATTGTGCTTTGACTCAAAAAGCCTAATGGTGATTGGGTGAGCAGCGCTATGATGTTAAGATACCGTTGTAATCTTGTATAAAAAAACAGGTCTCTCCTACATGCAACAGCACTATCAATTTGATGCCATTGTGATTGGCTCGGGCCCTGGTGGTGAAGGTGCCGCCATGGGGCTGGTGAAACAAGGCGCCCGCGTGGCCGTTATCGAACGGTACAATAACGTAGGCGGCGGATGTACTCATTGGGGCACCATCCCCTCCAAAGCCCTCCGCCACGCCGTCAGCCGCATTATCGAATTCAACCAGAACCCGCTTTACAACAACTCGCGCACGCTCAGCGCGACCTTCCCTGACATTTTACGCCACGCCGATAACGTCATCAGCCAGCAGACCCGAATGCGCCAAGGGTTCTATGAGCGGAACCAGTGCAAACTGTTCGCCGGCGACGCGCGCTTCATCGACGCCAACACCGTCAGCGTCAGCTACATGGACGGCACCCAGGACACCATCCGCGCCGATCACATCGTGATCGCCTGCGGCTCGCGCCCTTACCATCCGGCCAGCGTCGATTTCAACCATCCGCGCATCTACGACAGCGATTCCATTCTCGAGCTGAGCCATGAGCCGCGCCACGTGATCATTTACGGCGCCGGGGTGATCGGCTGCGAGTATGCGTCCATCTTCCGCGGCCTGAACGTCAAGGTCGATCTGATCAACACCCGCGATCGTCTGCTGGCGTTCCTCGATCAGGAGATGTCGGATTCACTCTCTTACCACTTCTGGAACAACGGCGTGGTGATCCGCCACAACGAAGAATTCGAGAAGATCGAAGGCACCGAAGACGGCGTGATCGTGCACCTGAAGTCCGGCAAGAAGGTGAAAGCGGACTGCCTGCTGTACGCCAACGGCCGTACCGGCAACACCGATTCGCTGGGGTTGGAGAACGTCGGCCTGGAGTCGGACAGCCGCGGGTTGCTGAAAGTGAACAGCATGTATCAAACCGCGCTGTCGCACATTTATGCGGTCGGTGACGTGATCGGCTATCCGAGCCTGGCTTCCGCCGCCTACGATCAGGGCCGCATCGCCGCGCAAGCGATCGCCTCCGGCGAAGCCAGCGGTCACTTAATCGAAGATATCCCGACCGGCATCTACACCATTCCGGAAATCAGCTCTGTCGGCAAAACCGAGCAGGAACTGACCGCGATGAAGGTGCCGTATGAAGTGGGCCGCGCCCAGTTCAAGCATCTGGCGCGCGCGCAGATCGCCGGGATGAACGTCGGCAGCCTGAAGATCCTGTTCCATCGCGACACCCTGCAGATCCTCGGGATCCACTGCTTCGGCGAGCGTGCGGCGGAGATCATCCACATCGGCCAGGCGATCATGGAACAGAAAGGTGAAGGCAATACTATCGAGTATTTCGTTAATACGACCTTCAACTATCCGACCATGGCCGAAGCCTACCGGGTGGCGGCGCTAAACGGCTTAAACCGCCTGTTTTAACGCGCTGTCGATGTAGCCCTGCATGTGTTCGCGGATCGCCTCGGCCAGTTGCTCATAACGGCTGCGCAAAGGGGAGCCGGGGCGGTACACCAGCGCGATGGTGCGCTTCGGCTCCGGCTTGTAGCAATCCAGATAGCAGACGCCGTCGCGTTCGCGCTGCGGCGGTACCGCCAGTGACGGCAGCAGGGTAATGCCGCTGCCGGCCGCGACCATATTGCGCAGCGTTTCCAGACTGGTGGCGCGGAAGTGGGTATCTTCGTCCGCGCCCGCCTGGAAGCAGAAGCCCATCGCCTGATCGCGCAGGCAGTGGCCATCCTCCAGCATCAGCAGTTTCTCACCCGCCAAATCCGGCATCGGCACGCGCTCGCGCTGCGCCCACGGGTGATCGGAGTACACCGCCAGCTTCATCGGTTCATCGAACAAAGGCACTTCGATAAACGCCTCGGTTTCCTTCACCAATGCCAGAATGGCGCAGTCCAGTTTGCCGCTGTCGAGTTGCGCCAGCAGCTGATGGGTTTGCGCTTCGTGCAGGTACATTTCCAGTTTCGGGAACGTTTTGTGCAGCGTCGGGATGATCTGCGGCAGCAGATAAGGCCCCACGGTCGGGATCAGGCCGATGTGCAACGGTCCGGACATGGCTTCGCCCTGCTGGCTGGCCATCTCCTTCAATACTTTCACTTCTCGCAGCACGGTGCGCGCCTGCTCCACCAGCAACAGACCTGCCTGAGTGAACAGCACCTTGCGGCTGGTGCGTTCGAGCAGCATGACGCCCAACTCGTCTTCCAGCTTGCGGATCTGTCCGCTCAGCGTGGGTTGGCTTACATGGCATGAATCGGCCGCGCGGCGGAAGTGCCGGTGCTCGGCCAAGGCGACCAGATACTCTAAATCACGAATATTCATTGTTTCCCTCCATTCCATGATAGCTCATGGCGATAGATAAGATAGCAATGAGCGATTAGATCTATCAAGCCCCAGCGACAATAATGTGTCCCAACGAAGCGATATCGCGCTAAATGCTAAAAATTATTTTTCCTAATTAAGGGGTTAATCAATGTTTACCAGTCAAGAAGGCAAGAAAGTTCCTCAGGTTACTTTCCACACCCGTCAGGGCGACCAATGGATTGATGTGACCACTGATGACCTGTTCAAAAACAAAACCGTCATTGTTTTCTCGCTGCCGGGCGCGTTCACGCCGACCTGTTCTTCGAGCCACCTGCCGCGCTACAACGAACTGTCCAGCGTATTCAAGCAGCACGGCGTCGACAGCATTCTTTGCGTCTCCGTGAACGACACCTTCGTCATGAACGCCTGGAAAGCCGACCAACATGCGGAAAACATCACCTTCGTGCCGGACGGCAACGGTGAATTCACCAAAGGCATGAACATGCTGGTCGAGAAAGCGGATCTGGGCTTTGGCCCTCGTTCATGGCGCTACTCGATGCTGGTACGCAACGGCGTGGTCGAGAAAATGTTTGTCGAGCCGAACAAGCCGGGCGACCCGTTTGAAGTGTCCGACGCCGACACCATGCTGAAATACCTGGCGCCGGAATTCAAAGTGCAGGAATCGGTCTCCCTGTTCACCAAACCGGGCTGCCCATTCTGCGCCAAAGCCAAGCAGATGCTGCAAGAGCGCGGCATTCAATATGAAGAGATCGTGCTGGGCAAAGACGCCACCACCGTCAGCCTGCGCGCCGTCAGCGGCCGCGCTACGGTGCCGCAGGTATTCATCGGCGGCCGTCACATCGGCGGCAGCGACGATCTGGAAACATTCCTGTCAGCTTAATAAGTAATAACAAAGCCAACGTGAACTTTGGCGGGCTACGGCCCGCCCTTTTTTTACCTTTCAGGAGCGGATATGAAACTGTTGAACGTTGATGTCGCGGTCATCGGCGGCGGCACCGCAGGGCTCGGCGCCTATCGCGCGGCCAAACTGTCTACCCCCAGCGTGGTGATGATTGAAGGCGGGCCTTACGGCACCACCTGTGCGCGCGTTGGCTGCATGCCATCCAAATTATTGATCGCCGCCGCCGAAGCGGTGCATCAAATCGAACGTGCGCCGGGCTTTGGCGTGCACCCAACCGGCAAAACGCGTATCGACGGACGCGAGGTGATGGCGCGCGTCAAACGCGAACGCGATCGTTTCGTCGGCTTCGTGCTGGAAGGCGTGGACGAGATCCCGGCCGCCGACAAAATTCAGGGCTATGCCCGCTTTATCGACGACAACACGCTGCAGGTCGATGACCATACGCGCATCGTGGCGCAGCGCATCGTGATCGCCACCGGCTCTCGCCCCAGCTGGCCGGCGCCGTGGAATGAACTGGGCGATCGCCTGATCGTCAACGACGATCTGTTCAACTGGGATGACTTGCCGCAGTCCGTGGCGGTATTCGGCCCCGGCGTGATCGGGCTGGAGCTGGGGCAAGCGCTGCACCGCCTCGGCGTCGACACCAAAGTCTTCGGCATCGGCGGCGCCGTCGGGCCGCTGACCGACAGCGCCGTGCGCGATTACGCTGCGAAGGCGCTGGGGGAAGAGTTCTACCTCGACGCCGACGTGAAAGTGGAGATGATGCAGCGCGAAGGCGACCGCGTATTTATCCGCTATCAGGATCTGCAGGGCCAGTCGCAGGAGATCCTGGTGGACTACGTGCTGGCCGCCACCGGCCGCCGCCCCAACGTCGACCGGCTGGGTCTCGAAAACACCGGCCTGCAGCTCGACGCTCGAGGCATGCCGCTGGCCGACCGCCTGACGATGCAAACCAGCGTGCCGCATATCTTTATCGCCGGCGACGCCAGCAACCAGCTGCCGCTGTTGCATGAGGCCAGCGATCAGGCGCGCATCGCCGGCGCCAACGCCGGCAGCTTCCCGGAGATCACTCCGGGTCTGCGCCGCAGCGCGATTTCGGTGGTATTCTCCGATCCGCAGATCGCCATGGTCGGCTCGACCTTCCGCGAGCTGAGCGAGAAGTTCAGCGCCTGCGGCTGTTTTGAAGTGGGCAAGGTCTCGTTTGAGAATCAGGGCCGCTCGCGAGTGATGCTGCGCAACAAGGGCGTTCTGCACGTTTACGGCGAGCAAGGCACCGGCCGTTTCCTCGGTGCGGAAATGATCGGTCCGGACGCCGAACACATTGCGCACCTGTTAGCCTGGGCGCACCAACTGCAGATGACCGTCGATCAGATGCTGGACATGCCGTTCTATCATCCGGTGATCGAAGAAGGCTTGCGCACTGCGCTGCGCGACCTGCAGGCGAAGCTCAAACTCGGCACGGCCGAAATCGAGCGCTGTCAGCGCTGTCCGGGCGAATAACGCCCCCTTCTCAGTTCACATCTACCGGGCCTTCAGGCCCGTTTTTTTTGCGCAGCGCTTTCCAGATTTTCCTCCCTCCTCTTGCCTCACGGCCCTCCTGCGCTCATTTTTTATGCTTCGATATTGAGGTGATATCAATAATAATACTAAAATGGAGGCAGCATGAACGAGATCAGGGATGACATCGCTGATTTGCAACAGCGGCAGAACAGCATCAAATTCGCCGAGTTAGCGAAAATCTGCGTGCGATGGTTTGGGCCGCCGCGCATAAACGGTAGCAGCCATCACGTTTATCGCATGCCCTGGCCAGGCGATCCGCGCATCAATATCCAACGCGGCAACAACGGCGCGGCCAAGGCATATCAGGTTAAGCAGGTCATCGCCGCACTGTCCAGAATGGAGGAAGAACATGGAAAAGCATGAACACTATACCTATCGCATCACCTGGTCAGCGCAAGACCGTGAATATGTCGGGCTGTGCGCCGAATTCCCCTCGTTGTCCTGGCTGGCCGCCACGCGTACCGGCGCATTGGAGGGTATCGAGAAAGTGGTGAGCGAAACGATCGCCGACATGCTGGCACAAGGCGAAACGCCGCCGCAGGCTTTGGCGGAGAAAAATTTCAGCGGCAAACTGGTGCTGCGAATGACGCCGGAACAGCATCGCCGGCTGGCGATCGGCGCGATGGAAGAAGGCGTTAGCCTGAACCGTTATCTCTGCGCACGCCTGGCGGGGTAACGGTTCAAGGGCGGCGCCAGGCCGCCCTCGTCGTCAAGCCAAACGCTGTTTCGCTGCGGCGATTGCCGCGGCCACCTGCTGCGGCGCGACGCCGCCTTTGGCCGCACGTTTGTCCAGGCAGGATTGTAACGCCAGGATCGGATAGACGTCATCGCCGATCGTCGCGCTGAACTGCTGCAAATCCGCCAGCGGCAGCGCTTCCAGCGGTTTGCCCTGGCGAATCGCTTCTACCACCGCCTCGCCGACGATGTGGTGCGCTTCGCGGAACGGCACGCCTTTGGCGACCAGGTAGTCCGCCAGCTCAGTGGCGTTGGCATAACCCTGCTCCGCCGCTTCCCGGCAGCGCGGGCGCTTCACCTGAATGCCGTCCAGCACCAGCGCCGCCATCTGCAGGCAGTCCACCCAGGTGTCGAGCGCGTCGAACAGCCCTTCTTTGTCTTCCTGCATGTCTTTGTTATACGCCAGCGGCAGGCCTTTCAGCGTCATCATCATGCCGGTCAGCGCGCCCTGTACGCGGCCACACTTGCCGCGGATCAGCTCCAGCGCGTCCGGGTTTTTCTTCTGCGGCATCAGCGAAGAGCCGGAGGTTACGCGGTCAGACAGCTCGACAAACGCCGCCTCGCCGCTGTTGAAGAAGATCAGATCCTCGGCGAAGCGCGACAGGTGCACCATGCTGATGGCGGCGTTGGACAGCAGCTCCAGCACGTGATCGCGATCGGAGACGCTGTCCAGGCTGTTGCGGGTCGCCGAGGCGAAGCCCAGCCAACCGGCCAGCTGCTCGCGATCGATAGGATACGCGGTGCCGGCCAGCGCACCGCTGCCCAGCGGGCTGACGTCCAGCCGTTTCAGGGTATCCTGCAGACGGCTCTCATCGCGCGCCAGCATCTCGACATAGGCCAGGCACCAGTGCGCAAACGTCACCGGCTGCGCGCGTTGCAGGTGGGTATACCCCGGCATCACCGCATCCTGGTTGGCTTCGGCGGTCTCCACCAGCGCCTGCTGCAGCTGGACGATCGCCTGATGCAGATCGCCGATCTGCTGTTTGCACCACAGCTTCAGATCGGTCGCGACCTGATCGTTGCGGCTGCGGCCGGTGTGCAGCTTCTTGCCCAAATCGCCGACCTTCTCGATCAGCTTCTGCTCCACCCAGCTGTGGATGTCTTCGGCATCGCTTTGCACGATCGCCAAAGGATCGGCCTGGACTTCCGTCAGCAAGGCATTCAGCGCCTGCTCCAGCTGCTGTTGCTCCGTTGCCGTCAACACGTTAACGGTCATCAGCGCCTTCGACCAGGCCACCGAGCCCACGATATCTTGCTCCGCCAGGCGATAATCGAACCGCAGCGAATCGTTGAGTTGCTTGAACCGCTGATCCGCCGCCTGAGTGAACCGTCCGCCCCAAAGTGCCATACCTTTACTCCTGAATTTTTATGCGAAAGGGCGCAGCATGCTGCGCCCTTGCAGAGTCACGCCAATCGGTTATTTATTCTTTTTCTCGTTCAACGCGCGGATGCGTGAAGACAGAGAGAACAGGCGGATAAAGCCGCCCGCGTGGCTGTGATCGTAAACTTCGTCTTCACCGAAGGTGGCGAACTCTTCGGAGTACAGGCTGTTGGCGGATTTTTTCTGGATCGCCGTCACCTGGCCTTTGTACAGCTGCAGCACCACTTCACCGTTCACCTCTTCAGCCAATGCTTCGGCAGAGGCCTGCAGCGAGCGGCGCAGCGGCGCGAACCAGCGGCCGTCGTACACCACATAGGACATCTCCAGGCCCAGCTGCTCGCGCCATTTGAAGCTGTCGCGATCCAGCACCAGCTGCTCGATGGCGCGCAGCGCCGCCACCATGATGGTGCCCCCCGGGGTCTCATAGCAGCCGCGGGATTTGATGCCCACCAGACGGTTTTCCACGATGTCGATACGGCCGACGCCGTGCTTAGCGCCCAGCGCGTTCAGGGTTTCCAGGCACTGGTACGGCGACAGCGCTTTACCGTTAACCGCCACGACGCGGCCTTTCTCGACGGTAACGGTCACCTGCTCAGGCTGGTCCGGCGCTTCCTGCGGATCGACGGTCCATACCCAGCAATCCTTGTTTGGCGCGTTCCACGGGCTTTCCAGCACGCCGCCTTCGGTGGAGATGTGCCAGGCGTTCTCATCGCGGCTGTAGATTTTCTCCAGCGATGCGGTGGTCGGGATATTGCGCTCTTTCAGGTAATCCAGCAGCGCTTCACGGGAACGCAGGTTCCACTCGCGCCACGGCGCTACCACTTTCAGCTGCGGCGCCAGCGCGGTGTAGGTGGTTTCGAAACGCACCTGATCGTTGCCTTTGCCGGTCGCGCCGTGGCACAGCGCGTCTGCACCCACTTTCAACGCCAGCTCGACCTGCGCCTTGGCGATGATTGGCCGCGCCATCGAGGTGCCCAGCAGGTAGCTGCCCTCGTACAGGGCGCCGGTCTGCAGCACCGGATAAACGTAATCGCGGATAAATTCTTCACGCAGATCGACCACGTGACATTCAGAGGCACCGGACTGCAGGGCTTTTTGCTCCACGCCTTCCAGATCGCTGCGCTCCTGGCCGATGTCCGCCACGAACGCCACCACTTCACAGCCGCCGTAGTTCTCTTTCAGCCATGGAATGATGGCCGAGGTATCCAGGCCGCCGGAGTACGCCAGAACGATTTTTTTGATGCCTTGGTTTTGCATGATCTATTCCTTTCTAATTCTAAAATTAAGCGAGGATCCGGGTGCCAATCGACACGCCGTTAAACAAAGCAGGAAGCTGATCGGCATGGCGCCAGCTGGCGATATCCACCGGGCGGCCGAGGGTGCGGGCAGCGTCGAGCGCCGCATTCACCTTCACCACCATACCATCGGTGATGATGCCTTGCGCGATCAGTTGTTCCGCTTTTTGCGCCGTCATTTCCGCAATGCGTTGGCCCTTGCCGTCGAGGATGCCGCTGACGTCCGACAGCAGGATAAGGTCCGCCCCCAGCGTCGCCGCCAGCGCCGTCGCCGCCTGATCGGCGTTCACATTCATTAACTGCCCTTCGGCGGTGATGCCGATGGAGCTGATAACCGGCAGATAGCCGGCGCCCAGCAGGGTATTGAGCAGCGCGGGCGAACCGGGCTGCGCGTTGCCGACGTGGCCCAATGCCGGATCGAGCGGAGTCACGACCGCGCTGCCGCCGTCCGCCAGGCTCAGGCCGACGGCGTTGATTTGGTGTTTAATCGCCCACGCCAGCAGCGTTTTGTTGGCGGTGCCGGCCAGCGCGCCGGTGATGATGTCGATCTGATCGGCCGGCGTGACCCGCAGGCCGTTCTTTTTCACCACCGGCAAAGCGAGCTGCTTCATCAGTTCGTCCACCACGCAACCGCCGCCGTGCACGATCACCAGCGGACGCTGATGCTGCTGCCGGTAGCTGTCCAACGCGGTAAACAGACGCTCCAGCGCTTCTTCACTGTCTAATAACACGCCACCTAACTTGATAATTAACGGGTTCATTGCTGTTTACTCACGCTGGTTTAAAGGAGTGATTGGGTTTCCGGGAAGCCAAAACGGATATTCAGGCATTGCACCGCCTGCGCCGCCGCGCCTTTCAGCAGATTGTCTTCCACCGCCACGGCGATCAGATGCTCGCCCTGCACCGCAAAACCGATGTCGCAGAACGGCAGCCCCACCACCGCTTTCAGCGCCGGCACGCCCTGGTCGTACAGCCGCACCAGCGGCTTGTCGTCATAGGCGGCATGATAGGCGGCCGCGACGTCCTGCGCGGTCACGCCGGCTTTCAGCCGGCAGGTGATGGTTTCAAGGATACCGCGCGGGAAATTGCCCAGGTGCGGCGTAAAGATGACCGGCACGCCAAGGTGCGCGGCGATCTCCGGCTGATGCCGGTGAGTGAAAATACCGTACGGCTGCAGACTCACTTCGCAGAAGCTGGTGGTCATGCTGGCCTTGCGCCCGGCGCCGCTAACGCCGCTGGTGGCGTTGATCACCGGCCACTGATCCAGATTCAGCAGCTGTTTTTCGATCAACGGTTTCAGCGCCAGCTGCGCCGCCGTCGGGTAACAGCCCGGCACCGCGATCAGCTGCGCCTGTTTAATCTTGTCGCTCTGCCACTCCGCCAGGCCGTACACCGCCTGCTCCAGCAGGGCGCCATGCTGATGTTCGAAACCGTAGTACTGGCTATAAAAACCGGCGTCCTGCACGCGAAAGGCGCCGGACAGATCGAACACCACGCAGCCCGCCGCCAGGAAAGCCGGTGCGATATCGTGGCTGACTTCATGGGCGGTGGCGAGGAACACCACGTCGATGCCTTGCGCCGCCTTGGCGACGTCGGTCAACGGCTGCAGCGGCAGATCGACGATGCCTTTCAACTGGGGATGGAGATCGGAAAGCAACTTTCCTGCATCTGCACTTTGCGCTGAAACCGCTAAAGCGGTTATGTTCATGTGTGGGTGGCGATTCAGGTAAGCCGTGAGCTCCGCTCCGGCGTAACCGCTGGCACCAACGATCAGCGTATTCAACATGTGGCCTTTCACCTTCTAAACTGACGTGCGGTCGCTTGCGACCCAGGTAACAGGGCTAGCCAGCGTTGTTGCGCCGTTCACCCACGGAGCCAGGCGTTGATGCTTTTATAAACATCCGGGCATCGGGTTCCCTTACGCTTCGGCTTACTGTATTTTTATTCAAAATAAATGCATGAATATTGATACTATCCTAACCTAAGGCTGTCAACAGTGAAGATGAAATTACCTCCATTTATTGAGCTGTACCGGGCGTTGATCGCCACTCCTTCGATCAGCGCCACCGATGCCGGCCTCGATCAGAGCAATGAGGCGTTAATCAACTTGCTGGCCGGATGGTTTGCCGACCTGGGCTTTCGCGTCGACGTACAGCCGGTGCCGGAGTCGCGCCACAAATTCAACCTGCTGGCCAGCATCGGCGAAGGCAGCGGCGGCCTGCTGCTGGCCGGCCACACCGATACGGTGCCTTACGACGAAGGTCGCTGGACGCGCGATCCCTTCACCCTGACCGAGCACGACAACAAGCTCTACGGGCTGGGCACCGCCGACATGAAAGGCTTCTTCGCCTTTATTCTGGATGCGGTGCGCGATATCGACGCGAGCAAGCTGACCAAGCCGTTGTACATTTTAGCCACCGCAGATGAAGAAACGACGATGGCCGGCGCGCGTTACTTCGCCGCCTCTACCGCCATTCGTCCGGATTTCGCCATCATCGGCGAGCCTACCTCGCTGCAGCCGGTGCGCGCGCACAAGGGCCACATGGCCAACGCCATTCGCATCGTCGGCCAGTCCGGTCACTCCAGCGATCCGGCGCGCGGTGTCAACGCCATCGATCTGATGCACGAGTCTATCGGCCGCCTGATGGAACTGCGCAAGACCCTGCAGGAGCGCTACAACAATCCGGCGTTCGCCGTGCCTTATCCCACCATGAACTTCGGCCATATCAGCGGCGGCGACGCGGCCAACCGCATCTGCGCCTGTTGCGAACTGCACCTGGATATCCGCCCGCTGCCCGGCATGACGCTCGACAACATCAACGAACTGATGCATCAGGCGCTGGAGCCGGTAAGCCAACGCTGGCCGGGCCGCCTGACCATCGAAGAGCTGCACGCGTCGGTGCCGGGCTACGAGTGCCCGACCGACCACCGCATGGTGGCGGTGATCGAGGAGCTGCTGGGCACCCGCACGCAGGTGGTCAACTACTGCACCGAAGCGCCGTTCGTGCAACAGGTATGCCCGACCCTGGTGCTCGGCCCCGGTTCCATCGATCAGGCTCACCAACCGGACGAATACATCGACACCGCGTTTATCGAACCGACGCGCAAACTGCTGGGTCAGTTGGTCAGTCACTTTTGTCGGCAATAAACCCGACATTTACCAGGGGAAATGCTTTATGCTTCCCCTAACTCAAAATAAGTAGAAGGCAGCGAAATAAGCCACGCTGATAACCCACGCGGCGTAATTAAATTTCAGAAAATGCGCCGATTTTGATGTTTTTTTGCTAAAAATAGTGTCAATTGGACGACTGGACAGGAACGCGATGGGATCAGGCAGGCGGTCTGCGCCCGACGCGTGAAATTTATTTACAAGATAAAAATCATACAGAACTGGGTCAGGGGTTATATGAACGAACAATATTCGGCAATGCGCAGTAATGTCAGTATGCTCGGCAAATTGCTCGGCGATACCATCAAAGAAGCGCTGGGCGAGCATATTCTCGATCGCGTTGAGACCATCCGTAAGCTTTCCAAATCCTCACGCGCCGGCAACGAAGCGCATCGCCAGGAGCTGCTCTCCACCCTGCAGAACTTGTCCAACGACGAGCTGCTGCCGGTGGCGCGTGCCTTCAGCCAGTTCCTCAACCTGACCAACGTCGCCGAGCAGTACCACAGCATTTCGCCCAACGGCGAAGCCGCCAGCAATCCGGAAGCGCTGGCTCAACTGTTCAGCCGCCTCAAAGACAAAAAGCTCAGCGACAAAGAGCTGCAGCACGCGGTGTCGCAACTCTCCATCGAGCTGGTGCTGACGGCGCACCCGACGGAGATCACCCGCCGCACCCTGATCCACAAGCTGGTGGAGGTCAACACCTGCCTCAGCCAGCTCGATCACAACGATCTGGCCGACTACGAGCGCAACAAGATCATGCGCCGCCTGCGTCAGCTGGTAGCCCAGTCGTGGCACACCGATGAAATTCGCAAACACCGCCCTTCCCCGATCGACGAAGCCAAATGGGGTTTTGCCGTCGTGGAAAACAGCCTGTGGGAAGGCGTGCCGGCGTTCCTGCGCGAATTCAACGAACAGCTGGAAAACTCCATCGATTACAGCCTGCCGGTGGAAGCGGTGCCGGTGCGCTTCACCTCCTGGATGGGCGGCGACCGCGACGGCAACCCGAACGTCACCGCCGAAATTACCCGCCATGTGCTGCTGCTCAGCCGCTGGAAAGCCTGCGACCTGTTTACCCGCGACATCCAGGTGCTGGTCTCCGAGCTGTCGATGACCGAATGCACCCCGGAGCTGCGCGCCCGCGCCGGCGGCGATGAGGTGCAGGAGCCTTACCGCGAAATCATGAAGCAGCTGCGCAGCCAGCTGATGAGTTCCCAGGCTTATCTGGAAGGTCGCCTGAAGGGCGAGCGCGTGCTGAAACCGCACGATCTGCTGGTGAACAACGAACAGCTGTGGGAGCCGCTGTATGCCTGCTACCAGTCGCTGCAGGCCTGCGGCATGGGCATCATCGCCAATGGTCAACTGCTGGATACCCTGCGCCGCGTGCGCTGCTTCGGCGTGCCGCTGGTGCGCATCGACGTGCGTCAGGAGAGCACCCGCCATACCGAAGCCATCGCCGAGCTGACCCGCTATCTGGGGCTGGGCGACTACGAAAGCTGGTCGGAAGCCGATAAACAGGCGTTCCTGATCCGCGAGCTGAACTCCAAACGCCCGCTGGTGCCGCTGAAATGGGAGCCGAGCGCCGACACGCAGGAAGTGCTGGAAACCTGCCGGGTGATCGCCGAAGCGCCGCAGGGCTCGATCGCCGCCTATGTGATTTCGATGGCGCGCACGCCTTCCGACGTGCTGGCGGTGCACCTGCTGCTGAAAGAGGCCGGCTGCCCGTTCGCGCTGCCGGTCGCCCCGCTGTTCGAAACCCTCGACGACCTGAATAACGCCGACGACGTAATGACCCAGTTGCTGAACATCGACTGGTATCGCGGCTTCATCCAGGGCAAACAGATGGTGATGATCGGCTATTCCGACTCGGCGAAAGACGCCGGCGTGATGGCCGCTTCCTGGGCGCAATACCGCGCGCAGGACGCGCTGATCAAAACCTGTGAAAAGGCCGGCGTGGCGCTGACGCTGTTCCACGGCCGCGGCGGCTCCATCGGCCGCGGCGGCGCTCCGGCGCATGCGGCGCTGCTGTCGCAGCCGCCGGGCAGCCTGAAGGGCGGCCTGCGCGTCACCGAACAGGGCGAGATGATCCGCTTCAAGTTCGGCCTGCCGGAAGTCACCATCAGCAGCCTGGCGCTGTATGCCGGCGCGATCCTCGAGGCCAACCTGCTGCCGCCGCCGGAACCGAAGAAAGAATGGCGAGCGCTGATGGACGACCTGTCCGAGACCTCCTGCCGAATGTATCGTGGCTACGTGCGTGAAAACCCGGACTTCGTGCCTTACTTCCGCGCGGCCACGCCGGAGCTGGAGCTGGGCAAACTGCCGCTGGGTTCACGCCCGGCCAAGCGCAAGCCGAACGGCGGCGTCGAGAGCCTGCGCGCCATTCCGTGGATCTTCGCCTGGACGCAGAACCGCCTGATGCTGCCGGCCTGGCTCGGCGCCGGCGCCGGATTGCAGGAAGCGGTGAAAGCTGGCAAACAGGCGGAGCTGGAGGCGATGTGTCGCGACTGGCCGTTCTTCTCCACCCGCATCGCCATGCTGGAAATGGTGTTCGCCAAAGCCGACCTGTGGCTGGCGGAATACTACGATCAGCGCCTGGTGGATAAATCGCTGTGGCCGCTGGGCCAACAGCTGCGCGATCAGCTGGAAAGCGACATCAAGGTGGTGTTGACCATCGCCAACGATGCGCACCTGATGGAAGACCTGCCGTGGATCGCCGAATCCATCGCGCTGCGCAACGTCTATACCGACCCGTTGAACGTCTTGCAGGCCGAATTGCTGCACCGTTCGCGCCAGCAAGAGCAGCCGGACGCCCGCGTGGAGCAGGCGCTGATGGTTACCATCGCCGGCGTCGCCGCCGGGATGCGCAACACCGGCTAGTGAGCCTCATCGCGGCCCCGTTTACCGGGGCCGTTTTTTTATGCCCCCCACAAAAAAGGGCGCCGCGGTAAAGCGGCGCCCTTGTCAATGGAGCAAGCCCGTCAGGCGGCGGCCACCGGTCGCACGCCCAGCGTGTGGCAGATGGCGTAGCTCATCTCGGCGCGGTTCAGGGTATAGAAGTGGAAATCTTTCACCCCTTCGCGGCTCAGGATCTTCACCATGTCCATGGCGATGTTGGCGCCGACCATTTTGCGGGTCTCCGCATCGTCGTCCAGCCCTTCGAACATGCTGGTCATCCAGCTTGGCACCCGCACGTTGGTCATGGTGGCGAAGCGCTGCAGCTGCTTGAAGTTGGACACCGGCAGAATGCCCGGCACGATTTCCACGTCGATACCGGCGGCGACGCAGCGGTCGCGAAAGCGCAGGTAGCTCTCAACGTCGAAGAAGAACTGGGTAATCGCGCGACTGGCGCCGGCATCGATCTTGCGTTTCAGGTTAATCAAATCGGCCTGGGCGCTCTTCGCCTCCGGGTGCACTTCCGGGTAAGCGGCGACGGAAATGTCGAAGTCACCCACGTCTTTCAGCAGCGCCACCAGATCGGTCGCGTACATTTCCGGCTTGCCGCCGCCCGGCGGCAGATCGCCGCGCAGCGCCACGATATGGCGGATGCCGCTGTTCCAGTAATCGGTCGCGATGTCGCGCAGCTGCGCCGGGCTGGCGTCGATGCAGGTCAGGTGCGGCGCCGCCTCCAGGCCGGTGCGTTCCTTGATCCCTTTGATGATGCTGTGGGTGCGATCGCGCTCGCCGGAGTTGGCGCCGTAGGTGACGGAAACGAATTTAGGTTTGAGGATGCTCAGACGATCGATCGACTGCCACAGGGTCTCTTCCATCTCGCTGGTGCGTGGCGGGAAGAACTCGAATGATACGTTAATCTGGCCGTTCAACTCCGCCAGACTCTGATTCAGCGCTTCCCGCTGGTTTGCGTGGAAAAAACTCATACCCTGCTCACCTCTTATCGATCACTGTTTTTATTTCATCTTGATGAGCGTCTATACGTTTAGACGTCTAGATAGAAAATGCCGCATGTTGGCTAAAGAGTCAACAGGAAAATGAGGGGAATAAGATGATTAATCCTCACCCGCTCAACGAGGGAATTTCATGATCGCGACAAAGATAAGTATGGCAGGAAAAGCTAAGGGGCGCGGTGAGCCCGCGCCCGCAGAGAATTAAAGCAGCTGCGCCAATCGGTTAAGGTCTGACTGGATCGCTCCGGCGGTCACATCGCGGCCGGCGCCCGGCCCGCGGATCACCAGCGGATTATCGCGATACCAGCGGCTTTCGATGGCAAACACGTTGTCGCACGGCAGCAACGAGGCCAGAGGATGCTCAGGGCGCACCGCCTCCACGCCGACCCGCGCCTTGCCGTTGGCGTCGAAACGCGCCACGTGGCGCAGCACCAGGCCCATTTCACTGGCGGCCTCAAAGCGCTGCTGCATCTGCTGATTCAGCGCCTCGCCGTTCTCGAAGAACTGATCGACGGAGCCCAGCTCGCAGCCCGCCGGCACCAGCGACTCGACCCGCACCTGATTCGGCTCGATGTCGTAACCCGCTTCGCGCGCCAGGATCACCAGCTTGCGCATCACGTCCTGACCGGAGAGATCGACCCGCGGATCCGGTTCGGTCAGCCCCTGCTGCCAGGCCTGATCCACCAGCTCGGTAAACGGCACCGTGCCGTCATACTGCAGGAACAGCCAGGAGAGCGTGCCGGAGAAGATGCCGCTGATCGCCAGAATGCTGTCGCCGCTGTCGCGCAGATCGCGCACCGTGTGGTTGACCGGCAGGCCGGCGCCGACGGTGGCGTTGTACAGCCAGTGGCGGCCGGTTTTGGCGAAGGCGTCGCGAATTTGGCGATAGCTGTCGCTGCACGAGGCCCCCGCCAACTTGTTGGCGCTGATCACGTGGAAACCGTAGCTGGCGAAGTCCAGATACTGCCCGGCCAGCTCTTCGCTGGCGGTCACGTCGAGCACCACCAGATCGTCGAACGGGTGCGCGCGCATCCACAGGAACAGCGACTCTTCATCCAGCTCCTGCGCTTCGTCCTCAAAGAACGCCAGCGCGCGGCTGGCGTCCAGCCCGTCGTAATTCAGCAGGCTGCGGCGGCTGTCCACCACCCCCGCCAGGATAAATTCGAAGCCGCTGCGCGCGGAAATATTGGTCTGCTCGCGGGCGAACAGCTCCAGCCAGCGCGAGCCGATATTGCCCTTGCCGAACAGCACCAGACCGATGCGCTTCTCGGCGCGGAACAGGCTTTGGTGCAGCCCCTGGATCAGCAGCGCGGTCGGCCCCTGGCGCAGTACCGCCACCAGGCTGATGCCATCTTCCGCCTGCCAGATAAACTCGACCGGCTGATCTTTCAGCTGCTGATAGAAACGGTGGCTGTGCAGCGGGTTCTTGCACACCCCGGCGCCGACCATCGCCACCAGCGCCAACCCTTCGCGCAGGCGCAGCTCGCCTGGCAGCACCGCGGCCTGCAGCGTCGCCAGCGCGCTGTTGACCACCTCGGAGGTGTAGCACAGCTGCACCAGGTTGCGGTCAGGGTGGATGCCCACCGCCAGCGGTTTGATCTGCGCGCGCTTGAGCACCAGATCCAACTCTTTCTGCGCCAGTTTGAAGTCATGCTGAGCGGCAACGTGCAGTTCAATCAGGCACACATCATCGTGGCTGGTGACAATCTTGGCGCCGGTGCCGGAAGCCAATACGCGCTCGATGCGCGTCGAGCCCTGCTCCGGCTGATAGCTGCAACGCAGCTGAAGATCGATATCGCTGCCGGAGACCGGCTGCAGGGTACGGGTGTGCAACACCGGCGCAGCCAGACGCGCCAGCTCGCTGGCTTCGTCCAGACGCAGCAGCGGCAGCAGGCAGGCGTCTTTCACCTTGCGCGGATCGGCGCTGTAAACCCCGGCCACATCGCTCCAGATGGTGACGCGCGCAGCGCCGGCCAGCGCGCCGACCTGAGTGGCGGAGTAGTCGCTGCCGTTACGCCCCAACAGCACGGTTTCCCCGGCGTCGTTGCGCGAAATGAACCCGGTCACCACCAGGCGTTTACCCGGGTGTTGGGCCATCAATTGTTGCAACAGCGGGTAAGAACGGCCTTCATCCACCTGCGGCTGCGCGGCGCGCTCGGCGCGCAGGAAGTCACGCGCATCCAGCCAGGCCGCCTGCATGTCCAGGTGGTTGAGCACCGCCGCCATCAGGCGCGCCGACCAAATCTCGCCGTGCCCGACCACTTCGGCATAGCACGCGTCGTCGACATTGCCGTCCAGCAGCGCCGCCAGGCGTTCCAGATCCTGAATGAACTCGGCGATCAGCGGCTCGGCGCTTTCCGGCGGCAACAGGCCGCTGATAAGATCGCTGTGATAACGACGCAACGTCTGCTGCACCTGGTGCGCAGACAGGCGATCGCTCTGGCTGAGCTTCAGCCAGTTGATCAGCTGGTTGGTGGTACTGCCGGCGGCCGATACCACCATCATGTCGCCCGGCTGGCTGTATTCCGCCATAATCCCGGCCACACGCAGATAACACTTCACATCCGCCAGACTGCTGCCGCCAAACTTGTGCAGTTGACGCCCGCTCACCGGCCCTGCTACAGCAATTGCATTCATGCTTACCTCGTTGCCGCCGCCTGGAAAGCGCGTTCCAGATCGGCAATCAAATCTTCACTGTCTTCAATACCCACGGAAATGCGCAGCAGGCTCTCGGAGATGCCGGCCGCTGCCCGCGCCTCCGCCGCCATGCCGGCGTGAGTCATGGTCGCCGCATGCGAGATCAGGCTTTCTACGCCGCCCAACGATTCTGCCAGAGTAAACAGCTCAAGGGCAGAGAGAAAACGGCGCAGCACCGCTTCATCGCCGTCCAGTTCAAAACTCAGCATCGCGCCGAAACCGCGCTGCTGACGACGGGCGATCTCATGCCCCGGATTCTCCGGCAGGGAGGGATGATACAGCTTTTTCACCAGCGGTTGCTGCTGTAAATAGTCAACAATCGCTTCAGCGTTTTGTTGCGCCGCCTTGATGCGTGGCGACAACGTGCGCATGCCGCGCAGCAACAGATAGCTGTCGAACGCGCCACCGGTCACGCCGATGTTGTTCGCCCACCAGGCCAGCTCAACCGCCAGCTCAGGATCTTTGGCGATCACCGCGCCGGCCACCACGTCCGAATGCCCGTTCAGGTATTTGGTGCAAGAATGGACCACCAGATCGGCACCGAGTTCGATCGGCTGTTGCAGGGCCGGGCTGAGGAACGTGTTGTCCACCACCGTCAACGCGCCCGCCGCGTGCGCGGCAGCGCAGATCGCCGCGATGTCCACCACCCGCAGCAGCGGATTGCTGGGGCTTTCTATCAACACCAGTTTCGGCTTTTGCGCCAGCGCCTGTTGCAGGGCGGCCTCATTGCCTTGATCGACGAACAACACGCGATAAGCGCCGCGCTTGCTCAGGCTGTCGAATAACCGATAGCTGCCGCCGTAACAGTCGTGCGGCGCCACCAACAGATCGCCGGGCTTCAGCAGTACGGTGGTCACCAGATGGATCGCCGACATCCCGCTGCCGGTCATCACCGCGCCGGCGCCGCCTTCCAGCTCCGCCAACGCGCGCTGCACCACGTCGCGCGTCGGGTTGCCGCGGCGCGAGTAGTCATGAGCTCGGGGTTGATTGAAGTCGGTAAAGTTATAGGTGCTGGACAGATGAATCGGCGGGACAACGCAGCCGTACTGTTCGTCGTCGTTCAGGCCGCTGCGTACGGCAATCGTGGCTGGTTTACGCGTCATGGGCTCGCTCGGCTCTCGGTTCGGTGAATGAGGCCTAAAGAGTAATCGCAGGATTGATAGACGTCAATACATCTGGACATCTAAACTTCTTTGCGTATAGATTGAGCAATGACACAATACCCGCTAAAATTATGCCGATATGACATGACGATAAGATGTTAAGCGGCAATGCCTGGCCGACGCGGGGCATTCAGTGACCCTGGTCGCGTAAAATTGACATTTATTTAGTGAGAACAGTGAAGATCGGGCATAATTGGCCGGTTTTTAGAATTTTGTAATTTTTCTGACAAAGTTAAGGTGTCCCATGGCTGAGTGGAACGGCGAGTATGTCAGCCCTTACGCTGAACACGGTAAAAAAAGCGAGCAAGTCAAAAAGATCACGGTATCCATTCCGCTGAAGGTCCTGAAAATCCTCACCGACGAACGGACCCGTCGCCAGGTGAACAACCTGCGCCACGCCACCAACAGCGAACTTCTGTGCGAAGCGTTTCTGCATGCCTTTACCGGCCAGCCGCTGCCGAACGATGAAGACCTGCGTAAAGAGCGCAGCGATGAAATCCCGGAAGCCGCAAAAGCGTTGATGCGCGAACTGGGTGTCGATCCCGATACCTGGGAATATTGAGAACCGCCCGGCGAACGCCGGCGGCAGAAAAGAAAAAAGGCGCCCAGGGCGCCTTTTTCATCGGTCGATAAGAAATCTTATTTCTTAGCGCCTGGTACGCTGAAACGCTTGTTGAAGCGGTCAACGCGGCCACCGGTAGCAACATCACGCTGCTTGCCAGTGTAGAACGGGTGGCATGCGCCACAAACGTCCAGGTTCAGATCGTGGCCCACGGTGGAGCGGATCTTCATCACGTTACCGCAAGAGCAGTTAGCAGTAACTTCTTCGTATTTTGGGTGGATACCTTGTTTCATGGGAAACCTCAGTTAAGGCCGTGTCGCTATCCAGCCCTGTTTCGCCAGACACCACACGTGGTTGATAATAGAATTTTGGTATCGAATTATACCAAAGGCGGCAAATTATACAGCATTAGTCGGGGCGCGCAATCGGAACCGTACATTTGCCGATGCGCCGTGTAAACTGATGCCCACTTTTTTTCAATTTGGATGAGATCATGCCCGTCGTACACGTTGCTTTGCCGGTCCCCCTCGCACGCACCTTCGACTATCTGCTGCCGCCCGGCATGCAGCCGGTGGCCGGCGCGCGCGTGGGCGTGCCCTGGGGCAGGCAGCATGCAATCGGCATCGTCACCGGCTGCAGCGACACCAGCGAACTGCCGTTGGACAAGCTCAAACCGATCGACAGCGTGATCGACACGGAATCGCTGTTCTCCCCCAGCCTGTGGCGCATCCTGCGCTGGGCCAGCGATTACTACCACTATCCCATCGGCGAAGTGCTGTTCCACGCGCTGCCGATCCTGCTGCGCCAAGGCAAACCGGCCGAGGCCGCGCCGCTGTGGCAGTGGTTCGCCACCGAAGAGGGGCGCGCCACGCCGCCCGAAAGCCTGAAACGCGCGCCGAAACAGCAGCAGGCGCTGGCGGCGCTGTTGCAACGCCCGGTCTATCGCCATCAGGTCAGCCAGCTTGAGCTGACGGAAAGCGCCCTGCAGGCGCTGCGCGCCAAAGGGCTGATCGATCTGCGCGCTCAGGTCGCGGCCACGCAGGACTGGCGCCCCAACTTTGCGGTGCTCGGCGAGCGGCTGCGGCTGAATACCGAACAGGCCACCGCCGTCGGGGCGATCCGAAGCGAAGATGAGCAGTTTGCCGCCTGGCTGCTGGCCGGGGTCACCGGCTCCGGCAAGACCGAGGTGTATCTCAGCGTGCTGGAGAACGTGTTGGCCAAAGGCCGGCAGGCGCTGGTGCTGGTGCCGGAAATCGGCCTGACGCCGCAAACCATCGCCCGCTTTCGCGAGCGCTTCAACGCGCCGGTGGACGTGCTGCACTCCGGGCTGAACGACAGCGAACGGCTGGCGGTTTGGCTGCGCGCGCGCAGCGGCGAAGCCGCGATCGTCATCGGCACCCGCTCGGCGCTGTTCACGCCGTTCCGGCAACTGGGCGTTATCATCATCGACGAAGAGCACGACAGCTCTTATAAACAGCAGGAAGGCTGGCGCTACCACGCCCGCGATCTGGCGGTGTTCCGCGCCCGGGAAGAAGATATTCCGATGGTGATGGGCTCCGCCACGCCGGCACTGGAAACGCTGCACAACGTGCAGCTGGGCAAATATCGCCAGTTAAAGCTCACCCAGCGCGCGGGCAACGCCAAACCGGCGGCGCAGCATCTGATCGATCTGAAAGGGTTGCCGCTGAAGGTCGGCCTGTCGCAGCCGCTGTTGAAAAGCATGCAGCACCATTTAAAAGCCGGCAATCAGGTGATGCTGTTCCTCAACCGCCGCGGCTATGCCCCGGCGCTGCTGTGCCACGAGTGCGGCTGGATCGCCGAGTGCCAGCGCTGCGATCACTATTACACCTTCCACCAGCATCAGCGCCAGCTGCGCTGTCACCACTGCGACAGCCAGCGACCGGTGCCGCACCAATGCCCGCAGTGCGGCTCCACCCACCTGGTATCGGTCGGCGTCGGCACCGAGCAGCTGGAACATGAGCTGGCGCCGCTGTTCCCCGACACGCCGATCACCCGCATCGATCGCGACACCACCAGCCGTAAAGGGGCGCTGGAGCAGCATCTGGCGGATATTCATCGCGGTGAAGCGCGCATTCTGATCGGCACGCAGATGCTGGCCAAGGGCCACCATTTTCCCGACGTCACGCTGGTGGCGTTGCTGGACGTGGACGGCGCGCTGTTCTCCGCCGACTTCCGCTCCGCCGAGCGTTTTGCTCAGCTCTATACCCAGGTCTCCGGGCGCGCGGGGCGAGCGGGCAAACAGGGTGAAGTGCTGCTGCAAACCCACCACCCGGAACACCCGTTATTGCAAGTGCTGCTGCAACAAGGCTACGACGCCTTCGCCAAACAGACGCTGGCGGAGCGCAACAGCGTGTTTCTGCCGCCCTACACCAGCCACATCATCGTGCGCGCCGAAGATCACGATAACCAACAGGCCCCGCTGTTCCTGCAGCAGCTGCGCAATCTGTTGGAAGCCAGTCCGCTTAGGGACGATTCGCTGTGGGTGATGGGCCCGGTGCCGGCGCTGCAGTCCAAACGCGGCGGCCGTTTCCGCTGGCAGCTGCTGCTGCAGCATCCGACACGGCGCGTCCTGCAACAGCTGATGAAAAGCTCGCTGCCGCTGATCGGCACCCTGCCGCAAACGCGCAAGGTGAAATGGACGCTGGATGTCGATCCGATCGACAGCTGATCCCGGAAAAGTCCGATTTAGCTGCCGTCATGCAAACGTTTACCCTTTAAATTGCGAGCGAACGCTAAAAAACCTTCTCAGGTCACATTTTTTATGCAAATTAGGTAACAAAGGCGGGGCGTATTCTGTTTAGAATGTCTGCGAGGGCAAATTTTGTCGCCACATCGCAGCGCGACGGAGTGCTCGAACGCGAGTGGCGCCAATGACAACAATCCCGCCACCGCATGCCGGACATTGTGAGCAAACAGCAGTAGTGGCGTCGGCATGGGGCTGACGCAAGGAGAAAGGCGTTGGAACACAAGAAAGAGTTATCCATGGCGACCATGAAAGACGTCGCCGAAATGGCGGGCGTTTCAACGGCTACCGTATCGCGTGCGCTGATGAATCCGGAAAAGGTGTCAACGCCAACGCGTCAGAAAGTGGAACAGGCCGTGCTGGCCGTGGGTTATTCTCCTCATGCTCTGTCACGCAATATCAAACGCAACGAATCTCGCACCATCCTGGTGATCGTGCCCGACATCTGCGATCCGTTTTTCGCGGATGTGATCCAGGGGATCGAACAGACCGCCGCCCAACAAGGTTATCTGGTGCTGATCGGCGACTGCGCGCAGCAGAACCAGCAAGAACGCACCTTCGTCAATCTGATCATCACCAAACAGATCGACGGCATGCTGCTGCTGGGCTCTAATCTACCGTTCGACGCCAGCAAGGAAGAGCAGCGCAACCTACCGCCGATGGTGATGGCCAATGAGTTCGCGCCCGAGTTGGAACTGCCGACGGTGCATATCGACAACCTGACCGCCGCCTTTGAAGCCGTGCATTATTTGCATCAATTGGGCCACCGGCAGATCGCCTGCGTCGCCGGACCAGAACAGATGCCGCTGAGCCATTATCGGCTGCAGGGTTATGTTCAAGCGCTACGCCGTAATGGCATTACCGTCGAAAGCAGCTATATTACCCGGGGTGATTTTACCTACGAAGCCGGCGCGCAAGCGCTGACCCAGTTGATGGCTCAGCCGAAACCGCCGACGGCGGTGTTCTGCCACAGCGACGTCATGGCGATCGGCGTGCTGTCCCAGGCGAAGAAAATGGGGCTGCGGGTACCGCAGGATCTGTCGATCGTCGGCTTTGACGACCTCAAGCTGGCGCAGTATTGCGATCCGCCGCTGACCACGGTGGCGCAGCCGCGCTTCCAGATCGGCCAGCAGGCGATGTTGTTGCTGTTGGAACAGTTGAACGGCCAGACGGTGGCCAGCGGCTCCCGACTCTTGGACAGTGAATTGATTATCAGAGGCAGCACCGCTGCTCCGAAACGCTAGTCAAATATTTTAGGGTTCAGTAACATGACGGACTTATCCTCTCATCAGGACACAGCGGAATAATAGTGGCACAAAAAGACTATGTAAGCCGTGGGCGCGCAGCAGGAGCTAAGCGCAAAACCCCCAGCCGTAAAAAACGCAGTTCTCCGAAGGTTTCCAAAACCGTGCTGGCGTTAGCCGTCGCGTTGCTGGTTGTCTTTGTCGGTGGCCTCTATTTCATTACGCACAACAAGCCGGAAGACGCGCCGTTGTTGCCTGCGCACACCACTCGCCCAGGCAACGGCCTGCCGCCGAAGCCCGAAGAGCGCTGGCGCTATATCAAAGAGCTGGAAAACCGCCAGATCGGCGTACAAACCCCGACCGAACCGACGGCCGGCGGCGAGCTCAATTCCAAAACTCAGCTGACCGCCGAACAACGGCAACTGCTGGAGCAGATGCAGGCCGACATGCAACAGCGCCCGACGCAGTTGAATGAAGTGCCGTATAACGATCCGGGCCAGGCCAACGCACGGAGCAACCGCCAGCAGCAGCAACAGATGCAACAGCAGCAAGTGCAGCAGCGGCCGGTACAGCAACCGCAGCAGGTCACTCAGGCGCCGCGCAACCCGTTCAACAACGGGGCCACCACCGCGCCGGTGCTGCAGCACCAGCAGCCGAAGCAAGTCACCCCGCCGCCGGCGCAGGTGAAACAGCCTGAGCCGAAGCCGCAACCGAAGCCGGAGCCTAAACCGGAAGTGAAACAGGAAACGGCCAAGCAGGACACCAAACCGGAATCGAAACAGAAGTGGATGGTGCAATGCGGTTCGTTCCGCGCCACCGATCAGGCTGAATCCGTGCGTGCGCGCCTGGCGTTCGAGGGCATCGAGAGCCGCATCACCGCCGGTGGCGGTTGGAATCGCGTGGTGCTCGGCCCCTACAGCAGCCGCGCCGCAGCGGACAAAACCCTTTCGCGCCTGAAGGGCGTCGGCATGTCGAGTTGCATTCCCCTCTCCGTTGGGGGTTGAAAAGCGTCAATCCCCCCCCATCTATACTCTCAATATGCCCCGCAGCGTCTGCGAAAGCAGGTGCTGCGGGGACTTCTTTCCGTCTTTAACGAGGGTCTGCTCGTGACAACAATTGTAAGCGTACGCCGCAACGGCCAGGTCGTCATCGGTGGTGATGGCCAGGCAACCCTGGGTAATACGGTGATGAAGGGTAACGTCAAGAAAGTGCGTCGCCTGTATAACGACAAAGTGATCGCCGGTTTCGCCGGTGGCACCGCTGACGCCTTCACGCTGTTTGAACTGTTTGAACGCAAACTGGAAATGCATCAGGGCCACCTGGTGAAAGCCGCCGTCGAGCTGGCGAAAGACTGGCGCACCGACCGCATGCTGCGCAAGCTCGAAGCGCTGCTGGCGGTCGCCGATGAAACCGCCTCGCTGATCATCACCGGCAACGGCGATGTGGTGCAGCCGGAAAACGATCTGATCGCCATCGGCTCCGGCGGCCCGTACGCCCAGGCCGCCGCCCGCGCCATGTTGGAAAATACCGAGCTGAGCGCCCGCGACATCGTTGAGAAATCCCTCAACATCGCCGGCGACATCTGTATTTACACCAACCATTTCCACACCATTGAAGAATTGCCTTCCAAAGCGTAAGGATCGAATACCATGTCTGAAATGACCCCGCGCGAGATCGTCAGCGAACTGGACAGCTATATCATTGGCCAAAACAAGGCCAAACGCGCTGTCGCCATTGCCCTGCGCAACCGCTGGCGCCGGATGCAGCTCAACGAGATGCTGCGTCACGAAGTGACCCCGAAAAACATTCTGATGATCGGCCCGACCGGCGTCGGTAAAACCGAAATCGCCCGCCGTCTGGCGAAGCTGGCCAACGCGCCGTTCATCAAGGTTGAAGCCACCAAGTTCACCGAAGTGGGCTATGTGGGCAAAGAAGTGGACTCCATCATTCGCGATCTGACCGATGCCGCCATCAAAATGGTGCGCATGCAGTCGATCGAGAAAAACCGCACCCGTGCCGAAGAGTTGGCCGAAGAGCGCATTCTCGACGTGCTGATCCCGCCGGCCAAAAACAACTGGGGCCAGCCGGAAGAAGGCCAGGAGCCGTCCGCCGCCCGCCAGGCATTCCGCAAGAAACTGCGCGAAGGCCAGCTGGATGACAAAGAGATCGAAATCGATCTGGCCGCCGTGCCGATGGGCGTGGAAATCATGGCGCCTCCGGGCATGGAGGAGATGACCAACCAGCTGCAGTCGATGTTCCAGAACCTCGGCGGCCAAAAACAAAAACCGCGCAAGCTGAAGATCAAAGAAGCCTTCAAGCTGCTGGTGGAAGAAGAAGCCGCCAAGCTGGTGAACCCGGAAGAGCTGAAAGAGCAGGCGATCGAAGCGGTTGAGCAGCACGGCATCGTGTTTATCGATGAGATCGACAAAATCTGTAAGCGCGGCGGCCAAAGCTCCGGCCCGGACGTTTCCCGCGAAGGCGTGCAGCGCGATCTGCTGCCACTGGTGGAAGGCTGCACCGTGTCCACCAAGCACGGCATGGTGAAGACCGACCACATTCTGTTCATCGCTTCCGGCGCGTTCCAGACCGCCAATCCGTCGGATCTGATCCCGGAACTGCAGGGCCGCCTGCCGATCCGCGTTGAGCTGCAGGCGCTGACCACCGAAGACTTCGAGCGCATCCTGACCGAGCCGAGCGCGTCGCTGACCGAACAGTACAAAGCGCTGATGGGCACCGAAGGCGTCAATATCGAGTTCACCGCCGACGGCATCCGCCGCATCGCCGAAGCCGCGTGGCAGGTCAACGAAAGCACCGAGAACATCGGCGCGCGTCGTCTGCACACCGTGCTGGAGCGTCTGATGGAAGATATTTCCTACGATGCGAGTGAAATTAATGGCCAATCCATTACAATTGATGCGGATTACGTGCGCAGTCATCTGGATGAACTGGTGGCGGATGAAGATTTGAGTCGTTTTATCCTATAATCGCTCAATCATTGTCTTGTCAGTCATCTGTGTGGGAGGCATTGCCTCCCACAATTATTTCTAACGGACACCGCAACTTACTGACAGAAGCGAAACATGAGCTCATCAACCCCCACCACCCCGATTTCCGCCTGGCTCGAAAGTCTACGCCCCCGCACCCTGCCGTTGGCCTTTGCCTCCATCGTGGTCGGCTCGGCGATCGCCGCCTGGCACGGCAGCCTGAAACCTGAAGTGGCGCTGCTGGCGCTGGTGACCGCCGGTCTGCTGCAGATCCTCTCCAACCTGGCGAATGACTACGGCGATGCGGTCAAAGGCAGCGACAAAGAAGATCGCATCGGGCCGTTGCGCGGCATGCAAAAGGGCATGATCACCCAGGCGCAGATGAAACGGGCGCTGGTGGTGACGGTGGTGCTGATCGCCATCGCCGGCTGTTCGCTGATCGCCGTCGCCTGCGAGCAACCCAGCGACGTGCTGGGCTTCCTGGTGCTGGGCGGGCTGTCTATCGTGGCGGCCATCACCTACACCGTCGGCAACAAACCCTACGGGTATTTGGGGCTGGGCGACATCTCGGTGCTGGTGTTCTTCGGCTGGCTGAGCGTGGCCGGCACCTACTATTTGCAGACGCACACCTTCGACAGCGTCGTGATGCTGCCGGCCACCGCCTGCGGCCTGCTGGCGACGGCGGTGCTCAACATCAACAATCTGCGCGATATCGAAAGCGATCGCGAAAACGGCAAGAATACGCTGGCGGTGCGTCTCGGCCCGCACAAGGCGCGCATTTACCACGCCCTGCTGCTCGGCGGCGCGGTGCTGTGTTTCGCGCTGTTCACGCTGTTCAACCTCCACAGCCCGTGGGGTTGGCTGTTCGTGCTGGCGATCCCGCTGCTGGTGCGCCACGGCCTGCGCGTGCTGCGCGATCCGACGCCGGTCGGCATGCGGCCGATGCTGGAGCATATGGTCAAGGCGGCGTTGCTGGCCAACCTGCTGTTCGCCATCGGCGTGGCGCTCAGTTAAAAACTGATGATTTTGCCAACAGGGCGAATAAAGGGATATACTGAACATTCCTGCGGCAAACAGACGTAAAATCCTATGAAATACGATACTTCCGAACTTTGCGACATCTATCATGAAGAGGTGAACGTTGTTGAACCTCTGTTCTCCAATTTTGGCGGGCGTACTTCATTTGGCGGGCAGATCACCACGGTGAAATGCTTTGAGGATAACGGCCTGTTATTCGATCTGCTTGAAGAAAACGGTCGCGGCCGCGTGCTGTTGGTCGACGGCGGCGGTTCGGTACGCCGGGCGCTGATCAACGCCGAACTGGCGCGCCTGGCCGCCCAGAATGAATGGGAAGGCATCGTGGTATACGGCGCGGTGCGCCAGGTGGACGATCTGGAAGAGCTCGACATCGGCATTCAGGCGATGGCGGCGATCCCGGCGGGTGCCGTAAGCGAAGGCGTGGGCGAAAGCGATATCCGCGTCAACTTCGGTGGCGTCACCTTCTTCTCCGGCGACCACCTGTATGCCGACAACACCGGCATCATCCTCTCCGAAGACCCGCTCGACATCGAGTGATTTTCGGACATGAAAAAGGGCGCCTCAGGCGCCCTTTTCGTTGCTGCATGGCGTAAGGAATCAAACCTCTTCCATTTTGCCCAGCAGCGCGCGCAGGCGATCTTGCCATACGTGCTGTTCTTCTTTCAGCTGTTGGTTTTCGCGCACCAGCGCTTCGTGGTTGCCGGAGGCAGCCTGAACTTCCTGCGACAGAGAGTTGTTTTTGTCTTTCAGCTCTTCAATTTCCATCTGCAACAAGGTGATGGTATCAATCGCCTGCTGTACTTTTGCTTCCAGTTTCTCAAATACTTCAAATGACATGCTTCAGTCCCCTCATGATAGCAAGGCGTACATCTATAAGTAGCGGCCGCAACGTCGGCTGCAGCGACTGCGAATATTGCATCGCGCTCAGTGACGCGCGCCGTTACGGAAGGCGCGCCAGTCTCGATTCGTTAAAAACGATTGTAAGTAGCCAGTCTCCGCCTGTCTAGCAACATACCGGATCATCGCGCAGTCTGTTGCAATTTTCCTGCCCTCGCCATCAGTAAAAACTGAAAATCCCCGCCGCCGCCGCCGCGAGTTGTTAACGCCCCTCGCCAAACCACTGGTCAGATCACACTTTTATGGCTCAGAAAGAACACTGAACGACGCGAAATCGCTCAATTTTATGACGCGCCACACACATTTTGATTTCGCTATTTCTCGTTTATGTTCGTTAACGATAAATTTACATCACGTCCTCATTCAATAATTGGACGAGATGAAAAAAACTGTGCCCATAGGTCAGATGTATACCTGGCTGAGCCTATAAACCAACAACCGCCGTTTTGCAGGACACCAACATTATGAGCCAAACCACCAGTCCGACATTAAAAGGCCAGTGCATCGCCGAGTTCCTCGGCACGGCGCTGCTGATCTTCTTTGGCGTAGGCTGCGTTGCCGCACTGAAACTGGCGGGCGCCAGCTTCGGCCAGTGGGAAATCAGCATCATTTGGGGCCTCGGCGTCGCCATGGCCATCTATCTGACCGCCGCCATTTCCGGTGCGCATCTCAACCCAGCGGTCACCCTCGCCCTGTGGCTGTTCGCCTGCTTCGACGGGCGCAAAGTGGTGCCTTACATCATTGCGCAGATCGCCGGCGCCTTCTGCGCCGCCGCCCTGGTCTACGGGCTGTACTATAACCTGTTCTTCGACTTCGAAGCGGCTCACCATATGGTGCGCGGCAGCAACGAAAGCCTTGAACTGGCCGGCATCTTCTCGACTTACCCTAACGCGCACATCTCCGTCGGCCAGGCCTTCCTGGTGGAAATGGTGATCGCTGCGATCCTGATGTGCCTGATCCTGGCGCTGACCGACGACGGCAACGGCATTCCGCGCGGCCCGCTGGCGCCGCTGCTGATCGGTATTCTGATTGCCGTGATCGGCGCCTCCATGGGACCATTGACCGGCTTTGCGTTGAACCCGGCGCGTGACTTCGGGCCGAAACTGTTCGCCTACCTGGCCGGCTGGGGCAAAGTCGCCTTCACCGGCGCGCGCGACATCCCGTACTTCCTGGTGCCGATCTTCGCCCCTATCGTCGGCTGTGGCCTGGGCGCTTTCGGTTACCGCGCGCTGATTGGCCGCCACCTGCCGTGCGACGTCTGCGTGACGGAAGAAGAGCCCGATGCCAAGACCCAGCAGCGTAAAGCGTGATGGGTGCAGTTTTACACGGTTAACAACAGCAGGATAATTACCATGACTGTAGAAAAAAAATACATTGTCGCACTCGACCAAGGGACTACCAGCTCACGCGCCGTCGTGCTCGATCACGACGCCAACATCGTTGCGGTATCGCAGCGCGAATTCCCGCAGATCTATCCAAAGGCCGGCTGGGTTGAGCACGACCCGATGGAGATCTGGGCGTCGCAAAGCTCGACGCTGGTAGAAGTGCTGGCGAAGGCCGACATCAATTCCGATCAGATCGCCGGCATCGGCATCACCAACCAGCGCGAAACCACCATCGTCTGGGAAAAAGAGACCGGCAAGCCTGTCTACAACGCCATCGTCTGGCAGTGCCGCCGCACCGCCGACATCTGCGAGAAGCTCAAGCGCGACGGCCTGGAAGAGTACATCCGTCACAACACCGGCCTGGTGGTTGACCCCTACTTCTCCGGCACCAAGGTGAAGTGGATCCTGGACAACGTCGAAGGCGCCCGCGAGCGCGCCAAGCGCGGCGAACTGCTGTTCGGCACCGTGGATACCTGGCTGGTGTGGAAAATGACCCAGGGGCGCGTACACGTCACCGATTACACCAACGCCTCACGCACCATGATGTTCAACATCCACGAGCTGGACTGGGACGAGCGCATGCTGGAAGTGCTGGATATCCCGCGCGCCATGCTGCCGAAAGTCCGCCCGTCCTCCGAAGTGTACGGCCAGACCAACATCGGCGGTAAGGGCGGCACGCGTATTCCTATCGCCGGTATCGCCGGTGACCAGCAGGCGGCACTTTACGGCCAGCTGTGCGTTCAACCGGGCATGGCGAAGAACACCTACGGCACCGGCTGCTTCCTGCTGATGAACACCGGCAAAGAAGCGGTGCGCTCGAAAAACGGTTTGCTGACCACCATCGCCTGCGGCCCGCGCGGCGAAGTGAACTATGCGCTGGAAGGCGCGGTGTTCATCGGCGGTGCGTCTATCCAGTGGCTGCGCGACGAGCTGAAACTGATCAGCGACGCCGCCGACTCCGAATATTTCGCCACCAAGGTGAAAGACAGCAACGGCGTCTATGTGGTGCCGGCCTTCACCGGCCTGGGCGCGCCCTACTGGGATCCGTATGCCCGCGGCGCCATCTTCGGCCTGACCCGCGGCGCCAACAGCAACCACATCATCCGCGCCACGCTGGAATCCATCGCCTTCCAGACGCGCGACGTGCTGGACGCCATGCAGGCCGACGCCAACACCCGCCTGCAATCGCTGCGCGTGGACGGCGGCGCGGTCGCCAACAACTTCCTGATGCAGTTCCAGTCCGATATTCTCGGCACCCGTGTAGAACGCCCTGAAGTGCGTGAATCGACGGCGCTGGGCGCCGCGTTCCTGGCGGGCCTGGCCATCGGCTACTGGAACGATCTGGATGAAGTGAAGAGCAAAGCGGTGATTGAGCGTGAATTCCGCCCAAGCATCGAAACCACCGAACGCAACTACCGTTACAGCGGCTGGAAAAAAGCGGTAGCTCGCGCTCAGGCATGGGAAGATCACGAGTAATCCCGAAGCTGCCGTTTCGCCAACAAGCGCTGCCTGCGGGCGGCGCTTTTTTTTGCCCCGCCCTGCCGCCATCGCGCTGTGATAGACTTTGTCGATATTTTCTTCCCTTTCTCACAGACAGGTTTGCCATGAAACGTGAATTAGCCATCGAATTCTCCCGCGTTACCGAAGCCGCCGCGCTGGCGGGCTACAAATGGCTGGGACGCGGCGACAAGAACGCCGCCGACGGCGCGGCGGTCCACGCCATGCGCATCATGCTCAACAAAGTGGATATCGATGGGCGCATCGTGATCGGCGAAGGCGAGATCGACGAAGCGCCGATGCTGTATATCGGCGAGCAGGTCGGTACCGGTCAGGGCGACGCGGTGGACATCGCGGTCGATCCGATCGAAGGCACCCGCATGACCGCCATGGGCCAGTCCAACGCGCTGGCGGTCTTGGCGGTGGGCGATCGCGGCACCTTCCTGCACGCGCCGGACATGTACATGGAGAAGCTGGTAGTCGGCCCGGCGGCGCGCGGCGCCATCGATCTCAACCGGCCATTGGCAGAGAACCTGCAGAACGTCGCCGAACGACTGGGCAAACCGCTGTCGCAGCTGACGGTGATCGTATTGGCCAAACCGCGCCACGACGGCGTCATCGCGCAGATGCAGCAGTTGGGCGTGCGAGTATTCGCCATTCCTGACGGCGACGTAGCGGCCTCCATTCTCACCTGCATGCCGGAAAGCGAGGTCGATGTGATGTACGGCATCGGCGGCGCGCCGGAAGGGGTGATCTCAGCCGCGGTGATCCGCGCGCTGGACGGTGACATGCAGGCGCGTTTGCTGCCGCGTCATGAGGTGAAAGGCGACAGCGCCGAAAACCGCCGCATCGGCGAACAGGAGTTGGTCCGCTGCCGGGAGATGGGTATCGAAGCCGGCCAGGCGCTGCGTCTGGATCAGATGGCGCGCAACGACAACGTGATCTTCTCCGCCACCGGCATCACTAAGGGCGATTTGCTGGAAGGCATCAGCCGCCAGGGCAACATGGCCACCACCGAAACTCTGTTGATCCGTGGTAAATCGCGCACCATCCGCCGTATTCGTTCGACCCACTATCTGGATCGCAAAGACCCGACGCTGCACGAATTTCTGCTGTAACGAAACAGGGCGCCGAAGGGCGCCCTGATGATTGATGACAAACCTCATACTCTTGCCAGGTTGGCAGAGAGCAGCGAACAGAAAACAAGGAAAATCAATTTATTGATTTTCGGCTGATAACCACAAAGGGGAGAAAACCCCCGCTTTTTCTCCCCTTTGTCAACGGTATGAGGGCGCCGAATGGCGCCCTGTGGTTATGCGGTATGCCCCTGATGCTGCATACGATTGGACAGCGGCCACCAGCACAGCAGGATCAGCAGCGCCATCGCGAACATCAGCAAGCCGAGGCTGAACTGCCCGGTTTGCGGCAACATGGCGGACAGCCAAGTCGCCAGACCGGACCCCATGTTCTGCATCCCGCCCACCAGTGCGCCCGCCGCGCCTGCCAGGTAAGGGAACGGCTCCATCGCCCCGGTGGTCGCCAGCGGGAACAGCATGCCGGCGCCGAAGAAGAACAGCGCGGCCGGCACGATCAGCGTCCAGATGTTCATCACGCCGAACCAGCCCGGGATCCACATCATCGCTCCCGCCAGCAGGCAGCTCAGCACCGAATGCCACATCAGGGTGTGGAAGGTCTTACCGTCGCGCCCGGCATACCAGGCGCCGAAAAACGCCGCCGGGATCGGCAGAATGAACAGGATACTGACGGTCAGACCGCTCAGCCCCAACACGCCCCCCATCAATACGCCGCAGCTGGCTTCAAATACCGCAATCCCCGCCAGCGCGCCGATCAGCATCACCAGATAGCAGCTGAAGGTACTGTCACCCAGCAGTTGGCGGAAACTGGCCAGCATGCGGCGTTTTTCCGTCTGTACCGGACGGGTCTCCGGCAGCCAGCGGAACATGGCGAAGGCAACGCAGGCGCACAGCGCCAGCAGGAAGGCGTAACAGGCGCGCCAGCCGAACACCATCGCCAGCGCGCCGCCGATCACCGGCGCCAGCAACGGACTGACCAAAATCCCCATGTTCAGCAGGCTGTTGGCGTAACGCAGCGCAGTACCGGCATACAGATCGCGCGGCATGGTGCGCGCCATCACGCCCGCCACGCCGGTGCCCATGCCCTGAATCGCGCTGGCGGCGACCAGCATCGTCAGGTTGGTGGACAGCAGCGCGCCCAGCGCCCCCAACAGGAAGATCATCATGCCGGTCAGGATCACCGGCCGACGCCCGATACGATCCGATATCGGCCCGTAAATCAGCTGGGAGAAACCATAGGTCAGCAGATACGCCGCCATCACCCGCTGCACGGCGCCGGTGCGCACCGACAGATCGTGAGCGATGTCAGCAATAACGGGAACATAAATGGTTTGCGCCATCTGGCCGACGGCGACCAACAGGATAAGCATCACCAACAGGTGAAAGTTCTCTAGTTTTCTCATTATCTTCGTTAACGTTTCAACTCGTCACAGCGTCCCGGTATGGCCGTTGCAGCAGCCAGAACGGCGAGCAGCCCTCTATGGCGGCATAAGCTAATCAAATCTGATTTTTTTAGCGAGTTTCAGACAAATATTGATCTAGGTCACACTGGCAGCAAACCCGACCAGGCTCGTAAATTAAACTGTACGTCTAACGCTTTGGGGGTAAAAATTAGCGCGTTTGCAGTAGCTGCGCTTTAGCATTTAATCGATAATTATTTTCATCAACTTGAAATAAAATAACACCATAGGGATTTGGTTCATGAAAACACCTGAGCTGATTTTATTGCAGTTAAAGGCTCTCGGCCCGCACTCGGCCAAAATGCTGGCGGAGCGTCTGGACATCACGCCGATGGGCATCCGACAACATCTGCAATCCCTGGAAAAACGTGAGCTGGTTTGTTACGAAGAAGCGCGCAGCAAGGTCGGCCGCCCGACGCGCTACTGGTCGCTGACCGAGCGGGGGCACGCCTACACGGCCGACGATCAGGAGCGACTGCGGGAATCCGCACTGCAGCTGTTTGGCGGCGCCGGCGTGGAACCGTTGCTCATCGCGCGCGAAGAGCAGCTTTATCTGCGCTATGCCGAAGAGTTGTCCGCCGAGCGCAGCCATCAGGATCGGCTAACCCGCCTGGTTCGCCTGCGGCAACACGACGGTTACATGGCCGAATTGCTCGATCATCCGCACGGTGCGCTGCTGGTGGAAAACCACTGTCCGATCGGCGTGGCCGGTTCCAACTGCAGCAGCCTGTGCAATTCCGAGCTGCAGCTGTTTCACCGGCTGTTCGGCAACGACTACCGGGTAGAGCGCACCGCGCACGCCATTTCCGGCTCACGACATTGTGCTTATTTGATTCGACCACGGGAGCTTTAGAGTATGGCTGAATGGGTAAACGGCAAGGTTACGCAGGTAAAACAATGGACCGACGGGCTGTTCAGCCTGGTGGTCAATGCCCCCATCGATCCTTTCACCGCCGGGCAATTCGCCAAGCTGGCGCTGGAGATCGACGGTGAGCGGGTGCAGCGCGCCTACTCCTACGTCAATGCCCCCGATGACGCCAATCTGGAGTTCTATCTGGTCACGGTGCCAGAAGGCAAACTGAGCCCGCGCCTCAATCAGCTGCGGCCGGGCTCGGACGTGATGGTGACCAAAGAAGCCGCCGGCTTCTTCGTGCTGGACGAGGTGCCCGACTGCGACACGCTGTGGATGCTGGCGACCGGCACCGCCATCGGCCCCTATTTATCGATTCTGCAGCAAGGCGCCGGCCTGGAGCGCTTTAACAACCTGGTGCTGGTGCACGCCGCGCGCTTTGCGCGCGACCTGAGCTACCTGCCGCTGATGCAGCAACTGCAGCAACGCTACAACGGCAAGCTGCGTATCCAGACCGTCGTCAGCCGTGAAGAGACGCCCGGCTCACTGACCGGCCGCGTGCCGGCGCTGATCGAGGACGGCCGACTGGAAGCGGCGATCGGCTTGACCATCGACGCCGAAACCAGCCACGTGATGCTGTGCGGCAACCCGCAAATGGTGCGGGACACCCAGCAAACGCTGAAAGACCACCGCCAGATGCGCAAGCACCTGCGCCGCAAGCCGGGCCATATCACCAGCGAACACTACTGGTAACCCGGCGGGGATCAGCGGAACTTCACCGGTTCGGCTTCCGGGCCGAACCGATTGTCCCCCGGCGTGCCGACGAAGGCGCCCAAATCGATAGTCATCATCACGATAATCAGCGTCGGGATGAAACGCCCGACGCCCCATTGCCAGATCGGTGCCAGCATCTGCCAGTTGCCCGCCGCCAGCATCCACGCCAGGATCAGCAGCAGCGCCCACCAGCCGGCCTTGTTGCGATCGTGCAGCCGTTTGACCAGCACCGCCGCCGTCGGCCACAGCAGCGCCACGATAAAGAAGGCGATGGATTGGATGGCGACCAGCTGATAATTGGCCAACGTAAACGCCGCCGCCATCAGCACCAGCCACAGCCCCATCCAGATCCAGAAGTCGCGCCGCCCGATGCGGCCCTTAAAAGAAAAACACCACTGTTGTAACGTCATCGATTCCTGCGCTCTAAGCCTGCCCATATTCTGCGCCGCAGTGTAACATAGGCGCTGCCGGGCCGAGTTTTCCGCCTCGCATAACGCGGCGCGCCGCACAGCTTTCTCGTCAGCGAACCGATAATGGCGTGGGATCTTTGACAAGGCCTGCGGGTTATCGCTTTAATCGGAGCCATCTTTGTCCTTGATGCCATACGCCATGCTGAGAAAAACCCTCGCCATCGCCTGCCTGCTGCAGGCCGCCGCCAGCGCCTGGGCCGAACCGCCCGCCGCCGAAGCGAAACCGACCGCGCCTTACCTGCTGGCCGGCGCGCCGACGTTCGACCTGACGGTGATTAAATTCCGCGAAAAGTACAACCGCGATAACCCGAAGCTGCCGATTGGCGAATTCCGCGCCATTCCCGCCGCCGAAGACGATTCGCCGCTGCTGACGCGCGCCGCCAGTAAACTCAACGAAAACCTGTACGCCTCCACCGCACTGGAGAAAGGTACCGGTAAAATCAAAACGTTGCAGATCACACATCTGCCGCTGCAGCAGGCCAATGAAGAAAAAGCCGCGCGCGCCATCGCCATCAACTACATGGCGGCGCTGATGCGTCAGTTCGAACCGGCGCTGACGGTAGAACAGAGTCAGAACAAGGTGAACAGCCTGCTGGAAAAAGGCAAAGGATCGCGTTTTTACCAACAGCAGGTCGGCGCCATTCGCTATGTCGTCTCGGACAACGGCGATAAAGGCGTCACCTTCGCGGTTGAACCGATTAAGCTGGCGCTTTCCGAGCCGTAACGGCGCGGCATTTAATGACGAAAAGCAAAGCCTTCGCGCTTAATGATCTCTATACTGTTGGGCAGGTAAACTGCCGGTCCGGCAGTTGTCATTTCGACTCTCGCGTTCCCTAGTTGGAGGAAAAAACATGCGTCATCCATTAGTTATGGGTAACTGGAAGCTTAACGGCAGCACCCACATGGTCAACGAACTGATCGCCGGTCTGCGCCATGAGCTGAGCAGCGTTGACGGCTGTGGCGTCGCCATCGCCCCGCCGGTGATGTATCTGGATCAGGCCAAGCATGCGCTGGCCGGCAGCCGCATCGCGCTGGGCGCGCAGAACGTGGACGTTAACCTGTCCGGCGCCTTCACCGGTGAAGTTTCCGCCAACATGCTGAAAGACGTCGGCGCTCAGTACATCATCATCGGCCACTCCGAGCGTCGCACCTACCACAAAGAAAGCGACGAAGTGATCGCCGAGAAATTCGCCGTGCTGAAAGAAGCCGGCCTGATCCCGGTGCTGTGCATCGGTGAAACCGAAGCGGAAAACGCCGCGGGCAAAACCGAAGAAGTATGCGCGCGCCAGATCGACGCCGTGCTGAAAACGCTGGGCGCACCGGCGATGAAAGGCACCGTGATCGCCTATGAGCCGGTCTGGGCCATCGGTACCGGCAAATCCGCCACCCCTGCGCAGGCGCAGGCCGTGCACAAATTTATCCGCGATCACATCGCCAAGCACGATGCCGCGGTTGCCGCTGAAATCATCATCCAGTACGGCGGTTCGGTGAACGACAAGAACGCCGCAGAGCTGTTCTCCCAGCCGGACATCGACGGCGCGCTGGTTGGCGGCGCCTCGCTGAAAGCCGACGCTTTCGCCGTGATCGTCAAAGCCGCTGCCGCAGCGAAAAAAGCCTGATTGCCTTAGGCTTGCCATAAAAAAACCCCGGCAAGCCGGGGTTTTTTATTGCCGTTTAAACGGCATCAGCGTTTGCTGATTTCGTCGAATACGCCGCCGGTGGCGAAGTGCACCTTCTGCGCTTCGGTCCAGCCGCCGAAGGTGTCATCCACGGTGAACAGCTTCAACTGCGGGAACTGCCCGGCGAACTTGGCCGCCACCGCCGCATCGCGCGGGCGGTAATAGTGCTGTGCCGCGATGGTCTGCCCTTCCGGCGAATACAGATATTTCAGGTAGGCGGTCGCCACCTCGCGGGTACCGCGTTTGTCGACCACCTTATCCACCACCGACACCGTCGGTTCGGCCAGGATCGATTCACTCGGGGTGATAATCTCGAACTTGTCTTTGCCCAGCTCTTTCTCCGCCAGCAACGCTTCGTTTTCCCAGGCGATCAGCACGTCGCCGATGCCACGCTCAACGAAGGTGTTGGTCGAGCCGCGCGCGCCGGAATCCAGCACCTCGACGTTCTTGTACAGGTTTTTGACGAAGTCCTGCGCCTTGGCCTTATCGTTGTTGTTGTGGTGCAACGCGTAGCCCCAGGCGGCCAGGTAGTTCCAGCGGGCGCCGCCGGAGGTTTTCGGGTTCGGGGTGATCACCGACACGCCCGGCTTGATCAAATCAGGCCAGTCATGAATTTGTTTCGGATTGCCTTTGCGCACCAGGAAGACGATGGTCGAGGTGTAAGGCGCCGAGTTGTCCGGCAGGCGTTTGATCCAGTCTTTCTCAATGCGCCCGCGTTCGGCGATGGCGTCGACGTCATAGGCCAACGCCAGCGTCACCACGTCGGCCTCGATGCCGTTGATCACCGAAGTCGCCTGTTTGCCGGAGCCGCCGTGCGACTGACGCACCGTCACCTTGTCGCCGGTTTCCGCCTGGTAGTGCTTGCTGAATGCCGTGTTGTAAGCCTGATAGAACTCACGCGTCGGATCGTATGACACGTTCAGCAACTGAATATCCTTCGCCATGGCGCCGGACGCCAACAGCACCAATGTCAGACCTACACCCCATTTACGCATCGACAGGCTCTCCCAGAAAATTAACGCAACCTCAATCGGTTGATTTAGCATCAGAGCCTGCCAGAAACTTTCCCGGCAATTAAAGAATAAAAAATTTTGGGCTAGATGATTCTGGAATATGTCACCGGCGAGCATAAAAAAGCCCCCGCAAGCGGAGGCTTTCGGCGAGCGGCGAATCAGTACAGCTTTTTCGCCGTTTCCAGCCAGTCGCCCTTGAACGGACGCTTCATGTTTTCGATCGCGTCGATGATGTCGTGATGCACCATCTTTTCGTTCTGGATACCGACGCAGCGGCCGCCGTAACCCTGCAGCAGCAGTTCGATGGCGTAGGCGCCCATGCGTGAGGCCAGGATGCGGTCATAGGCGACCGGTGAACCGCCGCGTTGAATGTGGCCCAGCACGGTGGCGCGGGTTTCACGCTTGGTTTCCTGCTCGATGTGGCGCGCCAGCTCATCGATATCGCAGATGTGCTCGGTGATCGCCACGATGGCGTGCTTTTTGCCCTTGGCGATACCGGCCTTGATTTCGCACACCAGATCTTCGCGATTGAATTCGATTTCAGGCAGCACGATGAATTCGCAGCCGCCGGCAATCGCCGCCGCCAGCGTCAGATCGCCGCAGTAACGGCCCATCACTTCCACGATAGAGATGCGCTGGTGCGACGAGGAGGTATCGCGCAGGCGGTCGATCGCTTCCACCACGGTTTCCAGCGCGGTGAAGTAACCGATGGTGTAGTCGGTACCGGCGACATCGTTATCGATGGTGCCTGGCAGGCCGATGCACGGGAAGCCTTCTTCCGTCAGGCGTTTGGCGCCCATGTAGGAACCGTCGCCGCCGATCACCACCAGCGCGTCGATGCCGCGATTCTTCAGGTTTTCAATCGCCTTGGCGCGCACGTTTTCATCCCTGAATTCCGGGAAGCGGGCAGAACCGAGGAAGGTGCCGCCGCGATTGATCATGTCGGACACGCTATAGCGGTCCAGCTGCTCCATGCGATCTTCGTACAAGCCAAGGTAGCCATCGTAAATACCAAAAACTTCCAGACCTTCTGAAAGCGCAGAACGCACAACGCCGCGGATTGCAGCGTTCATACCCGGCGAATCACCGCCGCTCGTCAGTACACCGATTTTCTTGATCATGACTACCTCTGAACTGTGTAGATGCAATTTCTTAAGAATTCTGTCTCCGCCGATCGTCTTGAAACCTCTCCGGCTGCAGAAAACCAGCTTTACGGCTTATTGCTGGATATTATATCAAAAACACCCAGCTGAATTGATTCAAGTCACGCAATATAACGGTTAAAACACCGCATGGCACGCTGAGCTAACTCAGATATTCATGATAATACGTTGCGCTATGCCTCTATATGATTATAGCTCCCAATGCCCCTGCCTACCCGGCGGCACCACGGAGCACGGATCCAGGTGAATGATGACGTCCGCCCCCGCAAAACGTTGCCGCAGGGCTTGTTCCACCTGATCGGCCAACCGGTGCGCCTCGCGCAGCGGCAGCGTGTCCTCCATCTCCAGATGCAGCTGGATGAAACGCGTCGGCCCCGACTGACGCGTGCGCAGATCGTGTGCGCCTTTCACGCCGGGCCAGGAGGAAACCACGGCGATAATCGCCTGGCGCTCATCATCCGGCAACGCCCGATCCAACAGCGACTGCACCGCTTCATAGCCCATGCGCAGCGCGCTATAGAGGATGTAAACGCCGATGCCCAGCGCGAACAACGCATCCGCCCGTTGGAAGCCGTACCAGCTTAGCCCAAGAGCGATAAGAATAGCACCATTCATCATGACATCTGACTGATAATGCAGCATATCTGCGCGTACGGCCTGACTGCGCGTTTTTCTGACCACCCAGCGTTGATAGGTGACCAGAATCAGCGTGCTGACCAACGCTATCACCGTCACCACGACCCCGACACCGGGATCGCGCAGCGTTTGCGGTGCATACAGGTGCTGGAAGCCGGTGAGGAACAAAAACAGGGCGGAGCCGGAAATAAACATGCTTTGCGCCAGCGCCGCCAGCGATTCCGCTTTGCCGTGGCCGAAAGTGTGCTCGGCATCGGCCGGCTGCAGCGAATAGCGCACCACCAGAAGGTTGGTCAGCGAGGCGGCGATATCGACCAACGAATCCACCAGCGCCGCCAACAGGCTGACCGAACCGGTGTGGTACCAGGCGACGATTTTGATCAACAGCAGCGACGACGCCAGCGCGGTTGCTGCCAACGCGGCGGACTTTACCAGGCGTGCATAGCGCTGTTCCATAAGGGGCCCCGGCTAAAAGGTGTGGCGCTCAATATAGCGAAATGTCGGATAAAAAAAACCCCGCCATCATGGCGGGGAAGACAGGGATGGTGTCTATGGCAAGGAAAAACAGGGGACTACTCAGTCGTACTTCACTTCTGGGCAGAAGCTTGCTGCAAACCAGAAATTTGCTGCTCCATCTGCTGCATGCGCTGCTGATGTTTCTGGTCTAAAACACTTTTTTGCTCTGGCGTCAGCAGGTTATACATTTGGTTGCGCACCCGGGCCATTTCCACCTGGCGCTTGACCTGCTGTTGGGCCATCTTTTCCGCCTGGGCGTACACGGCGGCTTCATCAAATTTCTCTGCGGTCACCAGTTTATGCATGGCTTCCATTTCAGCTACATTGACACCAGGCAGATCGTGCCGGGCCTGGCGCATCAAATCGCGCATTTGCTGGCGCTGCTGTTCGCTGAGGCTGACACCGTCGAACATATGGTGCTGGCCGGGTATTCGGGTCATCGCGTCGTTGCCGGGAGGTTGGGCTGTGTCCGGTATAGTGTCGGCAGCGAAGGCAGCGGTCGAACCAATTGCCAGCAGTGATGCCATAACTAATGCGGTCACCTTACGCATTTCAACTCCTCAAGCTTTCTCACTTTGCGAATCAACGAGGAGCAGTGTACCGCCACACCTGAAAACCTGCGTCAGTGCATGTAAAACTACGTAAAGTCATGGAATGGCAACAGTTGATGACGTATTTTGCGTCTGGAGGTAAATCATAATGAACAAGATTCTGTTAGTTGACGACGACCGCGAGTTGACCTCGCTGTTAAAAGAACTGCTTGAAATGGAAGGTTTTAATATCGTCGTCGCGCACGATGGCGAGCAGGCGTTGTCGCTGCTGGACAGCTCCGTCGATCTGCTGCTGCTCGACATCATGATGCCGAAGAAAAACGGCATCGATACGCTGAAAGAACTGCGCCAACATCACCAGACGCCGGTCATCATGCTGACCGCGCGCGGCAGCGAGCTGGACCGCGTGCTGGGCCTGGAGCTGGGCGCCGATGATTACCTGCCGAAACCCTTCAACGATCGCGAGCTGGTCGCGCGCATTCGCGCCATTCTGCGCCGTTCCAACTGGAGCGAACAGCAGCAACAGGTCGACAGCGGCGCCCCGACGCTGGATGTCGATGGCCTGCAGCTGAACCCCGGCCGCCAGGAGGCCAGCTTCGACGGCCAGGTGCTGGATCTGACCGGCACCGAGTTCACCCTGCTGTATCTGCTGGCGCAGCATCTCGGCCAGGTGGTGTCGCGCGAACTGCTGAGCCAGGAAGTGCTGGGCAAACGCCTGACTCCGTTCGATCGCGCCATCGACATGCACATCTCCAACCTGCGGCGTAAGCTGCCGGATCGCAAAGACGGGCATCCGTGGTTCAAAACCCTGCGCGGGCGTGGTTATTTGATGGTATCTGCAACATGATCAACAGTTTGACGGCACGCATCTTCGCCATTTTCTGGTTCACGTTAGCCCTGGTGCTAATGCTGGTGCTGATGGTGCCCAAGCTCGACTCCCGCCAAATGACCTCGCTGCTCGACAGCGAGCAGCGGCAGGGGTTGATGCTGGAACAGCACGTCGAGGCCGAGCTGCAAAACGATCCGGCCAACGATCTGATGTGGTGGCGCCGCCTGTTCCGCGCCATCGACAAATGGGCGCCGCCGGGCCAACGCCTGCTGCTGGTCACCAGCGAAGGCCGGGTGATCGGCGCGCAGCGCAACGAAATGCAGATCGTCCGCAACTTCATCGGCCAATCCGATAACTCGGATCATCCGAAGAAGAAAAAATACGGCCGCGTCGAGCTGGTCGGGCCGTTCGCGGTGCGCGACGGCGAAGACAACTATCAGCTGTACCTGATCCGTCCCGCCAACAGCCCGCAATCCGACTTCATCAACCTGATGTTCGACCGGCCGCTGCTGCTGCTGATCGTCACCATGCTGATCAGCGCCCCGCTGCTGCTGTGGCTGGCCTGGAGCCTGGCGAAGCCGGCGCGCAAGCTGAAGAACGCCGCCGATGACGTGGCGCGCGGCAACCTGAAGCAGCATCCGGAGCTGGAGGCCGGTCCGCAGGAATTCCTGGCCACCGGCGCCAGCTTCAACCAAATGGTCAGCGCGCTGGAGCGCATGATGAACGCGCAGCAGCGGCTGATCTCGGACATCTCGCACGAGCTGCGCACGCCGCTGACTCGCCTGCAGCTGGCCACCGCGCTGATGCGCCGCCGCCACGGCGAAGGCCACGAACTGGCGCGCATCGAAACCGAAGCGCAGCGGCTGGATTCGATGATCAACGATCTGCTGGCGCTGTCGCGCGGGCAGCAGAAGAGCGAGCTGGCGCGCGAGCAGTTGAAGGCCAACGAGCTGTGGGCCGACGTGCTGGACAACGCCCGTTTCGAAGCCGAACAGATGGGCAAGCAGCTGGAGATCGCTGCGCCGCCCGGCCCGTGGACGCTGTTCGGCAACGCGAGCGCGCTGGACAGCGCATTGGAAAACATCGTGCGCAACGCCCTGCGTTATTCGCACACCCGCATCGCCGTGGCGTTCAGCGCCGACAATCAGGGCGTGACCATCCAGGTTGACGACGACGGCCCCGGCGTCAGCGCCGAAGATCGCGAGCAGATTTTCCGCCCGTTCTACCGCACCGATGAGGCGCGCGACCGTGAGTCCGGCGGCACCGGCCTTGGCCTGGCGATCGTCGAGGCGGCGGTCAATCAGCATCGCGGCTGGGTGAAGGCCGAAGACAGCCCGCTTGGCGGTCTGCGGCTGGTGCTGTGGCTGCCGCTGCATCATCAACGCCTATCGTCTAAGACAGAACAGTAAGAGTTTGCTATCCTGCGCCCCTCGTTCACGAGGGGCCTGCAACATGCTGAACATCGTTTTATTTGAACCCGAAATTCCACCCAATACCGGCAATATCATCCGCCTGTGCGCCAATACCGGCTTTAATCTGCATCTGATCGAACCGCTGGGTTTTCCGTGGGACGACAAGCGTCTGCGCCGCGCCGGACTGGATTACCATGAGTTCACCCGCGTCCACCGTCATGCCGACTACGCCGCTTTTCTCGCCGCCGAGGAGCCGCAACGGCTGTTTGCTCTCACGACCAAAGGCACGCCGGCGCACAGCGCCGTCAGCTATCAGGCCGGCGACTACCTGCTGTTCGGCCCGGAAACGCGCGGGTTGCCCGCCGACATCCTCGATGCGCTGCCCGCGCAGCAAAAAATCCGCATCCCGATGCAGGCGCAAAGCCGCAGCATGAACCTGTCGAATGCCGTCGCGGTGGTGGTTTATGAAGCCTGGCGGCAGCTGGACTATGCCGGCGCGCTGATCAAGGCGTAATCCGCAACGACGCGCCATACTGAAGGAGGCATCGTTGCGATGCTCTCTCCAGGAACGGCACATGGCTTTCGTCGAGGATATTGTCACCCAGCTTCGCCGGCTCGAGTCGGCGCTGAACGAAGCGCTACAGCGGCTGCAACAGGCGCCGGACAGCGAAGCGCTGCACGATTTGCGCGTCACTCTGCGCCGTATCCGCAGCCTGCTGCGCCCGTTGCGCGGTTGCCCCGGCGCAACGCGGCTCGATCGGGCCGCCGCCCAGTTGGGCAGGCTCACGACGCCGCTGCGCGATCTCGAGGTGCTGATCGCCGAACTGGCGCACCATCACCTGGATTGGCAGGCCAACGTGCGCCAGAGCGATTTTCAGGCCCGCTGCCGCCAACTGCTCGCCAACCCGCAGCTCATCAGCTTCCCTTCGCTATTGCACGCCTGGCCGCACCGCTTTCGCCGCACCGCGCAACGCGCCGCCAAACACCGTGTGAACCGACGCCTGCAGCGCCAACAGCGGCAATTGCGCCGGGCATTGGCTGATATCGGCTACGATCGCCACCGTCTGCGGCTGCTGGTTAAACGCCTGCGTTACGCGGCCGAAGCCTACCCGCAACGCCTTCCCCTCTCTCCCGCCGCGATAGCGAGCCTGAAAGCGGCGCAAAACACCCTCGGTGATTGGCACGACCGGGAGGTTTGGTGCCTGCAAGCCGAACATCAGGCGGATCTCTGGCCATTGTTGCCACAGTGGCAAGCTGAGCTACGCCTGACGCTGGCCAGAGCGGATGCCTCGCTCGCCGCTTTATCACCGGCGCTGGCGACAAAACCCGGCGGCGCATCACGATACTGAAAAAAGGCCACGACAGGGCACGCCCGGCCCCGAAAATGCCCGCTACGGCGCAGATAATGCGCTATGTTTTGTAAGGGTAATCACCACTCATCATAGGAAATCACATGAAAAAACAACGCTTGAGCGTTGCCATGGCGGTTCTGGCAGCAGGCCTGTTGCTAGCGGGCTGTTCGTCCAAAGTCACCCAAACGTCGCAATATTCGGGCTTCTTGTCCGATTACAGCAAACTGCAGGAAACCACCTCGCCAAGCGGCCATAAAACGCTGCGCTGGATAGATCCAAACTACAAGGAATCCAACTACCGCGGCCTCTATTTCCAACCGGTGGTCTATTTCCCGGCGGAAAAACCGACCACGCGCGTCAGCCAGGACACGCTGAACAAAATCAAGGCGTATGCGACTCAGCGGATCAAAACCGCGCTGCAGAACCGCTTCACCATTCTGCCCAGCCCGGCGGGCTCGCGCGTGTTGGTGGCCAAACTCGCCATCACCGCCGTTTCGGCCGAAAACGAAGACATGAAGTTCTATGAGGTGGTGCCGGTCGCTGCGGTGGTTGCCAGCACCATGGCGGCTACCGGGCACCGGACGCAAAATACCGCGCTGTATATCGAAGGCGAGTTGATCGACCAGGATACCGGTAAAACGGTGATGGAAGTGGTGCGCAAGGCCTACGGTAAAACCGTCAACAACGACAGCACGCCGGTCACGGCGGATGACGTCAAGGCGGCGATCGACGACATCGTCACCGATATCACCCAGTTCCCGAGACAGGGCTGACCGCCGCTTGAAAAACACAGGGGGAGCCGAAGCTCCCCCTCGCAGGCACGGCTTAGATGCCGTCGCCGTACTCGAATCCGTGGTTGGTGCCGTTGAAGTATTGGTCCATATCCATCGACGGCGTATCGCTCTCCGGGCGCCCGACGATGCGCGCCGGCACCCCGGCGGCGGTGGTGTGCGGCGGCACCGCCTGCAAGACCACCGAGCCCGCGCCGATCTTGGCGCCCTTGCCCACTTCGATATTGCCGAGAATTTTGGCGCCGGCGCCAATCATCACCCCTTCGCGGATTTTCGGGTGACGGTCGCCGCTGGTTTTCCCGGTACCGCCCAGGGTGACCGACTGCAGAATAGACACGTTGTTTTCCACCACCGCCGTTTCACCGATCACGATGCCGGTGGCGTGGTCGAGCATGATGCCACAGCCGATGGTCGCCGCCGGGTGGATGTCTACGCCGAAGGCGACGGAAATTTGATTTTGCAGGTAGATCGCCAACGCTTGCCGCCCTTGTTGCCACAGCCAGTGGCCGATGCGGTAAGCCTGCAGCGCGTGGAACCCTTTCAGGTAAAGCAGCGGCGTGGAGTATTTGTCGACCGCCGGGTCGCGCAGCCGCACCGCGAGGATATCGCGCGCCGCCGAAACGATCATCTGATTGTCGGACTTATAGGCTTCTTCCACCACCTCGCGTACCGCAATCGCGGGCATGATCGGCGTCGCCAGCTTGTTGGCCAGCATATAGCTGAGCGCGCTGCCCAGGTTCTCGTGCTTGAGCAACGTCGCATGGAAAAAGCTGGCCAGCATCGGTTCACAATCAGCCAGTGCTCGCGCTTCTGATTTAATGCTGTTCCAGACCTGTTCCAACTCTTCTGACGACATCACATACCCCTTTGCCTTGCCAAACGGGCCGCTTCACACGGTGGCGCGAAGCGGCCCAGGTCATTTGCGGGGTCAGCATTCCGCTGCCCCGACATATCGTTTTATGTCACGCGCTGGGCTTTTCGTCCTTTCGGGCGCGCCCCAGCAGGCTCAGCGCCGCTTCGCGGGCGTCTTTATGGCAGTAAAGCACCTGATAGATCTGTTCGGTGATCGGCATTTCCACGCCGTGCCGCTGCGCCAACGCCAACACCTCTTTGGTATTGCGATAGCCCTCGACCACCTGACCGATGCTGTCCTGCGCTTCCTGCACGCCTTTGCCCTGCCCCAACATAATGCCGAAGCGGCGGTTGCGCGACTGGTTGTCCGTGCAGGTTAGCACCAGATCCCCCAGCCCCGCCATGCCCATGAACGTCGAAGGGTCGGCGCCCAGCGCAGAGCCCAGACGGCTCATTTCCGCCAGCCCGCGCGTAATCAACGCGGTGCGGGCGTTGGCGCCGAAACCGATGCCGTCGGACATGCCGGCGCCGATGGCGATCACGTTCTTCACCGCGCCGCCAAGCTGAACGCCGATGAAGTCGGGATTGCTGTAGACACGGAAGCTCTTGCCGCAGTGCAGCAGCTGTTGCAGATCGTCGGCGAACTGCGCATCGGTCGCCGCCAGCGCGATCGCCGTCGGCAGGCCGGCGGCCAGCTCTTTGGCGAACGTCGGCCCGGAGAGCACCGCCAGCGGGATCGCCTCGCCCAACGCCTCACGCGCCACGTCCTGCAGCAACCGGCCGGTTTCCGCTTCCAGCCCCTTGGTGGCCCACACGATGCGGGCGTCAGGACGCAGATGCGGCTTCAGCTGGCGCAACACGTCGCCGAACACATGGCTCGGCACCACCACCAGCACGTCGCGGCTGGCAGCCAGCGCACGCGCCAAATCGGCTTCAAGCAGCAGGGTATCGGGGAAAGGAACGTCGGGCAGAAACGCCTGATTGCAGCGATCGCGCTGCAACGTTTGAATTTGCGCGGGGTTATGCCCCCACAACACCACGGTGTGGCCGTTACGCGCCAGCGTGATGGCCAATGCGGTGCCGTACGAGCCGGCACCGATGACAGTCATTGAAGCATTGACGGTGTTCATCAGGCATCCTGATGTGGTGCGGCACCTTCGCCTTCCGCCTGCTGCTGCAGATAGTTCATGAACAGCGCGTCAAAGTTGACCGGTGCCAGGTTCAGCTGCGGGAATGTGCCGCGGGAAACCAGGCTGGTGATGCACTCGCGCGCATACGGGAACAGGATGTTCGGGCAGTATGCGCCCAGACAATGCGCCAGCTGCGTGCCTTCGATGCCTGCTACCGAGAAGATGCCCGCCTGTTGCACTTCGCACAGGAACGCCGTCTCTTCACCCAGGGTCGCCGTCACGGTTACGCGCAGTACCACTTCATACACTTCGTCAGCCAGTTGGCTGGACGCGGTATCCAGATCAAGTTTAACTTCCGGCTGCCATTCCTGCTGGAAAACCTGCGGCGCGTTCGGCGCTTCGAAGGAGATGTCCTTGGTATAAATACGTTGGATCTGGAAAGCCATTTCAGTGCTGTTTTGTTCTGACATGTGAGTAATACCCTTGGTTAAACGTCCTTATTGACACTCGGTGAACCGGCAAGCTGCTTAAAGCAGCGGATCCAGGCCGCCGCGAGCATCGAGTTCATATAAATCATCACAGCCGCCGATATGCCGGCCGTCGATGAAAATCTGCGGCACGGTGGTGCGCCCGCTACGCTCGATCATCACTTCGCGCTTGGCGTTATCGCCGTCGATGGCGATCTCGTTAAACGCCGCGCCCTTGCTGTTCAACAGCGCCTTGGCGCGATGGCAGAACGGGCAAGTCGCTTTGGTGTAGATATCAATGTTAGCCATGGATTGCCACCTCAAATAGGTTTAACGGTTACTTGCCGCGCACCAGCGGCAGGTTTTCTCCGCTCCAGCCGGCGATGCCGTCTTTCAGCATCGTCACCTTTTCAAAACCGGCCTTGCTCAGGTTCTCCGCCGGCTCGCGGGAGGCGGTGCCGTTGGCGCACACGACGATGATCGGCTGCGCTTTGTGTTTTTCCAGCTCGCCCAGGCTGCCGCTTTTGATTTCGCTGGCGGTCAGGTTGATGGCGCTGGCCAGGTGACCACGGCGAAAATCGTCGCGGCTGCGGGTGTCAACCACCACGGCATCTTCTTTGTTGATCAGGCGGATAGCTTCACCGCGAGCGATCTCTTTGACCTTGGAGAAACGGCTTTTGAAGGTCATGACGATCACGGCGACCAGCAGAGCGATCCAAGCCAGGCTCAGAATAGGGTGTCTGCTTACGAATGGCATAATTTCTTGCAGCATGGGGTGTAACAACTCCCGTCAGTTAAGGGATAAATAAGTCAAGGTTCCAGAGTATACCTGCCGAGTGCGGCAAATACAGCCAATAAGCAAGCGCGATTGTAGAAACTGCGGGCTGCGCTGAGAAATTCCCGAGGTCAGAGCATAAAAGCCCGCGCGATTCGCCGCAACCTTGATCTCTTTGGGCTATTTATCGCCGGTGGCGGTGTAAAATCAGCCGGTTTTTCGAGGGCGAACAGCCATGCTTCCGGCGGGCGCATGGCTATTCGCAGCTTAAAAAGTTCATAAGAGGTCAATGCAATGTCGAGCAACAAAAAACCGATGGTACTGGTGATCCTGGACGGTTACGGCCACCGTGAAGAGCGGCAGGACAACGCGATCCTGAACGCCGGCACCCCGGTGATGGATCGCCTGTGGCGGGAGCAGCCGCATACGCTGATCGCCGCTTCAGGACTGGATGTCGGCCTGCCCGACGGCCAAATGGGCAACTCCGAAGTCGGCCACGTCAACCTGGGCGCCGGGCGCATCGTATACCAGGATCTGACCCGGTTGGACAAAGCGATCGCCGACGGCGACTTCTTCGCCAATCCGGTCCTGACCGCCGCCGTCGATAAGGCCGTGGCGGCCGGTAAAGCGGTGCATATCATGGGCCTGCTGTCGCCGGGCGGCGTGCACAGCCACGACGAGCACATCCTGGCCATGATCAAGCTGGCCGCCCAGCGCGGCGCCAAAGCCATCTATCTGCATGCCTTCCTCGACGGACGCGACACGCCGCCACGCAGCGCCGAAGCCCCGCTGCAGCGCTGCCGCGAGGCCTTCGCCACGCTGGGCGTCGGGCGCATCGCTTCACTCATTGGGCGCTACTACGCCATGGATCGCGACAACCGTTGGGATCGCGTGCAGCTGGCCTATGACCTGCTGACCGCGGCCAAAGGCGACTACGTGGCCGACGATGCGGTAGCCGGTTTGCAGGCCGCCTACCAGCGCGGTGAAAACGACGAGTTCGTCAAACCGACCGTCATTCGCGCCGCCGGCGAGGCCGATGCCGCGATGCAGGACGGCGATGCGTTGATCTTCATGAACTTCCGCGCTGACCGCGCGCGCCAGATCACCCGCGCCTTCGTGAACGCGGATTTCGACGGTTTCCCACGCGCCAAACAGGTGCAGTTCGGCGATTTCGTGATGCTGACCGAGTACGCCGCCGACATCGACACCGCCTGCGCCTATCCGCCGGTGTCGCTGGCCAACACCTTCGGCGAATGGCTGATGAAGCACGACAAAACCCAGCTGCGCATCTCGGAAACCGAAAAATACGCCCACGTCACCTTCTTCTATAACGGCGGCGTGGAAGCGCCGTTCAAAGGGGAAGACCGCGTGCTGGTCAATTCGCCGAAGGTCGCCACCTACGATTTGCAGCCTGAGATGAGCGCCGCCGAGCTGACCGACAAACTGTTGACCGCCATTCGCAGCGGCAAATACGACGCCATTATCTGCAACTACCCGAACGGCGACATGGTGGGGCATACCGGCGTGTATGAAGCGGCGGTCAAAGCGGTGGAAACGCTGGACGCCTGCATCGCCCAGGTGGTTGACGCGGTGCGCGACGTCGACGGCCAACTGCTGATCACCGCCGATCACGGCAACGCCGAGCAGATGCGCGATCCCACCACCGGCCAGGCGCATACCGCCCACACCAGCCTGCCGGTGCCGCTGATTTACGTCGGCAAACCGGCGCAGGCGGTCGAAGGCGGCAAGCTTTCGGACATCGCGCCAACCCTGTTAACGCTGATGGGAATGGAAATCCCGCAAGAGATGACTGGTAAGCCGCTGTTCATCGTGGAATAATCCTTCTCCATGAGGGAGAAGGCGTTTTTTGCACTATCAAGGGTAACCCGAAGCGCAAACGCAGGCAGCCGGCCGCTGCCTGAACGCACCGCGCCAAGGACGTTCACCGCCATGTGCGCCAGCGTATTTTGCGCTGGCGTCTTGCTGTTGCCGCTCGCCGGCCAGGCGGCGGAAGACAATAAATCCCAGTTGAAAGACATTCAGCAGAGCATCGCCGAGAAAGAAAAAGCGGTGAAGCAGCAGCAACAGCAGCGCAGCTCGCTGCAGGATCAGCTGCGGCAGCAGGAAAAAACCATCGCCCAGGCCAGCCGCCAGTTGCGCGACACCCAGGGCACGCTCACCCAGTTGGGCAAGGACATCTCCGGCCTGAACGCCTCGATCGCCAAGCTGCAAAAGCAGCAATCGACCCAGCAAAACCTCCTCGCCAAGCAGCTTGACGCCGCCTTCCGGCAAGGGCAGCACAGCGCCGTGCAGCTGATCCTCAGCGGTGAAGAAAGCCAGCGCAGCGAACGTATTCTGGCCTATTTCGGTTATCTGAACGAAGCGCGCCAGAAAACCATCGAAGAGCTGAAACAGACCCGCGCCGAGCTGGCGAAGCAAAAAACCACGCTGGTGGCCAAACAGGGCCAGCAAAAATCCTTACTGAGCGAACAACAGACGCAGCAGCAGAAGCTGGAGCAGGCGCGCGGCGCCCGCAAGAAAACGCTGACCGCGCTGGAAGCCTCGCTGGAAAAAGACCAACAACGCCTGGTGGAACTGCGCCAAAACGAAGCCCGCATGCGCGACAAGATCGCCCGGGCGGAGCGCGAAGCCCGTGCGCGCGCCGAACGCGAAGCGCGTGAAGCGGCCAAGGTGCGCGAACAGGTGCGCATCAAGGAACAGCAGGCGAAGAAAACCGGCACCACCTACAAACCGAGCGAAGCCGATCGCTCGCTGATGGCGCGCACCGGCGGCCTCGGCCGTCCGGCCGGCCAGCTGATGTGGCCGGTGCGCGGCCGCACGCTGCACGGCTTTGGCGAGCAGCAGCAGGGCGAGCTACGCTGGAAAGGCATGGTGATCGAAGCCCGCGAAGGCAGCGAAGTGAAAGCCGTCGCCGATGGCCGCGTGCTGCTGGCCGACTGGCTGCAAGGCTATGGCCTGATGGTGGTGGTCGAACACGGTAAAGGCGACATGAGCGTGTACGGCTATAACCAAAGCGCGTTGGTCAACGTCGGGGCACAGGTGCGCGCCGGCCAGCCGATCGCTCTGGTCGGCACCAGCGGCGGCCAGGGAACGCCGTCGCTCTATTTCGAAATCCGTCGTCAGGGACAGGCGGTTAACCCACTGCCGTGGTTGGGAAGATAGATTTGCGCTATGTCAAAACCCGTACAGCTTTGTTAATGGGCTGTCTGCTGCAGGCTTACGCTGCGCAGGCAGGAAAACTCTCCATCGTCATCGATGACGTGGGCTACCGCCCCCACGAAGAAAACGCGGTGCTGCAAATGCCGACGGCGATCTCGGTCGCAGTCTTGCCCAACGCGCCGCACGCCCGCCTGATGGCCACCCGTGCCCACAGCCAGGGCCGCGAAGTGCTGATCCACATGCCGATGGCGCCGCTCAGCAAGCAGCCGCTAGAGCGCGATACCCTGCAGCCCGCCATGAGCAGCGACGAGATCCAGCGCATCATCCGCAACGCGGTGAACAACGTGCCTTACGCGGTCGGCATGAACAACCACATGGGCAGCGCCATGACCTCCAGCCTGCCGGGCATGCAGAAAGTGATGCAGGCGCTCGAAAGCTACCGTCTGTACTTCCTCGACAGCATGACCATCGGCAACAGCCAGGCGACCCGCGCCGCGGCCGGCACCGGCGTGAAGGTGATCAAACGCAAGGTGTTCCTCGACGATACCGCGAGCGAAGCCGATATCCGCCGTCAGTTCAACCGCGCGGTTGAATTGGCGCGGCGCAACGGTTCCGCCATCGCCATCGGCCATCCGCGCCCGGCGACGGTGAAAGTGCTGCAGCAGATGCTGCCGTCGCTGCCCGCCGATATCGTGCTGGTCAAACCGAGCGCGCTGCTGAACGAACCGCAGGGCAACGGTGGCGGCAGCTACGTCCCGCCGCCGGTCAAACCGCAAAAACCGCAGCCGAAGAATCCGTTCAGCGGCGGCATCAAACAGTGCAAGGTCAAACCGCCGAAGGAAAAAACCAACGCCGGCACCGCGCTGGGCATTATCGCCGACAGCATTGCCACCTCGCCGCCGGTGACCTTCATCAAGCGTCATTGGCAGCACTGGACGCAAACCAAACCGCAAGCATAAAAAAAGGGCCGGAATTCCGGCCCTTTTCACGCCTGCCGAGATCAATCCCAGCTCAGCACCACTTTGCCTGACTTGCCGGAGCGCATGGCGTCGAAGCCCTGCTGGAACTCGTCGATCGAGAAACGGTGGGTGATGATCGGGGTCAAATCCAGACCGGACTGGATCAGCGCCGCCATCTTGTACCAGGTCTCAAACATTTCGCGGCCGTAAATCCCTTTGATAAACAGCCCTTTGAAAATCACCTGGTTCCAGTCGATCGACATATCCGAAGGCGGAATGCCCAGCATGGCGATGCGCCCGCCGTGGTTCATGGCGTTCAGCAGCGTGCGGAACGCCGGCGGCGCGCCGGACATTTCCAGACCGACGTCGAATCCTTCGGTCATGCCCAGATCGGCCATCACGTCGTTGAGGTTTTCCTTGCTGACGTTCACCGCGCGGGTCACGCCCATCTTGCGCGCCAGTTCCAGGCGGTATTCGTTAACGTCGGTGATCACCACATGGCGGGCGCCGACGTGTTTGCACACCGCCGCCGCCATGATGCCGATCGGGCCGGCGCCGGACACCAGCACGTCCTCCCCGACCAGATCGAACGACAGCGCGGTATGCACCGCGTTGCCGAACGGATCGAAGATCGAAGCCAGTTCGTCGGAGATGTTATCCGGGATCTTGAAGGCGTTGAACGCCGGGATCACCAGATATTCCGCGAAGCTGCCCGGACGGTTCACGCCCACGCCGACGGTGTTGCGGCACAGGTGCGTGCGGCCGCCGCGGCAGTTGCGGCAGTGGCCGCAGGTGATGTGGCCTTCGCCGGACACGCGATCGCCGATGCTGAAGCCTTTGACTTCCTGACCGATCGCCACCACTTCGCCCACGTATTCATGGCCGACCACCATCGGAACCGGAATGGTTTTTTGCGACCACTCGTCCCAGTTGTAGATATGCACATCGGTGCCGCAGATCGCGGTTTTGCGGATTTTGATCATGATGTCGTTGTGGCCCAGCTCCGGCTGAGGCACGTCGGTCATCCAAATCCCTTCTTCCGCTTTCAGTTTTGACAGTGCTTTCATGGTTTTACCTTATGCAATAACGCCAAGATCCTTACCGATACGTGTAAACGCCGCCACTGCGCGTTCGATTTGCTCCGGGGTGTGGTCGGCGGACATCTGGGTGCGGATGCGCGCCTGGCCTTTCGGCACCACCGGATAGAAGAAACCGGTCACATAGATGCCTTCCTTGAGCAACGCATTGGCGAATTCCTGCGCCAGCTTCGCCTCGCCCAGCATGACCGGGATGATGGCGTGATCGGCGCCGGCCAGGGTGAAGCCGGCGGCGGTCATTTTTTCGCGGAACAGACGCGCGTTGGCCCACAGGCGATCGCGCAGCGCATCGCCCTCTTCCAACAGTTCCAGCACTTTGATCGACGCGGCGACGATCGCCGGCGCCAGCGAGTTGGAGAACAGGTACGGGCGCGAACGCTGGCGCAGCCACTCCACCACTTCTTTCTTGGCGGCGGTGTAGCCGCCGGACGCGCCGCCCAGCGCCTTGCCTAACGTACCGGTAATGATATCGACGCGGCCCATCACTTCGCAGTATTCATGGGTGCCGCGCCCGTTGGCGCCGACAAAGCCCACCGCGTGGGAGTCATCCACCATCACCAGCGCCTGATACTCGTCCGCCAGATCGCAAACCCCTTTCAGGTTGGCGATCACGCCGTCCATCGAGAACACGCCGTCGGTAGCGATCAGAATGTGGCGCGCGCCGTCGGCTTTGGCCTGTTTCAGCTGCGCGGCCAGCTCGGCCATGTCGTTATTGGCGTAGCGATAGCGCTTGGCCTTGCACAGGCGCACGCCGTCGATGATCGACGCATGGTTCAACGCATCGGAGATAATGGCGTCTTCCGGGCCGAGCAGGGTTTCGAACAGCCCGCCGTTGGCGTCGAAGCAAGAGGAGTACAGGATCGCGTCTTCCATGCCCAAAAAGGCCGCCAGTTTCTGTTCGAGCTGCTTGTGGCTGTCCTGGGTGCCGCAGATGAAGCGCACCGACGCCATGCCGAAACCGTGGCTGTCCATCCCCGATTTGGCGGCAGCGATCAGCGCCGGATGGTTGGCCAGGCCCAGGTAGTTATTGGCGCAGAAGTTGATCACATGGCTGCCGTCGGCAACGGCGATGTCCGCCTGTTGCGCGGAGGTAATGATACGTTCTTCCTTGAACAGCCCTTCACTGCGCGTGGCGGCAAGCTGTTGTTCCAACTGCTGATAAAAAGACGCTGACATTCGGTTATCTCCAGGATTGGGCTAATTGCGGCATATTTTACTGATTTGTAACCAAACTGACGAGAATGCGCGGGAGAGAATATTAAAATTGCAGCAGATATCACGGCAAACGGCGGACTTCAATGGCAATGCGGGATATTCGGAGCCCTTCCGCTGTTTGCCGCGGCATGAAATGCTATGATAACCGCCATTGAGCGTGGGGCATTGTGCCCCACCAGGCAGCTTAGCAGGGGTAACCCAATGATTATCGTTACTGGCGGCGCCGGCATGATCGGCAGCAACATCATTAAGGCACTGAACGACAAGGGATATCGCGATATCCTGGTGGTGGATAACCTGAAAGACGGCACCAAGTTCGTCAACCTGGTCGATCTGGACATCGCCGACTATATCGATAAAGAAGACTTTATCGCCAGCATCGTGGCCGGCGACGATCTGGGCGAGATCGAAGCGGTGTTCCACGAAGGCGCCTGCTCCGCGACCACCGAGTGGGACGGCAAGTACATGATGGACAACAACTATCAGTACTCCAAAGATCTGCTGCACTACTGCCTGGATCGCGAGATTCCGTTCCTGTATGCCTCCTCCGCCGCCACTTACGGCGGCCGCGAAGAGTTTATCGAAGAGCGTCAGTATGAAGCGCCGCTTAACGTGTACGGCTATTCCAAATTCCTGTTCGATCAGTACGTGCGTGAGATCCTGCCGGAAGCGGACTCGCAGATCTGCGGCTTCCGCTACTTCAACGTTTACGGCCCGCGTGAAGGCCACAAAGGCAGCATGGCCAGCGTCGCCTTCCACCTGAACACCCAGATCAACCGCGGCGAAAACCCGAAACTGTTCGCCGGCAGCGAAAACTTCAAGCGTGACTTCATCTACGTCGGCGACGTGGCGGCGGTCAACCTGTGGTTCTGGGAAACCGGCAAATCCGGCATCTTCAACTGCGGCACCGGCCGGGCGGAAACCTTCCAGGCGGTGGCTGACGCGGTGGTGGACTTCCATCAGCAAGGCGCGGTGGAATACATCGAGTTCCCGGAGAAGCTGAAGGGCCGCTATCAGGCGTACACCCAGGCCGATCTGACCAAGCTCCGCGCCGCCGGCTACGACGCACCGTTCAAAACGGTCGCCGAAGGCGTGAAAGAGTACATGGCCTGGTTGAACCGCACCGCATAAGCTGAAGGAATTAACGCTGGGTATGAAAATACTGGTTATCGGCCCTTCTTGGGTTGGCGACATGATGATGTCGCAAAGTCTCTATCGCACCCTGAAGGCCGAATATCCGACGGCGGAGATCGATGTGATGGCGCCGGCCTGGTGCCGCCCGTTGCTGGCGCGCATGCCGGAAGTCAATCAGGCGCTGGCGATGCCGCTGGGCCACGGCGCGCTGGGGCTCGGCGAACGCCGCCGCCTGGGGCGCGCTCTGCGCGCCAACCGTTACGATCGCGCTTACGTTCTGCCCAACTCGTTCAAATCCGCGCTGGTGCCTTTCTTCGCCGATATCCCGCAGCGCACCGGCTGGCGGGGCGAAATGCGCTACGGCCTGCTGAACGACGTGCGCGTGCTCGACAAGGCCGCTTTCCCGCTGATGGTGCAGCGCTATGTGGCGCTGGCCTATGACAAAGGCCGCGTTCAGCGCGCCGACGATCTGCCGCAGCCGCTGCTGTGGCCGCAGCTGCGGGTGAGCGACGAAGAGATCGCCGAAACCACTTCGGCCTTCAACCTGACCGACAGCCGCCCGATCGTCGGCTTCTGCCCAGGCGCGGAGTTCGGCCCCGCCAAGCGCTGGCCGCACTATCACTACGCGGCGCTGGCTCAACGGCTGATCGAGAGCGGCTATCAAATCGCGCTGTTCGGTTCGGCAAAAGACCATGAGGCCGGCGAACAGATCCGCGCCGCGTTGCAGGACGACGCACGCGATTTCTGCCTTAATCTGGCCGGAAAAACCCAGCTGGAGCAGGCAGTGATCCTGATCGCGGCCTGCCGGGCGGTGGTCAGCAACGACTCCGGTTTAATGCATGTTGCCGCAGCGTTGAACAAACCGCTGATAGCCTTGTACGGCCCAAGCAGCCCCGACTTCACGCCGCCGCTTTCCGACAAGGCGCGGGTGATTCGCTTGATCAGCGGCTACCACAAGGTGCGTAAGGGCGATGCCGAACAGGGGTATCACCAAAGTTTGATCGATATTCAGCCGCAGCAAGTGTTGGATGCGCTGACGCCGTTGCTTGTCGCCAGCGAGGAATAGTCATGCAGGTGTTAATCGTAAAAACGTCCTCGATGGGAGACGTGCTGCATACGCTGCCCGCTCTGACCGATGCGCTGCAGGCCATTCCCGATATCCGCTTCGACTGGGTAGTGGAAGAAGGTTTCAGCCAAATCCCCACCTGGCATCCGGCGGTGGATCGCGTGATCCCGGTGGCCATTCGCCGCTGGCGCAAAAACTGGTTCGGCAGCGACACCCGACAGCAGCGCTGCGACTTCAAGCGCGCGCTGCAAGAACGCCGTTACGACGTGGTGATCGACGCGCAGGGCCTGATGAAAAGCGCCGCGCTAATCACCCGCGTCGCCAAAGGCAACAAACATGGTCCGGACTGTAAAAGCGCTCGCGAGCCGTTCGCCAGCTGGTTCTACAACGTGCGCCATGAGATAGACAAACGGCAGCACGCAGTGGAACGCACGCGCGAGCTGTTCGCCAAAAGCCTCGGCTACGATAAACCGGGCAGCTACGGCGACTATGCCATCGCCGCGCGCTTTCTCAGCCGCCCGCCGGTCGATGCCGGGCAATATCTGGTGTTTTTGCACGCGACGACCCGCGACGACAAGCATTGGCCGGAGCAGAACTGGCGCGAGCTGATCGCGCTGACGGCCGACAGCGGGCTGAAGATCAAACTGCCCTGGGGGGCAGAGCATGAACATCAGCGCGCGCTGATGTTGGCGGAAGGTTTTCCACATGTCGAGGTGCTGCCGAAGCTCAGCCTGCAGCAGGTGGCTGAGGTGCTGGCGGGCGCCAGGGGCGTGGTCTCGGTCGACACCGGGCTCAGCCATTTGACCGCCGCGCTCGATAAACCGAACATCACGCTGTTTGGGCCGACCGATCCCGGCCTGATCGGCGGCTACGGGCAAAATCAGCACTCGCTGATTTCGCCGGAAAAAAGCATGGCGACAATCGACGCCGATACGGCATGGCAGGCGTTGCAAAAGGTTATAGCATGAAAAAACTGCACATTATCAACCTGGGTAAAATGGGCGGCGTCGAGCGCCTGTTCCTGCAGTACATCAACGATACCACCGACGGCAGCAACCAGGTCCTGTGCATCAGCGGCGACATCGGCGAGGAGATCCGCCGCCAGTTGCCGGCGCACCAGCCCGTCACCTTCGCCAACCGCCTGATCAATGCGCTGCCGCTGCGCTGCCCGCAGTTCCTGCGAAAATTTCTGTTGAAGTGGAAAATCGAGCGGGCCAACGCCGACGTGGTGATCGTCTGGGACCTGGTGCCGGGGCTGGCGGCCAAACCCAAGCGCGGCAAACTGATTTACTACGATCACGGCTGCTCCTGGCGTTACCCCAAGAATAAAAAGACGCTGCGTTTCTTCGCCATGCTGGACGGCGTGATTTCCGCCTCACACGCCTCGAAGCGGGTGATGGAGCTGCGCTTTAATCTGCCTTGCCCAAACCACGTGGTGATCAACCGCATCAAGACGCCGGCGGGGATCGACAACACGCCGAAAACGCTGTCGCAGCCGATCAGAATCGGCACCGCCTCACGCCTGGTCAGCCTGAAAGGCATCAGCGTTTCATTATTGATGATGCAGGAACTGCTGCGACGCGGGCATGACGTCACGCTGGAAGTGGCCGGCAAAGGGCCGGATCGCGCGGCGTTCGAGGCGCTGGCGGCTCGGCTCCAGCTCGGCGATCGCGTCACTTTCAGCGGTTACCAGGATGACGTCGCCGGCTTCTTCAATCGCACGCACATTTACATGAGCACACCGATCACCGAGCCGTTCGGCTTGTCCTGCATGGAATCGCTCTATTTCGGCGTGCCGGTCATCTTCCCGCAGGTTGACGGCCAGCCGGAAGCGGTGAAAGACGGCGTCTGCGGCATTGGCCTGGTTCCGTCGGTCACCATCGAACAACACCGGCAGCTCACCGATATCGAGGTCGACTTCCCGCATGAAGTCTACGACCCGTTAACCGACAGCCTGGTGTCGCCCAAGCTGTTGTCGCATATCGACTGCGCGGATGCCGTTGAGACATTGCTGGCGGGCGAAACCTACCAGACGTTGAGCCGAAACGCGCAGCGCTATCCTGCTGAACATTTCAACTATGCTCAGTTCAAAGCTGAGTTTGACGACACGCTGCGATCCTTCATCGTTTAATCAACACGTGAGCCGGAAAACACGCCCGATGCTAAAACAAAAAACGCCGCACCCTGCCTTCAGTTATCTGATTTATCTGGGATGTGCCATCGCTTTTTGCACCATTCCTTTCGGTTCCGCGACCGGACGCAATCTGTTTTACGTTTCCAGCTACATCGCCTTTATCGCCGTTTGCCTGTATCCGCGCTACTACTTCAGCAACGTTAAAAATCTGCTGTTGCCCGCGCTGATGTTCTGCGTCGGCATGGGCACCATCCTGTGGATGCATCATTTCAAACAGCCGGGCGAATATATCAATGTTTATCGTTCCTATATGTCGACCGGCAAACTGCAGCTCGCGACCGCTTTCATTTTGCTGATTGCGCTCAATGAACGGCTGTGCGTGCAGCGCCTGCTGATCGTCGTGGCCCTCGTTACCGGTTTGGCGGTCAACGGCTATTCTCTCTATCAGGGATTGCGGCTGGATATTCCTCGTGTGGAGCTCAACTTCGATCGCGCCACGGTCGCTGCCTATCTGATGACCGCCATCGATCTGGTGATGATGCAAGCCATCCTGATGCTGCGCACCCGCTACCGCCTGGTGCTGTACATTGCGGCGTTCCTGCTTTCCTTCTCTGCGCTGGTGCTGACCGGCACCCGCGCGGCGATGCTGGTTTACCCTGTGGCGATTTGTCTGTCGCTGCTGGCGACCAAGCATCTGGTTTCCAGGAAACACAAGCTCGCGTTGGTGGCCTCGGTACCGCTGCTGCTCGTAGCCTGCGGCCTGGTGTTCAAACCGCAGATAGAAGAACGCATTCAGGCCTTTGAGACCGACATGCGTCTGATGGATCAGCCACAGACTGAAAACTCGATCATTTCCCGACTGTCGATGCAAACGCTGGCATGGCGTACCGGCTCACAAGCTCCTTGGGGTCAATCCGCCGAGCAGCGCGGTGAAGAGATCCGCGCCATCGTCGCGCAGCAACCTCGCCTGTCTGGCGTCATGCCTTACATCAACGTGCACCTGCATAACGAGCTGCTGGAGACCTATTCGCTCAAGGGGGTTTGGGGGGCGTTGCTGTTGCTGGCGCTGTATGTCGGCCTGTTCTTCTCTTCATTCCGGCCGCAGCGCAACGCGCTGCTGCTGAGCGTGAGCGCCAGCCTGTTCGTTTACGGCCTCAGCGACGTCATCTTCTTCAGCACGGAAGGCACCGTCATGTTCTGTCTGGCGCTGATCGCCGCCGTGCTCTCCGTGGCGAAACCGCCTTCCGCCCAGGAGCAGACCGCGTGAAAACTCATCAGCCACCGCTGCTCAGCGTTATCGTGCCGTTTTACAATAACGAAGCGTTCGTCATCGCTGCGCTGGATTCGTTATTTACACAGATTTCTGATGAGATTGAGGTGGTGATCATCGACGATGGCTCTACCGATGCGTCAGGGGCGCTGGTCAGCCGGTATCTGGCGCAGCGGCAGCATCCGCACGTGGCTTTTATTTCACAGGCCAACGGCGGCATTGCGCACGCCCGCAATGTCGGCCTGCAGCATGCAACCGGGCGCTATCTCACCTTTCTCGACGGCGACGATCTGCTGAGCGACGACTATCTGGCGATCCTGCGGCCCCTGCTGATCGCCGATGAATATGACCTGATCGATTTTAATTATCAGAAGTTCACCGAACAACCGCCGAAACCCGAGAACCGCGCGACGCAGCCCGTAGCCTACGACTTTTCCTCGTTGGGGCTGGGCAGCCTGCAACCGCTGTTTGCACGCTCGATGTGGCATCTCTGGAGCCGGGTATATAAGCGCACGCTGCTGGCAGGGGAAACGTTCGAAGACGGCAGACGCTATGAAGACGTGATTTTCACGCCTTTTCAGTATTTCAAAACTCGCCGCATCGCCCATCTTGACTGCGAACTCTATTTCTACCGGGATAACAGCCAGGGCATCACCCGCAATATCAAACCCAAAGATATTGAAGATTTGCTGTTCGCCATGGAGAAGATGCTGCGCTATGTGGCGCAGCATCCTGGGGATGAGCCGCTGCGCCGGTTGGCCGCCCTGATGCTGGCCAACTGCTTTTCCGAGGTGAAAAGCATGTCGAAGGCGGTGTACGGTTATTATCATTACGCGCCGGCAACGCTGCAAATTCTGCGCCGCGCCGCCGCTGTCTGCCGCAACAGCGACGTGCCGGGCAAAAAAGTCCGCCAGATGCGCTATGCGCGAGTGGATACCTTTCTTTCGAAGCTGCGCGGGCGCAAACCACGCTAACCGCATCGGCCTGGCGGCCGATGCGTCGCCGCACCTCTAGCGCGCTAAAGGCACGTGCGCGACCAGTTCGTCATAAATCCGCTGCGGCTGAATGACCCCCATCGGGCTTTCCGCCTCCAGCGGCATCGTATAGCCGGTGCGCGACACCTGAATGATGCGGTGCAGTTCAGGATCCTGAATCGGCCCGGTGGAGCGTGAATCGGCGGTCACGAACAGGCTGATGGTTTTCACCTTCAACGCCACCGCCAGATGCAGCGGCCCGGTGTCGCCGGTGACCAGAACATGGAAACTGTCGATCAACGTCAGCAAGCCTTGCAGTCCCGTTTTACCGATCTGATTATCCACGCAGGCCTGCGTTTGCGGGCCAATCAGGCTCATAAACTGTTGGGCCTTGCCGTCGTCAAGCGGTGCGCCAATCAGCACGATGCGCACATTGGGGTGCTTCGCCACCAGCTCATCGGCCAGGCGCGCATAGTGCGACACCGGCCAGCAACGCGACTCCGTCGATGCCCCCAGTTGAAAACCAATGGTGGGATGGTCGCTGCTTTTGACGCCGCGCTGATAGTCCACGGGAATTTCCATCGTCGGATCGTCGCTGCGGCAGCCCAAAATGGAAATCAGCTCCAGTTTGCGGCGCACGAAATGGCCGTAATAATGGAAGATATAGTTGGTTAACCAAGGTTCCAGCCCGCAAATGCCCGAGCTGTAGTTATCCCTGATGATATACTTTGCCCCCGCCATGACGGCGCTGATGATGTCATAAGGCAGGTGAGAGTGCAGGATCAGCGCCAAATCCGGCTGATGTTCGCGCAGCGATTTCAGCAATGGGCGTATTGTCTTGATCTTGCTGTCCCAATACACCACGCGATCGTAATAGCGGCCGTTTTCCACCAGTTCGCGGTTTTTCTTGTGCACCACCAGCGTGATGTGCGCGTTGGGATAGCGTTCCCTCATCGCCCTCAGTGCCGGCGTGTTGAACATGAAGTCGCCCAACGCCGTGGTGGAATAGATGACGATATTGTCAAACTGCTGGGCGCCGTCGAACGTCGCCTTGTCCTGAAAACGGCCGTACTTCGCCGTATAGCGCCGCAAAAACCAGTCGGCAACCTTAATTTTCCATTTCTTCGACATGTGCGTGCTTAGTTCGCTTTAAGTTGATAATACTCGGCCAGCGTCATGCCCACCGTGCGCTGCTGCAGCCAGTCAAACAGCTGCTCCAGATCGCGGTACAGCACTTCGATATCCTGCTCGGTTTTGAACGTCGGGCTGCCGCCCGGCATAAACTCGGAGGAGTGCAGCATAAACTCGACGTAGTCATGCCCCTGCGCCAACGACGTCTCGGCCACGCTGATCATCTTGGCCACGTTGCCGCCACTCGGCCGCAGCCAGTTGACGGACGGCGAACGCCGCTTGCCGCGCAGCCGATCATAGCCCTGCTTGAACGCATTCATCAGCGCCGAATGCTTGTACTGGATGCTCATCGGCACTTCCAGCAGCGACGAAGCGCCCGGCTTGGCGATGTTCTGCGGATCGATGAAATAGGCGTGCGACGGGAACCGGCTGTAATCGGTACCGCCGTCGCCCTGCGGGTTGCCCGGCGAAAACTGCCAGTTGACCCGCGGCGTCACTGAACAATCCACCTGATAGCCGTATTCCAGCAGCAGTGAGGCATAGTATTCGTTGAACGCCCAACGGCCGGCGCGATGGCTGAGCATTTTAGTCTGGAAGGCGTCCTCCAGCAGTTTGGTCATGTGGTCGACCTTGGCGCGTATCTGATCGGCGGGATACTCGATCAAATAAGGCTTGTGGCGCCAGTCGTCATCGGTGAGCGGCGTCAGCGGCGGGCTGTTCCAGGCGTGCAGATGCATGCCGACTTCACCGGCGCCGCGGGCGATCACGTCACGCGCGAACTCGACGTAAGCCGGATCCATCGCCATTTCATAGTTGGTGAGATAAACCGGCTTGAAGGCATATTTCTCGCACAGCGCCTGAAAGCGCGGCAAGAAACGCGTGTTTTCGGTCGCGATGCGATCGTGGTTTTGCCACAGATTATCGCCTTCGGTATCAATGGTGATGAGAAACGCCGGTTTAGTCATGAATATCGAACCTGATATCAACAGAATACGCTATGTTACGCAGGCCGTTTCGCCAGGGCAAACGACTTTGCTGCCTGGTTTGGACAACGTTGAAGCGCATTCGTCCCTGCTCCGGCGATTTTTTTGCGGCTCGGCAAGAAAACCGAGCAACAGTAGCCACATGCGATCGGGTCATTTAGAATCAAAGATTGGTTTCCCAGAAAGCGACTCATGATGAACGACGCGCCAGCCCTAACTTCCGCCCCATCCGTACAGCGTATTTTGATCATAAAACTGCGCCACCACGGCGATATGCTGCTGGTCACGCCGGTCATCAGCAGCCTGCGGCAAAACTACCCGCAGGCCCGGATCGATGTGCTGCTGTATCAGGAAACGCAGGAGATGCTGGCCAGTAATCCGGAACTGTCGACCCTGTTCGCCATCGATCGCCAATGGAAAAAACAGGGTGCCCGCGCTCACCTCGGCCATGAGCTGGCGCTGCTGCGCCGCCTGAAGGCGCAGCGCTACGATCTGGTGGTCAATCTGGCCGATCAGTGGCGCAGCGCCATCATCACGCGCCTGACCGGCGCGCGCATCCGTTTGGGCTTCGATTTCCCCAAACGCCGCGGCTTCCTGTGGCACCACTGCCACACGCAGCTGGTGCCGGTAGACAATCACGCCCACTTGCATACCGTCGAACAAAATCTCTCGTTGCTGGCGCCGCTGAACCTGCCTGCGCTCAATGAACATGTCACCATGAGTTATGATCCGCAGGATTGGCAGACCTGTGAGCAACTGTTGCAGAAACAGGGCGTCGCCGGCAGTTATATTGTGGTGCAGCCCACCTCGCGCTGGTTCTTCAAATGCTGGAGCGAAGAGAAAATGGCCGCCACCCTCACCGCCTTGCAGGCCGACGGCCACCAGTTGGTGATCACCTCCGGCCCCGACGCCAGAGAAAAAGCCATGGTCGAGCGCATTTTGGCGCTCTGCCCGCCGCAGGGCGTAATCTCGTTGGCCGGCCAGCTGACGCTGCGCCAACTGGCCGCCCTGATTGACCACGCCAAGCTGTTTATCGGCGTGGATTCGGTGCCGATGCATATGGCCGCCGCGCTGCAAACGCCGTGCGTGGCGCTGTTCGGCCCTTCCAAGCTGACTTTCTGGCGGCCATGGCAGGCTACCGGCGCCGTGATCTGGGCCGGCGACTTCGGCGAACTGCCCGATCCGGACGCTATTGATACCGGCACCGATGAACGGTATCTCGACCTCATTCCTACAGACGCGGTGATTGCAGCCGCGCGGAGCACGCTGGCATGAAAGCATTTCGTTTGGCGATCGTTCGCCAAAAATACCGCCCGGACGGCGGAGCCGAACGTTTCGTTTCCCGCGCCCTGGAGGCGCTGGAGCAACAGGATCTCGATCTGAACGTCATCACTCGCGAATGGCAGGGTGACGCCAATCCAAACTGGCATATTCACCTGTGTAACCCGTTGAAACTCGGCCGCATCAGTCGCGAACGGGGCTTCGCCGTGGCGGCCAGGGCGCTGTGGCAGAAAGAGCGCTTCGATCTGGTGCAAAGCCACGAGCGCATTCCCGGCTGCGATATCTACCGCGCCGGCGACGGCGTACACCGCCGCTGGCTGCTGCAACGCGCACGGCTGCTGCCGGAGTGGCGCCGCAAATGGCTGTTTTCCAACCGTTATCACCGCTATGTGATGTGCGCCGAGCGCGCCATGTACGCCGCACCGGAGCTGAAAGCCGTCATCTGCAACGCCGAGATGATCAAACGGGAAATCATCGCCGACTTTGGCGTGCCCGCCGACAAAATCACGGTGATCTATAACGCCATCGACAATCAAAAGTTCCCGCCCGCCGACGAGGCCCAGCGCCGACGCCTGCGTGAGCAATATCAGATCCCGCAACAGGCGCACTGCCTGATCTTCGTCGGCTCCGGTTTCGAGCGCAAAGGGCTGGCCGCTGCCATCCGCGCCGTGGCGGCGACCGACAGCCACCTCTTGGTGGTTGGTAAAGACAAAGCCGAAAAGCGTTACCGGGCGCTGGCGCAGTCGCTGGGCTGCGGCGATCGCATTCACTTTATGGGCGTGCAGAAGCAGACTCTGCCGTTCTATCAGGCCGCGGATGCGCTGCTGCTGCCGACGCTGTACGATCCGTTCCCCAATGTGATTCTGGAAGCGATGTCCTGCGGCCTGCCGGTTGTCACCAGCACCACCTGCGGCGGCGCCGAGTTTATCACCCCGGGCCAGAACGGCTTCGTGACCGACGCGCTCGACGTGCCGGCCATCACGGAAGCCATTCGGGCGCTGCCGCGCCAGGCGCTGGGATCCTCCATGGGCGAAGCGGCAAGATTGCGCATTATGACGGCTACGCCGGCGCATCTCTCCGAACAGCTCATTTCCCTCTATAACCGGTTACTGGATTAGCTATGCGTATTCTGATGATCATCGATGGCCTGCCGGGAGGCGGCGCGGAAAAAGTGGTGCTGACCCTGTGTCAAGGCATGCAGCAACTGGGGCATGAAGTCAGTCTGATCTCGCTGCGTGACGTCTGCAATTACCCTATCCCGTCAGGCATCGATTATCAGGTGGTGGCCGATCGCAGCCGTGCCCCCTGGCGCAAACTGACCGAGCTGTCGCGCCGCGCCGCCGCGCTGGATCGGGCGATAGCCGAACACGAGCGCCAACACGGCGCGTTCGATCTGGTGTTCTCCAACCTGCACAAAACCGATCGCATCGTCAGCCGCAGCAAGCGGCTGGCTTCGGATCGCCTGTGGTTCTGCATTCACGGCATTCTCTCCACCTCCTACCTCGGCCACCGCAAAGGCCTGGATCGCTGGCTCAAGCAACGTAAAATAGCCAACGTTTACCAGGGGAGAAATATCGTCGCCGTTTCACAGGCGGTCGGCGGCGATCTGCAGCAGAATTTGCCGATCCGCCCGCGTCGGCTGGCGGTCATCAATAACCCGTTCGACATCGACGCCATCCGGCAACAGGCGGCGGCACCTTGCGAACTGGCCGGTCAGGACTATCTGGTGCACGTCGGCCGCTTTCACGCCACCAAGCGGCATGACCGCCTGCTGAAAGCCTATGCGCAATCCGGCATTCAGGCGCCGCTGGCTTTGATCGGCACCGGGGATGACGCCCGCGTCGCCGAGGTCAAGCGTCTGGCGGCAGACTTGGGTATCGCAGAGCGCGTGCTGTTCCTCGGCTTCCAGGCCAATCCCTATCCGTTTATCCGCCATGCCTCGCTGTTGGTACTCAGCTCCGATAGCGAAGGGTTTGGCAATGTGCTGGTAGAATCGCTGTTGTGCGGCACACCGGTGGTCAGCACCCGCTGTCCGGGCGGCCCTGCGGAAATTCTGGAAAAAGCCGGCATGGCTAACGCGTTGGCGGAATTAAACGAAGCGTCGCTGGCAGAAAAAATGGCGGAAATTTACGCCAATCCGCCGCAGATAAATCAACAGCAATTGCTGAGCTATGGGCTGGAGCCTATTTGCCGTCAATATATTGAGCTGAAAGAAAAATAATAAAGAAATAAATAAGGCAGGTGATACCTGCCTTATTTTCTTCGCTAGCTTAGCGCCTGCATTTTCTGCCAAACCTCATCGACAGAAACATCTTCACAGTGCCCCGACTCACTCTGCAAAATATGATGACGGCCGGTCCATGGATGCCAGGACGTTTTATCGGTATCGCCAAAGAACACCACCATATCCTTATTCAGCGCGGCGGCAAGATGCATCTGCCCGCCATCGCTGCACAGCACCCGGTCGCATAAATCGAACCCGCCCAACAGCTCGCGCACCGAGGCCGTCGGATAAAGCGCGACGCGTTCGTTTTGGCACAGCGCCAACAGCTGTTCTGCGCGCTGCTGATCGCCGATGTCGTCCGGCGCCAGCGTGCCCTGCGGCGACCAGAAGATCAGCACGCCGGTGCGGGGATCGGCGGTCAGGCGGTTGATGATTTCGGCATAGCGTTCAACCGGCCAGCGCCTTTTCGGGCTACGGCTGCTGATATGCACGGCGCAAACCCGTTCGACCGACGGCAGGCGTTCCTGCAGCCGCTGCGCCGCCAGCTGCCGCTCTTCCGGCGTCAGGAATACCCGCACCGGCGGGATCGGAATGGTTTGATCGGTTATCGCCGATAAATAGCTGTAGGTGTGTTCGACCTGATGTAGACCGCGGAAATCGTCTTTGCGGAACGGGCGCTGAATATCTTTCGTGCCCAAATCGGCGCCGATGATATGGCTGGCGCCGGCCATTTTCGCTAAACGCAGGCTGTATTTGCAAGGCACCGGGTTGGCCAGAATGACCGCATCGAACTTTATTTTGCGCAGCTTCAGGAAAATCATCAGACGTTCGAAATAAACGCCCAACGTCGTTTCATTTTTCGCCTTATGCTTGGCCTTTTTATAGACAAAGACTTTCTCGAGATGAGGGTTGTTTTTAACGACGTCCTGGCTGACTTTATTGATCAGCAGATAAACTTTTGCGTCTGGATAGGCAATTTTCACCCCTTCAATCAGAGGCGTGGTGCAAACAAGATCGCCGATGTTGTCGCGGCGAATAATTAAAATATTCTTCATTCCGAGCCTATCGGCGAAATCGCTCGCCGGTTGTCTGAAACTGACACCCAAGGTTACCAAATTAGCGCCTTTCCCTTCCAGTTATGGTACTATTCCGAATAACCCATATAAATGAAATTGATAGAATGTTGCTGCGTTTATATCAGGTACTACTCTACCTCATCCAACCCCTGATCTGGCTCCGCTTACTGCTGCGCAGCCGCAAAGCTCCAGCCTACCGTAAACGCTGGGCGGAACGCTATGGCTTCTGCGCCGGGAAAGTCGTGCCGGGCGGCATTATGCTGCATTCCGTCTCCGTCGGCGAAACGCTGGCGGCCATCCCGCTGGTGCGGGCGCTGCGCCATCGTTACCCCGCTTTGCCGATAACTGTGACCACAATGACCCCGACAGGTTCAGAACGCGTCCAGTCCGCTTTCGGCAAAGACGTGCATCATGTCTATCTGCCCTACGATCTGCCCGGTTCCATGAACCGCTTCCTCGACCAGGTGAATCCCAAGCTGGTGATCATCATGGAAACCGAGCTATGGCCTAACCTGATCAACGCGCTGCATCAGCGGCAAATCCCCCTGGTGATCGCCAATGCGCGCCTGTCGGCGCGATCCGCCGCCGGCTATAAGAAAATTGGCGGATTCATGCGCGATATGCTGCGCCGCATTACGCTGATCGCCGCACAGAACCAGGAAGACGGCGATCGTTTTATCGAACTGGGCCTGAAACGCTCGCAGCTGGCCGTTACCGGCAGCCTGAAATTCGATATCTCCGTCACCCCGGAACTGGCCGCCCGCGCCGTTACGCTGCGCCGCCAATGGGCGCCGCGCCGCCCGGTGTGGATCGCCACCAGCACCCATGAAGGCGAAGAAACCATCCTGATCGAAGCGCACCGCAAGCTGCTGGAAAAACACCCCGACCTGCTGCTGATCCTGGTGCCGCGTCACCCGGAACGCTTCCCGACCGCCAAGGAGCTGGTACAGAAGGCCGGCTTCAGCTACACCCTGCGCAGCAGCGGCGAAATCCCGTCCGGCAGCACCCAGGTGGTGATCGGCGATACCATGGGCGAACTCATGCTGCTGTACGGCATCGCCGATCTGGCCTTTGTCGGCGGCAGCCTGGTGGAACGTGGCGGCCATAACCCGCTGGAAGCCGCCGCCCACGCCATCCCGGTGCTGATGGGCCCGCACACCTTCAACTTTAAAGACATCTGCGCCAAGCTTTCGCAGGCCGAAGGCCTGATCACCGTGACCGACGTGGATTCGCTGGTAAAGGAAGTGGCAACCCTGTTGACCGACGAAGATTACCGCCGTTACTACGGCCGCCATGCGGTGGAAGTGTTGTATCAGAATCAGGGAGCGTTGCAGCGCCTGCTGCAGCTGCTGGAACCGCACCTGCCGCCCCGGAGTCACTGAATGAGCAGCCGCAAAAGCCTGTCGGTGGTGATGATCGCCAAAAACGAAGCCGGGCTGTTGCCGGACTGTCTGCGCTCGGTCGAGTGGGCCGATGAAATCATTGTGCTGGACTCCGGCAGCGAAGACGACAGCGTCCCCGTCGCCGAAAGCCTGGGCGCCAAAGTCTTCACGCACACCGACTGGCAAGGGTTTGGCAAGCAGCGTCAGCTGGCGCAAAGCTACGCCAGCCATGACTACGTTTTGATGATCGATGCCGACGAACGCGTCACCCCTGAACTGCGACAATCCATCGAACAGGTGTTGAACGCGCCGGACGACGGCGCCGTCTACAGCTGCGCGCGGCGCAACCTGTTCCTTGGCCGCTTCATGCGCCACAGCGGCTGGTATCCCGATCGCGTCAACCGCCTGTACGCCAACCAACGCTATCGCTATAACGACGATCTGGTGCACGAGTCGCTGAACATCGGCGATGCCAAAGTGATCCCCCTCAGTGGCGATATGCTGCACCTGACCTGCCGCGACTTCTTCGCCTTTCAGCGCAAACAGCTGCGCTATGCCGAAGAGTGGGCCACACAGCGCCACCGGGCCGGCAAGCGTTGCGGCTATCTGTCCATCCTGACCCACACGCTCGGCGCCTTCGTCAAAACCTGGCTGCTGCGGGCCGGCTTCCTCGACGGTAAACAGGGGTTGCTGTTAGCGGTGGTCAACGCGCAATATACCTTCAATAAATATGCCGCATTATGGGCATTGGGCCGCAACTACTCAGAGAAGTGAATCATGACCAGCAAAGCCATCTATCCCGGGACGTTCGATCCCATGACCAACGGCCACCTGGATTTAGTGACGCGCGCGTCGCTGATGTTCGATCACGTGATTCTGGCCATCGCCGCCAGCCCGAGCAAAAAGCCGCTGTTCAGCCTGGATGAGCGTGTGGCGCTGGCGACGCAGGTCACCTCGCATCTGGACAATGTGGAAGTACTGGGCTTCAGCGAGCTGATGGCGCATTTCGCCGCTCACCAGAATGCCAATATCCTGGTGCGTGGCCTGCGGGCGGTGTCTGACTTTGAGTACGAACTGCAGCTGGCGAACATGAACCGCCATTTGATGCCGACGCTGGAAAGCGTGTTCCTGATGCCTTCCGAAGAGTGGTCGTTCATCTCCTCCTCACTGGTGAAGGAGGTCGCCCGCCACGGCGGCGATATCGCGCCTTTCCTGCCCGATGTGGTCACTCAGGCGCTGATGGCGAAGCTCGCCGCCGCGTGATGCTCAGCGCTGGCAGCGTCGGCAAAAGAAGGTGCTGCGCTGCCCGTGCTTGGCGGATTCAATCGGCGTGCCGCATGTGCGGCACGGTTCTCCCGCCCGCCCGTAAACCTGCAGCTCCTGCGCGAAGTACCCCGGTTTCCCATCCGACTGCAAAAAGTCGCGCAACGTGGTGCCGCCCTGCTCGATGGAGCGTTGCAACACCGCCTTGATGGTCTTCGCCAACAGCGCAGCTTCGGCTTTGGTCAAGGATCCCGCCGGACGATCGGGCAGGATCCCGGCGCTGAACAGCGATTCACTGGCGTAAATGTTACCGACCCCGACCACCAGCTTGTTATCCATCAGCCACGGTTTGATCAGCGTGCGCTTATTACGTGATTTTTCATACAGGTAGTCGCCGTTGAACGCCTCACTCAGCGGTTCCGGCCCCAGATGCGCCAACACGCTGCTGGTCGCCAGGTCTTCGCACCACAGCCAGGCGCCGAAGCGGCGCGGATCGGTATAGCGTAGGATCATACCGTTGTTGATAACCAGATCGACGTGGTCGTGTTTGCCGGCTTCGTCTTCGTTTTCCTCACGCAGCATGCGCAAGCTGCCCGACATGCCCAGATGCACGATAATCCAACCGCGCTCCAGCTCAATCAGCAGGTATTTGGCCCGACGCTGCACGCTGAGCACCGGCTGATCGCTCAGCGTCAGGATCTGCTCGGAAACCGGCCAGCGCAGGCGCGCGTTGCGCACCACCGCATACTGAATGCTGTGGCCGACAAGATAAGGCTCTATACCGCGTCTGCTCGTCTCAACTTCCGGTAATTCAGGCATCTGGCTTCCCCTCCGATGTTTTCTACCCTTTATAAAACAAAAAACCCGGCCAAGGCCGGGTTTTTCATTAATCCACTAAAATTATTTAATTTTAGCTTCTTTGTATACTACGTGCTGACGGACAACTGGATCGAATTTCTTCAGTTCCAATTTTTCCGGCTTAGTACGCTTGTTCTTCGTGGTGGTATAGAAGTGACCAGTACCAGCAGAAGAAACCAGCTTGATCTTCTCGCGAACACCTTTAGCCATGATTCAGTTCCTTAATACTTCTCACCACGGGCACGCAGATCGGCCAGAACCGTCTCAATACCCTTCTTATCGATAACACGCATACCTTTAGCAGATACACGCAGAGTTACAAAGCGCTTCTCAGCCTCAACCCAAAAACGGTGTGAGTGCAGGTTAGGCAGAAAACGGCGTTTGGTCGCGTTCATTGCGTGGGAACGGTTGTTACCGCTCACCGGGCGCTTGCCAGTAACTTGGCAGACTCGGGACATGTCTATTCTCCAAAAATCAAATCAGCTCGAGCTTCGTATAGGGTATGGCCGCCTCGTCAGGCTTTTAGAGCCCATCTCAGCAAACTTCATACTGAGGAGACTCTCGTCATCAGGTAGAAACCACACATCAGGTCAGAAACCTGCTGAGATAGGCTCTTGCGCCAAACCCAAGATTCTCAAAGGTGGCGTAGTATACGCTCTGAAGCGTAAGTGCTCAAGTCCCGAACAGCTAAAGATCCCACAAGGATCGCGAAAAAATCGCTTAAAGCCATCCGCGCTCGGCAAAAGAGACGCATTCACCCCGACCGATCACCAAATGATCGAGCACTCGGATCTCCAATAACTGGCAGGCTTTCACCACCTGTTCAGTTATCAAACGGTCGGCATGACTGGGTTCAGCCTTACCCGAGGGGTGATTATGCGCGAGAATCAGCGCGGCGGCATTAGCCTTCAACGCTTCACGCACAATTTCTCTCGGGTAGACGACGACGCTGCTGATGGTACCAGCAAACATCTCCTGATGGCGAATAACCCGATGCTGATTGTCTAAAAACAATACCAAAAAGACCTCTCGCTCACGATGCGCCAGCAGGCTTTGCAGATAATGCTGGGTGACGCGCGGGTTGAGCATGGCGTTTTCCTGCGAGAGATGGCTGGAAAAGAAGCGAAGCGCCAGCTCGGCAATCGCCTGCAGCTGCGTATAGCTGGCGTCGCCCAGGCCTTTTTGACTGCAAAACGCCTGATGATCGGCCGACATCAGGTGGTAAAGCGAGCCGAACCGGAGCAGCAGCTGCTCCGCCAGCTGCATCACGTGCACGCCGGGCAACCCGGTGCGCAAGAAAATGGCCAACAGCTCCGCGTCGGACAGCGCCGCAGCCCCCTGCATCAACAGCTTTTCACGCGGCGCCAGCGCGCCCGGCCAGCACGCCACAGTCGGGTTGCTCATCGTGTTCCTCCCTGAAAGGACTACAGCATGCCATGCGCCACCCGGCGCGTTCGACAGGTGTTTGATAACATTGCGAAGTGTTTCGCAAAGCACAATGTAACGCCCTGCAGCCATTGCGGAATCGCTCACCTGAACGGCGGATATGCTAAAATGGCGCATCTTTCGGCTTTCAATCGGACAATGATGATGACGGGACTTTCCGGCAAGCATATTGTGCTTGGCATCAGCGGCGGCATCGCCGCCTACAAATGCCCAGAGCTGGTGCGCCGCCTGCGCGACAGGGGCGCGGAAGTGCGCGTGGTGATGACCCACGCCGCCAAGGCGTTCATTACGCCGCTGACGCTGCAGGCCGTTTCCGGCCACCCGGTGTCCGACGATCTGTTGGATCCCGCCGCCGAAGCCGCCATGGGACACATCGAACTCGGCAAATGGGCGGATCTGGTGATTCTGGCGCCGGCGACCGCCGATCTGCTGGCGCGCGTCGCCGCCGGCATGGCCAACGATCTGCTGACTACCGTCTGCCTGGCGACCGACGCCCCTATCGCCGCCGCCCCCGCCATGAACCAGCAGATGTATCGCGCCGCCGCCACGCAGGCCAACCTGCAAACGCTGCAGACGCGCGGCATGCTGCTCTGGGGGCCGGACAACGGCAGCCAGGCCTGCGGCGACGTCGGCCCGGGCCGCATGCTGGATCCGCTGGACATCGTCGAGCTGGCGAACGGTCATTTCTCCGCCCCGCAGGATCTGCAACATTTGCAGGTTATGATCACCGCCGGCCCGACGCGCGAAGCGCTGGATCCGGTACGCTTCATCAGCAATCACAGCTCCGGCAAAATGGGCTTCGCCATTGCCCGCGCCGCCGCCGCCCGCGGCGCGCAGGTGACGCTGATCGCCGGGCCGGTGAGCCTGCCGACGCCGCCGAAGGTCACACGCGTAGACGTCACCAGCGCGCTGGAGATGGAACAGGCGGTGCAACAGCGCGCCGCGCAGCAGCAGATTTTCATCTCCTGCGCCGCCGTAGCCGACTACCGTCCCGAGCGGATCGCCGATGAAAAAATAAAAAAACAGGGTGATGAAATCGTCCTCAAGATGGTAAAAAACCCCGATATCGTCGCCGGCGTGGCGGCGATGACCAAAAATCGACCGTTTGTCGTGGGGTTTGCCGCCGAAACCCAGAATGTGGAAGAATACGCGCGGCAAAAACTGGCGCGTAAGAAGCTGGATTTGATTTGCGCTAACGATGTATCGCTTGCAGAGCACGGGTTCAACAGCGACACCAATGCCCTGCACCTTTTTTGGCAGGATGGAGAGAAACGCCTGGCGCTGAGCGACAAGGCACTCCTTGGCCAACGTTTAATAGACGAGATAGTCAGCCGTTATGATGAAAAAAATCGACGTTAAGATCCTCGACCCGCGCATCGGTCAGGATTTCCCGCTACCGACCTACGCCACGCCGGGCTCCGCCGGTCTCGACCTGCGCGCCTGCCTGGACAGCGCGGTGGAGCTGGCGCCGGGTGAAACCACGCTGCTGCCTACCGGTCTCGCGATCCATGTCGCCGACGCCGGCCTGGCGGCGGTGATCCTGCCGCGCTCAGGCCTGGGCCATAAGCACGGCGTCGTGCTGGGCAATCTGGTCGGCCTGATCGACTCCGATTATCAGGGCCAGCTGATGGTGTCCGTCTGGAACCGCGGCCAGAAGTCATTCACTATCGAACCGGGCGAACGCATCGCGCAGATGGTCTTCGTGCCGGTGGTACAGGCCGAGTTCAACCTGGTGGAAGAGTTCGACAGCAGCGAGCGCGGCGAAGGCGGCTTCGGCCACTCGGGGCGCCACTAAGCGCCACCCAATGCACGATGGCCGGCAGGGAAACGTCGCCTGAACCTTGCCTTTCCGGGGAGAAGGATGTCTCTGCGGCAAGGTTTTACCGCGACAATTGCAGCGCACACCAGGCAGCGCGGAAAAAGGCCGTTAAGGCCGCTGACCCCAGCATCGTAAAAAAGCTATCACATAAGCCGCACAGAGCCTGCTCTGCAGCGGCCGGTGCCCGGGTTTCCGTCAGTTAAGTTTTAGCAAGGGTCTAATCAGACATGGCAGAAAAAGAAAATACGAAAAGGAATCGGCGCGAGGAAATATTGCAGGCGTTAGCCCAGATGCTGGAATCCAGCGACGGCAGCCAGCGCATTACCACCGCCAAGCTCGCCGCGAACGTGGGTGTTTCTGAAGCTGCGCTGTACCGGCATTTCCCCAGCAAGACACGGATGTTCGACAGTCTGATCGAGTTTATCGAAGACAGCCTGATCACTCGCATCAACCTGATCTTGCAGGACGAGAAAGAGACGTTTAATCGTCTGCGCCTGATTTTACTGCTGATTCTGGGCTTTGCGGAACGCAACCCGGGGCTGACGCGCATCATGACCGGCCACGCGCTGATGTTTGAACAGGATCGCCTGCAGGGTCGCATCAACCAGCTGTTCGAACGCATCGAGGCGCAGCTGCGTCAGGTGCTGAAAGAGCGCAAATTGCGCGAAGGCAAAGGCTTCATCGTCGATGAAACGCTGTTGGCCAGCCAGTTGCTGGCCTTCTGCGAAGGCATGTTGTCGCGCTATGTGCGTTCGGAATTCCGCTATCGCCCAACGCAGGAATTCGACGCCCGCTGGCCGCTGTTGGCGGCACAGCTGCAATAACGAAAACGCCGGGCATGCCCGGCGTTGTTATTTATACCCCGTACTGCTCGCGGTAAGCGCGCACCGCCGCCAGGTGGTCCGCCATTTCCGGTTTCTCTTCCAGATAAGCGATCAGGTCCTTCAGCGTCACGATCGAAATCACCTTGCAGTGGTAGTCGCGTTCCACTTCCTGAATGGCGGAGATGTCCGCGCGGCCGCGTTCCTGGCGGTCGAGGGAGATCAGCACGCCCGCCAACGAAGCGCCGCTGGCGCCGATGATTTCCATCGACTCACGGATCGCGGTGCCGGCGGTGATCACATCGTCCACCAGCATCACGCGGCCCTGCAGCGGGCTGCCCACCAGCGAACCGCCCTCGCCGTGGGTTTTGGCTTCCTTGCGGTTAAAGCAGTAAGGCACGTCGCGCTCATGGTGTTCCGCCAGCGCCACCGCCGTGGTGGTGGCGATAGGAATGCCTTTATAGGCCGGGCCAAACAGCAGATCAAAATCGATGCCGGAATCCATCAGGGCTTCGGCGTAGAAGCGCCCCAACAGCGCAAGATCGCGCCCGGTATTAAACAGGCCGGCGTTGAAGAAATACGGGCTGGTGCGGCCGGATTTCAGGGTGAACTCGCCGAATTTCAATACCTGCTTGTTAAGCGCGAACTCGATAAACTGGCGCTGATAGGCTTTCATTACTGCTTCTCCTCGTCTGAATCTGCTTGGGTCTTATCATTACTGCCGCCCGATCGGCGGGCATAAAAAAGGCGACTTCTCAGTCGCCTTGAAAAATTAGTCCGCCAGCGCCGCTTTCTGCGCCTGGAAGATGGTTTCGATGCCCCCTCGGGCCAGCGCCAATAGCGCCAACAGCTCATCGTGGCTGAACGGCTCGCCTTCAGCGGTGCCCTGCACTTCGATCATGCGGCCGTCTTCCATCATCACCACGTTCATGTCGGTTTCCGCCGCGGAATCTTCCACATACTCCAGATCGCACAGCGCTTCGCCATTGACGATGCCGACGGAAACCGCCGCCACCATGCCCTTCATCGGGTTGGCTTTCAGCTTGCCGTTGGCCACCAGCGTGTTCAACGCATCGGCCAGCGCCACGCAGGCGCCGGAGATGGAGGCGGTGCGGGTACCGCCGTCGGCCTGCAGTACGTCGCAGTCGAGGGTGATGGTGAATTCACCGAGCTTTTTCAGATCCACCGCGGCGCGCAGCGAGCGCGCGATCAGGCGCTGGATCTCCAGCGTGCGGCCACCCTGCTTGCCTTTGGCGGCTTCACGGGCATTGCGGCTGTGGGTGGAGCGCGGCAGCATACCGTACTCGGCGGTGATCCAACCTTGCCCCTGGCCTTTCAGGAAGCGCGGAACGCCCTCTTCTACCGTGGCGGTGCACAAGACTTTGGTATCGCCAAACTCAACCAGCACTGAACCTTCAGCGTGTTTGGTATAGTGACGGGTCAGTGTCAGGGGGCGAACTTGCTGTGGTGCTCTGCCTGCAGGACGCATGGGCTCTCTCCGGCTTCAAATCAACTATTGGCTGCGCATTATACGGGCTTCGTGACGTAATGCCTATCCTGCCCGCAGCCGCGACGCTATAATCGCCCCATCTTTTCCTATTACGGGTACGCATCAATGATCCGCAGCATGACCGCCTACGCCCGGCGTGAAATCAAGGGTGAATGGGGCAGCGCAGCCTGGGAGCTGCGTTCCGTTAACCAGCGCTACTTAGAAACCTACATCCGCCTGCCGGAGCAATTCCGCAGCCTGGAGCCGGTGATCCGTGAACGTATCCGTGGCCGCCTAACCCGCGGCAAAGTCGAGTGCAACCTGCGTTTCGAACTGGATCCGAGCGCGCAAAGCTCGCTGATCCTGAACGAAAAGCTGGCCAAACAGCTGGTTGAAGCCGCCAACTGGGTGAAAATGCAGAGCGACGAAGGAGAAATCAACCCGATCGACGTGCTGCGCTGGCCGGGCGTGATGTCCGCGCAGGAGCAGGATCTGGACGCCATCAGCGCCGAGCTGATGCAGGCGCTGGACGGCGCGCTGGATGACTTTATCGTCGCACGCGAAAGCGAAGGCGCCGCGCTGAAAACGCTGATCGAACAGCGCCTCGACGGCGTCAGCGCCGAAGTGGTCAAAGTGCGCGCCCAGATGCCGAACATCCTGCAATGGCAGCGCGAGCGCCTGGTCAGCAAGCTGGAAGAGGCGCAGGTGCAGCTGGAAAACACTCGCCTGGAGCAAGAGCTGGTGCTGATGGCGCAGCGCATCGACGTCGCCGAAGAGCTGGACCGTCTGGAAGCGCACGTGAAAGAGACGCACAACATCCTGAAGAAGAAAGAAGCCGTCGGCCGCCGCCTCGACTTTATGATGCAGGAGTTCAACCGCGAATCGAACACCCTGGCCTCCAAGTCGATCAATGCTGACGTCACCGCCTCCGCCATCGAGCTGAAGGTGTTGATCGAGCAAATGCGCGAGCAGATCCAGAACATCGAGTGATCCGCTCCACACGCCATCAAGCCCGCGCCACGCGGGCTTTTTTACGGCTGCAGATCAGCGATAGGCGGCCGCTTGCTCTTCCCCCATCAACCCCATTTTCTGCAGTTGCACCGCAATGCTCCAGGTTGAGCGCTCGAACTCATCGCTCAGCGCCTCCAGCGTCGCCCCGGCCGCATGGCTCTCGCGCAGCCGCAGTTTTTCTTCTTCCGGCCAGGGGAAGTAGGCATTGGCCGGCCGGCCCTCGGCCAGATTCTTCTGCCGCTTTTCTTCCGGCGTCAGCCTGGCTTTTTTCTGCAGTTCGGATTCACCGTCAAACTCGTCGGCCAACGCGAACAGCAGGCGGATAGCCTCCGGCGCGCAGGCCGCTGAAGCCGGTCTCAACAGCTCGCCGGTGTCGGGATTAACGCCGTTGGCCAGCGCCCTGAGCAACGTGCCGGTATTCATCGTTCGCCTCCTTGTTCGATAAAATGCGCGCCGATCGCGACCGGCGCCTTGTCCAAACATGTTTCTCTTCCTCAGCCAAGAAAGCCACGCTTTGCGCCATGAAAAATCGCCCATTGCGAGCCAGATTCCAGGTGCCTGAACGTGCGGGACGGTGGTTGCATCAGGCTGCGAGCCGGCAGGCATCATGGAAGATGGCTCACTAAGGCACTTCGGGGGCTTATGAAAAACTGCCGAGCAGCGCGTGTGGATGACAATCGGCAAGATATCCCGCACGCCATAAGTATTTTGTTCTAATTATCACGCAAGGTAATGAAAGGATGGCGATGCTGTGGCTAAATGTGTTTTTTTCCTGCCCGTGAACCGTACGGACCGTTTATGCCACAAATTCTGCAATTTATTATGGCCCTGGTGGTGATCATCGCCCTGGCGCTGCTGGTCAGCAATAATCGCAAGAAAATCCGCCTGCGCTATATCATCCAGCTGTTGGTGATCGAAGGCGCGCTGGCCTATTTCTTCCTGCACTCCGCCAGCGGGCTCAGCGTGATCAAACACGTCGCCGGCTTCTTCGACACCCTGCTCGCCTACGCCGCCCAAGGGTCGGAGTTCGTGTTCGGCGGCATGAGCAAGGATGGCCTGGCGTTTATCTTCCTCGGCGTTTTGTGCCCTATCATCTTTATTTCCGCCCTGATCGGCATTTTGCAGCATTTCCGCATCCTGCCGCTGATCATCCGCCTGGTAGGCACCCTGCTGTCCAAGGTCAACGGCATGGGCAAGCTGGAATCGTTCAACGCCGTCAGCACGCTGGTGCTGGGGCAGTCGGAGAACTTCATCGCCTACAAGGGCATCATCGGCGACATCTCGCCGCGCCGCATGTACACCATGGCCGCGACCGCCATGTCGACGGTATCGCTCTCCATCGTCGGCGCCTACATGTCGATGATCGACGCGCAGTACGTGGTGGCGGCGTTGATCCTTAATATGTTCAGTACCTTCATCATCCTGTCGATCATCAACCCGTATCAGGTCGAAGACGAGCCGGAGCTGAAGCTGAACAAACTGCACGAAGATCAGAGCTTCTTCGAAATGTTGGGCGAGTACATTCTGGCCGGCTTCAAAATTGCGATGATCATCGCGGCGATGCTGATCGGCTTTATCGCTCTGATCTCCGCCGTCAACGCGCTGTTCTCGGCGGTGCTCGGCATCAGCTTCCAGCAAATCCTCGGTTACGTGTTCTATCCGCTGGCCTGGCTGATCGGCATCCCGGCGGAAGAGGCCCTGAAGGCGGGCAGCATCATGGCGACCAAACTGGTGGCCAACGAATTCGTGGCGATGATTGAGCTGAAGAAGATCGCGGCGGAGCTGTCGCCGCGCGGGCTGGGCATTCTGTCGGTGTTCCTGGTGTCGTTCGCCAACTTCGCCTCCATCGGCATCGTCGCCGGCGCCATCAAGGGGCTGAACGAGCAGCAAGGCAACGTGGTTTCCCGTTTTGGCCTGAAGCTGGTTTACGGCTCGACGCTGGTGAGCCTGCTGTCGGCGGCCATCGCCGGCCTGGTGCTGTAATCCCCACTCCCGGCCGCAGGGCCGGGAGTTCGCTTTAAAACGCCACGCACACCGGCGCATCCACCCGCATCACCGAATCCTGCGCAAACTGCTGCTTGTAGCCGCTGCGCAGCGCCTCGATATTCGCCTCGCTCTCTTTGCCCGGCGCATGGATCAACAGCAGCGCCTTGCTGTTCTCGCGCGCCAGCTTGCCGTCGTGGCCCAGCCACTGCCCTTTGGCATCAAACACCGTCAGCCCGTCTTTAAAACGCGGCGTCACCTGGCTATCGACGAAGGTTTGCCACTCGGCGGCGGTGATCGCCGGCCCCGCCGGCCGGTTCAGGCCGAAGTAGAGCGTTGTCTGCACCAGCGGATCGCCGGTGCGGCAAGCTGGGGCAGGGGAAACAGCCTGGTGGGCTGGCGCCACGCAGCCGCTCAGCAGCAGGGCGGCCACCATGGCGCCGGCGGCCAGTCTTGGGGAGTTTTTCATCAGCAGTCTCGATTTTTCGGTTGAAGGATTCGCTGCAAAAATCATAGTCAGCGATGGAAATTAGCGCGAAATTTCTAATGCTTTCATTAACAGCCAGATGTTAAAAAAGGCTGGTTATCGGCAATAAAAATGGAGTTTGGATTAGCTATATTAATCCGAAACGCCATCGGTGAAAAAAACTCAGTGGCGCGCGTCCTCGGCGGCGATTACCCTGCCGGCCATCATTCTGACGCAATTACGCTGTGAACCCCTTATGTTACTGAGCATCCTTTATATCATCGGCATCACCGCCGAAGCCATGACCGGCGCGCTGGCGGCCGGCCGCCGCCAAATGGACATGTTCGGCGTGATCATCATCGCCTCTGTCACCGCAATCGGCGGCGGGTCGGTGCGCGATATGTTGCTCGGGCATTTTCCGTTGGGCTGGGTCAAACACCCGGAATACATCGTCATCGTCGCGATAGCGGCGATCGTCACCACCTGGGTGGCTCCTCTGATGCGCCATCTGCGCCGCCTGTTCCTGGTGCTCGACGCCGTCGGCCTGATCGTCTTCTCCATCATCGGCGCGCAGGTGGCCCTGGATATGGGGCACAGCGCCATTATCGCCGCCATCGCCGCGGTGATCACCGGCGTCTTCGGCGGGGTGCTGCGCGATATGTTCTGCAACCGCATCCCGCTGGTTTTCCAGAAGGAGATCTACGCCGGCATCTCCTTCAGCGCCGCCTGGCTGTATATCGGCCTGCAGCACCTCAGCCTGCCGCACAATCTGGTGGTGATCCTCACTTTGGTCGCCGGCCTGAGCGCGCGTCTTATCGCCCTGCGCTTCCGCCTCGGCCTGCCGGTGTTCAACTATCAGCATCCGGATCACTGATCTCGGGGCGGCAACGCGCCGCCGCCGAGGCCAAAACTGCAAAAATGTCGCCCTTCGACGCGCAAATTCGCCCTTTCGACGCTTTTTCCACGCAAAGCCGCGGGCAAAATGCGAGCTAACGCTACACCCGGCGCGTTAGCCGTGTATACTGTGCGGAGAAAATACACATCCGCTGTTTTTGGCATATCAACCGTTATCAACGAACATCATCATGGCTCAAGGCACGCTTTATATTGTCTCTGCTCCCAGTGGCGCAGGTAAATCAAGTCTGATTCAGGCTTTGTTAAAGACGCAACCGCTGTACGACACGCAGGTTTCGGTTTCGCACACCACGCGCGACAGTCGCCCGGGTGAAAATCACGGCGAGCACTATTTCTTCGTCTCGAAAGACGAATTCCGCCGGATGATCGAGCAGGACGCGTTTCTTGAGCACGCCGAAGTGTTCGGCAACTATTACGGCACTTCGCGCGCCGCCATCGAACAAGTCTTGTCGACCGGCGTGGATGTGTTTCTGGATATCGACTGGCAGGGCGCGCAGCAAATCCGCGCCAAAATGCCGCAGGCGCGCAGCATTTTCATTCTGCCGCCGTCGAAGGAAGAACTGGGCCGCCGCCTGCGTGGGCGCGGGCAGGATTCCGAAGAGGTGATCGCCAAACGCATGGCTCAGGCCGTGGCGGAAATGACGCATTACGCGGAGTACGATTACCTGATCGTGAACGATGATTTCGATCTGGCGCTGTCCGATCTGAAGACCATCATTCGCGCCGAACGCCTGCGTTTGGGCCGCCAGTTGCTGCGGCATGACGCTTTAATCAGCAAACTATTGGCAGACTGAAGGCAGTTTCAGTATCATGCCCAGTCTTTTCGTCACCTGTGGAGTAGCACAAATATGGCACGCGTAACTGTTCAAGACGCTGTAGAGAAAATTGGTAACCGTTTTGACCTGGTGTTGGTCGCTGCTCGTCGGGCGCGTCAGATCCAGACCGGCGGCAAAGATGCACTGGTTCCGGAAGAGAACGACAAGTACACCGTTATCGCCCTGCGCGAAATCGAAGAAGGCCTGATCACCAGCCAGATCCTCGACGTGCGTGAGCGCCAGGAACAGCAAGAGCAGGAAGCCGCAGAGATTCAAGCGGTTACCGCGATTGCTGAAGGTCGTCGTTAATTAGACTGCGAGTCCGCCTTGTACCTGTTTGAAAGCCTGAATCTGCTGATTCAACGTTACCTGCCCGAGGAGCAGATTAAGCGCCTCAAACAGGCATACCTCGTCGCGCGCGACGCGCACGAGGGCCAGACACGCTCCAGCGGTGAGCCCTACATTACTCACCCGGTCGCCGTGGCCTGCATCCTGGCGGAAATGCGTCTCGATCACGAGACGCTGATGGCGGCGTTGCTGCACGACGTCATCGAAGACACCCCAGCCACCTATCAAGATATGGAACAGCTGTTCGGCAAGAGCGTCGCCGAACTGGTTGAGGGCGTCTCCAAGCTCGACAAGCTGAAGTTCCAGGACAAGAAAGAAGCGCAGGCGGAAAACTTCCGCAAGATGATCATGGCGATGGTGCAGGATATCCGCGTCGTGCTGATCAAGCTGGCCGACCGTACGCACAACATGCGCACCCTCGGTTCACTGCGCCCCGACAAACGCCGGCGCATCGCGCGTGAAACCCTGGAAATCTACAGCCCCCTCGCCCACCGTCTGGGTATTCATCACCTGAAAACCGAGCTGGAAGAGCTGGGCTTCGAGGCGCTGTACCCAAACCGTTATCGCGTGATCAAGGAAGTGGTGAAAGCCGCGCGCGGCAACCGCAAAGAGATGATTCAAAAAATCCTCTCCGAGATCGAAGGGCGGCTGACCGAGGCCGGCATCGCCTGCCGCGTCAGCGGAAGGGAAAAACACCTCTACTCCATCTACCTCAAGATGCACCTGAAAGAACAGCGTTTCCATTCCATCATGGATATCTACGCGTTCCGGGTGATCGTGAAAGAGGTCGATACCTGCTACCGCGTACTCGGTCAGGTGCACAGCCTGTATAAACCGCGCCCGGGGCGGGTGAAAGATTACATCGCCATTCCCAAGGCCAACGGCTATCAATCGCTGCATACCTCGCTGATCGGCCCGCACGGCGTGCCGGTCGAAGTGCAGATCCGCACCGAAGACATGGACCAGATGGCTGAGATGGGGGTAGCCGCGCACTGGGCTTACAAGGAAAGAGAACAGGGCGAAACCGGCACCACAGCACAGATCCGCGCCCAGCGCTGGATGCAAAGCCTGCTGGAGCTGCAGCAAAGCGCCGGCAGTTCGTTTGAATTTATCGAGAGCGTCAAATCCGATCTGTTCCCGGATGAGATTTACGTTTTCACCCCGGAAGGCCGCATTGTCGAGCTGCCCGCCGGCGCCACGCCGGTCGACTTCGCCTATGCGGTGCATACCGATATCGGCCATGCCTGCGTCGGCGCACGCGTCGATCGTCAGCCATACCCGCTGTCGCAGTCGCTGACCAGCGGCCAGACCGTCGAGATCATCACCGCGCCGGGCGCACGGCCCAACGCCGCCTGGCTGAACTTCGTGGTCAGCTCGAAAGCGCGCGCCAAGATTCGCCAGATGTTGAAGAACCTCAAGCGCGACGACTCCGTCGGCCTCGGCCGCCGTCTGCTCAACCATGCGTTGGGCGGCAGCCGCAAGCTGGCCGAAATTCCGCAGGAAAACATTCAGCACGAGCTGGACCGCATGAAGCTGGCGACGCTGGACGATCTGCTGGCGGAAATCGGCCTCGGCAACGCCATGAGCGTCGTGGTGGCGAAGAACCTGCAGGGCGATCAGTCCAGCCTGGGCACCACCTCCGGCGTGCGCAACCTGGCCATCAAGGGCGCCGACGGCGTGTTGATCACCTTCGCCAAGTGCTGCCGTCCGATTCCGGGCGACCCGATTATCGCTCACGTCAGCCCGGGTAAAGGGCTGGTGATCCACCATGAATCCTGCCGCAATATTCGCGGCTATCAGAAAGAGCCTGAGAAGTTCATGGCGGTCGAGTGGGATAAAGAGACCGAGCAGGAGTTCATCGCCGAGATCAAGGTGGATATGTTTAATCACCAGGGCGCGCTGGCCAACCTGACGGCGGCGATCAACGCGGCCGAGTCCAATATTCAGAGCCTGAACACCGAAGAGAAAGACGGTCGGGTTTATAGCGCCTTTATCCGCTTGACCACCCGCGATCGCATCCATTTGGCAAACATTATGCGTAAAATCCGTATCATGCCGGATGTGATCAAAGTTAACCGCAACCGAAACTAGCGCTTATGAGTCCTGAACGCTATGCGCGGATTTGTGAAATGCTCGCGACCCGGCAGCCGGATTTGACGGTCTGCCTGGAGCAAGTGCACAAGCCGCATAACGTCTCCGCTATTATCCGCACCGCCGACGCCGTCGGCGTGCATCAGGTCCACGCCGTGTGGCCCACCACCCGCATGCGCACCCTGGTTTCCTCCGCCGCCGGCAGCAACAGCTGGGTCAGCGTCAAGACCCATCGCACCATCGGCGACGCGGTCGGCCACCTGAAAGCGCAGGGCATGCAAATTCTGGCCACCAACCTGTCTGCGCGCGCGGTCGATTTCCGCGAGGTGGACTACACCCGGCCAACCTGCGTGCTGCTCGGCCAGGAAAAAACCGGCATCACCGAAGAAGCGCTGGCGCTCGCCGATCAAGACATCGTCATTCCGATGATCGGCATGGTGCAATCGCTTAACGTCTCCGTGGCTTCGGCGCTGATCCTGTATGAGGCGCAGCGCCAGCGACAAAACGCCGGCCTGTATCGCCGCGACAACAGCATGCTGGACGAAGAAGAGCAGCAGCGTCTGCTGTTCGAAGGCGGCTATCCGGTGCTGGCCAACGTGGCCAAGCGCAAGGGGCTGCCGCGTCCGCAGATCGACGAACAGGGCCAGGTGGTCGCCAGCGCCGAATGGTGGGCGGCCATGCAGGCGACGGTGCGCAAATGAAAGGCCGCCTGCTGGATGCTGTCCCACTCACCACGCTTTCCGGGGTTGGCGCCAGCCAGGCGGGCAAACTGGCCAAGCTTGGCCTCGACACCATTCAGGATCTGCTGCTGCACCTGCCGCTGCGCTACGAAGACCGCACCCGCCTCTACCCGATCAACGATCTGCTGCCGGGCATCTACGCCACGGTAGAGGGGGAAGTGCTGCGCAGCGACATCAGCTTCGGCCGCCGCCGCATGCTGACCTGCCAGATCAGCGACGGCACCGGCATCCTCACCATGCGGTTCTTCAACTTCAACGCCGCAATGAAGAACAGCCTGGCCACCGGCCGCCGCGTGACCGCCTACGGCGAGATCAAACGCGGCAACCACGGCGCGGAGATCATCCATCCGGAATACCGTATTCAGGGCGAAACCAGCGAGGTTGAGCTGCAGGAGTCGCTGACGCCGGTCTACCCCGCCACCGAGGGGGTGCGGCAGGCCACGCTGCGCAAGCTGACCGACCAGGCGCTGGCGCTGCTGGATACCTGCGCCATCGCCGAACTGTTGCCGCCGGAGCTGAGCGGCGGCCTGATGAGCCTGCCGCAGGCGCTGCACACCCTGCATCGCCCGCCGCCGGACATCCAGCTGGCGGATCTGGAGCTGGGCAAACACCCGGCGCAAAAACGCCTGATCCTTGAAGAGCTGCTGGCGCATAACCTCAGCATGCTGGCGGTGCGCGCCGGCGCGCAGAGTTATCAGGCGCAGCCGCTGCTGCCGGACGATCGGCTGAAAAACCGTTTTCTCGCCCAGTTGCCGTTCTCGCCGACCGGCGCGCAAACGCGCGTGGTGGCCGACATCGAAGCCGATATGCAAAAAGACTTCCCGATGATGCGGCTGGTGCAGGGCGACGTCGGCTCCGGCAAAACGCTGGTGGCGGCGCTGGCGGCGCTGCGCGCCATCGCGCACGGCAAACAGGTGGCGCTGATGGCGCCGACCGAGCTGCTGGCCGAACAGCATGCCAACAACTTCCGCCAGTGGTTCGAGCCGCTGGGGCTGGAGGTCGGCTGGCTGGCGGGCAAACAGAAAGGTAAGGCGCGCATCGCGCAGCAGGAAGCCATCGCCAGCGGCCAGGTATCGATGGTGGTCGGCACCCACGCCATCTTCCAGGAGCAGGTTCAGTTCAACGGCCTGGCGCTGGTGATTATTGATGAGCAGCACCGCTTCGGGGTACATCAGCGGCTGGCGCTGTGGGAGAAAGGCGAAGAGCAAGGCTTCCACGCCCATCAGCTGATCATGACCGCCACACCAATTCCGCGCACGCTGGCGATGACCGCCTACGCCGATCTCGATACCTCGGTTATCGACGAGCTGCCGCCGGGCCGCACGCCGGTGACCACCGTCGCCATTCCCGATACCCGCCGCGCCGACATCATTCAACGGGTGAAAAGCGCCTGTCTGGAAGAAGGACGGCAGGCTTACTGGGTGTGTACGCTGATCGAAGAGTCCGAGCTGCTGGAAGCGCAGGCGGCGGAAGCCACCTGGGAAGAATTGAAAGCCGCGCTGCCGGAGCTGAAGGTGGCGCTGGTGCACGGCCGCATGAAAGCGCAGGAAAAGCAGGCGGTGATGCAGGCGTTTAAACAGGGCGAGCTGCAGCTGTTGGTCGCCACCACGGTGATCGAGGTCGGCGTCGATGTGCCGAACGCCAGCCTGATGATCATCGAAAACCCGGAACGGCTGGGCCTGGCGCAGCTGCACCAGCTGCGCGGCCGCGTAGGGCGCGGCGCGGTGGCCTCACACTGTGTGCTGCTGTACAAAACGCCGCTGAGCAAAACCGCGCAAACGCGCCTGCAGGTGCTGCGCGACAGCAATGACGGCTTCGTCATCGCCCAGCGCGATCTGGAGATCCGCGGCCCGGGCGAGCTGCTCGGCACCCGCCAGACCGGCAGCGCCGAATTCAAGGTGGCGGACCTGTTGCGCGACCAGGCGATGATCCCCGAAGTGCAGCGCGTCGCTCGCCATCTCCATCAGCACTACCCGGAACACGCCCAGGCGCTGATCGAACGCTGGCTGCCGGAGAAGGCGCGCTACTCCAACGCATAAAAAAGGGCGCCGCAGGCGCCCTTCTCATGATAACTTGCGATATCACCCCACCGCCGGGAACACCGGCAACAGCAGATACAGCTTGATGACGATGGCGTTGGCGATATCGATAAAGAACGCCCCCACCATCGGCACCACCAGAAATGCCAGGTGCGACGGGCCGAAGCGATCGGTGATCGCTTGCATGTTGGCGATCGCCGTCGGCGTGGCGCCCATGCCGAAGCCGCAGTGGCCGGCGGCCAGCACCGCCGCATCGTAGTTTTTGCCCATCACCCGGTAGGTGACAAAGATCGCGTACAGCGCCATCACCAGCGTCTGTACGGCCAGGATCGCCAGCATCGGCAGCGCCAGCGAAGCCAGCTCCCACAGGCGCAGGCTCATCAACGCCATCGCCAGGAACAGCGACAGGCTGACGTTGCCCAGCACCGATACCGCCCGCTCGAACACGGTATAGAAACCGGTGAAGGCCAGCGTGTTGCTGAGGATCACCCCGACGAACAGCACGCAAACGAAGTTAGGCAGTTCAAACACCGTACCGCTCAGCAGACCGGCAATCAGTTGCCCCAGGCTCAAACAAATGGCGATCATGGCGATGGTTTCAATCATCACCAGCGAGGTGATCAGGCGGCCGCTTTCCGGCTTCTCGAAGCCGCTCGGCTGCACGCTGTCTTCCGGCGTGCCTTCCGGCGTAGAGGAGTGTTTAACCAGATAGCGCGCCACCGGGCCGCCGATCAGGCCGCCCAGCACCAGGCCGAAGGTGGCGCAGGCCATGGCGACTTCCGTCGCGTTTTCAAAGCCGTAGCGCTCGATGAACAGCTTGCTCCAGGCCGCCCCGGTGCCGTGGCCGCCCGACAGGGTGATCGAACCGGCGATCAGGCCCATCAACGGATCCAGCCCCAGCATTTTCGCCATGCCGATGCCGATGGCGTTCTGCACCAGCAGCAGCCCCAACACCACGAACAGGAATACCATCAGCGCTTTGCCGCCGGCGCGCAACCGCGCCAGGTTGGCGTTCAGGCCGATAGTGGCGAAGAAGGCCAGCATCAGCGGGTCCTTCAGCGACATGTCAAAGCTGATTTCCCAGTTGGCGAATTTTTTCAGGACTAACAGCAGGAGGGCCACCAGCAAACCGCCGGCGACGGGAGCGGGAATGGTATATTTTCGCAGCAGAGGAATGCTTCTGACGCACTTGCCCCCAAGGAGCAAAACCAGCGTCGCCGCGACTAACGTGCCATAAGTATCAAGATGAAACATCCAGGTACTCCATGTAAGGGAAAAGATCCAAATAAAAATAATAAGTTATAGAAAACCACGTAGTTTTTAAACTTGATGAGTGCAGGATTAGAAGTAAAAAACGCTGAGATGACAAGAAAAAATGAATGAAAATGCGACATAAGCGGGAAAGTCGGCAACATAATATTTAGGCGCAACCGTTTGCTTTTGCGGGGCGGCGCATTAAAATGCCTGCTTTGCCGTATCTGGAAACGCCACACCATGAGCATGTCATCCTCCGAGCTTGATGCCGCACGCCAAACCGCCTCTGAACCCCGCGCCAGCGAACTGATTTATCGCCTCGAAGACCGCCCGCCGCTGCCGCAAACGCTGTTTGCCGCCGGCCAGCACCTGTTGGCGATGTTCGTTGCGGTGATCACTCCGGCGCTGCTGATCTGCCAGGCGCTGGGTCTGCCGGCGCAGGATACCCAACACATCATCAGCATGTCGCTGTTCGCTTCCGGTCTGGCTTCCATTCTGCAAATCAAAACCTGGGGGCCGGTGGGCTCCGGGCTGCTGTCGATTCAGGGCACCAGCTTCAACTTCGTTTCGCCATTGATCATGGGCGGCCTGGCGCTGAAAAACGGCGGCGCCGACGTGCCGACCATGATGGCCGCGCTGTTCGGTACCCTGATGGTCGCCTCCTGCACCGAAATTTTGCTGTCGCGCGTGCTGCATCTGGCGCGCCGCATCATCACCCCGCTGGTTTCCGGCATCGTGGTGATGATCATCGGCCTGTCGCTGATTCAGGTCGGCCTGACCTCGATCGGCGGCGGCTACGCCGCGATGAACGACCACAGCTTCGGCTCGCCGAAAAACCTGCTGCTGGCCGGCGCGGTGCTGGCGGTCATCATCCTGCTGAACCGCCAGCGCAACCCTTACCTGCGCGTGGCCTCGCTGGTGATCGCCATGGCGGTCGGCTACCTGCTGGCCTGGGCGATGGACATGCTGCCCGCCGACGCACCGGCGGCGCCAACGGCGGCGATTACCATTCCAACGCCGCTCTATTACGGCCTGGGCTTCGACTGGAACCTGTTGCTGCCGCTGATGCTGATCTTTATGGTCACCTCGCTGGAAACCATCGGCGACATCACCGCCACCTCTGACGTCTCCGAACAGCCGGTCAGCGGGCCGCTGTATATGAAGCGTCTGAAAGGGGGCGTACTGGCCAACGGCCTGAACTCGATGCTGTCGGCGGTGTTCAACACCTTCCCCAACTCCTGCTTCGGCCAGAACAACGGCGTGATCCAGCTGACCGGCGTCGCCAGCCGCTATGTCGGCTTCGTGGTGGCGCTGATGCTGATCGCGCTGGGGCTGTTCCCGGCGGTGGCCGGCTTCGTGCAGCACATCCCCGAGCCGGTACTGGGCGGCGCGACCATCGTGATGTTCGGCACCATCGCCGCCTCCGGCGTGCGCATCGTGTCGCGCGAACGCCTGAACCGGCGCGCCATCATGATCATGGCGCTGTCGCTGGCCGTCGGCATGGGCGTCTCCCAGCAGCCGCTGATCCTGCAGTTCGCGCCGGACTGGCTGAAAACCCTGCTATCTTCCGGTATCGCCGCCGGCGGCATTACCGCCATCGTGCTGAACCTGGTGTTCCCGCAGGAACACGAGAAAAAGTAACCCGCCCATTGGCGTTCAAACGGCCGCTTGCGGCCGTTTTTTATTGTCTATCAGACCATTGCCCTTGAGATACCCGGCCAATTGCGGCATAAACAGGGTATCTTTTTTGACCGATGCGGATGTAGACGATGAAATTTATCGGAAAGCTGTTGCTGACGTTGCTGCTGCTGATCGTGCTGGCGGCGGTGGTGCTGTATCTGGTGGGGCAAACCCGCTGGGCGGCAGGCCGTCTGAGCGCCTGGATCAGCGACAACAGCGAATACCGCCTGTCGATAGGAAAAATCACCCACTCGTGGAATCAGCCGGGCCAGATCGGTCTGGAAGACGTGCAGCTGGCGCGCAGCGGCCAACCGCAGGCGCTGGTCGCCAAACGCGTCGATCTCGGCCTCAGCCTGCGCCAAATCACCGAACCGCGCTATTTTCACAGCGTCACGCTGCGCGACGGCACGCTGAACGTGCAGCCACAGACTGCTGCGCTGCCCGTACAGGCCGACGTGCTGCAGCTGAGCAACATGGCGCTGCAGTCCAACGATAGCGAGTGGCAGCTCAACGCGCAGCAGGTCAATGCCGGCATCACGCCGTGGCGCCCGCTGGCCGGCCATCTGCTGGGGGACAACAACCAGTTCCAGTTCAGCGCCGGTTCGATGACGCTGAACGGCATCCCCGCCTCGAAGGTGTTGGTGCAGGGGGAGCAAAAACAGGGCCAGCTGCTGTTGAACAACTTCGGCGCCGATCTGGCGCAGGGCGACCTGACCGGCGTGGCCAGCCGCGCCACCGACGGCAGCTGGCAGGTGGATCGCCTGCGGCTGAGCGGCGTGCGCATGCAGACCCCGATGACGTTGGCGGAATTCATGCGGCGCTTCACCGCGCTGCCGCCGGTCACCCTCAAGCGTTTCGATCTGATCGATGCGCGCCTGGAAGGCAAGGCGTGGGCGGTTAACGATCTCGACCTGTCGCTGCAAAACGTCAGCGTCGAAAAAGGCGACTGGCGCAGTGAAGACGGCTCGCTCAACTTCAACGCCAGCGATGTGGTCAACGGCGGTTTCCACCTGATCGATCCGATAGCCACCCTGCGACTCTCCTCCGCCGGCATCGCCATTCAGCAGTTCACCACCCGCTGGGAAGGCGGGCTGCTGCGCACCTCCGGCAACTGGCTGCGCGCCGGCAAACGCCTGCAGCTGGATGAAGTGGCCATGGCGGCGCTGGAGTACACCCTGCCTATCGACTGGCGCGAGCTGTGGCTGAAACCGCTGCCGGACTGGCTGGCGGAGGTGTACGTCACCAAGCTGACCACCAACCGCAATCTGATTATCGATATCAACCCGGCATTCCCGTTCCAGATCACCGCGCTGGACGGTTACGGCAGCAACCTGCTGCTGGCGCGCGACCACCAGTGGGGCATTTGGTCCGGTTCGCTAAACCTGAACGGCAGCGAGGCCACCTTCAACAAAATCGACGTGCGGCGCCCTTCGCTGGCGCTGAACGCCGACGCCAACCAGATCGCCGTCACCGAGCTCAGCGCCTTTATGCCCAATGGGTTGCTTGAGGCCAAAGCGACCGTCGATCAGCTGCCGGGCAAGCCGTTCCAGCTGACGCTGCACGGCCGTTCAGTACCGATCAACACCTTGCAGCAATGGGGATGGCAGCCGGTGCCGCTGACGGGTGACGGCAACCTTGAGCTGCAGTTGAAAGGGCTGCTGAACAGCGACGGGCCGTTCAAGGCCTCATTGAAAGGCAATCTGCAGGCCACCGCCGGCGACGGCCAAGCGGTGAACCAACAACTGCCGTAGTGCACTGCGCGGCCCGCTGCCAGGCAGGGCCGCCGTTTTACTCTTCCAGCGCTTCGGAACCGCCCTGATCCAGCGGCACATCCGGCTCGGCCGGCAACACCATGTAAGTGCCTTCGAACACTGCGCCCTTGTCCTCGTCGCCGAACAGATGCACTTCGGCGTGTACGCGCGCGCGGCGGCCGCGCGCCAGACGCGCCAAATCGCCGCTCAGCGAGCCGAGATCCGCCACCGCCCGCGGCCTGCCGGTAATCGGTTTGCTGTAGCGAATGTGCGCGTCCGCCAGAATGATGGTGCCGCCCAGATGGCGCTCGCGCAGCAGCAGCCAAATCAGCCCCCAGGCGGTCAGCGTCGCCAATGAGAACAGGCTGCCGGCAAACAGCGTATGGTGCGGATTCTGATTGCCGATCTCCGGCATGGTGGTGACGAAGCGCTGGCCGGTGTATTGGCTGATGCGCACGCCCATCTTTTCGCTCAGCGGGATGTGTTCATACCAGGCCTGCTGCAATTGGCCGCACCAGTCGGGGCGATGCAGGATATCGTCCAGCGTCGCCACCGGTTTGATCATCAAGAAGTGACGGATCGGGGTGGTCTGCGGCGCGGTGATCTCGCCCTGATTGACGAAGCCCAGTTTGGCGAAGAAATCCACCGCGTCTTCACGGGCGCTGCACACTACCCGCTTCACGCCTTCCTGCCGCGCGACGGACTCCAGCGTCATCGCCACCAGCGTCCCCAGCCCTTTATCCTGCAACGTCGGATCTACCGCCAGAAAACGGATCGCCGCCTCGTTGTCGGCATTGATGTACAGCCGCCCGATGGCGACGATTTTACCGGCCTCGTCCACCACCATTTGGTGATGAGCCATGGCGTCATAGGCATCCTTTTCCGAACCCACCGGCTGGTGCAGCGGCTTGCGCAGCATTTCCCAGCGAAACTGGTAATACTCTTTCAGTTCTTGCTCTGTTACGGGTACTCGTAGGTGATACATAGACGCCTGTTCTCCGAATGCTTAAACCTGTAGCCAGAATGTCACCGGACCATCGTTGACCAGCGCCACCTGCATGTCGGCGGCGAACTCGCCGGTCTGGGTCTCTATGCCGCGTTCGCGGCACTGGCCAACAAAATATTGATACAACCGATCGGCGACCAAAGGCGCGGCGCCGCGCGAGAAGCTGGGCCGCATGCCCTTCTGGGTGTCCGCCGCCAGGGTGAACTGCGAGACGACCAGCACGCTGCCCCCGGCCTGCTGGACGTTGAGGTTCATCTTGTCGTTCTCGTCGCCGAAAATGCGGTATCCCAACACGCGTTCGCACAGGCGCTGCGCTTTTTGCTCGTTATCGCCCTGCTCCACGCCCAATAACACTAACAAACCGGGGCCAATCTTGCCTACCGTCTCGCCACCCACCGTGACGCTGGCGTTTAACACCCGTTGAATCAACGCAATCATTCCTGCTGCCCTTCTGGTTTTGGTTCCTGTTGCTCCGCCTTCTGCCGGCGGTAGTCGCGGTATTCGCCGATGGTCACGGTGATTTCCGCGCCGAGTAACACGATACACCAGCTCCAGTAGACCCACAGGAATAAAATCGGGATCACCGCCAGCACGCCGTAAATCAGCTGATAGGAGGGGAACATGGTGACGTACAGCGCGAATCCCTTCTTGCCCAGCTCGAACAGCAATCCGGCCACCACCGCGCCAATCAGCGCGTCTTTGGGCGGCACACGCACCGTCGGCACGATGCAATACAGCAGCCAGAAGGAGATGCACGACAAAATCAGCGGGAAGATGCGCAGCACCTGATCCACCAGGCCATTGACGCCGGTCTGCGCCAGCCAGTTGAGCGACAGCAGGTAGGAACTGATGGCCATGCTGGCGCCCACCAGCAGCGGTCCCAGCGTCAGCACCATCCAGTACACGGCGAAGGAGAAGACGATCGGCCGTTTGTTCTTGCTGCGCCAGATGGTGTTCAGCACGCTGTCCACCGAGGAGATCAACAGCAACGCGGTAACGATCAGCCCGCAGGTGCCGACGGCGGTCATCTTGTTGGAATTGGCGACGAACTGTTCCAGGTAGTTCTGGATCACGTTGCCGGCGGCCGGCACGAAATTGGAAAATATAAAGCTCTTCAGCTGTTCGCTGATGTCGGAAAACATCGGGAAAGCGGCGAACAGGGCGAACACCACGGTGACCAGCGGCACCAGCGACAGCAGGGAAACGTAGGCGAGATGGCCCGCCAACATCGTCAGGCCATCGTGGTCGATGCGTTGGTACAGCAGCCGTCCGAAGGTGACGCTGGGCTTAATCGCAGAAGGCAGCTTCTTGCGGCGGAAAAACGACATGGTCACTCCTTGATGTCCGTTGATACGCCTTAAGCTTAACGCGCCCAGCGCTCATTGAGCAAAATAGGCCGGCACCACGTCGCGATCGGTGACGTGCACCGTCTTGATCCCCAACGCCTGCGCAGCGAGGACGTTCGCCGGGTGATCGTCAAAGAACACCGCGTCGGCGGCGGCGGTGTTTTCCGCGGCCAGCACATGCCGGTAGATGTCAGCTTCTGGTTTGCGCATGCCGAGATCTTGCGACAGATAGAGATGATCGGCGGCGGCGGCCACTTCAGGGTAGTGCTGCGGCCAGTAATTGCAGTGCAGACGGTTGGTGTTCGACAGCACCACCACCCGGTGACCTTCGTTGCGCAGGCGCTGCATGATGTCGATCACCTCCGGGCGCAACGCGACGAATACCGCCTGCCAACCGGTGGCGAACTGCTCAAAGCTGAGCGCGATGCCCATTTCATCGCACAGCTTGCCGGCGAAGTCTTCGTCGCTGATTTCACCGCGCTCATGCTGCTGGAACACCTCACCCATGGTGAAACGATCGGACAACACCGCCAACGGCGTGCCGCTCAAATTGCTCCACACGCCCAGCACACGCTTGAAATCGATATCGACGATCACATTACCTAAATCAAAGATATACAGCATAGTCCTCTCCTGATGGGCCGGTGAGATTTCACTGTAGCGGGAAAAGGAACAGCTGAACAGGGAGCGAACGGAAAAGCGCATAGCGCGCCGCACAAACGGGGAACAACAGAGGAAAAAACTCAGGGCGCGAGAGCCGCGCCCTAAGCATGAGACACTCAATCAGCGATTAAGCGTCTTTTGGACCGCGGCTGGCACGCTTACGATCGTTTTCCGTCAGGTGACGCTTACGGATACGGATCGAGGTCGGCGTCACTTCTACCAGTTCGTCGTCATCGATGAACTCCAGAGCTTGCTCCAGGGTCATTTTGATGGCCGGAACCAGGGTAGTCGCTTCGTCGGTACCGGAAGCACGCATGTTGGTCAGCTTCTTACCGGTCAGGCAGTTTACGGTCAGGTCGTTGGAACGTGAGTGAATACCGATGATCTGGCCTTCATACACTTCCGCACCGTGGCCCAGGAACAGCTTGCCGCGATCCTGCAGGCCGAACAGCGCGAACGCAACCGCTTTGCCCTGGCCGTTGGAGATCAGCACGCCGTTCTGACGCTGGCCCACTTCGCCCGGACGCACGTCGTCGTAGTGGCTGAAGGTGGAGTACAGCAGACCGGTACCTGAAGTCATGGTCATGAATTCGTTACGGAAGCCGATCAGACCGCGGCTTGGGATCACGTAGTCGAGACGCACGCGGCCCTTACCGTCCGGATCCATGTTTTTCAGGTCGGCTTTACGCTCACCCATCGCCTGCATCACGGAACCCTGATGCTGCTCTTCGATATCCAGCGTCACGTTCTCGAATGGCTCCTGCTTACGGCCATCGATTTCGCGGAAGATAACTTTCGGACGGGAAACCGCCAGCTCGAAACCTTCACGGCGCATGTTTTCGATCAGCACCGACAGGTGCAGCTCGCCACGACCGGATACGCGGAAGGCGTCCGCATCGTCGGTTTCTTCAACGCGCAGCGCCACGTTGTGCACCAGCTCTTTGTTCAGACGGTCAAGGATCTGACGCGACGTCACGTACTTACCTTCTTTACCGCAGAACGGCGAGGTGTTGACGTTGAAGAACATGGTTACGGTCGGTTCGTCGACGGACAGCGCCGGCAGCGCTTCTACGGCGTTGGTGTCGCAGATGGTGTCGGAGATGTTCAGCTCGCCCAGGCCGGTGATGGCGATGATGTCGCCCGCTTCCGCCAGGGTGCTGTCGATACGCTCCAGACCCAGATGACCCAACACTTTACCCACTTTACCGTTGCGAGTTTTGCCTTCGCTGTCGATGATGGTGACCTGCTGGTTCGGCTTCACTTTACCGCGCTTGATGCGGCCGATGCCGATAACGCCCAGGTAGTTGTTGTAGTCCAACTGGGAGATCTGCATCTGGAATGGCGCTTCCAGCTCAACCTGCGGCGCAGACACGTGGTCGACGATCGCCTGATACAGCGGGGTCATGTCTTCCGCCATGTCGTTGTGGTCGACACCGGCGATGCCGTTCAGCGCAGAAGCGTAGATGATCGGGAAGTCGAGCTGCTCGTCGGTCGCGTCGAGGTTCACGAACAGGTCGAACACCTGATCCACAACCCAGTCAGGGCGCGCGCCAGGGCGGTCAACCTTGTTGATGACCACGATCGGCTTCAGACCGTTGGCGAAAGCCTTCTTGGTCACGAAGCGGGTTTGCGGCATAGGGCCATCCATTGCATCCACAACCAGCAGCACCGAGTCAACCATCGACATCACGCGCTCTACCTCACCGCCGAAGTCGGCGTGTCCAGGGGTATCCACGATGTTGATACGGTAACCGTTCCAATTAATGGCGGTGTTTTTTGCGAGGATGGTAATCCCACGCTCTTTCTCCAAATCGTTGGAGTCCATTACGCGTTCGGTGGCTTCCGCACGCTCTCCGAAAGTACCGGATTGTTGCAGCAGCTTATCAACCAGGGTGGTTTTACCATGGTCAACGTGGGCAATAATGGCGATGTTACGCAAATTTTCGATCACAGCTTTGCCTCGGGCATTAGAAATAGCGCGCTATTGTACACGTATTAAGCGAGGGACTAAACAAGATCACAACCATCTCTTATAAACAACCGCGTACCGGTCAGTTTGTGATCCCTTTCACGGTGCAAAAAGCCGCAATCGTTGCACTTTTGCACCATTTCAGTGCCCACCCCCACCCCTTTTGCACCATAACAGTGCAAATTATCGCTGATGGTGCATACTGTGTCTGGGTAAAACCCGCGCAGAAAGGCGATGAAAGCCTTTTTAAAAAGTTGGCACGCTTTTCGCTTTAGTCTTTTCAAGGCGAAAAAAAGCCAGTTCCACAGATTCGTTCCACGACGACGACAATGATAAACCGGGAGAGTTAAGTATGTCCGCTGAACACGTTTTGACGATGCTGAATGAGCATGAAGTGAAATTCGTAGACCTGCGTTTCACTGACACCAAGGGTAAGGAACAGCACGTGACTATCCCGGCTCATCAGGTAAACGCCGACTTCTTCGAAGAAGGCAAAATGTTTGACGGCTCCTCTATCGGTGGTTGGAAGGGCATCAACGAATCTGACATGGTACTGATGCCGGACGCCAGCACGGCGGTTCTGGATCCGTTCTTCGAAGAACCTACGCTGATCATTCGCTGCGACATTCTCGAGCCGGGCACCATGCAAGGCTACGATCGCGACCCGCGCTCCATCTCCAAACGCGCCGAAGACTTCCTGCGCTCTTCCGGCATCGCGGACACCGTGCTGTTCGGGCCAGAGCCTGAATTCTTCCTGTTCGACGACATCCGCTTCGGCAGCAGCATCCGCGGTTCCCACGTGGCCATCGACGACATCGAAGGCGCCTGGAACTCCGGCACAAAATACGACGGCGGCAACAAAGGCCACCGTCCGGCGGTGAAAGGCGGTTACTTCCCGGTTCCACCGGTCGACTCTTCGCAGGATCTGCGTTCCACCATGTGTCTGACCATGGAAGAGATGGGCCTGGTGGTTGAAGCGCACCACCACGAAGTGGCGACCGCCGGTCAGAACGAAGTGGCAACCCGCTTCAACACCATGACCAAGAAAGCCGACGAAATTCAGATCTACAAATACGTGGTGCACAACGTGGCGCACGCCTTCGGCAAAACCGCGACCTTCATGCCAAAACCCATGTTCGGCGACAACGGTTCCGGCATGCACTGCCACATGTCGCTGTCCAAGAACGGCACCAACCTGTTCGCCGGCGACAAATACGGCGGCCTGTCTGAAACCGCGCTGTTCTACATCGGCGGCATCATCAAGCACGCCAAAGCGATCAACGCCCTGGCCAACCCGACCACCAACTCGTACAAACGTCTGGTGCCGGGCTACGAAGCGCCGGTGATGCTGGCCTACTCCGCCCGTAACCGCTCCGCGTCTATCCGCATCCCGGTGGTCGCCAGCCCGAAAGCGCGCCGCATCGAAGCCCGCTTCCCGGATCCGGCGGCTAACCCATACCTGTGCTTCGCCGCACTGCTGATGGCCGGCCTGGACGGCATCATCAACAAGATCCACCCTGGCGACGCCATGGACAAAAACCTGTACGACCTGCCGCCGGAAGAAGAAGCCGAGATCCCAAAAGTGGCCGGCTCGCTGGACGAGGCGATGGCCGCACTGAACGAAGACCGCGAGTTCCTGACCCGCGGCGGCGTGTTCACCGACGATGCGATCGATGCCTACATCGAACTGCGCAAAGAAGAGATGGACCGCGTTCGCATGACGCCACACCCGGTCGAGTTCGAACTGTACTACAGCGTCTAAGCCCTACCCGCGCCGTCTGCAAAGGCGGACGGCGCCCACAATTTTTGTTATCGCTTTTTTGTTGCCGTGGAAACTTTCAGCCCATCTTCGGATGGGTTTTTTTCTCCACCGTATTTTCTGCAAAACTATTCCATACCGCGTCGATCCCGGATGGAGTAGGATAGATGCACTAAAAAGGTGCAGGAGTCTGCTGTATGGCAACTGGCAAGCTGCCCGATGCTGGGCAGATCCTCAATTCACTCATCAACAGCATCCTGCTGTTGGATGACTCACTGGCGGTTCACTACGCCAACCCTGCGGCACAGCAGCTGCTGGCGCAAAGCTCCCGTAAGCTGTTCGGCACGCCGCTGCCCGATCTGCTCGGCTATTTTTCGCTGAACGTCTCTTTGATGCATGAAAGTCTGCGCGCCGGTCAGGGCTTCACCGACAACGAAGTGACCCTGGTGGTCGATGGCCGCGCGCATATTCTTTCCCTGACCGCTCAGGCGCTGCCGGAAGGCTATATCCTGGTCGAGCTGGCGCCGATGGACAATCAACGCCGCCTGAGCCAGGAACAGCTGCAGCATGCCCAACAGGTGGCCGCCCGCGATCTGGTACGCGGTTTGGCGCACGAGATTAAAAACCCGCTGGGCGGCCTGCGCGGCGCAGCGCAGCTGCTGGCCAAAGCGCTGCCCGATCCGGCGCTGACCGAATACACCAAGGTGATCATTGAGCAGGCCGATCGGCTGCGCAATCTGGTAGATCGTCTGCTCGGGCCGCAGCGCCCCGGTCAGCACATCACCCAGAGCATCCATCAGGTCGCGGAGCGCGTCTGCCAGCTGGTGTCGCTGGAAATGCCGGATAACGTCACGCTGGTGCGCGACTATGATCCCAGCCTGCCGGAAATGGCCCACGACCCGGATCAGATAGAACAGGTGCTGCTGAACATCACCCGCAATGCGCTGCAGGCCTTGGGCGAGGCGGGCGGCACCATTACGCTGCGCACCCGCACCGCGTTTCAGATAACGTTGCACGGCACCCGCTATCGCCTGGCGGCGCGTATCGATGTCGAAGACGACGGCCCCGGCGTGCCGGCGCAGCTGCAGGACACGCTGTTCTACCCGATGGTCAGCGGCCGTGAAGGCGGTACCGGCCTGGGATTATCCATCGCCCGCAATCTGATCGATCAGCATTGCGGAAAAATTGAGTTCAACAGTTGGCCAGGTCATACCGAATTCTCGGTCTACCTGCCCATTCGTCAGTGAGGTTTGCAATGCAACGAGGGATAGTCTGGATCGTCGATGACGATAGCTCCATCCGCTGGGTGCTTGAGCGTGCGCTCACCGGCGCGGGCATGAGCTGCGCCACCTTCGAAGGCGGCAATGACGTGCTGGAAGCCTTGGCCACGCAAACTCCCGACGTGTTGCTGTCCGACATCCGCATGCCGGGCATCGATGGTCTGGCGCTGCTCAAGCAGATCAAACAGCGCCACCCGATGCTGCCGGTGATCATCATGACCGCGCATTCGGATTTGGACGCGGCCGTCAGCGCCTATCAGCAAGGGGCCTTCGACTACCTGCCGAAACCGTTCGACATCGACGAAGCGGTGGCGCTGGTCGAGCGCGCCATCAGCCATTATCAAGAGCAGCAGCAGCCGGTGCGCAGCCAGCCGGCCAGCGATCCGGCGGCGGACATCATCGGCGAAGCGCCGGCGATGCAGGACGTGTTTCGCATCATCGGCCGGCTGTCGCGTTCGTCGATAAGCGTGCTGATCAACGGCGAATCCGGCACCGGCAAAGAGCTGGTGGCGCATGCGCTGCACCGCCACAGCCCGCGCGCCAAGTCGCCGTTCATCGCCCTGAACATGGCCGCTATTCCCAAGGATCTGATCGAGTCCGAGCTGTTCGGCCATGAGAAAGGCGCCTTCACCGGCGCGAACCAAATCCGTCAGGGGCGCTTTGAACAGGCCGACGGCGGCACGCTGTTCCTCGACGAGATCGGCGATATGCCGCTCGACGTGCAAACGCGCCTGCTGCGGGTGCTGGCGGACGGCCAGTTCTACCGGGTCGGCGGCTATGCGCCGGTGAAGGTCGACGTGCGCATCATCGCCGCCACGCACCAGAACCTGGAGCTGCGGGTACAAGAAGGCAAGTTCCGCGAGGATCTGTTCCACCGCCTGAACGTGATCCGCGTACACCTGCCGCCGCTGCGCGAGCGCCGGGAAGACATCCCGCGGCTGGCGCGCCACTTCCTGCAGATCGCAGCCAAGGAGCTGGGCGTAGAGGCCAAGAACCTGCATCCGGAAACCGAAACCGCGCTGACCCGCTTGCCCTGGCCGGGCAACGTGCGCCAGCTGGAGAACACCTGCCGCTGGCTGACGGTGATGGCCGCCGGGCAAGAGGTGCTGATTCAGGATCTGCCGAGCGAACTGTTCGAAACCGCCGCGCCGGAAAACCCCAGCCACAGCCTGCCGGACAGCTGGGCCACGCTGCTGGCGCAGTGGGCCGATCGCGCGCTGCGTTCCGGTCATCAAAATCTGCTGTCGGAAGCGCAGCCGGAGATGGAACGCACACTGCTCACCACCGCCTTGCGTCACACCCAGGGGCACAAACAGGAAGCCGCACGCCTGCTGGGCTGGGGGCGCAATACCCTGACCCGCAAGCTCAAAGAACTGGGCATGGAATAGGAACGGGGATGGATGATGAAAAACGCAGTCCGGCGCACAAAAAAACGCCAACCGCAGACTTTACAGCCGGCGCGGGCGCAGTATGATCGTGTCGCACACTCTGGAGGTTGACGATGCTGGACTCATTCATCGTATTCATTTCTCAGGGCGCGGAGCTGGGCTCCGCCGCCAGCCACACCCCGCAGGCGGCGGTCGCCGCGGTGTTGTGCGCCGCGCTGATTAACTTCTTCAGTTAAAAAAACAGCCGCATCAGCGGCTGTTTTTTCATCCTCAGATCACCCGAGAGAACTGCTGGCTGCGCGCCTGTTGCCGCAGATAGCGGTCGAAGCACATGCAGATATTGCGGATCAGCAAGCGCCCGCGCGGCGTGACGCGAATGCCCTGCTCGTCGCGCTCCACCAGCCCATCGCGTTCAAACGGCGCCAGCAGCTGCAGGTCTTCGGCGAAGTAAGCGGTGAAATCGATGCCGTATTGCCGTTCGAGCGGCTGATACGCCAACCGGAAGTTGCAGATCAGGGTTTTGATCAGATCGCGCCGCAGACAATCGTCGTCCGTCAGCGCCAGCCCGCGCCACAGGGCGTTGCCCTGCGCCGGTACGCTCTCATAGTAATGCTTCAGCTCTTTCTGGTTCTGCGCATAGCTGTCGCCGAGCATGCTGATGGCCGACACGCCCAACCCCAGCAGATCGCTGTCGCCCTGGGTGGTGTAGCCCTGGAAATTGCGGTGCAGCTTGCCTTCGCGTTGCGCAATCGCCAGCTCATCGTCCGGGCGTGCAAAGTGATCCATGCCGATAAACTGATAGCCGGCGTCAGTCAGGAACGCGATGCTCTGCTGCAGGATATCCAGCTTCTGCTGCGCGCTGGGCAGATCGGCGTCTTTGATTTTGCGCTGGGCGGCGAATAAATTCGGCATATGCGCGTAGTTGAACACGCTGAGGCGATCGGGATTCAGTTCAGCCACCCGCTGCAGGGTGAAGGCGAAGCTTTCCGGCGTCTGTTTCGGCAGGCCGTAGATCAGATCGATATTGGTCGAGCGGAAGCCCAGCGCTTTGGCCCGCTCGATCAGGGCGAAGATAAAGGCTTCGTCCTGCTCGCGGTTGACCAACTGCTGCACCTGCTTGTTGAAATCCTGCACCCCCATGCTCAGGCGGTTAAAGCCTTCGGCGCGTAAATGATCGAGCACATCCAGCGCTATCTCGCGCGGATCGACCTCGATCGACATCTCCGCATCGGGCAGAAAATCAAAATGTTCGCGCAGCAGCGCCACCAGCCGGCTGATTTGCGCTTTATCCAGATAGGTAGGCGTACCGCCTCCCCAGTGCATCTGGCCAACCTTGCGGCCGGCGAACAGCGGCGCACGGCTGGCGATCTCTTGCGCCAGGACATTCAGGTATTCATCGGCCTTGTGCGTCTGACGCGTCACCAGTTTGTTGCAGCCGCAGAAGTAGCACAGCTTATGGCAGAAAGGGATATGCACGTACAGCGACAGCGGGCGCTCAGGGTAGCGCACCGCGGCGCGTTGAAACGCCGCTTCGTCGTAGCGCTGGTTAAACTCGAGCGCCGTGGGGTATGAGGTATAACGCGGCCCTGAGTAGTTATATTTTTGGATCAGGGCCAAATCCCAGACAATCGTCTGCTCTGACATGCTCACTCCTTCCGATATCTTTTTCTACCGGGCCGGGAGAGAGGCGGTTGTCTGCGCTGTCTGGCCACGGAAGCGCTGCGAAAACGCGCTTTGCGCTTAGACAGCCGCCATAGTTTACCGAATAACCACAGCAGATAACACATCAAGAGTAGGGCTATTGTCGGGATCAGCCACATGGCGCGTTAAAAAGCGTCCTTCGGGTTGCCGCCTTTCAGCAGCTTCAGAATATCTTCCTGCTTCTCTTCTTCTTCCTCGTCGTCTTCATCGCCCAGCTCGATGCCCAGCACGTCCATCAGCACATCGATGCGATCCAGCGTCTTGTCGACATACGCCTGCTCTTGCGCGTTCAGCGTTTCGCCATCGTCGATGCGATCCAGCAGCGCGTTCAGGCGTTCGTCATTTTCCAGCTTCGCCAGCTCTTCTTCCGGCGACAGGCGCGGTTTCGCTTCGGCCTTTGGCTTCGGCTGCGGTTTGGCCTTCACTTTGGTTTCGTCGACCACCAGCGCAACCGGCACTTTACTGCCGATACGCGGATCTTTGGCTTCCGCCGCCGATTTGTTTTTCTGGCTGCCGGACTCGACCTGAGTGCGCGAACCGGAAGCGTGGCCGCGGCGTTTTTTCAGGCGTTTGCGCTCACGCGCTTCCTGATCGAGCTCCATACGGCTTTTCTTTTTCGTTTTTGACTTCGCCGCGCTGCCGCGAGGTGCTTTTGATGGCTGGTTCATAGCGTGTGCTCTTAGGTATGTAGATTCAGTATAGAATTGCGGCGGAATCTAGCAGAAAGCGGGCAAAGAAAAAAGGCGGCAGGTTAAACCTGCCGCCTATTTCGCACCTTCTTGCGAAGGGTATTCCTGTTACGCGCTCCTTGCGTACATGCAACATCCCGGTTTTTCCTTCTGCTATAACCGCATTCCCTGCCACTACGTCCTTCATCCTGAAAGGAAAATCGTCCATGGCGCAATCCATTCGCATCCGCTCTTCCCGAGCGCGCTTCCTGCGGGCATCCAAACTGCCGATACTTCACCATCCGATGTGCCTGCCGCCTATTCCGGTGCGAAAGGGTCACTTCCTTTTGCGTTCATCCTGGCACTCATTGCACACCCTGTGCATTCCCTGAGATTTGTCATCCTTCCCGGATGTTCCCTAATCCTGCGCAACCCTGCGTTAACGAGTACTTTACGTTATTGTTGCGAAGGCTCAAGGCACCTGACGCCGATTTGACTGACATTTCCACACAACGAAAAAACAACACATTGTTTTTAAAATAAAAACAGAAATTTCGCTTTCGAATAAAGCGACATTACCCGCGATTCGAATGGCAAATGTCTCACAACGCACGAGCGGCTTAACCGTCGTTTTATCGCGCCCCGCCGCTTAAAAACGGAGAAACACGCCATTTTTACCGCTGATGCAGTTATAATCGCCAACCAGTTAGCCATCCTCACGGAGACGAAAAATTTTGACCAGCAAGAACTACAACTATCATGTGACCCATTTCGTCACCAGCGCACCCGATATTCGCCATCTTCCGGGGGATGCAGGAATTGAAGTCGCCTTTGCCGGCCGTTCCAACGCCGGTAAATCCAGCGCGCTGAATACGCTGACCAACCAAAAAAGCCTGGCGCGCACCAGTAAAACGCCGGGGCGCACCCAGCTGATCAACCTGTTCGAAGTGGAAGACGGCATTCGTCTGGTCGACCTGCCGGGTTATGGCTACGCCGAAGTGCCGGAAGAAATGAAGCGCAAATGGCAACGCGCGCTGGGCGAATACCTGCAGATGCGCAACAGCCTGAAAGGGCTGGTGGTGCTGATGGATATCCGCCATCCGCTGAAAGATCTCGACCAGCAGATGATCCAGTGGGCGGTCGACGTCGGCACGCCGGTGCTGGTGTTGCTGACCAAGGCCGACAAGCTGGCCTCCGGCGCACGCAAGGCGCAGCTCAACATGGTGCGTGAAGCGGTGCTGCCGTTTATGGGGGATATCCAGGTCGAAGCCTTTTCCTCGCTGAAAAAGATCGGCGTCGACAAGCTGCGCCAGAAACTGGACACCTGGTTTAACGAGATCCCGCCGGAAGTGCTACCGGAAGAGGACATCGGCGAATAAGCCCTGATCGCACGTTTGAGCCGATGCCTCGCCGCATCGGCTTTTTTATGCCCGCAGATCGGCCGCTGGCGGGATTTTTCGTTATCTAATTACATTTTTGAAATAAAGCCATCATAAAGACTTATCGCCAAAACGGGCTTGTCTCGCCGAATTACGCGGATTGAGGGAGCGGAAGCTGAAATGAAAAGCGGGGCCGAGCGATAGGAAAAACGTATGGTTTGCTGCTGTTTTTACAATAAAAAACGCCCCAGTCAATACTGACTGGGGCGGCTAAATATTCAGCCAAATCCGATTACGTGAAGTAAAAGGTCTGAAAGATAGAACATCTTACCTCTGTACCCTACGCCTGTAACTCTACATCATTTTTTCGCAGGGCAAAAGAATTTTTTGTAGTTTACTTACACAATTTGAGACGCAAGAACGGCGAAGTTGAGGAAACTATCGCCGCATCTTGTAGCTTAATTACGAAAAGTGCTTAGCTTCTCGCCAGTTAGCGCATACGGTGATAACCCGGCGATCAGTGCGCTTCATCCCAGTTCATGCCGACGCCCACATCGACCTTCAGCGGCACCGCCAGCGTCATGCTGCCTTCCATCAGTTGGCGGATACGTTGGCTGGCTTCGTCGATCACCGACTCGTGCACCTCGAACACCAATTCATCGTGCACCTGCATGATCGCGCGCACCAACGGTTTCTCCGGCCCTTGCAGCCAGGCGTCGACCTCGATCATCGCACGCTTGATGATATCGGCCGCCGTGCCCTGCATCGGGGCGTTGATGGCGGCGCGCTCGGCCGCCTTGCGGCGCATGGCGTTGCTGGAGCGTACGTCCGGCAGATACAGACGGCGGCCGTCCAGCGTGCTGACATAGCCCTGCTCGGAAGCCTGCTGACGGGTGCGCTCCATGTAATCCAGCACGCCCGGGTAACGTTCGAAGTAGAGATCCATATAGCGCTGGGCTTCCCCACGCGGGATCCCCAGCTGACGCGCCAGGCCGAAGGCGCTCATACCGTAAATCAAACCAAAGTTAATCGCCTTGGCGCTGCGGCGCTGCTCGCCGGTCACTTTATCCAACGGCACGCCGAAAACTTCCGACGCCGTGGCGCGGTGAATGTCTTTCCCTTCGGCGAAGGCCTTCAGCAGCCCTTCATCCTGAGACAGATGCGCCATGATGCGCAGTTCGATCTGCGAGTAGTCGGCCGCGACAATGCGGTAGCCTTCCGGCGCAATAAAGGCCTGGCGAATGCGCCGCCCTTCTTCGTTGCGCACCGGGATGTTCTGCAGGTTCGGATCGCTCGAGGAGAGACGGCCGGTGGCGGTCACCGCCTGATGGTACGAGGTATGCACCCGGCCGCTGACCGGATTGATCATCAGCGGCAGCTTGTCGGTATAGGTGGTCTTCAGCTTCGCCAGGCCGCGGTATTCCAGGATCACCTTCGGCAGCGGGTAGTCCAGCGCCAGCTCGGCCAGCACCTCTTCGTTGGTGGACGGCGCCCCGCCCGGGGTTTTCTTCAGCACCGGCAGCTTTTGTTTTTCGTACAGGATCGCCTGCAGCTGCTTGGTCGACGCCAGGTTGAACGGCTCTTCCGCCAGCTCGTGGGCCTGCGCCTCCAACTCTGCCAGACGCTTGGCCAACTCCTGGGAGTGGGCCGATAAAATGGCCGGATCGATCAGCACCCCGGTGCGTTCGATATGCGACAGCACCGGCAGCAGCGGCATTTCAATCTCATTGAACACCGTCAGCAGTTCCGCGCTCTGTTTCAGCTGCGGCCACATCGCCAGATGCAGCTGCAGCGTGACATCGGCGTCTTCGGCAGCGTATGGCGCCGCCTGCTCCAGCGCGATCTGATTGAACGTCAGCTGGTTCTTGCCCTTGCCGGCGATCTCTTCGAAGGTGATGGTCTTGTGGCCAAGATAACGATCGGCCAGGCTGTCCATATCATGACGGCCGCCGACGCTGTCCAGCACATAGGACTCCAGCATGGTGTCGTAGGCGATGCCGCGCATCTCGATGCCGTAACGCGCCAGCAGGCTCATATCGAACTTCAGGTTTTGCCCGACCTTGAGCGCTTTCTCGTCTTCCAGCAGCGGCTTGAGCGCCTCCAGCACATAAGCGCGATCCAGCTGCGCCGGCGCATCCAGGTAATCGTGCGCCACCGGCAAATAAGCCGCTTCGCCCGGCGCGATCGCGAAGGACAGGCCGATCAGGTTGGCGGTCAGGGTATCCAGACCGTCGGTTTCGGTATCGAAGGCAAACACGTCGGCCTTTTTCAACCGCGCCAGCCAGTCGGTAAAGGTCGCTTCGTCCAGGATGGTGACATAACCGTCCTGAGACAGCTTGGCCTCCGCCAGCGCTTTCGGCGCTTCCGCGGCTACGGCTGGTTTGGCGGTGCCGACAGCTTTCGCGCCCGCGCCTTTCTTGTTTTCCAACCAGACGCCGGCTTCTACGTCCGCCAGCCAGCGTTTGAACTCGTACTGTTTGAACAGCTGTTGCAGCGTGTCGACATCCGGCGCGGAGACCGTCAGGTCCGCACAGGTCAGATCCAGCTCGACGTCGGTTTTGATCGTCGCCAGCTTATAGGAGAGGTACGCGACCTCTTTATTCTGTTCCAGCTTGGCCGCCATGGTTTTGGCGCCGCGGAAACTCAGCGTGGCGATGTTATCCAGATTGCCGTACAGCGCATCCAGCCCGCCGATACCCTGCAGCAACGCCTGGGCGGTTTTCTCGCCCACGCCCGGCACGCCGGGAATGTTGTCCGATGAATCGCCCATCAGCGCCAGGAAGTCGATGATCAGCTCCGGCGGAATGCCGTATTTGTCGCACACTTCCTGCGGGCCGAGGATCGTGTTGTTCATGGTGTTGATCAAGGTGACGTTCGGCGTCACCAGCTGCGCCATGTCTTTGTCGCCGGTGCTGATCAGCACCGCGTGGCCGGCCTTTTCTGCCTCCAGCGCCAGCGTACCGATGACGTCATCCGCCTCTACGCCGGGCGTCACCAACAGCGGCAGGCCCATCGCCTTGACCATGTTGTGCAGCGGCTCGATCTGCGCGCGCAGATCGTCCGGCATAGGCGGCCGGTGCGACTTGTATTCAGCGAACAGATCATCGCGGAAGGTCTTCCCTTTGGCATCAAACACCACGGCAACGTGGCTCGGTTGATACTGCAACAGCAGGCTGCGCAGCATATTCAGCACGCCGTACATCGCGCCTGTCGGCTCGCCCGCCGAGTTGGTCAGCGGCGGGAAGGCGTGATAAGCGCGGTAGAGGTAAGAGGAACCGTCAACCAGGATTAGTGGGTTTTCTGCAATCTGGGCCATAGCGTTTCTTTATCGTGATCGGACATAGGGGTAAGCATGCCATAGCTGGCCGCCGGAGACGAACCTTAGCGTGCATTGCGGACGAAAATGATGTGATTGTGCGCGAGGATCCGCAAGATCTTACCTGTGGATAACTTTGTGCATAGAAAAGAGACCGAATTATAACGCTGCGATTATCGTTATAACGGCGAATAAAATTCCTATTTAAATCACCGCGTTAAAAGAACGAATTCCGGCGACGCTTTATTATTGGCTTTTATTGGATTTGTGGATATAACTTTCGCCGGATTTTAATCGCACTATTAATCAAATTCGGCGCCTCAATTACCATAGCACAAGCTGGACAAGTTGCACGAAAACTCAGCAAATGGTTATCCGATGAGACGAAAAACAGTGATTTTTAGCGGCGCTTTACCCCGACGATTTCTGTTAAAATGCGTTTTTGTTCATGCGCTTTGGCATGCAACGATGTACCCACCAACCGTCAGCCCATAATCATGCCAAGATTGTTAACGCCTGTTATCTTTATCATTTCCGTCATACTTACCATTCTGGTGACGGTGTTATGCTCCATCCCCATCACGCTGGCCGGCATCGTGAAACTCGTGGTGCCCATTCCCGCCGTTTGGCGATATATCTCGGCTTTCGCCGATTTCATGATGTGGTGTTGGTGCCAAGGGCTGGCGCTGTTATTGCGCATTAACGGGCAATTGCGTTGGGATATTGAAGGGCTGGAAGGGTTGGATCGCAAAAACTGGTATCTGCTGATCAGCAACCACGAAAGTTGGTCAGACATTGTCGTGTTATGCGTGCTGTTCAGAAATCATATTCCAATGAATAAGTATTTCCTCAAACAGCAGCTCGCCTGGGTGCCGTTTGTCGGCCTGGCCTGCTGGGCGCTGGACATGCCATTTATGAAGCGTTACTCCCGCGCCTATTTGCTCAAGCACCCGGAAAAACGCGGCAAGGATATCGAAACGACGCGCCGTTCCTGCGAAAAATTCCGCCAGCGCCCAACCACCATCGTCAATTTCGTCGAAGGCTCACGCTTCACCGAAGCCAAGAAAATTAAAAGCAATTCACCTTATCGCAATTTGCTGGCGCCCAAAGCCGCCGGCATCGCGTTTACCCTTAGCGCGCTGGGCAATCAGTTCGACAAAGTGTTGAACGTCACCCTGCTTTATCCGGAAAATAACCAGCGGCCCTTTCTGGATATGCTGTGCGGCCGCCTGACGCGTATCGTGGTGAGAATAGAGACGCTGCCGATCGATGAAACCCTGCACGGTGATTATTTCAACGACAAACAGTTCAAGCGGCGCTTCCAGCTGTGGCTGAATACGCTGTGGCAGGAAAAAGACCGGTTGCTGGATAAATTGAAGCGGCAATACGGATAAAAAAACGCCGGCGATGCCGGCGTTTTTCATGTTGAATCAGGCTTATTTCTGCTGGCTGAGGAATTTAACCACATCGGCGAACTGCTTCACGTAAGCGTCCATCGAACTGGTGTCCAGGCCATCGTTTTTAACCATGTATTTGCCGTTGACGAATACCGCCGGCACACCGCGCAGCTGCAGATCTTCTGCGGCTTTCTCCTGTTGAACCACCAGAGATTTCACCACGAAGCTGTTCCAGGCCGCGTCATAATCCGCGGCGGTTACGCCCGCTTTCACGAAGACGTTACGGATATCGTCCGGCGTTTGCACGGTCTGGGTTTTCTGCACCGCTTCAAACATCAGCGGGCTTACTTTGTCTTCCACGCCCAGCGCCATCGCGACCGCCCACGCCTGAGTCAGCTGTTTGCCCAACGGCCCCAGGAACTCCACGTGGTACTTGGTCATTTTGGTGCCGGCAGGCAACGCTTTTTTCACGTTCTCGGACACGTGATAGACCTGCTCAAACTGGTAGCAGTGTGGGCAGTAAAAGGAGAAGAACTCCAACACCTGCGGCTCACCGGTCACCGGCTTGTCCAGGGTCACGTACTGAGTGCCATCGCTAAACTGTGCCGCCGAGGCGCTGAATGCCATCACCATGCCAACGAGCGCCAACCATATTTTTTTCATAAGACTAAACTCTCCATTGTGTTAAAGCTTCAATACATTGGCGTCAGCTGCAGAGGAGGCTCCTGCAACAGCTTAACCTGTTCATTAAACGCCGCAGTCTGAGATAACCAGAAATCAGACTCCGCCATCCACGGAAAACTCTTAGGGAAGGCCGGATCCTGCCAACGGCGAGCGACCCAGGCCAGGTAATACACCATGCGCATCGCCCGCAGTGGCTCAATTAACGCCAGCTCGCGCTGATCGAACTCGGCAAATTCGCCGTACGCCTCCAGCAAAACGTCCAGCTGCATCAGTTGGTCGCGACGTTCGCCGTGCAACAGCATCCACAGATCCTGAACCGCAGGGCCGTTGCGCGCGTCATCAAGATCGACGAACAGCGGGCCATCGCGCCACAGAATATTGCCCGGATGGCAATCACCGTGCAAACGCCGCGGCTGCCAGTTCAGATGCCAGTGTCGCTTGATCGCCGCAATCAGGTTATCCGTCGCCTGCAGGAAGGCATCACGCTGAGCTGCCGGCAACAGCTCGCAATCGGCCAGCGCCTGACGCGGGGCGACAAGATACTCTTCAATCCCCATGGTTGGGCGCTCGGCAAACAAACGCTCGCCGCCGACCTGATGGATACGCCCCAGAAAACGGCCTACCCATTCCAGCTGATCCAGATTGTCTATTTCGTATTGCCGGCCCCCCACGCTGGGGAACAGGGCAAAGAAAAAGCCGCCGTGCGTATGCAGCGTAGCACCTTGCAGCGCCAACGGCGCCACCGCCGGGATCTCCGCGCCGGCCAGATCCAGAGCGAACTGATGTTCCTCACCGATTTGTGCGGCGCTCCAGCGCTCCGGGCGGTAAAACTTCACCACATAACGCCGGCGATCCTCGTCCATAAACTGATAGACGCGGTTCTCGTAGCTGTTCAGCGCCGTCAGGCCGGAATCGACGCGCAGGCCAACTCCTTCTAGCGCGTCCATAATCAAATCGGGCGACAGGGTTTCGAAATTAAAAGCAGAGTTATTCATAACGTTCGTTTGATCGCTGACAGCACGGTGCCGGGAATGAGAAATAGTAGCATTAATGGCGCATTTCACGCGCTATGCTTTCTCGCACCGCACGAGGATCAGTCCTTGATAACGCCACGAGCGCGCAGCAGCGCCGTTTTAAAATCTTCTTCGTAATCTTTCTTCAGGCCCGGGATCTGATCCGTGCCGGCGCTACCGCGCATTTTCAGATGGTAAATGAGAATATCGTCGCTCAACTCGGACAACTCGCCCTGGAAGCCCGCTTCCTTCGCCAGCTTTTGCAAAAACTGCATCAAATTGAGATCGGGATCTTCCTGCCAGGCCGGGTGCAACAGCCCGATCAACTCGTTTACGCGATGCGTTTTCATCTCAATATCGTCCAATAGCATGAATAAACTCACAAAGTAACAGGCTTACCCACGCAGTGAAAGAACCGGCTTGTCAATAAAGGTAAATCCTGATGTCACGCCGGCTTTAGCGCTACAATCAGCGCATCGACAAGGCGGGATAAACGAGATGCATAAAGAAATCAGCGGCGTCATTTTGGCCGGCGGGCGGGCCACGCGCATGGGCGGTGAAGACAAAGGCCTGGTGTCGATTGGCGGGATCGCACTCTATCAACACGTATTGGCTCGGTTACGCCCGCAGGTGGCTTCCGTCGCCATCAGCGCCAATCGCAATCAGGCACGTTACCAGGCGAGCGGTTTGCCGGTGATTGGCGATCTGACGCCCAATTTCGCCGGGCCGCTGGCCGGCATGCTGGCCGGGCTCAAACAGGCTCCCAGCGAATGGGTGGTCTTCGTCCCTTGTGATGTCCCTGACTTTCCCGCCGACTTAGTCGCTCAGCTATGGCAGCAAAAAGGCGCGGCGCAGGCGGCCTTTGCCAGCGATGGTGAACGAGATCATCCCACGCTGGCGTTACTGCATAACCAAATAGCGCCGCAGCTGGCCGACTATCTGGCGCGCGGTGAACGCAAACTGATGCTGTTCTTGCATCAAATTGGCGCACAACGCGTAGTGTTCAGCGGGCGGCAAACGGCATTTCATAACCTGAATACGCCGGCTGACTGCCTGAATTGGCAACAAACGCGAGAGCTCAAAAAATGAATCGTTCATTGCCTCCCTTGCTGGCCATCGGCGCCTACAGCGGAACGGGGAAAACGACCCTGCTCAAACAGCTAATCCCGTTGCTGAAACAACGCCAGGTAAGGATTGGACTGATCAAACATACGCATCACGACATGGATGTGGATACGCCGGGTAAAGACAGCTATGAGCTGCGTAAAGCAGGCGCCGAGCAAACACTGGTCGCCAGCGATCGCCGCTGGGCATTAATGACCGAAACGCCGGAGCAACGACCTTTGGATCTGCGCTATCTGGCTGGGCGCTTTGACGCCGATAAGGTCGACTTGATTCTGGTGGAAGGGTTCAAACATGAGCCGGTCAGCAAGATCCTGCTTTATCGGGCCGAGATCGGTAGGCCGTTGGAAGATATGCTGGATCAGTTTGTCGTCGCGGTAGCCAGCGATCGACCGCTATCCATTTCGGCTAAGCAGCTGGATCTCTATCAACCGGAAAGCATCGCCGACTTTATTGTCGAGTGGTTGAAAGGCGCAGCGTAGCTGCGCTTTTTTACGTTTTACGCACAGCAAAAAGCCCTGAACCTCAGTTCAGGGCTTTCGGCTTTATTTGATGCCTGGCAGTGTCCTACTCTCGCATGGGGAGACCCCACACTACCATCGGCGCTACGGCGTTTCACTTCTGAGTTCGGCATGGGGTCAGGTGGGACCACCGCGCTATTGCCGCCAGGC